>NZ_PJME01000011.1 GCF_002954775.1 Streptomyces geranii
CGGGGGTGGGTGGGGGGTGGATCGGCCTTGACGGCCTCGTCCTCAAACGCCGGACGGGCTAGGTCTTTCAGCCCGTCCGGCGTTTGAGGACAAAGGGGGGTCTGGGGGCGCAGCCCCCAGAAGGATGGGAACGGGTAGGGGCGGCGGGGGCGAGGAAACCCCGTCAGACCGCCTCAACCACAGACGACGCCCGAACCGAACCCGGCCCCGCCCCCTCGTCCCCCTTCTCAGGCCCCGCCCCCTTCAACGGAACCTCCTTCACGAACACCGCCGCCACCACCGCCGACACCGCGACCACAGCCCCCAGCAGGAACGCCGAGTGCGTCCCGGCCGACACCGCGTGCTGATACGCCTCCCGCACCGCCTCCGGCAACTTCGCCAGACTCGCCGCATCCAGCTGCGCCGACTGCTCGGTCACCTTCGACCCCAGCGCCCCGCCCCGCTCGACCATGACCTCCTGCACCCGGTTGTTGAACAGCGCCCCCATGATCGCGACGCCGAACGACGAACCCAACGTACGGAAGAGCGTGGTGGACGAGGACGCGACGCCCATGTCCTTCATCTCGACGCTGTTCTGCGCGACCAGCATGGTGATCTGCATCAGACAGCCCATGCCAAGCCCGACCACGGCCATGAACACCCCGGAGGCGAACCGCGAGGTCCCCGTGTCCATCGTCGACAGCAGGTACAGGCCGACGACCATCAGCACACTGCCGACCACCGGGAACACCTTGTACCGCCCGGTGTTCGTGGTCACCCGCCCGGCCACCATCGAGGTGACCAGCATCGCGCCGAGCATCGGGAGGAGGAGCAGGCCCGAGTTGGTCGCGGACGCGCCCTGCACGGACTGCTGGTACAGCGGCAGGAACAGCGTCGCGCCGAACATCACGAACCCGGTGATGAACCCGATCACGGACATCAGGGTGAAGTTCCTGCTGCGGAAGATGTGCAGCGGGACGACCGGCTCGGGCGCCTTGGTCTGCCAGAAGACGAAGCCGACGAGAGCCGCGACGCCGATCCCGATCAGCTCCATGATGCGGGCGGACGTCCACGCGTACTCCGTACCGCCCCAGGTGGTGACGAGCACGATCGAGGTGATGCCCACGGTCAGCAGCCCCGCGCCGAGGTAGTCGATCCGCGCCTGCGCCCGCTTGTTCGGCAGATGCAGGACCACGCTGATCGCGGCGAGCGCGACGACCCCGAGCGGCAGGTTGATGTAGAACGCCCAGCGCCAGCCCCAGTGGTCGGTGATGGTGCCGCCGATCAGCGGTCCGCCGATCATCGCGAGGGCCATGACGCCGGCCATCATGCCCTGGTACTTGCCCCGCTCCCGGGGCGGGATCAGGTCACCGATGATCGCCATGACGCCGACCATCAGACCGCCGGCCCCGAGCCCCTGCACCGCGCGGAACCCGATCAGCTGCCCCATGTCCTGGGCCATACCGCTCAGCGCCGAGCCGATCAGGAAGAGCACGATCGACGACATGAAGATGCCCTTGCGGCCGTACATGTCACCGAGCTTGCCCCACAGCGGAGTGGAGGCGGCGGTCGCCAGCGTGTACGCCGTCACGACCCAGGACAGATGCTCCAGCCCGCCCAGTTCACCCACGATCGTCGGCATCGCGGTGCCGACGATCATGTTGTCGAGCATCGCCAGCATCATCGTGATCATCAGCGCGAGCAGGACGACCCGCACGCTCCTCGGCTGTTTCTCAGCCGGTTCCCCGGCCCCCGCGTCTGTCTGTGTGTCCGCCATGGCTCCCACTCCCCCACGTGCTCGTGCACTCGTACTTACTTGCCGCCCGGCAAGTTGACTACACTGGGGAAGCTAGACCCGTAACTAGCCGGGCGTCAAGTAAGTTTTGTCCCAAGGGCACTCACCAGCGCGTTGAGAAGCACGCGCCGAGAAGCAGGAGTACGAGCAATGGACCGCACCAAGCAGCGCCGCCGCGGGGACACCCGCCAGCGCATCCAGGACGTGGCGCTCGAACTCTTCGCCGAACAGGGCTACGAGAAGACCTCGCTGCGGGAGATCGCCGAACGCCTCGACGTCACGAAGGCGGCGCTCTACTACCACTTCAAGACCAAGGAAGAGATCATCGTCAGCCTCTTCGAGGACCTGACGAAGCCGATCCAGGACCTCATCGACTGGGGCAGGCGGCAGCCGCACACCCTGGCCACGAAGCAGGAGATCGTACGCCGCTACAGCGAGGCCCTGTCCGAGGCGGCGCCGCTCTTCCGCTTCATGCAGGAGAACCAGGCGACGGTACGGGATCTGAGCATCGGCGACATGTTCAAGACGCGGATGCTCGACATGCGGGAGATCATCATCGACCCGGACGCCCCCCTGGTCGACCAGGTCCGCTGCGTCAGCGCGATGTTCACGCTGCACGCGGGGATGTTCGTGCTCCAGGACCTCGCGGGCGACGCGGACGAGAAGCGCAAGGCCGTACTGGAGGTCGCGATCGGCCTGGTCACCCAGGCCCACGGGGGCACGGACCAGCCGTAACGGCAGCGCGCCCCCACCCCTTCGTCAGACAGTCACACCCTTGGCCCGCAGAAACGCCACCGGGTCGACGGCCGAGCCGTAGTTCGCGGTCGTACGGATCTCGAAGTGCAGGTGCGGCCCGCTGGAGTTGCCCGTGTTGCCGGACAGGGCGATCCGCTGCCCGGTGGCCACGACCTGGCCGACCTTCACGTTGATCTTCGACAGATGGGCGTACTGCGAGTACGTCCCGTTGCCGTGCTTGATCACGACGGCATTGCCGTACGCGGACCCGTCACCGGCGCCGTTGCCGCCGGCCTTGACGACCGTACCGCCGTGCGCGGCGACGACCTTGGTGCCGCTCGGTACGGCGAAGTCCTGGCCGGAGTGGGTGGACGACCACATGTTGCCGGCCTGGTTGAAGCTGGCGCTGAGCGTGTACTTCTTGACCGGGTCCACCCAGGAGGCGGCCTTCTTGGCAGCGGCCTTCGCGGCGACGGTCTGCACCTGCGCGGCACTCGTCGTACCGGTCTCGGCGGCTGCGGCGACCCCGGTCGCGCCCAGCACGACCGACGCCCCGAGCCCTGCGGCCAGAACGGAGATACGGGAGACACGGGTGGTGGTGGCGCGCTGGATCATCGGAACCTCATGGGGACGGGGACAGAAAAACCATCCGGCACAGGCGACGCTGCCGGATGGGAAACCCCTTGGTACCCCCGGCCCCCACCCATCCCCAAACCCCTGCCCTACGACACAAGGTAGTAGTTAACTATAAATTTACCCACTTATTGACAAAGCGAACGAAGCCGCCGCACCGCACAAACCACCCTCCACGCGCCCAGTCACTCACTAACCGCCTTAGTAACGGACATTTCACCTATGCGTCATGTCACTGGCCCACAGGCCCGCAGACGCACGACTGTGACGCGCGCAATGGGACCCACGCCACCCCGGTCCCGAGCCGAAATAAACCCGCTCCGGCTACTGGCATCTCGCCGCTACCCGTGAGTAATGTTCCCTTCCCGCAAGCGCCACTCACTCCCGCAAGCATGCCCCTGACATCTGCTGACATCCGCAGTCCCCGGCACCGCACGGACCCACGTGAGAGGACCCCCACCCCGATGACAACAGGTTCCTGGACGCCCTGGACCCGCCGTATCGGTCTGACCGCCGTCGCCGCCGTCGCAGCGGTCACCCTGACCGGGCCCGGCGTCGCCCAGGCGGCGACCACCACGGCCGCCACCGCGTCCGTGTCGACGGCCGCAGCCGCCGAGGACGTCGACTACGCCACCTGGCAGGCGGACTGCCAGGCCGTGATGGACCAGGCGCTGCCCTACCTCAAGCAGCGCATCGCCGCCGCGTCGGCGGGTGAGAAGCAGGCGATCGTCTTCGACATCGACAACACCACCCTGGAGACCGACTTCGGCTTCAGCTACCCGTCGCCGGCCAACGCGCCCGTCCTGAAGGTCGCCCAGTACGCCCAGCAGCACGGCGTCGCCCTCTTCTTCGTGACCGCGCGCCCGGACATCATCAAGGCCCTGACGAAGTACAACCTCACGTACGTCGGCTACAACGTCACCGGGCTGTACGTCCGCAACCTGATCGACCTCTTCAAGAACGTGGCCGACTACAAGACCGCGCAGCGCGTCGACATCGAGTCGAAGGGCTACACGATCATCGCCAACATCGGCAACAGCGCCACCGACCTGTCGGGCGGCCACGCCGAGAAGACGTACAAGCTCCCGGACTACGACGGCCAGCTGTCGTAGGTCACCCCATCGGGCATACGAAAGGGGCCGGTGCTGGAAAGCACCGGCCCCTTTCTTGGGCTCAACCCCGGAGGGTCACGCCTCCTTGCTCAGGTTCGGCCCCGCACCGCCGGCCGCCTGCTCGATCGGCGGGACGTCGGGCAGTGCCGACTTCTCCTCGCCGCGGAAGGTGAAGGCAGCGGTCTCGCCCTCGCCCTCCACATCGACGACCACGATGTGACCGGGGCGCAGCTCGCCGAAGAGGATCTTCTCCGACAGCGTGTCCTCGATCTCCCGCTGGATCGTGCGACGCAGCGGACGCGCGCCCAGGACAGGGTCGTAACCCTTCTTGGACAGCAGCTCCTTGGCGGCCTGGGACAGCTCGATGCCCATGTCCCGGTCCTTGAGGCGCTCGTCCACCTTGCCGACCATCAGGTCGACGATCTGGAGGATGTCGTCCTGGGTGAGCTGCGGGAAGACGACGACGTCGTCGACTCGGTTGAGGAACTCGGGGCGGAAGTGCTGCTTGAGCTCGTCCGAGACCTTGTTCTTCATGCGCTCGTAGTTGGACTTCTTGTCACCGGAGGCCGCGAAGCCCAGGTTGAAGCCCTTGGAGATGTCCCGCGTGCCGAGGTTGGTCGTCATGATGATGACCGTGTTCTTGAAGTCCACGACCCGGCCCTGGGAGTCGGTCAGGCGACCGTCCTCCAGGATCTGCAGCAGCGAGTTGAAGATGTCCGGGTGGGCCTTCTCGACCTCGTCGAAGAGGACCACCGAGAACGGCTTGCGCCGCACCTTCTCCGTCAGCTGGCCGCCCTCTTCGTAGCCCACGTAGCCGGGGGGCGAACCGAAGAGCCGCGAGACCGTGTGCTTCTCGCTGAACTCCGACATGTCGAGGGAGATCAGCGCGTCCTCGTCACCGAAGAGGAACTCGGCCAGGGCCTTGCTCAGCTCGGTCTTACCGACACCGGACGGACCGGCGAAGATGAACGAACCACCGGGGCGCTTCGGGTCCTTCAGACCGGCACGCGTACGGCGGATCGCCTTCGAGAGCGCCTTGACGGCGTCCTTCTGGCCGATGACCCGCTTGTGGAGCTCGTCCTCCATGCGCAGCAGGCGGGACGACTCCTCCTCGGTCAGCTTGAAGACCGGGATGCCGGTCGCGGTCGCGAGGACCTCGGCGATCAGCTCGCCGTCGACCTCGGCGACGACGTCCATGTCGCCGGCCTTCCACTCCTTCTCCCGCTTGGCCTTCGCGGCGAGGAGCTGCTTCTCCTTGTCGCGGAGAGAGGCGGCCTTCTCGAAGTCCTGCGAGTCGATCGCGGACTCCTTGTCGCGGCGGACGCCGGCGATCTTCTCGTCGAACTCGCGGAGGTCCGGCGGCGCGGTCATCCGGCGGATGCGCATCCGGGAACCGGCCTCGTCGATGAGGTCGATCGCCTTGTCCGGCAGGAAGCGGTCCGAGATGTAGCGGTCGGCGAGCGTCGCCGCCTGCACCAGGGCCTCGTCGGTGATCGAGACACGGTGGTGCGCCTCGTACCGGTCGCGCAGGCCCTTGAGGATCTCGATCGTGTGGGGGAGGGAAGGCTCCGCCACCTGGATCGGCTGGAAGCGGCGCTCAAGGGCCGCGTCCTTCTCAAGGTGCTTGCGGTACTCGTCCAGGGTCGTCGCACCGATGGTCTGCAGCTCACCGCGGGCCAGCATCGGCTTCAGGATCGAAGCCGCGTCGATGGCGCCCTCGGCGGCACCCGCACCCACGAGCGTGTGCAGCTCGTCGATGAACAGGATGATGTCGCCGCGGGTGCGGATCTCCTTGAGGACCTTCTTCAGGCGCTCCTCGAAGTCACCGCGGTAGCGGGAGCCGGCGACCAGCGCGCCGAGGTCCAGGGTGTAGAGGTGCTTGTCCTTGAGGGTCTCGGGCACCTCGCCCTTGACGATCGCCTGGGCGAGACCTTCGACGACGGCGGTCTTGCCGACGCCGGGCTCACCAATGAGGACCGGGTTGTTCTTCGTACGGCGGGACAGCACCTGCATGACCCGCTCGATCTCCTTCTCGCGCCCGATGACCGGGTCGAGCTTGGACTCACGAGCCGCCTGGGTGAGGTTCCGGCCGAACTGGTCGAGGACCAGGGACGTCGAGGGGGTGCCCTCGGCGGGGCCGCCGGCGGTGGCGGTCTCCTTGCCCTGGTAACCGGAGAGCAGCTGGATGACCTGCTGCCGCACCCGGTTGAGATCTGCGCCCAGCTTGACCAGGACCTGGGCGGCGACGCCCTCGCCCTCACGGATCAGGCCGAGCAGGATGTGCTCCGTGCCGATGTAGTTGTGGCCCAGCTGAAGGGCCTCGCGGAGCGACAGCTCCAGGACCTTCTTGGCACGGGGGGTGAAGGGGATGTGCCCGGACGGGGCCTGCTGCCCCTGCCCGATGATCTCCTCCACCTGCTGGCGGACCGCCTCGAGCGAAATCCCGAGGCTCTCCAGGGCCTTAGCGGCGACACCCTCACCCTCGTGGATCAGGCCCAGGAGGATGTGCTCGGTGCCGATGTAGTTGTGGTTGAGCATCCGGGCTTCTTCCTGAGCCAGGACGACAACCCGCCGCGCGCGGTCGGTGAACCTCTCGAACATCGTTAATCGCTCCTCAGAGCGGTCAGGCAGTAAGGGGACGCTCCCCTCCCTGTCCTTCCGCAGCTTAGTCCCGCAAGCGGGGACCGCTCATTCCAACTGCCGACACCGGACCGAGAACCAACACAGCCTCCTGACCCCGTACGCCGACATATGCTCCAACCCGATCGTGCGAGACGATGTTCCCGCAGGCCAGGCAGTTACCCTCACTATCAGTACGCCGATGGCGAACGTGAGACGGCCTTTTCTGCGTGTCGCCCCCTCCCACTAGGGATGTCTTACCCGTACGGACTGACACTCCATGCCGGATGCACCGGTTCCCTCCGCTACGGGCGAACAACCTTGCGCCGCCGAACAGCTCCGGGCGTCCCCGAAATCGGAACTCCGCGCATCCGCAAGGGAACCCAGCGTAACTCGCGGCCCTTCGCGGCGGTTGGCTTCGCATGGTTCCCACGGTCCCCCTTCCGCGCCGCCCGCTCGATCCGGACGACGGCGTCGATGACGTACGGCACTGGTACGAGAACGAACTGGGATGGCCGACAGTGCCCGGTTCCGGCTCGGCGGGGATTCCGCTGCGGCTGGCCGTCGGCCCCTGCTTCGACGTCCTGGACGTGCCGGCCGAGGCGGGCCTGGCGGCGTTGCGGCACCCGGGGCAGCGGCGGGCGGCGGCTTTCCCGGTGGCCCGGTGCGGGGACCGGCTGCTGCTGCTGGTCGCGGCGGGGAGTGCGGACGAGCTGCCGGGGCTGCTGGACTGGCTGGAGTGGGGCGGGCTCGCGGCGGATCTGCGGGCGATCGGCGCGGGCGGCCGGATCGAGGCGCCCCGGCCGCCGGGGCCGCCCGTCGTCGCGGACCGCCCCGCGGGGCGTACCGGTCCGCCAAATCCGCAGGGGGCCGCTGTCTGGCTGCGGCCCCCTGAAACAAGGCGCGGGACGGAAATCCCGCTGCCGACGATGTCGGCCCTGGGGGGCACCGGAGGCACCCCCGATCTCGTACGGCTGGTGGACACGCTGGCGACGCAATGCCATCGCATCCGACTGCGGCGCGTGAGCGCTCAGCCGTTGGCCTTCTCGTAAGCCTCACGAATGGTCGCGGGAACACGGCCGCGGTCGTTGACGTCGTGACCGTTCTCCTTCGCCCAAGCACGGATCAGCGCGGTGTCCTGGCTGCCGCCGGAAGCGACACGCGCCTTTCCACGCCCACCCGAAGCACGGCCACCGGTACGGCGTCCGCCCTTCACGTAAGGCTCGAGAAGACCACGAAGCTTGTCAGCATTGGCAGTCGTGAGATCGATCTCGAACGTCTTGCCGTCCAACGCGAACGTCACGGTCTCGTCCGCCTCGCCGCCGTCGAGGTCGTCGACAAGAAGGACCTGAACCTTCTGTGCCACCGGATTTCCTTTCATCGATAACGTGGGAGCCGATGCCTGCGGCGAGCGCCGCTGTTTCGCATCCCCTGTTATATGCAGTACTGCAGTACGTCGGAAAGCAAACCGCTTTTGCCGGAAAAACACAAACCCCCGGGAGAGACCGGCCGCCCTTCCCCCGACCGGAAACGTGCGCGTTTCGGACATAGGGAACCTGGGCAGGCGGCCCACAGGAATTGCCGATGCCCGATCACGGATGCCCGATCACAGATGCAGAAGCATCCGACTGTTGCCCAAGGTGTTCGGTTTCACTCGTTCGAGACCGAGGAACTCCGCGACACCCTCGTCATAGGAACGCAGTAGCTCGGCGTAGACATCGGTGTCAACGGGCGTCTCACCGATCTCCACGAAGCCGTGCTTCCCGAAGAAGTCCACTTCAAAGGTCAGACAGAAAACGCGCCGAACGCCGAGCCAGCGGGCGGTCTGCAGCAACTTCTCCAGCAACTGATGCCCTACACCGGAACCCTTCAGGTCCGGGTTCACCGCGAGAGTGCGGACTTCGGCGAGGTCTTCCCACATCACGTGGAGAGCTCCGCACCCCACGACCTCGCCGTTGTCGTCGCGTTCGGCGACCCAGAACTCCTGGATGTCCTCGTAAAGTGTCACCGTCGCTTTGTCGAGCAGGATACGGCCCCGGACGAACGAGTCAAGGAGTCCGCGTACGGCCTGGACATCGCTGGTCCTGGCCCGCCGGACGGTGATGGCTTTCGCTGTGACTTCGGGGCGCGTCGCTGACATGAGCGGACGCTATCGCCCGGTGCGGCCCTGGGCCGAGGCGGGGTTCTCGTAGGCGGTATGTTCCGCGACTTCCGCCCGCTCGGGCCGTTCGGCTGGTTCTGCCTGTTCCGGCCCTTGGACGATGCGAACGGCATCCCTGAGGTCCAGCCGCTGTTCTTCGCTCATCATGCCGAAGAACGCGACGAGAGCGGCGGCGGGGTTGTCGCTCTGCGACCACGCGTCGTTCATCAGCGCCGCCGCGTAGGCGGCCCGGGTGGAGACCGCCTCATATCGATAGGCCCGGCCTTCCGCCTCGCGACGGACCCAGCCCTTCTGATGGAGATTGTCCAAAACGGTCATCACCGTGGTGTACGCGATGGACCGTTCCTGCTGAAGGTCTTCCAGGACTTCTCGAACGGTGACCGGGCGGTTCCACTTCCACACCCGCGTCATGACCGCGTCTTCGAGTTCTCCCAATGGGCGAGGCACAACTCAGCACAGTAGTGGGAGAAAGGGTGAATAGCGCGATGGACGTGCGCTTACCTGCTCAAACCTCTACGAGGCGGGGCGCTCCTGCGCGTCCTGCGTGGCCTGCCGGGTCTGCTCGGCGCGGGCGAGGGTGGCGTCGACGACGGCGTCCTCCTTGGCCTTGTTGGCACCGCCCTGGCTCTTGACCATCGTCACGATCACACCGATGAAGAGCGCGGCCATCACTACCGGGGGCACGAGCGCGGAGACGTAGTCCATGGGCCCAGGGTATCCAGCACGCCGAAAGGCCCGGGCGGGGGCCCGGGCCTTTGTGGGGTCGTGCTCGGTTCAGCCCGCGGCGAGCTGCTGCGGGGGATTCGCGGGCGGGCTCGGCTTGCGGCGCGGGAAGACCTCGCCGGGGGTGGGGATGGGCCGGTCGGGCTTGGGGGCGGCGGGCGCGGGAGCGGGGCGCTCGTGCGGCTTCTCCGCGGGCTTCTCGCCGGGCCTGCGGCCGGGCTCCTGGGTGGCGAGACCGCCGGGCAGGGCCAGCAGCCGGGTACGGGAGGCGGGCACGGTCGGCGCGACCGGCGCGCGGCCGGTCACCCTGGCGCCCAGCCGGGCCCGTACGTCCCGTTCCGCGTGGCGCAGACAGCGGTCCAGGAGGGCCGCCGCGGCCGGGTTGCCGCGCAGGGCGCGGAGGGCGGCGAGGTCGTCCGGGTGCGGGCGGTACCCGGCGCCCAGGGCCTCCTCCAGGAGCGTGAGGTAGCCGGCGGCGGTGCCGGGGAGGGCGGCACGGTAGCGGGCGAGGTCGGCCACGAGGAAGGCCCGCAGCCGGGCCGCCTCATGCGTCGCCTCGTCGACGGACTCGGCGAGCCGGAGACAGTCCTGGACGTCCTCCGCGGAGGCGGGGCCGGGGTGGAGGGCGAGGGCGAGAGCACGGCGGAGCACACGCAGCTCCTCCGCACCGAACGCCATGCCGCCGCGAGATCCGAATGGCGTGGGCATGCGGCGACGATACGCGCTAATCAGACAAACTCGGCATCGGAAAGGGGGTATCCAACAGGAAGCCACCCACCTGGCGGTGCGAAACGAACATTCCTCGCCCCCGAACCCCCGTATCGCGCTGAACGAGCGCGGCGGGGGGACTCACATGCGGGACACGTTCCGCTCGTACACCAGCCTCAGCCCGATCAACGTCAGCCACGGCTCGTGCTCGTCGATCACCGACGCCTCCCCCAGCACCATCGGCGCCAGCCCACCCGTAGCGATCACCGTCACATCGTCCGGATCCTCCGCCAGCTCCTTCGCCATCCGGGTCACCACACCGTCCACCTGCCCGGCGAACCCGTAGATGATCCCCGCCTGCATCGCCTCGACCGTGTTCTTCCCGATCACCGCCCGGGGCCGGGCCACCTCGATCTTGCGGAGCTGGGCGCCCTTCACGCCCAGCGCCTCGACCGAGATCTCGATACCCGGCGCGATCACCCCGCCCACGTACTCCCCGCGCGCGGACACCGCGTCGAACGTCGTCGCCGTACCGAAGTCGACGACGATCGCGGGACCCCCGTACAGCTCGACCGCCGCTACCGCGTTGATGATGCGGTCCGCGCCGACCTCCTTGGGGTTGTCGGTGAGGATCGGTACGCCCGTCTTCACGCCGGGTTCGACCAGTACCGCGGGCACATCGCCGTAGTAGCGCCGCGTCACCTCGCGCAGCTCGTGCAGCACCGACGGCACGGTCGCGCAGATGGCGATGCCGTCGATGCCGTCGCCCAGCTCGTCGCCGAGGAGCGGGTGCATGCCCATGAGGCCCTGGAGGAGGACCGCGAGTTCGTCGGCGGTACGGCGCGCGTCCGTGGAGATGCGCCAGTGTTCGACGATCTCGTCGCCGTCGAAGAGCCCGAGGACGGTGTGCGTGTTTCCCACGTCGATGGTCAGCAGCATGGCCTTGTACCTACTCCGCCGCTCGCAGGTCGAGACCGATGTCGAGGATCGGCGAGGAGTGGGTGAGGGCGCCGACCGCCAGGAAGTCGACCCCTGTGTCGGCGTATTCCTTGGCGTTCTTGAGGATCAGCCGGCCCGACACCTCCAGGACGGCGCGACCGTCGACGACCGCGACCGCCTCGTCGCACTCGCCGGGGGTGAAGTTGTCCAGGAGGATCAGGTCGGCGCCCGCGTCGACGATCTCGCGCAGCTGGTGCAGGGTGTCGACCTCGACCTCGATCGGTACGTCCGGGAAGGCGTCCCGTACGGCCTTGAAGGCCTGGGAGACGCCGCCGGCGGCGACCACGTGGTTGTCCTTGACGAGGGCCGCGTCCGAGAGGGACATGCGGTGGTTGACGCCGCCGCCGCAGCGGACCGCGTACTTCTCCAGGGAGCGCAGCCCGGGGGTCGTCTTGCGGGTGTCGCGGACCTTGGCCTTGGTGCCCTCCAGGACGTCCGCCCACGCGCGCGTGGCGGTCGCGATGCCGGAGAGGCGGCACAGGAGGTTGAGCGCGCTGCGCTCGGCCGTCAGGAGGTCGCGGGTGCGGGTGGTGACCGACAGGAGCTTCTGGCCCGCCTCCACGCGGTCGCCGTCCTCGACGTGCCGCTCGACCTCGAACTCGTCGGTGCAGACCACGGAGACGACCGCCTCGGCGATCCTGAGGCCTGCGACGACGCCTCCCTCGCGGGCGGTGAAGTCGGCGGTGGCGCGGGCCTCCTCGGGGATGGTCGCGACGGTCGTCACGTCGACGCCGCCGTCCAGGTCCTCCTGGATGGCGACGTTGGCGATGTCCTCGACCTCAAGGGGGTCGAGGCCGGCGTCGGCGAGGAGGGCGGCGAGTGCGGGATCGAGGCCGCACTCCAGGTACACCTCGTCCGCCATGTCGGGGTCGGCGCCGCAGGCGCAGCCGTCGCCGCAGCCGCCGCTCTGGGCGAGGGGAAGGTCGGGGGTGCTCACGTCTGTCACTGCTCCTGGGGACGGTGCTCCGGCTGATGCGGCCGGGTCGGGGGGAAGTCTGCGGTGTCGGTGGTGTGTACGGCCAGCGTCCGGTCGGGATTCAGCCGTACGACGATGTGGCGGTGCCAGGCGGTGTCGTCGCGCTCGGCGTGGTCCTCGCGCCAGTGGCAGCCCCGGGTCTCTTCGCGGAGGCGGGCGGCGGTGACCAGGACGCGGGCCACGCACAGGAGGTTGGTGGCCTCCCAGGTGTCGACGCCGGGCTCCGCGGTCTTGCCGTTCTCGTCGAGGGCACCGCGGGCGTCGGTGTGCAGCCGCTGGAGGGCCTCGGCGGCGGTGTCCAGGGAGGCGGCGGAGCGCAGGACGCCGGCGCCCTCGGTCATGATGCGCTGGATCGTGAAGCGGGTCTCGGGTTCGAGGAGCGGGTGCGCGGGCTTCTCGGGGTGCGGGACGGGTGCGGGCACGCGCGCGTGGAGGCCGTTCCCGGCGTGGGCCTCGGTGATGTCGGCGACGATGCGCTCGGCGTAGACCAGGCCCTCCAGGAGCGAGTTGGAGGCGAGTCGGTTGGCGCCGTGGACGCCGGTGCAGGCGACCTCGCCGCACGCGTACAGGCCGGGGACGGTCGTACGGCCCCGGGAGTCGGTGCGGACGCCGCCGGAGGCGTAGTGGGCGGCGGGGGCGACCGGGACGGGCTCGGTGACCGGGTCGATGCCGTGGGCTCGGCAGGAGGCGAGGATCGTCGGGAAGCGGGTCTCCCACATGTGGGCGCCGAAGTGCCGGGCGTCCAGGAACATGTGCTCAGCGCCCTGCTCCTGCATGCGGCGCATGATGCCCTTGGCGACGATGTCCCGGGGCGCGAGTTCGCCGAGTTCGTGCTGGCCGGTCATGAAGCGCACGCCGTCGGCGTCGACGAGATGGGCGCCCTCACCGCGTACCGCCTCGGAGACGAGCGGCTGCTGGCCCTCGGCGTCGGCGCCCAGGAAGAGCACCGTGGGGTGGAACTGGACGAACTCCAGGTCGCTGACCTCGGCACCCGCGCGGAGCGCCAGGGCGACACCGTCTCCCGTGGACACGGACGGGTTGGTGGTCGCCGAGAAGACCTGGCCCATGCCGCCGGTCGCGAGGACCACGGCGGGCGCGTGGACGGCCCCGACGCCGTCGTGCTGGCCCTCTCCCATGACGTGCAGGGTGACGCCCGCCGTGCGGCCGTCGGCGTCGGTCAGGAGGTCCAGGACGAGCGCGTTCTCGACCGTGCGCAGGCCCCGCGCGCGGACGGCCTCGACGAGGGCGCGGGAGATCTCCGCGCCGGTCGCGTCGCCGCCCGCGTGCGCTATCCGGCGCCGGTGGTGGCCGCCCTCGCGGGTCAGCTCCAGTCCTCCTTCGGAGGACTCGTCGAAGTGGGCGCCGGTCTCGATGAGCCGTCGTACGGCGTCGGGTCCCTCGGTGACGAGGATGCGTACGGCCTCCTCGTCGCACAGGCCCGCGCCGGCCACCAGGGTGTCGTCCAGGTGCTGTTCGGGGGTGTCGCCCTCCCCCAGGGCCGCCGCGATGCCGCCCTGGGCCCAGCGGGTGGAGCCGTCGTCGAGGCGGGCCTTGGTGACGACGACCGCCTTGAGGCCGGCCGCGTCGCAGCGCAGGGCCGCGGTGAGCCCGGCGACGCCGGAGCCGACGACCACGACGTCCGCGGTCAGGGCCCAGCCGGGGGCGGGGGCGTGCAGCCGTATGCCGGTGGCGGTACCGGGGGTGGGGCCTGTGGTGCTCACGAGGCGGCTCCGGGGGTTCCGAAAACGAGAGGGATGTTGTCGATCAGCCGGGTCGTCCCGACCTTGGCTGCGACGGCGAGGACGGCTTCGCCCGTGAAGTCGTCCGGGATGTCGGTGAAGTCGGCCGGGTCGACCAGGGCGAGGTAGTCGAGGACCAGTGGGGGTCTGAGGCGGGCCGCGTCGTCCAGGACGAGGCGGGCGGCGGCCCGGACGGCCGCGGGGCTGCCGCCGGGGACCTTGGCGACGGCGTGCGCGTCGGCGGCGGCACGGGACTCGCCGATGGCGCTGAGGGCCTGGGCACGCGCGTGCGTGGCGGGCACTTCGCGGGCCCGCGCGCGCAGCGCCTCCTGCGCGGCGTGCCGGTCGCCGCCTGCGAACAGGGCCTGGGAGAGCGCGAGCGCGGTGCGCCGTTCCTCGGTGGAGAGGTAGCGGTTGCGGCTGGAGCGGGCCAGGCCGTCGGCCTCGCGGACGGTCGGTACGCCGACGATCTCCACGCCGAAGTTCAGGTCGCGGACCATCCGGCGGATCATCGCGAGCTGCTGGGCGTCCTTCTGCCCGAAGAAGGCGACGTCGGGCCGGGTGAGGTGGAGGAGCTTGCCGACGACGGTGAGGACGCCGTCGAAGTGCCCGGGGCGGGTGGCACCCTCCAGCCGCTCCCCCATAGGGCCCGCGCTGATCCGCACCTGGGGCTGCCCGCCCGGGTAGACCTCGTCCACGGAGGGGGCGAACACCGCGTCCGCGCCCGCCTGTTCGGCGAGTTTCACGTCGGCGTCGAGGGTGCGCGGGTAGCGGTCGAGGTCTTCGCCCTGGCCGAACTGGAGGGGGTTGACGAAGACGGTGACGACCACGAAGCCCTTCGGGCCGACGTGTTCGCGAGCGGCCCGGATCAGAGCGGCGTGGCCTTCGTGAAGGGCGCCCATGGTCATGACGACGGCGTTGTGTCCGGGCGCCCCGAGGTGCGCGTGGGCGTCCGCGAGGTCGTCGGTGTCGGACAGGATTCCCCAGAAACGGCTGCTCATCGGTCTCCCCCGGCACTGTTGGGGCTCTCGGGACTCGCGGGCGGGTTGGTGCCCCCGGCGAGCACCCCGAGCAGGTCCTCGGCCAGCTCCGGCTTGAGGAGGCCGTGGGCGAGGGCGCGGTCGGCGGTCGCGCGGGCCATCGCCAGATAGGCGGCGACGCTCTGCGGGGAGTGCTTGCGCAGCTCCGCGACATGCGCGGCGACCGTACCGGCGTCCCCGCGCGCGACGGGCCCGGTGAGCGCCGCGTCCCCGGAGCGCAGCGCGTTGTCCAGGGCGGCGCCGAGGAGCGGGCCGAGCATCCGGTCGGGGGCGTCGACGCCGGCCGCGCGCAGCAGCTCCATGGACTCGGCGACCAGGGTGACCAGGTGGTTGGCGCCCAGGGCGAGGGCCGCGTGGTAGAGCGGGCGGCTCTCCTCGGCGATCCACTCGGGCTCGCCGCCCATCTCGATGACGAGGGCCTCGGCGGCCAGCCGCAGCTCGGGGCGCGCGGTGACCCCGAAGGAGCACCCGGCGAGCCGCTGGACGTCCACGGCGGTGCCGGTGAAGGTCATCGCGGGGTGCAGGGCCAGCGGCAGCGCCCCGGCCCGCAGAGCGGGGTCCAGGACCTTCGCGCCGTACCGCCCGGAGGTGTGCACGAGCAGCTGCCCCGGCCGTACGGCGCCGGTCTCGGCGAGGCCCTCCACGAGCCCGGGCAGGGCGTCGTCGGGGACGGTCAGCAGGACCAGGTCGGCGCGCTCCATGACCTGGGCGGGCGAGACGACGGGCACGTCCGGGAGCAGTTGGGCGGCCCGGCGGACGGAGGCGTCGGAGACTCCGGAGACGGCCACCGGGCGGTGCCCGGCGAGTTGCAGGGACGCGGCGAGGGCGGGGCCCACGCGTCCGGCGCCGACGACGCCGACGGTGAGTCGCGCGGGGCGGTCCCTGGGGTCTGGCTGTTGGAATGTACTCACTCGACGGCGGCCTTCCCGTTCCAGTCCGCTCGGGGTACCGGACGATGTACCGGACGATTTCTCGTCATGTTAACGCGATCGGTCCGAGGGGCGTCCGGTTGTCCACAGGCTGTGGGTACCCGCGAGCCGTCCGCACACGGGGTCCGGCCGAAATCGGGGTGACCGTCCGACCCGCGCGCGGGATGATCCGGAGCATGAGCGACACGGCGGCAGAGGGCGGGCGACCGGACGAGGAACCCGGCGCTGAGCAGGACCAGAGGGCGGAGCGCCGGCTGCGGCGCCGGGCGGTGCTGCGGACCGCCGAACGCGTCCTGGCCCGCCCGGGGTTCCTGGGCACGGTCGGGCAGCGGCTGGCACTGCTCGACGGGGCGGCGGACTCGTACGACCTGGACGAGCCGTCCGACATCTACGGCGGCGGCATCGTGGAGACCCTGGAGGAGCGGGTCGCCGGGCTGCTCGGCAAGGAGGCAGCCGCCTTCTTCCCGACGGGGACGATGGCCCAGCAGGTGGCCCTGCGCTGCTGGGCGGGCCGTACCGGCAACCCCGCGGTGGCCCTGCACGCCCTCGCCCACCCTGAGTTGCACGAGCGGAACGCGTTCAGCACGGTCAGCGGACTGCGCCCGCTGCGGCTGACGGACGAGCCGAGGCCGCCGACGGCCGCCGAGGTGCGCGACTTCGACGAGCCCTTCGGGACGCTGATGCTGGAACTGCCCCTCAGGGACGCCGGTTTCGTGCTGCCCACCTGGGAGGAGCTGTCCGAGGTCGTCGAGGCGGCACGGGAGCGGGACGCGGTGGTGCACTTCGACGGGGCCCGCCTGTGGGAGTCGACCACCCACTTCGGCCGCCCCCTGGACGAGATCGCGGGCCTCGCGGACAGCGTCTACGTGTCGCTGTACAAGTCCCTCGACGGTTACGGCGGTGCCGCGCTGGCCGGTCCCAGGACCCTGGTCGAGGAGGCGAAGGCCTGGCGGCACCGGTACGGCGGCGCGGTCTTCCAGCAGTTCCCGACCGCCCTGTCGGCCCTGATCGGCCTGGACCGCGAGCTGCCCCGGCTGCCGGAGTACGTGGCCCACGCGCGCGTGGTCGCCGCCGCGCTGCGCGAGGGGTTCGCGGCGGCCGGGATGCCGTGGGCGCGCGTACACCCGGAGGTGCCGCACACCAACGAGTTCCAGGTCTGGCTGCCGTACGACCACGAGGTGGCCGCCGAGACGGCCGTCCGGCAGGGCGAGGAGACGGGGACCCTGCTGTTCGCCAACGAGTGGGGCCGGGGCGGTCCGGGGATCGCGGTCACCGAGGTGTTCGTGCGTGCCACGGGTCTTGAGTGGACGGCGGACGACGTGAAGGCGGCGGTGACGGAGTTCGTGGCCCGGCTGTAGGCGCCTTCGCCGGGGGCGTTGTCAGTGGTGGGGTGCACCATGGCTGCATGAGCGTGAGCATCGACGTGTGCGGGCTGGGGCGGGAGCAGATCGCCGTCGTGCCCTCGCCCCTGGCCGAGCTGGGCATGGCGCTGCACGCGCTGACCGAGTCGGGGCACCACCCCCGGCTGCAGGGCTGGGCGACGGGCGTGACCGCCGGCCTGGATCCGCATCTGGCCGACCGGATGTGCGAGGCGGACTTCCTGTGGCGCTCCACGTTCTCGGACGTGTTCCTGCCGTTCGCGGGCCTCGGCACGGGCACGCTGCCCGCCGGCACACTCACCGGGGAACTCGACCAGCTGGACCGGCTGGCGGACGAACAGTTCGTGGACGCCTGCCTGGAGTTCACCTGCGCGCTGCCGTACGACGAGCAGGGCGCGGGCGCGCTCGCCGACCCCAGGGCCCGGCAGCGGGCCCTCGACCTGGCCGTCAGCCGCGGCCCCCTCCAGGTCAGGTTCACCCGGCGGCTGCTGGACGACCCGCCCAGGATCCGCACCTGGCTGCGGCAGCTGCTGGCCGACTGCGACGAGGCCTTCTTCGCGGAGACCTGGTCCCGGCTGCACCCCCAGCTCACGGCGGACGCCCGCCACAAGACGGACCTCCTGCGCCACAAGGGCCTGTCGGAGGCGCTGGCTTCGGTGTCGTCCGCGGTGACGCTGGACGAGGCCGCAGGCCGGATCACGGTCGACAAGCTGGGCAACGGCCACACCACGGCCGCGGGCAGCCTCCTGCTCGTCCCGACGAGCCTGGGCTGGCCGCACCTGATGGTCCTGCACCGGTACGGCTGGCAGCCGGTCCTGCACTACCCGGCGGGCTCGCCCGAACTCGCCGCCCCGCCCTCGGTCGAGCAGTTGGGCCTGCGGCTGACGGCACTGTCCCACCCGGTCCGCATCCGCCTCTGCCGCCAGCTGGCCCGCAGCTCGTTCACGACGACCGAGCTGGCCCGCACGCACAACATGACGGCGCCCGAGATATCCCGGCACCTCAGCGTCCTGCGCAAGGCGGGCCTGACGACCACCCGCCGCCGCGGCAAGTACGTCCTGCACCAGCTGGACGTGACGATGGTGGCCCGCCTGGGCAGCGACTTCCTGGAGGGCATCCTCAGATAGCGAAAACCCGGACCGGCCGTTCCGGCACCACGCACCACGGTGCTGCCGCGAGCCGCCCACGACCACCTGGGCAGAGCCACCCGTCAGCACCGCCGACGGCGACGGGTCCAGCCCACGCGCGGGCTGCGGGCTGCGGGCTGCGGCACCGTACCCCGCTGCCAGGGATCTCCCGCCGCCGGGCTCCTCGTCGCCGGGACCACCGGACCGCCGCCGACCTGCCTCACCGTGGGCTGCGGCGCAGAAGTCCTACGCCCGGTGCACGGACCCGGACCCGGACCCGGACCCGGCTCACGCCGACCACGGGCCGGACCGCCCTCCGTGAACCGGCGGCAGGCACCCCCGCTCCAGGGGACCGCCACCGCACCCGCGAGCCGCGCTCAGCCGCCCCCGCCCGCCCGCACCAGCCCCGTCTCGTACGCGAGCACAACCACCTGCACCCGGTCCCGCAGCCCCAGCTTGGTCAGGATGCGGCCCACATGGGTCTTCACCGTCGCCTCCGACAGGACCAGCCGCGCCGCGATCTCGCCGTTGGACAGGCCCTGGGCGACCAGGATCATCACCTCGCGCTCGCGGTCGGTGAGGCGGTCCAACTCCTTGTGCTGGGGCTGCTTGCCGGTGCTCGGCAGCATGGGTGCGAAGCGGTCGAGGAGGCGGCGGGTCGTCGAGGGGGCGACGACCGCGTCGCCGCTGTGCACGGAGCGGATGGCGGTGAGGAGTTCGCCGGGCGGCACATCCTTGAGCATGAAGCCGGACGCGCCCGCCTTCAGCCCCGAGAAGGCGTACTCGTCGAGGTCGAAGGTGGTCAGGATGAGCACCTTGGGCGGGTCCTCGCCCTGGCAGATGCGCCGGGTGGTCTCCACCCCGTCGAGCTTCGGCATGCGGACGTCCATCAGCACCACGTCGACCTCGGTCTCCCGCAGCACCTGGAGTGCCTCGACGCCGTCGCCCGCCTCGGCGACGACCTCCATGTCCGGCTGGGCGTCGAGCACCATCCGGAACCCGGTGCGCAGCAGCACCTGGTCGTCGACGAGCATCACGCGGATGAGCATGGCGGGGTCCTCCGGTAGATCGAACATGCACACTCATATCGAACGTGCACGTGTCAGTGGGCGGGTTTCAGCGGCAGCAGGGCGCTGATGCGAAAGCCGCCGCCCGGGCGCGGGCCCGCGTCCAGGGTGCCGCCCACCATGCCGACCCGCTCCCGCATGCCGATCAGGCCGTGCCCCTGTCCGTCGGCGCCGCCCTCCTCGTACAGCTCGTGCGGGGCGCCCTTGCCGTCGTCCTCGACAAGCAGGCCGAGGCCGTCGTCGAAGTAGACCAGGCGCACGCTCGCTCCGGTGTTCGGACCGCCGTGCTTCCGCGTGTTGGTGAGGGCCTCCTGCACGATGCGGTACGCCGTCAGCTCCACGCCGCTGGGCAGCGGGCGCGGGGTGCCCTCGATCTTGAAGTCGACGGGGAGACCGGCGCCCCGGCACTTCTCCACCAGGTCGTCGATCTGTTCGACGTCGGGCTGCGGAACGTACTCGCCGCCCTCCTTGTGCTCGCCGGTGCGCAGTACGCCGAGCAGCCGGCGCATCTCGGCGAGGGCCTGGCGGCCGGTGCCGGAGATGGTCTCCAGGGCCTTGCGCGCCTGCTCGGGGGCGGAGTCGAGGACGTAGGCGGCGCCGTCGGCCTGGACCACCATCACGGAGACGTTGTGCGCGACGACGTCGTGCAGCTCGCGGGCGATCCGGGCGCGCTCGGCGGCGACGGCCACCTTGGCCTGGGCCTCGCGCTCCTTCTCCAGCCGGGCGGCGCGCTCTTCCAGCTGGGCGAAGTAGGCGCGGCGGGTGCGCAGCGAGTCGCCGAGCACCCAGGCGAGGGCGAAGGGCACCGCCAGGAAGACCACCAGGGCGAGATTGCCCGCGGTGCTGGTCTGCTCCTCCGGCCAGCGCAGCTGGGCCATGGGGGCCGCGCACAGGCCGCCGATCAGCGCGAACCGCGAGGCCCAGCGGGGCCCGCTCACGGCGACCGTGTAGACGATCACCAGCATGGCGAAGTTCGCGGGCAACGGCTCTACGTCCACCACCAGCTGCGCCAGCCCGACCACGGCGGCCAGTACGAGCATCCGCTCGGGCACCCGCCGCCGCAGGGCGATCACCAGGCACAGCAGCAGCGTCACCACGACGATCGCCACCGGGGAGTCGGTTCCCTGGTGCTCGCCCTGGACGGCTCCGCCCATCAGTGTGATCCCGACGAGGCAGACGGCCCAGAAGCCGTCGACCCATGTCGGGTGTCTGCGGAGGAAGTCATAGACGCGTTGCACGTAACCCAGAGTAGGGATGCGGAATGTGTGCAGGGGTCAACCGGAGGGTCGATCCGCAACGCCCCGGCGTACTCCCCAAGGTGGAGACCCCGTCCCCTGGGCGGCGGGGGTCGGCGCCCTAGCCTGGCCCCGTGGCTGAGGAAACGGCGGGCGAGTGGTGTGGCTGGCGGGCGGCGGCGCAGGAGGCGCTGTACGGCCCACAGGGCTTCTACCGGCGGCCCGAGGGTCCCGCCGGGCATTTCCGTACGTCCGTCCACGCGTCGCCGCTCTACGCCGCCGCCGTGGCCCGCCTGCTGTGCCGGGTCGACGAGGCGCTGGGCCGCCCCGCGTCGCTCGCCTTCGTCGACATGGGCGCGGGCCGGGGCGAACTCGTCACCGGCGTCCTCAGGGCCCTGCCCCCGGAAGTGGCGGCACGCGCGCGTGGGTACGCAGTCGAGCTGGCCGACCGCCCCGTGGACGTCGATCCCCGCGTCGAGTGGCTGGCGGAGCCCCCGGGCGGTGTCACCGGGCTGCTGTTCGCGAACGAGTGGCTGGACAACGTCCCCGTGGAGGTCGCGGAGGTCGACGGGGCGGGCGTACCGCGCCTGGTCCTCGTACGACGGGACGGCACCGAGCGGCTCGGGGAGCCGGTCGCCGGGGCGGAAGCGGAGTGGCTGTCGCGGTGGTGGCCGCTGCCGCCGGAGCCGGGGACGCGGGCCGAGATCGGGCTCCCCAGGGACACCGCCTGGGCCGCCGCCCGGGCCACCGTCGAGCGCGGTCTCGCGGTAGCCGTGGACTACGCGCACCCGGCCGCCGCCCGGCCGCCCTTCGGGACGCTCACCGGTTTCCGGTCCGGCCGGGAGACGGCGCCCGTGCCGGACGGCTCCTGCGACCTGACGGCCCATGTGGCCCTGGACGCCTGCGCGGGCCCGGCAGCCCGCCTGCTGACCCAGCGGGCGGCCCTGCACGCCCTGGGGGTGGCCGGAGGGCGCCCGCCGCTGTCCCTGGCGTCCACGGACCCCACGGCGTACGTACGGGCCCTGGCGGGCGCCTCGGAGGCCGCCGAGCTGACGGCGAGGGGCGGGCTCGGGGACTTCGGGTGGCTGGTGGAGCCGGTGGGCATCGCCGACCCGCTCCTCCCATGACCCGGTACCGATGACCCGGCACCGAGAGGTGAGCGCTACTTGTCGATGTCCCCGACCACGAAGAACAGCGACCCCAGGATCGCCACCATGTCCGCGATGAGCGTCCCGGGCAGCAGTTCGGTGAGCGCCTGGATGTTGTTGAAGGACGCCGAGCGCAGCTTCAGCCGGTACGGGGTCTTCTCGCCCTTGCTGACGAGGTAGTAGCCGTTGATGCCGAGGGGGTTCTCGGTCCACGCGTACGTGTGCCCCTCGGGCGCCTTCAGGACCTTCGGCAGCCGCTGGTTGATCGGGCCGGGCTCCAGCTCGGCGAGCCGGTCGAGGCAGGCGTCGGCCAGGTCGAGGGCGTTGTGGGTCTGCTCCAGGAGGCACTCGAAACGGGCGAGGCAGTCGCCCTCCCGCCGGGTGACCACCTTCAGGGTGTCCTGGAGTTCCCCGTACGCCAGATACGGCTCGTCCCGGCGCAGGTCGAAGTCCACGCCCGACGCGCGCGCGATGGGCCCGCTGACGCCGTACGCGTGCACGGCCTCCGCGCTCAGCACGCCCACGCCGCGCGTGCGGCCCCGGAAGATCTCGTTGCCGAGGACCAGGTCGTCGAAGCGGTCCATACGGGAGCGCACGGAGGCGACGGCGGCACGCGCGCGCGTGGACCAGCCCGCCGGAAGGTCCTCCTTGAGGCCGCCCACGCGGTTGAACATGAAGTGCATGCGCCCGCCGGAGACCTCCTCCATGACGTTCTGGAGTTCCTCGCGCTCCCGGAAGGCGTAGAACATCGGGGTGATGGCGCCCAGCTCGATCGGGTACGAGCCCAGGAACATCAGGTGGTTGAGGACGCGGTTCAGCTCGGCGAGGAGCGTGCGCGTCCACACCGCGCGCGTGGGGACCTCCATGCCGAGCATCCGCTCCACGGCGAGGACCACGCCCAGCTCGTTGGAGAACGCCGACAGCCAGTCGTGCCGGTTGGCCAGCATGATGATCTGCCGGTAGTCGCGCGCCTCGAAGAGCTTCTCCGCGCCCCGGTGCATGTAGCCGATCACCGGCTCCGCGTGCTGGATCCGCTCGCCGTCGAGCACCAGCCGCAGCCGCAGCACGCCGTGCGTGGACGGGTGCTGGGGCCCGATGTTGAGCACCATGTCGGTGCTCTCCGCCGCGCCGCCGACCCCGACCACGGTCTCCGTGGGACCCGTCGTGAGACTCATGGACACAGTCTGGCGTACGTAGGCTTGCGGCATGGAGACCGGGAGCCCCGATACCGCGGGCGAAGCACGAGGCGAGCGGCGCGACGAGCCGGTGTGGACCGGGCTGCCCCGGGACCTGCTGCGGATGCGCCGGCTGCTGCTGGTGGTCTGGCTGGCCCCGCTGACACTCGGTACGGGGCTGCTGCTCGGCCTGCTCTGCGGCCCCGCGTGGGCGTCCTTCGCGCTGCTGCCGCTCGCCCTGCTGCTGTGGGGCTGGCCGATGCTGGGCCGCAACTGGGCCTCCTGGCGGTACGCGGAGCGGGCCGACGACCTGCTGATCAGCCGGGGTGTGCTGTGGCGCGAGGAGACGATCGTGCCGTACGGGCGGATGCAGCTGGTCGAGGTGACCTCGGGTCCCGTCGCCCGGCACTTCGGGCTGGCCAGCGTGCAGCTGCACACGGCCGCCGCCGCGACCGACGCGCTCATCCCCGGCCTCGAACCGGCCGAGGCGGAACGGCTGCGGGACCGGCTCACCGAGCTGGGCGAGGCCCGATCGGCGGGCCTGTGACGACCCCGGGCACCGACACCGACGTACCCATAGAGGACGGCAAGCAGCCGGTCGTCGAGCAGCGGCTGCATCCCGTGACGCCGCTGCGGCGGGCGTGGGCGCCGGTCGCCGTGCTCATCGGGTGGGCGGTGCACGACCCCGACCAGGCGCAGCGCCAGCTCACCAGGCTGACGACCACGACCCTGCTGCTCGGGCTCGCCGTGTGTGTCGTGGGCGGTGCCCTGTACGGCTTTCTGACCTGGTGGTTCACGCACTTCGCGGTGACGGAGACCGAACTGCGCATCCGTACCGGCCTGTTGTTCCGGCGCACCGTGCACATCCGGCTCGAACGCATCCAGGCCGTCGACATCACCCAGCCGCTGCTGGCCCGGGTCGCGGGCGTCGCCAAGCTCAAGCTGGACGTCGTCGGGACGGACAAGAAGGACGAGCTGGCCTACCTCGGCGAGGGGCACGCGCGTGCCCTGCGCGCCGAACTCCTCGCCCGCGCGGCCGGGTTCGCGCCCGAGACCGCGCACGAGGTCGGTGAGGCACCCGTACGGCAGCTGCTGCACATCCCCGCGCGCGTGCTCGCGATCTCCCTGGTGCTGACCGGCGCGACCTGGGGCTCGCTGGCCGCCGCACTGGTCGTACCGCCGTTCCTCTGGTTCGCCACCCACAGCCTGTGGACGGTCCTCGCGACCGGTCTGCCGCTGCTCGGCGCGGCGGGCGCGAGCAGCGTGGGGCGGTTCGTCGCCGAGTACGACTGGACGGTCGGCGAGTCCCCGGACGGGCTGCGCATCGACCACGGGCTGCTCGACCGCACGCACGAGACGGTGCCGCCCGGGCGCGTGCAGACCGTACGGATCGTGGAGCCGCTGCTGTGGCGGCGGCGCGGATGGGTCCGGGTGGAGCTGGACGTCGCGGGTTCGTCGAACTCGGTGCTGGTGCCGGTGGCGCCGCGCGAGATCGCGGAGGCGGTGATAGGCCGGGTGCTGCCCGGGGTGACGGTGCCCGCCGAACTGTCGCGGCCACCGCGCCGGGCGGGCTGGTGCCTGCCCTTCTGGTGGCGCGGCTACGGCATCGCCGTCACCGACGCCGTCTTCGTGTCCCGGCACGGACTGCTGCGCCGCAGCCTGGCGCTGGTCCCGCACGCCAAGGTCCAGTCCGTACGGCTGGAGCAAGGGCCCTGGGCGCGCTTCAAGGGCCTCGCGGACGTCCATGTGGACACGGGGGCCAACAAGACCGTCACAGCCGGTCTGCGGGACGCACAGGAGGCCGCCGAGCTGCTCCGTGGACAGGCCGAGCGGTCGCGCACGGGACGGCGGGAGGCGCTGCCGGACCGCTGGATGGTGTGACGGGAGCGTACGGACATACGGGCGGGGTGTGAACCGCGGTCAGGAGACCGCGCTGCGCAGCCCCTGCATGTCGATGTGCTCGGTCTCGTCGTGGGCCGTCAGGTCGATCACCTGGCCGCTGCCGATCCCGCGCGACTGCTCGTCCGCGGGCTTGAACCGGTCCTCGGACTCCGCCTTGTGCAGCGCGAGCGCCTCCTGCCCGACGACGTCGGCGAGGTCCTCGTTCTGCACGGACTCCAGCGCTGCGGACGCCGACTCCTTCTGCGTGCCGAAGAAGTCGAACCCGCCCTCGGCGCCCGGCCGGCGCAGGGGCGCGCTCGTCGGTACGACGGCCACCGCGGTCGGCACGGTGAAGTGCCCGGTGCCGCTCGCGGGCTTGGCGGGCTTCGCCTCGGCGGGGGTGACGGCGGCACGCGTGTGTCCGCGGGCCGCCTCGGGCTTCCCCTTCGCCTCGTTCTCCTCCCGCACGGCCTCCGTCTTGCCGGCCTTACCGGCCTTGGCGGCCTTGTCCGCGCCGGGGCCGTCGGTGGCCTCGGGGATCGCCGGGACCGTCACGGCCTTCGCCGCGTCGGCCGGGGCCGGGGCGGTCTTCACCGGCGCGTCGCCGTCGAACCTGGCCAGTGCCGCCCGCGCCCGCAGGAAGAGCGAGGAGCCCTCCGGGGAGAAGATCGTCGGCGCCGCCGGGATCTTCTCGTCGTCGTCCGTCTCGTCCGTGTCGCCGGAGACCACCGCACCCAGTGCGGCCGACACCCCGGCCGCCGCCGCGTCCAGCGCGGCGGCGTCGGAGTCCGACGTGTCCGCGGACTCGCCGGAGCCGGACGTGAGCGCCCGCGCGGAACCCGTACCCGTACCCGAAGCCGCCTTCACCTCGACGTCGGCGTCCACATCGGTATCGGCGTCCACGTCCGCATCGGCGTCCGTGCCCTGATCCGGTACCGAGGCCTCCAGCTCCAGCAGCCGGCGGCCCTCCAGGGCGCTGGCCCGCTCGGTCTCCGCGGTGGCGTAGCGCCGCAGCAGCGCCGCGTGTTCGTTGCGCAGGCCCTGCAGTTCGGTCCGCTTCGCGCGCAGCTTCTGCTCCAGCTTGACGCGCAGCTCGCGGGACTCCTCCAGGTCGCTCTCCAGCTCGGCGATGCGCTCCTCGTGCCGCCAGTCGTCGCTCGCACGCGCGCGTACGAGGTCCGCGACCTGCTTGCCCGCCTCCATGTCCCAGCGGCGCATGACGGCCGCGCCGACGACCGTGATCGCGGCGGCGAACGCGGCGATCACCCGGAGCAGGCCGGTATCCGTGAACACCCAGGGCCCCAGGGCGCAGACGAGCGAGACGCCCGCTATCGCCGCGGGAGGGAGGAGCCGGTGCAGAGGGGGTGAATGACGGTGGCGTCCACGTGGCATGGCCAGAAACTTACCGCGCGTAGGCGAATCTTGGCGCCCCGCCCGGTAAAAACACAGTCGCCCCAAACCTCGCACAGGGCTTGGGGCGTCAGTGATCCAGCCATTGGGGCGTGCCCCGGCAGCTGTCGGCGGGCGTCAGCGATCGGTCAGCCGCTGGCTCAGCCACTCCAGCGAACCGGGGATCTCCCGCCGCCAGGTGTTGAAGTTGTGGCCGCCGCTCTCCAGGACGATCGTCGCGATCCTGGTCGGGGCCTTCGTCTTGACGAGGTCCACGAACCGCATCGTGGGGCCGTAGTTGGCCTCGCCGTGCCTGCTGGTGGTGACCAGGAGGGAGACGTCCGGCGGCGGCTGGTGCCTGATGTACCACTCCAGGTCGGCGTGGCGCTTCAGCTCCTTGTCCCCCTGGAAGAGGTCTCCCGTGGTGGCGTCGATCGGCGCCTTGTAGGAGGGCGAGAGCCCCACCGCGGCCGTGTACACGCGCGGGTGGTGCATCGCGAGCTTCAGCGCGCAGTAGCCGCCCGTCGAGTCGCCGATGATGCCCCAGCTGCCGGGCTTCGAGCCGACCCGGTAGTGCCCGGCGATCACCGCGGGCAGGTCCCGGGCGAAGAACGTCTCCGTCTGCGGACCGTTCGGCACGTCCACGCACTCGGTGTCCCGGGGCGGCGCGACGGTCGGCCGCAGCATCACCAGGATCATCGGCTGCGCCCTGCCGTCGCGCACCAACTCGTGCGCCGTGTGCGGGTAGTTGAGCTTGGTGATGAGGGACTCCGAGGTCCCCGGATAACCGGTCAGCACGACAACGACCGGAAAGGTGCGCTTCGCGTACTGCGGCTGGAAGTACTCCGGTGGCAGATAGACGTACGCCGGAGAGGTGATCCCCGTCCGCTTGCCGACGACGCCGATCTTCTGGATCTGGCCGCCCACCCTGGGCAGATGGCCGCCCGGCACGCTCACCGACCGGGTGGACAGCACCTGGAAGCCGCCGTGCGCCCCGGAACTCTGGTCGACGACCACGCCCTGGTCGGTCTCCTTGCCCAGGAGGTCGTCCCAGGAGGCGTAAAAACCGAAGCTCTGGTTGACGGCGAGCCCGACCGACGCGAACACCATGACCTGGGTCGCGAGGAGCAGCACCGCCCGCCCGCCGACGGCCCGCCAGTTGCCGCGCGCCAGCCGGGGCCAGAACACGATCGTGCCGATGAACAGCAGTGCGGCGGCCAGGATCGCCAGCGCCAGCACCGTCTTGCTCGTGAGACCCATGACTGCAGTCGCCCACTCTCTTCGCCGACGACGAGCGCGCTTCCTTCACTGCGGCTTGCCCCGGGCTTTGGATGTCCTTTGAAACGGCTTTCCACAGGGGAGTGAACCTGTTCCCCCGAGACACCGTCCTAGAGGGCGCAATGTCGCCGGATGCCGGATTGGCTCCGGATTCCAGGTCTCTCGCAGAACTACGGGATGCGATGTCTGTCAGGACAGATGGTGAAATGTCGACCGAGGTTCCAGGGCGACGATCAAGCCGAGTACGGCGCGTACTGCGCGGCCCGCGTCCCGAAGCCGTCCCCGCGGTGGTCGCCCGGGCCTGTGCGCTGGTGGGTCTGGTCGACATCGCCGCCGGGGTGTTCCCGCGCTTCAGGCACAGCCGGATGCACGCCATCGCCGAGGTGCTGCCGGGCGCCCTCGGTCCGTTCGCCGCCGCGCTCTCGCTCAGCACCGGCGTACTGCTGCTGCTCCTCGCGCACGGCCTGCGCCGCCGCAAGCGCCGGGCCTGGCGGGCCGCCGTGGCCCTGCTGCCGGCCGGCGCGGTGGCCCAGTTCGCCTACCGGCACTCGCTCGTCGGGCTGGTCATCTCCGTACTCCTGCTGGTGGTGCTGCTGCGCCACCGCACCGAGTTCGAGGCCCTGCCCGACCCGCGCAGCCGCTGGCGCGCGCTCACCAACTTCGTCCTGATGAGCGCCGGTTCGCTGGCCCTCGGCCTGGTCATAGTGAGCGCCCACGGCGACCGCATGTACGGCGACCCGAGCCTCGCGGACCGCATCACGCACGTCCTGTACGGCCTGTTCGGCTTCGAGGGCCCCGTCGACTACGACGGGCCCACCTCCTGGACCGTCGGCTACTCCCTGGGCGCCCTCGGCCTGCTGACCGCCATCACGACGATCTACTTCGCCTTCCGCCCCGAACACCCGGCCGCACAGCTGACCGAGGAGGACGAGAACCGGCTGCGCGCCCTGCTCGACAGGCACGGCCGCCGCGACTCCCTCGGCCACTTCGCGCTCCGCCGCGACAAGGCGGTCGTCTTCTCCCCCAGCGGCAAGGCCGCGGTGACCTACCGCGTCGTCTCCGGTGTGATGCTGGCCAGCGGCGACCCGATCGGTGACGTGGAGGCGTGGCCGGGCGCGATCGAGCGCTTCATGGACGAGGCCAAGGCCCACTCCTGGACCCCCGCGGTGATGGGCTGCTCGGAGACCGGCGGCGAGGTCTGGACCCGCGAGACCGGCCTCGACGCCCTCGAACTGGGCGACGAGGCGGTGGTGGACGTCGCGGATTTCTCCCTCTCCGGGCGCGCGATGCGAAACGTGCGCCAGATGGTCAAGCGCATCGAACGCGCGGGCTACGAAACCCGGGTACGGCGCATCCGTGACCTCGGGGAGAACGAGCTGGAGCGCATCCGGCTCGCCGCGGAGGCCTGGCGCGGCACCGACACCGAGCGCGGCTTCTCGATGGCCCTGGGCCGCATCGGCGACCCCGGCGACGGCGACTGCCTGATCGCCACGGCCCACAAGACCGACGAGACACCCGGCCCGTACGGCGATCTGAAGGCGATCCTGCACTTCGTGCCCTGGGGCACCGACGGCGTCTCCCTGGACCTGATGCGCCGCGACCGCGCGGCCGACCCCGGCATGAACGAACTCCTCATCGTCGCCGCCCTGGAGGCCGCCCCGCGCCTGGGCGTGGCCCGTATCTCCCTCAACTTCGCGATGTTCCGCTCGGCCCTGGCCCGCGGCGAGAAGATCGGCGCGGGCCCTGTCCTACGGGCCTGGCGGGGCCTGTTGGTCTTCCTGTCCCGCTGGTTCCAGATCGAGTCCCTGTACAAGTTCAACGCGAAGTTCCGCCCCCGCTGGGAACCCCGCTTCGTGGTCTACCGCACCTCCAGCGACCTCCCGCGCATCGGCCTGGCGGCCATGCAGGCAGAGGGCTTCGTAACCCTGGCCCTCCCTCGCATCCTCCGCCGCCGCACATCCCCTCGCCGCCCATGCGCCCACGGGGTGGCGGACAGAGGAACGGTACGGCCGGCATAGCCCACGCCCACCAGAGACAGGCCCGAGCGGCGTCCCCACCCCGTCCCAGCCAGGGGTCACCGCTCGGGCCACGGGCCGATGCCGGTTCTCCGGCGACGGGGGGCGCGGTCGCTTCGCGCCGGGGCGGGTACCGGGTGACGACCCTGCGCGGAGCCAGCATCCCGACCTCGCCTGGGCCGCAGCACTGCCGGGCCGAGGCAGCTCCCCAATCAGATCGACGCAGTTCTCCCGTCGGGCCGAGGCAGTTCCCCAATCGGGCCGAGGTTTCTTTCCGACCGAGCGCGGACGCTTTTCGACCGAACTGATCGACCGACCGAGACGGGTGGGTGGGTGGGAAACCAAAGGCCCAAGCCACAACACACCGCCCAACCGCCGGGGGCCTACGCTGAACGCATGAACAACCACAGCGGACGCGGCCGGGTCGCCGGCCTCCCGGCCTGGGACCGCTGCGCGGTCATGGGCGTCGTGAACGTCACCCCGGACTCCTTCTCCGACGGGGGCCGCTGGTTCGACACCACCAACGCCGTCAAGCACGGCCTCGACCTGGTCACCGAGGGCGCCGACCTCGTGGACGTCGGCGGCGAGTCCACCCGCCCCGGCGCCAGCCGGGTCGACGAGGCCGAGGAACTCAAGCGCGTCGTCCCCGTGGTCCGCGGCCTCGCCGCCGAGGGCGTCACCGTCTCCGTCGACACCATGCGCGCCTCGGTCGCCGAACAGGCGCTCGCGGCAGGCGCCGTACTCGTCAACGACGTCAGCGGCGGCCTCGCGGACCCCGCGATGGTCCCGGTCGTCGCGGACGCCGGTGCCCCCTTCGTCGTCATGCACTGGCGGGGCTTCCTGGAGGGCGCGAACGTCAAGGGCGTGTACGCGGACGTCGTCTCCGAGGTCGTCGACGAGCTGCACGCGCGCGTGGACGCCGTACTCGCCGGCGGGGTCGCCCCCGACCGGATCGTCGTGGACCCGGGACTCGGCTTCTCCAAGGGCGCCGACCACGACCTGACCCTCCTGGCCCACCTGGACCGCCTGCACGGCCTGGGCCACCCCCTCCTGGTCGCCGCGTCCCGCAAGCGGTTCCTGGGCCGCGTACTGGCCGGTCCCGAGGGCGCCCCGCCCCCCGCGCGGGAGCGCGACGCCGCCACCGCCGCCGTCTCCGCGCTCGCCGCCCACCAGGGCGCCTGGGCGGTCCGCGTGCACGAGGTCCGTGCCACCGCCGACGCCGTACGGGTCGCCCGCGCGGTGGAGTGGGCCCGCGACGCCGAAGCCGTCCGCGGCGCGGAGGGAGCCCGGTGAGCGCGCCCCACACCGACGTCGAGCAGGTCGAACTCGCCAACCGGGCCTTCTACGAGGCTCTGGAACAGGGCGACTTCGACGAGGTCTCGGCGCTCTGGCTGACCCCCGCCGACCTGGGCGTCGACGAGGAGTACCACGACCCCGCGGAGACCGGTGTGGTCTCCTGCGTGCACCCGGGCTGGCCGGTGCTGACCGGACGCGGCGAGGTGCTGCGCTCGTACGCGCTGATCATGGCGAACACCGAGTACATCCAGTTCTTCCTGACCGACGTGCACGTCTCCGTGACCGGCGACACCGCCCTGGTGAACTGCACGGAGAACATCCTCAGCGGCGGCCCGCCCCCCGAGGACAGCGACGGCGAGCTGGGCCCGCTGGTCGGCCAGTTGGTCGTCGCCACGAACGTGTTCCGCCGTACGCCCGCCGGCTGGAAGCTCTGGTCGCACCACGCCTCCCCGGTCCTGGCCGAGAACGACGAGGACGAGGACGACGACACACCCTCCTGAACCGAACGTGGTTGGAATCACGATCTCGGGGTAAGTGCGGCTACCAGCCCGTGAGCAGCCGTGTTCCCACGGGGAAACAGCCGATGAACCCTCCCCTCCATCCCTTGGACGGGCCCCTCGCGGGACGGGCACTGTCAGTGCCCGAAGGTAGATTCGGAAGTGGCTGCCGGGCCGACCGCACCCGGTCGGCGGCCTCTTCGAGGCTGCCGCCAACGACGACTGCAGGAGTGATTCGCGTGGATCGTGTCGCGCTGCGCGGCCTGAGGGCCCGTGGACACCACGGTGTGTTCCCGCAGGAGCGGGCGGAGGGCCAGACGTTCGTCGTGGACCTCTCCCTCGGCCTGGACACCCGCCCGGCCGCGGCCGACGACGACCTGGCGAAGACCGTGCACTACGGCATCGTGGCGGAGGAGGTCGTGGCCGTCGTCGAGGGCGAGCCCGTCGACCTGATCGAGACCCTCGCCGAGCGCATCGCGCAGGCCTGCCTGAAGCACCCGGGGGTCCAGGAGGTCGAGGTCTGCGTCCACAAACCGGACGCGCCGATCACGGTCCCCTTCGACGACGTGACCATCACCATCACCCGGAGCCGAGTATGACCGCCTCGTTCACCGAGAGTCAGAGCGACCCGACCGTCCAGCCGGTGCCGGCCTCCGTCGTCCAGCAGGTGGACGCCGCCGACACCACCCTGCACAACCCGAAGCGGGCCGTCATCTCCCTCGGCTCGAACCTCGGCAACCGCCTGGAGACCCTCCAGGGCGCCATCGACGCCCTGGAGGACACCCCGGGCGTCCGCGTCAAGGCGGTCTCCCCCGTCTACGAGACGGAGCCGTGGGGTGTCCCGGCGGGCAGCCAGCCGTCGTACTTCAACGCGGTGGTCGTCCTGAAGACGACGCTCCCCCCGTCCTCGCTCCTGGAGCGCGCGCACGCCGTCGAGGAGGCCTTCCACCGGGTCCGCGAGGAGCGCTGGGGCGCGCGCACGATCGACGTCGACATCGTCGCGTACGCCGACGAGGTCTCCGACGACCCCGCGCTCACCCTCCCCCACCCGCGCGCCCACGAACGGGCCTTCGTCCTCGCCCCCTGGCACGACGTGGACCCCGAGGCCCAGCTGCCCGGCCGCGGCCCGGTGGCGGCGCTCCTGGAGCAGGTCGCCCTGGACGGTGTCGCGCCCCGCGCCGACCTGGAACTCCAGCTGCCGGAATAGCCGTTAAGGTCATGACGACCACGGGCCGGTGGTCGCTTCCGGGGAGCTGAAGGGGCACCGTGAGAGAGCTGCACATCAAGATGCTGGCCGGCGTGTTCGCGGTGGCCGGGGTGCTCTCGTGGGCGGGCGCCCGGCTGTGGAACTCGGTGGGGACACTCCCCAGCGTCCCGCTGGCCGCGCCCGTCGTGCTCGCCCTGATCGCCGTGGTCCTGCTGGCCACGGCCCTCTCGCTGCGCGCCCGCCTCAAGGCCCAGCGCGACCGCCGCCCCGGCGCCAAGGGCGTCGACCCCCTGATGGCCGCCCGCGCGGTCGTCTTCGGCCAGGCCAGCGCCCTGGTGGCCGCCCTGGTCGCCGGTATGTACGGCGGCACGGGCGTCTTCCTCCTGGAGTCCCTGGACATCCCGGCCCGCCGCGACCAGGCGTTCTACGCCGGTTTCTCGGTCCTGGCGGGCATCGCGGTGATAGCGGCGGCCTTCTTCCTGGAGCGGGTCTGCAAACTCCCGGAGGACGACGACACCAACGCGGGCACGGCGCCCGCGGCGTGACGTGACGTGGCTCAGCGAGCCATGATCAAGCTCATCGCCTCGTTACGGGTGGCGGGATCCCGCAACTGCCCCCGCACAGCCGAGGTGATCGTCTTCGCCCCCGGCTTCCGGACCCCCCGCATCGACATGCACATGTGCTCGCACTGAACGACGACGATCACCCCGCGCGGCTCCAGGATCTCCATCAGGGAGTCGGCGATCTGGGTGGTGAGCCGTTCCTGCACCTGCGGCCTGCGGGCGTACACGTCCACCAGCCGGGCCAGCTTCGACAGTCCGGTGATCTTCCCGTCGGCCGACGGGATGTAGCCGACATGGGCGACCCCGACGAACGGCACGAGGTGGTGCTCACAGGAGGACAGCACCTCGATGTCCTTCACCAGCACCATCTCGTCGTGCCCGAGGTCGAACGTCGTCGTCAGCACGTCCTCGGGCCGCTGCCACAGCCCCGCGAATATCTCGCGGTACGCCCGCGCCACCCGCCCCGGTGTCTCCCGCAGGCCCTCGCGGTCCGGGTCCTCGCCGACCGCGATCAGCAGTTCGCGTACGGCGTTCTCCGCCCGCTTCTCGTCGAACTCGCCGATCGTGCCCTCGCCGTCCAGCGTCACGGGGTCGGTCATCTGGTGCCTCGTTCCTGTCCCTGTCACACGTGTGGACCATGCGTCGCACGTGCGGACATACCGAAATGCCGCGCCCCCCAGGCTAGAACCTGGGGGGCGCGGCATCCATTCCGGGCCCGCTGAGCGGGAAGGGCCGGAGGGGGCCGGTGAGCCGGGATCAGCTCTCCGGGCGGTCCTCCGGCACCGGCTCCGTCGCGGGGACGGACTCGGTGGCTCCGGCCTTGGTGGTGATGGCCGGCGCCGAGCCGTTGGTCCCGTTCGTCAGCGACAGCTCCTTGGGGGAGAGCACCGGCGGGCGGGTGGACGGCGTACGGCGGGAGGAGCCGGTCCACGCGGGGCGGGCCGGGCGCTTGATGATGGGAGCGAAGACCTCGGCGATCTGCTCCTTGCTCAGCGTCTCCTTCTCCAGCAGTTCCAGCACCAGCGCGTCGAGCACGTCGCGGTTCTCGACCAGGATCTCCCAGGCCTCGTTGTGCGCGTTCTCGATGAGCTTCTTGACCTCTTCGTCGACGAGCGCGGCGACCTCTTCCGAGTAGTCGCGCGGGTGCGACATCTCCCGGCCCAGGAAGGGCTCGGTGTTGTCGCCGCCGAACTTGATCGCGCCGAGGCGCTCGGTCATGCCGTACTGCGTGACCATCGCGCGGGCCGTCGCCGTGGCCTTCTCGATGTCGTTCGCCGCGCCCGTCGTCGGGTCGTGGAAGACGAGCTCCTCCGCCGCGCGCCCGCCCAGCATGTAGGCCAGCTGGTCGAGCATCTCGTTGCGGGTGGTGGAGTACTTGTCCTCGTCCGGGAGCACCATCGTGTAACCGAGGGCCCGGCCGCGCGACAGGATCGTGATCTTGTGGACCGGGTCGGAGTTCGGGGAGGCCGCCGCGACCAGGGCGTGGCCGCCCTCGTGGTACGCGGTGATCTTCTTTTCCTTCTCCGACATGATCCGGGTCCGCTTCTGCGGGCCCGCCACGACGCGGTCGATCGCCTCGTCCAGCGACGCGTTGTCGATCAGCTTCTTGTCGGTGCGGGCGGTGAGCAGCGCTGCCTCGTTGAGGACGTTGCTCAGGTCCGCGCCGGTGAAGCCCGGCGTACGGCGGGCGACCGCACCCAGATCGACGTCCGGGGCGACCGGCTTGCCCTTCTGGTGAACCTTGAGGATCTCCAGACGGCCCAGCATGTCCGGGCGGTCGACCGCGATCTGGCGGTCGAAACGGCCGGGGCGCAGCAGCGCCGGGTCGAGGATGTCCGGACGGTTCGTGGCGGCGATGAGGATCACACCGCCCTTGACGTCGAAGCCGTCCATCTCGACGAGCAGCTGGTTGAGCGTCTGCTCGCGCTCGTCGTGACCACCGCCGAGGCCGGCGCCGCGGTGGCGGCCGACCGCGTCGATCTCGTCGACGAAGACGATCGCCGGGGCGTTCGCCTTGGCCTGCTCGAAGAGGTCACGCACTCGGGAGGCACCGACACCGACGAACATCTCGACGAAGTCGGAACCCGAGATCGAGTAGAACGGAACGCCCGCCTCGCCCGCGACAGCACGCGCGAGCAGCGTCTTGCCCGTACCGGGAGGCCCGTAGAGGAGCACACCCTTGGGGATCTTCGCGCCGACGGCCTGGAACTTGGCCGGCTCCTGGAGGAACTCCTTGATCTCGTGCAGTTCCTCGACGGCCTCGTCCGCGCCCGCGACGTCCGCGAACGTCGTCTTCGGGGTGTCCTTGGTGATGAGCTTGGCCTTGGACTTCCCGAACTGCATGACCCGGGAGCCGCCACCCTGCATCTGGTTCATCAGGAACAGGAACACGACGACGATGAGGACGAAGGGGAGCAGCGACAGCAGGATGCTCACGAACGCGTTCTGCTTGGTCGGAGAGACCGTGTAGCCGTCCGGAATCTGCTTGTTCTGGTACTTGTCCTGGAGAGTGTTCGCCAGGTTGACGCCCTGGTCGCCGATGTAGCTCGCCTGGATCTTCGAGCTGCCCTCGACTTTTTGGCCGTCCTTGAGCTGGACCTTGATGACCTGTTCGTCACCGGTGGTGATCTTGGCCTGCTCGACCTTGTTGTCATTGATCGCCTGGACGACCTGGCCGGTGTCCACCGTCTTGTAGCCGCCGGACGAGCCGACGACCTGCATCAACACGACCACGGCAAGGACGGCCAGCACGATCCACATGACCGGCCCACGGAAGTATCGCTTCACGTCCATCCATACGGAGCGGTGCCGCCCCGTCCCTCCTGCCATAGTGAGTTTGACAAAGACTGTTCTAAATACTGCTCTTCGGACGGTACCCCAGCTTTGTTGCCCGAAGGCGCACGGGCGGGCTGCCGATCCCGTCTACGAATGCTCCAACGGCGCGAAACCCTCCGGGGTTCCCGGACGTCTCACAGGACTGGCCCTTTGGCTCAGCAGCCACCGGACCGGGCGCCGTGTCAGCCGCCGTAGACGTGCGGCGCGAGCGTACCGACGAACGGGAGGTTGCGGTACTTCTCCGCGTAGTCGAGGCCGTAGCCGATCACGAACTCGTTCGGGATGTCGAAGCCGACCCACTCCACCTCGATGGCGACCTTCGCGGCCTCCGGCTTGCGCAGCAGGGTGCAGATCTTCAGCGACTCGGGCTCCCGGGAGCCCAGGTTGGAGATCAGCCAGGACAGGGTCAGTCCCGAGTCGATGATGTCCTCGACGATGAGGACGTGCTTGCCCTTGATGTCGGTGTCGAGGTCCTTGAGGATCCGCACCACACCGGAGGACTGGGTGCCCGCGCCGTAAGACGACACGGCCATCCAGTCCATGGTGAGGGGGGTGGACAGCGCCCGGGCCAGGTCGGCCATGACCATCACCGCGCCCTTGAGGACGCCGACGATCAGCAGGTCCTTGCCCGCGTACTCCGCGTCGATCTTCGCGGCCAGTTCGACCAGCTTCGCGTCGATCTCTTCCTTGGTGATGAGCACCGACTTGAGGTCGGCACCCATGTCTTTCGCGTCCACCCGCATCACTTTCGGTCGCCCGTCGCCATTCGCCCGGCCCGCCGACCCCCGCCCCTCCTCGAAGAGGAGGGTGAGATTCAGCCTTGCCGAATCACCAGTCTGCCACCCTGCCGCTGGGCGACGACCCGGCCGGGGAGATTGATGGCCCCCTGACCACGCCAGCCGGTGATCAGCCGGTCGACTTCCTCGATGTGCCGGGCGAACAGCGAACCGGCCGGGGCGCCCGCCTCGATGGCGGCGCTGCGCAGGATGCGGCGGCGTACGGCGGGCGGCAGGGCGTACAGCTTGGCGCACTCCAGGAGGCCCGCGGCGTCCCGTACGGAGGCCTCGGCCTGGCGGGCCCAGGTGTCGAGGGCGTCGGCGTCGTCGCGGGAGAGCTGGGCCGTACGGGCGAGGGCCTCGACGACGCCCTTGCCGAGGGCCTTCTCCAGGGCGGGCAGGCCCTCGTGGCGCAGCCGGGACCGGGTGTAGGCCGGGTCGGCGTTGTGCGGGTCGTCCCAGACGGGGAGGGACTGGACCATGCACGCCTTGCGGGCGGTCTGCCGGTCGAGCTGGAGGAAGGGCCGGCGGTAACGGCCGGGGGCCCCCGGCCCCCCGGAGACAGCGGCCATTCCGGAGAGGGAGCGGATGCCGGAGCCGCGGGCGAGGCCCAGCAGTACGGTCTCGGCCTGGTCGTCGCGGGTGTGGCCGAGAAGGACGGCGGCGGCGCCGTGCCGCTCCGCGGCGGCGTCCAGGGCGCTGTACCGGGCGTCGCGGGCGGCGGCCTCGGGGCCGCCCTCACGGCCGACGGTGACGGCGATCGACTCGACCGGGGCGAGGCCGAGTTCGGTCAGCCGCAGGACGACCTCGTCGGCGCGGAGGTCGGAGCCGGGCTGCAGGCCGTGGTCGACGGTGACGCCGCCGGCGCGCAGGCCGAGTTTGGGCGCTTCGAACGCCAGCGCGGAGGCGAGCGCCATGGAGTCGGCGCCGCCGGAGCACGCCACGAGGACGAGCGGGGCGGACTCGCCTGAGGTGGTGGGGCCGGGGAGGAGCGGGGCGTGCGCCGTGCGCGAGGTGTTGCGCGTGGCGTTGTGTGCGGTGTGGTGCGGGGTGTGGTGCCCGCTCAGGATGTCGTGGAGGGCGCGGCGAACCGCCAGGCGTATCGCCGCGACCGCAGGATGGGGACCCATGTCCGGTTCCCTTCATGAAGTTTTCGGGGGGTGAGCCGATTCCGGTCACTCAGAGTGTGTAGATGGTGACAGAAACGGGCGGTTCCCCGAGCATTGCACGCCTACCCATGCCCCACGGTCCCTCGGACGGGTGATTGAAGGGGCGTTCACCTGCCGTAGGCCGGATTCGTTTCACCACATGCCCCATCTGCTCACGATTCGGGCTTGCGGTGCACCCGCGCGACCCAGTCCGCCGGTTTGGCGATCTCCGCCTTGGTCGGGAGGGTGTTCGGGGAGGTCCAGACGCGGTTGAAGCCGTCCATGCCGACCTGGTCGACGACCGCGCGGACGAAGCGTTCGCCGTCCCGGTACTGCCGGAGTTTGGCGTCCAGGCCGAGGAGTTTGCGCAGCGCGAGGTCGAGCCGGGAGGCGCCCTTGGCCCGCCGCTGCTGGAACTTCTCCCGGATCTCGGCCACGGAGGGCACCACCGCGGGGCCCACTCCGTCCATGACGAAGTCCGCGTGCCCCTCCAGGAGGGACATCACCGCGGTGAGGCGGCCGAGGATCTCCCGCTGGGCCGGCGTCTGCACCAGCTCCACCAGGGAGCGCCCGCCGTCGTCCTCCTCGCCCTCCGGCCGACCGCCCGCGAGGGACTGCGCGGCCTCCCTGATGCGCTCCAGGAACGTCGAGGGGTCGACGTCGGTCTCCCCCAAGAACGACTGGATTTCGCCCTCCAGGTGGTCGCGCAGCCAGGGCACACCGGTGAACTGGGTGCGGTGCGTCTCCTCGTGCAGACACACCCAGAGCCTGAAGTCGTGGGGCTGTACGTCGAGTTCGCGCTCCACGTGCACGATGTTCGGCGCGACGAGCAGCAGCCGGCCACCGCCATTGGCGCCCGCGGGCAGCTCACGGGTGGCCGGCGCGAAGGTCTCGTACTGGCCCAGCACCCGCGACGACAGGAACGACAGCAGCATGCCCAGCTCGACGCCGGTGACCTTGCCGCCGACGGCCCCGAGCACGGCCCCGCCGGGTGAACTCCCGCGCCGCTCCTCCATCTTGCCGAGCAGCGGCCTGAGCACCTCGCGGAACCCGGCGACGTTCGCCCGCACCCAGCCGGGGCGGTCGACGACGAGTACGGGGGTGTCGTGGACGGCGTCGGTACCCATCCGGGTGAAGCCCCGGACGTGCTCCTCGGACGCCTTCGCGTGCCGGCGCAGCTCCGCGACGATGGCCCGCGCCTCGTCACGGCTGACCTCCGGCCCCGGCCGCACGAGCCGGGTCGCGGTCGCCACCGCGAGATTCCAGTCGACCATCCCAGCAGATGCGGCACCACCGATGCTCGTCATGCGTCAACCGTACGTGAGCGGTGCCCTCCGGGGGCAGGGCGGCGAGGTCGGCAGAGGTGAGGCCTGCTGGTCCGGCACCCGGCACTGCAGGCTGTGCCCACCCGTTCCGCCCTGCGGAACGCCTGCCCACAGCGGTGGCCGCGGACGAGGAACCGTCCATCCAGCGGAGCTACCCGCAGCCGCACGCCGCAAGTGCCGTCGCCGTGCGGTCCAACGCCGCCTGGGCCTCTGTCGGGCTGGTCGTGTTCGCGGCCAGGAAGGCGAAGGCCAGGAGGCGGCCGTCGTGGTCCACGACCGTGCCCGCCAGGGCGTTGACGCCCGTCAGGGTGCCCGTCTTCGCGCGTACGACGCCTGCCGCGCCGTCCGTGTAGCGGGCGCTCAGGGTGCCCGTGAAGCCGGCCACCGGGAGGCCGGTGAGGGCCGCGCGGAGGTCGGGGCGGGACGGGTCGCCGGCCTTGGCCAGGAGGGCCGTGAGGAGGGCGGGGGTGAGCCGGTCGGCGCGGTTCAGGCCGCTGCCGTCCGCGAAGCGGGCGCCCGTCATGGGCAGGCCCAGCTTCTTCAACTGGGCGTGGATCGCCCTGCCGCCGCCCGCGAAGTCGGGGCGGGTCTTCGTCGCCAGCGCGGTCTGCCGGGCCAGTGCCTCCGCCAGGTCGTTGTCACTGTTCGTCAGCATCCGCTCGACCAGGGCCGAGAGCGGCGGCGAGGAGACCTGCGCGAGGGTGCTCGCGCGGGCCGTGGCCTTGGACGGGCCGGGCGACGTCGTCTTGATGCCGTGCTTCGCCAGCAGGGCGGCGAAGGCGCGGGTCGCGGACGCCGCCGGGTCGGTGAGGCGCGGCGCCGGTCCGCTCGTCGAGCCGTCCGTGCGGGCCTCGTCGGTCATCAGGGCGCTGACCGGGGCGAGGTTGTCGTTGACCCCGATCGGGTGGAGTTCGGCGCCGGCGTACAGCGTGGTGTCGTACGACAGCGTCACCTGGCGTACGCCGCGCTTCTTCAGGGCGGCGGCCGTCGAGTCGGCCAGGGTGCGCAGGCTCGCCCAGCCCTCCGGGTCCGTACGGGCCGTCAGGGTGGGGTCGCCGCCGCCGACCAGGACGAGTTCGTTGGTGTCGGGCTCCAGGGCGGCCCGGGTGGTGAGGCGGTGGTCGGCGCCGAGGGCGGAGAGCGCGGCGACGGCCGTGGCGATCTTCGTCGTCGAGGCGGGGACGAGCGCCTGGCCCGCCCCGAGGCCGTACAGACGCTTCCCCGTGGCCACGTCGACGACCGCGGCGGTCCGCCGGGTACCGAGCGCCGGATTCTTCAGAAGCGGGTCCAGAACGGCCGCCAGGGCCCTTCCCGCGGGCGCCGCCTTCAGCGTGCCGGTGGCACCGCCGAGCCCGGTCAGCACGGACGGGGCGCTCGGCGCGGGCGCGGGCGCCCCGGCCGACGTACCGGAGGTAGCGGATGAATCGGACGTATCAGATTTACGACCGTGATCTGTGCCACCAGATCCCTCCTGTACGGCCGCCCAGTCCCGCTCCGCCGTACGCTGACCGGAGGAGTCCCAGGGGCCGGCGGCGGTCACCACGCCGGCGGTCAGCGCCAGTCCGGCGGTGGCGGCGCCCGCGGTGTACTGCCAGGTCCGCACGGTCCTCGGCAGGGACAGCGGGAGGGTCGTCAGCGCCTTCAGGTTCTTCGGCCTCGGCAGGGCCGCGAGCTTCGGTGCCACCGACTGTGTGATCCGCGCGACCCGCGGTCGTACGGCGGCCGTGGCCCGTGCCAGCTGCGGTTTCACCGAGGCCGCGGCCACGGTGAGACGCGGTCGTACGGTTCGCGCCAGCCGCGCCACCCGCGGCCTCGCGGCCCGCCAAGGCCTCAGCTCCGGCACGACCAACCAGCCCCTTTCGCGATCACACTCCTGCGTGAGGGACACTTAACCACCAGAACTATGTGCTGATCATGGAGGAGCCACCGGTGGAGTTCGACGTCACGATCGAGATTCCGAAGGGTTCACGGAACAAGTACGAGGTGGACCACGAGACCGGTCGGATCCGTCTGGACCGTCGCCTCTTCACCTCGACCAGTTACCCGGCCGACTACGGCTTCGTCGAGAACACCCTCGGCGAGGACGGCGACCCGCTGGACGCGCTGGTCATCCTGGACGAGCCGACCTTCCCGGGCTGCCTCATCCAGTGCCGTGCGATCGGCATGTTCCGGATGACGGACGAGGCCGGCGGCGACGACAAGCTGCTGTGCGTGCCCGCGCACGACCCGCGCGTGGAGCACCTCCGGGACATCCACCACGTGTCGGAGTTCGACCGGCTGGAGATCCAGCACTTCTTCGAGGTCTACAAGGACCTGGAGCCCGGCAAGTCCGTCGAGGGCGCCAACTGGGTGGGCCGCGCGGACGCCGAGGCCGAGATCGAGCGGTCGTACAAGCGCCTCAAGGAGCAGGGCGGCCACTGAGCTTGCCCGGCCGTTGTGCCCGACGGGCCGCACGCGTGCGCGTGCGGCCCGTTCGTGTGTCTGTGCGCATACTGAGGCGTACTGAAAGGGCGTGCGCAGGGAGCGATACGGAGTGACGGACGAGGACCGCAAGCCGCCGTCGGACGAGGCCAGGCTGATCTTCGCGGGCGGCGCTGACGGGGAGTCGTCCACGACCTCCGAGTTCGCGCTTCCCGAGGGGATGGCGCCGCCGAGGCCCGTCGCCGGGGAGTCCGAGACCACCTCCGAGTTCGCCCTGCCGGACGGGCTGGACGTTCCGCAGCCGCCCGGTGGTGACAGCGAGGGCTCCGCCTTCAGCACCCCGCGCACCTACCGCGCACCCGCGTTCACCCCGCCCATGGGCATCCCTGTGGTGAGTCTCACCAAGGACGCGCCCTGGCAGGACCGGATGCGCACGATGCTGCGGATGCCGGTGGCCGAGCGGCCCGCGCCGGAACGGGTGCCCAAGGCGGCCGAGGAGGGCGGGCCCGCCGTCCCGCGCGTGCTCGACCTGACCCTGCGCATCGGCGAGCTGCTGCTCGCGGGTGGCGAGGGCGCCGAGGACGTGGAGGCGGCCATGTTCGCCGTCTGCCGGTCCTACGGCCTCGACCGCTGCGAGCCGACGGTCACCTTCACCCTCCTGTCGATCACGTACCAGCCCTCGCTCGTCGACGACCCGGTGTCGGCGTCACGGACGGTCCGGCGCCGGGGCACCGACTACACGCGCCTGGCGGCCGTCTACCGGCTCGTGGACGACCTGAGCGACTCGGAGACCGCCACCTCGCTGGAAGAGGCTTACGGGCGCCTTGCGGAGATCCGGCGCAACCGGCACCCGTACCCCGGCTGGGCGCTCACCGTGGCCGCCGGGCTGCTCGCGGGCGCGGCCTCCGTGCTCGTCGGCGGCGACTTCGTCGTGTTCGTCGCGGCGGCGCTCGGCGCGATGCTGGGCGACCGGCTGGCGTGGCTGTGCGCGGGGCGCGGGCTGCCGGAGTTCTACCAGTTCACCGTGGCCGCGATGCCCCCGGCCGCGATAGGGGTCGCGCTGACCCTCGCGGACGTGGACGTGAAGGCGTCCGCCGTGGTCACCGGTGGGCTGTTCGCGCTGCTGCCCGGGCGGGCGCTGGTGGCGGGCGTGCAGGACGGGCTGACCGGGTTCTACATCACCGCGTCCGCGCGGCTGCTGGAGGTCATGTACCTCTTCGTGGGCATCGTCGTCGGGGTGCTGCTGATCCTGTACTTCGGCGTGGAGCTGGGCGCGGAACTCAACCCGGACGCCGCGCTGGGCACCGCCGAGCCCGAGTGGCAGATCGGCGCGTCCATGCTGCTGTCGCTGACCTTCGCGGTCCTGCTCCAGCAGGAACGATCCACCGTGCTGATCGTGACGCTCAACGGGGGTGTCGCGTGGAGCGTGTACGGCGCGATGCACGACACCGGGGAGTTCTCGCCGGTGGCGTCGACCGCCGTCGCGGCGGGGCTGGTGGGGCTGTTCGGGCAGCTGCTGTCGCGGTACCGGTACGCGTCCGCGCTGCCGTACACCACCGCGGCGATCGGGCCCCTGCTGCCGGGGTCGGCCACGTACTTCGGGCTGTTGTCGATCGCGCAGAACGACATGGACGCGGGGTTGGTCTCGCTGTCCAAGGCGGCGGCGCTGGCCATGGCCATCGCGATCGGGGTGAATCTGGGGTCGGAGATCTCGCGGTTGTTCCTGAGGGCGCCGAGCGGCTCCGCCGGGGGGCGGCGGGCCGCGAAGCGGACGCGAGGGTTTTAGTGGGGGGCGCCTAGGAGCTCGGGGGTTCTGTTGTGCGGCGAGTGCAGGTGCGTTGTGGCTTGTCGCGCCCACGCGGCAGAGCCGCAAATGTCACAGCCCCGCGCCCCTAGGTGGGTGCCCCGACCGTCAGCCTTGCGGGTAGCCGTTGTTCTGGTTGCCGTAGGGGGGGTACTGCTGCTGGCCCTGCTGCTGGTAGCCGTAGTCCGGGTTGTACGGGTATTGCTGGGCGTACTGCTGGGCATAGCCCTGGTCGTCGTTCTGCTGCTGGGTCGGGGGGATGCGGCGGAGCTGGGTCGTCGCGTCGTCCATGGGGGCCTGGTACTGCTGCTGGGCCGGGGGTTCGGGCTGCTGGGGCGGGTTCTTCTTGGCCTTGCTGCGGGCCCTGGCGAACTCGATGATGATCGGGACGACCGAGATGAAGACGATCAGCAGCAGGATGGGCTCGATGTTCTTCTTCACGAAGTCGATGTTGCCGAGCCAGGAGCCGAGCAGGGTGACGCCCGCGCCCCAGAGGACGCCGCCGATCACGTTGTACGTCACGAAGGAGCGGTACTTCATGCCGCTGACGCCCGCGATGATCGGCGTGAACGTGCGCACGATGGGCACGAAGCGGGCCAGGACCAGGGACTTCGGGCCGTACTTCTCGAAGAACTCGTGTGCCTTGGTGACGTTCTCCTGTTTGAAGAGGCGGGAGTCCGGTCGGCTGAAGAGCGACGGTCCCACCTTCTTGCCGAACATGTAACCCGCCTGGTCGCCGAGGATCGCGGCGACGCAGATCAGGGCGACCGCCCCCCACAGGGGGAAGTCCAGGGTGCCCGCGGTGATCAGCAGGCCCGCGGTGAACAGGAGCGAGTCGCCCGGCAGGAAGAAGCCGATGAGCAGGCCGGACTCGGCGAACACGATCAGCAGCAGGCCCCAGATGCCGAACTGGTCCAGCAGATAGTCCGGGTCCAGCCAGCTCGGTCCGAGGGCAATCGTCACTGTTCCGGGCTCCTGAGGCTTGGCAGAGATGAGCAGAGAATCGGGTGGGGCAAAGCTATCAACGCTATGGGTCCCCTCCAGGTTCCACCAGCTTCCATGCGCCACTCCGGGGTGCGCTGTGCGGCGACTGGGACCACCCTGTGAGGTTATGGGCATCGAAGAGTACGGCGGCGGCCAGGGACCCGGGTCCGAGGTTCTGGTCGTGACGACGAACGACGCACCCGGCTACCGGGTCGAGCAGGTCATCGGTGAGGTGTTCGGGCTGACCGTGCGGTCACGGCATCTCGGCAGCCAGATCGGGGCCGGGCTGAAGTCGATGATCGGCGGCGAGCTGAAGGGGCTGACGAAGACTCTGGTCGAGACGCGCAATCAGGCCATGGAACGGCTCATCGAGCAGGCACGCGCGCGTGGCGCCAACGGCGTGCTCGCCTTCCGCTTCGACGTGACCGAGGCGGCGGACGTGGGCACGGAGGTGTGCGCGTACGGGACCGCGGTCGTCCTGGTCCGGGAGTAGCACCCCGGGGTACGGGCTCCCGGACCAGGTCGCCTCTAGGAGGTGCGGCTATCCGGCGTGCCGGGCCGCGTTCGCCGTGATCGCCTCCCTGAGGTGCTCGGCGAGGCCCGGCCGCATGGAGTCGTAGAACTCCTTGAAGCGCTCGTCGGAGACGTACATCTCGGCGAGGCCCTGGTGGATGTCGTACGTGCATTCGTAGAACCACTTGGTGATGTGCCGCCGGTGTTCCTCGGCCATGCTCATGGCCGCCTCGCCCGTCGGGGGCTCTCCGGCGGCCATCAGGGCGTCGTAGCGCTCGCCCCAGGAGGCCACCTCGGCCTGCATGCGTTTCCAGTCGTCCTTGGTGTACGAGGCCGTGCGGCGCTGCGACTCCGCGTACGTGTCCGTGCCGCCCCAGCGGCGTTCGGCCTCCTCCGCGTGTGCCTCCGGGTCCTTGTCCCCGAAGACCTCGAACTTCTCCTCGGGCGTGAGGTTGATGCCCATTCTGCGTGCCTCCATGGCGTGCTCCACGGCCGCCGCCATCTTCTGGAGCCGTTCGATCCGGACGGTCAGCAGCTCGTGCTGGCGGCGCAGTTGCGCGCGCGGGTCCGCCTCCGGGTCGTCCAGCAGGGCGGCGACCTCGTCGAGGGGGAAGCCGAGCTCCCGGTAGAACAGGATCTGCTGCAGCCTGTCGAGGTCGGCGTCGCTGTAGCGCCGGTGGCCCGCGTGGCTGCGCTCGCTCGGTACGAGCAGGCCGATCTCGTCGTAGTGGTGCAGGGTGCGCACCGTGACGCCGGCGAATCCGGCGACCTGTCCCACGGAGTGGCTCACTTCCGCTCCCTTCTCGGTACGCGTTCCACACTGGGTCCTCACCCGACGTGAGGTGCAAGCCCCGGGGCCCGGCTCTACCGTCGTATGCATGCCACTGCACCGCGGGGACAGCGAAGCACCTGACGACAAAGGCGACCGGCGCAGGCTCGCCGTGAACCCGTTCTACGGGGAGGCCAATCCGGTCGGCGGGATGACCGAGGCCCCGCCCACGCACCGGCTGCCGGACGCCCCGCTGCCACCGTCGACGGCGTACCAGGTCGTGCACGACGAGCTGATGCTCGACGGGAACTCGCGGCTCAACCTGGCCACCTTCGTCACCACCTGGATGGAGCCGCAGGCCGGTGTCCTGATGGGTGAGTGCCGGGACAAGAACATGATCGACAAGGACGAGTACCCGCGCACCGCCGAGCTGGAGCGGCGCTGTGTGGCGATGCTCGCCGATCTGTGGAACGCGCCCGATCCGGCCGCCGCCGTGGGCTGTTCGACCACGGGTTCGAGCGAGGCGTGCATGCTCGCCGGGCTGGCGCTGAAGCGGCGGTGGGCGGCGCGCAACGCCGACCGGTATCCGGCCCGCGACGTGCGGCCGAACCTGGTCATGGGCGTCAACGTGCAGGTCTGCTGGGAGAAGTTCTGCAACTTCTGGGAGGTGGAGGCGCGGCTGGTGCCCATGGAGGGCGAGCGGTTCCATCTCGACCCGCAGGCGGCGGCCGAGCTGTGCGACGAGAACACCATCGGGGTCGTCGGGATCCTCGGGTCGACCTTCGACGGTTCGTACGAGCCCGTGGCGGAGCTGTGCGGGGCCCTGGACGCCCTCCAGGAGCGGACCGGGCTCGACATCCCGGTGCACGTCGACGGGGCCTCAGGGGCCATGGTGGCGCCCTTTCTCGACGAGGACCTGGTGTGGGACTTCCGGCTGCCGCGCGTGGCCTCGATCAACACCTCGGGGCACAAGTACGGGCTGGTGTACCCAGGCGTCGGCTGGGCGCTGTGGCGGGACAAGGAGGCGCTCCCCGAGGAGCTGGTCTTCCGCGTCAACTACCTGGGCGGCGACATGCCGACGTTCGCGCTCAACTTCTCGCGCCCCGGGGCGCAGGTCGTCGCGCAGTACTACACCTTCCTGCGGCTGGGCCGCGAGGGCTACCGCGCGGTGCAGCAGTCCACGCGGGACGTGGCGTGCTCGCTGGCGAAGCGGATCGAGGAGCTGGGCGACTTCCGGCTGCTGACCCGGGGCGACGAACTGCCCGTGTTCGCCTTCACGACCGGCGCGGACGTGACCGCGTACGACGTCTTCGACGTCTCACGGCGGCTGCGCGAGCGGGGCTGGCTGGTGCCCGCGTACACCTTCCCGGCGAACCGGCAGGACCTGTCCGTACTGCGGGTCGTGTGCCGCAACGGCTTCTCCGTGGACCTCGCCGAGCTGTTCGTGGAGGACCTGGAACGGCTGCTGCCGGAGCTGCGCCGGCAGTCGCACCCCTCGACCCACGACAGGGGCGCGGCCACCGGTTTCCATCACTGACACCCGCCCATTGGTGGGCGGTTGCCGTGGTTAACGGCTCAGGCGGCCGAACCTCCGTACCGCCAGCGGGAAGAAGACCGCCAGGAGGGCCAGGGGCCAGGCGACGGCCGCCCAGATGTGGCCCGGTTCGCCGCCGGGGTTGCCGAACAGGTCGCGTACCGCGGTGGCCGTCTGGGACATCGGGTTCCACTGGACGGCCGTGCCCAGCCAGCCGGGCATGGAGCCGGGGGTGGCGAAGGCGTTGGAGAGGAAGCCGACCGGCCAGACCAGGATCTGGACCGCCTGCACCAGTTCCGGCTTCCCGGCCACCAGGGCCAGTTGGATGCCGATCCACAGCATGGCGAAGCGGAACAGCAGGAGCAGGCCCACGGCCCCCAGGAGGCCCGCCACGCCCCCGTGGGCGCGCCAGCCGATGGCGTACCCCACCGCGAGCAGTACGGCGAGCCCTACGGCCGACTGGAGCATGTCGGCGGCCGAACGGCCGACCAGGACCGCGCCGTTGGCCATGGGCATCGAGCGGAAGCGGTCGATGACGCCCTTGTTGAGGTCCTGGGTGACGGCGAGCATCGTGCCCTCCAGGCCGAAGGCCATGGTGAGCGCGAGCATCCCGGGGACCAGGTAGTCGACGTAGTTCCCGCTCACCTCCCGGCCGCCGCCGACCAGATAGCCGAACATCAGCAGCAGCATCACCGGGAACACCAGCCCGACCAGCACCTGGACCGGCTGCCGGGCCCAGTGGGCGAGTTCGCGACGGGTCATCGTCCAGCAGTCGGTCAACGCGCGCGTGCCCGGCCCGCCGGTCGCCCGGCCCGTCCCGTAGGTCTCGTACGTCGTCACGCGGCCTCCCTCGTCCGTTCGTCGTCCCCGGTGAGGTGCAGGAAGACCTCGTCCAGCGTCGGGCGCCGCAGGGCGACGTCCTCGGCCTCGATCCCGGCCGCCTCCAGGGCCCGTACGACCCCGGAGAGCGCCGCCATGCGGTCGGTGACCGGGGCGCTCAGCAGGCGCCGGTCGGGGTCCACGCGGACGCCTTCGGCGGGTACGGGCAACAGGGCGACGGCCGCGCCCAGTTGGCCCGCGTGGCGCAGGACGACGTCGATGCGGTCGCCGCCCGTCGCGGCCTTCAGCTCGTCCGGGGTGCCGTCGGCGACGACCCGGCCCCGGTCGACGACACAGACGCGGTCGGCGAGCTGGTCGGCCTCCTCCAGGTACTGGGTGGTCAGCAGGACCGTCGTACCGCCGCCGACGAGGGAGCGAACCGCCGCCCACACCTCCGTACGGCCGCGCGGGTCGAGACCGGTCGTCGGTTCGTCGAGGAAGAGCACCTCGGGGTCGGTGATGAGGGAGGCGGCGAGGTCCAGGCGGCGGCGCATTCCGCCGCTGTAGTGGCGGACGGCCTTGCGGCCGGTGTCCGCGAGGTCGAAGCGGGCGAGGAGTTCGTCGGCCCGCACGCGCGCGTGGCGGGCGCCCAGGTGGTGGAGGCGGCCGAACATGTCCAGGTTCTGCCGGCCGCTCAGCTCCTCGTCGAGCGCGGCGTGCTGGCCGAGCAGGCCGATGCGGAGGCGGACCTCCCGGGCCTCGGTCAGCACGTCGTGGCCGGCCACCTCGACCCGGCCGCCGTCGGGTCGCAGCAGGGTGGACAGGATGCGGACCAGGGTCGTCTTGCCCGCGCCGTTCGGCCCGAGCACGCCGTGCACCGTGCCGCGGGCGACCAGGAGGTCGAGTCCGGACAGTGCCTGGGTGCCGCCGTACTTCTTGTGTGCGCCTTCGACGGTGATCGCCGCGTCGGCCACGGACCACTCCCTTGCTAGTCAAACTTGATTACCAGTCGAAGGTAACCCGCCCGGAGTAATTGGTCAAACTTGATTAGCGAGCGTCCCCGGGGTGCTTCTCCCCCGTCGCGTACGGGTTCTCCTCACCCTCGACCAGGACGCCGACGAACGGCTCGCCCTCCCCCGCGAAGGTGTACGCCCCGCCCTCGATCCGGGCGATCAGACCCTGGGTCCACTCGGCCTCGGCGTCGGCCGTGTGGATCCAGAGGTTCATGATCTCGCCGATGTGGCCCAGCTGTTCGGGGCCGTCCTCGGGGACGTAGTGCTCGGTGACGGAGGCCCGCCACTCGCCGATGCGCCGGGTGCGTTCCTTGAGGAGGGTGACCGCCTCGGCGCGGGGCAGGTCGACGATGAAGCCGATCGCCGCCGACTTGACGTCCATCTTCTGGTCGTACGAGGTCAGGGCCTCGCGCAGCAGGCGCAGGTATTCGTCGGTGCCCCAGTCGGTGATCTCGTACTCCGTGCGCGGCGGGCCGCCGGCCGTGGAGGGCGCGATCTCGTGCGCGTGCAGCAGCCCTTGCTTGGCCATCTGCTTGAGCGCGTGGTAGATCGAGCCGGGCTTGGCGTTGGACCACTCGTGCGCGCCCCAGTACTCCAGGTCGTTGCGCACCTGGTAGCCATGGGCCCGCCCGTGCTGACGGACCGCGCCGAGCACGAGGAGACGGATCGCTGACATGGGGCCAGCGTAGGACCCTTGACGTCAGCCCCAGCTCGTGCCCTGCTCCTTGGCCACCAGCTCGAAGGCGGTCGCGCCGTCCAGGGACTCACGGATGATGTCGGCGTGGCCCGCGTGCCGGGCGGTCTCGCGGATCAGGTGCAGGCCCAGCCAGCGCATCGAGACCCGGCCCTCCGGCGGGAACCAGGGGTCCGGCGGCAGCGCGAAGGTGTCGTCGAGGCTCGGTACGGAGCGCAGGAACGCCTCGGTCTCGGCGGCGACCTTCTCCCAGTACGCGAGCTGCGAGGCGACCGTCTCCCCCTCGACGAGCACGAAGTTCTCGTGCCAGTTCGACTGGTCCCGCTGGACGGCCGGCGGCTCGCCCTTGGCCCGCGCGATCCAGCCCTGCTCGACCTCGGCGACATGCTTCAACAGCCCGGAGAGGGACAGCTCACTGGCGCTGGGCTTGCTCGCCGCCTGCTCGTCCGTCAGCCCGAGCAGGGCCCGCCGGATGCCGCCGCGCTGCTCCTCGATGAACGCGAGCAGTGCTCCGCGCTCGTCGCCGGGTGCCTCGGTGGGGACGTGGGTGACCATGGCCGGCCGCCTTTCATCGGGGTCGTGCGGGCGTTTGCTGCCCGACACCGATGAATTTACGAGGGCTTTAGGACAGGTTCGGTCCTAAAGCCCTCGGGTCGCGCGAGAAGTTCCGGAACTGCCGGAACCGGGACTAGAAGGGGAAGCCGCTCCGCCCGTGCTGCACCGAGATCCACTTCTGGGTCGTGAACGCCTGCACCGTCGCGTCGCCGTTCAGGCGGCCGATGCCCGAGGACTTCTCGCCGCCGAAGGCGACCAGGGGCTCGTCGTGGACCGTGCCGTCGTTGACGTGGAACATGCCCGTGTCGATCCGCTTGGCGAAGGCGACACCGCGTTCCACGTCGGCCGTGTGGACGGCGCCGCTGAGGCCGTACGGGGTGTCGTTGACCAGGCGGACCGCCTCCTCCTCGCCGTCGAAGGGGACGAGGATGGCCACCGGGCCGAAGATCTCCTGGCGGAGGAGGGGCGAGTCGGCGGGCAGGTCGGTCAGGACCGAGGGCTCGACCAGGTTGTCCGTCGTCGTGCCGTGCAGCAGGGCCGTCGCGCCGTCCTCCACCGCCCGTCGCACGACGCCCGAAATGGCCTCCGCCTGGGACGAGTTGATCACCGGGCCGATGACCGTCGACGGGTCGTTCGGGTCGCCCACCTTCAGGGACTTGACCTTGGCGACGAACTTCTCGGTGAACTCGGCGGCGATCGAGCGGTCCACCAGCACCCGGTTGGCGGCCATGCAGACCTGGCCCTGATGGACGTACCGGCTGAAGACCGCCGCGTCGACCGCGTAGTCGATGTCCGCGTCGTCCAGGACCACCAGGGCGCTGTTGCCGCCGAGTTCGAGGACCACGTTCTTGAACAGGGGCGCGGCGACGGCCGCGACGTGGCGGCCGACCTTGTCGGAGCCGGTGAAGGAGATGACCTTCGGGATCGGGTGCTCGATGAACGCGTCGCCTATCTCGGCTATGTCCGTGATGACGACGTTCAGCAGGCCCGGCGGCAGGCCCGCGTCCTCGAAGATCTTCGCGACCAGGGAGCCGCCGACCACCGGGGTGTCCTGGTGCGGCTTGAGGACGACGCCGTTGCCGAGCGCGAGGGCCGGGGCGACCGACTTCAGGGAGAGCAGGAAGGGGAAGTTGAAGGGGCTGATCACGCCCACCACACCCACCGGGACGCGGTAGACGCGGTTCTCCTTGCCCTCGACCGGCGAGGGGATGATCCGCCCCTCGGGGGTCAGCGACAGGCGGATCGACTCGCGGAGGAACTCCTTGGCGAGGTGCAGTTCGAAGCCGGCCTTGAGGTGGGTGCCGCCGAGTTCGGCGATGATCGCGGCGGCGATCTCCTGCTCCCGGTCCTCGATGATGCGCAGGGCTCTCTCGAAGACCGCGCGACGGGCGTACGGGCTGGTCGCGGCCCATTCCTTCTGGGCCGCGGCTGCCGCACGGTACGCCTCGTCGACCTCGTACACCGTGGCGATCGTGATCGACGCGAGCTTCTCGCCGTCGTACGGATTGAAGTCGATGATGTCCCAGGAGCCGGTGCCCGGGCGCCACTCACCGCCTATGTACTGCTGCGCGAGGTCGGTGAAGTAGTGCTCAGGCGCTGGCATGTGATCCCTCAATCCGTCAATCCCGAAAATCCCGTATCACGGTCTGATCGCACGTCATCGTACGTGCGTTCCAAGGGAGTTGGGGGACCAATCGAGGACTCCGGGGACAGGCCCCGTCAGGACAGTTGCAGCAGGCCCCGCAGCAGGTCCCTGCTCTCGGCCGGGCCGGGGCTGTCCTGCTGGAGTTCCTTCATCGCCTTCTCGTACTGGGTGACGTCCTCCGCCTTGTCGAGGTACAGCGCGCTGGTGAGCTGCTCCAGGAAGATCACGTCGGACAGGTCCGACTCCGGGAAGCTCAGGATGGTGAACGCGCCGCTCTCGCCCGCGTGTCCGCCGAAGCCGAACGGCATGATCTGCAAACGCACGTTGGGCCGCTCGGAGACCTCGATCAGATGCTGGAGCTGACCGCGCATCACCTCGCGGTCGCCGTACGGGCGGCGCAGCGCGGCCTCGTCCAGGACGACGTGGAACTCCGAACCGCCGTCGGACAGCAGGTGCTTCTGGCGCTCCAGGCGCAGCGCGACCCGGCGCTCGATGTCGTCGGGGCTCGCGCCCCGCATCCCGCGTCCGACGACCGCGCTCGCGTAGGCCTCGGTCTGCAACAGGCCGTGCACGAACTGGACTTCGTAGGCGCGGATCAGTGAGGCCGCGCCCTCCAGGCCCACGTAGGTGGGGAACCAGCTCGGCAGGACGTCCGAGTAACTGTGCCACCAGCCCGCGACGTTGGCCTCCCTGGCGAGGGAGAGAAGCGCGTTGCGCTCGGCCTCGTCACTCACGCCGTACAACGTCAGCAGGTCCTCGACGTCCCGCGTCTTGAAGCTCACCCGGCCCAGCTCCATACGACTGATCTTCGATTCGGAGGCACGGATCGAGTAACCCGCCGCCTCACGCGTGATCCCCCGTGCCTCACGCAGTCGCCTCAGGTGCGATCCGAGCAGCATGCGCCGCACCACCGATCCCGGCTCTCCCGCGCTCACGTTCGACAACCTCCCCAACCTCTCCAGGGGCCGCAGTCTGCCACTAAAACACTCCGAGCAGTACTCGTCCGGTTACTCAAATGGGAAGACGTCAGAGCGTACGCACAGGAAGAGGCAAGGGGAAGACCGGCCAGAGGTGAAAAGTTGGCGGAAAAAATGACCAAGAAGCGGTACGGGAGGGTCCAATTGGGGCGCGTGCACGTGCATCTGCCCTTGCATCCGCCGTACGCATCGGAAACCATGGTCTCGCGCCACCGCTGCAACGCAATGTCTGCTTCGCAACGACCGCGATCTCCCGGGAGTGCCTCGCATGGGGACGAATGGATCAACCATGCTCGAGCCGTTAAGGCAGGGCCTTCCGCCGCTGGATCCCTCGACCGTGTCCAACGCCGCTTCGTGCGCGCTGCCCGCCCGCTTCGAAGCGGTGCGCGAGGCACGGCAGTTCAGCCGCAGAACACTCGCCCAGTGGGACGTGGGCGACCGCTTCGACGACGTCTGTCTGGTCGTCTCCGAGCTGGTCACCAACGCCCTGCGGCACGCGCTGCCCAAGGACGCCACGCTCTCGCCCGCCGCCCAGGAGCCGCCAGTACGGCTGCACCTGATGCGCTGGACCGAGCGGCTGGTGTGCGCGGTGCGCGACCCCAGCCGGGAGAGTCCGGTGGCCTACGAGGCCGAGGAGTTCTCGGAGGACTTCTCCGCCGAGTCGGGGCGCGGACTGTTCCTGGTCGACTCGTTCAGCGACAGCTGGGGCTGGCACCCGCTCTCGGGCTCGCTGGGCGGCAAGGTGGTCTGGGCGCTGTTCCGGTTGCACTCCGCGGAGTGAGCCGGGGCGTTTTCTCGGGTCGCGATTCTACGCGCGTCACCGTGCGCGAGGGGGCGACTGCGCCCCGTTTGCTCCGGATTCGGGGCGGTCAGCTCGCGATCAGGTGGTCGAACTCGCCGTCCTTGATGCCGAGCAGCATCGCCTCGATCTCGGCGCGGGTGTAGACGAGCGCCGGACCGTCGGGGAAGCGGGAGTTGCGCACCGCCACCTCGCCGCCGGGCAGCCGCGCGAACTCCACGCAGGAACCCTGCGAGTTGCTGTGCCGGCTCTTCTGCCAGGCGGCGACGCCGTCCAGCAGTGCGGCGGCCATGCCGTTGTGCACGCCGGACTCATCGGCTACGTCTACGCCAACGCCGTACACGTCGTGGTCCACAGGTCGCTCCCTGGTGGTGCACTGGCTGGTGAGGCCATTGGTGCAGTGGTCAACTGAACCGGATCATAGCTCTGTTCACGTGCAAACGCATGGACGTATGCACGGGCTTATGCATGGGCAGACGCACGAGCAGATGCACGTGCACGTGGGGTGTTCGCGCCGCTACACACCTTGACGCACGCGCGCCCCTACGCGTTCCCCGCACGGCCCGGAGCACGCCCGTACCCCCACCTCCTGGGACAAATGGAGGCGGGGGTACGGGAGTTGCGGCGCGCGCCGGCTACCGGGACACGTACGGCAGCAGGGCCATCTCGCGGGCGTTCTTGATCGCACGGGCGAGCATCCGCTGCTGCTGGGCCGAGACACGGGTGACCCGGCGGCTGCGGATCTTGCCGCGATCGGAGATGAACTTCCGCAGCAGATCCGTGTCCTTGTAGTCGATGTACGTGATCTTGGCCGCGTCGAGCGGATTCGGCCGGGCCTTGAGGGGCTTGCGTTCGGGCTTGCGGGCCATGGCGGGTCAGACCTCCAGGAGGGTGTCGAAGGCGGGCGGCAGGCGCTTCCAGGCGGTGCGGCCACCGGCGTACTCGGCGTCGGTGAGCAGGCAGGACTCCAGCAGCTGTTCGAGTCCGTCGCGGTCGAGGCCGGGTGACGTGAACACCAGGTGCTGGCAGCAGTCGCCGTGCTCGGGGTGCCAGTCGAGGGCGGCGGCGGCCCGGCGCACGGCCGGGACCAGGTCCCAGGCGGCGTCCGGGAGGGAGGCGAGCCAGGGGCCCGCGCTCTCCACGCACAGGGCGCCGCCGGCCGCGTCCCAGTGGAGCAGCGTGTCCGGGTGGTCGGCGAGCCAGAACCGGCCCCGGCTGCGCGCGGCGGCGCAGGTCAGGTCCTCCAGCGCCTCGTACAGCCGCTCGGGGTGGAAGGGGCGGCACCGGTGCCAGACCAGGGTGGACACACCGTGCGCGTCGGCCTCGGCGGGCAGCAGGGCACAGGCCGGGTGCTGGGCCGCGGCGGCGGCTTCGACGTCGAAGCCGGCGAGGGCGGCGGAGGCGAGCGGAGAGAGCGGCGCAGGGGTCGGGGTAGGGGCAGGGGTCGGCGATGCCGGTTCCCGATCCCGCCCCGGGACCGCGTCTGCGTCTGTGCCTTCACCTGCGTCTGCGGGTGCAGCTGCAGGTGCGGGGCCCGCCAAGCCCCCTGGGTGGCCGCCCGTAACAGGGACTTGACGGGCTGTCGGGTGGAGCTGGGCGAGCAGTTCGCGGTCCTCGTCGTCGGCCTCCGGGGAGTCGACGAGGGCGAGGACCGTGGCGTACTCCAGCTGACGGGCGAAGGTGTCGGCGACGGTGCGCTGGTCGGTGGCCGCGGCGGCGAGGCCGCGTTCGGCCAGGTCGTCGCCGTTGCCGAGGTACGGCAGCAGCAGTGCCGGGTCGACGGCGGTGATGACGCCGGTGACCGTGAGGCCGCCGGCCGTCACCACCTCGGCCATCGCCTTGGGCTCGACGGAGTCCCACAACTCGACGACCGCCAGCCGGGTCAGGCCGGCGTCCGCGAGCCGCCGCAGCTCCGGGACGAGATCCTCGCGCAGGGCACAGCACGCGCAGTCGTTGACCAGCGGCGCCTCTCCCGCCGAGAGGATGCCGGTGGCGTCGCTGACCGTCCGCACGACCGTGCCGGCCACGGCCGTGGCGAGGTCGTGGTGGAGTACGACGCTGCCTGGCACGTCGGCGAGCAGCTGGGCGACGGCTGCCTTACGGGCATCGGCGTGGAGTCCGCCGACGATCGCCACGGAGAGTTCGCGGGCCCCGGAGGGCCCTTCTTGCCCATGCTCATGCTTGTGCACCTGCACGTTCGGTCCCTCAGCCCTTCTTGCCGTACCGGCGCTCGAAGCGCTCCACGCGGCCGGCCGTGTCCAGGACGCGGGCCGTGCCGGTGTAGAAGGGGTGGCTGATGTTCGAGATCTCGACGTCGACGACGGGGTAGGTGTTGCCGTCCTCCCAGTCGACCGTCTTCTCGCTGGTCATCGTGGACTGGGTGAGGAAGGCGTGGTTCGCGGCCCGGTCGCGGAAGACGACGGGTCCGTACGCGGGGTGGATTCCCTTACGCATGGCGGCTGATCAGCGCTCCTCTCGGAAGTCGACGTGACGGCGGGCGACCGGGTCGTACTTGCGCAGGGTCATACGGTCCGGGTCGTTGCGGCGGTTCTTGCGGGTGACGTAGGTGAAGCCGGTCCCGGCCGTGGACCGGAGCTTGATGACCGGCCGGAGTTCGTTGCGAGCCATGCTGGTATCTTACTGAAAACGACTTCCATTTGCATAACCTGACCGAGAGAGGTGCGTCACCTTGTCCGCCCACTGCATGCTGTCCGGCGCCCAGCCGGGCTTCGGCAACAACATCAGCCACTCCCACCGGCGTACGTCGCGTCGTTTCAACCCGAACATCCAGTCGAAGCGGTACTGGCTGCCGAGCGAGGGCAGGCATGTGCGGCTGCGGCTGAGCACGAAGGGGATCAAGACCGTCGACACGATCGGGGTGGAGGCGGCGGTGGCCCGGATCCGGGCGCGTGGGGTCAGGGTCTGAGAGGCAAGGGCCGAGGGCCCAAGAGGGACAAGGGGCGAGAGCCCAGGAGGGATTGACGTCATGGCGAAGAAGAGCAAGATCGCGAAGAACGACAAGCGGCAGGAGATCGTCGCGCGGTACGCGGTACGGCGAGCCGAGCTGAAGGAGATCATCCGGCGGCCGGGGTCTACGGAGGCGGAGCGGGCGTCCGCGCGGCGCGAGCTGGAACGGCAGCCCCGGGACGCGAGCGCCACGCGCGTGCGCAACCGGGATCAGGTGGACGGGCGGCCCCGTGGGTACTTCCGGACGTTCGGGCTGTCGCGGGTGAGCCTGCGGTCACAGGCGCATGCGGGGTTCCTGCCAGGTGTTCGAAAGTCGTCCTGGTAGCTTGCTGCGGTCTTAGGGTCGTAGCGGCTACTGGTTGGGAGCTTCCCGGTGACTTCGGTGACTTCGGCGTCGTACACGCGCGTGCTGGTGCGCAGGGTTGGTGCGGCCTCGGTGGCCGGGGTGGCCGGGGTGGTGCTGCTGGCCGGGTGCAGTGGTGACGGGGGATCCGACGAGGGGTCGAAGACTCCGGGCACGGGCTCCTCGACCGCGCCGTCGTCCACATCCTCGCCCTCGTCGGGTACGGACTCCGGGAACGGGGGGACCACGGAGGTGGACAGTGCGCTGGTGGGCAGTTGGCTGACCACCAGCAAGGGCAAGGCCGTGGCGCTGGTGATCAACGGGACCAAGGCCGGGTTGTTCGCCACCGGGGGGACCGTGTGCAGTGGTACGGCGGGCAAGCAGGCGGGGATGGAGATGATCTACCTCAAGTGCTCGGACGGCAACGGCGACCGGGCCACGGGGATGGTCGGCTCCGTCGACGGGACGTCGATGAAGGTGACGTGGTCGAGCAGCCTCGGCACGGAGACGTACACGAAGGCGGAGGGCGGACAGCTTCCGTCGGGGTTGCCCACGGCGGGGCTGGGCTCCTGAGGGTCGGGCAGTGCCTTTAGGGGCGCGAGGAACTGCGCGACCAGCCCCCACCGGGCCCGCAGCCGAACCCCGTGCCTACACCCCCGGCAACCGAGGCCCCCGGTGCACCCTCGCTCGGGTTGCCGCCGCTGTGCCCTCCTCCCAGCCCGCCTCGTCCGTTATCGCGCGCAGGCGGGTTGTCGTTGTCGTGGGGAACAGGTGGGTCAGGTGGGCCGTCACCGCCACGTCCCGGGTTGCCAGGATCGGGAGCAGGGACTCCGAATCGCCCGGCGTCGGCGTCTGCGCTGCCGCCGTTGCCGTCAGGCGCTCCCCCATGTTGTGGGCGTAGGCCGCCATGAAGGACTGGCGGAAGGTCTTCGTGCGTTTGCGGCCGGCCGCCCGTTGCACCGCCTCCGCCTTTGTCATCGCCGTCGTCGCCTGCACCAGCAGCGAGGTGTACAGCAGCTCCACCGTCTCCAGGTCCGGGTCGAAGCCCACCACCGTCGAGAAGCCCAGCGCCTCGTTCCACACCGCCCTGCAGCGGTTCGCCTCCGCCACCGCGTGCAGCAGCGCCGCCTTCGACTCCTCGTAGGGCGCGTCCACGCCCAGGCGGCACGCGCGCGGGGCGTCGGGGGACGGGGCTCCCGCCGCGAGGAGGGCCTCGTCGATGCTGTGCCTGGCCATCAACTCCTGGGCCTTCGCGCTCAGCGCCTCCGCCTCCTCCGGGAACCCGGTCGCCTCCGCCTTCGCCAGCAGCGCGCGGATGCGCGGCAGTACGCGTGACTCCGGGCGGGCGTCCGATTTCGACCCCGCCTTCGATCCCGCCTTCGCCTTCGGCGGTCGCTGGTCGTCCACGGGGTCCAGGGGTTCCAGCGTCGGCAGCCTCAGCAGCAGGCGGTACAGCTCCAGGGTCGTCGTCGCGTGTGTGAAGCGGTCCCCGCGCGCGGGGGGTGCTTCCGCCGCGCTCAGGTCCGTCAGTTGGGCCGTCCAGCGGGCGCCCCTGGCGCGGTCGTTCGGTGCCTGGGTGAGGATCAGCGCCGACACCACGCGCACGTGTGCCTCGTCCAGTTCGCGCCGTACCAGGCGTACGACGTCGGCCGGCTGCCAGCCCCGGCGCCAGGCCGAGGCCACGAACTCCTCGCCTCGCCGGGCGAGTTCGGTGTCCGCCGTCGGGTCGGCGGCGAGCAGGGACGCGCCCGTGTCGAGGGCCGTGTCCGTGTCGGCGTACAGGGCCGCCTTGAAGGCTTCCTCGACGGTGCCGGGCGGGTGGGGCGTGCTGCTGGTCACCCTTCGATCGTTTCATGGCCGCCGCACCCGCCGTCGCCCTCACTGTCAACTACGGGTTGACACCCCCTCGACTGCCAACCTAGGGTTGACACATGACGACGAACGAGCCCGTCCGGGCCTCCGTACGCCTCGACGACCTCATCGAGGCCATCAAGAAAGTCCACACCGACGCACTCGACCAGCTCCAGGACGCGGTGCTCGCCGCCGATCACCTCGGGGAGGTGGCGGATCATCTGATCGGGCACTTCGTCGACCAGGCCCGGCGTTCCGGGGCCTCCTGGACCGACATCGGCCGGAGCATGGGCGTCACCCGGCAGGCCGCGCAGAAGCGGTTCGTGCCGAAGGGCGAGTCGGACCTCGACCCGAGCCAGGGCTTCAGCCGCTTCACACCACGGGCCAGGAACGTGGTGGTCCAGTCCCAGGAAGGGGCCAAGGCGGCCGGCAACGACCAGATCCGCACCGAGCACCTGGTCCTCGGCCTCCTCGCCGACCCGGAGAGCGTCGGGGCGAAGGCGATCACCGCGCAGGGCGTCTCCCTGGACAGCGTGCGCGAGGCCGCGAGCGCCGGTCTCCCGCCGCGTGGTGAGAACGACCCCGCCCTCATCCCCTTCGACGCCAACGCGAAGAAATCCCTCGAACTCACCTTCCGCGAGGCCCTGCGCCTGGGCCACAACTACGTCGGAACCGAGCACATCCTGCTCGCCCTGCTGGAGTTCGAGAACGGCGAAGGCGTCCTCTCCGGCCTCGGGCTCACCAAGGCCGCGACGGAGGAGTACGTCGTCGCGGCCCTCGCCAAGATCAAGGTGGAGTTCGAGAGCAAGGGCGAGCAGACGGGCTGAACGCGCTGGTCACAGGCGTTGTCAGACCCTGCTGCCACACTCTCGGACATGGCAGGGACGGCGGACGGCACCGAGCGGTGGGCTCTCGCTCCGGCCGAGGACGGCGGCGTGGAGATCGCCCCCCTCGGTCCGGACGGGCTGCCCGCCGGGCCGGTGCGGCGGGAGCCGGATCTCGGCGCCGCCGTCCGTGACCGGCCGGAGGTCGGCCGGTGGGTGTGGCGGTCCACCGCCGAGGTCTATCCGCGACTGCTCGCCACGGGGGTGCGAGTCGAGCGGTGCTACGACATCGAGGACGCCGAGACGCTGCTGCTCGGCCACGAGGGCCGGCTCGGCGAGCCCCGGTCCGCGGCGGCGGCCCTGGCCCGGCTGCGCGGCGGTCCCGTACCGCCGGATCCGCCGCAGCGGGCCGCCGAGCCCGGCGCGCAGTCGCCGCTCTTCGAACCGCAGAGTGTCCGCCTGCCGCTCGCGGACCTGCTGGAGGTGTACGCCGACCAGTTGCGGCGGCACGACGCGACCGCGCACCCGGAGCGGATGCGGCTGCTGACGGCCGCCGAGTCGGCCGGGATGCTGGTGGCCGCCGAGATGAACGCGGCGGGACTGCCGTGGCGCGCGGACGTCCACCGGGACCTGCTCCACGAACTGCTCGGCGAGCGGTACGCGGGCGGGGGCGAGCCCCGGCGGCTCGCCGAGCTGGCGGACGAGGTGTCGGCGGCGTTCGGGCGGCGGGTGCGGCCCGATCTGCCCGCCGATGTCGTCAAGGCCTTCGCGCAGGCCGGGATCAAGGTGCGGTCCACCCGGAGATGGGAGATCGAGGGGATTGATCATCCTGCGGTGAAGCCTCTTGTCGAGTACAAGAAGCTGTACCGGATCTGGGTCGCCCATGGGTGGTCCTGGCTGCAGGACTGGGTGCGGGACGGGCGGTTCCGGCCCGAGTTCCTCGCGGGCGGGACGGTCACCGGGCGCTGGGTCACCAACGGCGGGGGCGGGCTGCAGATCCCCAAGGTGATCCGGCGGGCCGTGGTCGCCGACCCGGGATGGCGGCTCGTGGTCGCCGACGCCGACCAGATGGAGCCGCGGGTGCTGGCCGCCATCTCGCGCGACCCCGGGCTGATGGAGGTCGCCGGGCGGGAGACGGACCTGTACCAGTCGGTCTCCGAGCGGGCCTTCTCCGGCAACCGCGAGCAGGCCAAGCTCGCGGTGCTGGGCGCGGTGTACGGCCAGACCTCCGGGGACGGCCTCAAGAACCTCGCCGCGCTCCGGCGCCGGTTCCCGAAGGCGGTGGCGTACGTCGACGAGGCCGCCCGCGCGGGAGAGGAGGGGCGGCTCGTGCGGACGTGGCTGGGGCGTACGTGTCCCCCGGCCGTCCGGGTCGGCGACGACTCGGTGGAGGAGGCCGGCATCCCGCTCTCCGAGGACGAGGGCACCGACCAGGGCGGGACGGGCGCTGGGGCGGGGTCGGGGACACAGGAGTGGGTGCCGGGGTACGCCTCCTCCAACTCCCGTGCCCGGGGGCGCTTCGCGCGCAACTTCGTCGTCCAGGGGAGCGCCGCCGACTGGACGCTGCTGCTGCTCGCCGCGCTGCGCCGGACCTGCGCCGGGATGGCGGCCGAGCTGGTCTTCTTCCAGCACGACGAGGTGATCGTGCACTGCCCGGAGGAGGAGGCGGAGACGGTCGTGGCGGCGATCCGGGAGGCGGCGGAGCTGGCGGGACGGCTGACGTTCGGCCGGACGCCGGTGCGGTTTCCGTTCAGTACGGCGGTGGTGGAGTGCTATGCCGACGCCAAGTGACGCGCGTCAACCCTGGCGGGCGCCGGTGCCCGCGCTCGACGCCTCGGCCGCCGCCAGTTCGCGGGCGAGGTCGCGGACCAGGTCGTGGGGCGCGTAGTGGCCGTACGCCGCCTCCTCCAGGAGGGCCGCCGAGACGAGACGGTTCAGGGCCGCCTCCGCGCGGTGTTCGTCGGTCGCGGTGAGACGGGCGAGGAGCGGGATGTCGTACGTGGGGAGGTCGAGGGTGCCGATACGGCGCAGGGCGAGAGCGGCGTCGCGGTCGGTCTCGTGGGCGGAGGTGCGCAGGGCGTCGTGGGCGCCGGCCAGGGAGCGGCGGACGCTGAGGTCGTCGTGCTCCAGATACGGCAACCTGCTCTCCCCTGCGGCCAGTTGAGCGGCGAGCACGTCCGGGGTGAGGGCCCGCCGGGCGGCGAGCCGGGCGGCGACCACGCGCAGGGCGAGCGGGAGGCGGGCGGTGAGTTCGACGAGAGGGTGGCCGGCGTCGAGACCGTCCCGTCCGGAGACCGCCCGCAGCAGCTCGGCGCTCTCGGCGCCGGTCAGGGGGGTGAGGGGGAAGCGGCGGGCGCCGTCGAGGGCGGTCAGCGGGGAGCGGCCGGTGACGATCACGGCGCAGCCGGGGCCCGCCGGGAGCAACGGCCGTACCTGCGCGGCGCGTTCGGCGTCGTCCAGGACCAGCAGTGTGCGGGTCGGGGCGAGGAGGGAGCGGAGTAACGCGGCTGCGGCGTCGGGGTGTTCGGGGATGCGGGGTGGCTCGACGCCGAGGTCGCGGAGGAGGGCGGTGAGGGCCTGGGTGGGGGTGAGCGGGGGTGTGGCGGCGGTCGCGGAGGCGGTGCCGGGTGAAGTGGGGGTGCCGGGCGAAGTCGGGGTGCCGTGCAGGTCGACGTAGAGCTGGCCGTCCGGGAAGCGGTGCCGGAGGGTGTGGGCGACGTGCAGTGCGAGGGCGCTCTTGCCGATGCCGGGCATGCCGTGGATCACGGCCACGGGGGTGACGGGTGGGGTCGCCTCGGGCGCGGGTCCTTCCGGGAGGAGGGTGCGGCTGAGGGTTTTGGCGACCTGGGCTCGGCCGGTGAAGTGCGGTGGGGGTGGGGGGAGTTGGGCCGGGCGGGGGACGGGGGGTGCGGGTGGCACCGGTATGGGTGCAGACGCCGGTGCGGGTGTTCGTGGTGGCCGGGTGGGCGTCGGCCTCGGGGTGGAGCCCGACGTCGGTTGTGCGGGGACGTAAGGAGCCGGGAGGTCGGCGGCGGGCGTCGTGGCGGCGCCCTGAAGTCCTGGCGCGTCCGGTGCCTGCGGTACCTCGCTCACCTCTGGTACCTGCGAACCCCCTGTCCCCCGCAGCACCTCCATATGTGCCGCCCGTACCGCCTCCCCCGGTTCCACGCCCAGTTCGTCCAGGAGGCGGTTGCGGAGGTCTCGGTGGACGGCGAGGGATTCGGCTCGGCGGTCCGTGCGGTGGAGGGCGAGCATGAGTTGGCGGTGGTAGGACTCGCGCAGGGGGTGTTCGGCCGTCAGGGCCGTCAGCTCGGGGATCAGGGCCGCCAGGCGGGGGCCGCCCGCGTGCAGTTCGGCGTCGTACTTCCATTCCAGGAGGAGGCGGTGAGCCTCCGTCAGGCGTTCGGTGAACGCGTAGCCGACGGTCTCGGGCGGGAGGCCCGTCAGGGGTGTGCCGCGCCACAGGGCGAGGGCCGACGCGCACTCGTCCAGGAGCCGGCGCCAGTCCTGGTTGGCGTGCGCCGCGCGGGCCCGTTCGACGTGGGCCTGGAAGACGTGGACGTCCAACTCGCCCGGGCCCACCCGCAGTAGATAGCCGGGCGATACCGCGCGCAGGCGGGACGGGTCGTCGAGGAGGCGGCGCAGGCGGGCGACGTGGTTGTGCAGCGAGGCCTGGGCCGAAGCCGGCGGTGCCCCGCCCCACAGCGCGTCCTTCAGGGTCTCGACCGGGACGACCCTGCCGGGCTCCAGAAGCAGGGCTGCGAGCAGGGTCCGTACCTTGCCGCTGCCTATCCGCTGAACGGGTGGAGTGGCCGGGTTCGGCCGGATTCCGTTGCCCGTACGGGCGTTGGGGATCTCGGCGTCGTAAAGGACGGGCACGCCCAGCAGTCCGAACCGCAGACCGCACCGCATGTTCTCGCCCCACCGCCATCTCGTCCGCTCACCGAACTTACATGTTAGCGATTTGTTGGCGTGGCCTGATGTGATCACCTCAACGGAGCCGGTCCGAGGGTGCGCGCGTGGAACGCGCAGCTCGGGGGAGTGTCGCCGTCGCGACCGGGTCCGGGTACGCGAGAGGGCCCCGGTCGCCAGAGGTGACGGGCGGGGCCCTCTTATCGCGCAAGCCTTCGCCGACGGGCTGTGTTCAGAGAATCGGGGGGCGGCCCAGTCGGGTCAGCTTCCATACCGTGCGCCAGCTCATCGGGCGGCGCTCGCCCGCCGGTTCGCGCAGGCCCTCCGCGAAGCCGCCGAACCAGGCGCGCAGCGCGGCCGTCGAGCGGGCACGGAGCACGGTGATCGCGATCCATACGGCGAGGTGCACCGGGATCAGCGGCAGCGGCAGCCTGCGGCGGACCAGCCAGACCCGGTTGCGGGCGGTGACCCGGTGGTAGATGGCGTGCCGGGCGGGCGAGGTGCTGGGGTGACGCAGCAGGAGACGCGGCTCGTAGAGGATCTTCCAGTCGGCGTCGACGGCCCGCCAGGCGAGGTCGGTCTCCTCGTGGGCGAAGAAGAAGGCGGCCGGCCAGTCGCCGGTCTCGTCGAGCATCTCCATGCGCAGGGCGTGGCCGCCGCCGAGGAACTGGGTGACGTAGCCGCCGAGCATCGGGTCGCCCGCGCCGGGGCGGGGGACGTGCCGGCGCTGGGTCACGCCGTTCTCGTCGGCGATGCGGAAGCCGACGATGCCGAGGCGGGGGTCGCCGGCGTAAAGGTCCCGTACGCGGCTGAGGACGTCGGGGTCGACGAGGAGGCCGTCGTCGTCGAGGTCGACCACGACGTCGATGTCGCCGAACTCACGCAGCCGGGCCAGTGCCACATTGCGGCCACCCGGACAGCCGAGGTTCTCGTCGAGTTCGATGGTGGTGACCTCGCCGGAGAGACCGGGGAGTTCGGGAAGCGGACAGCCGTTGCCGACGAGCACGATGCGGGCGGGGGCCAGGTCCTGCTTGGCGATCGACTCCAGCAGCGCGTTCAGCGCGGCGGGCCGGTTTCCCATGGTCACCACGGCCACCGCGATGCGCGGCTCCACCGTCATGCCACCCACCAGACCCACCTCGTTCCGGCCGCCGACGTACACCATCGCGGTCGGATGCTATCTGTTTACAGTAAGGATGTATTAAGTACGCATTAAGTACGTCTCTTCTGCATAACACCCTTGCACAACACCCTAACGGGGCTCAGCACCCACACGGCCGTCAGCCGGTGCCCGACTCCAGCCAGGTCCGCAGCGCCCACCACCAGTGCAACGTACCCAGTGGTCCGGAAGAGATGCCTGACAGATCGTCCGTGAGGGATTCACCGGTGAGCTGCTGGAGGCGGGAGAGGCGGTAGCGGACGGTGTTGGGGTGGGTGAACAGGGTAGCCGCCGTCCGGTCGAGGCGGCGACCATGGTCGAGGAACGTCAGTGCGGTGAACGCGATCTGACGGTGGAAGTCGTCCCGGGGGTCGAGGTCGGCGAGCAGCCGGGCGCTGAGCCAGGAGCCGAGGAGGGGCTGGTCGGCGAGGGCGATCTCGGCGGCCAGCTCGGTGAGTTCGTACACGCCGTGGCGTCCGTATCCGTACGATCCGTCGAGGTCGAGGGCGCGGACGCAGAGGCCGTACGCGGACCGCAGGTCGTCCAGCGGGACGGCCGGTGATACGACGACGAACGCGCCGCCGACGCCACCGTCCCCGGTGCCGCTCCCCTCCCCCGCCCACTCGCCCCCGCCGTCGCCGTCGTCGATGCGCTCGCCCGCCGGGAGCCGTGGGTACAGGCCGACGAGGCGGCCGTCGAGCATGCCGAAGAGGCAGCCGCGCAGGGCGGCGAGCCGGTGGGCCAGGCGCCGGGTGCGGGCGGGGTCGCCGCCCGGGTCGGCGACCAGGAGGTGGCGTACGGCATCCTGGCGCAGCCCGGCCCGCGCCAACTCCTCGGCGGCGGGGGGCGGTTCGCCCTCGACGAGGAGCCGGCGCAGCAGCCGGGCCCGGGTCTCGCCGAGCACCCGGGGGTTGTCCCACTCGGCGGCGCGGTACCCGTGCACGACATGCCGCTGCAGGGCGTCGCCGTACTCCTTGAGCCGCAGTACGGCGTCGAGCAGCACGCGGTCGGGGACCCCGGCGGAGCGACATCGGTCGACGGTGATCTCGACGGCGCGGGTGTGCGCGGCCTGAACTCCGCGCAGTACGGCGGTCATCGGCACGCCCTGGGTGGCCCGGTCGGCACCGAGCAGCAGGGCAGCGCCGAAGTTCTGGGCGTCGATGCCGTGTTCGGCGGTGTCCTCTATATGGGGTGCCGGGGCGTGGGGAGTTGTCGGGTGGGCGGCGGCGACCGTACCGAAGTCGGCGTTGCCCAGCCAGGCTCCGGCCGCGTGGATCATGGCGGTCACGTGCCAGTGGGTCTCCGCCTCGGCCAGGCGGGCCACCTCCGGGGAGTGGGTCCGGGCCGCCTGTACCAGTTCGCCCTGGACCTCCGCGTCGGCCGCCATCGCCCGCAGTACGTCGGTGACCGTCTCGTGTTCAGGGCGTTCGGGGTGTTCGGTGGCGTCGGTGAGGACCGTCATGGGCCTTCCCCTTCCGCTTCGGTGCGGTGTCGCCGGGACACAACGGAGGGTCGGACGCGTTGGCTCCCGGCTACTACCGCGCAGTAGTACCGACCTGATTCCCTGAGCGCTACCGACGGTAACCCCAGGCTCGCCATAAACACACCCTTCGCGCGGACGCCCCACGCGTCCGTGCACACGCACGCACACTCTCACTCGCATCCGCGTCTGCACCAGCACCCGCACCCGCACCCTCCGTATGCCCCTCCCCCGGAAGGCACCCTCATGGAGCACTTGACTGACCCGGTCAGCCGCCGCCGGGCACTGACCCTGGCCGGCGGCGCGGTCGCCGCCACCGCGCTGACCCAGACGTCCTTCACCGCCTCGGCGGCTGCCGCGACGGCCGACGCGATCGTCGTCGGCCACGGGCTCGCCGGGCTGGTCGCCACGGCCGAACTCGCCGCCGCGGGCCGCAAGGTGCTGCTGCTCGACCAGGAACCGGTGTCCAACCTCGGCGGCCAGGCGTACTGGTCCTTCGGCGGGCTCTTCTTCGTCGACTCCGCCGAGCAGCGCCTGATGGGCGTCAAGGACACGAAGGAACTGGCCTGGCAGGACTGGCTGGGCACCGCCGGCTTCGACCGGGGCGTCACGGACCCGCTCGGCCAGGACTACTGGGGCTACAAGTGGGCCGAGTCGTACGTCGACTTCGCGTCCGGCGAGAAGCGGGCCTGGCTGGCCGGCCTCGGTATGCAGTGGTTCCCGATGGTCGGCTGGGCGGAGCGCGGCGGCGGTCTCGCGGACGGCCACGGCAACTCCGTACCGCGCTTCCATGTCACCTGGGGCACGGGTCCGGCCGTGGTGGAGCCGTTCGTGGAGAAGGTGCAGGACGCGGTGGAGGACGGGCTGGTGACGTTCAAGCACCGCCACCGCGTGGACGAGCTGATCCGCACGAACGGCACCGTCACCGGCGTACGCGGCGCGATCCTCGAAGCGAGCACCGCCGCGCGTGGCAAGGCCAGTTCGCGCACGGTGATCGGCAGCTTCGAGCTGAGCGCCGAGGTGGTGATCGTGACGTCCGGCGGTATCGGCGCCAACCACGATCTCGTACGCGCCAACTGGCCGGCCCGGATGGGCACCGCGCCCAAGTCGATGATCACGGGCGTGCCCGCGCACGTGGACGGGCGGATGCTCGGGATCACCGAGAAGGCGGGCGGCCGGATCGTCAACCCGGACCGCATGTGGCACTACACCGAGGGCATCAAGAACTACGACCCGATCTGGGCCAACCACGGCATCCGGATCCTCCCCGGCCCGTCGTCGATGTGGTTCGACGCGACCGGCAAGCGGTTCTCCGCGCCGGACATGCCGGGTTACGACACCCTGCACACGCTGAAGTCGATCACCAGCAGCGGTTACGACTACTCGTGGTTCGTGACGACGCAGAAGATCCTGGCGAAGGAGTTCGCTCTTTCTGGGTCCGAGCAGAACCCGGACCTGACGAACAAGGACATCTGGATGCTGCTCTCGCGCATCTGGCAGACGCCGGAGCCGCTGGAGCGGTTCAAGAAGTACGGCGAGGACTTCATCGTCTCCGAGACGCTGTCCGAGCTGGTCCGGGGCATGAACAAGCTGACCGGCACGAGTCTGATCGACCTGGCCTCGCTGCAGCGGCAGATCGAGGCGCGGGACCGGGAGATCGACAACGCGTACAGCAAGGACGCGCAGGTGATGGGCATCCGCAACGCGCTGTCGTACCCCGGTGACGTCCTCAGCCGTACGGCGTCGGCGCACAAGATCCTGGACTCGTCGGCCGGCCCGCTGATCGCGGTACGCCTCAACATCCTGACCCGCAAGACGCTCGGCGGGCTCCAGACCGACCTGTCGGGACGGGTTCTCGACGCCGCCGGTGCGCCGATTCCCGGGCTGTACGCGGCTGGTGAGGTCGCGGGCTTCGGCGGTGGGGGTGTCCACGGGTACCGGTCCCTGGAGGGGACGTTCCTCGGGGGGTGCCTGTTCTCCGGGCGACAGGCGGGGAGGGCGGCGGCTGCGGCTACTGCCTGACGGGTGGGTTGAGCTGCGCTCGGCTGGGCCTGGGCTCGGGCTCGGGCTCGGGGCAGCTTCGGGAGGGGCGGTGCGGGGCGGACGAGCTTTCTTTCGCCCCCGCCGCCCCTACCCGTTCCCATCCCTGGGGGGGGCCGCCCCCCCCCCCCCCCGGGGGGGGGGGGGGGCGGGGGGGGGGGGGGGGCCCCGGGGCCTGGGGTGGGTGGGTACGGCGGGGGTTGGTGGGTGGTGGATCGGCCTGGACGGCCTCGTCCTCAAACGCCGGACGGGCTGAAAGACCCGGGCGCCGGCCGGAGCTGGAGGCTGGCAGCCGGGGCTTGCGACTGCCGAGCGGGGCTGAAGCGTGCAGGCCGGGGCTGAAGATTGCTGGCTGGTGCCAGAGGGTGCAGGCCGGGGCCGGAGGGTGCAAGCCGGGGCTTGGTCTTTGAGCACCGGTCCGCGCCCCGGCCCGTCCGGCGTCTGAGGGCGAGCGCGGCCAGCGCGAGCTTTCCCACTCAGCCCCGCCACATCCAGCCCGTCCGGCGATTGAGGACGAGCGCGTTCAGCGCGATACGCGGGGGTCTGGGGGCGCAGCCCCCAGGGATGGGACGGGTAGGGGCGGCGGGGGCGAAGGAAACTCCCCCGGCTGTCGCAGTACCAAGTCCGCCGCGAAGACCCGTTCGCCCCGCTGGGTCGCGGTCACCTGGACTCGGAGGTCCTGGGGTGGGGTCGTCGCGTAGGACGTGGGGTGGGTGACCCTGGCCTCTATCCAGCAGGGGGCGTCCAGTTCGGCGTAGCGGGTGAAGTTGGTGTTCAGGGTCAGGAGGAGGGCGTCGGGGCGGCCTGTCGCCGCTCGGGCCGCCTGGCGGGACGCCTCTATCAGCAGCATGCCGGGGATGTGGTCGACCGGGTGGTCGAAGAGGATGGGGTGGTCCGTGTCCACCCGGAGTTCCCAGCCGTTCGTCCGGTCGGTCGTCCGGTCGGTCGTCCTGCCGTTCGTCCTGCCGTTCGTCCAGTCAGTCGCCCGGTCGCTCGTCCAGGCGTTCCGGCCCTCCCCTCCCGGGCTGCCCGTCTCGCCGCTCCGCTCCGCCAGCAGTACGTTCGCCGGATCCGTGTGGCCCACCTCCGCCGGCCGCACCGGAGGCCGCAGCCCGCCGTCCGTCCTTGTCGGGCGGCCCGCACGCAGTCTGCGGTGGACCGCCGGGCTCGTCACGCCGAAGCTCGCGCCGCCCGTAGCCACCGGCACCCCGTCCCGGCGTACCGACACCTCGTAGCGCATGCCCGAGATGGTCCGGCCCCGGCGGGCTATGTCGTGGCAGGTCGTGTGGAGTTCGATGTCCGTCGGGGTCGCCGCGGTGGTGAGCGCGGCGGGGGTCGCCGCGAAGGACAGGGTCCACATCAGGAACTGGTGGCCGAACGGCACGCCGTACTCCGCGTGGGACAGCAGGGTGCCCGCCTGGCGGATCGACTCCAGCAGGAGCAGTGGGTCCTGGTGGCCGTGGGCCGGGGCGAAGAGGGCGTGGGCGCGCGGGAGTTGGGCATGGACGATGAACGAGTCGGACTCGGTCGGGGCCGATTCCCAGCCCGTGAGGAACACCTCCGCCACTGCGGCGCGGTGGACGTAGCCGCGCGGAACCGTGGTGGTGAGCAGGGAACCGGTCGGCGAGGCGGTGTCGGTCCCGGACACTCGGGTCGGACTCGGCATCCTCGGCACTCCTGTCTGTTTGTGGACAGGGGCGAGCCGGACCGCGCGTCAGGATCCCCCGTCCCTGATGACGCGTACAGCGACCAAGATACAGACAGGTCGGTCGGTTTCAATAGTAAAACCTTACTAAAGACATGCAGACGCGCTTGGTTTACGCACGCGTTACGTTCACTTTTCATATTCGTCTTCGCGGGGACGATCGGGATCCGTGCGGTCAAGCGGGGGTATAAGTCCGTTTCACCCGTCTTTTCTTGGGGCTTCCGTCCGCCTCGCGTTCCGAAGTCGACGGGTGTACCGGCCATCCATACCTCGTTGACAAACAGACCGAGTTGCCTGTTACCGTCCTTGGCGGTACCCGCTCACCAGTTCGCCGTGGCGTGTCTCAGGAGGGCATCGATGAATCAGCAGGTCGTGGATTCGGACAGGCCGCGCCAAGAGCAACCGCAGGAGCAGCAGGGCGCGTTGAGGGTGCTCGTCGTGGAGAGCGAGGCGCAGGCGGCGGACACCCTGGTGCAGGAACTGCGCCGGTACGGGCATCTGGCCCGGAGTGTGCCCACCGCCGCGCTCGCGCTGCAGGCCCATCACAGTGTCGATCTCGTCCTGCTCGACCTCGATCTGCCCGACCTCGACGGGCTGGAGGTGTGCCGCCGGATCCGGGCGGTCGCCGACGTCCCGATCATCACCGTGACCACCCGCGGCGCCGAACTGGACCGCGTACTCGGCCTCCAGGCCGGCTCCGACGACTACGTCGTGAAGCCTTACGGGCTGCGGGAGTTGCTCGCCCGGATGGAGGCGGTGATGCGCCGGGCCCGGCCGCGGCGGACGTCGGCGCCGCAGGAGGTCATCACGTACGGGCCGCTGCGCATCGACGCCCGGATCCGTGAACTCCTGCTGGAGGGAAGGCGGGTGGAGCTGACGCCCAAGGAGTTCGACCTGCTGCACCTGCTCGCCTCCCGGCCCGACACCACCCTGTCCCGGCGGCAGTTGATGAGCCAGGTCTGGGACGACGACTGGTCGCACCGGGGCCGCACCATCGACACGCACGTCAGCAGCCTTCGCGGCAAACTCGGCTCCAGCAACTGGATCGTGACGGTGCGCGGGGTCGGTTTCCGCCTCGGGCATCCGTGAGCATGCCTTTCGCATATTCGGTTGCACACTTGGTGCCCCGACGGCCGTTCGTGGCCTGGGAGTCAAACGGACTTCGGCATTCCCCACTGCAACCGGTCCGCATACAATGCAGACCGGTTTGTATTTTTTCCGAGCATGGGATGCGAGGACCGAGGATGGCCCAGCAGGAGCGAGGCATCAGGTCGAAGCGCTCGATCCTGGAGGCCGCAGCGGGCGTGTTCGGCGAGCGCGGGTTCGACGCGGCCAGTACGAACGAGATCCTCGCCCGGGCCGGCCTCACCCGGGGCGCCCTCTACCACCACTTCCCCTCCAAGGAGGCGATCGCCACCGCGCTCCTTGAGGCGCAGGGCGAGGCCCTGGTCGTGCCGGACCAGCCGATGAAGCTCCAGTCGGTCATCGACCTGACCCTCGGCTTCGCCCAGCGGCTCCAGTACGACTCGGTGCTGCGGGCGAGCGTACGGCTGGCGGTGGAGCAGTCGTCCTTCGCGCCGCCCGCGCAGACCCCGTACAACCAGGCGATCACGGTGATCGAGGATCTGCTGCGGCAGGCCGACAAGCAGGGCGAACTGCTGCCGGGGACCGACATTCCCGAGGTCGCGTCCACCGTGGTCGGCGCGTTCACCGGGCTCCAGGTGATGTCCCAGGCGTACAGCAACCGGCAGGATCTGCCCGCGCGGATAACAGCCCTGTGGCGTCTCGTCCTGTCCGGGCTCGCGGCGCCAGGGATACTGCCCCGGCTGCGTACGACTCCTCCGCCCCCGCCGCCCGAGCCCGCAGCAGCAGCGACAGCGACAGCGACCGAAGTGACGGGAACGGCGGACTAGGAGACCGTTTCCAGCAGGTCCAGGCCCTCCGCCGTATCGCCCGCGCCTCCTGCGCTTCCTACTCCGCCGCGCAACTCCTCGACCAGCCACGCGATGTGCTCCTCGTCGCGCCGGTAGTGGGTCCACTTGCCGACGCGGGTGGAGCGGACGAGGCCCGCGCGTTCGAGCGTGGCCATGTAGGCGGAGACGGTGGACTGGGCCAGTCCTGTCTTGGCCTGGATGTGGCTGACGCAGACACCGACCCGGCGCGGGTCGGTGACCTCCGGGTTGACCGGGAAGTGGTCCTCGGGGTCGCGCAGCCACTGCAGCACCTGGAGACGCACCGGGTTGGCGAGCGCCTTGAGGGGCTCAAGCAGCGCGGTGAGGTCGCCCGTCGTGGGCATGTCGTGAGTCGTCATGAGTCGTCATGAGCCTTCCGAGACGGGCGCAGGGCGGCGGGTGCGGGGCCGATACAGAGCTGACACGGGGATGACACGGGACTGATCCGGGGCCTCTCCGTGCGCACTGATTATTCATCGATGATAAGCGATACGTCACCCGATCGACGGGTACCCTCTGACCTGCGACGGGACTCCCCCGGCCCCCGCCGCACCCCTCCCACCAGCAACGGAAGCCGTTCCAGGCGGGCTTGACAGTTCATATCGAGGTTCTGCGATACTTCGATGCGTTCGAGCTTCGCTTCATCAGCGCTTCATCGCAACGGAGGGTTTTCTCATGCCTGTCGGGCTAATCGCCCTGGCTCTGGGGGGCTTCGGTATCGGCCTCACGGAGTTCGGGATCGTAGGACTGCTGCCCGAGGTGGCAGACGATTTCGGCGTCTCCGAGTCCGTGGCCGGGTACCTGGTCTCCGGCTACGCACTGAGCGTCGCGATCGGCGCGCTCGGGCTCACCGCAGCCATCGCCCGGTTCGACCGCAAGAAGGTTCTCGTCGGCCTGATGACCCTGTTCATCGTCGGCAACCTGATCTCCGCGGTCGCCCCGACCTACTCGCTGCTCATGGTCGGCCGCGTCGTCGCGGCCCTCTGCCACGGCGCCTTCTTCAGCGTCGGCGCGGTCGTCGCCTCCGACATGGTCGCCGAGAACAAGAAGGGCAGCGCCATCGCCCTGATGTTCGGCGGGCTGACGGCTGCCAATGTGCTCGGTGTGCCGCTCGGCACCTTCCTGGGCCAGCAGCTCGGCTGGCGCTCGACCTTCTGGGCGATCACGATCCTGGGCGTCGTCACCCTGACCGGCATCCAGGCCCTGGTGCCGCGCGGCACCGCGTCCGCGCCGACCGACCTGCGCACCGAACTCGCCGTCTTCCGGCGCGGTCAGGTCTGGGTCTCCATCGCGCTGAGCATCCTCGCCTTCGGTGGCGTCATCGGCGGCTACACCTACATCGCGTTCACGCTCACCGACGTCAGCGGGTTCTCCGACAGCGCGGTGCCGTGGCTGCTCGTCCTGTTCGGCGCCGGTACGTTCATCGGCAACTTCTTCGGCGGCAAGGCGGCCGACAAGTCCCTCAACACCTCGCTGATCAGCATCATGGCCGGCCTCACCGTCGTCATGGCCCTGTTCGCCCTCACCGCCGAGAACAAGATCGCCACGATCGTCGCCCTGCTGCTGATGGGCGCCATCGGCCTCTCCGCGGCGCCCGGCCTCCAGGCCCGCGCCATGAAGTACGCCTCGGACGCGCCGACCATGGCCTCCGGCGCCAACATCGCCGCCTTCAACGTCGGCAACGCCCTCGGCGCCTGGATCGGCGGCCTCACCCTCGCCGCCGGGTACGGCTTCGTCTCCCCGCTGTGGGTCGGCGCCTCACTCGCGCTCGCGGGGCTCGGGGTCGCGGTCGCCGGGTCGCTGGGCGGCGGTTCCGCGGCGAATCGGGTCGCCTCTCCGGCGGTCGCGCCTCGGGCGGAGAATGTGGAAGCAGGCGTTCAGTAGAATTCTTTTCCGCGTACGCCGGTAATAGCTCGCACTGTCTCGGAGAATCTCGCAGAATTCGGCAGGGCCGGGAGACCTTTACGGTCTTCCGGCCCTTTCTCGTGCTCCCGCAGCGCTTCGACCAGTGCACATGACACTCCTCTGACGTTCCTCTGACACTACCTGTAAAGACATGTAGAAGCCTGAACAGGAAATCGTTGAAAACGATTTGGCGGGTGGACAGAATTTCTCGGGTGAGCCGTTGACGAATTTTCCGGCCGCCTCCGCGCCCAAAGGCGAGCGCGTTTCCGACGCCCGACCAGAGAAGGCGATACTCGTGCCCCGCTCCCTGACCCCCACCGCGCCCAGCCCCGTCGAAGACGTCCGCACCAAGGACCGCGTCCGCGTCGCCGGTTTCTTCCCCGGCCTCGGCAGCCGCGCCGCCTACCAGAACCTAGGCCGGACCCTGCTCGACGCGGGCGTCCCCGAGATCACCGCTCTCTACGAGGAGGCCGCCCGCGCCCTGGGCGTGCCCGGCCACCCCGAACGGCTGCTCCCGACCGCCGAGAACCTGCCCGGCGGAGCGCTCGAACGGCAGGGGTTCATCGGCGCCGCCCTGCTGGTGCACAGCCTGGCCCTGGACGCCTTCCTGCGCGACCGCATCGACGAGCGCGGCACGCCGGTCGGCCTGGTCGCCTACACCGGCGAGAGCTTCGGCATCCTGACGGCGGCCGTGGCGAGCGGCTCCCTGTCGGTGTTCGACGGCGTCAAGATCGCACAGGCGTTCACCCCACTGATGCTGCTGGCAGCGGGCGCGGTCCCCACGGCCGACGCGAGGGACCCCGCGTACACCGGGCCTTCGCACAACGGACCCTCGTACACCGGGCCTTCGCAGACCGGACCCTCGTACGACGAGCCCCCGCACAACACCCCTTCCTACGACGACCCCTTCGCCCGCGCCATCGCCTGGTACCTCCCCGAGTCCGTCCGCCGTACGCCGCTAGTCCCGGAGCCCTCGCACGTGCTGGCGGTGCGGGCCCGGACGCCCGACGCGCTCGCGACCGTGCTCGACGAGATCCGGGGCTCGTACCCGGCCCGGGACGTCGAGCTGCACAAGGCGTACTCGCCGACACAGGCCAATCTGTACGTCCGTACCGGCGTCAAGGCCGGCTTCGACCGGTTCATGGCCGCGTATCCGCACATCGCCACCGAGGAGCTGAAGGACCCGACCGTCTTCCTGGCCCACTCCTCCCGGATGCGCCCCGCCCGGCACGCGCTGGAACGTTTCCTCGACGTCAACCGCATCCGCTTCGGGGAACCCCGGGTCCCCGTGGTCTCCAACCACGACGCGTCCCTCCTCACCACCGCCGCCGGGGTCAGGCGCGGGGTGCTGGCCATGACGGACCAGGTCATGGCGTCCCGGGACACCTGCGAGATCCTCGGCGGCCTCGACACCGACGTGGTCCTGGAACTCGGCCCGGGCGCCAAGTCCGTACAGCTGCTGAAGGACAACGACCTCGCCGCTCCGGTGCTGGCGTACACGGGCACCGAGGAGGACACCGAAACGTTCCTGCGGGCCGTGACCGTCGTGGACGGGCTGATGGCGGCGCTGGAGCGGCTGTACGCGGCGGACGGCCGGGGGACGGAGACCCGGACCGAGGCGCCGTACGACATCCTGCGGGAGCTGTTCCGGCTCGCCGAGCGGAGCGAGTTCTGCGACGACTACTTCTCGCGCACCCTCGGCCGCGTCATCACGGCGGAGATGCTGCGGCCGGTGCGGGAGGGGTCGGCGGCGTTCTACGCGTTCCTCGAAACCTTCCAGCACACGCGCAACCACCGGGAGCACATCGCCGTCGGCCGGGGCGAACTCGTCGTCAAGGCGCGGCTGAAGAAGCGGATCACGGGTGCGGTGGACGAGGATCCCGAGCTGCTGGGGCGGGCGGCCGTCGAGCTGAAGGTGCTCGACCAGGGCGGGCGGGCCACTACGCGGACGGTCGGCACCGACCGCCCCGAGGTGGTCGTCTTCCACTTCGACGGGCTCGCGGGCGTGGACGCCGAGACGATGGCCCGCCGTACCCGGCTGCTCCTCGACACCCAGCCGACGGCGTTGCAGACGTACAACCAGCTGCTCGAAGGGCTGCACCGGGACCGGCTCGGCCGGGTCGGTGGGGGCGGTGGGGGCGGTCGGCTCGACGGCTCCGACTCGGACGCGGTGCCGCGGATCGGGCATCGGGTCGTCTACCAGTACCTGCTGTTCGACGCGTTGGTGCAGCACCGGCCCGCTCTGTTCGCACAGAGCGACCACTATCTCGAAGGCGGCGACGCGCTCGGGTGGCTGGTCGCGCTGGCTGTCGCCGGGGCGATCTCGCCCGCCGACGCGGTCGTTCTGTATGAGGCGTACGAGGCCCAGCCCGCGTATGACGCCCATGCTCGGGGCGAGTTCCCGGACGGGATGCTCGACCGGCTCGGCGACGCCGAGATACCGCTCGTCTCGCCGGAGGGCGTGCCGGTGCAGTCGCGGAAGGATCTCCAGGACGCGACCCGGGCGGTCCTGCTGTCCGGCGCGCTGCGCGGCGGCGACGCCCGGCGGATCCATCTCAACGGCAACTGTCAGATCCTGGCGCTGGGTTCGGACCTTCCGACCGATCGCGCGGGCCTCGACACCGGGCGGTACGACGCCCGGCTCGTCCGGATCACGGAGCCCGCCGAGTCGTGGAAGCGGCGGCTCAACCCGGCCCTGGACGACTTCGAGTCGGCGTGCGTCCTCGCGCTCACCGAGGAGAACGAGCGCGTCCTGCACAACGCCCGCAGCCGCCGCCTCCTCTCCAGCACGGTCTACGCCTACACCCACATCGACGAGGCGATCGTCAACTTCGGCAAGGGTGGCAGCGAGTCCATGACGATCTTCGTCAGGAAGGCGGGCGAGGAGCGGATCACGGTCCGCAAGATCCTCAGCGAGGCTCTGACGACCGCGCGTTGGCACCCGGACGGCGACGGCGTGATGCTCCCGCCGTTCGCGAAGGCCGCCAAGCAGGCGGAGTTCCTCCAGTCGCTGCCCGCCCCGGTGCGCGACTACTTCCCCGAGGTCTACGACGTGTTGGAGCGCGAGGTCCCGGTCGGCGGCACGACGGGCGCGGTGAGCGCGGTGAGCGCGGTGGGTGCGGTGGGTGCGGTGGCTTCCGTCGGGCGCGAGGTCATCTACGAGATGAGTTACGTGGCCGGGGACGAGGTCAGCCGGTTCGTCGAGAAGCACACTCCCCCGCCGGCCGTCGTCGCCCGGCTCTACGAGCAGATCATCCGGGTGCTGTACGAGAACGTGCACAGCGTCGGGCGGGTCGCGGCGCCCGGCGAGACGCTCGACATCTCGTACTTCCGGAAGATCGAGGACCGGCTCGCCCTGTGCCGCCGCACGGCACCGCTCACCTTCAACTCGGCACTCCTGGACACCGATCGGATCGTCGTCAACGGCGTCTCCTACCTCAACTCCCGTGCCCTGCTCGCGCGTTTCCGGTCGGCGCCCGAGTTCCTGGAGGTCCTCGAACCGGCCTTCCACTCGCTGGTCATGGGCGACACGAACACCGAGAACATCAAGATCACCAACAGCGAACCCCTGCTGCACGCCCAGCGGTTGATCGAGACGGGAGCGGCCGAGGAGCGGGTGCGGGCGGCGCTCGACGCGATCACCGCCGAGGCGCTGGGCATCAAGTTCCTTGACCCGCGCGCGATCGGCTTCAAGGGCGAGGGCCGGGACACCCGCGACGACGCCATGTACGACAACAAGCCCTGGCACAACTCCATCGGCCACTACGACGAGATCCACTTCGAGCAGTTCACAATGGACGTGAGGATCGACGAGGGTGCTCCCCCGCGCGTCGACATCTCCTTCTTCGACGGGAATCCGTACCAACGGGCCTATCGGGTACGGGATGTGGTGGCCGGTGGTGGCACGGTCGACGCCAACTCGCCCCAGGGCATGGAGGACTGGTTCGCGCCGGTGATGACGGCCGCGCTCGGGCTGGACGATCCCGACTCCGCGTTCCTGCGCGACGACCCGTACTGGCTGGTCCGGTTCGTCTTCATGATGGGCCAGCACTTCACCGCGATGCCGCCCTTCCACTTCCAGCAGGAGCTGGACGGCACCCTCCTGGACACCTACCGGACCCAGCGCCGCCCGGTCGCCATCTACTGCGAGGGCGTCAAGTGGCTGAACTGGGCGCTGGAGATGCTGGAGGGCACGCGGACCGAGTTCCTGGGACTCCGGGTGCCGCCGCTGCCGTACCGCCCGGAGCAGCACTGACCGTCGCCGATCACCACTGACACCGGTAGGAGGGCACCCTTCTCATGACTTCAACTTCCCTTCCCCTGTTCCCTGTTCCTGTGCACGGCCTGCGTCACCTGGCCAACGAGACGCGGGTGATGGCGACCCCGTGGAGCCGGATGGTGCGCGGGATCGGGCTCGGGCAGTACCCGATCCCGTACGACGCCCAGGCCGCCGCCCAGATCCGGCAGGCGTTCGCGCTACTGGCCGCGAAGGGCGTCGAGCGGAGCGCGTACGCCCGGTTCTCGCGGCTGCTCTCGGAGTTCGTGCTCGACGCCGTCGACCCGGACCGTCCGCTGCGCCGGGCCGAACTGGAGCTGCGGCTCGGGCCGGTGCTGGACGCCGTACGGGCCGAGGAGAACCCGTACTTCCGGCTCATGGCAGGGTGCGTCCTGATGGACGCGGTCGCCAAACTCGGCCTGGACAGAAGCCTGTTGGTGAACGGAGGGAACGAGGGGAACGAGGGGATCGGGGGGATCGGGGAGAAGGTCTCTGGGACCGGTATCGACTTTCCGGCGGAGATGCTGGCCGTCGTCGACACGATCGAGCCGGACCGGATCAAGGACGAGAACGCCGGGCGGCACGGCCACTACGAGAAGCTGTCCGCGTCCACTGCCGTGTTCCTCGCGATCGGCCAACTCGGGCTCAGGGACCGGCTGGTGCTCGGGCGCCGGAACCATGTCCGGGAAGCCCTCGACCTGTTGGAGAAGATCCCGGCGCCGTTCTTCCGGGGGCGGGGCGGGGCGATGCTGCTGTCGGTGGTGGCGCTGCTCGGGCACGGGCGGGCCATTTCCGGCGAGGGTGGTGACGGGGGTCGGGAGCATGGAGATCGGGAGAAGGGTGGTCGGGAGAACAGCGGTCGGGACCATGTGAAGGAGGTGCTCGACTACCTTGACCGGGCAGGTGAGTTGAACCTGCCGCCGGCCTTTCCGCAGCCCATGTCGGAGGCCTTCACGGAGATCTATCCGCTGCTCACGATGCTCAACGCGATCTCCCTGACCGACCGTCCGGAGGAGTATCTGACGTACGGCCGGGACCGGTTGGCGCAGGCGAAGGAGCTGCTGGCCCGGATCACTCCCGTCGAGCGCACCCATATGGGCCTGTACTACATCGTCGCCCTGCACAACCTCGGGCGGCTGGATGAGCAGGTGCCGGACCTGGACGGTCTGGTCGAGGAGATCGTGGGCCAGTGGGAGCACATCGATCCCGGGGCGAACTACTTCCTCAACGGCATCTCGTACGCGTACATCATCCAGACGGCGATGCTCACGGGCCGCATGGATCTGATCGGCGCGGACACGCTGGACCGGCTGGTGGACGGCTTCCCCGACCTCGACCGCACGGACGACGACCGGGTCAACCGGCCGTATCCGTTCGCGTACACGCTGAACGTGCTGGGGGAGATCGGGGCCGCGCGGCTTCTGTTCGAGCCCCGGGAGGCGTACGGCGGGGCGGCTCCCCTGGCCTGGGTGGTCGAGCGGTTGTCGGAGGGCGGCCAGGAGGAGCATCGGCTGTACATGCTGAACCACGCCCTGGTGAGCTACGCACTGCGGATGCGCGGGACGGCTCGGGGTGAAACCCCCTTGTTCCAGGGCGCGTTCAGGTCGTTCAGGTCAGCGGGGAACTGACCCCGGACAGGCCCTAGGTCCTGTCGTCAAATTCCCGTCGTCGCCCGTAGGGCGGCTCCGCGGCGTCCGGTGCGTGCTCTCGGCGTGCCGGGTGCAAGCCCTCGTACTGGGTTGTACGTGGGCTTGTGCCCGGTGCGGCGAGAGGGCGTGCCGGGCGTCGCGGAGCAGGCGGGAATTTGACGACAGGGCCTAGGCGCTGAGGGGGTTCGTGCGGGTGGCCGCCAGCAGGTACCAGGCCGTCGCGCCCGTGTGGCGGTACGGGTAGTAGCCGAAGCCGAAGCCGGTGTCGAGGGGGCTGCTCGCCGAGACGACGCCGGCGCGTTCGGGCAGGGTGCGGCTGCCGACGGTCTGGGCGGTGCCGAGGAGTTCCTGGGCCCGTTCGATGCTGGCGATCAGGCGGTGGGCGCGGGCCTCGTCGCCGTGGCCCGCGCGGTCGCGGAGGGCGAGGGCGAGGTGCGCGGTCCCCTCGAACCAGACGCCGTTGCGGTCCGGCTTGGGCTGGAACTCGGCAATGGGCGCGTCCTCGTTGGCCACCAGGCTCGCGGAGCTGAAGGTGACTCCCTCGTACGACTGGCCTGCGGGGACCGTGCTGTTGGTGCGGTCGGCGCGGTCGAGGACGGCCAGTTCGGTGGCGGCCCAGTCCAACGAGGCCGAGTAGCGGGGGGAGTTGAGGGCGAGGTGGGTCCAGGTCTGGGTGTCCTCGGGGATCGGGGACTTGTTGACGGTGACGCCGTCGTTGGTGCCCGTGTAGAAGAAGCCGCCCTTCCGGCTCCCTGAGCCGGTGGTGGGCTGCCACATCCTCACCACGAACGCCCGTGCTGTCGCCCGCCGTTCGCGCCACGCCGGGTCACCGGTGAGCTGGGCGAGGCGTCCGAAGAGGCAGACCAGGTCGGTGTTGTGCTCGGTCGAGCTGAAGGGGAGCTTCTGGTTGGCGCCGTCGACGCCGAACTTGTAGCCGCCGAGGGGCTGTTCGGTGCTCGCGTTCGTCTCGATCCAGTTGCCGATGCGGACGGCGCCGTCGAGGAAGCGGCGCTTGCCGGTGCGGCGGGCGAGGGCGCTGAGCGCGATACCGGCCCAGGCCATGTCGCCCACGGCGGTGCCGGTGAAGCCGAACTGGGTGCCGACGTTGGCGGTGCCGTCGGCGCGTACGAAGCCGTCGGGCTGGGGGACGCCGTCGAAGAAGACGTACGGCCCGACGTTGTAGGCCTGCCGGAGCCTGCCGTCGTCGTACGCCGGGTCGTGGGCCTGGGCGTACAGGAGAGCGTCCCCGAGGGCGACGGCCCGGGTCCGGCCCGCCTCCGTACGGACGGCGAGGTGGGCGAGGATCGCGAGGGCGTTGTCGTAGGTGAACGCCGTGCTGAACAGGCCCGCCTGGTCGGTGTAGCTCTGGGTGAGCCGGATGTCGCCGTGGTCGGGGTAGGCGTCCATGGCGGCGCCGAGGAAGCTGTGGGCCCGGCGCTGGGCTGAACTCCCCGTGGGCGAGGGGGATTTGGCGTCCGCGTGGGCTACTCCGGCTCCGGCAGCCGCTGCCGTCAGCGCGGCGGCGCCGAGGAGTGTGCGGCGGCTGAGGGCGGGGTGGCGGCGGCTACTGAGGAAGGGGGGTTGGGGGTGCTGTGCACCGGAGGCGTCGTCGTTCATGGGTCTCCTCTGCCGGTTTGAGAGCGCTCTCATGAACGCGCGGGCTCATTCTGCTGGTACGCCCGGGACGGGTCAACGTCCTTGCAGTGCAGGTGGGTTGACCTGGCCGTGAACAGGGAGAAACCCCGGGACAGGAGGGTGACCCGGGGTTTCCGTACCAGGGGGAAGTGGGGGGAGGCCGACGGATGCGGCAGGTCAGGACATCGAGGAGGCGTTGCGGAGGCGGGCGAAGGAGGTGTCCAGGCCGCGTTTCATCAGGCGGGCGAGGGGGGCCTCGACGAACTTGTGGACCAGCCAGCTGAGTACGAGGAAACCGGCGATCACCGAGACGACCAGGAGCCGGGCGTCCATGGTGTCGCGCAGGCGGTTGATGATCGTCGTACCGACGAGGTAGTGCATCAGATAGAACGGGTAGGTCAGCGCACCGGCCGTGACCAGCCACTTCCAGCGGATGCGGTCGGTGTAGCCGAGCGCGATGGCGACCATGACCAGCAGGAACACGGTGAAGATCAGTACGCTGCCGCGCCAGCTGGAGACTTTTTCGACCGTGTCGATGCGATGCCCGAGTTCCAGCTGTCCCATCAGCCAGGCCATGGCGACGATGCCCCAGAGCAACAGGTCCTGGCCGAAGCGGTGCATCAGGTAGAGGGCCAGGCCCGCGATGAAGTACCAGGCACCCTCAGGGTTGACGATCAAGGTTAGGACATGGAAGCCCGCGGCCGGGGCAATCATGGCGGCGGCGCCCCAGAGGCAGCAGAACACCACGACCTTGCGGTACGTCAGCCCCGTGACGACAACCGCCATGAAGAGCAGGTAGAAACGCAGCTCCGACCAGAGGGTCCAGTACACGAGGTCGACGTTCGACACACCCGAACCCCCTTGCAGCATGGTGAAGTTGAGCAGAATCTCGCGCCCCTGCTTCCGCTCCCACACCCCGGGCAGGGCCACCACGACGGCGGTGGTGAAGATGATGGAGAACCAGTACGCCGGGTAGAGCCGGATCACGCGGGAGGTGAAGAACTGCCGCGGGGTACGGCCCCAGCACGACATACAGATCACGAAGCCACTGACCACGAAGAAGATCTCGACGCCGATCCAGCCGTACGCGGAGATCCGGAACCAGTTCGGCATGATGTCGGACACCGGCTGACCCCAGATGAGGTTGTCCGGCTGGTTGACCCGCCAGGTTCCGGCGTAGTGGTGCAGGGCGACGACGAGCGCGGCGAGCAGGCGGAGTCCGTCGACGGCGTAGAGGCGGTGGTCGCCGCGGCCTCGTATCGCGGCGTGCTTGGCGGTCGGCCGGGTGGGCTTGCGGGTCGCTCCGCCGGTACCGCCGGTACCGGTGGGGCCTGCGGAACCGGCGGAACCGGCGAGGCCGGGCAACGGCTCGGCCTTGGCGGCCGGAAGGGGTTGCCGGGGCGAGGGGATCACCTTCTGCATCCCGCCCAGTACCCGCCCCCGCAACGGCGGACCGCTGTCCGCGCCCTGCATCGACACTTCGTTCCCCCATCGGAAAGCCCGCTCGCGTATGACCGGCTGCGCCCCGAAGGCGGCAGCGGCGGCCGACTGCGGAACGGCGAGCGCTTGCCCAGCGGCAGTCACGGCAAACCCGCGAACACCGTAGAACCTCATGGTTCACGCACAGAGACTTCTGAGGGGGATCGACGGTTGTAGAGCGGAAGGGGTCTGCTTTCGACAGGATGTGGAAGGTTTTGTTCCTGTTGATCTTGGGGGTGAGGGCGGAAGGCTTACGGTTCGTCGTCCTCGTCGAAGGGCTCGTCGAAGGGCTCGTCGCTCCAGCGGAACCAGGCCTGGTCGCCCTCGATGTGCAGGAGGAACTCCGCGACGGGGCCTTCGGGGGAGACGAGGGTGAGGGCGCGGGCGATGCGGTCGTACGCGACGTCGAACCTCCCGTACTCCTCCGCCTCCATGAGCGCGAGCGACTCGACGAACCATGCCTCGACCTCGGCAAACGCCGCCTGGGGCACGAACCGGCCGCTCAGCCAGGGGAAGTCGGCGTCCTCGATCACGATCTCACCGAGCAGCCGCTCGTCGCGCTCAAGGCGCCAGGTCTGTCCGTCGAAGGCCATCCCGGTCCACTCCCCCGTCGTTGTCCTTGCCGACCGTACTCGCGTGGACGACCACTCTCATGATCCGTCGTCTCGCCCGCCCTCCACGGCCGTCCTCCCCCAGACACCGCGCTGCGCCGGGTGACGTTGCCGCTCAGGGGACCGGGGTGTTCTGTTCAGCCGACGACACGCCTTGTTGCCCCACGACCACGGACGGCGTGGTCTTGAGCAGGCAGGCACCGACGATCAAGGCCGCCAGCGTGAATCCGGCAGCGGCCAGGAAGGCCGCGTGGTAGCCGCCGACCAGTGATTCGGCCTCGGTCCTCCCTGCCGCGGTGAGGCTGTCCGTACGCGCGCTGACCAGGGCGCTCAGCACGGTCAGGCCCATGGCGCCGCCGATCTGCTGGGTGGTGTTGAACAGCCCGGAAGCGATGCCGGCGTCGGCCGGCGTGACGGCAGACATGCCCAGCCCCATGGCGGCGGGCGCGGCCAGGCCGAAGCCCAGCCCCATGACGAGACTGGCCGGCAGGAAGTCCACCGGGTAGGCACCGTCGGCGCGGGCGAACGACAGCATCACGAACGCCCCGGAGATGAGGGCGAGCCCCAGGAGGAGCATCGTGCGTTGGCCGAACCTGGTGATGAGCCGGGTCGAGAACCCGAGGGACACCACCGCGATCACCACGGCGATGGGCACGAACCCGATACCGGCCCGCAGCGAGCCGTACCTCAGCACGCGCTGCAGGTAGAGCGTGCCGAAGAACAGCAGGCCGAACATTCCGGCGATCATCAGGAACTGGACGATGTTGGCCGCGGTCAGGCTCCGCGAGCGGAAGATCCTCGGCGGCAGCAACGGCGCGGCGGCCGTGGCCTGGCGGACGACGAACCCGATCAGCAACAAGAGGGAGACCGGGCCCAGCAGCAGGGTCTGCGCCGCTGCCCAGCCGACCCGCTCGGCGTCCACCACGGTGTACACCAAGAGCATCATGCCTGCCATGACCAGCAGGGCTCCCAGGAAGTCGGTGCCCTTGCCCATCCCCTCGCCACGGTCCCCGGGGAGCGCTCGCACACCGACCAGGACGAGGGCGGCACCGATCGGTGCGTTGATGAAGAAGATCCAGTGCCAGCTGAGCAGATCGGTGAGGACGCCGCCGAGCAGTGGCCCGACCGCGCCGCCGCCCGCGGAGGCGAAGCTGTAGGCGGCGATGGCCTGGGCCTGCTTGCGGCGTTCGGAGAACACGGTCGCGACCATGCCGAGTACGCAGGCGGAGGCGACCGCCCCACCGATCCCCTGGAGGAAGCGGGACGCGATCAGCTCGGTCTCCGTGGCGGCCACACCGCACAGCACCGAGGAGGCACTGAACAGCACGATTCCGGTGAGGAAGACGGCCTTCCGTCCGATCAGGTCACCGAGCCGTCCGGCCAGCAGCAGGAGCCCGCCGAACGGGATGACGTAGGCGTTGACCACCCAGACGAGGTTCTCAGAGGAGATTCCGAGGCCGCGCTGCACTGCGGGCAACGCCACATTCACGATGTTCTGGTCGAGGACGATCATCATCTGGCCGACGCAGAGCAGGATGACGGTCAGCCACGGCGACGCACTCACCCGTGCACGGGGCAGGGGTATGGGCTTGGGCACGGTCGAACCTCCCTTGGGGAACTATTTGTTACAGCTGCCATCTTCTGTAACCATGAGGCGCCGAGGAAGGAGGCACTTTTATGTCACGCAGTCACACGGATGTGTCCCAGGAGGTCACCGCCCAGGCGTGTCCGCTCGTCGAGGTGCTCGATCACGTCGCGGGCAAGTGGAGCATCAGCATCCTGGTCGCCGCCGCGCATGGCCCCGTCAGGTTCACCGAGCTGGAACGTTCCGTCGAAGGCATCAGCCGACGGATGCTCACCCTGAACCTGCGCAGACTCGAACGCGACGGACTGTTGACGAGGACCGTCCATCCCACCGTGCCGCCGAAGGTCGAGTACAGGCTCACCCCCATGGCACGAGAGCTGCACTCCTACCTCACCGGCCTCGTGGAATGGGCGGAGCGCCACCGCGGCACCATCGCCCAGGCCCGCGCCGACTACGACTCCACGGCCACACCGACGACAGAAACGGGCCGGGCACACCAGTAGTCGGAGCGCGATGAGTGATCTCACCTGAGTACGCCTGCACCCAGGGGGTTACCAGCCCTCGCCGAAGGCCCGCAGGACGTAGGGGCGTACGACGTCGTCCGTCGTCGTCCAGTTCGCTGAGGGCGGGGGTGGGAGCGGGAGCGGGGTGATTGCGAGTGCCTGCCAGCAGTCCTCGTCGGGGAGGTGCGGGGTGGTCGGACTTCTGCGTCGGTGCCAGCGGCGCCAGCGGGCGTGGTGGGGGGTGGGGAGGGTCCAGACGTACGGGTCCGGGGTGCGGGGTGCGTGGGTGGTGAGAGTGGGTGCGGCGGGTGGATCCGGTGTTCGGCGGCGGGTGAGCACGGCTGCCAGTCGGGCCGTCAGCCGGAACATGCGGGGGCGGTTTCCGGTAGGGGGAAGGTGGCCCAGGAGCACTTGGTGTAGCGGCGGAGGTCGCATCCCCAGCGGGTGGTGAGGGCGGCGATGACCGTCAATCCGCGTCCGTCCTCGTCGTGTTGGGCGGCGGGGCGGGGTGCGGGGAGCTTCTCCTTGTCGGGGTCGGAGACCTCCAGGAGGAGGTGGGTGGTGTCGAGGGTGAGGGTGATCTCGACCAGGGAGTAGGTCACTTCGCAGTGGCGTACGGAGTTGGTGACGAACTCCGTTGCGACGAGGGCGATGTCGGCGGCGAGGTCGGGGGGCAGGCCCCAGTCGGCGAGGACCTTTCGGACCTGGACTCGGGCTTCGGGGACGTTTCTGGGGTGTTTGGGGATGCGGAAGGTGGTGGGTTCGGGCATGGCGAAGTCCCCCTGACGGTCGGTCAAGTTGGCGCTCTGTGACGGTGCTTGACGGAGAGGCTAGGCAGGCATTCGCGACCTACACAATGAGAACGACTGAATACATGCAGTCGATTACCTCTATCGTGTGAATCGGAGGCGACGGTGCTGCCCGCTATGGCACTGTGGCCGTCGATGAAGAGGGAGGGCTCATGCCCGCAGGGGGACGGCCGACCGTGCGCAGCAGGCGCCTAGGCTCGGCGCTGAAGAGGTACCGGCAGGCCGCGCAGCTCGATCAGCCGCAGGCTGCCGAGGTGATCGCCACAAGTCAGGCCAGGATCAGCCGTATTGAGAGCGGCCACACGAGTGCGCGCGTCATCGACGTCCGGCTCCTGCTGGATGCGTACGGCGTCACGGACCAGGAAGTCCAGGACCGGCTTGAGGGGTTGGCCAAGCAGTCGCACCGGCGGGGTTGGTGGCTCGAACACGCGGAGCATCTGCGGCCGGACTATCTGGATCACATCGCGCTGGAGGACGACGCGACGCACATCCGGGAATGGCAGCCGTCCCTGGTCCCCGGCCTCCTGCAGACCCCCACCTACGCGGAAGCGATCATCGCTGCGAGCCCTAACTACATCGCCCCCGAGCGGGTTGGCCAACTGGTGAAGGTTCGCGAGGGGCGCCAAGCGAAGATCGAGGACGGCGGAGCGACATACACAGCCATCCTCTGGGAGACGGTCATCGCGCACCCGTTGGTGAACGTGGAGGTTCACCGGGAACAACTGTCCGCGATCCTTGAGATCGGGAAACGGAAGAACGTCACGGTGCAGGTGCTGCCGTTCAGCGCAGGAGCGCTGGCGATCTCGACCTCTGCCTTCTCCACCTTCAGTTTCGAACCGGAGCCGACTGTGGAAGCCGTCGCGTTGGACAACCTGAGGGGCGCATCGGTCCTTGAAGGGGCAGAGGATCTCGCGGCTTACGCCAATGTGTACGACCTACTACGATCGTCAGCACTGACACCGGACGCGAGTGCGAGACTCATCCGGGGCGCACTGCAGAGCAGTTAGGGAGACGCAAAGTGACCGAAGTTGTGAGCCCCTTCCGGAAGTCGTCGTACTCCGGCGCGGAGAACAACTGCGTAGAGGTCGCTGACATCGCCACCGGCGGCCGAGCCGTGCGCGACAGCAAGAACCAGATCGGCCCCATCCTCACCTTCACGCCCGGCAGTTGGCGGACCTTCCTCGCCGGCGCCAAGGTGGAGCCGGTCAAGTGACCGAGGTTGTGGGCCCCTTCCGGAAGTCGTCGTACTCCGGGCAGGAGAACAACTGTGTAGAGGTTGCCCCCTGTTCCACCGGCGGCCGAGCCGTGCGCGACAGCAAGGACCAGGCCCGACCGATGCTCAACTTCGCCCCCGGCAGCTGGCAAGCGTTCCTCGCCGGTGCCAAGGCCGGGGCGGTGGAGTGACCGACGCCTTCTCCACGCCGGGCTGGTTCCGTGAACTCCTCGGCGTCAGTGGCGTACTGGCCGCCGAGGACGAGGACGACGAACTGCCGCTGACCTTCCGCCTGGCCGCCATGGGAACGGCGTTCGCCGCACACGACGCCCGCCTCACGCCCCGGCAGAAGCAGCGCGTGTTCGGGATCCTGGAGGAGGTCCAGGTGTCCGGCAGCGAGTACGACGGTACGGCCGTCGCGACCGGCTTCTTCGAGGCGCTGCTCAATGCCTGGGACGAGGGGTTCGATCTCCAGGGCGTCTGGGAGTACGTGGGGCCCGAGTCGCGGGCGTACTGCCTGGCCTGGAACAGGTTCACCGGAGTCGAGACGCCCGCGTGGATGCGCTGACGTTCTTCCCCGGAGGGGCGCCGTCGGCGACACCTGGCCGAACGCAGGTGGAGCAGCGCATCCCGCCCGGCTGGTGCTGACCAGTCGCTCACGAGTCAGGGTGACGCCCCGAGGCCCGCAAAGGCCCCGGGGTCCCCGAGAGCCGTCAGCCGGCCGGCAAAGTCGCCGTGCGGATCTCGCTGTACGGCGAGTAGTTGCCGGACGTGTCATAGGTGCGGGCCCGGTACTCGTAGGTGCGTCCGTCCGAGGGGAGCGGGTCGCAGACCGTCGCCGTGGCGGTGGAGGGGCGCGGGTCGAACCCCTTGTGCAGGGCCACCGACCAGGTGTTCGTCGCTGCGACGCGGCGCTCGATCTCGAAGCCGTTGAAGTCGCGGATCGGGGCCGGGGTGGTGTCGGATGCGGTCGCCTGGATGCCGCCCGTGCAGGAACCGAGGGTCAGGTCGGGGGCGCTTTCGGGGGCTATGCCGTCGGCGACGACGAGCCACAGCTCATGGGGAGCGTCGGGGTCGAGCCAGAGCGGGTTGTAGGTCGTGGTGCCACCGTCGTTGGTGACCAGGACGCGGTAGTGGCGGGTCTCGCCGTCGGCGGGGACGGGTGCCGTCGTCCAGGTGTTGCCCTTGGTCGTGCCGAGCGGGACCCAGATGTAAGCGCCGTCCACCTTGTCGTTGCTCAGGACCGTGTAGTGGTCGAAGTGCGGCTCGGTGTTGAGGGGCCACTTCAGGGTGACCTTGCCGGTCGCCTTGTCGTAGGTGCCCGTGAGGGAGGTGACGACCGGCAGCGGGCGGACGATCGTGTCCGTGCTGCCCGGCGAGGTGTTGCCCGCCCGGTCCTTGGCGCGGACCTCGTAGTAGTAGGGCGTGCGGTCGTCGGGGTTCACCGCGGGGTCGGTGTGGCTGCGGGCAGTGGTCGTACCGACCTTCGTCCAGGTGCCGGAGTCGACGGGCCGCCGGTAGAGGGTGTAACCCGCCAGGTCCATCTCCTTGTTGGCGGCCCAGGAGACGGTCGCCTTACGGGTGGTCGTGTTGTACGCGGTCTTCACGCCCGTCGGAACGAGCGGCTTCGTCCTGTCGTACGTCGCCGAAGTCCGGGGCGTGTAGGTGAACTTGACCTTCGCGGCGCCGGTCCAGTTCACGTAGTCGACGCGGACGGTGTGCCTGCCGCGCGGGACGGTGAGGTTGACGCTCTTGGCGCGTGCGGTGTCACCGGTGTTCTTCCACAGGTCGATCTTGCGTACGCCGTCCAGGTAGACGCGGACGCCGTCGGTCGCGGAGGCGGTGAACGTGAAGGGGCCGCCGGAGCCGAAGTCGCGGCTCACCGACCAGCGGACGCCGAAATTGTTCGACGGCACACCGGAGGCGGGGCTGCCGGACCAACTCCGGCTGACCGTCTTGTCGCAGTCGGTCCGCACCGGGGAACCGGACAGCGAGGTGTTCTTGTAGAACGTCCGCTTGTAGACGTTGGCCGAGCAGGTCACCTCGGCGGCAGCCGCCTGCGGGACGGCGACGAGCAGACTCCCGAGAACGACGGCGGACATGACACCACCGGTCCGGGCGGCGGCGAGACTCTTCTGGTGCACGAAAGCCTTTCGAGCTGTGCGGGCGGGACACGTACACAGGGCGTGTGACACGACGTGTGACAGGACGTACGACAGGGCGTACGGCGAAGAGACTCACGAGGCGGGGGGAAGGTTGCGTTGCGTCAGCCGCCGTAGAGGGTGGGCAGATCGACCAGGAGGAGGTCGTCCCGGCGGTCGGCCAGTTCGGTGAGGTCGGGATAGAAGCCGTGCAGGGAGTACAGGGCCAGGGTGGTGGCGGCGGTGTCGTACCCCTGCTCCGCGAGCAGGGCGCGGATGCGTTCCAGGCGCTCCAGGTCACCGGTCCCCCGGCGGGCGGCCGTCGCCTTGGCCTCGCCCAGCAGTGCGATCCGCGCACGGGGGGCCTGGGGGCGCTCGCCGGCGGCCAGGGCGATGACGTCGACCTCGTGCTTCGTCCGGCCGGTCCGGTCGGCGACCTCGGTGGTGCCGACCGGGCCGGGCAGTCCGCCGGGGAGCAGGGTGTGGGCGTAGCGGCGGGTGAAGTCGCGGGCCAGGTCCTCGAAGTGCGGTCCGAGGATCTTGGAGTTGAAGGTCGGGGCGGCCTGTTGCCAGGCCTGTTCGGCGAAGCCCTGCTCGACGGCGGCGGCCTGCGGGAGGGTGATGAGCTGGTTGAAGCGGATGACGGGGTCGGCGAGCGTGATGACGGGGTGCCGGGAGCGGAGGATGTCCTCTTCCCGTCTGATGTAGCCGGTGGATTCCAGCACTCCGAGCGGGTGGGCGACGGCGTTGCGCGGGCGCTCCAGGGCGGCGGCGATCTTGCTGGGGGTGGCGGCGCCGTTCGCGATGGCGGTGAGGATGTCGTAGTACAGCGTGTGCTGGGTGATCCTCGGGTCCTCGCGCAGCAGGTACTCGGTCTCGGTACGGGAGTAGACCGCTCGTCCCGGGTCGAGCAGGGTCCGGGCGAGCCAGGTGTCGAAGCCGTCGTCCGGATGCGGCCGGGCGGCCACCGGCCGGTAGCCGGGGGCCCCGCCCAGGACCGCGTGCACCTTCAGCGCGGTCAGCGGGTCGGTGATCTGCCAGAAGGCCCGGCTGTCGCGGTAGTCGAAGGGGCCCAGCCGTAGGTCCACCACAGCGCGTCCGCGCAGGGGCTTGGTCCCCGAGAGCAGTTCGTGCATGACGCTCATCGCGGAGCCGCACAGGATCAGCCGCGGCCCCGGCCCGGCATCCGGCCGGGCACCGCGCTGGCGTTCGTCGTAGAGCTGTTGCAGCAGCCCCGGGATCTCGGGCGAGTGCTGGAGCAGGTACGGCAGTTCGTCGATCACGAGGAGCGGGTGCGGCGACGAACGGGCGGTCACGTCAAGGGCGTTGGACAGGACGTCACGCCAGTCCGTGAGACGGAGGCTCCCCGGCCGCAGACCTGCGTGGGCGGCGACCGCGTCGCTGAACCGCCGGATCGCGGGCAGCCGCCCCTCCTCCCGGACCGCCGTGACGTACAGTCCGCCGACCTGTTCGGACAGCGCCTGCAGAAGGTACGACTTCCCGTGCCGCCGCCGCCCCGACACAATGCCGAGCCGCATCGCCGGATCCGGATCGGCGAGGAACGCGGTGAGCAGACCCCACTCCCGGTCCCGGTCGACCACGTCGTCCGGCTTGACCGGCAGGTTCTCGTCCACTAGCTCACCTGTTCATATTGACTACGACGTAATCTGTCTAAGTATACTTCGACACCTCAACAACGAAAGTCTTGTCGAAGTGGCTTCATGGGTACAGCGGACCGGCAAGCGGGGCGTGTCCGCGTACGTCGAGGCCCTCATCCAGCGTCAGCTGGAACGGGACCGGCTGCGCGAGCTGATCGAGGACGCGGAGGGCGAACACGGCCCCGTCGATCAGGCATCCGTCGAAGCCAAGCGGGCGCAGCTGCGTGGCGGCACGGCCGGCTCGGCGGACGCCACGTGACGGGCACGCTCGCCCTGGACCGCGAGGGGCTGTCCAGGCTCGTACGCCGCACACCACCCCGTACGTCCTACACCTCGCCCTCCCCGGGCACGCACATCATCCGGTGTGCCGGGACCACCGGATCGCCGGGTACCGGGTCGATGCCCCGGACGCGTACCGCCACGACATCGACCACCACCGGTGATCGGCCGCGCAGCTTCGTCAGTCGCCAGCGGTAGCGCTCGGGGACGTCCTTGGCCGGGAGTTCCAGTGTGGAGAGGCTGACCCAGCGGTCGTAGGTGGTGGGGTACACGCGGATCAGGGCCCCGCACTCCGGACAGGCGGGCGGCTCGATCCACGACACGTCGTCAGGCCCGGGATCGGGCCTCGGAGCCGACGTGGCCCCGTCGGCCTCGGCCATCTCGTTGGCGTAGATGTTCCAGCAGTGATCGCAGTACCCGACGAAGAGGTCGATCCGCCCGCGAGTACGCACGGTCGCGCCGGCCTCCCCGCAGAGATGGCATACCCCTGCGCCACGATCCCCGAATGCCCCCATGTATTCGAGTGTGAGCGAATGAGACCGTATTCCAGTAGGTCGGGATTTGGCCTCGTTCTACGGTCACTCCACCCCTGCAGGCCACCTCCGTCGCACATCCTCCCGAACCGCCTCCAGGAACTCCTCCGGCGGCAGGTAATCGTGGTCCAGGATGTAATGGATGATCAGGTTCGGCGCGATGTACAGCGTCCCCTCGTCCGACCTCACCCTGATTTCCGCGCTCCCCAGCGAGTATTTCTCCCCGAACCTCTCCGACCAGGCGTATTGGAGTTCGCGCTTTCCGCAGAACGAGCAGTAATGCCATCCCCGGCTTTGGGCCTCGGCCAAGTGGCCCAGGTCCGACAGGCTTTCGAGGTCCTCCGGTTCCACCTCTCCCGTCGGGAAATCCTGGCCCTCCTCCAACCAGCCGATCGTCATCCCTTCCGGCGGGGAGTAGTAGTCGTAGTCGTAGACGCTCAGGTCCGGGTAGTACGTCATCCTGCTGCCGTGCTCCGTTCTGGAGTTATGGAGTTATGGAGTTCTGGAACCGGCGCGGCCGGCCATCCCCTGGGGAGATGGCCGGCCGTGTCGGGGTCCTGTTGCTCAGAGGGTGAATTCGAAGGGGTCGAACTGTCTGCAGATCGCCATATGGACATCCCCCATGCCCTGGCTGATCACCTTGCTGATATTCACCGCCTCCGTCACCGTCCGGCTCCCGCCCATGATGTTGAGGTTTGTCGGCGGGGAGATGATGTAGTCGGGCAGAATCGATCCGGGGCCGAATGATTCTACAACGTCGGGTGCGCCCGCGCCGCCCCGCTCCACCGCCGTGCCGACCGAATCCGGCAGCGTCCGCTTGTGCGGAATGTAGAAATGCAGGGTGGTGCCCTGGGGAACCATCATCTGCTTGGTGTTCTTGCCGAAGGTGCCGTGGCCCGCGTACACCGTGTCGCCGCCCGCGCGCTTGCCCGTCGTGACGCTCTCCGGGCCCTTGTCCTTGACGCCCACGTTCTTCTGGTCGCGGCCCTTCACCACCGTGGGCTGGTCGTTCGCGTCCTTGCGGGTCGTCTTCTTCGACGACGCGCCGGAGCCTCGCTCGCCCGCCTCGTCCTTCGGCTTCGCCGGTTTCTCCGGCTTCGGGGCCTCCTTCGGCTTCGGGGCCGGAGGCGGCACCACCTCGTCCGCCGCCTTCGTCGCCGCCTTCGCGTCCGACGCCGCGTCGACCGTCTTGTCGACGGCCTTCGCCGCGTCGATCGCCTCGTCCGCGTACTTCGCGCCCTTCGCCGCCGTCGCCGCGTAGCCCGCCAGCGGGATCGCCGAGGAGAAGGAGAGGGCCGCGTCTACGTAGTTGCCCTCCGCCAAGTACCACGCGCCGTTGATCACGTCCGCCGCCTCGCCGAACACCGGCACCAGGCCCACCACGTCGAGCGCCGCGTGGCCGATGTCGGACCAGCCCCACCACAGGCCCGTGGGGTCCGGGAACGCGATCGGGTTGTTGCGGCCGTACGCGTACGCGTTGAGATGCTGCGGGTCCGTCAGGTCCAGCACCGGGTCCACCGTCAGGAAACGTCCCGTCGCCGGGTCGTACTGCCGCGCACCCATGTGGACCAGGCCCGAGCCCGGGTCGTTCGTCGAGCCTACGAAGCCCTTCTGGCCCGGGATCGCGCCCGCCGGGCCTCTGATCTGGCCGAAGGGCGTCGTCCTGCGCTGAGTTACCGCCTGCGTGGTCGCGTCCACCGAGATCTCGGCGGTGCCGTTGTAGCCGCCGCCCAGCCAGTGCACCTGGGTCGGTGACGTGCGGATCGCGACCGTCGCGCCGCCGAACGTGTAGTAGCGGACCGCCGCCTTCACGTCGTCCGTCGTCGCCGGGGTGTTCTTGGTGTCGACCGTGAGTTCCGTGTCGCCCAGGTACAGGGTCGACTTGCCGTACTCGCGTCGGATCAGCCGCTGGCCCGACACGTCGTACACGTACGACGTGTGCTTGGCGAACACCCAGCGCTGTGCGGTCGTGCCGTTGCAGTCGTAGAGCTTCAGGTCCGTGCCGTCGGTCGTGACCGACGACGGGATGTCCAGGCAGCGGCCGGAGGCCGTGTGGCGCAGGCCTCCGTCGTCGCGGACGGTCCACTTCTGCGCCGCGTCCGCCGCGTCGCAGGGCTGCACCTGCACCGCCGCCGACTGCGCCGAACTCGCCGGTTCCGCACAGACGTTGAGCGCCTTGAGCTGGCCCTCCCTGGTCAACTCCCAGTTCTGCGCGTCCGTCGTCCCGCACGTGTAGACCTGGATGGGGGTTCCGGCCGCGGTCGCGCTGCCTTGCACGTCAACGCACTTGCCCGCGAGGCCAGTTACCTGGCCCTTCTCGCCCACCTTCGACGTCGAGGCCAGTCTGCCCTGCGAGTTGTAGCGCAGGACCTGGTCGGCGGCTGCGCCGAGCGCCGACGCCTGCTTCGTGCGCGCGACCGTGTTGCCCGCCGCGTCGTAGCCGTAGCCGTCGGTGGTGTTGGTCGTCGCCGTCACCGCGCCCGCGGTGTTCAGCGTCTCCGTCTTCACGGCCGTGCTGCGGAGAGCGTGGACGGGGAAGGTACCGGCCGTGTTCGGGGTGTACGTGCTCGTCACCCGCTGGGCCGACGTGCCGCCCGCCGCCGGGTTGACCGGGTTGCGGGTCTCCTGGGTGCGGTTGCCCGCCGCGTCGTAGGCGTACTGGTGCCAGTAGGGGGCCGGGCCGCCGATCGTGCTGCCCGCCGTCGGCTTCGCGCACGTCGTCGACGTCTGTGTCCACGCGTCCGTCAGTCTGCGCAGGTAGTCGTACTGGAAGCACTGGACGTCGGCCGTCTTGCCCTCGGGGGTGTCCGCGAGCTTGGTGACGTTGCCGGAGGCGTCGTAGACGTAGTTGAGGTCGGCGTCGGGAGTGGTGACCGACTCGCGGTCCAGGCGGGTCCGGGCGAGCCGGCGGGTGCCCTCCTCGTAGAAGTTGGTGAGCCAGGTCTGCTTGGCCGCGCTGCTCGTGCCGAGCGTGTGCTGGAGCGGCTCACCGAAGTTGGAGTACGTGGTGTCCCGTACGTAGTCCGTCGTGCCGTACGAGTAGACCGGCTGTCCGGCGAGGTTGTAGCCGTAACTGAGCTTCTCGGAGGCGAGGTTGGCCGCCGCCGGGAGGGTCATCGACTTCGGGGTGCCGTCCGTGCGGTACTCGGCGGTGGTGGTGTAGGAACCGGCGAGGCCCGTCTCGGCGGTGGGGACGGTGACCGTGGTCTTCGTCGGGCGGCCGTTCGCGTCGTACGACTCGACCGTCGACTTGTACTCGTTGCCCCCGCTGAAGGAGCTGGTGGAGGTGAGTCGGCCGATGCCGTTCGGTGAAACGGTGTCGTAGAGCCAGGAGTTGAGGACCGTCGTGCCGTTGGCGATCTTCGTCGTGCGGCCGAGGTTGTCGTAGGTGTAGGTGAGGGTCTGGGCGAGTGCGTCCGTGGTCGTCTTGACCTGGTCGAACTCGTCGTAGGTCATCGACGTGGTGCCCTTGTCGGGGTCCACGGCGGTCTTCTGCCGGCCCAGCAGGTCGTACGTCCACTTCCAGACGTTCTTGCCGGTCGTGTCGGTGACCTGTTCGAGGCGACCGGCCTTGTCGTAGTCGTAGTTCGTGGTGCGTGCGACGCCGGAGGTGTCGGCCGACTCGTACTCGACGAGCTTCGTGGTGCGGCCCTGGGCGTCGTTCCAGGTGGTGCTTGGGGTGCTGCCCGGCGGCGGGATCGTGGTCGTGTGGTCGCCGTGGTACTGGCGGTCGCCGCGCCACTTCGTCGTCCCCGCGACCTTGAACAGCGTCGCCGTCGAGCGGCCCGAACCGTCGTACACCGTCTCCGTGGCGGGCGGGGTGCCGCCCACCGCCGCCGACGAGTCGACGAGCGTCGTGCTCGGGTCGTCCAGGTTGTAGAACGGCCCGTGCTGGACGATCGCCAACCCGCGCGAGTCGTACTCGGTCAGGTTCAGGACCCGGCCCGTGTTCGGCGTCGGCGACTGGGTCTGGCGTTCGCGCAGCAGGCCGTCGTACAGGGCGTGGGCGACCGTCACGTTGCCGTTCGCGCGCAGGGTCTTCGTCGTGACGTAGGTCGGGGCGTCGGCTCGGATGCCGTAGACGTACTCCGTGTCGGGTACGTCCGTCGCCTTCGCGTGGCCCGGCAGCCAGACCTTCGTCAGGCGGCCCAGGGCGTCGTAACTCAGGTCCGTGCGCTGGGAGTTGGCGTCGATCGTGCTGGTGACGAGGCCGAACGCCGGGTCCACCACCGATGCCGTGCTCTGGCCCGTGCCGCCGGTCGCCGCCGGTGGCGTCGTGACCTTCATGCCCGTGACCGGGCCGCCCGTCGCCGGGGTGTAGGAGGTGACGGTCTTGTTGTCCTTGGTGTCGTAACTCGCCGTCACCCGGCCGTGGATGTCGTACTCGGTGCGGCCGACCGTCTGCAGCGTCGGCGTCCCGTCCGTGCCGTAGCCGGTGACCCGGCGCGACGACGACACCTCGCCCTGCGTGGGCTCGGCGCCGTACGCCAGACCGTCGTACACCGTGCGTACGTCGGAGATCGCGTCGCCGGGAAGGGACGCGGCCGTGTCGCAGTTGACCGCAACCGTCGAGACCCGCTTCACCAGCGTGAGCAGGGTCTTCGCGTCGTTACGGGCGTACTCGTAGCGCGTGCAGGAGTCGTCGGACGCGTCCGTGTTGGCCTTGTCAGCACCCACGTCACCCAGGTCCGAGGACTTCAGCAGCATGCCGTAGGAGTCGTAGTCGTGGACTATCGCCGTGCGCCGGACCGCCGAACCGTCCAGTGCCGTACGGGTGTCCACCCTTGCGGTGCCGGTCAGTTGGGCCTTGTCCGAGCCCTCCGTCGCCGTCGCGGCCGACAGCCAGGGTGTGTTGACCGAGCCGCTGATCTCCTTGGCCGTGCGGTCGGCCGCCGTGTCCGCCGGGACCGAGGAGTAGGTGCGCGTTTCGAGCAGGTAGCTCTGGAGGCGGTCGGCGTCCTCGACTCGCGTTCCGTCGGAGGCCGTTGTCCAGACGTCCTCCGTGCCGCCGTCCTCGTTCGCGCGGTCGCCGTCCATGCCGCGCAGGAAGGTGCTCTCGGCGCTGAGTTGCTGGGTGGTGGAGTCACCGGTGACCGTGCGGACCGTGCGGAAGCCCCGGAACTGCGACCAGGTCTTCTTCTTGGCCTTGGCGATCTCGCTGTCGTCGTAGCGCCAGGCCGCGCCGCCGTAGTAGCTGTACCTGGTGACCGTGTCGACGCCGGGGACCGTCGCGTCGTCCTCCGTGACCGTGTCCACCACGTACTTGTGGAACCAGTCCTCGTCCTCCCCGATCGTGCCCTCCTCCGACCAGAAGGACGGGAAGCACAACTTCGTGTTGCTGGAGGGGGTGCGGGTCTCGCCCGCCTTGCACTCGGTGTCCTTGTACGTCACCGAGGTGACGCCGCCGGTCTCCGAACGGATCGCCCTGATACGCCACTTGCCCATCGGGAGGCGGCCGTCGGTGTTGGCGTAGACGCGGTTGTTGTTCTTGACGCCGTAGAAGACCGTCTTGAGGCCCTCGCTGGTGGCGCCGTTCGCCTTGCCGGTGTGGGTGATCGACTGGAGCCACAGGGAGGCGGTCGAACCGTCGCCCGTGTCGGGGTAACTCTGGTCCAGGGTCCAGGTGTCGACGGGCGCGTAGGTGCCCGCCGACTTGCGGATCTCCGTCGTCACCGACGTCAGGCGCTTGCGGGAGAAGAAGGACGGCGACCACTGCTCCTCGCAGGAGTCCTCGTCCTTGCAGATCTGGTCGAAGGGCACGTCCGGCCAGGAGGCGGCCGTGTCCTCCTTCAGGTCGCCGGGTTCGCAGTCGGCGGCAGCCGCCTTGCAGCGTTCGGCCGTGCCGAAGACGACCCGGGCCGGGGCCTCGGAGGTCTGGTCGGTGCCCTTGCGCTCGCCGTACTCGATGCGCTTCAGGTAGCCGCCCCGGTCGTAGGCGACGGAGACGTCGTCACGGTTGGCGCCGTAGCGGTTGGTCTCCTTCTCCCAGTACAGGGTCATCGAGTTGTCGTGCGTGTCGAGGACGTAGTCCAGGTTCCAGCGCCAGGTCTGGTTGCAGCGCGACTCCTTGAAGGTGTCGCCGTGGCAGGGCTCGCCGGAGTCGTCGCCGTAGACGGGGGTCTGCCAGGCGGAGTCCTGGACGCCCTCGCCGTCGTCGGCGGTGCGCTTGTTGCGGCCGAAGTAGTAGCGGGTGCCGTCGGTCGTGGTGACGAGCCAGAACTCCTTGCTGTCACCGGAGTTGAAGCCGCCGGACCAGCGCTCGATCTTCGTCCCGTCGTCCGTCTTCAGACGCCAGGTGCCTTCGAGCTTCATGTCCGGGTTGCCGTCGAGGGTCTTCGACGAGTCCGCGCCGGACTTCTTCACCAGCTCGCCGTTGCGGCCACCGAACGACATGGTGGCGTTGTCGGAGTGCCAGCACTGGTCGTACTTCTCCTCGCCCTCCTCGTCGTGACCGTCGTCCTTGCAGGAGCGGTAGGAGCGCTCGATGTAGCCCTGGGAGAGGTCGAAGCCCTCGCCGACCCAGCTGGTCTGACCGCTGGTGGAGGACGTACGGCCGTCCACCGAGCCGGAGTTGTAGGAGAGGCTCAGCTGCGGGGAGGGGCCGGCGACAGCGGGCGGCACCCGGAGCGGGTACTGCCAGGAGAACGAACCCGAGTTGCCTGCCATCTGCCAGGTGCCCGCCGGTGTCAACGGGGTCGCCGCGAAGCTGCCGTTGGGGCCCGAGGAGCCCGCCGAGACGGCAAGTACCGTCGCTGCGGCGGCCGTTGCGCGTACACCCTTGACGGTGCCGGGTACGGTCACCTCCGCCGTCAGCGTGCCCGACTTGGCGTCGTTGGTCGTCGGGAGCGCCTTGCCGGGGGCGCAGTTGGCGGCGGCAGGGTTGGTGAGCGCACACGCCGGGAGCTGGACGAGGCGGAGCCGGGAGGCCCAGTCGCCGCCGTACGCCCGCGCGAACTTGCTGTAGTCGACCTCGACGGCGACCTTGCCCGCCGAAGCAGCCGGGCCGACCGGGTTCGCGCTGTCGGCCCTGGTCAGCGTCAGTACCGGGCCGTCCATGCCCGCCCGTCGCGCCGACGCGCGGTCCAGGACGCGTACCGAGACCTTGCCGGGGACCTTGGACGCGAGGGTCCGGGCTGCCTCGGTGCGGGTGGCCTTCCTGGTGGAGACGAGGCCGGAGCGGACCGACGCGGGCGCGGACACGCGCACCGGGAGCGAGCCCGCGGCGCCCTCGACTGCCGCCTGGGACCTGGTCAGTCGGCCGGTCAGGGCCTGCTTCCGCAGGGTGGCCAGGGGCAGTTGGGCCACCGCGGTACCGGCCGTCGGCCACACCCCCTTGGGCGTCGCCGTGCGGGACGCCTTCGTCGCGTCGTCCGACGGTACGGCGAAGGTGTCCCAGAGGATCGGCGCGACCGGGACCGACTCCATGGTCTGCGTCTTGGGCCGGCGCTGCTCCCGCGCCTGTTCGTCCACCTCGGCCCACGCGGGCGTCTGGAGGAGGGTGATGCCGAGGACGCCGACGAGTCCGGCGGCGACGGCACGTCCGGCGGCCCGGACCCGTCTTCTCGGCTCGGGTGGGGTGGGGGGTGCCCCCGTGCGAATGCGCATGACAAGCCTCTCTGCTGGTGCTCTTGATGCGAAGGCGTGATGAGTGCGAAGGCGTGAAAGGCGGCGCCCGCAGGCCGGTCGTGCCGTGCGGGCGCCGTAGGAGAACTGGCTGTAGGTGAACTGCCGCCGGGTCAGTCGGAGTTGGCGGCCTTGTCGATGTCACGGGCGCCGAGGACCGTCGGGTACACCCGGATGTCGTCGATGTCGCCCTTGAACGGGTTGGCGAACGCCCCGCTCCAGCGGGCCCGGCCGACCTGGAAGCCGCCGTCGGCGTGCCAGACCTTCGTCGGGTCGTACGTCGTACCGTCGTCACCGGACGGGATGACCTGGTCGGAGCCCTGCTCGATCCCGTTGACGTACAGCGTCACCGAGTTCCTCGACGGGTCGAACACCCCTGCCAGATGGACCCACTTGCCGACCGGCGAGGCGCCCGGCACGGAGGCCTTCGCCCGTGCCGCGTCCGTCCCGGTGGCGGCGTCGCGGTGGCGGCCGAAGACCCAGCCGAGGCTGGTGGACCAGTACAGGGCGAAGCCGTTGCCGTTGGCGCCGGTCTGGCTGACGACCGCCCGGTTCTCGCTCACGTCGGAGACCTTGGCGCGGGCCATGACGGTGAAGCCCTGCCGGGTGTCCACCAGGTTCGCGGCGGTGCCGAAGCCGGTCGCCGTGCCGTCGAAGCGGATCGCCCTGTCGGTGGCGACGCCGGAGTTGCTGCCCGCGACCCAGCTGCCGCCGCTGAGCGTCAGCGGGTCCAGGTCGGTGCCGGTCCCGGACGCGGAGTCGGCGCCGGTGGTGCCGGTCGTCTCGTCCAGCCGGTACGAGGCCACCGCGCACTGCTCGGCGGGCGGGTCGTCACAGGCACGCCCGGACTGGAAGACGTAGTCCTCGACCGGACCGACGTTGCCCGCGTCGTCCACGCTGGCGACCGAGAGCACGTTGAGCCCGAACCTCGGTACCGCGACCCCGACCCCGGTGGCGGCGGCGCCGCGCGTGGCCGGGTCGGTCGAGGCGGCCAGGGTGTCGGTGTTGAGGCCGTAGACGTAGCGGTCCACGTCGTTGCCGTAGGCCGGGTCGACCGAGCCGTTGGGCGCGAAGGAGAAGGTCGGCGTGGTGCCCGACAGGATGTCGCCGGTCGTCTCCAGGGTCACCTTCGGCTTCGTGGAGGGCCGGGTGTTGTCGTACGAGAACTCGCACCAGTCGGACCAGGGGCCCGGATCGATGCCGTCGGTGGCCTGGGCGTGCCAGTGGTAGGTGTGCCCGTGCTTGAGGTTCCCGGCCGGGATGGCCTTCTCCATCACGCCGTCCGCCTTGTACGCCGTCCACAGGTCGCCGTACACCTGCACGTCGTCCGCGTTGGGGAGCATGTCCCAAACCCGGTACAGGGAACGGACGTTGTGCGGGTCGGGGTCGGTGACGTCGACCGTCAGGACGGGGGTGTCGTCCCGGATGAAGGGGCGGGCGGCGCCGGTGACACAGCCCGTGGTCGGGCTGGTGGTGCGCTCGTTGGCCGGTTTGCTCGGGATCGTGTTGTAGAAGATCTGGAGGGTGCCGGAGCTGCCCTTGAACCGCTTCCAGCTGCCCGTCGCGTCCTCGTCGGCGGCGCGCAGCGAGAAGGCGATCAGCGAACCGGTGCCCGCCTTGGAGCGGACGGTGGCGGTCAGGTTCTCGTTCGTCTCGTCGGGGTTGTCGTTGAAGGCGACGTCGGCGTTCTCACAGCCGTGTTCCTCGTTGCCGAAGGCCACCTTGCGGTCGCCCATCAGGTTGCCGTCGGCGGGCTTGTTGTTCCAGTTGGTGGCCTTGGAGAGCTTCGCCGCGTCGACGAGGTGCAGATTCACCCAGCTCGGGGTGCAGTTGTAGGCGAAGGTCTCGTAGACGTGGAAGGTCGCGTCGTAGATCTTGCGGTTCTCCCAGCCGTCCAGGTTGTACTCGAAGTACATGCGGCCCACGTACGGGGAGCCGCAACCGGCGCCCACACAGCGGCCGATGCCCTTGTCGTCCTCGAAGTTGGGGTATTCGGTGGCCGGGGAGGCCGAGTTGGCCCAGGTGTAGAAGGAACGGGACGCGGACTTGTCGGGCTTGTCGACGGCCAGCGGCGGGTCGATGTACAGCGGCAGCGAGGCCGCGTCCACCGAGGCGAGCAGCGCCGGGTCCGGGGTGAGGGTGACCGAGTCGGCGTCGATGTCCAGGGCGACCTGGGCGTGGCTGTCACCGGGCATGGGCGCCTCGGCGGGGTCCTCGCGCAGGGCGTCCTTGTCGGCGTCGGCCGAGGCGTTGGCGCGCGCCTCGCTGCCGGAGTCCCACATCAGGGGCGTACCGCCGGAGAAGACGGAGTCGCCGGTCACCGCGTCGACGACGGAGATGCCGCCGGCCGCGTTCTCCTCGATCCGCAGGCCCTCGCTGGTCTGCGTCAGCTCGATCTCGGCCAGTTCGGGGTCGTCGGCGGCGTCCTCGGTGCGGACGACGAGGATCTGCCGGAACCCCTCGGCGCCGGCGGTCATGTGGAGGTCGACGCCGGGGAGTACGGAGCGGTACTCGGCGGTGTCGCCGTTCAGGACCGGCGGCGGCAGCGGGGTCGGCCAATTGAGGGCGGCGGAGCGGCCGGAGTCCTCGACGGCGACGAGCGGGTCGGTACCGCCGCCGGAGAACTCGACGTCGATCAGGGCGGTACGGGGGCCGACCGAGCCGTCCGGCTTGACCTCAAGGTCGGTGTCGATGTCCTTCCAGGAACCGTCCGGCTGCGGCGCCCAGCGCGGGGCGGCGGACAGCTCGCTGCGGAATCGCCCGTCGGGCTGGGCGAACACCCGCTCGTTCACGTCCCGTTCGGCGATCACCTCGACGGGTTCGCCGGTCTCGCGGGCCAGTTGGGAAGCCGTCTCGGACGGTGTGGCCGAGGCGTCCGTCTCCGTCGAGGCGGCCTGCGGCCGGTCCTCGGCGGTGGCGCCTGCGGCCAACGCCCCCACCAGCAGCGCCGGTGTGAGCACCAGCGCCATGGCGCGGGCCCCGACCCGTCTTCGGGCACGACTGATCGTCATCTACCACTCCCCCCGTTCCGGCGGTCGACCGGATCACGTGAACTTCTGTGAACACCATGTGTGGCGTATGTGGAGGTGAGCGTAAATGGCCAACTCCCCTTTGTCTGGCGGGATTTAGGCGGGCGAATCTCCTACGGCCGGGCCAAGCAGGGCAATTGAACGGGTGATTTACCTCACCGAAATTCCGTGCAACGGATCAGGGCCGTCACGGACCGTGTCGGCCCCGGCGACCGGATCTCCTCAACCGGAGGAACCCTCCGAATTTCCGCGTGCGCTCGTCGCCGCGCCGTGATCGGATGCTGTCGTGGGCCGTCAGCGGGCCGGCGACAAGGGCGCGGGCAAGAGTGGGAGCGAGAGCCGGGGCGTGCGGCCGGGCACGCCGCCGCAGGAGGGCGATCCGGGGTTCTGGCACGCCTGGTCGGCCCGGGTGAGCGAGCTGCTGGGCCAGACCCTCGACGAGACGCCCGCCGCGATCGGCGTACTCGACACCGGGCTGCGCTACCGCTACGTCAACGCCACCCTGGCCCGGCTGCACGGCATACCCGCCGACGAGCACCTCGGCCGTACCGTCGCCGAGGTGGTGCCCGGGGTCGACGCGCGCGAGGAAGTACTGCGTGCCGTGATGGCCGACGGCATCCCGCGCGAGACCCTCTCCAGCGGCCACACCCGAGCCGCCGCCCCGCCGGAACGCCGCTACTGGCACGGCGCCTACCACCGGCTGCGGCACGAGGGCCGGACCGTCGGGATCGTCGGCATCCTGCTGGACGTCTCCGCCGCCCGCCAGGAGCAGCGCGAGCTGGAGCGGGCCCGGGAGCGGCTGACCCTGCTGGACGAGGCCGCCACCCGGGTCGGCACCACCCTGGACATGGACACCACCTGCCAGGAACTGGCCGAGTTCCTGGTCGCGAAGCTCGCCGACGCCGCCACCGTGAAGGTCCTCCCCGAGCACGGCACCAGCCGGGCACCCCGGGACGGCTCGCTGCGGCTGCGCCGGGCGGCGCTCGCGGCGACCCCCGAGCTGGAACCGGCGATGCGGGCGCTGGGCCGGCCCGGCGAGTACGTCGACCACGGGCCCGGCTCGTCCCTCGTGCGCTGTCTCGCGGACGGCCGCCCGGTGATCGACAACCTGCTGGACGAGCAGGACCCCGACTGCGCCGAGGCGCACACCGGGGACGTCGGCGCCTACCGGGCCGCCGGTATCCACTCCGCGCTGATCGTGCCGCTGACCGCGCGCGGCCACGACGTGGGCACGGTCACCATGATCCGGGCGCACGACTCGGCCCTCTTCGACGAGACCGACGCCGTGATCGCCCAGGACCTGGCCGGCCGGGCCGCGATCAGCCTCGACAACGCCCGCCGCTACACCGCCGAGCACAACGCCGTCGTCCAGCTCCAGCGCGCCCTGCTGGCCGAGCCGGGCCGCCCGCACCCGGACGTCGACGTCGCCTACCGCTACCGGCCCGCCGGACGGGGCGTCCTGGTCGGCGGCGACTGGTACGAGACGGTCGCGCTCGGTGACGGCCGGACGCTGCTCGCCCTGGGCGACGTGATGGGCCACGGGCTGGAGGCGGCCGTCGCGATGAGCCGCTACCAGGCGATGCTGCGCGTGATCGCGGCCCGCGAACCCGCCCCCGACCGCATCCTCCTCGAACTCGACGACCTCCTGCACACCACCGCCGCCGACCGCCCCGCGACCTGCGTGATCGCCGTCGCCGACCCGCGCCGGGGCATCTGCACCTTCGCCAACGCCGGACACCTCCCCCCGGTCCTCTTCGGCCCCGACGGACGCGCCGCCCTCCTCCCGGTCCCGCCGGGCCCGCCCCTGGGCACGGGCGACAGCCGGTACGTCTCCTACACGGCCCCCTGCCGCCCGGACCACACCCTGCTCCTCTACACCGACGGCCTGGTCGAACGCCGCCACGAGGACATCGACGCGTCCTTGCGCCGCCTGACGCGGGTACGGGGCCGCCCGGGCCCGGAGGAACTCCTCGACCTGGTCCTGGACGAGGTCGCGCCCGAGGACCCGGAGGACGACATCGCGCTGGTCGCCGCGAGGTACACGCGGAGCGGAGGCTAGGGTTCCGATCGACCGGGCCCATCGGCCGGGTCTACGGAAAGGAACCCTGTGGCGGAGCACGTGGAACGGGTGGAGCACGTGGAACGGGTGGAGCACGTGGAACAGGTGGAACGGTTCGAGGTAGTACGTGAGATAGCGGCGCCCGCGTCCCGGATCTTCGGCCTCCTCTGCGACCCCGACGGGCATGTGGCGATCGACAGTTCGGGCATGCTCCAGGCCGCCGACGGGGAGCGGGTGCGAGCGGCCGGTGACTCCTTCGTCGTACACATGGACCGCGAGGCGCTGAACGACCTGCCGATGGGCCGGTACGACGTCACCGTGGAGATCACCCGGTTCGAGCAGGACACGCTCATCGAGTGGACGCCGACGTCCCCGCGCCTCCAGCCCTCCATCAACCACCACTTCGGCTACCGGCTCCGCCCGACGGCGAACGGCACCGAGGTGACCTCGTACTACGACTGGAGCCGCATCCACGAGCGGTACCGGGCGGCCGGGATATTCCCGATCCTCCAGGAGTCGGCGCTGCGGGCGACGCTGGGGATTCTCGCGCGGACCGTCGAACGGGCCGCCTGACTCATCGGGCCCGCGCGGCTGCTGCTAGCCTCGTCACGCTTGTCGGGGGACAGCCAACGGGGGCTGGACCATCTGCCGTCCAGGAGGCCCCAGTTGGCCAGTCGTCGCTCCACCGCCCGTGGCATCACAGCCACGCTCGCCGTTCTCGCCGTGACCGCCGGGCCCGGACCGCTCGCCGTCCCGGCCGCCGGCGCGGAGACCGCCGCCGTCGCGGCGGACACCGTCTTCCAGTCGGACCGGTACGCCCCGCGCGGGGACGACCTCCACAGCGCCGGTCCGAGCGGCTACCTCCACGCCCAGGAGGGCAGGTCGGGCTACCTCTGGACGTCGTACGACACCGGTACGACCACCGAGTTGGGCTCCCTCCCCCGGGTCGGCCTCCCGGCGTACCTCGGCTCGTCGTCCGACACCGTGACCGACGTCGTCTCGCGGAACGAGAAGGTCGTCCTGCGGGACATGGCCGCCGGTACCTCGACCGAGGTCGCCCTCACCCACGGCACGTACTGGGCCACGTACGGCAGGCATGTGCTGAGCCAGGCCCGTACCGCCGCCGGCGACCGGGTGCTGTGGCTGTACGGCGACGGGGCGCCCGCCGAGGGCACGACGGTCGACGGCTGGCCGACCGGGATCACCACCAACTTCACCACCGTGGGCGGCGACAGCGGCACCGCCGTCATCAGCTACGCGCTCGGCGCCACCCAGCACCTGGCGCTGGTGGACCTGGCCGCCGCGAAGGTCACCGGCGACGTGGTGGTGTCCGCCGCTCCGACGGCCGTCGCGCTGAGCGCGGACCGGCTGGTCTGGTACGCGTCCGGCAACACCGCGCACGTGCTGAACCGCGCCGACCTCTCGGCCGCCGAGACGACGGTGCCCCTCCCCGGCACCGGAGGCAACCCCTATCTGGGCATCGCCGGCCGCTGGCTGGTTGTCGCCCGTTCCGCGCCGGCCTCCAGCGACCTGGGTGACGTGTCCGGCCGACCGCTCATGGCCGTCCCGCTGGCGGGCGGCGACGCGCTCACCCTCCTCCGGCACGCGAACACGTCGGTCACCCCGGCACCCGACGGCGGCCTCCTGGTCGCGGGCGGCACCGACTCCGCGCACTGGGCGGTACGGAAGCTCGCCGACACGGGGGCGGGGACTCCGACGCTTACGGAGGTGACCGCCGTTCCGCCGGTGGCCGCGAAGATCGACCGGCTGTCGCTGCAGAACGGCAACCTGGCCACCGACGAGGCCGACAGCAGCGCCTACCCGGGCTTCTTCACCCGGCGGATCTCGACGACGGATACGTCCTACTCGGCGGGCACTCGGACCTGGCACATGTTCAGCACCTACGGGAGGACGGGCCCGTACTCCACCGGGGACGGGCGCACGGTGATGGTCTACCCCGACTCCGCCCCCGACGGGCAGGGCTCGTCGGTCCAGTCGCTCGACGACACCGACAGCGCGGGATTCTTCTTCCCCTCGGCCGCCGGCACCGTCCTCGACGTCACCGGCCGCTACGCGATCGTCAACGGCTCCTCGCCCACCAAGCAGTACGTCGGCGACCTGGGCGTCTACACCGACCTCAAGCCCATCCTCACCCGCTCCGTCACCGCCGCCTCCGTCTGGGGGCCCAAGCTGTGGACCCCGGGCACCGCCAAGGGTGTCGTCAACGCGCGGGACGTGCGGACCAACAGGACGACCGACACCGTGCACACGGGCGCCCCCTGCGTGCCCAAGGAGCTGCAGGCAGTGGGCCGTTGGCTCTACTGGTCCTGCGGCCCGACCGCCGCCGCCGGTGTCTGGGACCGTACGGCGAGGAAGAGCGTCCCCGTCCCGTCCGGCGAGGCGCTGCTCGGCGACGGCTACCTCGTACGCCACGACACCTCGGCCGGGGCCCTGCTCCTCACCGACTTCGCCGACGGCAGCGCGGCCACCCGCAAGATCGGCGACCTGGCGGCGGGCAACTCCAGCCTGCGCGGGGTGACTTGGACGGTGGACAAGTTCGGCGGCCCGGCGGCCTATGTCGACGCCGACCGGCGGATCCACCTGGTGCCCAGCGGGGTCGCGCCCCAGCCGCTCGGCCTCGTCGAGTCCGAGGCGACCGACAACAAGCACAGCGGCGACGGGGACACCAACCCGTGGTGGCAGTGGCGCGGGTTGCTGAGCAGACCCGCCGCCTCCTGGCAGGCCACGATCACCAGCAAGGCCACCGGCGCCCTGATCCGGACGTACACCGGCGGCGAGGCGGACAGCGCGCCCACGGTCCGCTGGAACCTGCGCGACAGCGCGGGCGTGCTGGTCCCCAACGGCTCGTACACGCTCAAGCTGACGGCCCCGCCCGCCGACGGCACCGGACCGGCGCTGACGATGTCGCGCACGTTCAACATCTCCACGGCGGCCCCCGTCCGCCACGACTACATCAACAACTCCTGGGAGCCGGACGGCATCGGCGACGTCGTCGGCCTCAAGTCGTCCGGTGTCATCAGCTACATCCCGGGCAACGGCAGGGGCGGTTTCGGTACGACGATGTCGGCCTCGGGCTGGCCCTCGACGGTGAACCTCCTGGTCCCGTTCGGCGACCTGAACGGCGACCGCGACAACGACATCCTCGTGCGCTACACCAACGGCGAACTGCGGGCGTACCGCACCGGGCACGCGCAGACCTTCACCACCAGCACCTCGTACACCTCGTTCGGCAAGGGCTGGAACCAGTACGACGTCCTGACCCACCCCGGCGACCTCACGGGCGACGGCCGCCCCGACCTGATCGCCCGCAAGGCGTCCACGGGCGAGGTGTTCCTCTACAAGGGGACGACCGGGAACAGGCTCGCGGCACGGGTCCGGATCGCCGCCAACTGGTCGGGCTACAAGAGGATCGTGGGCGTCGGCGACTTCAACGGCGACGGCCGGGGCGACCTGTTGGCGCAGGACAAGGCCAACACCCTCTGGCGGTACGACGGCACGGGCACCGGCACCTTCGAGGCGCGGGTGAAGGTCGCCACCAACTGGGGCTCGAACTACAACGCCGTCATCGGCATCGGCGACCTCACCGGCGACGCGAAGGCGGACCTCGTCTCGCGCGACACGGCGGGCAACGTGTGGCGCAACTCCGGTAACGGCAAGGGGTCGTTGGGGCCGCGCACGAGGATCGCGACGGGCTGGCAGTCGTACAAGGGTCTGTACTGAGCCGCGCGGCCCCGCTACTGTCCTGAGCCAGAGAAGAGAATCAGCTTCTCACTCGGGAGAACCTGAGAATCCGTTCCCTGAGGACTGGTCCTGCGCGCGGCCGACACCGGAGGAGCAGTGAGGCTCGGATTCATCGGGGCGGGCCGGATGGGCCGCCCGATCGTCGACCGGCTGCGGGCCGCGGGACATGAGGTGACGGTCCTCGTACGCCGCCCGGAGTCCCGCGCGTCAGCGGCGGCGGCCGGTTTGACCTGCGCCGGGACGGTCGCGGAGACCGTCCGGGACGCGGACGCGGTGTTCGTCACCGTGCTGACCGACGAGCAGGTCCGCTCGGTGTGCCTGGGCCCGGCCGGCGCGGTCGCGGCCATGCGCCCCGGGGCGACCCTCGTCCAGCACACCACCTCCGCCCCGGCCACAGCCCGACTCCTCGCACAGGCCGGGGCAGAACAGGGGATCGGAGTCCTCGACGCGGCCCTCTCGGGCAGCCCGCCCGACATCGCCGAGGGGCGGCTGACGCTGTGGGTCGGCGGGGAGGAGACGGTTCTGGAGGCCGTACGACCGCTGCTGTCGACGTACGCCTCGCCGGTCCTGTGGGTCGGGGCGGCGGCGGGGGACGGGCAGCGGGTGAAGCTCGTGAACAACGCGCTGTTCGTGGCCCAGGTCGGGCTCGCGGTCGACGCCGTACGGCTGGCGGGGTCGCTCGGGATCGACGAGCGGACCCTGCTGGCCGTCCTGCCGCACGGCAGCGGGGCCAGTCGTGCCCTGTCCGTCGTGGCCGGTGGTGGTTCGGTGGACGCGGTCGCGGGGCGACTGGCGGCGCTGATGCGCAAGGACGTCGCCGTGGTGCGCGAGGTCGCGCGGAGCGCGGGGGCCGACCTCGGGATCATCGGGGCGGTGCTGGCGTCGGAGGCGGTGGAGAGCAAGGTGCTGGGGGCGGCCCGCGCACCGGACGACCAGGACTCGCGGAGGGCGGCATCGTGAAGGTGGGTTTCATCGGGCTCGGCAGCATGGGGTTGCCGATGGCGCGGCGCATCCGGGCGGAGGGGCACGATCTCACCCTGTACGCCCGGCGGCAGGCGTCGCTTGAGCCCTTCGCGGGCGCGGACGGGGTGACGTTCGCGGCGACCCCCGCCGAACTGGGCGCGGCGGTCGAGTCGGTCGGCGTGTGCGTCTTCGACGCGGCGGGCGTCGAGGAGGTCGTGTTCGGGCCGAACGGGCTGGCGGGGGCGATGGAACCGGGGAGCGTGGTGCTCGTGCACAGCACGCTGTCGCCCCGGCAGATACAGGCGATCGCCGAGCGGGCGACGCCGTACGGTCTGCGTGTCCTCGACGCGCCGGTGAGCGGGGGCAGCGCGCGGGCGCTCGCGGGCGAGCTGACGGTCATGGTGGGCGGGGAGGCGGAAGCGCTGGCCGACGTCTCCGGGCTGCTGGCCGCGCTCTCGGGGCATGTCGTGCATCTTGGCGGGGTCGGGGCCGGGTCGTACGCGAAGCTCGTCAACAACACCCTGTTCGCCGCGCAGATCGCCCTCGCGGACGACGCGATGCGGGCGGGCGAGGCGCTGGGCGTCGACCCGGCGGCCCTGGCGGACATCCTGACGACGAGCAGTTCGGCGTGTGTCGCGTCGGGGGTGCGACTGCGGGCGGGCTCCCTGGCGGGGATCGCCGGCACACCGGCCGACGCGGCCCTGACGAAGGACGTGACACTGACGGCGGAGCTGCTGGGCGAGGGCGCCCCCGGCGGCGAACTCGTGGTGGCGGCACGGCGGTTCGTGACGGGCATGCGACAGGGGTGACCGAACCCGGCCCCGTGGTCGGCTGCTTGGACTCCACCCGCCCGAACGGGTCGCGGGCGTCATCGCGCTCCGTCCCGACGCCTGACGCTCGGTTCGAACGGATCCGGCGGGGACTTCCGTCGGTCTCGGTCCGGCGGAGCCAAGCGGGGTGATTGCCAAGTGGCTCCGGACTCGGCCATCAGCCCGGCCTACCGGCTACCGGGCGTCATGGCCCCAGTGACCGCCGACCCGCCAGTTCCCCGTCTCCGATCTCCGGTCTCCGATCTCCGAGTTCGGTGACGCGCCCCTGACGGGCCCACGACGACAGGGCCTGACCCGGGCCTAGCCCGCGGCGGCCGGCTCCGGCACCGGGGACGACGCCGTGGCCGGCGGATGCGCGAGGTCGTAGGCGCTCTCCGCGTGCAAGTGGACGTCGACGCCCTCCTGTTCGACCTCGGGGCGGACCCGTAGGCCCATCGTCTTGTCGAGGGCCTTGGCGATCAGCCAGGTCACGGCGAAGGAGTACGCGAGGACGGCGAAGGCGCCGACCGCCTGCTTGCCGACGAGGGAGAGGCCGCCGCCGTAGAGGAGGCCGTCCACGCCGTTGGGGGCGTCCGAGGTGGCGAGGATGCCGACCAGCAGGGTGCCGGTGAGGCCGCCGACCAGGTGGATGCCGACGACGTCCAGGGAGTCGTCGTACCCGAACTTGTACTTGAGCCCGACCGCCAGCGCGCACACCGCGCCGCCGATCGCGCCCAGGGCCAGCGCGCCCAGCGGGGAGACCGCGCCGCAGGACGGGGTGATCGCGACCAGGCCCGCGATGGCGCCGGAGGCGGCGCCGAGGGTCGTGGGGTGGCCGTCGCGGAGCTTCTCCACGAGGAGCCAGCCGAGCATCGCGGAGCAGGTGGCGGTGAAGGTGTTCAGTACGACGACGGAGGCGGCGTTCGAAGAGGTCAGCGCGGAGCCGCCGTTGAAGCCGAACCAGCCGAACCAGAGCAGGCCCGCGCCGAGCATCACCAGGGGGAGGTTGTGCGGGCGTTCCTGGCCGCCCGCCTTCTGCCAGCCGATGCGTCTGCCGAGGACGAGGATCACGGCGAGGGCGGCGGCGCCGGAGTTGATGTGGACGGCCGTACCGCCCGCGTAGTCGATGGCGCCGAGCTTGTTGACGATCCAGCCGCCGACCACGTCCTTGCCGTCGAAGGCGAACACCCAGTGGGCGACCGGGAGATAGACCAGCGTGACCCAGATGCCGGTGAAGGCCATCCAGGCGCCGAACTTGATGCGGTCCGAGATCGCGCCGCAGATCAGGGCGGCGGTGAGCGCCGCGAAGAGGGCCTGGAAGGCGGCGAAGACGGAGAGCGGGATGACCGCCTTCGGGTCGTCCGCGATGACGCCCTTCATGCCGAAGAACTCGGTGACGTCACCGAGCAGTCCGGCGCCGCCGATGGAGTCGCCGAAGGCGGCCGAGAAGCCGTAGACGATCCAGATGCAGCCGACCAGGGCGACTGAGCCGAAGGTCATCATGATCATGTTCAGGACGCTCTTGGCGGCGACCATGCCGCCGTAGAAGAGGGCCAGGCCCGGCACCATCAGACAGACGAGGGCCGTGCTCGCGAGCATCCAAGCGGTACTTCCGGTGTCCATGCGCACACTCCGCGGAGAAGTCCAGCCGAAGGAAACAATGTTTCACCGCAGTAGACAGGTGGCGCGTTACGGGACATCGCCGTGGCTGATTAAAGCCCGGTTTCGATGCCGACTCTCAGTGCTGCGGGCTGTCGCCGAAGGCCGTCACCGTCAGGAACTGGATGGGGAGTTCGAGCAGGCGCTCGGGGCCGTGCGGGGCCTCGCCGTCGAACTGGAGGGCGTCGCCGGGGCGCAGGGTGTAGCTGGACTTGCCGTGGCCGTACGCCATCACGCCCTCCAGCATGTAGATGATCTCGGTGCCCGCGTGCTGGAACAGCGGGAAGACCTCGCTCTGTTCGGTGAGCGTGACGAGCAGGGCGTCCATGCGTTTGTGGGTGCCTCTCAGCGAGCCGAGCTGGGCGTACTCGTGGCCGACCTTCGTCCCGCGCCGCACGATCCGGGCGCCATGGCCCGCCGGGACGAAGACGGCCTCGCGTTCGTCGTCCATGCCCCGGAACAGGGCGGTCACCGGGACGTCGAGACCGCGCGCGAGCCGGGAGAGGGTGGTGAGGCTGCACGCGGTCTGGGCGTTCTCGATCTTTGACAGCATCGCCTTCGAGATGCCGACCCGTTGTGCCATCTCCCCGACCGACAGTCCGGCCGCCTGACGGTACTCACGCGCCCGGACCGCGATGACGCGCTCCAGCGCCTTGTCGTCGGAGTCGTGAGTTTCGTCGGAGCCGTCGGCGTGTTCAGGGTGGTCGGTCATCGGCGCATCTTAACCAGCGCGTTCCAGACGGAAACGGGGGTGGGGTTCGGTGCGGCCGAGGGCGAGGTCTGCGGCCAGCGCGCCGATGAGCGGGGCGAACTTGGCGCCGTGGCCCGAGCACGGGGAGACGATGACGAAGGGGCCGTGGCGGTCGAGGACGAAGTCCTCGTCGGGGGTGGTGGTGTAGAGGCAGGTCGTCTCGGCGACCGGGTCGGGGTCGAGGCCGAGGAGGCGGTCGCGTACGAAGCCGCCGACCCGGGTGCGCGAGGTCGGGTCGACGACTCCGTCGCGGGTACGGGCGGAGGTGGGCGTGCCCCGGTCGTGCTCGGCGACCTTCATCGCGGGGAGCGGACCGCCGTCGCTGCCCGAGGGCAGGCCGTAGAGGTGCAGTTCCCCGTCCCAGATCAGGGTGGGCCAGCGGACGGCCGGGTCCCGCTGCCGGAAGTGGAAGACCTGCTGCTGGGTCACCTTCAAGGGGGGTAGGGGGACGGGCAGTTGGAGGTCGGGCAGCCAGGCTCCGGCCGCGATCACCACCGTGTCGGCGACGATCTCGTGACCGTCGTGGGTGCGCAGCCGTGCCTTCCCGTCCGCCCGGACCTCGATGCCGGTGACCCGGCTGCCGATGAGCGCCCGCGCCCCGTGCTCGATCGCCCGCCGGACGCAGGCGGCGACGGTCTGGTCGGCGTCGACCGTGCCCGCGTCCGGGTGGTACAGCACCGGGCCGGTGATACGGATGTACGGCCAGCGTTCGGATGCGGCTTCCGGGCGGAGGAGTTCATGGGGCACTCCGGCCGCGGCGAGGAGGCCGGCGATCGCCCCGGGGTCGCGGTCCTCCCCCATGTCGAGCCCACCGGTCTTGCGCAGCAAGGGAGTTGAGCTGTCCTGCTCCAACTCCCGCCACTGCTCGTACGCCTGGCCGGTCAGCCGTACGTAGAAGGGGTCGGCGTACGCCCGCCGGAAGATCCGCGAGCTGCCGTGCGAGCTGCCGTTCCGGTGGCCGATGTCGTACGCCTCGATCAGCGTGACCTCGTGACCGGCGCGGGCCAGCTGCCAGGCGGTGGCGGCGCCCATGAGCCCGGCGCCGACGACCGCGATCACAGGCCTGCTCCGGGGATCCAGTTCGTGCCGGCGAGGGGGACACGGGCCATCGCGGCGGACTCGATGGTGAGCGCGACCAGGTCCTCGGGCTCCAGGTGGAGGAGGTGGGCCTTGCCGCAGGCGCGGGCGAGGGTCTGGGCCTCCATCGTCATCACGCGCAGGAAGTTGGCGAGGCGGCGGCCGGCGTCCACCGGGTCGAGGCGGGCGGCGAGTTCCTCGTCCTGGGTGGAGATGCCTGCCGGGTCGCGGCCGTCCTGGTAGTCGTCGAAGTAGCCCGCCGCTGAGCCGAGTTGGCGGTACTCGGCGTCGTACTTGGGGTGGTTGTCGCCGAGCGCGATGAGGGCGGCGGTGCCGATGGCGACGGCGTCCGCACCGAGGGCGAGGGCCTTGGCCATGTCGGCGCCGGAGCGGATTCCGCCGGAGACGACGAGCTGGACCTCCCGATGCACGCCCAACTCCTGGAGTGCCTGGACGGCTTGGGGCAGCGCGGCGAGGGTGGGGATGCCGACGTGCTCGATGAAGACGTCCTGGGTGGCGGCGGTACCGCCCTGCATACCGTCGACCACGACCACGTCCGCGCCCGCGTGCACGGCGAGCTTCACGTCGTAATAGGTGCGGGTGGCGCCGACCTTGACATAGATCGGCTTCTCCCAGTCGGTGATCTCGCGCAGTTCGAGGATCTTGATGGCGAGGTCGTCGGGGCCGGTCCAGTCGGGGTGGCGGCAGGCGCTGCGCTGGTCGACGCCGACGGGCAACGTCCGCATCCCGGCGACCCGTTCGGTGACCTTCTGCCCGAGCAGCATGCCTCCGCCGCCGGGCTTGGCGCCCTGCCCGAGGACCACCTCGATGGCGTCGGCGGCACGGAGGTCGTCGGGGTTCATGCCGTAGCGGGACGGCAGGTACTGGTAGACGAGATGCTTGGAGTGCCCTCGCTCCTCCGGCGTCATCCCGCCGTCCCCGGTGGTGGTGGAGGTCCCGGCCTCGGACGCACCCCGGCCCAGAGCCTCCTTCGCCTGCGCGGAGAGGGCCCCGAAGCTCATCCCGGCGATGGTGACCGGGGTGGCGAGGTGAAGGGGGTTCTTGGCGTGCCGGGCCCCGAGGACGACGTCGGTGTCACAGCGCTCCCGGTAACCCTCAAGGGGATAGCGGGACATGGAGGCACCGAGCAGCAACAGGTCGTCGAAGTGCGGCAACTTGCGCTTGGCGCCCCACCCCCGGATGTCATAGATACCGGTCTCGGCGGCACGCTGAATGGCGTGGATGGTGGCACGGTCAAAGGTGGCCGACTCGCGAAGGCCGTGGGTTGCGGGTTCCAAGGTCAACTCCTTGAATTGGGCTGAGGAGGGCGCCCCTTTAGGGGCGCGGGGAACTGCGCGACCAGCCACATACGGCCCGCAGCCGAAAAATCGCTAATAAGCCGCCGAGTTGTCCACCTTGAAGTGATAAAGCGCCCTGGCGGAGCCATACCGCCGAAACTCCGAGGGGTCCTCGTCGCGCTCGGCCGCCTTGAGCAACTCCCCCAACTCCGAAAGATGTTCCGCCCGCATCTCCTTCTCAACACAGTCCGCACCGAGCGACTTGACCGTGCCGAGGACATAGATCCGTGCCTCGTAAAGAGAGTCCCCGAGCGCCTCCCCCGCGTCCCCGCACACGACCAACCTCCCCGCCTGCCCCATGAACGCACTCATGTGGCCGACGTTCCCGCCGACCACGATGTCGACCCCCTTCATGGAGATCCCACACCGCGCCGACGCGTCCCCGTCGATCACCAACAGCCCCCCGTGCGCGGTGGCCCCGGCCGACTGCGACGCGTTCCCCCGGACCCGAACCGTCCCGGACATCATGTTCTCGGCGACACCGGTACCCGCATTGCCATGAACAGTGACCGTCGCCCGCTGGTTCATCCCGGCGCAGTAATAGCCGACGTGCCCCTCGATATCGACGGCGAGATCCTCCCGCACGCCGCAGGCAACCGCATGCGCCCCGCGCGGATTCAACACCCGCCAGACATCCGCACCCCCAGGCGCGTGCAGCGCCCGATTCAGCTCCCGAACCGGCGTCTCCGCCAGGTCGATCAACGTCGCCGCCATACGTACACCTCTTCCGGTTCGGGTTCGAAGATGCGGGCGTTCTCGATGCCAGGGAGGACGTCGAGGGCCCGGTACTCGGAGGCCATCGCCACCCACGCGTCGGTCTCGGCGACGAGGGCCGGCTTGCAGGCGATCGCGTCGCGGACGACCGCGAAGGAGTCGCCGGTGGAGACCAGCAACGTATAGAAGCCGTCGAAGCGTTCGCAGAGCAGCTTCAGCGCCTTCTCCAGGTCGGCGCCCTGTTCCAGTTGGTGGGCGACGAAGCGCGCGCCGACCTCGGAGTCGTTCTCGCTGTCGAACTGGACGCCCTGGGCGCGGAGTTCGCGCCGGATGGTGGCGTGATTGGCGAACGAGCCGTTGTGGACCAGGCATTGGCCGGGGCCGACCGAGAAGGGGTGGGCGCCCTCCGGCGTCACGGCGGACTCGGTGGCCATCCGGGTGTGGCCGACGCCCTGCCAGCCGGTGACGTCGGCGAGCCCGAAGGCGTCCGCCAACTCCACCGGATTTCCAGTGCCCTTGAGCACGGCGAACCCCTCGCCGGAGCCGATGACCCGGGCGTGGGGCAATGCGGTCGCGAGCTGGTCGATGTCCGCGTGGACGACAGTCGTGGCGTCGGCGTCGTAGGCCCGAACGCCTGGCATGACCGCCTCGACCTCGGCCTTCGAGGTGCCCAGCAGCGAGACGACGGTCCGTCCCGGCGGGGACAGGCGCGGGTCGCCGTAGACCGCGACGCCCGCCGAGTCGGGGCCGCGTTCGACGACCTGGCCGAGCATCGCGGTGAGCAGCTCGCCGAGCCGGGGTTCGAGTGAGGGCTCCCTCAGATGGAGCCCCACGATTCCGCACATCTCGTCAAGTCCCTTCAGGCGGAGGTCGGACAGAGATCAGAAGGCAGTCAGATAGCGGTCCAGCTCCCAGGGGCCGACCGTCGCGTGCCAGTCGAAGAACTCCTCGCGTTTGAGGTCGGCGAAGTACCCGCTCACGCCGGTACCGACCGCGTCCAGCGCGCCGCTGATCACCTCGTCGGCCTGGAGCGCCTCGACGGCGTGCAGCAGGGTCGGCGGGAGTTCAGGGCCCTTGCCGGCCGCGCCGGGCTCGCCCGGGTCGAGGCCGCGTTCGATGCCGTCGAGGCCCGCTGCGAGGGCGACGGCAGCGGCCAGGTACGGATTGGCGGCGCCGTCTCCGCCGCGCAGTTCGACGCGGTTGCCGTCGGGGACGCGGACGAAGTGGGTGCGGTCGTTGCCGCCGTAGCTCGCGACGCGCGGTGTCCAGGTGGCGCCCGAGCGGGTCGAGATCGCGCCCGTGCGCTTGTAGGAGTTGACGGTCGGGGCGATGACCGCCTGCAACGCCCGCGCGTGCTCGACGATCCCGGCGACGAAGGAGTAGGCGAGCGGGGAGAGTCCGAGGCCACGCTCGTCGGTGGCGTCGGGGAAGGCTGGCTCCTCCCCCCGCCACAGGGACATGTGCATGTGCATGCCCGTGCCGGTGCGGTCGGTGAACGGCTTCGGCATGAACGTGGCCGTCATGCCCCGCTGTTCGGCCAGCATCGACACCAGGTACCGCATGGTGATGACCCGGTCGGCGGTCGTGAGGGCGTCGGCGTGCTTGAAGTTCTGCTCGAACTGGCCGTTGCCGTCCTCGTGGTCGTTGGCGTAGTTGCCCCAGCCGAGGGAGTTCATGGCAGTGGAGACGGCGGTGAGGTGGTCGTACATCCGGGTCAACCCGCGTGCGTCGTAACAGGGTTGGGCGGCGGTGTCCCGGGAGTCGGCGACGCGCAGCACACCGTGCTCGTCCCGGTTGACGAGGAAGTACTCGACCTCGGCGCCCACGGACAGCGACAGCCCCGAGGCGGCGGCCCGCTCCAGCTGTCGGCGCAGGATGACGCGCGGGGCGTAGGGCCAGGGCTCGCCCTCGACGTACGGGTCGCAGTGGACGAGGGCGAGGCCGGGCTTGACGAAGGGGACGGGGGTGTACGAGGACGCGTCGGGGCGGGCGATCACATCGGGGTCGCTGGGCTGCTGGCCGAGCGCACCGGCCGCGTACCCGGCGAACCCGACGCCCTCGTCCCGGAGTTCCTCGACGGCCTGGGCCGGGACGAGCTTGGCGCACGGTTTGCCGGTCAGGTCGACGAAGACGGCGAGGACGAACTCGATGCCGTCGGCGCGAACCAGTTCGGCGAGATCCGGAACATCGGGAAGACCGGCGAGATCGGGGGCGGCGGTCACCATGGGCCCCTCCTTAGGGTGTCCACTGTGGTGAATCGTTGTTGCATACGAGTAGACTCCCGGGGCGTTACGCGGAGATTTCCGCGGTGGAAGCTCCCCGTAAGACTCGACGACCCCGCACTTCGTCGCGGCACAGAACGGACGGTCGTCGATCCGCGTCCTGGACGCCCGCACCGAGCCGAACGACCCGCGCGTCCGCGACTGGTTCGCGGTGCTGTACGCCTTCCAGGGCAGGCACGACTGCTCGTTCACGCACTTCCGCGTGCTGGACATCCTGCTGCGCCGCCGACACACGTACCGCTTCCCGCTCGACCGTCACCCCGACCACGCCGAACGCTGCGCGTACCTCGCCGGGTTGACCGCGTTCACCGGACTGCGCACGTTCGACGAGGAGTCCCCCGAGATCGACGTGGTCCGTGAGGTGGCGCTCGCCGCCGAGCCGGAGGGCGATCACCAACTCATCGGCGAGTGGTACGCGTTCGGCTGCGAAACCCTGCTGGGCGGCCCCAGGCGCAGGGGCCGGCCAGGGAGGGAGGGGACGGGCGGGGCTCAGTCCACCCCGCCGATCACGGCCTCCCCCTCGGCGGCAGCGGCGGCGAAGAACGGGTCCAAGTCCTCGAACGCACCGGCCCAGCCCTCGGCGCGCAGGCCGTCGGCGACCTGCCGGACCTCGTCCGGGGTGAGCACGAAGGCGGGCCCGTACCCGAACTCGTACCCCTCGACGGTCGCACAGCCATGCCCTGTCGCCCTGGCCAGCCAGGGGTACGCCGTCCGCCAGTCCGCCGTGCCCTCCTCCGCCTCCGCACGGCCCTCGGCGACGGCGTCGAGTACGCGGTAGTCGTAGCCGTGGAAGGAGAGATCCCCGACAAGTCCGGGCGTCGGCCGAACCGCCTCCCGCATCGCCTCCAGCAGCGCCGGTCCGATCCTCGCGAGCTTCAGTCGCATGGACACGGGCTCCCTCTCACCTGCTTCCGGCACGGATCAGCAGCAGGTCACGGCCGTCGGCGAGTGCCGCGTCGACCCAGGCCGGGAAGGACTCCCCGAGCAGACCCACCACTTCCTCCACGTCGTCGTCGCCGTCCGGCAGCAGCTCTTACTCCTCGTACACCCGGTCGTTGTCGAACGCGGTCAGCTCGTCCCGGACGCGTCGCAGGTCGGCGAGCGGCACGAGCATCGGGAAGGGCCAAGGCTCCGACGGCGGTTCGCCGTCGGGCCAGGGGAACGGCCGGCAGCGGCCCCGGAGTTCGGCGAGCGCGGTCAGCCCCCAGGCCCGGAACGCCCCCTCCAGGACATGCCGGCGCCGCCCTGGCCCCTCGTGGTCCGGGTCGTCGTACACCTCGGGGACGAAGAACTCGCGGGCCGCCCGGAGTTGCGCCTCCGTCGGGTCGTACGCGTCGATCTCCGCCTCCAGCGCGCCCCTGCGGTGGTCGCCGAACCTGTCGTCGAGGATCAGCGCGGGCGTGCACCTCGCCGCGCACCTCGAAGGTGAAGTCGTTGTAGCAGCCGTGGACCAGGCCACGCGCCCGGAGGTCGCCGTCCTCCAGGCGGACAACGTCAGCACGAGCCCCCACCCCGTCCGACGACCTCGCCCTTCCCCGGGTGCAGCTCCTCGTACACGGGCGCGAACTCGAAGGGGTACTCCACGCAGTCCGCCCCCGCGAAGCACCGGGCCGCGTGCCGGCGCATCCGGGGCCCGTACGTCGGATGACCGATCAGGTCGGTGTAGGTCTCCCGTTCGGGCAGGCCCAGGAGGTCGGCCGTGTCGGCGAGGTAGACGTCGAAACCGGGGTACATGAGGCCCAGGTACGGCATGTCGTCCAGGTCGAGGGCGAACACCGGGTACTCGCCCTCCTCGTCCGGCTCGGTGACGGCGAGGACGCGTCGCGAGTCGGAACCGCCGGGCAGGAGGAAGCACTCGGAGAAGCGCCCGGCCAGCCACGCGAACTCCGCACCCCAGAAGTCGCCCATCTCCTCCCCGACCAGCCGGTCGATCGGCCGAGGCGCGAACTCCCCACCGTCCGGACCGTCCGGGGTGAACCACCCGTGCCGCACCAGCAGACTCGTGTCGTACGCCAGCCACGCCCGCAGGCTCGGCGGCAACGGCCGCCCGGAGGGGAACGCGGCCCGCGCGAGCACGTCCTCGGCCATCGGCTCGGGAACGCCGTCCGTCACCTAGGGGACGTTCACGTACGGCAGCAGATACGGCAGCGCACTGGCCGCCGGATCGCGCCGGACCACCTCGATAACCTGCCGTGTCAACGGCACTCCGTGCACAGGACTCACCTCATGTCCAAATATCCAGGTGCCCAGTATCGAGGTGCCCAGATATCCAAGGGAGCGAAAACATGTCGGACAGTTTTATGGTGGCCGCCCGTATTCCCATGTCGCGGGACGGGTTCGCGGCCTGGCTGGACACTCCGGTGGCTGCTCCGGGCAGGATAGTGAACCCGGCCGACATGTTCACCGGCTGGCTCTGGGACGGCCGCCGTGCGGAAACGGAATGGAATTCGGTCGGCCTGGGCACGACGCCCCGGGAGCACTTCGCCGAACGCGTCGAGGATTCCTGCGCCGAGAATTCCGCGGACGGTGTCCTGCTGTACCGGGACGGCGCCCTGGAGGCATATCTGTTCCACCTCGGGTACGACGAGTGGAGGGTCCACACCGCCCTGCTGATGTTCGCCGCCGCCGGGGAGTTCAAGTCCGGGCCGGACGACGACACCGTGCTGTTCTGGGCGGAGACCGGCGCCAACCTCTGGTCCGCCGACGACACCGGCTGGCTGGCGGCCCTGTCCGTCGGCAAGGGCGAGGCCCGGTTCGTCGCGACGCGGGACCTCACGGACACGGTGGTCGGCCTGCGCCCGGTCGAGGCCCGCTTCTTCGAGATGATCGAGCGGCTGGCCGATGAGGAGGAGTCCTGGGACTGGGACTCCGGGGACGGGTTCCGTACGACCACACCCCGCGACCCGGCCTTCACGAACCCCGCGTTCCTGACCACCCCGCAGCCCCCCAGCCGAACGGCCCTCACCACGTGGCCCTCACCAACGCCCGCTCCGCGCCCGCGAGATGGACGACGGCGGTGAGCCACACCAGGGCGTAACGGTCGGTGTCGCCCTCGCTCAGCCGCCCGAAGACATCACGGCCACGACGGTCTGCCTCGGCGGTGAGGGCATCGGCCAGCCCCGCCATGACACCGCACCCGCTGCGCCGCAGTACGGCACTGCCGCCCTGTCTGTCGTCGCCCCGAGCGGGCTCGGCGACGGCCCGACGGCCCCCGAGGACGGCGAGTTCGACGAGCCGACGCATCCGCCAGAGCGGGGAGTCGGCGAGCGGATCGGGCAGGGACTCCCCGACCACCGGCACGGCGGCGGAGACACCGCCCGCCGGAAAGTGCGTCCCCTGAAGCCGGTCGTACCCCAGATCGACCCGCCCCAGCCACTCGGCGGGCAACCGCAAGGTCCCCTCGCCCCCCGGCACGGGCCCGACGGCGAGCGGCCGAAGCGTGGCGGCACGATCGGGATCGAGCCGCCCGACGACCCGAATCCGCACGCCGGGACGGGCGGCGAGCTGAGCGAAGTTGACGGTGTGGGCGAGATCGGGGTGGGAACTGGCAGGCAGAAGCCGGATCAACGGCCCTTCGCCGGGGGCGTCGTCGGCCGATGTCCCAGACCCCGACACCGACACCTCAGATCCCGACACCCCAGATCCCGACGCCCCGGACCCTGGCGCCCCAGACCCCAACGCCCCGGACTCCGACGCCCCGGACTCCGACAGCCCGTCGCCACCCGGGCCGTCGGCACCCGGGCCATCGGCACCCGGGCCGTCGCCACCCGGGCCGTCGCCAACTGGGCCGTCGGCGGACGGAGTTCGCGTGCCCGGAGGCAGTTCGCGGGCCAACAGCCCCTCGCCCACCGCCCCTACGACGACCAGGTCGCACCCGATCAGCTCGCCGCCCTCCGCCCCCGTCCCGTCGTCCGGGGTCGACCCCGGTGTCGAGGCGAGGCGGTCGGTGACGGACTCGGTCAGGGGTCGGCCGAACAGGGCGTCGGCCAGGGGCCCTTCGGTCCAGGAGAAGCCGGTCACCGGCGTGGCCTTGACGCCCTTGCCCGCGCCGAGGCGGCCCTCGGGGGAGATCGTGGCGCCGGAGATCAGCAGACCGCCACGGGCGAGCCCGGCATGGTCGAGGGTGCCGGAGCCCAGGGCGACGCTGGCCTTCGCGGCGGCTCTGGCCCGGCCCGGACCACCGGGCTTGACATCGGCGACGGAGAACCAGCGGCCGTCCTCCGCGACCAGGTGGGTCACGACTCCGGCGTAACCCGTGGCGCTGATCACCGGCTCCCGGCACACACCGAGGACCCGCAGGGCACCGGCCGGACGGTAGCTGCGGCGGGCGGTGCCGATGAGGGCCGGGGCGGGGTCGGCGGCTGCCAACAGGTGGGCGGTGAGCAGGAGTTCGCGCAGGGCGACGACCAGGTTGGCCAGCCGGTGACCGTCCCTGCGGTCCCGGGCGCCGCGCAGTTCCCGTACGACGCGCAGGGCCGCCGCCTCGGCGCGGTGCAGCCCCGCCAGCCGTGCCGTGTGCGCGGCCCGGAGCAACTCCGCCTGCGGCACCGCTCCGGCGGCGGGCACCCCGGCGGCGAGCACGGCCGCCGCAGCGGCCCAGAGCTTGGTCGCGGCGGTCACTTGAGCGGGGGTGGGGCCGGAGGGTTCCGGGGAAATGGAGGGCTCCGTGGGCCCGGAGGGTTCGAAGGGGCTGGAGGGGTCAGAGGGACTGAAGGGGGCAAAGGGACTGGAGGGGTTCGTGGTACCGCCGGCGGCCGAACCACCCTCGCCGCCCGACCCACCCCCCGAGGCGACCTCGGAAGCCGCAACCAGCCCCCCGTCCACCTCCACCTCCACCACCTCCCCTGTTGCCTGCCCTGGCTCCTCCCCCACCCCCGGTTCCGCCACCGGACAAGCACTCAGTACCGCCGCCCGATGCAGGCACCGAGGTGCCAACAGGCAAGTGCAGACGGCCTGGTCGGCGTCGGTGAGGGTGCCCGAGGGGCCGGGGGTGAGGTGCACCTCGGCGTCCTCGCCGCAGCGGATGCGGACACCGGTGCCGTCGGCCGTGACCGGCGTGGTCGCGTACAGCGCGACCGTGGCGTCCAGCTTCTTCCGCAGCCGCGAGGTGAGACTCTCGACGGCGGTGGCGACCAACTCGGGCGCGACCGGGGGCAGTTCGGCGTTCAGAGAGGTCATCGGAGTCACCGGGGTCATTGAGGTCATCGGGGTTCTCCGCGGAGGCGGTCGCCCACCCAGCGGGCGAGGGCGAGAGGGCTGAGCGCGGCGACGGGCATACCGGCGGCGACGAGTTGCTGAGCGACGGGCACCGAGTAGCGCGGGGCGCCGGAGTCGTCCAGGGCGGCGCAGCCCATCAGATGCACCCCGGAGGCGGCGAGCGCCCGTACCTCCCCGAGGAGCCCGCCCAGCGGATACCCCTCCTCGAAGTCGCTGACCACCGCCACGATCGTCCGGCTCGGAACCGTCACCAGCGAACGGGCGTGCGCGAGCCCGGCCGCGATGTGCGTACCGCCGCCGACCTGGACCTCCAGGAGCAGCGACAGCGGATCGTCCACCTTGTCGGTCAGGTCGATCACGCTGGTCGAGAAGGCGAGGAAGTGGGTGGAGAGCGTGGGCACCCCGCCCAGGACCGCCGCCGTGAGCGCGGACCAGATGACGGACGCCTCCATCGACCCGGACACGTCCACCACGAGGATCAGCCGCCAGTCCGCCTCCCGCCGCGAACGCGTGCTGAACACCGGCCGCTCGGGCACGACGACGGTACGTCCGTCGTCCAGGCGCCGCGTGTGTACGAGGTTGGCCCGCAGCGTGCGGGGCAGGTCGAGCCGTCCGCCGGGGCGCCGGGTCGGACGCGGGGTGGCCAGCCCGGTCAGCGCGGGACGCAACCGGGTGGCCAGCTCCTTGGCCAACTCGTCCACCAGCCGCCGTACGAGCGGACGCAGCCGGGCCAGCTGCCGCTCCGGCATGCCCCCGGCGAGGGAGAGCACGGACGTCAGCAGCTCGACCGACGGGCGTACGGCGGCGGGGTCCAGCTCCGCGAGGACGTCGGTACGGCCGTGCTCGGCGGCCCGCGCCAGCACCTCCTCGCGGACCTCCGCACCGAACAGGGCGTCGAGTTCCGCGCCCCACTCCCGGGCGGAGGGAAAGGAAGCCTCCTGTCCACCTCCACCGCCACTGCCACTGCCGCCACCGTCGCGGCCGAGGTCGACGGAGCCCTCGCCCCGGCCCGCGCCGTACAACTCGTCGAGGGCGTGGGCGTAGCGGCGGGCGAAGCCGGGAAGGCGGTCGGTCTCCCGGCCGAGGAGGAGCCGCCAGCGGTCGGCGGGTGCGAGGCGCGCTGCGGGCACCGCGTCCCGCACCACCGAACTGGCCCCACCGGGCGCCACACCGGCACCGGCTACCGCCCCAGCCCCAAGGGCCACCACGGCACTGGCCACTGCCACTTCCGCTCCCACTACCGCTGCCTCCGGCTCCGGCTCCGGCTCCGGCTCCGCCACGGAAGCGGCGGCCCCGGTGAGGGCCTCCGGCACCGGGAGCCGCAGGGCGTTGAGCGCCGCGAGGCCCGCCGCGTCCGCCTCCGTCCACAGGGCGAGGAGTTCGGGCGGGGCGTCGAGGGTGAGGTCGAGTCGGTCGCCGAGGCGTTCGGTGACCGTGTCGAGGAGTCGGCCTCGTCCGGCCGGGGTGAGGGTGTCGAAACCGCCGCGGAGGGCGGGCAGCCGGTCCAGGAAGTCCCGGTCGGCGAGCGCCTCGATCCGGTCGAGGAGGGGGTCCAGTGCGGCCGGCGCGGACTGCAGGAGCGGTGCCGCCGCGCCGAGGAGCCCGACGAGCAGCCGGGTCAGCCGACGGCGCCCGTCCGGGTCGGTGGCGAGGTCGATCCAGCCGGCGGCCCGGGTCCCGAGGGTGTCGGTGTCGTCGAGGTCGAGCAGGACCCGGGCGGCGAGGGCGGCGCCCTGGACGAGCGGGGAGCCGGTGCGGGCGAGGGTGCCGAGGGCATCGTCCATGCGCAGACCGAGGCGGTGTTCACCGGCCCGGGCGGCGAGGGCGATCAGTGCGGCGGCGTCCTCGGCCTTGTCGCTGCCCGCGAGGCCGGGCAGGGCGCGGACGGCCGCTTCGAGCAGGGTGTCGCCCAGCTCGGTGGCCTGTTCGCGGCCCCCGGCGGTGGTGCCGGGCAGGTGTCCGAGCCGCAGCGCCTCCAACAGGTCCAGGGCGTCGAGGAGTTCGGGGAGCGTGGCGGCCGAGGGCAGCAGTACGGCGGCGTCGGCGAGGTACTCGGCGACCAGTGCGGGCAGGTCGCAGCGGGCGGCGGCCCTGAGTCCGTCGATGACCTGGGCGCAGGTGGCGGCGTCCTCGTGCCGGTGGGCCGCGCGGAGGGTCCCCTCGGCGGCGAGGGCGACGGTGACCCCGCGAACCCCGGCGAGGTCGAGCCGTACGGGAACCGCCGGGGTCCACGCCAGCTTCCACCGGGTGGTGAGCGCGGCCCCGTCGCCCGTACCGGCGACCTCGACGGCCTCGCCGTAGCCCACCTGGCACACCGCGAGGCGCTGCAGCAGCACTTCGCGGCGCCGGTCGAGCTTGGACCGGTGCGGGTCGAGCCGGACCTCACGCGGCCCGGGGTCTCCAGGCCCCGGCAGCCGCAGCGCGTCCAGCTCGGCCTCGACAGCGGGCCCGAGCCCGGAACGCGGCGTGCCCGGGGCGACCCGCCCCCAGCCGCTGCCGACCAGCACCCCTTCCACGGCCCGGGCAAGCGCCCGCCCCCGCCCCAGCGGCTCCCCCTGCCCCAGGACAGTGGTCAACGCCTCGATCAGCTCACCCCGCCCGGGAGCGGGCAGCCCCCGCAACCGGGCCAGATCACCGGCCAGCCGCAAGGCTTCAGCGGCCTCGCCGGTCCCGGCGGTGTGCCCGGCCACCCGAAGCCGCCGACAGACATCGGTGACTGCGCGGGCGGCGGCGTCCACCACCCGCCCGGCATCCCCCGCAGCCAGGAACACGGCCTGCTGCCACTGGGGATCACGAATCCCGGCGGGATACCCGGACCGCGAGTCCAGCAGATCAAAGGCATAGGGCACGAAGGAGGTGACGACACCAGAGCCGCCGTCGGCAGACCCCCCGGCCCCCACACCACCACTCGGCCCACCGACACCCGGCGCCCCGAAGCGAGCACCCTCCGGCCCGTACGGCACGAGGCCCCCGACACCGGCCGAGGCACCGTCGCCTGGGGACACACCATCCCCGCCACCGCCCACCCCGAAGGAGCCAGAGCCCGGCAACTCCCCCGAACCGCCAGCCGAATCACCACCGGCCAGGGACGCCCCCTCGCCACCACCGGCCACCCCGAAGGCGCCGGAACCCGGCGACTCCCTCGTGCCCGGCACAACCAACCCACCACCCGACGACGCGCCACCAGCCGGGGACGCACTCTCGCCGCCCCCCGCCACCCCGAAGCCACCGGAGCCCGGCACCTCCCCCACGCCCGACACCACCAACGCACCACCGGACGACGCACCACCGGCCAGGGACGCCCCCTCACCGAAGCCCGCCCCCGCCCCTACCCCCACCAACGCGGGCGCGTGAAACGCCCCAACCACCGCCGCCACGCGTCGCCCACTCATCGCGGCGGACGTCAGGACGCGCCGCATGTGGGCCTCCCGGGCGAGGTCCGTCTCCGCCACGCCGCCGGAGGCACCCGCGTCCTGGCGCAGGGCCCAGCCCACGCCGAGGGCCGCGCGGCGGATCGCCTCCGGGGTGGAACCGGGGGCGTGGACCTCGACCGCGCGGTCCCACAGGTCGTCGCCGTCGCGGCCGGTACCGGCGGCGGCGAGGGCGTCGGCGAAGGCGGTCAGCGGGGCGCCGGCCTGGCCGGAGTCACCCGCGCCCCAGCCGGGGTCTGCCAACGGCAGGTCGCAGCACAGGACTTCGACCCCGTGGTCGCGGGCCCAGCGGACTGCGGCCAGCTCGGGCGAGAAGTCCGCGAACGGGTAGAACCCGAGCCGCCCGTCCACCCGCGCCCCGGCGAGCGCGACGGGCGCGACCGTGCCGGGGGCGGCGAGGTGGACGAGCCAGGGCTGGAAGTCGGCGGGCAGCTCCACGCAGACGACCTCGGCACCGAAGGCGTCCAGCAGTGCCGGTACGGCGGCGGCCAGCGCGGGGCTGTGATGACGTACCCCGAGCAGGAACGGCCGTACGGAGTCCGTGAGAGCGGCGACGGCGGCCCGGGGTTCCTCCCGGGTGCCGTACAAGGCGGCGACAGCGGCCCGGGGTTCATCCCCGGCGCCGTACAGGGTGTCGGTGCTCACCGGAGGTTCTCCCTCAGGTCCCACAGGCGGCGCCACATCGCGGAGCCGTCCTCGGCGCGGCGGCGGACCGGGCCGTCCCAGTAGCCGAGGAGACGGGCGTGGTCGGCGGGGTCGTCCTTGCGGACCACGCCGAGCAGATGGCCGGGCACGAGGTCGAGGGTGTCCCCGGCCGGGAGGTACGCCGTGGCGACCCCGAGGGAGGTCGCGACCTGGACGGCCTCGGCGGTGGACATCACCGTGCCGGGCCGGTCCACGTCCCAGCCCTCGGCCGAACGCCCGGTGCGCAGATCGCGGAAGACGGTGACCAGGACGTCGAGGACCGCGTCGTCCACCCCGAAGGCCGCGCCCGCCCGCTGCACGGCGGCGGTGGCCTGCCCCCGCACGAGCGCCGTCTCGGCGTCGGCGTCGGCGATCGGCTGCACCGTCTCGAAGTTGAAGCGCCGCTTGAGCGCGGCCGACATCTCGGAGACCCCCCGGTCCCGGAGGTTGGCGGTGGCGACGACGGTGAACCCCTGCGCCGCCGCGACCTGCCCCTCGTCCGTCCCGGACAGCTCGGGCACGCTCACCCGCCGGTCGGACAGGATCGACACCAGCGCGTCCTGCACCTCGGGCAGACAGCGGGTGATCTCCTCGACCCGGGCCACCCGCCCCGTACGCATCGCGCTGAGCACCGGCGAGTCGACCAGCGCCTCCCTGGTCGGGCCCTGGGCGAGCAGCAGGGCGTAGTTCCAGCCGTAGCGGAAGGCGTCCTCGGTGGTGCCCGCCGTGCCCTGCACGGTGAGCGCGCTGGTGCCGGACACTGCGGCCGACAGCAGCTCGGACAGCATCGACTTGGCTGTACCGGGCTCCCCGACCAGCAGCAGCCCGCGCTCACCGGCGAGGGTCACCACGCAACGCTCCACCAGAGCGCGCTCCCCCACGAACTTGGGCGCTATGACGAGGCGTTCGGGCAGGTTCGCGGGCGGCTCGGACAGCTTCAGCGGCTCCCCGCCGCTGCCGCACACGAAGGTGACGACGGCACGCGGGGTCAGCGCCCAGCCGGGCGGGCGCGGCCCGTCGTCGTGGGCGGCGAGGAAGGCGAGTTCGGCGGCGTACCGCTCCTCGGCCGGCAGCACCTGCCGGGCCGGGACGACGGTCGCCGTGGATGTGGCTGTCGCTGTGGTCGTGATCGTGGTTGTGGTCGTGCTCATGGGTGTCCTCGGTGGTTCGGTACGGGGAAGGCGGCGCGCGTCTTCTCGATCGGCGGCGTACGCCTGGTCAGCCGGGTCGGCCGGGTAAGCCGTGTCGGCCGGGTCAGCGGCGTCGGCCGCGCTTGGGCCTGGTCAGCTCCTCGAAGCGCGGGGTGTCGCCCTCCTGTATCCGCTGCCAGGCCCTGCGGTACAGGTCGGCGGCGGGTTCGGTCGGCACGAGCACGCCCAGCGGGGCGTCCTGCCCCTGGACGAGGTCGCCGTACAGCGGCACCTTCCACTGCTCCATCGGCACCCGCGGGGACTTGAGGGCCACCCAGCCGCCCGGCAGGAACAGGGAGCGTCCGGCCCGGGCCCGGCTGGCCTCCACGACCAGGTCGGTGGCGGCCAGTTCGGCACGGGCCGCCTTCAGCCGCGCGGGCCGCCAGCCCGTCCACCGGGCCGTGTCCCGGTCGGTGGGCGCGGGCATCGCGAGCAGCATCAGATAGAGCGCGGCGGCATCCTCACCGATACCGGCCCCCGCAGCCCCCGCAGTCCCCGAACCGCCCACCCTGGAAGCCCCGGAAGCCCTGGAAGCCCCGGAAGCCCCGGAAGTCCCGGCATCTCCGAATGCCCCGAACTCGCCGTACGTCTTGGCGACTTCGGCCACCAGCTCCGGTACGGACCGGGTGGGGTCCTGCGGATACCAGGTGCCGTCCGCGCCGCGCCCGCCCGCCACCGGCTCGCCCGGGTCGGCGAGGAAGGCCGCGAAGCGCGGATCACGCGCGAGGCGCAGCGCCACCTCGGCCGGAAACGCGGCGCCGTCGCCACCGCCGTCGACACGCAGCGCGGGCAGATAAGGGTCCTGCCCGGCCTCGTCGAGCAGCTCCACGCGCAGGGCGGGGGCGGGCTGGTCGTCGTGGGTGGCCATGACGATCGCGCCGTACCGCTCGAAGCCGGTCCCGACCTCGGTGGGAGCGCCGGCCACCTTGCGGAAGGCGGTCAGGCCGACGTACCGGTCGAGGTCGAGCAGGAGCCCGGGGTGGGCCAGCCGTTCCCGGACCGCGTCGAGGGCGGCGGGCAGGCCCGCGCGGACCGGGTCGCCTGCGGGCAGCCGGTGCGCGAGCCAGGCGGCCAGGGCGACCGCGCCGATCAGCGTGTCCGCGGTGAACCCCGTGGCGTTCTCGTCGACCGGGCGGACCCGGTCACCGTTGACCGCCCACTTCAGGTCCTGGCGGAGGCGGGGCTCGGCCGCCGGGTCCAGCAGTGCGGCCAGTGCCTGGTCCACCTCCCAGGGCGTCGGCCTCACCGCGCGGCGGGCCTCACCGAGGAGTGCCTCGGGCAGGGGCGTGCGCCGGCCGACCTTGCTGTTCCAGACCTCCGCCGCTGCGGCCACGTCGGGGCCGTCCGTCCACAGCCGGGCCGGGTCCCGGGGCAGCAGGGCGGCTACGACGGCCTGCCTGGTCCCGACGGCGAGTTCCCGGAGTTCGTCCTTGGCCGTGGCGGCGTCGGACACCCGCACCCCGAGCAGGGTCCGCGCCTCGGTGCTCAGGAACGACCGCTCGTACGAGTCCACCCGGGGCATACCCGCCACGACCAGCCGGGCGACGGTCGTGGTGACCCCGGTGAGCCGGGCGAACTCCTCGGCCGCCTCCGGGAACCAGGGGGCGGGCCCCTGTTCCGCCAGTTCGGCCAGGAACCCCTGCACCCACCCGGCGTCCCGGTCCTCACCGACCGGGAACAGGTGCTCGACGGTGTAGGGCGCGGGGACCTCGAAGCGGCCCGCCGGGTCGTGCAGGAGCCCCATGAAGGCGCACTCGGTGCCAGCGTCGAGCGAGCGGTTGAGTACCGCGGTGACCGCGAGGACGGCGCCGCCGTCCAGGGGCAGCACCCCGGTCCAGTCGCCCTCGCGCCACTCGCCGTCCGGGCCGATCAGGTGCTGGTTCCCGACATGGACGATCACCTGACGCCAGGGGGAGGGCTCGGCGGCCGAGACCAGCCCCAGCCCGTCCAGTTCCCGCAGCAGCGCCACGAGCACCTCACGGTGCTCCGGTTCGGTGGTCGGCGCGGCGGTCCGGAACGCGGTCGTCGCACAGGTCAGGGCGTACGGAACCGAGTCCTGCGACCCGGCCTCCGGCAACGCGGGCCCATCGAGATGCAGCCGCACGACGGCCTGCTCCGGCACAACCCCGTGCCCATCGGCCACCGACACAGCCCCGTGCGCCCCGGACACCGGCACGTCACCCTGGACCCCGCCCACGGGCACAGCCCCAGGAACCGCACCCGCCACCGCCCGCCCAATGGTCCGCAGCCTGCGGAAGGCGTCGTCCCGGTTCGCGGAGTGGTAGTACCAGTTGTCGTTGTCCAGGCCCCGCAGCGCTTCGCGCAGCGCCCCGTCCGTCGGTCCCGCCGGCAGCTCGTCCTCGCGGTCCCCGGCGAGCACCCGGTCGAGCCGGGCGATCACCCCGTCGAGCACCGCCTGCTGCTCGGCGGCGTACCGCAGCACCCCGGCGATGCCCTTGACGAGCGCGTCATGGGTGACCTGCGGCAGCACCTCCCGTACGACGGCCGTGAGGTCCGGGTCGGTCGCGGCCCGGGCCGCGACGAGCAGTGCCCGCGCGGTGTCGTGGTCGATGGCGCGCAGGGCGGCCGAGCCCTGGGGGTCGCGGGGGGTCAGGCAGTGCCAGTAGGGCGGCGGCGGGAGGATGGGGGTGCCCTCGCCGAACGGGCTCGGGGCGCCGTCCACGCGCGCGGTGGCCGTGACGGCGCCGTCCGCGTCGACGAGCTGGATCTGCCAGCCGTCCCGGACGGCGGCCACGAGCCGGTCGGCGCCCGGGAACAGCACCGCGGCGTACGGGGTCCCGGTGCCCTTCGGCACGGTGACCCGGCGTCCGGCCAGGTCCTCGCCGCGCAGGGAGCCGTCGGGCAGCTGGACCACCCGCCAGCCGAGCAGCCCGTCGACGGGCGCCCCGGCGGGGGTGGCGTCGGCCGAGGGGGCGGGCAGCAGCCGGCCGTACCCGGGCCAGTGCCCACTGCCCTCGGGGGCGTCGAGCAGGGCGTCGGTGAGGAAAGCGGGCATGCTCTGCCTGCCGGACTCCCCGGTGGCCGGGTCGTGCTCGTGCCAGCCGCCCTCGGTCGGCCACCAGGCCCAGTACGAGGTGCCGTCGCCGATCAGCCGCCCCTCCGGGGGGACGGTGGTGTCGCCGCGGTGGACGACGCCGCCGCCGGTGGCCCGCCCGCCGCCGGGCAGGGGCAGGCTGGGCGCGAGGGTGTCGTCGCGCAGCCAGTCCATCTCGGCGCCCCGGCTGTGGGAGCCCTCCAGCGACAGGATGCGGTCGGCCTGGTGGTGCCAGTAGCCGCGCGCTCCTTGGCCGTGGTCCCGCCAGTGGACGAGCAGTTCGCCGTCCACGAAGTGGAAGCTGGGGCGGCTGTACCCGGCCAGGTCGGCCGGCACCCGCAGATCGTGGGTGAGCACGGTGCCCTCGGCGCCGATCACCCGGACCTGTGTGCGCCCCGCGGTGACGAGGTGCGGCCAGGCCTCCGCGACGAACAGCCGCTCGACCTTCTCGCCGCGTACGAGTTCGGTGGCCGCCTCGTCCCAGGCGGGCCAGCCCAGTTCGTCGAAGACGCCGGACCTGAGAGTGCGGGCCAGCAGCGGGGCGAGGTCGGTCCCGGCCGCCGCGCGCATCTCGTCCTCGGCGAGGTCGAGCGCGTCCCCGGGGAGCCACTTCAGCCGCGTCAGCGCCTCGGGGAGGTCGGGCAGCCCGGTGGCGGTGGACCGGCGGGCGACCTCACCCACCCAGTCGGCCAGCATCAGCCGGCCGCCGGGCGAGCCGGCGAGGACCCGGATCGCGTGCAGGTCGTCCTCGTCGCCGCCGCCGAAGGAGTCGGCGCCCTGGTGGAAGGCGGCCCGGAAGCGTTCGTCGGCCGCGACGGCGAGCAGGTCGCGCAGGTCGTCGCTCTCGTCGCCGCGCGCCCAGTCGTCCAGGAAGAGCCGCTCGGGGACGGCGACGGGCACACCCAGGGTGAGCAGCAGGTCGATCAGGTCCAGATCGCGGCCCGCCTCCAACTCCCGCCCGGAGTCGACGAGTTCGGTCCGCAGCCGGTCGTGGACGCCCTCCACGAGCCGGTACAGGGCGGGCTGTTGCGTGGCCCGCCCCCATCCCTGGGCCCGCGCGCGCAGGCCCAGGAAGCGGACGAACCAGCCCGCGACCCCGTCCTGGGACCGCTCCTCCTCGGGCGGCGAGTCGTCCCGGAGCCCCACGAGGGCCCCGGACTCCGCCAGCAGGTCCAGCCACAGCGCCGGCATGTCGGAGTCGCTCGACACGGGCATCGTGTTCAGCAGCGTGCCGCGCACCTCGGGCCGGCGCCGGGCCAGCTCGACGATCGCCGCGCGCTGCGCCTTCCACCAGCCCTCCGCCGCCCTCGCGGTGGCGGGCAGCCCGAGCAGTTCGGCGAGGAACGCCTCCTCGGCGGCGGCCCCGTCCGGCCCGGCCGCGCGGGCCAGCCTGCGGACGTCGGCCGCCAGCTGGGCGGACGGCACGAGCCCGCCCGTGGTGCGCCGCAGACACAGCCGGACGAAGCGCTCCAGCGCCTCGGCCGCGGGCACCCGGGCGGCCAGATCCCGCGCGTACGCCGACAGCGCCTTCACCGTCAGCGCCCCGGCCAGGGCGAACTCCAGGAAGACGGCGTCGAGCCGCTCCTCGTCCACCACCAGCCCGTACTCGTCCTCGGCCTGCCGCGCGCGGCTGAACATCTGGGCCGCGTACGTCGGGTTCTCCACCGACAGGAAGACCCGTCCCGCCTGTTCGTAGAACGTCGGCAGGAAGTGGGGGACGGCCGTGGCCAGCCGGTCGGCGATCTCCCGGAAGGCGTCCAGCGCGGTCTTCGCCCTGGTCTTGGCCTGGCGGGCGATCCGCTCCAGCTCCGGCACGACGTCCAGTGCGTGGTGGCCGTCCTCCGGGTGGTGCACCAGCACCCACTCCGGGAAGCCGAGCGACCGGCGCAGCCCGAGCCCGACCTCGGCCGGTTCGGCGGCCGTCTCCAGCCCCAGATACCCGGCGGCCAGGTCCTCCGCCACGCCCAGTTCCCCGGCGACCAGCCGCACGACCACCCGGTCGTCGAGCCCCGGATGCCGGTACGCGCGTGCCGTCAGCGGCACCGCCCGCTCCCCCGCGTCCTTCGTGCCGCGCGGCAGCACCCCACCGGCCGCCAGCAGTTCCTCGTACGACACCTGCGTCCCCCCGCTCATGCGTTCGCCCCCTCTTCGATCTCGCGCCCGGCGTACAGCGCCGCCGCCATCCGCATCCCCTCGGACCAGGCCACCGGTCCGACCTCCGGCAGTTTCAGCGAGCCGGAGCCGTCGCTGAAGGACAGGGCTCCGGTCTCCGCCTCGTAGTCCCAGGGCTCCCCGATCCACACCCAGGCCTCGACGGTGCTCGCGCCCTCGCGCACCCGGCGGGTGACATAGCCGCCCGAGACGCGGTAGCCGAGCGAGGTGGCCCGGGCCGCCATGGAGGAGCGGTAGAGCCTGCCCCCGGCGAAGTCCGTCACCGCCGTCGCCTTCGCGTCCAGCTCAGCGGGCTTGTGCCAGGTGGCCCGGTGTATCTGCTCGACGCGCTGGGTTATCCCCAGTTCGGCCGCGAACTCCCGCAGGTCCTCCAGGTCGGGCAGCAGCACCGGGTGCGGCAGGGTGACCGTGCGGGGCGCCAGCCGGACCGTCTCGCCGTCCAGGTTCACCACCCGCAGTTCGCCCGACGAGGTGGCGTCGCGCAGGAAACCGACCTCGTGGTCGTCGCCGACGACCACGAGGTCGCGCAGCGCCGACTGCCAGGCCTCGTCGGGCCATACGCGGGCGAGCAGTTCCGTGGGCACGGGCAGTGACGACACCATCCAGGTGTCCACCTGCGCCTCGCACGCCGAGGCATGCCTTTCCAGCCACTCGGCGAACCGGCGCAGCCGGTCGACCTCCGGATGGTCCTTGAGCGCCTTCGGCAGCGACTTCAACTGCCGCCCCGCCGCCCGGCCCGCGGTGGCCCTGGCCGCCACGCGCCCCTCCACCAGGGCGACTTCGTACCCGTCTCCCGCAGCCAGCCAGCCCATGGGCCCCACCTTCCGCATCCGGACAACTCGAAATCCGCACAGCCCGGCCCTGATCCGGCACGCTGTGTGACGACGAGGAGAACGCTACGGGCACCCACTGACAATCGGCCGGGCGCACCCCCCGCCGACGTACGGAGAGTCAAGTCCCGGGCCCTCACCGGCACATCCGGGGAACCACGTACAAGCCCTACGTACTACCGCCCGGAAACCCCCCGCCCGCCGGACCCGGGGAATCCCGTACCCGGCGAGCGGCGAGCGGCGCTCAGACGACGGCGACGAACCCCCCGAAGGGTGCGGTGTCCACGGCGAACCCGTGCCCCCGCAGCACGGTGTGCCGCAGACCGGGGTCGGTCGCCGACGCGTCGGCGAACAGCCGTACGGCGCGCGGGCGCCGGATGCCGAGTTCGCGCAGGTCGACGGTGAGCCGCCGCGCCTGCCCGGTGGGCGGGGCGTAGTCGGCGGCGGCGGAGTCGAGGCCGGGCGAGATGGTCAGCGTCCTGCCGTTCACCCCGGCGACGTACCAGGTACGGCCCTTGCGGCGGGCGACGACGACATGGCTGCCGGGGTCGGCGTCCAGGAAGCGGGTCTCGTCCCAGGCGACCGGGACGGTGCCGAGCAGTTCGCGCACCTCGGGCGACTGGCCGAGATAGGCCTCGGGGCTGTCGGCGAAGCCGTTGAAGCCGGACTGGTAGACCACGGTCAGGGCCAGTTCGTGGGCGTCGCTGGTGCGGCGCGGGCTCTGCGGGAGGGCGTACGGGGAGAGCAGGGTGGTGCCGTAGTCGAAGCAGCCGACGATGTTGCGGGTGACGGCCGCGATGGTGGTCTGCTCGGGCAACTGGTCGGTGTACGCCTTGGTGTTGGAGTAGTTCTCGCTGGCCATGCCCGCCTCGACGCCCAGCAGATGCGGGTAGGTGCGGTCCCAGCCGCGCGGGACGGTGGTGTTGTGCAGCACGATGTGCAGCCGGTGGCGGCCCGCGTCCTCGACGACCTCCCGCTGCCAGGCGAGGAGTCGCTGCTTGTCGGCCTCCCACATGTCGACCTTGACGCCCGCGACCCCGGCGTCGCGCAGCAGCCTGAACCGGGCGCGGCGGGTGACGGCGTCCACCATCAGGTCGCGCGGGGTGCTCGCGCCGTTGTTGTTGCCGCCGCCGGAGTTGTGCCAGAGGAAGACCTTCAGCCCGCGCGCGGCGGCCTCGGCGACGATGCGCTCCAGCGGTACGGCGTTGCCGTCGGCGTCGGTCATCCGGTCCCACTTGGCGTCGACGAGCGCGTACGGCCATCCCATGGCCCGGCCCAGCTCGAACCACTTGAGCGTGGCCTCCAGACTGGTCGGGCTGGTGTGGTCCATCAGCCAGCTGAACGTCGCCGCGCCGGGCCGCACCCACGAGGTGTCGTCCAGCGCGCAGGGCACCCCGAGGTCGGTGGCGAGGGTGGTGTCGGCGACCCGCGCGGCGCTGCGGCCCACCGCGAGGAACCGCCACGGCGTCTGCCAGGCCCCGCCGACCTGCGGCGTCCCGGGCCCGAGGGTGCCGAGCGCCTCGTCGTCGTGGGGGAAGGCGACGGTGTACGTCACCGTGCCGGCCGCCGGGTCCCGTACGGGCTGGGCGAGATGGCAGGCGGCGTACGTCCCGTCCATGCCGGACTCGCTGACCAGCACCCACCACTCGCGGCCCCCGCGCGCGGCGGTGCGGGCGAGCAGCGGGAAGGAGGCGCCGCGCGGCGAGACGGTGGCGTCGCCGAGGGCGGGAACCGCGTGTCCCGCGCGCGGGATGTACCACTCCTGGTACTTGGGCTTCTGCACGGTGTACGGCTGGGTGAACTGGGCGCCGCCGTCGGCCGGTACGCGCAGCGTCAGCCCGGTGGCCTCGCTGACGACGGTGTGCGTGAGGCCGTCGCCGCGATCGGGGAAGCGGTAGCGGAAGGCGACGCCCTCGTTGTCGGCCCGCAGCACGACCTCCATGAGCAAACCTTTGCCATTGCGCAGCGAGACCACGTGTTCGGTCATCCGCTTGCGCACCCGGGACACCTTGCCCTGGAGCAGTTCGTAGTCGACGGCGACCGTCCGCGAGCGCCCCCGGTCGGCGAGGGCGAGCCGTGAGGTGAAGTCGGCGTCGTCCAGGGTGAGTCCGAGCGGACCGGCCGGCACGACCTCGGTGCCGTCGACGGCGACGGCGTACGTCGCGACCCCCGTGTCCAGCCGGAACAGCAGCTCGACGCGGCCGTCGGGAGAGGTGACGGTCACCGTGCCGCTGTCCGGGGCGGTCCGCGCGGGGACCCGCTCGGCGGCCTGCGCGGAGGTCGCCGGCAGGGACCCGGCGACGGTCGCGACCGCGGCCCCGGAGATGATGACGGTTCGCCTGGACGGTTTGCCGGAGCGATCGCTGCCCACTGGGTTTCTCCCTGTTGATGACGGTTGGTACGGCGTCATCGTGCGCGCCGGTACCGAACCCAGGGCGGTCACCCAAGTGAAGAGTTGCTGAATGCCGATCAGCGGACAACCGGTACGGCCCCGCCACCGACGGGCCGAGGGGCCGAAGGTGGCGGGGCCGTACCGGGACGTGCGGGCTACCGGAGCCCGTGCCGCCGTCCGCCGCGCTGGTCCGCGAGCCGGTGGACCGCCGAGATCAGCGTGTCCACCTCCTCGTGCGTGTTGTAGAAGGCGAACGACGGCCGGACCGTCGCCTCCAGGCCGTACCGCCGCAGGATCGGCTGCGCGCAGTGGTGGCCCGAACGCACCGCGATCCCGACCTCGTTGAGCGCGGTGCCCACCTCGCTCGGCTCGTAGCCGTCCAGGACGAACGACACGATGCTCGCCTTGTTCGGCGCCGTGCCGACCAGCCGCAGTCCGGGCACACCACGCAGACCTTCCGTGGCGTGCTCGACCAGCGTGTGCTCGTAGGCACCGATGTTCGGCAGACCGATGCGCTCGACGTAGTCGATGGCCGCCGCCAGCCCCACCGCGTCGGCGATGTTGCCCGTACCGGCCTCGAACCGGCCGGGCGGCGGCTGGTAGCTGGACTTCTCGAAGGTGACGTCGGTGATCATGTTCCCGCCGCCCTCCCACGGGGGCATGTCCTCCAGCACCTCCCGCTTGCCGTAGAGCACGCCGATCCCGGTCGGCCCGAACAGCTTGTGCCCGGAGAACACCAGGAAGTCGGCGTCCAGCGCCCGTACGTCGATCGGCAGATGCGGCACCGACTGCGCCGCGTCGACGAGGACCCGGGCCCCGGCCCGATGCCCGATCTCGATGATCTGTTCGACCGGGACGATGGTGCCGAGCGCGTTGGACATCTGGGTGACCGCGACCAGCTTCGTCCGGTCGGACAGCAGCGAGGTGTACCTGTCGAGCAGCAACTGCCCGTCGTCGTCGACCGGGATCACCTTGATCACGGCGCCGGTCTGCTCCGCCAGCATCTGCCAGGGCACGATGTTGGCGTGGTGCTCCAGGTGGGAGACGACGATCTCGTCACCCGCGCCGATGTTCCGGACGCCCCACGTCTTGGCGACCAGGTTGATCGCCTCGGTGGTGCCCCGCACGAACACGATCTCCTCGGCGGAGCCCGCCCCGATGAACCGCGCGACGGTCTTCCTGGCACCCTCGTACGCGTCCGTCGCCCGCGCGGCCAGCTCGTGCGCCGCCCGGTGGATGTTGGAGTTCTCCCGCGAGTAGAACTCGACCAGCCGGTCGAGCACCGCCTGCGGCTTCTGCGTGGTCGCCGCGTTGTCCAGCCAGATCAGCGGACGCCCGTTGACCAGCTCGGACAGGATCGGGAAGTCCCGGCGCACGGCCCGCACGTCGAAGCCGGGATGCGCGTCGACCGGCAGTCCCGCGAGAGCGGCGGGTACGTCCGGTGCGCCGGGCTCCTCGACGAAGTAGTACGGCGATGCCGTGGCCGTCGGCGCCGCCGGGTCGGGCAGCGGCGGCAGCCCCAGATGCCCGAAGCCCGGCAGCGCCGGTGCCTGTGCGGGGAATCCGGGCGCCTCGTCGAGGAAGTAGAACTGCCCGGCGCCGGACAGCTGGGCCGGCGCGGACACCGGCGCGGCCGTCGGTACGGCGGTCAGGGGAACGGCGGCCGACGGCGGTCCCGGCGTCACCGGCAGGGCCGACGGCTCCGGCACGCTGCCGGCGACGCCGGGCGCGCTCGCCGCGTAGGTGGCGGGCGCGCTGGTCGGCGGCGGTCCGGCGGGCGTGCTGGTCCCGGCGGTCGGCAGGACGGGGCGGGGGCCCGCCGAGGGGCCGGCCCCGCCGGTGGGCACCGACATGCTCGTACCGGTCGCGGGCAGCGAGGAGGGCAGGTCCGCCTGCGGGACCGACCCGGCCGCGGTCGCCGGCGAGGGCGGGTCCATGGCCGGCAGCCCGACGGGCGCCGGCCACTGCACGGGCCCGTCGGAGACCGGACCGGGGACCGCGGCCGGAGCCGCTCCGGAAACCGGCGAAGGAGTTGCCGCCTCCTGCCCGGGGAGCGCTCGGAAGAACTCCCCGGCCAGCCGGTTCAGCGTCTCCTCGTCCGGCAGCCACGCCGGGACGGCTTCGTTACCGGTAGCTGGGGGCGTAGTCATGGAACTTGTCCACCTCGACGTCGTCGAGCACGGCGAGCGCGTCCTCGGTGAGCACCGCGAGCGAGCAGTACAGGGAGACCAGGTAGGAGGCGATGGCGCTGCGGTCGATCTGCATGAACCGCACCGACAGGCCCATCCCCTGCTCCCCCGAGAGCCCGGGCTGGAACAGTCCGACCACGCCCTGGCGGGACTCGCCGGTGCGCATGAGCAGGAACTTGGTCCTGCCGTTCTCCACGGGGACCTTGTCCGAGGGGATGATCGGCAGCCCGCGCCAGGTCAGGAACTGCGAGCCGAACATGCTCACCGTGGCCGGCGGCACACCGCGCCGGGTGCACTCCCTGCCGAAGGCGGCGATGCCCTCCGGGTGGGTGAGGAAGAAGGCGGGCTGCTTCCACACCTTCGTGATCAGGGCGTCCAGGTCGTCGGGCGTGGGCGGCCCCGCCAGCGTGGAGATGCGCTGTGTGTCGGCGACGCTGGCCAGCATCCCGTACTCCGGGCTGTTGATCAGCTCACCCTCCTGGTGCTCCTTCACCGCCTCGATGGTCAGCCGCAGCTGCTGCGCGGTCTGGTCGTGCGGGCTGGAGTACAGGTCGGTGATGCGGGTGTGCAGGTCCAGGACCGTCTGGACGGCCTTGAGCCGGTACTCCCGGGGCTCCTGCGAGTAGTCGACGAAGGTGTCGGGCAGCGGCGACTCGTCGTAGTTGTCGCACTCGATGCGCACCGACTCGGGGTGGACGACCTTGTTCACCCGGTAGATACCGGCCTCGACCGGCACCCAGGACATCAGGTGCACCAGCCAGCGAGGCGTGATGGACACCATCTGAGGGACGGTCTTGGTGGCGTTCGCCAGGGTCCGCGCCGCGCGGTCGCTCACCGACATGGAACGTGACGGTGGATTCACAGCCGTGGTCATGCAACGTCTCCTTTCCGCGCCCGAGGGCCCAGGCACGTGCAAGTCGAAATATCCATCAATGTCCAGCAATGTCTCGCACGAACTTTCCCACTCACCCTCCCAGCGGGCGTGGTAGCGGTCCAATGCGTGTTTTCGAGGCCGTCATCGAAGCTGGCTATGATTCGCGAATGATCGACTTGAGTCGGTTGCGTGTGCTGGTCGCCGTCGCCCGCGAGGGCTCGATCACGGCAGCCGCCGAGGCGCTGCACTACGCCCAGCCGTCGGTGAGCCACCAGCTCGCCAAGCTGGAGGCCGAGGTCGGCGTGCCGCTGCTGCAGCGGATGGGGCGGGGCATCAGGCTCACCGAGGCCGGCCGCCTCCTGGTGGACCGCGCGGAGTCGATCCTCGCGCAGGTCGAGTCGGTGCACGCGGAGCTGGACGAGCTGGCGGGCCTGCGCACCGGCCGGGTCCGGCTGGCCGCCTTCCCCTCGGCGCTGGCCACCCTGGTCCCGCTCGCGGCGGCCCGCGTCTCCGTCGAACACCCCGGCGTCGAACTGACGCTCGTCGAGGCCGAACCGCCGGACGCACTCGACGCCCTGCGCAACAACGACGTGGACGTGGCACTGATCTTCGAACACGGCGACCCGCCCCAGCGCGACCGCCGCGACACCACCATGACCCCGCTGCTCGACGAGCCGCTGTACGTGGTCACCCCGGCGGACCGCGCCTGGGACGGCCCCCGCGCGGAGCTGGCCACCTACGCCGAAACCCGCTGGATCGCGGGCTGCGAACGCTGCCGCGAACACCTCGTCGCGGCCTGCGGCCAGGCCGGCTTCTCCCCGGTCGTCGAGTTCGAGACCGACGACTACGTCGCCGTCCAGGCCCTGGTCGCGGCCGGCCTGGGCGTCAGCCTCCTCCCCGGCCTCACCCTCCTCGCCAACCGGCACCCGGGCGTCCGGCTCGACCGGATCCCCGGCATGCGCAGACAGGTCGTGGCGGCGGTGTACGGCAAACCCCCCGCGTCCCAGCCCGCCCAGGTGCTCCTCGACGCCCTCAAGGCAACCCTGTCCGAACCGAAATGGCCGTCCTGACACCCCCGACCTCGGCAACGGCCCGCCTGAGCGCGTGCCGACAGGCCCGGATCCCCGGGTGCGCACTGCGCCCACGCCGCACCGCCGTGAAGATCCTGCGCGTCCCCTGCCCCTGAGGCAGCTCCCCCAGTACGACGGTGGGGGCCCGGCCGCTCCACACCAGACCGGGCAGCAGGGCGACGGCATGCCCCTGCTCGACGAGCCGCAGATGCAGCAGCACATCGGTGGACTCGAACCGGACGTCGGGTTCGAACCCGGCGTTGCGGCACAGGGTCATGGCCCAGTGCCGGGCGTTGGCACCCTCGGGCTCCATGACCCAGGGGTGACCGGCGAGGGAGCGCAGCGCGGCGACGGGGTCACCGTGGTGCTGCGCTCCCTCCGGCGCGCGGGCCGACGCCAGGTGTCCCTGACGACCCGCCGCCTGGCCAGAACGGCGTACGTCCCCTTCTCCGAGACCGTCCAAGACACCATCGCGAGGGCCGCCGAAGCCCACGCCCTGGACCACATCTCCCTGCTCTCGGGCGCGGGCCACGACGCCCAGGAGATCGCCGCGCTCTGCCCGACGGCCATGATCTTCGTACGGGGCGAGTACGACGGAATCAGCCACAGCCCACGCGAGTACTCGACCCCGGAGGCGTGCGCCGCGGGCATCAGCGTCCTGGCGACGACACTGCTCCGGCTGGCCGCACAGGACTGACCGGGGGCCTGGGGATCCAGCGACGCCATGAACGTTTCTCCTGGTCAGCGGGCTGTTCGCTGATCACACATGGCAGTGAATCGATCGGCGCTGCTGTAACCGGCCGACGCAGGAGCACTCGTCCTCGGCACGGCCACGGGCGCGCACGCCGGCGCGATCGGATCGGCTCCTGTGCGCACCTTCGAGTACAGCGTGGGCGGTGTCACGATGAAGATTCCGACCGGCTGTATGTTCACGCACGTCATCCGGGGCAGCGGCAAGAAGATCACGTATCAGAATGCCGGCGTCGACTGTGCCTTCGTCGGAGCGCTGAGCAGCGGTTTCTGCAACTGGCGTATCGACTTCACCTATTCCGACACCGAAAACCGCCTCTACCGCACCTCGCGCGGCAGGACGCACACCGAGTGCAAGATCGACCCGATGCGGAACAACTCTCCTCAGACACTGCCTCGTTATGGCAAGGCATGCGCCCACCTCTCCGTCAGCGGAGCTCGGCGCGTGACGCAGTGCCACCACATCACGAAGTGAGTTGTTCATGATCGCGCATCAGCAGGGGCCGGATTCAGGCCAGGCATGGAAAACACGGCGCCGCCGAACCGGTATCACCGCGTTCCTCACCGGCCTCGTCGTCACACTCGCCTTCTTCGCCTTCTTCCCGGGCCTGCCGCACGTCATCGACTGGGGAGCAATTCTCGTGTCCCTCGCAGTGGGCGGACTCGCCCAATGGGCCTGCCGGTCGTGGATCACGAGAACGGCGAAGGAGAAACCCGAACACATGTGACCACCTCGGTGGAGCCGACTACGGGGCTCCACCGAGACCGGCACCGCAGGTGACAAGGTCAGCGGGGTTCAGCAGGGGCTGCGCCAGCGGCCCAGGTCGAGTCGTTTGCGCATCGAGTCGAGGCCGAGGCGCTTGGCGATCGGGCAGAACGAGCGCTTCGGCTCGCTGTACTCCACGTGGAAGACGGCCTTGTCCGCCTTGATGAAGGGACTCAGCGACGCGCATTCGTCGTACTCCGCGCACTGCTCGTTGACCGCGAAATCGAAGTCACCGACCAGTTCGGGGATCTGCTCCAGGTCGTTCTTGAGGCCCACCGCCAGGCCCCGTTCGTGTGCGAGGGCCGCGATCATGCGGTTGTACGCGAGCTGGTGGGCGGCGGTCAGCGGGAAGCCGGTGTTGTTGGTGTAGCCGTCGAGGAGGTCGGGCTCGACGGCGTCGAAGCCCTTCGCCCGGCACATGTCGAAACGTGCGGCCATGATGGGGCGGAGCACCGAGCGGCGGCGGATGTCGAGCCAGCGCTCGCCGTGCCAGCCGTCGGAGCGGCCCAGGACGGAGGCCGGGAAGGCGCCCCGGTCGGGGCGGAAGGACTCCCAGGCACCGGCGTTGATGTAGCAGATGACCTTGCGACCGCTCTTGTGCAGGCGCCGCACGACGGCGGCGCTGTTCTCGAAGCCGTCGATGTCGTAGACGGGGACGGCTACGCGGGTGTCGACGGTGCCACTGAGCTGCCACTGCCAGGCCGTGCCGGGGCGCGGTTGCCAGCGCCCGGCCGACAGGTGTTCGTCGGGAGCGCGGTCCGGGGTACGGTCCGGGGTGCCGTCCGGGGTGGTGACGCACCCGGTGAGCAGTCCCGCGAGCGCTCCCGTGAACAGCAGGTACACGACGGACAGCAGGAGCGGCGGGCGGCGGCGGGTCGCGAACCTCATGTGGTTCCCCTCCTCATGTGGTTCCCCTTCTCAGGGCGGGGGGCAGGGCGGCCCAGGGGTTCGCGCCCGCACCCGGTACCGCGCAGTGGACGCCGGCCCGTCGGTTCCGTGCGGTGCGGGCGGCGAGGTCGCACAGGCCGTCGGGGATGCCGTGGATCAGATGACAGAAGCGGGTCGGCGGGTACGCCTCGGTCCAGGGCGGCGTGGCCGAGGCGAGGTAGGTCTGCCAGTCCCCTTCGAAGGTGACCAGCAGATCGGCGACGGAGGCGTAGCCGGGGTCAGGGTGGATTCCCGGGTTGAGCACGACGGTGCCGGCGCCGAGGTCGCGGGCCTCGTCGGCCAGCGCGCGGTAGTACGGCAGCTGGCCGGCCTCGGCACCGGCCTGGTCGAGGAAGACGCCGTCGGTCCCGTACCAGCTGATGTGCCAGCGCAGCTCGTCGAGCACCGTCTGCCGGGGACGGGTGCCGTAGGCGGTGTCGAGGTATCCGAGCACGCGGATGCCCGCCGTACGCAGCGCCCCGGCGGCTGCGGTGAAGGCCGGGTCGCGGGTCGCGCCGGGGCCGTCGGCGACGTTGAGGACGACGCCGTACAGCCGCGACGGGACCCGCGTCAGGGCCTGCCATGCCGCTGGGTCCACGGCGGGGTGGACGTACAACGGAACGAGCAGTCGGCCGTGTGTCATACGGGAGCCGGGGCCGGGGTCGGTGCCGGGGGTGTGCCGGTGCGCGAGTTCCACAGGTCGGCGAGGGAGGTGGCGAGGGTACGTTCGGGGTGCCAGCCCAGCGCCGTGGCGGCGGCGGTGATGTCCGCCTGCTGCCAGGAGACGGCCGACGAGCGCTGGGAACCGGTGCCCTTCTCGTCGATCCGGCCGTGGAATCCGCTGATCCGGGCCAGGCCTTCCGCGACCTCGCGGACCCGGGTGGCGCTGCCACCCGCGATGTTGAGGACGCGCGGCAGCGGACCGGGCGTGGTGGTGGCGAGGGCGGCGGCACTGGCCACGTCCCGTGCGTCGACGAAGTCGCGATACGCGGACAGGTCACCGACCCGCACTGTGCCGTCCGGCCCGGCGCGCAGCAGTTCGTCGGCGAGCCGCCCGGGCAGGCTGGTGCCGGGCGAGCCCGGGCCGAGGGGGTTGAACACCCGCAGGACGACGGCGTCCAGCGCGGCCTCGGCGACGGTCAGCGAACCCGCCAGTTTGGTGGCCCCGTACGCGCCCTGCGGACAGGTGGCGGAGTCCTCGCCGAGCGGCTGCCGCCCGGCGTTCGTCCCGTACTCGCCGGCGGATCCGAGATGGACCAGCCGTACCGGGATGTCGGCCGCGGTCAGGGCCTCGCACAGCACGGCGGGGCCTCGGGCGTTGGTCTCCGCCAGCAGCAGCGGGCCGCCGCCGACGGCACCGGCGCAGTTGACGACGGCGTCCGGGGCCAGCGCGCGCAGGTCGGCGGCGAGGGCGGGGACGGTGGATGTGGTGAGGTCGACCCGCAGGTCGGCGCCCGGAGAGCGGCCGGCCCGGAGCACCTGGACGCCGGACAGGGCGCGCAGGTGCTCCGTGATGTGCCGGCCGAGGAACCCGGTGGAGCCCAGGACGAGGACGCGCATCAGGTCACGCACCCTTCAGCAGCAGGTCGCGGTAGGTGGTGAACTCGGCGTTCGCCCGGTCGTAGTCGTCCGGGCGGCCGATGTCCAGCCAGTAGCCGTCGAACTCGTGGGCGGTCGGGGGCGTGCCGTCACGGAGCAGGTCGAGCACGAGTTCGTCGAAGCCGAGCGGCAGACCGGGGGTGTAGCCGTCGAGGGTGGAGCGGGAGAGTCCGTAGACGCCCATGGAGACCCGGTAGTCCAGGGTCGGCTTCTCGGTGAAGGCGACGACCTGCTTGCTGTCGGTGGTGAGGACGCCGAAGTCGATCCTGACCTTGCGGCAGTACGTGGCGATGGTCAGCGGCGCACCGCCGACCTGGTGACCGCGCAGGACGGCGCGGAAGTCCAGGTCGGTGAGGATGTCGCCGTTCATGACGAGGAAGTGCTCGGGCAGCCGGTCGAGCATGGTCAGCAGCGGGCCCATGGTGCCCAGCGGGCTGTCCTCGGTCGAGTAGTCGACGCGCATGCCCCATTGGGAGCCGTCGCCGACGTAGGCCCGGATGATGTGGCCGAGGTGGCCGATGGCGATGGTGCAGGTGGTGAAGCCGGCGCCGGCGAGCTGCCGCATCACGATCTCCAGGATGGCGTGCTGGTCGCCGATGGGGACGAGCGGCTTGGGCAGGGCGGTGGTGTACGGCCGCAGCCGGACACCCTTGCCTCCGGCCAGAATGACTGCGTGCATGGCGGACTCCCCTGTAGGTAGGCAGGTAGGTCGATCGGTGGTCGATGGCCTGGGGCGAGTCGTCAGACGTCGCGGGCCTAGTCGTCAGACGTTGCAGGCCGATGCGTCAGACGTTGTAGATGGCGGTCTTGTAGCGGGCCAGGTTCGCCGGGTCGGAGAAGAACCGGACGGTCTGCTCCAGCCCCTCCTGGAGGCTGTGGGCCGGTGCCCAGCCGGTCGCGGCGCGCAGCCGGGAGGCGTCGCAGACCAGCCTCATCACCTCGGACGCGGCGGGCCGGATGCGCTGCGCGTCCTCGCGGACCTCCAGCTCGGCCCCCATGAGCTTGCCGACCAGCGCCACCAGGTCGCCGACCGAGATCTCGCCGCCGGTACCGGCGTTGAAGGTGCGGCCGACGACGGCCTCGGCGGGTGCGGTGCCCACCGTGAGGAACGCCTGGGCGGTGTCCTTGACGAACATGAAGTCCCGGGTGGGCCGCAGGTCGCCCAGCGCGATGGTCCGCTCCCCCGCCGCGACCTGCCCGATGACGGTCGGGATCACGGCCCGCATGGACTGGCGCGGCCCGAAGGTGTTGAACGGCCGCAGCGTGACCACCTGGGTGCCGAAGCTCGCGTGGTAGCTGTCGGCCAGCCGGTCACCGCCCGCCTTGGAAGCGGCGTACGGGGACTGGGAGTTGATGGGGTGGTCCTCGGTGATGGGGACCGTCTGCGCGGTGCCGTACGTCTCGCTGGTGGAGGTGTGCACCATCCTGGGGATGCCGAGCCGGCGTACGGCTTCCAGCACGTTGAGCGTCCCGGTGACATTCGTGGCCACGTAACTGTGCGGTGCCTGGTAGGAGTACGGGATCGCGATCAGCGCGGCCAGGTGGTAGACGGCGTCGGTGCCGGTGAGCAGCTGCTGCACCGACCCGGCGTCGCGTACGTCGCCGAGTACGACCTCCACGTTGTCCATCACGTCCTGCGGCAGGGTCTCCAGCCAGCCGTAGGAGGAGAAGGAGTTGTACTGGGCCATGGCGCGTACCCGGTGTCCTGTCGCGACGAGCGCCTCCACCAGGTGCGAGCCGATGAATCCCTCGGCACCGGTCACTGCGACGGTTACGGAAGCGGACGAGGTCACGGATCTGTCTCCTCTGAAGGTGAGTCTGAATCTGAATCTGAATCTGGGTCTGAGATCTGGGTCTGAATCTGGGGCCGAATCTGGGGCTGAAAGAGCTGCGGGATACGGGGATCCGGTCAGCGGTGGGCCGTGGTCCGGCCCATCCGGGTGCACGCGACCGCCAGCAGTACGGCCGCCGCGCAGCCGCAGGCCACCAGCTCGGCGGCGGCCGGGCTGAGCGGAGCGGGTCCCCCGTGGGCCGCGCCCGACAGGGCCAGCTCCGCTGCGGCGGCGGCGAGGCAGACCACGGCGGACGGCCAGGCGATCCCGGCCGCCTGGAGCAGCAGGGCGACCCAGAGCGCCGCGCCGAGGGCGAGCAGCGGGAGCGGCGGCACCCCGGTGACCAGCGCCGGGGCGGCGAGCACCGCGAGGTACCCGGCCAGGCACAGGGCGAGCACACCGGCCGCCCGGAGCCGGAAACCCCGGGGGGTCCGGCTGCGCCGCAGAGCGGTGAGGGTCAGGCTCCGGTAGCGGTAGAGCAACCACTCGGCCACGCCCATGCTCAGCGTCAGCACCACGGCGGCCGACCTGCCCGCCGCCGGGGCCATCAGCGTCAGCGCCCCGCCGGCCAGGCCGAACAGCCCGTACGGGACGGAGGCGGCGAGCCGGGCGGTGCCCGGTGCCGTGGCGCTCGTGGTGCGCAGCGACCGTACGACCTCCCGTACCGCCGACAGCACCGCCGCCGCGACGGTGGCCAGCAGCAGCACGACGACCGGCACCGGGCCGGGGCGCCACAGCGGTATGCAGGCCGCCCCGGCCGCCGTCGGTACGAGCGCGATCAGCAGGTGCTGTTCGCGTCCCAGCACGAGCAGCACCGTGGCCGCCGCCAGATAGAGCGCCTCTCCCGCCGCGAAGGCGGCGACGGCGCCCGTCCCCGAGACGGCCAGTGCGGCGGCAGCCGCTGCCGTCACCCCGGCCGGGGCCCCGAACAGCAGGCAGCGCGCGGCTGCCCGCCGGCCGCCCGTGGCGAGCCGTACGTAGGCGCGGTGCGCCAGCGCCTGGTTCCAGGCCCAGGCCACGAGCGCCGAGGCGGCGAGCCCGGTGACGCGGCCGGGCAGCAGCCCCGCGCCCAGCAGGTAGGCCAGCCCCGGCAGGCCGAACAGCATCCCCCGCAGCAGGCACTGCCGTGGGTCGGCCCGCCAGGGGTCGGGCACCGGTCCGGGTTCCGGGAAACGGCGCGGCACCCGGGCGTACAGCTCCTCCGCGACGGCGAACAGGTCCCGTCGCCCGTAGCGGGTGGTGATCTGTTCGTGCGTCAGCCCGTCGGACTCCAGCACCGCGGCGATCTCGTCCGGGTGGACGGCGGCCCCGCACACGTCCGCCATCCGTTCGGCGAGCGCGTCGAGTGGGTCGTCGGCCCGAGCCGGCCGCTGTGGCGCGGTCGGGGTCGGGGTCGGGATAGAGATCGGGGCCGGGGTCGGGGTCGGGATAGGGGTCGGCAGGCGCAGTACCAGGGTTGTCTCGTCGACCAGTCGGTTCACCACTCGCCTCCGGCCCGTCGGGCGCGCGGCGCCTGGTCCTCGGCCGGGTACGCCCGGCCTCCGCCCGCCGCCAGCGCGCCGTAGATCTCCCGGAAGGAGTCGATGGTGTGCCGGAGCGTGAACTGGTCGATCACCCTCAGCCGTGCGGCCTCCCCCATCCAGGCCCGGCGGGCGGGCGCGCGCAGCAGTTCCAGGGCTGCCCGTGCCATCGCCTCCGGTTCACGCGGCGGTACGACGATTCCGGCGTCGCCCACTGCTTCGCGGACCCCGCCGACGTCGGTGGAGATGGTGGCCCGGCCGCACGACATGGCCTCGATGAGGGTGAAGGGAAAGCCCTCGCTGATGCTGGAGAGCATGACCACGGTGCCCGCCGCGTAGGCGTCACGGATGTCCTCCACCCGGCCCTCGAAGGCCACCGCCTCCGCGATGCCCAGGTCCCGGGCGAGCGCCTGGCAGCGTTCCCGGTAGGCCTGGCCGCCGCTGGGCGTGCCGCCGAACAGCCGCAACCGCACCTCGGGCATCTCCCGGCGTACCAGGGCGAAGGCCCGGATCAGCGTCTCCAGGTCCTTGATGGGATCGACCCGCCCCGCCCAGGCCAGCGTGGGGATCTCCGGTTCCGGACCGGCGTGGGGAAAGGCCCCGGGATCCACACCGTTGTAGACGGTACGGATCTTGTCGGGTGCGGTGCCGCCACGCTCCTCCCAGCGCCGGTTGTAGTGGTTTCCCGGCGTGACGAGCGCGGCGCGGGCGTAGGTCTCCTGTGCCAGCAGCCGGAAGAAGCCGAGCAGCAGTGCCTTCACCGGCCAGCGGGAACCGCCGGTGCCGTAGCCGATGTACCGCTCCCGCAGGTAGACGCCGTGTTCGGTGAGCAGCAGGGGCGTGCCGTGCAGGTGCCGAGCCAGCAGCCCGGGGAGGGCGGCCAGTCCGCCGCTGACGGCGTGGGTGATCCCGTCCCTGGGCGGTGCGGTCGCCAGTGGGCGCAGGGCGTGTTCCAGCAGGTCGGTCGCGGCCAGTGCGTCGTGCATGGTCGGCCGGGCCGCGTGGGTGGGCAGGTGCGGCCGGTTCCAGACGGCGGCCAGGGTGCGTAACGCCGCCTCGGTGCGCAGCGACGCCGTCAGCTCCCCGTACCGGGCCCGTGCCGCGAGGCCGTAGAGCCCTTCGGCGAAGCGCTCCAGGGTGCTGGACCCGGCCTGCGAGCCGGCACCAGGACCATTGCCGGGGCCGGGATCGAGAAGGGCCAGCAGGAACATCTCGTAGATGTCGAGGAAGGCCCGCAGCCGCCGGCCGCGCGGTGCGCGGCCGGTCGGTGTCGGTCCCCAGGTGGGTATGGAGACCACCTTGCTGACGTGCGCGGGTGTCTCCCAGGTGACGGGCTCGCGGCCGTCGGCGGTGACCGCGAGTATCTGGAAGTCCACGTCGGGTATCCCACGGACGAGCTGGTCGCACCAGACACTCACTCCGCCCTGGCTGTGCGGGTAGGTGCCCTCGGTGAGCATCGTGACGCGGGTCGCGCCGGTGTTGACGGCCGCGATGGCCCTGCCCATGCCGGAGGGGAGCGTGTCCCCGAATGCCGGCATGGTGCGGTCGGTCCTTGCCAAGGTCCCCGTATCCCTGTGTCCCCGTGTCCCACGGTGCCTGTCGGTCCCGCCGGGACGGTTGCGCCCGTCGTGCCGGCCGTGCCTGTTGATCACGGTCAGCGCTTACGACGGACGGTGTCGCCGGGGCCTGCCGGGACGGGGTTGGCCACACCACTGGGCACACGCGTCGCGGGCGCCGGTGCCTCTGCCGTGGCGGTGCCGGTGGCGGCGGGGGCCGCGGGCGTGGCGGGTGCGGTCAGTTGCAGGGTGATCGAGGACTGCAGCGTGCCGGGCGTGGTCCAGCCGGACAGCTGCCCGGCGTAGGCGGTGCCGAAGGCGGTGCTGCCGAGCAGCTGCTTCTGGACGGTGCCGGCGGGCATGGTCGCGCTGGTCTGGGTGCCGTTCGGCGAGGTGACGGTGACCGTGTTGCCGATCCGGTAGGCGGTGACCTGGTTGTTCTTCACGGCGGCGGCCCAGGCGGCGCGGTACTTCAGCTCCGTCCCGATGTCCTTCAACCGCAGGTTGACCAGCGGGGTGTTGGCCGCGTAGAGGCCGCTGTAGTCGCCCAGGATCTTGTCCAGCACCGGGTAGGCGATGCGGTCCTCGGCGAGGTTCGACTGGTGGATGTACACCGGCCGGGGGTCGTTGGAGAGCGCGTGCCCGAGGGCGATACGGCTCTCCAGCGGGACGATGTACGAGGTGTAGCCGGTCTGGGGGTCCAGCGGGGCGCTCAGGCAGGTGGTGGTCGAGGAGCCCTCGCAGATGCCGCTGCCGCCGTTGGCCTTGCTGGTGTAGATGAAGTTGTACTCGTCCACCTGCTCGGCCGCGCGGCCGACGTTGTAGTAGACGTTCATGGGGAAGCGCGGCGCGGTGAGGGCGGAGCCGATCTGGCGCTGCTGCGGGTCCCGGGAGTTGTCGCTGGCCAGCCACTTCACCCCGGTGGAGGTCAGGGACGGGGCCAGGTTGGGGTTGTCGGTGGGCTGCTGCGGCAGCACCTTCATCCCGGAGTGCTCACCGGTGACCAGTTCCGTGTTGTCGAGGGCGAGGCCCTTACCATTGGCCCAGGTACGGTTCTGGGTGATCTGCGAGGTGATGTCGGCCTGGCTGACCCACTGGATCTTGCCGCTCGCGTCGGTGGAGCACTTCCACGGCACCACGCTGACGTCCTGGACACAGCCCAGGAACGGGTGCTTGTAGGTGTGGTTGACCCAGCGGAAGGCGCTCTTGTCGGCGACGAGCTGATTCGCCGTCGGGTCGGCGCCGCCGTTTTCCGCCTTGTAGTCCTCGCTGCCGCCGCCGTTGAACACCATGTCCAGGGTGAACCTGCGGCCGGCCGACCACTGCTTGGCGTACTGGGCGTCGGCGGCCGTCATCCGGATCGGGTCGGGGGTGGCGCCCTCGCCCGGGGCGCAGTCGACGTCTCCGGGGGTGCAGTTGAGCGTGGTGTTCCACCGGTCGTCGCCGAGGAAGACGTCGTCGACGTGGACCGCGAAGTAGTTGCGGTCGGCGCCGAGGTGGATGCCCTGGGTCAGCCACTCGACGATGCCCCGGCTGAGCAGCCGGTACTGCTGCTGGTACTGGTTGTAGACGAAGTTGACGACCAGTTCCCGGCGCCCGTCGTGGGCGTACTCGCCGACGAGCGAGCCACGCGCGGAGCTGCCCGGGATCGGGGCGTCCACATAGCTGGTGAACGTGGCCCCGGCCTCCTGCTGCGCGAGCGGCACGGCCAGATAGCCGTAACTCTCGGTCACGCCGGGCGCGTTGTCCTCGAAGGGGACGTTCCCGCCGAGGTAGCCGAAGGGGCCGGCCTTCCCGGCGGACGTCACCTGGGCGGTGGCGCCGTCGAGCGAGCCGATGTACCCGGGCGCCTGCGCGTAGTTCAGCCCGACCTCGGGCCTGGCGTAGGTGTAGGCGTCGGCCTGCCGGATGCCGAAGGTCCGCTCGAAGGCCACGAGGGCCGCCATCTCGGCGGAGCCGGCTCCGAACGGGTTGTCGTTCGGCAGGACGACGGCCTGGTACTTGGCCCGGGCACGGCCGCTGACCGTGTCGCTGAGGAAACCGGCGTTGATCTGCGGTCGCCCGCTGTCGGCCAGGTTGACCCTGGTGTACGGGGTACCCGCCGAGTCGAGCTCGGCGGTGATGGCCCCGGTGGCCGGACCTCCGTCATCGACGACGAGCACCTTCAGGTCGATCCTCGGCTCCAGCGCGGCTGCTTTCGAGGCTATGGGCAACGTGACGAGCGTGAGCACGGCAGCGCCACCGCACACCCCGGCTTTCAACAGCATGCGACGCATGATGAACTCCCCCCAGCGCCGCAGGTCGAGTGCGGCACGGTATAACAGTGGATCAGATATCGATCAGATAGTGATAGGAATTGCGCAGACACGCCTGCGCACGGGCACGCCCGCACGAGAGGTGAATACAACCGCTACAACCGCTACAACCGCGCACACGTGAATCCCTCGATCCCCGCGTTCTCATGCCCCCGCGATCCCCGCGCCCCCATCGCCCAGAGGTATATCACCCCCTGACCTACCGCCGAGGATCGAAACTTGGTGCGCAAGAGGCTGCTGTGAGCCCATCCATGGAATCGAAAGCGCGCGACGAAACCCCACCACCTGAATGAACGATCAAGAAGACGCGCAGCCCAGAGCACATGCACGAGACAGACGAGACGGACGAGACACCGGGGAGAACACCGGAACCCCGCCCGCCACTTCACCGACCGACCGCTAATCGGATCACCCGATGGTGCGATTCCAACGAGATGACCGTACGAATTACCCCCACGTCCGCTAAACGACCCTGCACCCTGGATCCGGGCCGGGATCAGGCTCGGCCAGCGCCTCGATGACTGAGTCTGATCGGTTCTGACCGAGGGATGAAATCTGCGACTGGAGCACGGGGCCGGAAGGGACTGGAAAGGAATGGCGAACAGTATTTCGTCGACAACGACGACAGACCGCCAACTACGACAGCCCGCCGGCAACGAGTAAATCGCAAATGTCGCAAATTATGAATCGCCCAAGATTTCCGCGAAACCGGTCGGCAGACCGTCGGCGAAGCCGCAGCGGCCGATGGCGGCGCCTGAGCGGGCTTCTTACTCACTCTGCGTAATACGTGCAGCTCAAGGTGCGTCTGCGCGCTCGGTCCTTCTCGGTCTTTCTCGATCGTTCTTAATCCTCATGTTCCCACCACGTTCCCATCCAGCCCTGGGAACGGCCTCCCGACACCCCACCGGGAAAGGGCAGGAGCCGTTGAGCGGCCAGTTCCGCCAACGGGCCAAGGGATTTCGAAGCGGGGGGCTACACACCCGCATTGGGATGAGAAAGGCATCCTGCCCCCTTCACCCGGGGCGGAGCCGATGACCGTTCTCGCAGGTCAGCCGCGTGGAAATAGCGTAGCGCATCGGCTTTGACCGGACCCTGCGTCACGACCGGGCCCCATTCGGAGCACCACAGTCCTGACGCATCAACTCGTTCCAACGGGCCGGGTTGTGGCATCAGCCTGGGTGTCGACTGCGGCCGAGGTGCTACTGGCCGTGCCAGGCAGTGGGCAGCGAGGTCGCGACCAGTCCCCTGCCCCGGTTGCGGTCTCGCGCAGGATGCGGGGATGGCAGCAAACCTCAGCCGACTGCGGCACGAGAACGTTGATCTGTGCCGGACCCTCGCCTTGTACGAGGTGGTAATCCGGCAACTTGCCCTCGAAATTGAGGCCCTGCGAAAGAGCGCCACCGTCGTTCCGCTCCCTACCTCAAGTCCCATTTCGCGTCGGGACCTTGGCCGAGTCCGGACGGCGGACCTCCATCAGTCCACTGTCTCCTGCTGGGTCAGCCGGACCTCGTCGAGGTCGAGGCGGGCCTGGACCTGGCGCAGGACGCTGTCGTCGATGTGGTTGTCGTCACGGAGGCGGACGACGGTGGCGCGTTTGTGGGCCAGGAGGGCGAGGCGCAGGGCGGCGTCCTGCTCCGCGTGGCGCACCGCTTGCCGGTCGTCCGTCTCGTCCTCCCCGGCATGGGCGGCCTGGAGGTGGGTCTCGTACTCGCGGCGGATCCGCTCGGCGATCTCGGGGTCGGTGCCGAGGCCGGCGACGATGTCTGGGAGGGCCTCGTATGCCTCCTCGGCAGCGGTGCTCTCGGCGAGGAGACGTTCTTCGTCCGCCACGGTGTCCCGGGGCAGCCCGGCCCAGCGGACTACGGCGGGCAGCAGGAGGCCCTGCACCAGGAGGGTGACGACGATGACGCCGGAGGTGACGAAGACGATGGTGTCGCGGTTGGGGAAGGGATCGCCGCTGTCCAGCGTGATGGGCACGGACAGGGCCAGTGCGAGCGAGACCGCGCCGCGGAAGCCCGCCAGCGACATGACCGCCCGGGGGCGGTTGCCCATGCGGCGCAGCCGTTGCTGGGGGCGGCGGTCGAGCAGGCGGATCAGGTACGGGAAGCTGTGGAGGAAGGCGAAGCGCGCCGCGATCAGCGTCGCGGAGACGGTGGCGACAGCGATGAGGGCGTCGGTGAGGTCGGAGCCGCTCAGAGTGCGGGCGGCTGACTGAGCCTGGAGCCCGACGAGGACGAACAGGGCGCCGTTGAGGACGAAGGTCGCCAGCGACCAGAACGCCTCGGCCTGCCGTCGCATCGCGGCGACTCCGGCGAAGCGCGGGCCGGCCTGGCTCATGACGAGCCCGGCGACCACCACGGCCAGGACACCGGAGGCTTCGATCTCCTCGGCGAGCAGATAGGCGGTGAAGGGGATCACGATCAGGGCGACGTTGCCCAGTATCGGGTCGGTGAACAGGCGGCGCAGCCGCAGGCCGAGCCAGGCGGTGACCGCGCCGGCCGCCGCTCCGCCGACGTAGGAGATCAGGAACAGCCAGGTGACGTGGGGCAGGGTGAAGTGCTCCTCGCCGACCGTGATGCCGACGGCGAGTCCGTAGATCACCAGGGCGGTGCCGTCGTTGATGAGGCTCTCGGCGCGCAGGAGGGTGACGTTGCGGCGGGGCAGTGCCCGGGCCAGCACGCCGACCGCGGTCGCGTCGGTCGGGGCGAGGGCCGCGCCGAGTACCCAGGCCGGTCCCCAGGGCAGGCCGAGGGCGTGGGCGACGGCGGCCACGGCCCAGGCGGTGAGGACGACCAGCAGGGTGCTCATCAGCACGATGGCGCGCAGGTCCCGGCGGATCTCGCGCAGGGAGGTGGTCAGGCTCTCCCAGAAGAGCAGGGCGGGGAGGAACAGCAGCAGCACGGCCTCCGGGGGCATCCGTACCTCGCGCAGGGCGGGGATGAAGCCGAGGACGGCTCCGGTGAGCAGCAGGAGGATGGGCGGGGCGATGCGCAGGTGGGGGCCGACGGCGTTGCACAGCAGCACGGCCAGGCCGAGGACCACGACGAGTTCGAGAGCGAGCACGGCAGTCCTCCGTGGTCGAGTGCGGGGCAGGGGCTGTGGGGGAGGCGGGGTCAGGGCACCGTCAGAACGATCTTTCCTCGGGCCTGGTGGGTGCGCACGCGCCCGGCCGCCGCGTGCGCCTGGTGGAAGCCGTGGACGCTGTCGATGACGGGGCGGATCCGGCCGTCGGCGACGGCGGGAAGCACTTGGTGGGGCAGGGCGGTGATGACCCGGCCGAGGTCGGCCGGGCGGCCGAAGCCGTAGGAGACGCCGTGGACGGTCAGGTTGCGGTAGGAAAGGGTGTCGAGGTCGACGGTGGACGCGGGTCCGTCGAGGCGGCCGATGTTGACGACATGGCCGCCGGTACGGGTGGCGGGCAGGCAGGCGGCGAAGGTGGGGCCGCCGACATGGTCGAGGACGATGTCCGCGCCGTCGCCGTCGGTCGCCTTCAGGACGGCCTGGGTGAGGTCCTGGTGTGCGGTGACGATGACGGTGTCGGCTCCGGCCTCGGTGAGCAGTCCGGCCCTGCCGGGCGACCGGGTGGTGGCCAGCACACCGGATGCGCCGAGGGCCCTGGCGATCTGGATGCCAAGCAGGCCGATGGCGGAGGTGGCCCCGGTGATGAGAACCCGGTGGCCGGGCCTGAATCCGGCCACCGTGAGGGCGCCGTGTTCGGTGAGCAGGCCGGTGGGCAGGGCTGCTGCCTCTTCGTAGCCGATGCCTTCGGGAATGCTGGTCACGTGCCGGTGGTCGGCCGGCACGTACTGGGCGAAGGCACGCGGGGTGGTGCCCATGACAGGGCGGCCCACCGCGGGGCTGTCGACACCGTCGCCGAGCGCGACGACCTCTCCCGCGAACTCGTAGCCCGCCAGGTACTCCTCGCCCTGCCCTGTGGCCGGGTCGTAGGACTGCCTGAGGAGCGGTACATCGGCGTGGTTGAGGGCGACCGCCCGCACCCGCACCAGCACCTGGCCGGGGCCCGGCTCGGGCACAGACACCTCCCGCGCCTGCCAGTCGGGTCCGAGACCGCCGAAGAGAGCGGTCATGGTCGTCGGGCGCCTCGTGGTCATGGAGTCTCCCGGTGTCCGTGCGCCGTGCCGCAGCGTGGTGCCGTGTCAGGTACGGGGCGGGGCCGGGGAGGGGACTGCCTCGGCCGCTGTCTGGATGATGGGTTCAGGCGGGTGTCTGTGAGGTGGGGGTGAGGGTGGCGCGGGCCAGCGTGTGGCCGTACAGCTGGAAGCCCAGCCAGGCCGGGGTGGCGCTGTCGTCGATGTCGAGGCGCGGGGTGTCGAGTGCGTGGACGACGAAGTAGTAGCGGTGCGGGCCGTGGCCGGGCGGCGGCGCGGCGCCCAGGAACCGCCGCTGTCCGGCGTCGTTGGCCAGCGTCCTCGCGCCGTCGGGCAGACCGGCTCCGCTCCCGTCACCGGCGCCCGAGGCCAGCTCGGTGACGGTGGCGGGGATGTCGAGGACCGCCCAGTGCCAGAACCCGCTCGCGGTCGGGGCGTCCGCGTCGTAGCAGGTCACCGCGTAACTCTGCGTCGCTGTGGGCTGTCCCTCCCAGGCCAGGTATGGCGAGCGGTCCTGACCCGGACCGCCGAAGATCCCGCTGCGCTGCGCGACACCGAGGGCCTGGCCGTCGGCAATGTCGTCACTGCGCAGCCGGAAGGCCCGCACCGGGGGCAGGAAGCTGTAGGGATCGGGTGTCTGGGGCATCGCTCGTTCTCCAGATGGAGGGGGTGGGGTGCATCTCCGCGCCCCGCCTGGGCGGGGTGCGGGCCAGGGTCCGTGGTGGTCCGGGCCTGGGACGCCTGGCTGTGGGGGGGTGCGAGGGGGTGGCCGACGCCGGTGTTCTGGCGCCGGCCGGGGGATTCAGTGGACCGGTCGGTGGGGCCGACTGGTCAGAGGTGCTTGTTGTAGAAGGGGATCAGGGCGGCCAGGGCCTGCTCGGTGGCCTCGGGCTTCCAGTACATGTCGTAGTGGGACTGGCCGGGCACGACGAGGAGGTCCTTCTCCTGCGAGCGCGCCCGGTTGAGGAGGTCGAACCCGTCGCGGTAGGCGCCGAACTCGCCCGGGACGCCGCCGACCACGATCTGGAGCGGCTGCGTGAGGAGCTTCTCGGCCAGGTGGTAGGCGTCCCAGCCGAGGGTCGCTCCCATGTGGGAGAACAGGGACTTGTTCACGCCGTTGGGCTGCTGCCCGCGGTCGGTGCGGTAGTACTTGGTGGCCTCCAGCACGTCGAGCGCGGTGATACCGAGCTCGGCGGCCTGCTCCGGCGATTCGGGCAGGGCGACGTCGACGCGAAGTTCCGCGCCGCGGGCTTCGGCGGTGCGCTGCCTGGCGACGGCCTCCAGGGCCGTGATCGCCTTGTCGGAGCCGGTGTCGGCGCTGAGGGCGCCCTCGCGCATGAGGCGGCCGAAGTTGACGGCGGTGACAGTGCCGACGGCCTTGAAGCGGCGTTCAGTCATCGCGGCGTTCACGGCGTAGCCGCCACCGCCGCAGATGCCCAGGACGCCGATGCGGTCCTCGTCGACGTAGCCGAGGGTGACCAGGTGGTCCACGGCGCAGCGGAAGTCCTCCACCCGCAGGCCCGGGTCCTCGATCCAGCGGGGCTCGCCGCCGCTGGCGCCCTGGTGGGTGGCGTCGAAGGCGAGGACGACGTAGCCGGCTTCGGCGAGCTTGGCGCCGTAGATGTTGCCGGAGGTCTGCTCCTTGCAGCTGCCGATCGGGTGGGCGCTGACGATCGCCGGATACGTCCGGTCCGGGTCGAAGCCGGGCGGGAAGTAGATGTCGGCGGCGACGTCCAGGTTCTTGTTCTTGAAGGTCACGGATTCCACGGGGAAACACCTCGTTGCTGTGCGATGGATGATCTGGATCGGTTGGCTCCGGTCGCCGCGAGGCGGGGCGGGGCGCGATGCCCTGCCGGCTGCCGGAAGCAGTCCGGTGGGCCCTTGCAGGGGTCAGGGGGTGAGGACGACGCGTCCTCGTAGCCCGGGCGCGGACGCGTGGGCGTAGGCGGTGGCGGCGTGGTCGAACGTCTGCCGTTCTGCCAATCTGACGCGTAGCTCGCCCCGGTCGACGTGCGCGGCCAGAGCGGTCAGCTGGCTCGCGTCGGGATGGGCGTTGAGGAACCCGCCCTCGACTTCGGGGAGCGACTGCCCGACGGTGCTCAGGAATCGGCCGCCGGGACGGATCACGTGACGCCACGCGTCGTCGATGCGCGCGGTGGCGAGCATCTTGTCCACCCCCAGGGGGCGGGCGGCCCGCACTTCGGCGACGGCGGTGTGACCGCGAGCGACGAAGCGGGCTCCGAGCCCGGCCACGACATCGGCGTCCGCCGGTGATGCGACGCCCCACACCTCGGCCCCCTGGGCGACGGCGAGGTCGATCGCGAACCCTCCGATCGAACCGGCGGCGCCGACGACCAGCAGCGATTCACCGGCCGTGATGCCCAGCCCGGCCAGCGCCTGCCAGGCCGTCGTGCCGTTGAGCGGCAGCGTCGCGGCGTGTGCGGCGTCGACGGTGCGGGGCGCCTTGGCTGTCGCCGACGCGTCGAGGGCCACGTATTCCGCCTGGGTCCCACGGCCGCTGGACAGCCAGTAGGTCCACCCGATGACGGCGTCTCCCGGACGGAACTCGTGGACACCCTGGCCGACGGCGTCCACGACGCCGGCGGCCTCCCAGCCAAGGGTTCGGTTCCACGGGCCGGACCGGGAGGTGTCCACGTCGATGGGGTTGATCCCGGCTGCGGCGACCCGTACCAGAACCTGCCCTGCCGACGGCTGCGGCTGGGGGACGTCGACCACCGACACCGCTGTGCTCGGGGATGACGTCACTGCCTTCATGACTCCTCCTTGGTAGGACAAGCCCCCACGTTCGTCTTCATTTCCTTCGCCTCTCCTTTCGCAGGAGAGGCGAGCGGCACCATCAGCCGGATCCGTGCGCCCCGGCGTTCCGGAGCGGCTTCGGATTTGCGGACCTCATGTGCGACGCGGCCCTCACCGGGTTCCCAGGCCCCGACCGACGGGTCGCCGCTGGGGCTCAGAGGTACTTCGTGAAGAACGGCGACAGGTGGGCCGTCACCTGGTCGACGTACTCGGGCACGTCGTAGAGGGAGACATGTCCGGCGCCCTCGACAAGGGCCAGCTCCTTGGGGGCGTTGACCCGGGGCAGCAACTGCTCGGCCTGCCACAGGGAGCCCGCCTTACTGCCGGCGACCATCAGCAGCGGCTGGGTGAGCAGGGTCTCGACCTGGTGGAAGGCGTCGAAGGCGTAGACGTTCGCGATGCTGGTGAACAGCATGCGGTTGTCGGCGTTCGGGTGCTGGGCACGGGGTGTGCGGTAGTAGTCGTGGGCCTCGGCCATGTCGGGGACGGTGGTCTCGTCCACCGTCTCGGGCACGTACGGCACGATCGCGGCGTCGGCGCCCCGGGCCTCGGCGGCGCGCTGTGCGGCGACCGCGTCGAGGGTGGCGAGCTGGGTGGCGACGGGCTCGGTACCGTCCCAGCCGAGGCGGTAGGCGGCGCCGATGTCGATGGGGCTGATGGTGCCGACGGCCTTGATACGGCGGTCGGTCATCGTGGCGTTGACGGCGTAACCGGCGCCGGCGCAGATGCCCAGTACTCCGATGCGGTCGGTGTCGACGTAGCCGAGCGTGGACAGGTAATCCACGGCGGCCCGTACGTCCTCGACCCGGGAGGCGGGGTCTTCGAGATGACGGGGCGTTCCGCCGCTCTCCCCCTGGTGGGAGGCGTCGAAGGCGAGGGTGACGAAGCCCTCGCGGGCGAGCTTGGCGGCGTAGAGGCCGGCCGTCTGCTCCTTGACGCCGCCACCGGGGTGCACGGAGACGACCGCCGGGTACGACCGGTCCTCCGAGAAGCCGTCCGGGAGGTGGAGGTTCCCAGCCATGGTGATGCCGGCGTTGTCGAAGGTGACGTTCTGCACGGTGATGTCCTTCGCTGATCTGTCCGGGAGAGCAGCCGTGAGGCCGACCGCTCACCCGATCGGGGGAAAGCCCGCGGAGCCGGTCCGAAACCATGCGGTGCGCGCGAGCCGACAACCATGCAACCGCCGCATCGCCGCATGAGGGAGTCACTGCTGAAAGGTGTCATGGCAGGGCACCCCACCCGGCCCTGCGGCTGCCTAGCCTGGAAGACATGGACCACCGCAGCGAGATCCGCGAGTTCCTGACCTCCCGACGGGCAAGGATCACCCCCGACCAGGCCGGACTGCCCAGCTACGGCACCCGGCGGGTGCCCGGCCTGCGCCGCGCGGAGGCCGCCCAGCTCGCCGGGGTCAGCGTCGAGTACTACGCCCGCCTGGAGCGCGGCAACCTCACTGGCGTGTCCGAGGCCGTCCTGGACGCGATCGCCCGCGCCCTGCGGCTGGACGACGCCGAGCGGGCCCACCTCCACGACCTGGCCCGCACCGCCGGAACGAGCCCACGTCGACGCAAACCGGCCAGGGCCCCGCAGGGCGTGCGCCCCAACGTCCAGCGCCTCCTCGACACGATGACCGACACCCCCGCAACCGTCATCAACGGCCGCACGGACGTCCTGGCGAGCAACGCACTCGGCCGGGCCCTGTTCGCACCGCTCCACGACAGTGCGTGGCAGCCTCCCAACCACGCCCGATTCATCTATCTCGACACCCGCTCCCACGATTTCTGGGACAACTGGGACCACGCCGCGGACGACGCCGTGGCCCTCCTGCACGCCCACGCCGGCCGCAACCCCTTCGACCCGGACCTGACGGCCCTGATCGGCGAACTGTCCACCCGCAGCCCGGACTTCCGCACCCGCTGGGCCCGCCACGACGTCCGCCGCCACACCACCGGCGTCAAACACCTCCACCACCCCGCCATCGGCACCCTCCACCTCACCTTCGAGGCCATGGCACTCGTCGCCGACGACGACCTGACCCTCCTCGCCTTCGGCGCCGAACCCGGCACCCCCTCCGCAGACGGCCTACGCCTGCTGACCACCTGGGCGGCCACCCACAATCAACAGCGCGCGGTCCCTACCGTCGACGAGACCTGAGCGATCGGCCTGGACCCTCCCAGCACCCCGCGAACGCCTGAGCTGTTGTCGCTGCCGCCGCTTAGCTCTGGATCGCCGGGTCCGGCCGGGAGCGAGCGGGCAGTACCAGAACGGTGGCACCTCGGCGCAGGGCGGTGTTTTCGAGGGTGAGCTGCCGAACGGCCTCCTCGTACAGCTCCAGGATGCGGCGCAGGTCGACGTTCTCCTGCCGCAACCGGTGCAGGTTCGCCTTCATCCGCTCGCCGGGCGACGGGCGGGGCGGACGCGCCCGGCTGCGCCGCATCATGACCCGCCTCGACCCGCACCTCTGCCCGGGCTCCTTCCTCACCTGCGCGCCCGACGCCGACACCGTCACGGCTGCCCTGGATAACTCCGGCTCCGACCATGACCCGCCGGACAGAACCTAACCAAGTCCGACTTGAACCCCACCATGATCACTTTTAGTGATCATGGTGATAGGGAACAATTAGGCACTTACTCACCCTGCCGCCGTTCCCAGAATGTTCCCAGCAGGACACAGAAAAGGCCCTCCATGTCACCCATGGAGGGCCATCACTCATCTGACCTGCACTTCCTTGAGCCGCCTTCGGGATTCGAACCCGAGACCTACGCATTACGAGTTGTCCGATCTTGGTCCGGGGGCGTCCACGGGTGTCCGCTACGGGACTCACATGCCTGGTCAGAGGGGCTATCGGACCTCCATGGACATCAGCGGACCGCCCTGGAACGGAAGGCCGTTGAGACCACAATTGAGACCACGGCCTCTTCGCCCCGAAGTAACTGAGGCAGAGGCTCGACCACCAGTCAGGATGCCTCTCACCTGTTGGGGACGGTCACTCGTGATCGTCCGTCTTCATCGCCGGTCGGCCTCGCACGGCCCAGGGACGACCCAAAGAGCCGAAGCGGGGCCCGTCACTGACCTTGGCCTAACCACACGGTTGTGGCACGCAGGGTTCGGCCTCTGATAGCGACATCTTTCTGTAAATCGGGTGATTGTGAGAGCCGGAACTGCCAGACTGTGCCGTCATGGACAAGATTCACACCAAAGCAACAGAACTAGTTTTGGCCGCTGTCGCCGACGCCGAATACTCGGATAATCCAAAGCCCTGGGATTATGGCTGGAGCGCCGAATCGTACCGACACTCCCAGGCTGCCGCCATCTCCTCACCGAGCGGCCCAGTCCGTCTATCGAAAACGGGCGTTGAGAAGCTGGAAGAGCTCCATGTATTACTTTCCAAACAGTCACAGGTGCGCGATCGATGGGCCCTTGAAGAGCTTTGGGGATATCTCGCGACACTCATCGCTTTCGTCTACGTATCCGAAGGAACGGAAGATCTGGCGAGGCGACTACTGGCACGCATTATCTATACAGAACCATCCATCGTGGTTTTCCCGGTTTCCAACATCGCGTGGGCTGGGGATCCAATAAGGATGGGTAAGAAGAATGTAGTCGGTCTCCTAGATGACACATTTGTTGATGCAGTTCAAAACTTGGGCGGTCGAGGGCAAGCACACAGAAGCCAGATAGCGACCTATGTGGGTGAGCTCAAACACAGGGAGCCGCGAGTCGGATTTGCCGCACTCGTTCCGGGACAACGCGGCAAGGCTCGCCGCCAAGCGGAAAGAAATTTTCAGGCCTTGGTGAACCTGACGATGATGCTCGTCACAAATAAGAGCGATCGCCGTTTGTGGTCCCTAAGGGGGGACACAAATCGCCCGGGTCTCAGAGGGATCACACTAGACAGGAAAGCCGTCGAGGACAGCCTCAGAGAGTCGGGTGACCATGTTGAACTGTACTCCAACCCGCTGGTGATAGATGCCCTTGGAGACAAGGGTGGAATCCAATGGCAAGGAGAAGATCCAATACCTCTAAAAGAACTGCTAGCGGACGACTCGCTTCATGCCGCCGTCGAGACGTGCCTCGCGCAGGAGAACAGCTTCTTGCGTCGGCTACATGTCGCCGCTCGCTGGTTCGCTGAGAGTTATTGGGCTTCAGCCCAGGACGATGCAGCGCTGGCGGCGGGCGTGGCTCTGGATGCTCTCCTGGGATCAAAATCTGCTCTACCTGGACGGGCCATGAAAGAGCGGTACGCCCTGCTTGAACCAGAGGCCAGAACGAGGTCAACGCGCGCGAGGGAGCATGAAGAATTTTATTCCGTCAGAAGTACTGTCGCCCACGGCGGTGAAGTTCGTAAGCTCAGCGAAGGAAACTTCTTGAGGGACATGCAGGACTCGGTAACCTGGGCAGCATGGAGATTGCTCGACATTCACACGACATTCTCAGTCTCCAGCGATAAGGAATTTGAATCCCTATTTGACGAAATCCGGTGGGGAACGCGCGAGTGGCCCTCGGTAGAAGGAAAGAGCTCACCAAGTTGACCCTCAGGTCAGCGGAGCGGCTTTGGGCTGGAGCCGATTTGGTGCGAGTGATCAAGCGACCGAGGCACCACCCGACGCCTTCCCCATACAAGAACGACGACGGCCCGCACTGTTAAGTGCGGGCCGTCGATGCGCTTGGGGCTCAGCTGATGGGCGGGCTGTAGCGCAGAACCCAGCCGGGGCCAGGGCGATGCACAGTGACCTCAACAGCGCGACCGGTCTTCGTGTAACCGGTGTGCGTGATCTGAAGCAGGCTACTGCCGATCTCGACACCGAACGCGTCCGATTCGACGGAAGTCGCTGCGTAAAGCGTGATCTCCTCGATAGCTTCGGTCTGCTCGAATCCCGCGTCACGCATCCGGCTGATGATGCCGCCGAGTCCGGGGTCGGGGTTTTCGATGCCTGCGGCATCTGCGACGTCCACGGGGACGTACGAGTCAGCGAGCTGGACGAGGCGCTCACCGTCGTACATGTGCCGGGCACGGATCACTGTCTGATCAGCGGTCGCGATGCCGAGAAGCTCAGCGACGTGAGAGGGCGCGGTGTCGCGACGGATCGCGGTTTCCACACGGGGCGTGCCACCGAGACGCTTGATCTCGGTCTCGAAGGCGCCGCGACTCTCGCCGGCCTCCCTGCGGGCGGTGCGGTAGCGCTCTGTGGCGTCACGGACGATGGCGGTGTTGCTGCTCACTTCGATCTTTCCTCTCAGACAGCGGGCTGGTCGATGGGCCACTCATAGCTGAGCGACCAGAGGGTGATGGGCATGACGTGCACGCAGACTTCCACGGCTCTGCCGGTCTCGGTCAGACCGACGTGGGTGATCTCGTAGACCAGCCCATCGGCTGAGATGCCGAGCAACGCCGCTTCAGCCTTGCTGGGGGTTCGTACGTCAAGGGACTCCCGGATTCGGACCTGCGGGTACCCGAGTTCGGCAAGACGAGACTTGCTACCGCCGTCCCCGGTGTCCTGCTGCTCCAACTGCGTACCGAACGCCACATCCCCCGGAAAGTACGAGGTTGCGACCTGAACCACGGTCGCGTCAGCACGCATGACCCGCGCCCTGACGAGTGCCTTGGCAGCGTGATGGAGGCCGAGAATCTGGGCAACGGGTTTCGGTGGCCGTTCCCTGCTGATCTCGGTGGTCGCGCCCGGAGTCATCCCAAGCCTGGCGACTTCCGCCGCGAAGGCGCCTCGTGCGCCGGCCTCTTCCCGGGCTGACTTGATGTAGCGGCCGGTTCCGTCTCGGTGGATCTTCCCGAGGATCGGAGAGACGAAGGTGCCCTCTCCTCTACGGGAAATGATCAGGCCTTCGTCGCGCAGAACCTCGTACACGTCACGGGCGGTCTGGTAGGAGACTCCCTCGGATTCGCTGAGGTCCCGGACCTTGGGCAGCGCTGAACCAGGGGGGTATACCCCCTGCTGGATCTTCGCCCGCAGCTCAGCGGCAAGCCTCGGAACCTTGTTCTCCTTCACGCCTGACTCCCTCGGTGTGTAACTCACGCGCCCCCAGTCTTGCAGAACTAGTCCTAGAAGGATAGCCGGGGTCACCCCGCGACCAAAGCGGCGACTCGCCACTCCCCTGAACTAGTTCGCTCGGAGATTCTGAACTAGTTCTGTTGACACCCCCTCCGCGGCGTGCCTTAATCGTCACAGCGCACCGCAGAACTAGTTCAGCGGAGCGACAGGACGGCCCTCCTTTGGGTTGCTCCGTTGCAGTGCCGGTTCGGGACGGCTCGCTTCCATATGGGGCCCTGAGCTGGTTGTTCCTTGAGAACTGAACAGTGATCGTGCGGGGCTGACGCGAGAGCGGCAGTCACGGCAGGTGCCTAGGGCGAGAGTTCGGGTGGCAAACCGTCGTGATGAACGCAGCTCTCCCCCTATGCGCCTGGCAGGCGCCACCCGGTGACGGGTGTGGGGAGGTACAGCGTGGCTCCAATGCACGTGGCGGGATGAGAAGACCGCCCCCGAGACGACCGGGTGACGTCGTCGGCGGCACGCCAACCTGCACCGTTCGTGCAAGCCGCCCTGCTGGCGTCAGAGCAGTGACGATGACGCACCCGATTTCCGGGCTCGGGACCGGTGGCCGTGACAACGGTGCTGGTGAAGCTCTCGGAATCCCACATCTACCGCCCCGGTATCCAGCCGTGAGGGCGCGGGATCGACTCCCGCCCGGGGCACTCCGGCCGCTGTTTTGCGGCCTGGCCGCGCATCCTCGCGCGGCGTTCACCACAACGGCGTGCGGCTCCCGGGGTGCCACCCGGGAGCCGCTTCGGGCCGTTCCACCCACTGAGGAGACACGACCCATGAAGCACATCGGTGCTGTTCAGACGGACGTTACGACCGACGACTTCGACAACGAGCCGGCCCCCTGGGACCTGGTCGACATCGAAGACGAGATGCCGCTCATCCAGGCGGAGATTGAGCTGCTGGACGTGCAGATCAGCCTGTTGGACCGGCCGGCCACGGAGACGGACACCCGGCGGCTGCGGCGGGCTCACCGCAAGGTGCTGGCCGCCCGCCTGGTGCTGGCCAACCGGGACGGTGTCGCGTTCTCGGACGTGGCGTGATGGCGGGGAAGTTCACCGCTCAGATGTCGGTGAGCCGGGGCCGGTGGCGCCTGTACGTGGTGCTGCTCAACACCACTGAGCGGTGGCCTGAGTTCGGCTTCGACCGGGCGCTGCCGGTGCCGACGTTCACGGAACGCACAGAGGCGCTCAGAGTGCTCGGCTTCGAACCCGTTCCGGGTTCGAAGTGGACGTGGACCGAGGACAGCGAGACCTCCGACGACCCTGCCTCGCCGGTCTGCCTGATCGCCGCGATCCGGGTGCGTTCATGGTCGGGGGTGGGCGCGTGAACGCCGTTCAGATCCGTTCAGCCGAGCGCGCGCTGTCCGTGGGCACGTGGCTGATCGTGGCGGGCGCGATGCTGTATTCGATCCTCACCGTCACCCCGCTCGCTGCCGAGCACACACCCGACCAGTGGGACTGGACGGCACCGATCCTGCCGACTGTGGTCGATGCGGCGGTGGTGATCGTGGTCCGCCTCGATGCCGTGCTCGCCTCTCTGGGGGGCCACGGTGGGAAGTGGCCGATCGTCCTGCGTTGGATGACCGGCTGCATGACCCTCGCCCTGAACATCGCAGACTCCGCACTGCGGAAAGACCTGGTCGGCGCGGCCGTTCACGCCGTCGCGCCGCTCCTGCTGATCGTCACGGCAGAGGCCGGACTCGCCTACCGCCGCGCCATCACCACCGCCGTCACCGCCCTGGAAACTCGGCAGCAGACGGAGCGGGCGGCGCGGGAACAGGCAGCGGCCGAACGGCGTGAGGCGGCGGTGCGGCTGGCCCGTGAGGAGCGCGAGCACACCGCCCTGCTGGCGCGTGAACAGCGTGAGCACGAAGCCCGCCTGATCCGTGAGCAGGCTGAGCGCGAGGAGCGGGCGCGGCGCGAGGAAGCCGAGCGCATGGAGGTCCGTGAGCGGGCCGAGCGCGAGCAGCGTGAACGCGCTGAGCGTGAGCGTGAACAGCAGCGGGCAGAGCGTGAACGCCGTGAACGCGAGGAAGCCGCACGCCGTGAACAGGCGCGACAGCAGCACGCTGAGCGTGAGCGTCGTGAACAGGTGGAGCGGGCGGCGCGTGCCGAGCGTGAACGCGCCGCGCTGCTGGCCGGCGGACCGGCTACGGAGAAGCTTTCGGAGGACCGGGCCCGCCCGATCGTCCGGGCCGCGTTCGAGTCCGGTCTGCCGACGCGGGCCGCTGCCGAGTTGTGCGGCTGGTCGGTCGGCTGGGTGTCCACCCGCTATCAGGAACTGCGCGACGCCGGCCACCTCGGCACCGCCCGCGAGGCGGTACCGGCTGAGGCGGTGGCGTGATGTCCCTCGGGTACGCCAAGTGCTTCGACCCAACCGGCGCCCGCTACGGCATCCCCACCTACCCGTGGCGGTGCGTCCCCGACGGCTACGCCACCCGCCGCCAACTGCGGGCGCGCGGTCTGCGCCCGGGTGGTCAGCAGGTGGCCGCTCAGGCACTGCGCCCGCGCTTTCGGCGCGGCCCACTGGTCGCCTACTTCTACCGCCTCGACTGCGCGAAGCCCGTGCGGCCGATGACGCCGGCGAAACGGCGGGCGCTGGAGTGCGCCAACCGCGCCCGCCGGACGTGCCCGCAGTGCCGCACGGACGCCGGATACGTCATCCCCACCTCCCTCGGAGTCTGCGTGCCCTGCGCCTACCCCGACGAACAGCGCGCCGCCTGAACCCTTCCAACTTCCTTCTTTCACCCGGGAGTTCTGCTGTGTCCAGCCGTACCCGTACCCGCCGCGTGAAGACAACCGCAGGCGTCCACACCGTCCGTCTCCCGCGTCAGCGCGGGCGCCGCACCGCTCAGCCGGTCCTGGTCGTCGTACCCGAACGCCCCTCCATCGCCCGCGAGTTGGCCGGATGGGCGGGCGGTCTGCTGTGGCGCTTCCGCCACGCGCTCGCCCCCACCGGCATCGCGCTTGCCGTGTTCGTGGTGACCGCGCTCCTGCACGCGCTGGCCTGGTGGTCGGCACTCGTGCTCGCCCCCGCGGTCGCCGCGCCGATCGGATGGCTGCTGTTCGTCCAACGCCGCCACCCCGCCCACCGCACCACCCTCGCGTGGCGTATCGCCACCGCCGCCCTCGCCACCCTCGCCCTCGCGTGGGCTGCTCTGGCCGCCGGGTTCGGGCCGTTGGCCGGTCCGTTGGAGCTGCTGTGGCTGTTGCTGCTGCTGCCCGCGCAGACCGGTTGGCTCATCGTCCGCCGCACCCACTGACCTGAGGAGATCGCCACATGGCTGACAACGGATCCGCCAACCGGGCGGCCAACCGGCAGTACCGGCAGGCACAGAGCGCGGGCCGGCCACGCGTCAACACCAGCGACGGCACCACCAACAAGTCCAACAAGTTCGCCAACGCCGGCGCCGCGGCCGGTGGGTTCGTCGGCGCGATGGGTTCCTCGTTCGTCCCGCCGATCAACGTCACCGTCAACAACAACAAGGGCATGGCCCGCGCAGGCGGTGGCCGCGGGCATGCCGAATCGCTGCTGCCCGCACCGGAGTTCACCTCGCCGGCGCAGGTCCGGAACTACTGCAACACCCTGCGTGCCGCGGCCGTGGCCCTCTCGATCGAGGTGGCCATGGGGTCGGAGATCCTCAAGGGCGTGCTGGCAGCGGTGCCGGACCCGGAGGGCCGCGCGTTCGGCTCCCGCATCCGTGCCCGGAAGGTCGCCCGCAAGATGCAGAAGTCCGCCGACGCCCTGCGCGACGCGGCCAAGAGCGCCGCCGCCACGTACGCGACGTTCCAGCAGGAGTACGAGGAAGAGATCAACCGCGTCCGTCACCGCGCCCGCAAGCCGCAACAGCCCGTCATCAACTGGGCCCAGCAGTAAGGAGGCACGGACCATGGCCCGTGACCGCAACAGCATGACCAGCCCCCTTTACGACGGCATGAGCGGCTACACCCTCGACACGCGCGGCGGTGGGGGCGGTGTCGGCGCCTACCTGCTCGACCGGGCTAAGCCCCACCTGCCCCCGTGGCTCGCCGTCGCCGGCGTCGGCATCACGGGGGCGCTGGGGAACTGGCGGTGGGGCGAGAGCGCCGCCGCCGGTGTGGGCCTCACCCTCGGCTCCGTCATCCTCACCGGCGCCACCTGGTGGATGGGCAAGTCCACCACCCAGCAGCGCCGTTTGCACTCCGCTGTCACGGTGGCGGCGGGGTCCGCGTGGCTGACGGCCGCATGCCTCGCCGGCCCTACGGCGGGGCCGATCGATGACATGTATCTGATCGGCGGGCCCGTGCTGGCCCTGTCCTGGAACGTGCGCATGGTCCTGCGCCGCAACGACGACCCCGCCGGCGAAGGCTCCGACAAGGGCCTGCTGGCCAAGGTCGGCCTGGCCCGCGCGCAGATCGGTGCGGCGAAGGTGGAACCCAACCGGGTCACCGCGTCGGTCGCGTTGGAGGCGGGCGAGCAGACCAACGAGGACGTCACCAAGAGCCTGTCCCGCCTCGCGTCCGCCCTGGATCTGTCGACGTCGGCAGTGCGCTACCTGCCCGACCCTGGCTCGGCACGGCGCGGCGAACTGGTCATCGTCCCCGAAGACATGCTCTCCGAGGTGGTGGAGTGGGAGGGCCCCTCGAACCTCGGGGGTTCGATCGCGGAACCGCTGGTCATCGGACGCTACGACGACGGCGCCCCGCTCCTGCTCTGGCTCCCGGGCGACCCCGACGCCAAGCGGAACAGCACCCACGTCCTGATCGCAGGCGGGACCGGGTCCGGCAAGGGCGACACCGCCCTCAACGTCCAGACCGAGATCCTCTCCCGCCGCGATGTCGTGCTGTGGCTGTCCGACCCGAAGTCCTTCCAGGACTTCCGCCCGCTGCTGCCCGGCATCGACTGGGCCGTAGAGGGCGGCACCGGTACCGAGATCATGGTGGAAGCCCTCAAGGCAGCCATCCCCGCCCGCACCGGATGGCTCGGTGCCCACCGCTACCGGCAGTGGACCCCGGAATGCGTGCAGGTACAGAGCGACCCCGCGCACTCCTGCCGGAAGGACGGCACGGCGTGCGGCTGCCCGGGGATGCCCTTCCTGGTCGCCTGGATGGAGGAGGCGGCCAACACGCTGCGCACGCTCGGGGACGACGTGTTCACCGGCATCGCGCAGGAGGCCCGCAGCGCGGGCATCTCGCTGGTGGTCTCGCTCCAACGGCCGTCGTACGACCAGATGTCGACCAGCACGCGCGCCTCGCTGCCGTCCGTGATCGCGCTCGGCTGCGACCCGCGCGACGAAGGGTTCAGCCTGCCGGACACGGTCATCGACGCCGGCGCGCACCCGGGAGCGTGGGGCAACCGGCGACCCGGTTACTGCTACGTCGTCTCGCCCGGGATCGACGAGTCGCGCTACCCCTCCCCGGGCCGCACCCGGGCGTTCGGGCACCGGGCGGTGCCGGTCATGGAGCTGCTCGCCACGTGGGCGCAGCGCAACGGCGCCACCCCCGACCCGATCACCGACCGCGCCGCCGCCGCGGTGGCCGGCCGCGCCTACACCACCCGCAACGACACCGACGACCAGTCGACGGCGGGCGCCGCTGCCGACGAGGGGGACGACGACATGGAGTACGGGCTGTTGGTCGACCCGGAGGACGTCGACATCGACCCCGACGCCGAACTCCCCGACCCCGAGGAGGGCGACGACACCCCGCTGTTCGGACAGGAGACGGGGCACAAGCCGTCCCCGGAGGAAGCCCGCCGGCTGTTCGCTCAGGCGCTGGAGGAGTTCGAGAACGAGGGCCGGATGGTGGTGGGTCCGAAGGACTTCACGGACTGGTGCGACCGGCACAGCCTGTCTCGTTCCTGGGTGTCCAAGCGGCTCAAGGATGCCGCCCTGGAAGGCCGGTTGGAGCAGACGAACGCCACCGGTCGGTGGCGGATCGTCCCCGCCCTCACACCCGCCTGACACCCGTCACGGTGTGACGCCGCATCACACCCAAACCCCTAGGCACCCGCGCTGTGACGTGCCATCACACCCGCCGTCACAGGCCCCGTCACACCCGCGTCACACCCGGCCACGAGCCCGCGTCACACCTGACGCGCGCCCGCCCGTCTCCCGAGGGAGGACCCGTGCACCGCGACCCGCCGGGCATCATCGCCCCGCACATCCCCGCCGACGACTGGCGCCGCGCACAAGCCACCGGCGCCCCGGTCATCCTCATCGTCCAGACCACCACCGACCACACCGGCATCCCGTGGCGACGCGTCCTGATCCCGTTCGCCGTCGCGGGCGCCGCCGCCCTCGGAACCTGGGGCCTGGTCGTCGCCCTCTGCGCCCTGTTCGACGCCGCCGCCCACGCCGTCACCATCATCGCCGGCGCCACCGGCCCGATCGGCATCGGCGGCATCACCCTCAAGCTCGCCCGCGGCAAGAGCACCTAGCTACGCCAAGGGCGGCCCCCTCTCTCGCCAAAGAAACCGGGCCGCCCTTGTCCACCTGCCCTCAACAGACCTGTGGAGGTCTCCAGCATGACCCAACCGACCTACATTCGGCGAGCACCCGCCCACCTGCGCACCGCGCTGGGGTTGGCCGCGGCCGGTGTGCCACCTCTGCCGCTGCGGGTGGGGAAGGTGCCGTTCGGGAACTGCCGTACCTGCGCGAAGAACGCGTGCGGCGGACGACCGAACATGAAAGCCCCCGGCCCTTGCACTTGCCCGGCGCCCTGCCACGCGTGGGCCGCCGCGACCACCGACCCCGACGTCATCAACTCGCCTACGTGGGCTCGGGCGTGGCGCGACGCGGCGGCAGTGGCTTACCACCCCGGTGGTGCCGGTCTCACCGTCGTCGACTTCGACAACGCGGACGCCATCGCATGGGCCCGTGACACTCTGCCCGTCACCCGAACGGTGCCCACGACGCGCGGTGAGCACTGGCTCTACCAGGGCGCCATGCAGTCCGCCAACGCCGTACGGCCCGGCGTGGACATCAAGTCCACGATGGCCTACGCCCGTTGGCTTGGCCCCGGCACCGGCACCATGACGGCACTGCCGGACGTCGTCCGCGCGCTGGCCGTGAAGGAACCTACCGCGGTACGGCCGGCGACCGTCACGGTGCTCGCACGGGCCGCGGGTGGGGAGTGCCGGCACCGCACGCCGGCATACCTGGATCGCGGCATCGCCATGGCAGAGCAGCGCATCACCTCGGCTTCCAGCGCGGTGCATGCCACCGTCTACCGGACGTTCCTCGCCGTGCTGTCCACGCACGGGCGGTGCGGCTGCCTCACCGACACGCACGTCGCCCGGCTGTTCACCGCCGCGCAGGCCAAGGGCGAAACCCCCCGGCACTGCACGGACGCGTGGACCAACGCCCTCACCACGTTGGGACTGTGACCATGGCCGACGACGAGAAGAACCCCGCCCGCCAGATCATCACCGACTACGCGCAAGCCCACTTCCGGTACTTCCGCACCCCGGACGGGACCGTCTACGCGCAGAAGAACGGCCAACCCGTCGCCCGCCCGATCCGCTCCCAGGGCACCACCGGCAGCCACCGGCAGGAACTCATGGTCGGCCTCTACCGCGACGGACGCGGCGCGTTCAACGGCAGTGCGCTGAAAGAGGCGTTGGACCTGATCGAAGCACTCGCGCTGACCGAGGAAGTGCAGCCCGTGCACATCCGCGTCGCCCCCGGATTCGATGGGGCAACCTGGCTGGACCTGGGACGGGATGATGGTCAGTCCGTGCGGATCCACCCCACCGGGTGGGACATCCTCACGCCCGACCCGCGCGAGGTGTGCTGGCGTCGTACGCAGCTCACCGGGGAACTGCCGCTGCCCGTCAAGGACACGAACGGCAAGGGCATCGATCTGCTGATGCGGCTGTGTAACTTCGCCGGCGCGGAGAACGAGTGCCTGGCCATCGCGTGGCTGATCGGCTGTCTCGGTCCGTCCGTCCCGGTGCCCGCGCCGTTCCTCACTGGGCCGCAGGGCGCGGGGAAGTCGACCGGCGGGCGGATGCTGGTGCGGATCATCGAGGGGATGAGCGGGGACCTGCGTCGGGCTCCGAAGGATGAGGAGAACCTGATCGCGGCGGTGGCGGCGGGATGGGTCACCGCACTGGACAACCTCTCGCACATGTCGCCGGACCTGTCGGACGCGATGTGCTGCATCGTCACCGGAGCCGAGAGCGTCAAGCGCGCCCTGTTCACCGACGGGGACGTCTTCCGCGTCGGCTACCGCCGCCCCCTGCTGCTGACCGGCATCGATGTGGGGGTCATCCGCCCTGACCTCGCCGAACGGCTGCTCCCGCTCCGTTTGGAGCGGCCCGGTGTGCGGCGGACCGAGGCCGAACTGTGGGCGGAATACGAGGAGGTGCTGCCCGTCGTGCTCGGGTCCCTGCTCGACCTCACCGTCAGAGTGCGCGCGGCGCAGGCGGAGACTCCCACGGACCTGCGCATGGCGGACTTCGCGCACCTGTGCGCGCAGTTGGATGCGGCGACGGGTCTCGGGGCGCTGGCCGCGTACCGGGCCCGGCTGGACGATCTGAACGACGACGTGATCGAGGGTGACCTGTTGGCACAGACCGTCCTGCGGCATGCCGACACCATCGAGCTGGGCGGGGCGGAGCGGATGACGTCCACGGAGTGGCTGGCCTGCCTCAGTCGCCTCTACAGCGGCGATGACTGCCGTGCGCTGCCCAAGGGGTGGCCGACGACCGGCAAGGTGCTCTCCGACCGTCTCAAGCGTCTCCAGCCGACGCTTGCCGCGCGGGGTGTGCTCATCGACTCCGGCCGCACCAGCCAGGGCCGGTACCTGGAAATGACCCGCCCCGCCCCCACGCCCCCATTCGACCAACCCCGGATGCACTGAGCACGCCCCCCACCCTCACGCGGACAAGCAAGAAGAGCACCCGGCGGCCCGGCGAGGCGTGCTCTTCTTGCTGTTCGGGGCGCAGCCCCGCCCCAAGGACGTGCCGCGAAGCGGCTCCTTCTTCACGTTCTGAGCAGCACCGCACCACACCAGAACACCCTCTCTTTTGTCCTAAGAGGGAAGACGCTGCGTCATCTGCGTCAGGCGAACCGGAAAACGGCACCTGACCTGCGCATACAGGCATGACGCAGACCGCCGTGCCTGCGTCATCCTGCGTCATCCGCGTCATGGGCCACGTCACGGATGACGCTGCCCATGACGCATCCATGACGCAGACCTCACCCCTAGCGTCACCTAAAACCGCAGGTCAGACGCCTAAATGACGCTCACGACGCAATGACGCAGAAATCCACACCTCGGACAGACACGGACTCCCGAAGCAGGCCCCCCGGAGGTTCCTCGTGCCCCCCGTCGCCCAGATAAGCACCGCGCTCCCGCCCGCCGATCAACTGCTCTACACCCCTGAAGCCGCCGCCAAGGTGCTCTCGTACGGCCGCTCCACCATCTACGAGCTGATGGCCGAGGGACTCCTGAAGTACGTCAAGCGTGGCCGCTCCCGCCGCATCCGCCGGAGCGACCTTGAGGCCTACGTGAACGGCCTCGATCCGACAACCCACTGACCCAACCGACCAACGCTCGAACGAGGCGGCCCCGGACACCGGTCCGGGGCCGCTTCTCGCATGGAGGAATGAATGAGCCCCCGCCCCAAGAAGCTGAACATGGAATCGTCCGTCTATGAGGGCAGCGACGGTTGGTGGCACGGCCGCGTCACCATGGGCATCAAAGACGATGGCAGCTACGACCGCCGCCACCGCAGGGCCAGGACCGAGCCTGAAGTACGCCGCAAGGTACGCGAGTTGGAGAACCTGCGGGACAAGGGACGCGCCCCCAAAGCGGGCCGCAAGCCAACCGTAGAGCAGTGGATGACCACGTACCTCACGGACATCGCGAGCCTGAAGCTCAAGCCGCGCTCGCTGGATGACTACTGGTCGAAGACCCGAAACGACATCGTCCCCGGCGTCGGCAAGCACCGCCTCGACAAGCTGGCCCCGGAGCACCTGGAACGCATGTACCGAGTGATGCTCGACAACGGCCACGCGCCCTCCCACGTGGTCAAGGTCCACCGCATCCTCTCCCGCGCCCTGAAAATCGCGCACCGCCGCCGGATCATCGGCGAGAACGTGGCCACCCTCGTAGACCCGCCCACCGTCGACGAGACCGAGGCGAACCCCTTCACGACCGAGCAGGCAAAAGCGTTCCTGAAAGCCGCCGCCAAGCGCCCCACCTTCATGCGGTGGTGCGTGGGCGTCGGGATGGGCTTCCGGCAAGGGGAAACCCTGGGACTCCGGTGGGCCTATGTCGACTTCGACGCAGAGCTGTTCAACCCCCAGTGGCAGCTTCAGCGCCTCACCTGGCGCCACGGATGCGCCGACGCCCGCGCGTGCGGCGAACGCCTCCACCGATTCGAGCCGTGCCCGCCGGACTGCCGGACGCACAAGAACTACAAGCGCGGTTGCCCCAAGCCGTGCCCGAAGGATTGCCGACGGCACGCCACCGCATGTCCCGAGCGCAAGGGCGGCGGTCTGGTCTTCACCCGCCCGAAGACCAAAAAGAGCACGAACCCCGTACCGATCCCGCCGCCATTCATCCCCTACCTGCACGCGCACAAGCAGCAGCAGGACGAAATGCGGACCGCCGCCGGCGACGAGTGGCAGGAGTTCGGCGCGCTCTTCACGCGGCCGGACGGCCGTCCTCTCGACCCCCGGGCCGACTGGGAGGAGTTCAAGGAACTACTGGAGGAGGCAGGCATCACCGACCGTCGCCTGTACGACGGGAGCCGCCACACCGCCGGCACGATCCTGAACGAACTCGGGGTGGACATGCCAACGATCATGGAGATTCTCCGGCACACCCAGATCAGCCAGACCAAGCGGTACGTGAAGGGCCGATCCCACCTCTCCAAGGACGCGATGCGCCGCATGGGAGATCACTTCATGCCGCAGCCTGAACCCTCAATTGAGACCACAATTGAGACCACGGACAGCAAGGCGGCTCGCGCCATGCGCCGCCGCCGGGTCCGGTAAAAGCAAAAGCCCCAGGTCACGGCGAGTGAGTCCTGAGGCTTCCACAGAGCCGCCTTCGGGATTCGAACCCGAGACCTACGCATTACGAGTGCGTTGCTCTGGCCATCTGAGCTAAGGCGGCGCGCTGTCCACACCATGGTGCGATCAGCAACGTCGGTAAGTCTACACAGTTTCCGGGGGTGCTCCGCACACCCCCCTGAGGCCCCCGAAGAGGCCTCAGCACCCGCCTTCGCCACCCCCGCTACGACCCTACGAGCACCGCTTCCCCTCCACCGGGGGCGTCCCCCGGAGGAGATACGCGTTGATCGTATCGTCGATGCAGTCGCTGCCCCGGCCGTACGCCGTGTGCCCGTCGCCCTCGTACGTGAGGAGGCGGGCCGAGGAGAGTTGGGCGGCCAGGGACTGGGCCCAGGGGTACGGGGTCGCCGGGTCGCGGGTCGTGCCGACGACCACGATCGGGGCCGCGCCCTTCGCCTCGATGCGGTGCGGCTCGCCCGTCGGGCGGACCGGCCAGTACGCGCAGTTCAGGGAGGACCAGGCCATCGCCGCGCCGAACACCGGGGACGCCTTCTCGAAGGACGGCAGCGCCTCGCGCACCTGTTCGGGGGTGGCGTACGCCGCCGGGAGGTCGAGGCAGTTCACGGCCGCGTTGGCGAACATCAGGTTCGTGTAGCGGCCGTCCGCGTCACGCTCGTAGTAGCTGTCCGCGAGGACCAGCAGACCCGCGCCGTCCTTGTCGCGCATCGCCGAGGTCAGCGCCTCGCGCAGTTGCGGCCAGGTGCTCTCGTCGTACATCGCGGCGATCACACCCGTGGTGGCGAGTGCCTCGCCCAGCCGGCGGCCGTCCGCGTCGCCCGTCGGGATCGGTGACGCGTCGAGGCGGCCGAAGAACGCCTTCAGGTTGGTGCCGACCTCGCTCTCCTCCGTGCCGAGCGGGCAGTCCGGCTGCCGTACGCAGTCCTTCGCGAACGCGTCGAACGCCGTCTCGAAGCCCGCCGTCTGGCCGAGGCTCAAGCGGCTCGCGGACAGGGACGGATCCATCGCGCCGTCCAGGACGAGCCGGCCCACGCGGTCCGGGAACAGCTCCGCGTACGTCGCCCCGAGGAACGTCCCGTACGACGCCCCCACGTACGTCAGCCTCTTGTCGCCGAGGATCGCCCGCAGGATGTCCATGTCCCGGGCCGCCTCCACCGTGGACACATGCCGCAGCAGATCGGGCGAGCTGCTGCCGCAGCCCTCGGCGAACTTCTTGTACGCGCCGACCAGTTCGTCCGTCTCCCGGACGTTGTCGGGCGTCGTGTCCGTCTGCGTGTACGTGTCCATCTCGGGGCCGTCCAGGCACTCGACCGGCTCGCTGCGCGCCACCCCGCGCGGGTCGACCGCGACCATGTCGTAGCGCGCGCGGACCTCCGCCGGGTAGCCGATACCCGCGTACGACTGCAGGTACCCGACCGCCGAACCGCCCGGTCCGCCCGGGTTGACCAGCAGCGAACCCAGCGGCTTGCCGCTGCCCGTGGCCTTCTTGCGCGAGACGGCGAGCCTGACGTCGCCCTCGGACGGCGCCGCGTAGTCGAGAGGCGCCTTCATCGTGGCGCACTGGAAACCGGGCACACCGCACGACCGCCAGTTCAACTTCTGCGCGTAGTACGGCGCGAGGCCGGCCGGCACCGTGTCCGCCGACGAACTCGCCGCGCTCGTCGAACTCCCCGTGGAACACGCGGAGACGAGCAGCGCGGCGACCGCGAGCAAGGTCCAGGTCTGACGAGGGATGCGCCTCATTTGCATTCACCGAGCGTAACCCTGAGGAGCGACACGGATACTCTCCGTCCATGAAATGACCCATACGAGTTACGAGTTGCGGGTCACCAGCCACGGGATACGAATGAGCTACTGGTTACGAGTGATCAGCTCACGCCCGCCGATACCCGCACCCGCACCCACGCTCGCACCCACGCCCACGCCTGCCTGCACCCGCTGCAGCCGACGTTCCTCAGCCCGCTCTCAGCGCCAGCGTCATCGCCTCCACCGCCAGCAGCGGTGCCACATTGCGGTCCAGGGCCTCCCGGCACGCGGCGATCGCGTCGATACGGCGGAGCGTCGACTCGGGCGAGCCGGCCCGGGCCAGGCGTTCCAGCGCGTCCTCGGCCTCCGCGTTGGCGATGGCCAGGCGACTGCCCAGCTGGAGTGCGAGTACGTCTCGGTAGAAGCCGGTGAGGTCGATCAGGGCCAGGTCCAGGGTGTCGCGCTGCGTACGCGTTCTGCGGCGCTTCTGCCGGTCCTCAAGGTCCTTCATCACACCCGCCGTGCCACGCGGCATCCGGCCGCCCTGCACCGCGCCCATCGCCTGCTTCAGCTCCTCCGTCTCCTTCACGTCCACCCCCTCGGCGAGCTGCTTGGCGTCCTCCGAGGCCGCGTCGATCAGCTCCTGGGCCGCCTTGAGACAGCCGCCGACGTCCGCCACCCGGAGCGGCAGCTTGAGCACGGCGGCCCGGCGCTCACGGGCCCGCGGGTCCGTGGCCAGCCGCCGGGCGCGTCCGATGTGGCCCTGGGTCGCCCTGGCCACGGTGTGCGCGACGTCCGGCTCGATGCCGTCCCGCCGGATGAGGATGTCGGCGACCGCCTCCACCGGAGGGGTGCGCAGCGTGAGGAGACGGCAGCGGGAGCGGATCGTGGGCAGCACGTCCTCGATGGACGGGGCGCACAGCAGCCACACCGTGCGCGGCGCGGGCTCCTCGACGGCCTTGAGCAGGACATTGCCCGCGCCCTCGGTGAGGCGGTCGGCGTCCTCCAGGACGATGACCTGCCAGCGTCCGACGGCCGGCGACAGCTGAGCGCGCCGCACCAGGTCGCGGGTCTCCTTGACGCCGATGGAGAGAAGGTCGGTGCGGACGATCTGCACGTCCGCGTGCGTGCCCACCAGGCTGGTGTGGCAGCCGTCGCAGAACCCGCAGCCGGGGATTCCGCCGAGGGCGCGGTCGGGGCTCACGCACTGGAGCGCGGCGGCGAAGGCGCGGGCCGCCGTGGAGCGGCCCGAGCCGGGCGGGCCGGTGAAGAGCCAGGCGTGCGTCATCTTCGACGCCTCGGGCAGCGGCTCTCTCGCGGCGACGGCCGTGACCAGGGCGTCGGCATCCCGCGCGGCGGCCTCCAGCTGCGCGCTCACCTTCGCCTGACCCACCAGGTCGTCCCACACCGGCATGGGAACACCGCCCTTCCGTCACACGGTCAAACCGTCAAGCCGTTTCGTCACGGCTTGCCCCGCGAATCCCATTGTGCGGGCCACCACTGACAACGGGCTCCACCAGCAACCCGCACAAGCCCTCGTCACCGACCACGCAGGCTCTCGCCCCGCCAACCCGCATCACAGCCGTCGCCCCCAAACACAGCCCCCCAACGACGCACAGCCCCTCAGCGACGCCGCCCGCCCCGCCCCCGCCCCTCGTCCCGTTCGTCGTCCACACGCGGACCGAGCAACTCGTCGGCCAGCGTGGGCAGATCGTCCAGCGGAGTCTCCTCCGCCCAGTCAGAACGCGGACGGCGGCGCGGAGCACCGTCGGCATCGACCTGGGGCAACTCCCGCGTGCGGTCCTCACCCGCCCCGGCCTGCCCGTCCGCCCGCTCGTCCCGGAAGAACCCGGGCGGCACCCGATCCGCGGGCCCGCTGTCCCGCCGACCCGCACCGTCCTCCCGTACGGGAGGAAGCACCGCGGTCTCGTCGGCGGCACCCGGCACCACGGGCGGCAGCACAGCCGTGTCATCGGCGGCACCCGAGGGAACCGGCGGCAGCACAGCCGTCTCGTCCGCCGCACCCGGCACCACAGGACGCAGCACAGCCGTCTCGTCCGCCGCACCCGAGCGAACCGAAGGCAGCACCGCGGTCTCATCGGCAGCCCCCAAGGGCACCGAAGGCTTCTGCAGCTTCGCGGTCACCTCAGAATCAGACCCACGCGACCGCTCACCACCAGCCCCACCGGCCCCCGCAGCGCCAGCCGAACCCGCACCTGAAGCTCCCCCACCGGCCCCAGAAGCCCCCGCCGCCTCAGCCACCTCTGCCTCTGCCTCTGCAGCCGCCGAAGCTGCCGCAGCCGCGGAAGCAGCCGCCGCGGCGGCCGAAGCCGCAGCCGCCGCCTCAGCAACCCGCTTCCGCTCCGCGGCCTCCACCGCCTCCGCCGCCCGCCGCCGCTCGGCCTCGGCCCGGACCAGCGCCTCCTCGGCCTTCCGCTGCTTCTCCAGCCGTCGTTCCTCCGCCTCCGCGTGCAGCCGCGCCTCCTCCTCGGCCTGCTTGCGTCGGCGGTCCTCGTCGGCCTTGCGGCGGGCCTCGGCCTCGGCGCGGGACTTCTCCTCCGCCAGCAGCCGCACCCGCTCCTCCTCGGCACGCCGACGCGCGTCCTCGGCCCGCTGCCGGGCCTCCTCGGCCTGGCGTTCGGCCTCGCGGCGCTGCGCCTCCTCCAGCTCGCGGCGCTTGCGCTCCTCCTCCTCGGCGCGCAGCCGGGCCAGCGTCTCCTGGCGTTCGCGTTCGAGGCGCTCCTCCTCGGCCTTGCGCGCGGCCTCTTCCTCCGCCTTGCGCCTGGCCTCCTCCTCGGCCGCCTTGCGGGCCTCCTCCTGGGCCTTCACCTCGGCCTCGGAGAGGGGCAGCATCAGGTCGAGCCGGTGCCGGACGACCGTCGTGACCGCCTCGGGCTCCTGGGCCGCGTCCACGATCAGGTAGCGGCCGGGGTCGGCGGCGGCCAGCGTGAGGAAACCGGAGCGCACGCGCTCGTGGAACTCGGCCGGCTCCGACTCCAGCCGGTCCGGCGCCTCGGTGAACCGCTCCCGCGCGGCCTCCGGGGAGACGTCCAGCAGGACGGTCAGATGCGGCACCAGGCCATCCGTCGCCCAGCGCGAGATCCGCGCGATCTCCGTCGGGGACAGGTCCCGGCCCGCGCCCTGGTAGGCCACCGACGAGTCGATGTAGCGGTCGGAGATGACGATCGCGCCCCGCTCCAGAGCGGGCCGTACGACCGTGTCGACGTGCTCCGCGCGGTCCGCCGCGTACAGCAGCGCCTCCGCGCGGTGCGACAGTCCGGCGCTCGACACGTCCAGCAGTATCGACCGCAGCCGCTTGCCCACCGGGGTCGCCCCGGGCTCGCGCGTGACCACGACCTCGTGGCCCTTGGCCCTTATCCACTCGGCGAGCGCCTTCGCCTGCGTCGACTTGCCGGCGCCGTCGCCGCCCTCCAGGGCGATGAAGAAACCGTTCGACGCGGGTGCCTGCACGGGGTCGTCGCCGCCGCGCACCGCGTCCCGCAGGTCGTGCCGCAGCGGTACGCCGGACCGGTCGTCGGCCTTGGCGAGGACCAGCGCGGCCACCGGCAGCAGCAGCGCGCCCACCAGCATCAGCGTGAACGCCGCGCCCCCGTGCGCGAACACGAACTTGCCGCTCTCCAGCCGATGCGGCCCGATGAGGGCGGCCACCAGGGGCGCGATCAGCGCGGCCAGCGCCACGGACACCCGTACGACCGCGTGCAGATGCTCCGTAAGCCGCGTACGCCGCTGGTCCTCGGTCTCCTGGTCGAGCAGCGTGTGCCCGGTGTTGGCGGCGACGCCCGCGCCGATGCCCGCGAGGGCGACGATCAGCAGCACCGTCGTCACGTCCGGGACCAGCCCGGCGGCGAGCAGCGCGACCCCGGTGAAGGCGAGGGCCAGCGCGAGCAGCCGGCGCCGCGACAGCGACACCAGCACCTTCGGTGCCGTACGGATGCCGACGACCGTGCCGCCGGTCAGCGCGAGGACCAGCAGCCCGTACGTCACCGGTCCGCCGCCCAGGTCCTTGGCGTGCAGCACGGCCACGGAGACGGCCGCCGCGACCGCGCCGGAGACGGCCGCGCAGGCCAGTACGAGCAGCGGGATCGCGCCCGTACGGCCCGTCTCGGGAGCCGTGCCGGACTTGGGGCGGCGCAGGCCTTCGAGCGGTGACCGCGCGCGCGGGGTGCGGGCGTCGGGCAGTTCGAGGGCGGTGAGGACGGACAGCGAGGCGGCGAACAGCCCGGCGGCGACGTACGACCCGAAGGCCGCCTGGTGCACGCCGAACCACTCGATCCCGGTGCCCAGCAGGTTGTTGACCAGCGCGGCAACGACGAGCGCGGCGCCCGCGAGGGGCAGCGCGACGAAGGTCGTACGCAGGGACAGGCGCCGCAGGGCGTCCATGTGGTCCGGCAGCGGGCGGACCGTCGCCCCCTCCGGGGGAGGCGTGGGCAGCAGCGCGGGCGCCGCGCTCTCCCGGCACACCGTCCAGAACCGCTCGGCGACACCGCTCACGAAGGCGGTGACCAGGAGGACGGCGAGGGCGTTCTCCGGCGTCCAGTCGATCCACAGGGGCGCGATGATCATGAGTACGGCGCGCAGCCCGTCGGCGCCGACCATGGTCCAGCGGCGGTCGAGCGGGCCCTCCTGGGAGGTGAGCGACGTCAGCGGGCCGAGCAGGACGGCGCCGAAGAGCAGCGTGGCCAGAATCCGCGCCCCGAAGACGGCCGTCACGGCGAGCGCCACACCGCGGTACCCGCCGCCGAACGAGCCCTCCGCGATGGCCGCCTGAAGGACCAGCACCACCACGACCAGCAGCGCGAGCGCGTCGCCGACACCGCCCACCAGCTGCGCGCTCCACAGCCGCTTCAGCTGGGGCCGGCGCAGCAGGGCGCGGACGGCGCGTTCGCGGGAGTCCGCGACCAACGCGTCGTCGGGGGCCTGGGGAATGGCCGTTGGCTGCTCTGCTGGCGTCATGCTTTCAGCCTATCGGCAGCCACCGACAGCCCGAAGTGGCCGTCCACAGGCGCGACCGCCCCGACACCTGATGGTGATAAGGCGGTTGTTTTACGAAGCCGGTGCGAAGGCCCGGTGAAGGCGGGACACCGGAGTCGGGCGCACCCCCGCGGTCGCCGTCCGCGGGCGGCGACCGCATCGCTGCCGTCGCCGCCCGCGGACCACTCGTCGACCGTCCGCCTACTCGTCGACCGTGACCCGCGCCGCGGTCGCCTTCTTGGCCGGAGCCTTCTTGGCTACCGTCTTCTTCGCGGTGGTCGTCTTGGCGGCCGTCGTCTTCTTGGCGGCGGCGGTCTTCGTCGTCGCAGCCTTCTTGGCGGGGGCCTTCTTCGCCGGTGCCTTCTTCGCGGTCTTCTTGACCGGCGACTTGGCGCGCTTCTCGGCGAGCAGCTCGTAGCCGCGCTCCGGGGTGATCTCCTCGACGCTGTCGCCGGAGCGCAGGGTCGCGTTGCTCTCCCCGTCGGTGACGTACGGCCCGAAGCGGCCGTCCTTGACGACCACGGGCTTTCCGCTGACCGGGTCCGTGCCCAGTTCCTTCAGCGGCGGCTTGGCGGCGGCCCGGCCACGCTGCTTGGGCTGGGAGTAGATCTCCAGCGACTCTTCGAGGGTGATCGTGAAGAGCTGGTCCTCGGTCTGCAGCGACCGCGAGTCCGTGCCCTTCTTCAGGTACGGGCCGTAGCGGCCGTTCTGCGCGGTGATCTCCACGCCTTCGGCGTCCTTGCCGACGACCCTGGGCAGGGACATCAGCTTGAGCGCGTCCGCCAGGGTCACCGTGTCCAGGGACATCGACTTGAACAGCGAGGCCGTACGCGGCTTCACGGCGTTCTTGCCGGTCTTCGGCGTGCCCTCGGGGAGCACCTCGGTGACGTACGGGCCGTAGCGGCCGTCCCTGGCGATGATCTGGTGGCCGGACTCGGGGTCGGCGCCCAGCTCGAAGTCGCCGCTCGGCTTGGCGAGCAGCTCCTCCGAGAGTTCGATCGACAGCTCGTCGGGAGCGAGGTCCTCGGGGACGTCCGCGCGCTGGTGGTTCTCGGAGTCCTTCTCGCCGCGCTCGATGTAGGGGCCGTAGCGCCCGACGCGCAGCACGATGTCGTTGCCCACCGGGAACGACGACACCTCGCGGGCGTCGATCGCGCCCAGGTCGGTCACCAGCTCCTTGAGACCGCCGAGATGGTCCCCGTCGCCGTTGCCCGCCTCGGCCGCGCCGCCGACCGCGGGGACGCCCTTGGCGCCCTCGCCGAAGTAGAACCGCTTCAGCCACGGCACGGACTGGGCCTCGCCGCGGGCGATGCGGTCGAGGTCGTCCTCCATGCGGGCGGTGAAGTCGTAGTCGACGAGCCGCCCGAAGTGCTTCTCCAGGAGGTTGACCACGGCGAAGGACAGGAAGGACGGCACCAGGGCCGTGCCCTTCTTGAAGACATAGCCGCGGTCGAGGATCGTGCCGATGATCGAGGCGTACGTCGACGGGCGGCCGATCTCGCGCTCTTCCAGCTCCTTGACCAGCGAGGCCTCGGTGTAGCGGGCCGGGGGCTTGGTGGCGTGCCCGTCGACCGTGATCTCCTCGGCGGACAGGGCGTCGCCCTCGTTCACCTGCGGCAGCCGCTTCTCGCGGTCGTCCAGCTCGGCGTTCGGGTCGTCGGCGCCCTCGACGTACGCCTTCAGGAAGCCGTGGAAGGTGATCGTCTTGCCGGAGGCGCTGAACTCGGCGTCCCGGCCGTCGGCGGAGGTGCCCGCGATCTTCACGGTGACCGAGTTGCCGACCGCGTCCTTCATCTGGGAGGCGACCGTCCGCATCCAGATCAGTTCGTAGAGCCGGAACTGGTCGCCGGTCAGACCGGTCTCGGCGGGGGTGCGGAAACGATCACCCGACGGGCGGATCGCCTCGTGCGCCTCCTGCGCGTTCTTGACCTTCCCGGCGTACGTCCGCGGGGACGAGGGCAGGTAGTCGGCGCCGTACAGCTGGGTGACCTGGGCACGGGCGGCGGAGATCGCCGTGTCCGACAGGGTCGTGGAGTCCGTACGCATATAGGTGATGAAGCCGTTCTCGTACAGCTTCTGCGCCACCTGCATGGTCGCCTTCGCGCCGAAGCCCAGCTTGCGGCTGGCCTCCTGCTGGAGTGTCGTCGTACGGAAGGGGGCGTACGGCGAGCGGCGGTACGGCTTCGACTCGACCGAGCGGACGGCGAAGCTGGTGTTCTCCAGGGCGGCGGCGAGGGCGCGGGCGTTCGCCTCGTCGATGTGGAGGGTGTTCGCGCTCTTGAGTTGTCCCAGGGAGTCGAAGTCGCGGCCCTGCGCGACCCGCCTGCCGTCGACGGCCGTGAGACGGGCGACCAGCGACGACGGGTCCGACGAGTCCCCCGCGCGGCCGGTCGCGAAGGTCCCCGTCAGGTCCCAGTACTCAGCAGAACGGAAAGCGATGCGCTCGCGTTCCCGTTCCACCACAAGTCGTGTCGCGACCGACTGGACCCGGCCGGCCGACAGTTTCGGCATGACCTTCTTCCAGAGGACCGGCGAGACCTCGTAGCCGTAGAGGCGGTCGAGGATGCGGCGGGTCTCCTGGGCGTCGACGAGCTTCTGGTTCAGCTCGCGCGGGTTGGCGACGGCGGCCTGGATCGCGGCCTTGGTGATCTCGTGGAAGACCATCCGCTTGACCGGGACCTTGGGCTTCAGGACCTCCTGGAGGTGCCACGCGATGGCCTCGCCCTCGCGGTCCTCATCGGTGGCGAGGAAGAGTTCATCGGAGTCCTTCAGCAGGTCCTTGAGCTTCTTGACCTGGGCCCGCTTGTCCGCGTTGACCACGTAGATCGGCTGGAAGTCGTGTTCGACGTCCACACCGAGGCGGCGCACCTCGCCGGTGTACTGATCGGGCACCTCGGCGGCGCCGTTGGGGAGGTCGCGGATGTGCCCGACGCTCGCCTCGACGACGTATCCGGGGCCGAGATAGCCCTTGATCGTCTTCGCCTTGGCAGGCGACTCGACGATGACGAGTCGGCGGCCTCCCTTTGCGGTCTCGCTGGTCGGGGACAACTTCGCTCTTCTCTCCGGTCGACACTCGGGGTCTCCCCCGGCCTTGCTCCCGGGGTCGGGTCATGCTGACGCTGCGGAGTGTGACGGTACATCCCGCCCCCGTGTCAAACGGGAAAAGCCCGCAACGGCCACTCGAACGGTAACCCGACTACCGCCATTCCTGCCGCCCGGAGTGTCGACCTGCCCGTTCGCGCCTATCCGGAGGGTGACCTTCTGGTTACCGGCGACACCCCCGCCGTACGGGCCGTGCGCAGGCTTCCCGCCCGCCTCACAGCTGGGTGAAGCTCCATGCGCCGACCCCGAGGGCGACCAGTGCGACGACGGTCGCGAGGGCCGCCGATGCGACGGGGTTCACACCGAGGGCGACGGGCGCCCGGTGCCGTGCCCGGGCCGCGGTCCACACCAGCAGCCCGCCCCCGAACAGGGCGAACACCATTCCCACGAAGATCGCCGGTCCGCTCTCCATACCTCTGCGCGCCCCTCTCCCGCCGCCCGGGAGTCCCCGGACCCGGGAGACTCGCACGCCCGGGAAGCGTCCGCGCGAACCCTGGGTGAACGCGCGGCGGACTGAACGCCCGCGTCCCTGTGAGTACCCGCCGAGCGCCCCCGGATCACCCCCGCGAACAGACCGGACGACCACGTTCCGTCGCGGCGCGCGGCCCGCGAATCTCACACCCGGTACTCGTGTCCCGCCCGGCCCGCCCGCCCAACTCGGCGCGAATATGCCGCCCGAACCGCGCCAGCCGCACACCCACCGCACCGCCTACGGCACCCCGGGCACCGCGAGCGGCCCGCCCACTCCGCCCGCGCGCTTCCCCGCGCCTCGCGCGCCGCCCCTGTACCTCCCACCGCCGCAGTGCCCACGCGTACGCGACCTGCCGTACCCGTACCGGCCGCGGCACCCCCCACCGCCATGGTCGCCACGACGTAGCCGACCGCCCCACCGGCGACGGAACCGGCCCCGGAGCGCGCTCTCAGCCGGTCGTCGGCTCCAGGAACCCCAGCTCCACCAGCAGCCGGATCTGCGCGGGCGTCCGGTCCCGCAGCGACACCGGGTCCTCGCCGACGAGCTGGGCAATGGCGTCCAGGATCCGCCCGGCGCTCAGCGTGCCGTCGCAGACGCCCGCGAAGCCGGCGCCGACCGTGTCCACCTTGGTGGCCCGGCGCATCCCGCGGTTCTGTCGCAGCACCACGTGCTCCGGGTCCTCGGCGCCGGGCAGCCCGACCTGCTCCTGCACGATCTCGCCCGCCAGTCTGAAGTGGGCGGCGAGCAGCGCGGCGTCGTCGTGCGCGCGCAGGTAGTCCACGCGCTCGAAGTGCGCCCGCACGGTGTCCCCGAGCGGCTGTTCGACGGAGTGCGGCCACTCCTCCACGGTGATCGAGGGCTCGGCCGCCCCCGTCCTCCGCAGCGTGATCCAGCCGAACCCGACGGCCTTCACCTTGCGCGTCTCGAACTCGTCCAGCCACGCGTCGTACCGCGCCCGGTACTCCGCCGGGTCCGAGCGGTGGTCACCGGCGTCGCGCAGCCACAGCTCGGCGTACTGCGTGACGTCCTGCACCTCGCGCTGCACGATCCAGGCGTCGCACCCGCGCGGCACCCAGGACCTGAGTCTGTCCTGCCAGTCCTCCCCTTCCACGTGCTGCCAGTTGGCGAGGAACTGTGCGAACCCGCCCTCGCGCAGCCGCTCCCCCGCCTCCTGAACGAGCGTGCGGCACAGATCGTCCCCGCCCATCCCGCCGTCCCGATAGGTGAGGCGGGCGCCCGGCGAGATGACGAACGGCGGGTTGGAGACGATCAGGTCGTACGTCTCGTCCGCGCGGACCGGCTCGAAGAGCGAGCCCTCACGCAGCTCGGCCGCCGGGGCGCCGGACAGGGCGAGCGTCAGCGCGGTGATGTGCAGGGCGCGGGGGTTGAGGTCGGTCGCCGTCACGCGCGTGGCGTGCTGCGCGGCGTGCAGGGCCTGGATCCCGGAGCCGGTGCCGAGGTCGAGCGCGGCGGCGACCGGCGTACGGACGGTGATCCCGGCGAGGGTCGTGGACGCGCCCCCGACCCCGAGGACCACGCCCTCGTCCTTGCTGCCGATGCCCCCGGCGCCGCCGACCGCGCACCCGAGGTCGGACACGATGAACCAGTCCTCGCCGTCAGGACCGCCGTACGGCCGGACATCGACGGCGGCGGTCACTTCGCCGTCGTCCCCGGGGACCAGCCAGCCGCTCGCCAGGCAGTCGTCCACGGGCAGCACGCCCGTCACGCGCGCGCGGGGCACCGATTGCTGCAACAGGAACAGTCTTACGAGCAGTTGCAGCGGCGTGTCGCCACGGGTCGCCCGGAGCGCCGGCACGGTCTCGCTGCGGGCCAGGGCGGCGTACGCGGGCGCACCGAGCAGGTCGAGCAGCCCGTCGGCGGTGAAGTCGGCGGCGAGGAGGGCGTCCCGGAGTCGCTCGGCGACGTCGGGGCGGTCGGCGGAGGGCAGGGCGTGCAGGCTGGCGTTACTCACGCCCCCATTGTGTCCGCCCCGCCGCTCCGCCGCGCCTGCCTGTGGACAGACGCGCACAGGCACCCCGTACGCCTGTGGAAAACTCCCGGGCCGTCAGCTGGCCGCGGAGGACGCCGAGGGGGACACGGCCGTCGACTTGCAGCTCTGCTGCTCGGACATCGCCTTGCCGACGTCGCCCTCCTCCAGGGCCTTCAGGGCGTCGTTGCCGCTCTGGCTGAGCTTGTCCAGCTGGGTGGCGACGCCCTTGAGGCCGTCGGCGAACTTCGCCTGGTTCTTGATGTCGAGTTCGTCGACCTGCTTCTTCAGGCCCGCGTAGGAGGCCGCGATGTCGTTGAGTTCCTTGACGGCGTTCGTCTTCTTCGTCTCGCCGTCGTCGACATTGGGGGCGCCCGCGGTGTTCACGGCGGCGCCGATCGCCTTGTAGGCGTCCGCCATGTCCTGGAAGGCCTGTGCGTCGGTCTTCTGGACGGCCTCCGGGGTGCTGTTGTCGGAGGTCTCCTTCTGGATCGCGGCGTTGGCGGCCTCGATCTTCTGCGCCTGCGGTTTCACCGCGTCGCACACCTGCTTGGCCCAGGCATCCAGCTTCTCGTTGCCGTCGTCGCTGCTGCATCCCGACAGCGCGAGCACCAGTACCGCACCGCCGGACAGTGCGACCGCGAGCTTCTTGTTCACCGGATTGGTCCCTTCCATGGCTCTCGGCCCCGGAACATACACGCCAACTGGGCGACATCAGGGTGACGGACATCCGCTTGATGTGTTATTGCAGCCATTTGCACCAAGAGAGAGAAGGGTCACGGAAATGCCGTGCAACCCATGCCAAGCGGGCGGACGACGCGTCAAAACGCGCCGTCCGCCCGCTTGTTGGCCGGTTCCTGACCGCCCCCGCTACGAAACCACCGCAGGATCGGCCGACTTGGCCTCCCGCTGGGCATCCTCCCCCTCGTCGTCCCCGGCGACCCCGCGCCGCTTCGACACGTACACCGCGCCCACGATCACCGCGATGGACAGGACCGCGATGACGATGCGCAGGGCGAGGTTCTCGTCGTCGCCGTAGCTGAACTTGACGATCGCGGGCGCGATGAGAAGCGCGACCAGGTTCATCACCTTCAGCAGCGGGTTGATGGCCGGGCCCGCGGTGTCCTTGAACGGGTCGCCGACCGTGTCACCGATGACGGTCGCCGCGTGGGCCTCGCTGCCCTTGCCGCCGTGATGGCCGTCCTCCACCAGTTTCTTCGCGTTGTCCCACGCGCCACCGGAGTTGGCGAGGAACACCGCCATCAGCGTGCCGGTGCCGATGGCGCCCGCGAGGAACGCGCCGAGCGCGCCGACGCCGAGCGTGAACCCGATGGCGATGGGGGCCAGGACGGCCAGCAGCCCGGGCGTGGCGAGTTCCCTGAGCGCGTCCCTCGTACAGATGTCGACGACGCGTCCGTACTCGGGTTTCTCGGTGTAGTTCATGATCCCGGGGTGTTCGCGGAACTGCCGCCGCACCTCGTAGACGACCGAACCCGCCGACCGTGAGACGGCGTTGATGGCCAGCCCGGAGAACAGGAAGACGACCGCCGCGCCGGCGATCAGCCCCACCAGGTTGTTGGGCTGCGAGATGTCCATCACGAGGTTCATCGGCCCGCCCTCGCCGACCTTCTCGCCCACCTCCCGTGCCGCGGTCGTGATGGCGTCGCGGTACGACCCGAAGAGCGCCGACGCGGCCAGGACGGCCGTGGCGATGGCGATGCCCTTGGTGATGGCCTTGGTGGTGTTGCCGACGGCGTCCAGGTCGGTGAGGACCTGTGCGCCCGCGCCCTCGACGTCGCCGGACATCTCGGCGATGCCCTGGGCGTTGTCGGAGACCGGTCCGAAGGTGTCCATCGCGACGATGACGCCGACCGTGGTGAGCAGGCCGGTGCCGGCCAGGGCCACCGCGAACAGCGCCAGCATGATGGACGTACCGCCGAGCAGGAACGCCCCGTACACGCCGAGGCCGATCAACAGGGCGGTGTAGACGGCCGATTCGAGCCCGATGGAGATACCGGCGAGGACGACGGTGGCCGCGCCGGTGAGGGAGCTCTTGCCGATGTCCCGTACGGGTCGGCGGGTGGTCTCGGTGAAGTAGCCGGTCAGTTGCTGGATCAGGGCCGCGAGCACGATGCCGATGGCCACCGCGAGGAGCGCGAGGACCCGCGGATCGCCGCCCTTGGCCGCGATCGCCGCGTCGGTGACCCCGTCCAGATCGGCGTACGACGACGGCAGATAGACGAAGACGGCGATGGCGACGAGTGCGAGCGAGATCACCGCGGAGATGAAGAAGCCGCGGTTGATCGCGGTCATGCCACTGCGGTCGGACCGCTTCGGCGCGACCGCGAAGATGCCGATCATCGCCGTGAGGACGCCGATCGCGGGCACCAGGAGCGGGAAGGCGAGCCCGGCGTCCCCGAAGGCGGCCTTGCCGAGGATCAGGGCGGCGACGAGCGTCACGGCGTACGACTCGAACAGGTCGGCCGCCATGCCCGCGCAGTCGCCGACGTTGTCGCCCACGTTGTCGGCGATGGTCGCGGCGTTGCGCGGGTCGTCCTCCGGGATGCCCTGCTCGACCTTGCCGACCAGGTCGGCGCCGACGTCGGCGGCCTTGGTGAAGATGCCGCCGCCGACCCTCATGAACATGGCGATGAGGGCCGCGCCGAGGCCGAAGCCTTCGAGCACCTTGGGCGCGTCGGCCGCATACACCAGCACCACGCAGGAGGCGCCCAGCAGGCCGAGGCCCACCGTGAACATGCCGACGACACCGCCCGTACGGAATGCGATCTTCATCGCTTTGTGCGAGACGTCGGTGAGATCCTTTTCCGGCTCGCCTTCCGCCGGAGTCGCTTCCCTGGCGGCTGCGGCGACCCGCACATTACTGCGCACAGCGAGCCACATGCCGATATAGCCGGTGGCCGCCGAGAACGCGGCGCCGATCAAGAAGAACACCGACCGTCCGGCGCGCTGATTCCAGTCGTCGGCGGGCAGCAGCAACAGCAGGAAGAAAACGATCACGGCGAATACGCCGAGCGTGCGCAACTGCCGTGCCAGATAGGCGTTCGCGCCTTCCTGGATCGCCTTCGCGATCTCCTTCATGCTGTCGGTGCCCTCGCCCGCCGCGAGCACCTGGCGCACCAGCACCCCGGCGACCACGAGCGCCGCCAGGGCGACGACGCCGATGACCATCACGAGCAGTCGGTTGTCGTCGGTCAGTACTGCGGCTGCGAAGGTTGTGGGTTGATCGAACCGATGAGGGGTAGAAAGCCCCGCCATTCGTCCTCCTTGACGCTTGGGCTGAGCTCAAGATGTGGACGGATTGTAGGTACCGGAACCTGATCAAAACAGTACGCGGAAACGGAATAGATCGCCCCATGCTATTCAGCAAATGATCGGCGGAAGATCCAATGGCCCGGATGATGTAATGCCGCAGGCGCATTGTCGGTTGATCGAATTGTCGCGCGAATGATCGTGAATGACTTCACGAAGGGATCGTGAATAGCTTCACGAATTCCGAAAACCGCCGACAAAAACACCAAGGGCCCTGCTCGGCAGGGCCCTCAAGGTGTACGGCGTCGGGGTGTCAGGGGAGGAGCGTGACCGGCGGCATGGTTGGCCAGCTCATGCGGATGGATCCGCCGTTCTCCCCCGCGGTGACCTCGACGTCGTCGACGAGGCCGCTGATGACCGCGAGGCCCATCTCGTCCTCCTCGGCCTCCACGTCCACGTCGCCGCCCGCACCCGGAGCGTTGTCGCCGGGAGCGGATCGGGGCGCTTCGTCGCCGACCTCGATGGAGAACTGCTTCTCCTCCTCGATCAGCGTCACCCGCACCGGCTCCGAGATGCCACCGCTCTGGTGCAGTCCGACGGCACGAGAGCAGGCCTCGCCGACGGCGAGTCGCACCTCGTCGAGTACGGCCTCGTCCACTCCGGCCCTGCGCGCCACCGCTGCCGCCACCAGTCGGGCGGTCCTGACGTGCTCGGGCAGCGCGCTGAAGCGGAGTTCAACGGTGGCCATGCATCCCCCTCGGAATACGGGCGTGCGGTCAGGGGGGCCGGGTCGCCGAGACCCGGACCCCCGTCGTTTAACTTCTTCCGTCACGGACGTGTGTACGAGTGACCGCACACGCGTCCGGCAAACGGCCGTCAGTCGGTGGCCGCCACCGCTTCGTCGACCGAGGTGTGGATCGGGAACACCTTGGTGAGACCGGTGATGCGGAAGATCTTCAGAATGCGCTCCTGGTTGCAGACCAGGCGCAGCGAGCCCTCATGGGCACGTACGCGCTTCAGGCCACCGACCAGCACGCCGAGCCCGGTGGAGTCGAGGAAGTCGACACCCTCCATGTCGACGACGAGGTGGAAACTCCCGTCGTTGACCAGCTCGACCAGCTGCTCACGCAGCTTGGGCGCGGTATAAACGTCGATTTCGCCACCGACCTCGACGACCGTACGATCGCCGACGGTACGGGTCGACAGGGACAGGTCCACGGATCCTCCAGCACCTTGCTATCGAGCGGTCATCCCAAGGGACACCTCGGCAGAGTCCCCAGGACGGTTCGCCAGCCGCGATGGCATTCAATCACTTACCGCAGGGCGTGCACGACGCCTTGGGCCCATTGTCCGTCACGCCAGTGACACACTCGATGCCGATGGCCAATATTCACCGATCCGATCGACCCTCGAATTTCGCCGCCCCGCGGCCCGATCCGGGCACGATCCTGGACCGGCTCGCCTCGGGGCCGAGCCGGGCTTCGCGCATCACTCATACGGAGCACTTGCCCCCACGTGCGGGGAGGCATGCCGTCTGGCCGGACCGGATTCGCGCCGAGGTCGTCGCGGCCGTCCAGGCCGCCGGTATCGAACACCCCTGGGCCCACCAGGCACTGGCGGCCGAGCACGCCCTGGACGGCGACAGCGTGATCGTCGCCACAGGCACCGCCTCGGGCAAGTCGCTCGCGTACCTGGTACCGGTCCTCTCGGGCCTCCTGGACGGCTCCGAGGCGCCGAACGGCCGCGGGGCGACCGCCCTGTACCTCGCCCCGACCAAGGCCCTCGCGGCGGACCAGCGACGCTCGGTGAAGGAACTTTCACAACCATTGGGAAACGCGGTGCGACCGGCCGTGTACGACGGCGACACCCCCTTCGAGGAGCGCGAGTGGGTCCGCCAGTACGCGAACTACGTCCTGACCAACCCCGACATGCTGCACCGGGGGATACTCCCGTCCCACCCCCGCTGGTCCTCCTTCCTGAAGTCGCTGAAGTACGTCGTCATCGACGAGTGCCACACCTACCGGGGCGTCTTCGGCTCCCACGTCGCCCAGGTCCTGCGCCGGCTGCGCCGCCTGTGCGCCCGCTATGGCGCCTCCCCCGTCTTCCTGCTCGCCTCCGCCACGGCCGCCGAGCCGTCCGTCGCCGCCCGCAGACTGACCGGCCTCCCGGTGGTCGAGGTCGCCGACGACGCCTCACCGCGCGGTGAACTGGTGTTCGCCCTCTGGGAGCCTCCGCTCACCGAGCTGCACGGCGAGAAGGGCGCACCCGTCCGCCGTACGGCCACCGCGGAGACGGCCGACCTGCTGACCGACCTGGCCGTCCAGGGCGTGCGCACGGTGGCCTTCGTACGCTCCCGGCGCGGCGCCGAGCTGATCGCGGTGATCGCCCAGGAACGCCTCGCCGAGGTCGACCGCTCCCTGGCCCGCCGTGTGGCCGCCTACCGCGGCGGCTACCTACCCGAGGAGCGCCGGGCCCTCGAACAGGCGCTCCACTCCGGCGAACTCCTCGGCCTCGCCGCCACCACCGCCCTCGAACTCGGCATCGACGTCTCGGGTTTGGACGCCGTCGTCATCGCCGGCTACCCGGGCACCCGCGCCTCCCTGTGGCAGCAGGCTGGCCGCGCCGGACGGGCCGGACAGGGCGCGCTGGCGATCCTGGTCGCCCGCGACGACCCCCTGGACACCTTCCTCGTCCACCACCCGGAGGCCCTCTTCGACCAGCCGGTCGAGTCGACGGTCCTCGACCCGGACAACCCCTACGTGCTGGCCCCCCACTTGTGCGCGGCGGCGGCCGAATCCCCCCTGACCGAGGAGGACCTGGACCTCTTCGGCCCCGAAACGGCGGCCCTGCTCCCGCAGTTGGAGGCCGCGAAGCTGCTGCGCCGCCGCACGAAGGCCTGGCACTGGACCCGCCGCGAGCGGGCCGCCGACCTGGCCGACATCCGGGGCGGTGGCGGGAACCCGGTCCAGATCGTCGAGGAGGGCACGGGACGGCTCCTCGGCACGGTCGACGCTGGCGCCGCGCACACGACCGTCCACGAGGGCGCGGTCCACCTCCACCAGGGCCGTACGTATCTCGTCCGCTCCCTCGACCTGAAGGACTCGGTCGCCCTGGTCGAGGAGGCGAGCCCGCCGTATTCGACGGTCGCCCGCGACACGACGGCCATCTCCGTCCTGGAGACCGACACCGAGATCCCCTGGGGCGACGGCCGCCTCTGCTACGGCTCCGTCGAGGTCACCAACCAGGTCGTCTCCTTCCTGCGCCGACGGGTCATGACCGGCGAGGTCATGGGCGAGACGAAACTCGACCTCCCGCCGCGTACGCTGCGCACCCGCGCCGTGTGGTGGACGGTCACCGAGGACCAGCTCGACGCCGCCCGCATCAACCCGGAGATCCTCGGCGGCGCCCTGCACGCCGCCGAACACGCCTCGATCGGCATGCTGCCCCTGTTCGCGACCTGCGACCGCTGGGACATCGGCGGCGTCTCCGTCCCGCTCCACCCGGACACCCTCCTCCCGACGGTCTTCGTGTACGACGGCCACCCGGGCGGCGCCGGCTTCGCAGAACGCGCCTTCCACACGGCCCACTCCTGGCTGACGGCCACCCGCCAGGCCATTGCCTCCTGCGAGTGCGAAGCCGGCTGCCCGTCCTGCGTCCAGTCCCCCAAGTGCGGCAACGGCAACGAACCGCTGCACAAGCGGGGGGCGGTGCGGTTGCTGACGGTGCTGCTGCAGGGGGCACCGGAGGAGAAGGCTTAAGGCCTGCCCGTACGGGTTCGCCTCAGGTCAGTTCCAGGGCGCCGGGTGGCCCCGGTGGCCCCGCCCTCGACCTGACCTCCGCCGCGAACAGCCCCCTTCCCGATATCACCGTCAGATCCGACGTCTCGCCCACCACCGCGCACCGCACGAGCCGCGTGCCCTGGACCGCCGCCACCCGGTCCGCCCGAGCACAGGCCGCCGAGGTGCCCTCCGTCCAGTGGTCCGCCGCAGCGAGCGCCGCCAGATCCGCACCGGCGGCGGCCCGGTGCCGGGCCACGGCGGCCTGCCCCATGGCGAGCACGACACCGAACACCACGCAGAGGACGGCGAGGGCACCGACGCTCCAGACGGTCGCGGAGCCACGGTCGGAGCGGATCGACCGCCCGGTACCGGCTCGACCGAGCCACCCGCCAACAGCCCTGCCGAGGCGCCCGGCGACACCCCTGACGAGCCGTCCACCTCCCCGGCACCTCACGAGCCCACCCCCACCGTCTCCTCCGCCAACGCCACCGCCTCGTGCGTCACATCGACGGCAAGGGAACCGATCCCCGGCGACCGCGCCACGACCCTCACCCGGACCAGGTCGCCCTCTCTGCTGACGGCGACCTCCGCCCCGCTCGGGGCCGCACCACGGGCCACCTCGGCGACGGCACCGGGCGGGTCCTGCCGGGCGGCGGCCCGGGCACCGGCCCGGGCCGCGTCCACGCACTGGATCTGCGCGGCGGCGACGAGCAGCGCCCAGACCAGGCCCAGCGAGAACAGCACCAGCACGGGCAGCGCCACAGCCGCCTCGGCGGTCACGAACCCCCGGTCGCCGCACCGGCGTTCACATCTTGGCATCGAGGGCCTTCTTCACGATGGCCTGCAACTCCGAGTTGACCTGCCCGCTCGTCACCACCTTGTAGAGCACGGCGGCGAACGCCACCGATGCGATGATGCCCACGGCATATTCCGACGTGACCATTCCGGCATCCCTGCGCGCCACCAGCGCCGCCCGCGCCCTGAACGCCAGCGCCCACACCCGTTCCCGTACCACTGCGAACATCTCGACTCCCTTAAATATCAGTGCTGTTGATGACTTGATGTCGATGACCTACTGCTGACCCGCCCGTTGCTCCCGCGTCACCCACCACCCCCGCCCAGCAGCCCGTCCGCCAGCCCGATCACCACGGGCAGTACGCCGACCGCGATGAACGCGGGCAGGAAGCACAGACCCACCGGGACGGTGGCCATGACGGCCGCCCGCCGGGCCCGTTCCGTCGCCGTGCGTCCCCATTCGGCGCGGGTGTCGGCGGCGAGGCGGGCGACGGGCCCGGCCGCGGGTACGCCCGACTCGTCGGCCCGCTCCAGCAGCCTCGCCAGAGGCCCGGCGCCCGGTATCGACGCCAACCTCCGCCAGGCCTCGGCCGGTTCGCCGCCCAGCCGTACCTCCGCCGCGCCCCGTGCGAGCGCCTCGCCGACCGGTCCCGCCAGCGCCTCGCCCACCGCCTGGGCGGCGATCACCGGACCGGCGCCGGCCGCGATACAGGCCGCCAGCAGATCGGCCGCGAGCGGGAGTTGCCGGGCCGCCTCGGCCGCGTCGGCCTCCTCCGCGGCGCCACCGGCCGCCTGCCGCAGTCGCCACCGCCACAGCCCGACCCCGGCGACCAGTCCCACGAGGACGCCCACGGCACCGCCGACGAGCACCCACCCGGCGCTCACCGCCCCCACCACGGGCAGCCACCGCCGTACGGCGTCCCGCGCGCCGAACCGCCGCCCCAGCGAGGCCCGTTCCCGCTCCAGCGCGAGCAGCCGGGCCAGCCTCCGGCGCACCCTCCGCTCATCGCGCACCGTCTCGATCCACCGCAGGAGCCACCCCAGGGCCAGCGCGACCGCAACCACCGCCCCCAGCCTGTGGAAAACCTCCGCACTCACGCCGGCTCCCTTCGCCCGCCACGGTCGACGGCCGTACCGACCCGACCTCCGTCATCCACTCGCCCGGCCCTCACACCGCCTCCGCTCCCCGCACGATCCGCAGCACCCACCACAGCCCCACGCCCTCCAGCACCCCGCCGACCAGCAGGCAGCCCAGTCCGGCGCCGGTGTGCAGCAGGACGTGCAGGGGGTCGGCGCCCAGGGCCGTGCCCAGGAACAGGCCCAGCACCGGCAGGCCCGCGAGCATCACCGCGGTCGAGCGGGCGCCCGCCAACTGGGCGCGCAGGTCTGCACGTTGGTCCCGGTCGGCGCGCAGGGCGCCTTCGAGGCGGTCCAGTCCGGCCGCCAGGCCCGCGCCCTGGTCCACAGCCACCCGCCAGCACGCCGCGAGCCCCAACAGGCCCTCCGCGCCCGGTTGCCGGGCCGCCACGGCGAGCGCCCCGGGGACGTCCCCGCCGAATCTCGCCGCCGCCAGCACCGACGCCTGTGCCTCGCCGAGCCCGCCGGAGTCGCGTGCCGCCCGCAGCAGCGCCTCCCCCGGCTGCCGTCCGGCCCGCACCTCACCGGCGAGCGTCCCGCACAGCGCGATCACCTCGTCGCCCCGCCGCTCCCGCGCCCGCCGCAGCTCACCGGCCCGCCTGACCCGGCGCAGCAGCGGCACCCCGGCCGCGCCCGCGAGGGCCGGCACCACGGAGGCGCCCAGCAGCGCCACCACAAGGCCGACGGCCACCGCCCACCACTCGGCCCGCAACCGCCCGCGCAGTCTGCGCAGTTCACCGGCGGCCCGTTCCCACGGAGGCGGCCCGGCGCCCACCGCCCCGCCCCCGGCGAGCAGCAGCTCCGCCCGCCGCGCCCCCGGATACCGGCCGCCCAGCAGCCAGCAGACCGCCCCTACGCACACCCCGGCCGCCCCCATCGACAGCTCGACCGTCCCGGTCACGCGCCCTCACTCCCCTGTCCCTTGTCGCCTCCGGCGCGCAGCAGCCCCCGCAGCCGCTCCCATCCCCGCTCGTACGCGAACGCCTCCTCGCCCCACCGCAGCGCCGGCACCGTCACCACCAGCCCCGACGGGTCCCGCTCCAGGACGTGCACCTCGGCGATCCGGCGCCGCCCGGCGCGGTCGCGGACGAGATGCAGGACCACCGACAGCGCCGCCGCCAACTGGCTGTGCAGCGCGGCCCGGTCGAGCCCGGCGGCCGTCCCCAGTGCCTCCAGCCGGGCCGGTACGTCCGCCGCCGCGTTCGCGTGGACCGTCCCGCAGCCCCCTTCGTGCCCCGTGTTGAGGGCGGCCAGCAGATCCAGTGCCTCGGCGCCCCGGACCTCGCCGACGACCAGCCGGTCGGGCCGCATCCGCAACGCCTGCCGCACCAGGTCCTGGAGGGTGACCAGGCCCGCGCCCTCCTGGTTGGCGGGTCTGGTCTCCAGGCGTACGACGTGCGGATGGTCGGGCCGCAGCTCGGCCGAGTCCTCGGCCAGCACGATCCGCTCACCCGGGCCGACCAGCCCCAGCAGCGCGCTCAGCAGAGTTGTCTTGCCACACCCCGTGCCGCCGCTGATCAGGAAGGACAGCCGGGCGTCGAGCAGCGCCCGCAGCACCCGGTCGCCGCCCGGCGGTACCGTCCCCGCGGCCGTCAGCTCGTCCAGGGTGAAGGCCCGCGGCCGTACCACCCGCAGCGACAGACAGGTGCAGCCGACGGCCACCGGGGGCAGCACCGCGTGCAGCCGGGTCCCGTCGGGCAGCCGGGCGTCGACCCAGGGGCGGGCGTCGTCGAGCCGCCGCCCGGCCACCGCCGCCAGGCGCTGCGCGAGCCGTCGTACGGCGCCCGCGTCCGGGAAGGAGACGCCGGTCAGTTCCAGGCCGCCGCCCCGGTCCACCCACACCCGGTCCGGCGCCGCCACCAGGACGTCGCTGACCGACGGGTCGGCGAGCAACGGCTCCAGCGGGCCGGTGCCGACCAGTTCGGACCTCAACCGCTCGGCGGCGCCCAGCACTTCGGCGTCCCCGAGCACCCGCCCCTGCTCCCGCAGGGCCTGCGCCACGCGCGCGGGTGTCGCCTCGGCGCCGCTCTCGGCCAGCCACTGCCGTACGCCGTCCAGCAGCCCGGCGGGCGCTCCCGGCCCCTCGTCCCAGCGGACGGCGTTCATACGCCACCCGCCTCGGCCAGGGCGCGCTCCCAGAACACCGTGCAGAACCGGGCCAGGGGTCCGCGCGGGGCGGCTCCCGGTGGCGCCTTGCCCTCGTGCGGGCGGGCCAGGGCCGATTCGACGGGGACCTCGCCCGCCAGGGGCAGGTCGAGCAGCCGGGCCACCTCGCGGTCGTCCAGGCCCGGTGTGTACGGCCCGCGTACGGCCACCCGCAGGTCGCGCAGGACCATGCCGACGGCGGACGCCACCCGGCCGGCCGCCGCGACGGCCCGCAGCTCGCCGGGGACGACCAGGAGGCCGACGTCGAGCTGGGCGAGGACCTCGGCGACTCCGTCGTCGATGCGCCGAGGGAGGTCGACGACAACCGCCCCGCCGCGCCTTCTCGCCGCCGCGAGGACCGCCCGTACGGCCTGGGGCGGGATGGCCACGCAGTCTCCGCGGTCCCAGCTCAGCACCCTCAGGGAGTGCAGTTTCGGCAGCGACTCCTCCAGGGCGCCGCCGCCGACCCGGCCGCGCGAGGCGGCGAACGCGGGCCAGCGCAGTCCGTCGGCCGTCTCACCGCCCAGGAGTACGTCGAGTCCGCCGCCCAGCGGATCCGCGTCCACCAGCAGGGTGCGCACTCCCTCCCGCGCGGAGGTGACGGCGAGGGCGCAGGCCAGCGTGGACGCTCCGGCCCCGCCCCGGCCGCCGATGACGCCGACGGTGAGCGCGGGCCTGCCGACGCCCTCGGCGACGTCGGCGATCCGGTCGACGAGCCACTGTTCGCCGTCGGGCAGCATCAGGACGTGGTCGGCGCCGATCTCGACGGCCCGCCGCCAGACCCCGGAGTCGTCCTGGTCCCGCCCGACCAGCACCACCCCTCGCCTGCGAGCGGCGCCGCGCACCCGGCGTACGGCGTCGTCGCCGACCAGGACGAGCGGCGCCGCCTCCCAGCCACCGCCCCGCTCGGGCACCCCGTGGTGCACTTCGGGGGTGGCTCCGGCCGCCGCGCACAGGCGCAGCAGGTCGTCCAGCAGACCGGCGTCCTCGGTGACGATCAGCGGTCCGCTCTGCCGCCCCTCGGCCGCGGGCTGATCGTTGTCGTGTGTGATGGCTCCCGCCATGATTTCCGGCCCCCTTCGCTATATGAACGGCCGACAGAACCCGGCCGAGCGCGTTCGACAAACCGAACCGGCCATGAACTCGCCGCGAGCGGGACGCGCTGGAATCACGGTGGGGCGAACCCGGAAATCATGTGGATCTTGATCGAAATCTGTGGACAGTGCTGCGGTTGTGGATATCTCTCTCACCCACACAGGTGACGCCTGGACGACTTCCCCCAGCGCAGCGCTTCAGCTACGCACAGTGACGGATCGCAGGCATGCGAAAGAGGCGGCCGAAGCCGCCTCGGACGGCGCCAGGGCCGCGAAAGGGATGCGAGGGGAGAAAGAGAAACCCACCCGGACATGCGACGACCCCCGCCGGGGGGGGGAGAGCGGGGGTCGTCCCCACGGTTCGACTCGGGGGGGGAGGAGCCGGACCGGGTTAGCACGGTCGCGAACGATCCGTGACTTCCATGGTGTACCCGACAGCCCTCTCAGGCAAACCCACGCGCCACGCCTTACGCCGAATGGTGGGCGCCTATGCTCAGCATCGTGGAAAACCACTCCTTGCCCCGCACAGCGGCCTTCTTTGACCTGGACAAGACGGTCATTGCGAAGTCGAGCACGCTCACGTTCAGCAAGTCGTTCTACCAGGGCGGTCTCATCAACCGCAGGGCCGCCTTGCGTACCGCCTATACCCAGTTCGTCTTCCTGGCGGGCGGCGCCGACCACGACCAGATGGAGCGCATGCGCAAGTATTTGTCCGCGCTCTGTCGCGGCTGGAACGTCCAGCAGGTCAAGGAGATCGTCGCCGAGACCCTGCACGACCTGATCGACCCGATCATCTACGACGAGGCGGCCTCCCTCATCGAGGAGCACCACACCGCCGGCCGCGACGTGGTGATCGTGTCCACCTCGGGCGCGGAGGTCGTCGAGCCGATCGGCGAACTGCTCGGCGCTGACCGGGTGGTGGCCACCCGCATGGTCGTCGGGGACGACGGCTGCTTCACCGGCGAGGTGGAGTACTACGCGTACGGGCCCACCAAGGCCGAGGCGATCAGGGAACTGGCCGAGTCCGAGGGATACGACCTCGCGCGCTGCTACGCGTACAGCGACAGCGTCACCGACATCCCCATGCTGGAGTCCGTCGGCCATCCGCACGCCGTCAACCCGGACCGCGCGCTGCGCCGGGAAGCGGTCGCCCGGGGCTGGCCGATCCTGGACTTCCACCGCCCGGTCCGGCTGAAGCAGCGCCTGCCCGCACTCTCCGTACCGCCGCGCCCGGCCCTGGTGGCCGCCGCCGCGATAGGTGCGGCAGCGGCCACCGCGGGCCTCGTCTGGTACGCGAGCAGGCGTCGTCCGACAGTCGCCTGACCTACTCCCCCGACGCCCGAATCATGGCTGTTTGATCATAAAAGTAAAGAAGTACATCCAGGGCTTCCGCTTACTCCGGTCCAGGAGTAGAAAGGACTTAACGGCCCGCGAGACCAAGGACATCCGAAAGGATCACCTTAATAACGCATTTGGCCCCACGGACCGAGCATGAACACTGGGCACCCACGCGACGTCGACCCGTCGATTACGGGCCAGCCGCACCAGGTGACGGGCCAAGTTCCCGACCTGATGGGCAATATATCGAGGACGCTTGGTAACCGGGTGAACATGCCAGCGGCGGTACGAATCCCCGTACCGCCGCATCCCTTTGTCCGCACTCCACTTGATGGCCCTCCGCGGAGGGCCATTTCGCTGCGGCCCCCCGCGTAGCCGCTTTTACGCCGCCCCGCGCTGCAACGCCTCGCACACGGCCGTCGATTCGCGTGCCCCGAGTTCGACCGCCCGCCCGCAGTGGGCAATCCACGCGGCCATGCCCTCCGGAGTGCCGGAGGCGTAGCCGTCGAGTGCCGCCAGATAGGCCGCGCGGCCCGGTTCGGCGTGGCCGACCTCGGCCGGGCACACCGACTTCGGGTCGAGGCCGCTGCCGACCAGGACGATCCGCTCCGCCGCGCGCGCGACGAGGCCGTTGTGGGAGCCGAAGGGGCGCAGCGCGAGGAGTTCGCCGTGCACGACGGCCGCGGTGACCAGGGCGGGGGCCGAGCCGCCCGCGATGATCAGCTCCGCGAGCCCCTCCAGCCGCGCCGACACCTCGGCCGCGCCCGGCAGCGGCAGTTCGACCAGCGGCTCGTCGACCAGCTCACCGTCCTGTCGCGGACGCCCGACCTCGTCGGCCGTGCCAGCGGCGGCGACCAGATGCAGCCGGGCCAGCACGCGCAGCGGCGACTGCCGCCAGATGGACAGGAGTTGACCCGCCTCCGCGGTCAGCCGCAGGGCCGCCCCGACCACCCGGGCCTCGTCGTCGCCGCTGAAGTCGGTGCGCCGGCGCACCTCTTCGAGGGCCCAGTCGGCACCGGAGAGGGCCGCGGAGCCGCGCGCGCCGCGCAGTCCCGCCTCACCGGTGATCTCGTTGCTGCGCCGCCGCATGACGCGGTGGCCGTAGACCCGGTCCACGGCCTTGCGCACGGCTTCCACGGAGTCGGCCACCCCGGGCAGCGACCCCAGGGCCGCTAGCGGATCGGCGGTAGCGCCTGTCGTACTCATGAGTACGACCCTACGCAATCCAGGGAGCCGACCCACGAAGGAGTGGACTTCCTCACGCGCCCTGGACACCCTCGGCGGTCGCCCCACTACCGTTACTGAACATGAAAATTGCTTTCGTCGGGAAGGGCGGCAGCGGCAAGACCACGCTGTCCTCCCTGTTCGTCCGCCATCTCGCGGCCTCCGGGGCCCCGGTCCTCGCCATCGACGCCGACATCAACCAGCACCTGGGCGCCGCACTCGGCCTCCACGACGCCGAAGCCGCCGCGCTGCCCCCGATGGGCGAGCGGCTGGACCTGATCAAGGAGCACCTCCGCGGCACGAACCCGCGCATCACCTGCGCCGACGCGATGATCAAGACGACCCCGCCCGGCGAGGGCTCGCGGCTGCTGCGCGTCCAGGAGACCAATCCGGTGTACGACGCCTGCGCACGACCGGTGGAACTCGACGGCGGTGCCGTCCGTTTGATGGTCACCGGCCCGTTCACCGAGGCGGATCTGGGGGTGGCCTGCTACCACTCCAAGACGGGCGCGGTGGAGCTGTGCCTGAACCACCTCGTCGACGGCCCGGGCGAGTATGTCGTCGTCGACATGACCGCGGGCTCGGACTCCTTCGCGTCCGGCCTGTTCACCCGCTTCGACATCACGTTCCTCGTCGCCGAACCGACCCGGAAGGGAGTCTCCGTCTATCGCCAGTACAAGGAGTACGCCCAGGACTTCGGGGTCGTCCTGAAGGTCGTCGGCAACAAGGTGCAGGGCCAGGACGACCTCGACTTCCTCCGCGCCGAGGTCGGGGACGACCTCCTGGAGACGGTCGGCCACTCGGACTGGGTGCGCTCCATGGAGAAGGGCCGCCCCACCCGGTTCGACCTCCTGGAGGACACCAACCGCCGCGCCCTGCGCCGACTGCGAACGGCCGTCGACGCCACGTACGAACTGCGCGACTGGGAGCGCTACACCCACCAGATGGTCCACTTCCACCTGAAGAACGCCCACTCCTGGGCCAACGCGAGAACGGGAGTCGACCTGGCGGCCCAGGTCGACCCGGGCTTCGTACTGGGCGAACAGCTGACGGCAACCACGGTCTGAGGCGGTCGGGGCGCGCAGCGCCCGCCGACAGGGGCGCGGGGAACTGCGCGACCAGCCCCCACAGCCCCGCGCACGAAGAACCGCTCCAGGCCAACCCCTACCGCTTGCCCGCAGGCGCCCCCGGCACTCCCTGGGGCGCCGGGGCCGAAGCCGGGCGGCCGGCCAGCAGGGACGCCCAGCCACGCTCAGGCGCCTCCCCCACCCCCAGCGTCCGCAACTTCGCCAGCACCTCCGGGTCCTGCGCGTCCAGCCAGTCCGCGAGCTGCCGGAAGGAGACACACCGCACGTCCGACTTCGTGCACACCCGCTCGATGAACTCCTCGACGGCCCGCATGTACACGCCGCCGTTCCAGGACTCGAAGTGGTTGCCGATGATCAGCGGCGCCCGGTTGCCCTCGTGGGCCCGCTCGAACCCCTTGAGGAGCCCGTCCCGGAACTGGTCGCCCCAGTACTCGTACCGCGCCTTGTCCCCCGTCCGTGCCGCGGACTGGTTCATGTAGAAGTTGTAGTCCATGGTCAGCGTCTCGAAGCCCCGGCCGGGCATCGGGACGAGCTGCATGGACAGGTCCCACAGCCCCTTCTTCCGCTCGGGCCAGACCTGGTCGTTGACCCCGCTCGTGTCGTAGCGGAAGCCCAGTTCGCGGGCGGCGCTCATGAAGTTCTTCTGCCCTTCCAGGCAGGGTGTGCGGGCGCCGACGAGTTCCCGCTCGTAGTCGAAGGGCAGCGGGGACGCCTTCTTCATACCGGTGGTGGTCTTCCAGGACTTCACGAAACGTTTCGCCTGGGCGATCTCGTCCTTCCAGTCCTCCACCGACCACTCGCCGACCCCGCCCCCGGCGCCGCAGAAGTGACCGTTGAAGTGGGTGCCGATCTCGCTGCCCTCCAGCCAGGCGAGCCGCAGCTGCTTCACGGTGTCGGCGATGCCCTGCTCGTCGTTGAAGCCGATGTCGGAGCGGCCCGGCGAGTGCTGGGGCGGCCGGTACAGGTCGCGCTGGTCCTCCGGGAGCAGGTACACACCGCTCAGGAAGTACGTCATCGTCGCCCTGTTGGCCTTGGCCACCTTGCGGAAGTGGGAGAACAGCCGCTGGCCGTCCTCACCGGCGCCGTCCCAGGACAGGACGACGAACTGCGGCGGCTTCTGGCCGGGCTTCAGCCGCTCCGGTCTGGGCTGGTAGGGCTGGGCTCCGGTGTACGCGGTGGAGCCGTCGCCGATCAGCCGGACCGCGCTCCTGGGTGCCGGGGCCGGCGCGGCCTTCTTCGCGCCGGGCGCACCCCCCTTCGTACCGGAGCCGGTGGTTCCCGCCCCGCAGCCGGCCAGTGACGCGGCACAGGCCGCGACGGCCACTACGCCCGCGGCGATCCTCTTGGTGACGGCCATCTCCGCCCACCTCTTCCTTCGTTCGGGCCGGCGCTTTCGGGCGCGGCGCCGTCAAGGTCGCATGGGACGAAAAAGGAATTAGTACGACAAGCCGATCAAATATTCACTTCACCCTTCCGGATGATCCATTGCACCATTTGCCCCGAAAATCCATACACGGCCTTTACTGTGCATTACGATCCATTTACCGAGCGTTGAAAAATCCCGCCGCTGCACGCCGTGACCACACGGCCGCGACCCGCCCCCCGCCACAGCCGGGGGACCACCTGTTCCGCGACCGCGCTGCCCCGGAGGAGACGGGAAACATGTCTGCCTGCGTCCCCACTCGCGCCCCCGAACCGACTCGGACGAAGCGCATGCACCAGCCTCACAGCCCACCACCACCGCCGACCCCACCCCGCCGCTTCCGCGTCGCGGGCGCCGACGTGTCGGCCTCGATCGCGGTCTTCCTGATCGCCCTGCCACTGTCCCTGGGCATCGCCCTGGCCACCGGCGCTCCGCTCCAGGCCGGACTGGTCGCCGCCGCCGTCGGCGGGATCGTCGCCGGACGGCTCGGCGGCTCCCCGCTCCAGGTGAGCGGACCCGCCGCCGGGCTCACCGTCGTCACCGCCGAACTCATCCAGCGGTACGGATGGCGGACGACCTGTGCCATCACCGTCCTCGCCGGGCTCGCCCAGCTCGGCCTCGGCTGCCTGCGGGTGGCCCGGACCGCGCTGGCCGTCAGCCCCGCCGTCGTCCACGGCATGCTCGCCGGCATCGGCGTGACCATCGCCGTCGCCCAGCTGCACATCGTCCTCGGGGGTACGCCGGAGAGCGCGGTCCTCGACAATCTCCGCGCGCTGCCCGCCCAGTTGGCCGGGCTGCACCCCGCCGCCGTGTCGATGAGCGTGCTCACGCTGACCCTGCTGCTGGTCTGGCCCCGGCTGCCCGGCCGGGTCGGGGGCGTGCTGCGCAAGCTGCCGGCCGCCCTCGTCGCCGTCACCGGCGCCACACTCACCGCCGCGCTCGCCGGGCTGAGTCTGCCCAAGGTCGACCTGCCGTCCTGGAGCAGCCACGCGCTGGCCGGGCTGCCCGAAGGATCCGTGCTCGGCCTGGTCGCCGCCGTGCTCACGGTCACGCTGGTGTGCAGCGTGCAGTCGCTGCTCGGCGCGGTCGCCGTGGACAAGATGGTCGCCTCCCGGCCCGATCTGCTGGCCGGCCGCACCGCCGGACCGGGAGCCGGAAGCCGCGTCGGCCGCTCCGACCTGAACCGCGAACTGCTCGGCCAGGGCGCCGCCAACGTCGTGTCCGGAGTGCTCGGCGGACTGCCGGTCGCGGGCGTGGCCGTGCGGAGTTCGGCGAATGTGCAAGCCGGTGCCGTGAGCCGGAACTCCACGATGCTGCACGGCGTTCTCGTAGTAGTCGCCGCGCTGCTGATGGTTCCGATCCTGGAGCTGATCCCGCTCGCCTCACTCGCCGCCCTGGTGATGGCCGTCGGCATCCAGATGGTGTCCCTGCACCACATCCGCACGGTGACTCGCCACCGCGAGGTCCTGGTCTACGCGGTGACGACCCTGGGCGTCGTCCTGCTCGGCGTCCTCGAAGGAGTCCTGCTGGGCGTCGCGGTCGCCGTCGCCGTCGCCCTGCACCGCCTCGCCCGCACCCGGATCACCTACGAAGTGAGAGACGACGAAAGAGAAGGAGTCCACTACGTACACGTACGAGGCCAGTTGACGTTCCTCGCGGTGCCCCGGCTCAGCCGGACCCTGCACCTCGTCCCCCAAGGGGCCGACGCCGTCGTGGAGTTGGACGGCTCGTTCATGGACCACGCGGCCTACGAATCACTGCAGCACTGGCAGAGCACGCACACTGCGCAGGGCGGCACCGTCGAGGTGACCGGCCGCACGGGGACGCGGATCGCCGAGCCCGCGAGCAGCTCCGACTGCCGCTGCCGGCCCTGGACGCCCTGGCGCAACCACCAGTGCGAGGTCCCCGAGTCCGGTCAGAGGCGTGGAGGGTTCGCGAGCGGGCCGGCGGGAGCGAACGGGCCCATCGGGCCACCCGGTTCGGCCGGTGGTCCCGGCTCGGCGGGCCCGGGCGGCCCGGAGGGCTCATCCGGCCGCACCGGCGCCTCCGGCTCCTCCGGTCCCGCCAGCTCCTCCGAGGCGTCAGGCTCCGCCCGGTCGACCGGTGTCGCCGAGCCCAGTGGGCATCAACTGGCTCGTGGGATCAGCGCGTTCCAGCGGAACACCGCTCCTCTGGTGCGCGGTGAGCTGGCCAGGCTGGCTCGTGAGGGGCAGCGGCCCGCGCAGCTGTTCCTGACCTGTGCCGACTCGCGGCTCGTCACGTCGATGATCACCTCCAGCGGTCCCGGCGACCTGTTCGTCGTGCGGAACGTGGGCAACCTGGTGCCGCAGCCCGGCGAGGAGAGCGGGGACGACTCGGTGGCGGCGGCCATCGAGTACGCGGTGGACGTGCTGCGGGTGCGGTCCATCACGGTGTGCGGGCACTCCGGGTGCGGGGCCATGCAGGCGCTGCTGAGCATGGAGCCCGGCGGGGCTCGGACGCCGCTCAGGCGGTGGCTGCGGCACGGGGTGCCGAGTCTGGAGCGGATGGCCGACAGGGACCGGCCGTGGGCGCGGCTCGCCGGGCGGGCGCCCGCCGACGCGGTCGAGCAGCTCTGCCTGACCAATGTGGTCCAGCAGTTGGAGCATCTGCGGGCGCACGAGTCGGTGGCGCGGGCCCTGCGCGAGGGGGCGCTCGAACTGCACGGGATGTACTTCCATGTGGGTGAGGCACAGGCGTATCTGCTCAGCGGGGAGGTTGACGGGGACGAGGTGTTCGATCATGTGCGGGCGGCCGGGCTGCCGGCCTGACGGGAGCGGATGAACCGGGCGGCCGTCGCGCACGTGACCTTGGTTGTCCCCTTCATGAGGAGGCGTGCCGACGGGATCGGCCCGAGGGTCCGACGGTCTGACGACTTGAGGACACAGAGGTCTAAACCAATTTTCCGTCGGCCCTTGTCATCGGGCCCCCCGGTCTGATGAGCTGTGGCCTGGGACACAACGGCCGCCCCGGCAAAGCACCGTAAGGGAGATGTCGTGAGCAACGAAAGCCTGGCCAACCTGCTCAAGGAAGAGCGCAGGTTCGCGCCGCCCGCCGAGCTGGCCGCGGACGCCAACGTCACGGCGGAGGCGTACGAACAGGCCAAGGCTGACCGGCTCGGCTTCTGGGCCGCGCAGGCCCGCCGGCTGAGCTGGGCCACCGAGCCGACCGAGACGCTGGACTGGTCGAACCCGCCGTTCGCCAAGTGGTTCAAGGACGGCAGCCTCAACGTCGCCTACAACTGCGTCGACCGGCATGTCGAGGCGGGCAACGGCGACCGGGTCGCCATCCACTTCGAGGGCGAGCCCGGCGACAGCCGTGCGATCACCTACGCCGAGCTGAAGGACGAGGTCTCCAAGGCGGCCAACGCCCTGCTGGAGCTGGGAGTCCAGAAGGGCGACCGGGTCGCCGTCTACATGCCGATGATCCCGGAGACGGCCGTCGCCATGCTGGCGTGCGCCCGGATCGGCGCCGCCCACTCCGTCGTCTTCGGCGGCTTCTCCGCGGACGCGCTGGCCACCCGTATCCAGGACGCCGACGCCAAGATCGTCATCACCACCGACGGCGGCTACCGCCGGGGCAAGCCGTCCGCGCTCAAGCCCGCCGTCGACGCGGCCGTCGCGCGCGTCGACAACGTCGAACATGTGCTCGTCGTCCGCCGCACCGGCCAGGACGTCGAGTGGCACGAGGGCCGGGACGTGTGGTGGCACGAGGTCGTCGACCGGCAGAGCAGCGAGCACACGCCCGAGGCGTTCGAGGCCGAGCAGCCGCTGTTCATCCTCTACACCTCGGGTACGACGGGTAAGCCCAAGGGCATCCTGCACACCTCCGGCGGCTATCTCACCCAGGCCGCCTACACCCACCACGCCGTCTTCGACCTCAAGCCGGAGACCGACGTCTACTGGTGCACCGCCGACGTCGGCTGGGTCACCGGGCACTCCTACATCGTGTACGGGCCGCTGGCCAACGGCGCGACCCAGGTGATGTACGAGGGGACGCCGGACACCCCGCACCAGGGCCGCTTCTGGGAGATCGTCCAGAAGTACGGCGTCACGATCCTCTACACGGCGCCCACCGCGATCCGTACGTTCATGAAGTGGGGCGACGACATCCCCGCGAAGTTCGACCTCTCCTCCCTGCGGGTGCTGGGGTCCGTGGGCGAGCCGATCAACCCCGAGGCGTGGATCTGGTACCGCAAGCACATCGGCGGCGACGCGACGCCCATCGTCGACACCTGGTGGCAGACCGAGACCGGCGCCATGATGATCTCCCCGCTGCCCGGTGTGACCGAGACCAAGCCGGGGTCCGCCCAGCGCGCGCTGCCCGGCATCTCCGCCACCGTCGTCGACGACGAGGCACGCGAGGTGCCGGACGGGGGCGGCGGTTACCTCGTACTCACCGAGCCGTGGCCGTCGATGCTGCGCACCATCTGGGGCGACGACCAGCGGTTCATCGACACCTACTGGTCGCGTTTCGAGGGCAAGTACTTCGCCGGTGACGGCGCCAAGAAGGACGACGACGGCGACATCTGGCTGCTCGGGCGGGTGGACGACGTCATGCTCGTCTCCGGGCACAACATCTCGACGACCGAGGTCGAGTCGGCAATGGTGTCGCACCCGTCCGTCGCCGAGGCGGCCGTCGTGGGCGCCGCCGACGAGACGACCGGGCAGGCCATCGTCGCCTTCGTCATCCTGCGCGGCACCGCCACCGAGACCGACACCCTCGTCGCCGAACTGCGCAACCACGTCGGTGACGTCCTCGGCCCGATCGCCAAGCCCAAGCGCATCCTGCCGGTCGCGGAACTCCCCAAGACCCGCTCCGGCAAGATCATGCGCCGCCTGCTGCGCGACGTCGCCGAGAACCGCGAGCTGGGCGATGTGACCACCCTGACCGACTCCACCGTCATGGACCTCATCCAGACGAAGCTCCCCGCGGCGGGCAGCGAGGACTAGATCACGACGGGACCCGAGGGTTTCCTCCGGGCGGCGGCTCCCGCGCACCTTAGGTAAGCTAAAGATCGCGTCAACAACGCGACAAGATCCGCGAGGATCGCCAAGGTGCGCCGGGAAGTCTGGTCGGCACGCGTTCCGTGCTGCCCACCGACCGGAGGTCCCCCCGTGGTCGCCCCCCGTACCACCAGCCGCAAGCTCCTCGGACGGCTCTCGCTGCCCGAGCGGACGTTCGTCGCGGACGCGCTGCGCACCGAGACCGTCGGTGGCGTGCTGTTGCTCCTCGCCGCGATCGCCGCGCTGGTCTGGGCGAACACCCCGGTCAAGGAGTCCTACGAGACCGTCCTCGACCTCCATGTCGGACCGTCCGCCCTCGGGCTCCACCTCTCCCTCCAGCACTGGGCCGCCGACGGCCTGCTCGCCGTCTTCTTCTTCGTCGCCGGTATCGAACTCAAGCGCGAACTCGTCGCCGGGGACCTCCGCGACCCGAGGGCCGCCGCGCTGCCCGTCGTCGCCGCCCTGTGCGGAATGGCCGTACCGGCGCTCGTCTACACCCTCACCAGCCTCAGCGGCGGCGGCTCGCTCGCCGGGTGGGCCGTGCCCACGGCCACCGACATCGCCTTCGCGCTCGCCGTGCTCGCCGTCATCGGTACGTCGCTGCCCAGCGCCCTGCGCGCGTTCCTGCTGACGCTCGCCGTCGTCGACGACCTCTTCGCCATCCTGATCATCGCGGTCTTCTTCACCGACGACCTGAACCTCGCCGCGCTCGGCGGCGCCTTCACCGGCCTCGCCGTCTTCTGGCTGCTGCTGAGGAAGGGCGTACGCGGGTGGTACGTCTACGTCCCGCTCGCGCTGGTCATCTGGGGGCTGATGTACAACAGCGGCGTCCACGCCACCGTCGCCGGGGTCGCGATGGGGCTGATGCTGCGCTGCACGACCCGGACCGAGGACGGGGAGGAGCGGTCGCCCGGCGAGCACGTCGAGCATCTGGTGCGGCCCCTGTCCGCCGGGCTCGCCGTGCCGCTGTTCGCCCTGTTCAGCGCGGGGGTGTCGGTGTCCGGCGGGGCGCTCGGAGAGGTGTTCACGCGGCCCGAGACGCTCGGGGTGGTGCTCGGGCTCGTCGTCGGGAAGACGGTCGGGATCTTCGGCGGGACCTGGCTGACGGCGCGTTTCACCAGGGCCTCGCTCAGCGACGACCTCGCCTGGGCGGACGTCTTCGCCGTCGCCTCGCTCGCCGGGATCGGCTTCACCGTCTCCCTCCTCATCGGCGAACTCGCGTTCGACGGCGACAGCGCGCTCACCGACGAGGTCAAGGCCGCCGTCCTGACCGGCTCCCTCATCGCCGCGCTCGGCGCGACCGTGCTGCTGAAGATACGGAACGCCCGCTACCGCGGGATGTGGGAGGCCGAGGAGCGCGACGACGACCTCGACGGCATCCCCGACATCTACGAGCAGGACGATCCGGCGTACCACCTGCGCATGGCCGACATCTACGAGGGGAAGGCGGCAGAGCACCGGCGCATCGCCGGGCTCAAGGCCGCCGAACTGGAGGCCGCCGAACGGGACCGGCTTGCCGAAGTGGCGGGCGGGGCGGGCGACGAGGGTGACGGTCCGGCATGATCTGACACGTAGGCGTCGGACATGTGCGTCAGATGCGTACGGCGGCTGGTGATGGCCGCCGGGTACGGCAGTCACGTACGCCGGTCGCCTGCACCCGACACCCGACATCCGAGCAACACAACGGCAAGACAACAGGGAGACCTCGATGAGCGCACCCGACGGCAATCCGGTCGGCGCCGAACGCAGCATCGGCCAGTTGTTCGCCTCGGCGACGACCGAGATGTCCGCGCTGGTGCACGACGAGATCGCGCTGGCGAAAGCCCAGCTCAAGCAGGACGTGAAGCGCGGCGTGACGAGCGGTGGCGCGTTCATGGTGGCCGGCGCGGTGCTGGTCTTTTCCCTGCCGATGCTCAACTTCGCACTGGCGTACGCCATTCGGACCTGGAGCGACTGGAACCTCGCCCTCTGCTTCCTGCTGTCGTTCGCCGCGAACGTGCTGCTCGCCGTGCTCCTGGTGCTGGTCGGCGTCGTCTTCGCGAAGAAGGCCAGGAAGGGCAAGGGCCCGCAGAAGGTCGCCGCGTCCGTGAAGGAGACGGCGGGCGTCCTGCAGAAGGCCAAGCCGCACCCCCGGCCCGCCCCGGTGAGTGAGACGGTCGAGGTTGTGGCACGCTCGTCCTCATGACGGACCCCGCCACACCCCCGGCGTACCCCGCGTTCACCCAGCCCGCCTCGGCGGTACGGCTCGCCCTTCCCGGCGGGCGCGAGGTGGTCCACCGGGATGTCGCCGCGAACGGCGCCCGGTTCCACATCGCCGAGCTGGGCGACGGACCGCTGGTCATGCTCGTGCACGGGTTCCCGCAGTTCTGGTGGACCTGGCGGTACCAGCTGGCCGCTCTCGCCGACGCCGGGTTCCGGGCCGTCGCCATGGACCTGCGGGGCGTGGGCGGCAGCGACCGTACGCCCCGGGGTTACGACCCCGCGAACCTCGCCCTCGACATCACGGGCGTCGTCCGGTCCCTGGGCGAGCCCGACGCCGCGCTGGTCGGCCACGACCTGGGCGGCTACCTCGCGTGGACGGCCGCGGTGATGCGCCCCAAGCTGGTACGGCGGCTCGTGGTCTCCTCGATGCCGCACCCCCGGCGCTGGCGCTCGGCGATGCTCTCCGACGTCAAGCAGACGGCCGCCGGTTCCTACATCTGGGGGTTCCAGCGGCCCTGGCTCCCGGAGCGGCAGCTCATCGCGGACGACGGCGCGCTCGTCGGGCGGCTGATCCGGGACTGGTCCGGGCCGCGACTGCCGGACGACGAGGCGGTGGAGACGTACAGCAGGGCGATGTGCATCCCGTCGACCGCGCACTGCGCGATCGAGCCGTACCGCTGGATGGTCCGGTCGATGGCCCGGCCGGACGGCATCCAGTTCAACCGCCGCATGAAGCGGCCGGTACGGGTGCCGACGCTGCATCTGCACGGCTCGCTCGACCCGGTACTGCGCACGCGCAGCGCGGCGGGCTCCGGGGAGTACGTCGAGGCGCCGTACCGCTGGCGGCTGTTCGACGGGCTGGGGCACTTCCCGCACGAGGAGGACCCGGTGGCCTTCTCGACCGAGCTGGTCAACTGGCTGAAGGACCCCGAACCGGACCGCTGAGTCACCGGCGGCACAGGAACAGACACGCGAACACCTGTCCTACGAACAGCCAATTGCCCAACGCATAGGCCGATTGGGGGCCCATGGGGCGGTTATCGACCTTGGGGCAGGGGCAGACGTCGGGGTATGGGCTGGACGCACGACTACAGTGACGCAGCACGCAATCGCCGCTCGGGCCACGGTCCGGGCTCCCACCGAGGAGGTTCCCCGCAGCTGGCGGGGACCGATCTGAGGGTGGGAATCCCGCGCATCCTGCGCCGCCGGGCCCGCTGGGTCTCGGTGCGCCTGCGCCACCCCCGCCCCTGAGCCCGGCGCCTCCGTACGCGTACGGGGTTCAGAGCGCGCAGCTGTCGCTGTCCACCTGCTGGTTCGCGGTACGCCCCTGGGCGATGTCCGACTGGATCTCGTCCGCGGTGAGCGCGTAACCGGTGTTCGGGTCGTCGAGGGACTTCGCGAAGACCACGCCGTACACCTTGCCCTCGGGCGTGAGCAGCGGGCCGCCGGAGTTGCCCTGGCGGACGGTCGCGAACAGGGAGTAGACCTCGCGGCGGACCGTGCCGCGGTGGTAGATGTCCGGGCCGTTGGCCTCGATGCGACCACGCACGCGCGCGGGACGGACGTCGTACGAGCCGTTCTCCGGGAAGCCGGCGACGATCGCGCTCTTGCCGCTGCCCGCGACCTCGGTGGTGAACTGCAGGACGGGCGCGTTCAGTTCGGGTACGTCGAGGACGGCGATGTCGCGCTGCCAGTCGTAGAGGACGACCGTCGCGTCGTACTTCCTGCCCTCGCCGCCTATCTGGACGGTGGGTTCGTCGACGCCGCCGACGACATGCGCGTTGGTCATCACACGGCGCCGGTCGAAGACGAAGCCGGTGCCCTCCAGGACCTTGCCGCAGCTGGTGGCGGTGCCCATGACCTTGACGATGGAGCGCTGGGCGCGCACGGCGACCGCGCTGTTGGCGAGCGCCGGGTCGGGCGGGTCGACGTCCTTGATGGGCTCGTCGGAGAACGGGCTGAAGACCTGCGGGAAGCCGTTCTGCGCGAGGACCGAGGTGAAGTCCTTGAACCAAGTGTCCGCGTCGGAGGGCAGCACCTCCTGGACCCCCAACAGCACCTTGGAGCCGCGGACCTCCTTGCCCACCGTGGGCATCGTGGTCTGCGCGAGGGCGGCGCCGATCAGCCAGGCGACCAGGAGCATCGCGACGACGTTGACGAGGGCCCCGCCGGTCGCGTCGAGGGCGCGGGCGGGCGACCAGGTGATGAAGCGGCGCAGCTTGTTGCCGAGATGGGTGGTCAGGGCCTGGCCCACGGAGGCGCAGACGATCACGATGACGACGGCCACGACGGCGGCCGTCGTGTTGACCTCGGCCTCGTCGGTCACGCCGTCCCAGACGACGGGCAGCAGATAGACCGCGACGAGACCGCCGCCGAGGAAGCCGATCACCGACAGGATGCCGACGACGAAGCCCTGGCGGTAGCCCACGATCGCGAACCACACGGCGGCGACCAGCAACAAGATGTCCAGCACGTTCACGAGGGCCACCCTGTCACGCGCGCCAGTCGAGCGGGACCTGCTTGTTTCTGTCCCACGGGCGCTCCCAGCCCGAGTAGTGCATCAGACGGTCGATGATCCCGGCCGTGAAGCCCCACACGAGGGCCGATTCGACCAGAAATGCCGGACCCTTGTGGCCACTTGGGTGTACGGCGGTGGCCCGGTTGGCCGGATTCGTGAGATCCGCCACGGGGACCGTGAAGACCCGTGCCGTCTCGTTCGGATCGACGACCCCGACGGGTGTCGGCTCGCGCCACCAGCCGAGCACGGGCGTGACGACGAAGCCGCTCACCGGGATGTAGAGCTTGGGCAGTACGCCGAAGAGCTGGACGCCGGCCGGATCGAGCCCGGTCTCCTCCTCGGCCTCGCGCAGCGCGGCCCGCAGCGGGCCGTCGCCCTGCGGATCGCCGTCCTCGGGGTCGAGGGAGCCGCCGGGGAAGGAGGGCTGGCCGGCGTGCGAGCGCAGCGAGGTCGCCCGCTCCATGAGCAGCAGCTCGGGCCCGCCGCCGCCGTCACCGTCTCCGCCTCCGTCTCCGGTCTTCCCCTCGCCCTCGCCGAAGAGGATCAGTACGGCGGACTGGCGTCCGGCGCCGTCCGCGGGCGGCAGGAAGCGGCTCAGCTGGAGCGGCTCGACCGTCTCGACGGCGTGCACCACCGGGTCGAGCCAGCCGGGCAGGCCCTCCTTGCTGAGCGTCGCCTCGCCGCCCTGTGTGTTGCTCGCGCGCGTCACCGCCACCCCCGTTCTGCTGCTTCCAACGCCTGCGGCCGTCCCGTTGGTTCCGCCGCTCCCGATCCGGTACGGCTCCCCGGTCCCACCCCTGGCCTCATCCGGCCCCCAGCGGCGGCGCCGGGATGCCGCCCGCGTCGAGGTACGCCTGCGGCGGGTTGAGCCGCTGGCCGGGGAAGCCGCCCTTCTCGTACTTCAGGAGCTTCTTCGCCTTCTCCGGGTCCGTCTCGCCCTCCCCGTACGCCGGGCAGAGCGGGGCGATCGGGCAGGCGCCGCAGGCGGGTTTGCGGGCGTGGCAGATACGGCGGCCGTGGAAGATCACGTGGTGCGAGAGCATCGTCCAGTCGGCCTTGGGGAAGAGGCCGCCGATGGCCGCCTCGATCTTGTCCGGGTCCTTCTCCGCCGTCCACCGCCAGCGGTGCACCAGCCGCTGGAAGTGGGTGTCCACGGTGATTCCCGGGCGCCCGAAGTAGTTGCCGAGCACGACGAAGGCGGTCTTGCGGCCCACACCGGGCAGCTTGACGAGGTCTTCGAGCCGCCCCGGCACCTCACCGCCGAACTCCTCCGACAGTGCCTTGGACAGCCCTATCACCGACCTGGTCTTGGCCCGGAAGAACCCGGTCGGCCGCAGGATCTCCTCGACCTCCTCGGGGTTGGCGACGGCGAGGTCCTCGGGGGTGGGGTACTTGGCGAAGAGGGCCGGGGTCGTCTGGTTCACCCGGAGGTCGGTGGTCTGGGCGGAGAGAACCGTGGCGACGAGGAGCTGGAAGGAGTTCTCGAAGTCCAGTTCGGGGTGGGCGTAGGGGTAGATCTCGGCGAGTTCGCGATCGATCCGGCGGGCACGGCGGACTAGGGCGGTGTGGGACTCGGTGGGGGGTGTCTTGGTGGGGGGTGTTCTGGGGGCGGTGGTTTTGGTGGCGGCGGTCCCTGGGGCGCCGGTTTTGGTGGGGGCCTTCCCTGGGGCAGTGGTTTTGGAGGCAGCCCCCCCAGGGGCGGTGGTTTTAGCGGCGGCCGTCCTGGAAGCAACGGTCTTGGAAGCGGCCTTCCCTGGGGCAGTGGTCTTGGTGACGGCAGTCCCAGAGGCTCCGGATTTGGCGGCGGGCTTGGAGGCGGCGGTCCCGGAAGCGGTGGCCTTCGAGGCAGCCACCTTGGAAGCAGCCGCCTTACGGGACGTCGACTTGGTCGCGGGCTGCTTGCGGGCGGCGGGCTTGGAGGCGGTGGCTTCAGAAGCGGCCGTCTTGGCAGCAGCCGCCCTGGAGGCGGTGGCCTTGGAGGATGCCTCAGTCTTGGTAGCAGCCACGCTGGATGCGGTTGCCTCGGCAGCAGCACCGCCGACGCCCACGGCCTTGCCGGCGGGCTTGGCGGCAGGCTTGCCTGCGGCCCGGGCCACGGCCGACTTCGCGGGCGCGGCTTTCGCGGACGCGGCCTCCGAGGGCTGAGGTTTCGAGGACGTGGCCTCCGAGGGCTCAAGCTTCACGGCGCTGCCCGCGCCGGACGCAGCCTTCCCAGTGCGGCTCTTCGCAGACGCAGCCTTCCCGGTGCGACCCGCCAAGGAGCCAGCCTCCCCAGTACTGCCCACCGACGACACACCCTTCCGGTTACTGCCCGCCCCAGACACGGCCTTCCTTGCGTCGCCCGTCGAGGTAGCAGCCTTCCCGGCGCCGCCCGCCGACGACGCAACCTTGCGAAAGCTGCCCTTCCCGGATACGGCCTCCCCTGCGTCGCCCGTCGAGGAAACAGCCTTCCCAGTGCGGCCCTCCCCAGACGCGACCCTCCCAGTGCCGCCCGCCACAGAGCCAGCCTCCCCAGTACTGCCCGCCAAAGACTCCGCCTCCCCAGTGCTGCCCTCCGAGGCCGCGTCCCTCCCGGTGCCGCCCACCGACGAACCCGCCGTCCCGGCGCTGCCCGCCCCGGACGTCGCCTTCGAAGCGCGGCCCGGCCCGGACGCCTCCCCAGAGCCAGCCCCCGCCGAAGCCTCCGCCGTCTTCCCAGCCCCGGCCGCCCCTCTCGCCACCCCGGAGGCAGCCTTACCGACCACCCCGGAGGCAGCCTTCCCGACCACCGCAGGCGCAGCCTTCCCGACCGCCCCAGAGACAGCCCTCCCCGGCGGCTCAACCTCGACCGCCGAGCCGGGTCGGGGCTCCTGCCCGGTCTCACCGGCGGGGCCCGCGGGCACCCTCTTCACCGGCCCGGTCACCTTCTTGGCGGCCTTCTTCACCGACATCACCTCTGCCGCTTTCTACGCATTCCGGCCCCCACCAGTGACCTGTTCGCCCACAGCGGAATCACGCCGTGCGGCCACCCGTCCAGCCCCCTCGGCCTGTGCTCTCACCGGCGATTTGGACACCCGGCCAGCCTAGAGCCCGGCACTGACATCCGCCCCGGACCCTGGAGATCGGCGCCCAATTGGCCCCCTGCCGCACTGCGCGGCACACCTGTGCGGCATCCTTGTGACAGATCACACTGTTTGGACCGTCCGGCAAGATGGGGAGCACGGTCCCCGGTAACCGGGGAGCAAGATCCCCTGAGCAGGTCGACAAGGAGAGAACTCGTGGACGACGTTCTGCGGCGTGCCCCGCTCTTCGCGGCACTCGATGACGAGCAGGCCGCGGAGCTCCGCGCCTCCATGAGTGAGGTGACCCTCGCGCGCGGTGACGCCCTGTTCCACGAGGGCGACCCGGGAGACCGGCTCTACGTGGTCACCGAGGGGAAGGTCAAGCTCCACCGCACCTCCCCGGACGGCCGCGAGAACATGCTGGCCGTCCTCGGCCCCGGCGAGCTGATCGGCGAGCTGTCGCTGTTCGACCCGGGCCCGCGCACCGCCACGGCCACCGCGCTGACCGAGGTCAAGCTGCTCGGCCTCGGCCACGGCGACCTCCAGCCCTGGCTGAACGCCCGCCCCGAGGTGGCCGCCGCGCTCCTGCGCGCCGTCGCCCGGCGGCTGCGCAAGACCAACGACCAGATGTCCGACCTGGTCTTCTCCGATGTGCCCGGCCGCGTCGCCCGCGCCCTGCTCGACCTCTCGCGCCGCTTCGGCGTGCAGTCGGAGGAGGGCATCCACGTGGTGCACGACCTGACCCAGGAGGAGCTGGCGCAGCTCGTCGGCGCCTCCCGCGAGACGGTCAACAAGGCGCTCGCCGACTTCGCGGGCCGCGGCTGGCTGCGCCTGGAGGCACGGGCCGTGATCCTGCTGGACGTGGAGCGCCTCGCGAAGCGGTCGCGCTAGCCGGGGTCGCCTGCCGGCTGGGCCGTCCGTCAGCCGGGGCGTCTGCAGGCCGGGGCATCCATAGGTGCTGTCGTCCACAAGTACTGTCGTCCGTAAGTGCTAGAGGGGCCCTGCCGAACGGCGGGGCCCCTTTGGCGTTCACCGGTTACCGGGTTCATCCGATTACCCGGTAACAGGGTTCACCGGGGCGGGGGCCGTGCGGTGACGAGAACTCCATGAACGGAACGGAATCAAGGGGTGGATGGCCATGCACCAGGACAGAGCGCCCGAGTCGGTCTGGACGGCGCCGGAGCCCGCGAAGCGCCGCCTGCGGCTGTTCCGCCGGGACCCGGAGGCGCAGACGCTGTGGCAGTCCGAGTTCGAACAGCGGGACCTGGGCGAGCCGCTGGGCGTGTGGGCGACGGACGACGCCTTGGTCCTGGCCCGCTTCGACCGCGTCGCGGCGTACGCGCCGGAGACCGGTGAGCCCGGCTGGACCTGGCAGCCGCCGGGCCGGGACGTGATCGTCCGGGTGGCCCAGGACCCGCAGGACGGCCTGGGCGTCGTCCTGCACCACGACGACGGCGCGCGGAACGCCGAGCACGTCCGTCTCACCGCCCTCGACCTCGCCTCCGGGGACGTGGTCTGGTCGCGCGAGCAGCCGAAGGACGGGCTGGGCAGCGTCCACACGGACCACACGCGCGAGGTGGCGATCGGCGGCGGCCGGCTGACGACCGCCCCCGTCTGGAAGGCGGACGCCCAGGGCTGGAAGGGCAACTCACCGCCGTTCGTCCGGTGCCTCGACGCGCGCACCGGCGCCCTCCAGTGGGAGCGGCAGCTCCCGGACCACTGGGGCGACTCGTTCTCCGTCCTGGCGGCCGACCCCCCGGTCCTGGCCGTCGCCAACCGCGGGAAGCGCTCCCGGCCCCGGCTGTACGTGGTGCGCGAGAGCGGCGAGTGGTACGTCGAGCTGCCCGACGGCTACAAGGACTTCGGCCCCGCCGTGGCGGTCGTCGGCGACACCCTCGTCGTAGGACTGGAGCCGGACGAGCCCGCGGGCGACGACGACAAGAGCGCCGACGCGCTCGTCCACGCCTACTCCGTGGCGACCGGCGAACGGCTCTGGGAATGGCGTACCGACCACGGCCGTACGCTCCACCCGCTCGCCCACCGCGGATACGTCATGGTCGGCAACGGCTACGGCAGCCGCGTGACCGTCCTCGACCCCGTCGACGGCCGGGTCGTCGCGGAGCGCCGACTGCCCGGCTTCAGCTACCGCGCGCGGTACGCCGCCTGGGACGACCGGCTGGCCGTGGTGTGCCACGCGCTGAGCGAGACCCGCCGGGTGCGCGTGTTCCGCTGGAAGTGACGTGACATAGGGAGACCGGGACGGGGATACGGATACGCCTGGGGATGCGGATGCGGACACGAATGGGGAAAGTCCCGGTCAAGGGGCTGGACGAGCAGGGGTTCATCGTCCGTGAGGGATCTCTCGCGCGCGTGCCGCCCGTTTTCCGGCCCGTGGTCGACGCGGCCCGTGCCCGGGTGCACGGCGTCTTCGGGGACCGGCTGCACAGCGCGTACCTCTACGGGTCGATCCCGCGCGGCACCGCGCGCGTGGGCGTCAGCGACCTGGACCTCCTGCTGGCGCTGGGCGAGGAGCCCACCGAGGCGGACCGGGCGGCGGCCCAGGCACTGGACGAGGCGCTCGATGCCGAGTTCGGGCAGATCGACGGCGCCGGCACGCTGCTGGTCTCGCGGGCGCAGGTGCTGAGCGACCTGGAGCGGCACGACCTGGGCTGGTTCCTGGCCTGCCTCTGCACGCCCCTTCTGGGCGAGGACCTGGCCGCGCACCTCCCCCGCTACCGCCCCGACTCCCTCCTCGCCCGCGAGACCAACGGCGACCTGCCCCTGTGCCTCCCGCGCTGGCGGCGCCTGATCGCGGAGGCGACGGCCCCGGGGGCGCCGGAGGGGGACGTACGCGTGCGCGTGCGGGGCATTTCGCGCCGGCTGGTGCGTACGGGCTTCACGCTTGTGATGCCCCGGTGGCAGGGCTGGACCAGCGACCTGGAGGAGATGGCCGGGGCGTTCGCCTCGTACTACCCGGAGTGGGGCCCCCGGATGGCTGAGGCGGCGGCACTGGGCCTGCGGCCGACGGACGATCCGGCGGTCCTGCGGTCGTTCCTGCACACGCACGTGGAGGAGCTGGGCGGCTGGCTGGCCGAGGAGTACGCACGCGTGCACGGCGTCAAGGCACCGCGGCCCACGTGAACCGCCCGCCGGACAGGCCCTAGATGAGTCCGTGTTCGCGCAGGTACTCCAGCTGGGCGCGTACGGACAGTTCGGCGGCCGGCCACAGGGAGCGGTCGACGTCCGCGTACACGTGGGCGACGACCTCCGAGGGGGCGGTGTGGCCGTTCTCGACGGCCGTCTCGACCTGGGCGAGGCGGTGGGCCCGGTGGGCGAGGTAGAACTCGACGGCGCCCTGGGCGTCGTCGAGGACGGGCCCGTGGCCCGGCAGGACGGTGTGCACGCCGTCGTCCACCGTCAGCGACCTCAGCCGCCTCAGGGAGTCCAGATAGTCCCCCAGGCGGCCGTCAGGATGGGCCACCACGGTCGTTCCGCGCCCCAGGACGGTGTCCCCGGTCAGGACGGCCCGATCGGCCGGGAGATGGAAGCACAGCGAGTCCGCGGTGTGCCCCGGCGTCGGTACGACCCTCAGCTCCAGCCCGCCGACGGTCACGACGTCCCCGTGCCCGAGCCCTTCGTCCCCCAGCCGCAGGGCCGGATCGAGCGCCCGCACGTTCGTGCCAGTCAGCTCGGCGAACCGTCCGGCGCCCTCCGCGTGGTCCGGATGCCCGTGCGTGAGCAGCGTCAGCGCGACCCGCTTGCCGACCTTCTCCACGGTGTCGACGACATGCCTGAGGTGTACGTCGTCCAGGGGCCCCGGGTCGACGACGACGGCCAGTCCGGAGTCGGGCTCGGAGACGATCCAGGTGTTCGTGCCGTCGAGGGTCATCGCGGAGGCGTTGGGCGCGAGGACGTTGACCGCGCGCGCGGTGGCGGGCCCCGAGAGAACCCCGCCACGCGGCTGGCCGGGGAGGGCGGCGGCTTCTGTCATGCGGGGCACCTGCCAGAGGGGAGGGGAGGGTGATTGCGGTGTTGTCGTCGTCAGTGCGGTGCTGTCGTCTTCACCGCGGTGCTGTCGCCGTCATACGGGCGTTTCCCCGATACGGATCCGCTTCGTGAACTCCTCGTGCCCCGGCCAGGCCAGCACGATCTCGCCGTCCGTCAGGCTGGCCCTGGCCAGAACGGGCGTCAGGTCGCGCTCCAGGGACCCGGTGAGGGCCCCGGCCGCGCTGTCGTACGGGGCCAGCGCGCGCAGCGTCGCGATCGTGGGCGGCATCATCAGCAGCTCGCCCTTGTCGTACGAGGCCGCCGCGACCGCCGGTTCGATCCATACCGTGCGGTCCGCCTCCGTGGAGGCGTTGCGCGTGCGCTGCCCCTCCGGGAGGGCTGCCACGAAGAACCAGGTGTCGTAGCGGCGGGCCTCGAACTCCGGGGTGATCCAGCGGGCCCACGCCCCGAGGAGGTCGGAGCGGAGCACCAGTCCGCGGCGGTCCAGGAACTCGGCGAACGACAGCTCGCGGGCGACCAGGGCGGCGCGGTCCGCCTCCCAGTCGTCGCCCGTGGTGTCGCCGACCACGGAGTCGGCGGACGGGCCCGCGAGCAGGACGCCCGCCTCCTCGTACGTCTCCCGTACGGCGGCGCAGACGACCGCCTGGGCCTCCTGGGCGGACGTCTCGTCGTCGCCCAGGCCGAGCCGGGACGCCCACCACGCGCGCGTGGGGCCCGCCCAGCGGACGAGGTGGTCGTCGTCGCGCGGGTCGACTCCGCCGCCGGGATACGCGTACGCGCCCCCGGCGAAGGCCATGGAGGCGCGTCTGCGCAGCATGTGGACGGCGGGGCCGGTGTCGGTGTCCTTGAGGAGCATGACTGTGGCCGCGCGCTTGGGGGTGACCGGGGTGAGGGTGCCTTCGGCGAGCCCGCGGATGAGGTCCGGCCACTCCGGTGGGTACCACTGCCCGTTTGCCATGGGCGGAGGTTATCCGGTGGGGGGCACATGTTCGAGGCCCCGATTTTCCTCGCCCCCGCCGCCCCTACCCGTCCCATCCCCGGGGGCTGCCGCCCCCGGACCCCCGCTTGTCCTCAAGCGCCGGACGGGCTGGAGGGTGCCGGGCCTGGGCTGCAGGGTGCCGGTCCCGGGGGTGGGTGGGTAAGCAGGGGTGGGTGGGCGGGAAAATCGGCCTGGACGGCCTCGTCCTCAAACGCCGGACGGGCTGAAGAACCAAGCGCCGGCCTGCACCATTTGCAGCACAGGCCGGCACCCCTCAGCCCGTCCGGCGGTTGAGGACGAGCGCGGTCAGCGCGATACGGGGGTTCGGG
>NZ_PJME01000012.1 GCF_002954775.1 Streptomyces geranii
TCAGCAACCGGGCCAGGGTCTCCGCATCCTCGTGCTCGACCGCGTGATGCGCGGGTGTCCAGTAGTCGCTCACCAAGGCATTCAACCGCCACCACAGCACGTCTGCCAGCGACTATCTACACAATTATCCACCAATTGAGATGACGTCTAAGTGGGGCCGGCCGAAGCAAGTGGTAGACCTCGCGGATGACGTAGCGCTTGAGGCATCTGATGATCTCGCGTTTCGTCTTGCCCTCGGCGGTGCGGCGGGCGACGTGGTCGATCGTGGGCTGGTGGAACCGCATTCGGACGATGACGGTTCTATGGATTGCGGCGTTCAGCTGGCGGTGGCCGCCGTGGTTGATGCGATGCCTGCCGCCGGTCATGCCGGAGCCAGTAGGCACGGGAGCGATGCACGCGAGTTTGGCGAGGGCGGCCTCGGACTTGATCCGCTCGGGGTTGTCGCCGGACACGACGAGGATCTCCGTAGCCGTGTCCACGCCGATACCGAAGCGCTCGAGCAGTTGCGGGGCGACCCGCTGGACCAGGCCTCCGATCATCTCCGTCAGCTCCTTGGCCTCGGCGTCCAGGTACTGCCACCGCTTGGCGAGCGTGCGCAGGGTGTGCCGAGGGCGTCCTCGGGTTCTTTCAGACGGCGAGTACGCAGAGCCGCCAGCAGCCGAACCAGCCGGATCTGCGTCTTGCCCGCGGTCTCCCGACGCCGGGCGTCGGGGGCGTGGACGAGCATGGCCTTCATAGGGACCATGGCTCCGGTGCGCTGTTCGACGGCCTGGTCATGGGCGACCTTGAGCTGGCGGATCATCTCGGCCCCGCCGTCGGCGCTCTTGGGTGTGGCGGTCGCGAACCCGCCCAGGACTGCGCGTGCGGCGTTCTCAGCATCCAGAGTGTCGGACTTGCCGTTCATCCGCCGCAACCGTCGGTCCGGGCGGTCGGCCTCGACCACCCTGTGCCCGGACCGGCGTAAGGAGCGAGGTCAGGGTGGCACCGTAGAAACCGGTGCCCTCGATCCCGAACGCCAGGATCTTGCCGAACGATGCGGCCCAGTCCAGCAGTTGCTGGAAGCCTCCGGTGTCGGTGGGCATCGTCAAGGTCGCCAGGATGCCGCCGATCGTGTCCATCACTGCCGCGACATGCACGTGCTTGTGCGTGTCGACACCGATCACGACGTGCCCGGACCTGTGCTGTTCGCCGCTGTTCACTGTTTCTCCCGGTCGATAGCGTGGAGTACACGCTGTCGCCGAGGTCCACGCTCTGCGGCTCGTGATGGACGCGGCCGACGCGGGAGAAGTCCAGAAGGTCGTTGATGAGGACCTGCATACGGTTCGCGCCGTCGACCGCGTATTCGATGTACTGATCGGCCCGGGCGTCCAGCTGGCCACCGTAGCGGCGCTGGAGGAACTGGGTGAAGCTGGAGACCTTCCGCAGCGGCTCCTGCAGATCGTGGGAGGCGACGTACGCGAACTGCTCCAGCTCGGCGTTGGAGCGTTGCAGGTCGGCCGCCTGGGCGTGGAGACTCACGCGCGCCTCTTCGGTGAACGCCAGCTCCCGCACCAGACGGCGACGCATGAAGTCGATCTCGGCGCTGAGCCTACGTAGATCCGCCGGCCCGGTGGGGACTATGGGATGGCCGAAGTCATCGCCGGCGATGGCTCGGGCATCCGCCACGAGCTGCCCCAGGGGCGCGGTGATGCCACGACGCAGCCCCTCGAAGACCAGCACGCTCAGCGCGGCGATGACGACCGCGATCGCGGCGAAAACCCAGTTCCGCAGAACCATGGTGGAGGCGAGTTCGTCCGCGGCCCGGGTCCGCTCCGTCCGGAGCCGTTTCTGCTGGTGGTCCAGGGCGGCCCGGAGAGCGTCGAAGTCCTTCTTCCCCTCCGCGGCGTGTTCCGCGACCAGCGTAGAGGGACTTCCGGCGGGCTCGGCGGCGATGGTACGGGCGATTCCGGCTCGGAGGGTTCGTTGTCGGCATGAGATACCACTGACTCCCTCGTTTCACGTTCATGAGTACTCGCCTGCCCACCGCTCCCGCATACATGGCTGAGGAATGTTGTCCGGCAGCCGCCAAGTGCATCCGGCAGGGGCGTCGGGGCAGAATCATCCGCGCAGGCCCGGATCCTGGGACAGCGTAAGGGCAGCCGAGGAGACGATGACCGACATCGAACAAGCAGGCGGGCCACAAGGGTTGCCGATCAGGCACCGTGTCGTGGACGGCATCCGGGTCGTCACCGTGCGAGGCGAGATCGACAAAGACGTCGAGGCTCTCTTCTACGAGGCGCTATTGCCCGCGGCCAATCCGACGAGGCCCGCGCGGATCGTGGTGGATCTCAGTGACGTGACCTTCATGGACTCCAGCGGGATCAACGTCTTCGTGACGGCGCATCAACGCGTGAGCGACGCCCAGGGATGGCTGCGCATCGCCGGCGCCCAGGATTCCGTCGTGCGTCTGCTGCACATCGTCGGCCTCGACACGATCGTTTCCTGCCATCCCACCGTCGAGCACGCCCTGCGTGTCTGACAGCCCCTACTCCCGATGGTTCGTGGCGTCTCCTCGGGCCCGTCTCTCTACCGCCGCGTTCAGCTCCTGGTCCACCGGTTCCGGCAACGGTCGGCCCAGCGCCCAGGCCATCAGGGTTTCCGCGACCGAGTGCACCCGGATGTCGGTGTGCTGGGCGACTTCGCGCAGTACCTCGATTCCGGCGGTCGGCGAAATGCCGTGCACCGCAAGGAGAACACCGACGGCCTGTTCGACCGCCGCATGGGAGTCGAGTGCGTGCGAGATCCCTTCGTCGGCGGCCTCCTGTCGAATCTCCCTGAGCACGGCGGAGTCACGCGGGCATGTGCCCTGGGGGCCGTGCCAGTCCAGGCACATGACGGTGGCGTCGTCTCTCGGCGGCCGGCCGTCGTAGGCGTCGGTGACCGCGGCGACCAGCGTGCGCACGACCTCACGCGGATGCTCGGCAGCGGTGGCACGCAGGAGGCCGGACAGATCGACTGCCCCGGCTTCGCGTTCCTGCATGCCGTCGGTGTGGAGGAGGAGCCGGTCGCCGGGGCGCAGATCGAGGTCCTGCACCTGGTAGGAGCCCTGCCTGACGATGCCGAAGGGCAGGTTCACGATCAGCTTCAGGACCTCGACCGTGCCCCCGCGCAGCCGCAGGGGCCAGGGGTGACCGGCGTTGACCAGTTGTGCGCCGCTCCCGTCCAGGGCGATGCGGAGCAGCTGGCCGGTGGCGAAGGTCCGACGGCCGTGGTCGAGGAGTGCCTGGTGGGTCCGGCGGGCCTGTTCGGCGAGGTCCACTCCGGCGCGGCGGGCACCACGGGAAGCGTTGACCAGGAGGGTGGCCATGAGCGAAGCGTTGACGTCGTGGCCCATGGCGTCGGTGACGGACAGGTGCAGAGTCTCCTGGTCGAGGCTGTAGTCGTAGGTGTCTCCGGCGATGTCGGAGGCCGGGACCAGTGCGCCGGCAAGGGTGAACTCGGGGGCCTCGCAGGATGAGGCCGAGGGCAGGAGCTGACGCTGGATCTCCGCGGCCAGACTGACCGTGGTGGTGCGGTTGCCCCAGTGGTAGAGGTCGGTGAAGCGGCGGTCGGCCACGATGATGTAGGCGAGCGCGTGCGCCGCCTCCTCCACCTGTTCCAGCACGCCCTCGGTGACCTCGTCCAGGAAGAGTTCCAGGACACCGATGGCGTCCCCGCGGTTGGTGACCGGGGCGAGCACCCGCTGCCCCTGTTCGCCCTGCGGTGCCTGTACGAGCTTCTGGGTGCGCAGGACGTCGTCATAGACGCTGCTGCCGAGGAGGGGAACCTGTACGGCGCGGTGCTCCTGTTGTACGGCCGCCGTGTCGTGGACGCGCAGCAGGCGCCGTCCGACGACATCGACGAAGAGGAGGGACACGTACCGCGCACCGAACCGGTCACGCAGATCGCGCGCCACGACGTCGAGGGAGTCCACCGGCGCGGCATCCTCGGCCGCTGCCAGCACATCCGCCAGTCCCACCCGGTCACGCAACACATCAGCCTCCTTGGTTACGGAATCGCCTTCCCGCCGACGACGGGAAGCATCACCGGTGTGACGGTTGCCTCAGCACGCGCACACGATGAGGAATCCGGCCGGACTCCGCGGTGACGGCCGACGAGGGCTGAACCTCGACAGGCCTTCCCTCACACCATCGGCCTTTCTGCCGGTCCAGCGGTTTCCGTCCGACCAGCACGGTCACCCGGGCCGAGATCCAGATGAACGGGCCGAATTCGGGAGAGGTCATTGAGAAGGCGTTGATGGAGGACGGGCGCCAGTTCGTCGGGGACGATCTTCGCCGGGTCGAGCAGGTCGATGCCCTCGAACACCTGGTCCTCGGTGTCCGGGAAGGTCCGCACGCCCAGCTCCCACTCGGGGAACGCCCCGGCCTCGATCGCGTCCGCGAGGTCGCGGCGGTGGAAGTCGGGGTCCACGCCCGCGCTGATCTGCGCTTCCCTGCAGGATCTCCCGGTCAGGATGCCGCGTGCCCGCGTGGACCACGTCGGGGAACTTGAACGCGTACTGGACGAGGAACACCGGGATGTTGTTGCCGACCAGGTCGAAGACGCCCTCGTCGGTGTAGAACCTCGTCGCGAAGCCCCGGGGATCGCGCACGGTGTCGGCCGATGCCCGCCGGTACATCGGACTTCGGGTCCGTCATCGACCGCGCTCACGAGTACCCCTCGACACGACGGCTGAGACACGTACTCGGCGAACGGCCGCCACGGCGGCGCCGTAGCCGGCGCCGACCTGCCGACCGCGCGGCCGGGCTCCCGAATCCTGGGCGCTTCCAGGGGCGCACGAACTCGTCGACCGGGTCCTCCTCGCGACGGCGGACGCGTCACGTTGAACGGCGGAGGCCCACGTCCGACCTGGACGTGCCCGACCGACCACTCCCGAGCCGTTCGGAGGATCATCGCTGTGCTGGAAGGCGGCGGGTACCTCAGCCGCTTCAGGTAAGGCCGCTCACGCGTCCGGTGCAGCAGCGTGATGTCGGCACGAGGTCACAGGAAACGCCGTATCGGCAGGACGGCCGTTTCCTTGGCTCGCTGGAGCAGTGCGCGTCGCTTCCACCGGCCGGAGCTGATGCGCTCGCTGTGCCCAAGGTCCTCGGTGAAGTGGCCGTCCAGCGTCGCGGTGAACGTCGGGTCGAGTACGGCCAGCATGACCTCTTCGTCGTGGTCGAGGGAGCGGCGGTTGAAGTTCGTGGAGCCGATGAGTGCCGTTGCTCTGTCGACGGTGACGACCTTGGTGTGGAGCATGGTCGGCTGGTAATGGTAGATCTTCACCCCGCATCCGGTGAGGTCCTCGTAGTAGCCCTGGCCGGCCAGTTGGCACACCCGTTTGTCGGTGTACGGGCCCGGCAGCAGGATCTCCACCTCGACCCCCCGGCGGGCCGCCGCGCACAGCAACTCGATGAAGTACGCGTCGGGTGCGAAGTAGGCGGTGGCCAGCCGGATCCTCTCCTCCGCTGTCTCCATCACCACGCGGAACAGGGTCTGCATGTCCTGCCAGCCGAAACTGGCCGAGCCCCGCACGACCTGAACCACGGCGTCGCCACAAGGGGTGTGGTCGGTGAACCGGTCGCGGTCGTCGAAGAGTTCGTCGTGGCACTCGGCCCAGTTCTGGGCGAAGGCGGCGGCCAGCCCGTCCACGGCTGGTCCACTCACCTGGACGTGGGTGTCGCGCCATTCGTCCGGGTTGCGGGCGTCGCCGCACCATTCCTCGGCGATGCCGACGCCACCGGTGAAGGCCGTCTCCTCGTCGACGACGAGGACCTTGCGGTGACAGCGGTGATTCTGCTTCAACGGGGACAGGTACAGCGGCTTGCGGAACCAGGCCACCTGCACACCGGCCCGCTCCATCGACTCCAACTGGTCCTTCTCGATGAGCCGGCTGCCGAAGCCGTCCAGCAGCAGCCGTACGCGCACTCCTGCGCGCGCCCGTTCCGCGAGCGCCTCGGCGAAGTGCCGGGCGATCTCCCCCTTCCAGTACACGAACGTCATCATGTCCACGGTGTGCCGGGCAGAACGGATCCGGCCCAGCATGGCGCCGAAGATCTCGTCCCCGTTACGCAGGGGAAGCAGGGCGTTGCCTTCCGTCGCAGCGATTCCTATGAGCCGCTCCAGCCTGCGTCTCGTACGCCGGACCCGGTCGTCTAGGAGTCCGCCGGTGTCCTCCGCGCCTCCGGCCTTCCGGGATCCGACGCCTCCGGCTTTCCCGGCGGATCCATCGGGTGCGTTCTGCTTGTGTGCCATGGCTGCACCATCCTCGACAACGGGCAGGAAGACAAAACGAGCCGGAACCGGGATGCCCTCCCTCGCCGGGAACATCCGGTGGGCCACGGGGTTCGTCGCACGCGGGATCGTCCACGAACTGGTCGGTGTTCTCTCCCTGCGGCCAGTAGGACCTGGTCGGGTTCGTTTGTCGGTGGCGTGTCCGGTTGAGGGCTTGTGCCGTTGACCGGTATCTGACATTTGAGGAACTGGATGAAGTCCGCAGCCGTCTGGAGGACTTCGCGGCGCTGACACAGGTTTCCTCAAGGACGGCGACGCGTCGGCCTGTGTGTCGCGGCAGTACACCGGCACCGCGGGCAAAGTGACCAACCGCCAGGCGGGCGTGTCCTTGCACCTGGCCGCTGACACCGCCTCGGCGGCGATCGACTGGCGCTTGCTCCTCCCCGGAAGCTGGGACCCGGCCTCGCCGCAGGCCGATCCCGCCGAGGTCGCCCGACGCGAGCGGGGCGGCGTCCCGGCGGACGTGGGCCACGTCGAGAAGTGGCAGCCGGCCCCGGACATGATCGACGAGACCCGGTCCAGGGGGCGTCGATGCCCCCCCACCGTGGCCGACGGCGGCTACGGCGACACCGCAGCCTTCCGGCTCGGCCTTCAGACACGCGGGCTGCACCACGTCGTGGGCAACTCGACCACCCTCACTGCCCACCCGCACGACGCGACACCCCACCCCACAACGGCCGCGGGCGCCCGCCCCAGCCCGCTTGCCCCGAGACGGTGAAGAGCGTGAAAGAGCTGGTCATCGCCGCGGGGAAACATGAGGCGTGTCCCGGGCCGGGTCGTCAGCGGCGGCGGCTGGACCGCCATAGCCGTGGCTGTGGGCGAGGAACGTGCCGTTCCAGCCGGCCAGAACGCCCGCCATGTGCGGGGCGACGAGGATCAGACGAGCGGCAGGGATGTGGCAGTGGCCGCGATGAGGTGGGGCGGCGTTCCGGTTCCTGGTGTCACGTCGGGGACTCCCCTGCACGGCAGGCCGACCGGCTCATGGCGGCCGGAGTGATCAGATGGACCCGGTTCTCCGCTTCTAGGCCGGGTCGAGGTCCGTGTACAGCAGATGGTGGTCCGAGTAGTCGGTGGGCTGCACCCGGCGCAGGAGCGGAGCGATGCCTCGCAGGAAGACGTAGTCGAACTTGCTGTTCCAGTCGGTGGTCGCCTCACACGTGCCGATGGACGAGGCCTGGCATCGGGTGTCCGTGTCCGAGGCCTGTGCCCACATCGGGGCGAGTTCGGGAGCGTCCGGCACCGCGTTGAAATCGCCGAGAACGATCGCGCGCTCCTGCCCGGCGACAGCCGCCGCGAGCACCTGGACCTGCCTCGCCCACACCGCTTCCTGACGTCTGGCTCTGTCGGTGAGTCGTAGGTACTGGCACAGATCTTGGGGAGCGGTCGCAGAACGTCACCGGGGCAACAGCATGAGGTGGGTCGGCCCGCAGGGCGGTTTGCCGGGACAGTCCAAATTTCCAGGCGCTCTCGCGAGCCGTGCTGGCATCGTATGAACCATGGCAGCGATAGACGACACATCCGAACCTGACAGCCCTGTCCGCAGCGCCTATCCGCCCCTGGTGGAGGCAGCGTGGCTGTATCAGGCGGATCAGGTGTGTCCGGAAGACCTGCCGATGACCGCTGCCCAGGCACTCGCAATGGGAATGGACACGCCGACCCTGTGCGAGCTCGCTGGCCTGCCGCGGCATGCGGACCCCCGGGACATCCGCGACACATTCGAGCAGGCTCTCGAAGAATTGGGGATCATTCTGCCCGATCACCACCTGGCCCGGAGATACACGCTGCGCAGGCTGGCCACGCGATTCACCGCAGGGGAGGTGGATCTCGCCGAGTTGGCATCGGACGAGTGGTCGGAGACGGAGGTCGAGACCGCTGAGGAGCAAGCATTCGTGGCGCTACTCCCGCCATGCGCGTGCTGCATCGAGTACACGCTGGGGCTCGACGAGGCGGCATGGGAAGCGCAACTGCAGGTCGCGGCCTGTGCCTTGGTCTCGCATCCCACTGTCGGGCCTGTCGGGCCGCGCTTCTGACAAGTGGGGTCGGAAGGCGTTTCTGGTGCAACATCTGGGGTCGCGATCGCGGAGGTTCACTGAAGCAGGATCATCTTGCGGAGGAGTTCGAATCCGGCGCGCCCATAGAGCTGCCGCTTGATCTTCTTGATGCGATTGACGGCGCCCTCGATGCTGCCGGAGCTCCAGTCGAGAGTGAGCCCGGCAGTCACGGCGTCGAGGTCTCGGAGCAAGTGGAGTGCGAAGCCCGTGAGACCGGGCAGCCGGCTGGCGTCGACTGCGCCGATCCAGGTGGGGAGTGTGGAGCCGAGGCGGTCGGTGAGTATCTCGCCAAAATCACGGACGTGTCCGGCCGCCTTGTCCAGTTCGGGGCAGCGGGCCAGGACCTCCTTCAGGCTGGCCCGGTCTTCCTCGGTCAGGGTCGCGGGGTGACGGGTGAGCCAGCCGGTCACCTGCCGCACCGGCAGCGCCCGAGGCGACGCAGCAGGCGGAGCCCCGCGCAAGGTGGCGATGTGCGCGCGGACCATGGCGTAGGTGACGGGAGCGTGCTCGGCAACCAGCTCGCCGTGCAGTCGGGTGACGCTGGTGCATCCCTCAGCGAATCGCCGCTCCAGGTAGGGCTTGTAGGGGTCCAGCCTGCTGGACCGGGGCCGGTTCTCGCGGATGGTGTCCTGCCAGCGTGCGGCGTTCGCGTACCGGAGCACGATGTTGAGACCCCAGCCCAGGTGCCGGGCGATCGCCCGACGCGAGTGGCCCTGGGCAAGCAGCTCGTGGACCAGAGTATGTGCTGCCTTCTTGCGCTCGGCCCGCCGACCGACGGGCTTCGAGTCGTCCTGCGGTCGGCCCGAAGCCCCTCCGGTGGCCTCCGGCAACACCCCGCCGGGCGAAGGGTTGCGCAGGCAGTCGCGATGGGCGGCGACGCAAGTCTCCACGGCTCGGCCGAGGCCCTGCCACAGATGGAACCGGTCAGCGACCTGCAGAGCTTCCGGAGCACCGCGCCGGGCACCCTCGGCGTATGCACCCGCCCGGTCCCGGCAGATGATCTCCACGCCAGGGTGGCGGATCAGCCAGGCGGCCAGTGGCCCGGCTTCACGGGTCGGGAGCACATCGACCACTCGATGGTCTTCAACGCTGGTCAAGACGGTGGAATAGGTCTGACCGCGACGGATCGCGAAATCGTCCACACCCAGCACAGGCGGCGTACTGAGCCGCGGATCGGGCAATGCCATGACCCTGCGTAACAAAGTCATCCGTCCCGCGCCGAAGCCCAGCTGGGCCGCCAGCCGGGCGCCGGCCCGCCCGGCCAGCGCGAGCCCCACTCGTTCCAGGGCGTGGTTGAGCCGCGTGGTGAACCGTGCGTGCGGGGCGGCCAGCTGCGAGAACGGCTCGGCGAACGTCCGGCGCGGGCAGCCCGCCGCCCCGCAGATGAAGCGCCGGACCGTCAGCCGGATCACAAAGCCCTGCTCAGCGAGCGGAAGGTCCTTCAGCCTGCGCTGGTACCGGTCGTGAACTCGGTCCGAAAAGCGGCCGCAGTCCGGACACGCCGCCCCGGCCGCGCGGCCTCTCGCCACCACCTCGGCTGTGCCGAACGCGGCCGTATCCGCCTCGACGTCCACCTCGTCGATCCCGTCGAACACCAGCGAGTCCCAGAACGGTGCATCGGTCTGCATGACCAGCACCATCACCGTCCACAACCGACCGCAGCAGCGATCGGCCGACATCTGATGGAGCGTCAATTTTGATTGTCGCACGACAAGGCGTACGCGGTCTCACACACCCCTGTCTCCTCGCAATCGAACATCGGGGTAACGCTCTGCGACGACTCCCCAAGAGTCGGGTCGCCCGGGGGAATCGCACCCCCGGGCTCCCACAGAACGGAGCGTGACAATCTCTCGTCACTCCGCTCTTGTCATCCTGATCATCAGAACGCGGACGTCGTTGCCCAGTGGGCGAAGAGCCGTGGGTGCTGGCGGGTGATCCGCTGCCAGCACGCGCGGAGCTTCTTGTACGTCCGAAACCGTCTGTACTTCTTGCGGATCCAGCGCACCAGGTAGGAGTTGATGCGCTGGAGGAGCGAGAACAGCGAGCTGCGGTAGAACGCTCCGTAGTACTGCATCCAGCCGCGCACGACGGGGTTGATCCGCCGTGCGAGCTCGTGGAACGTGAGGTGCATCCGCATGTGAAGCCGCCAGGAGCGGACTTCCCTGCTGATCTTCTTCAGGGCTTCCTTGCTGATCGCAGGTAGGAAGTTGGTGAAGTTCACCCCGTGCCTGCTCCGTGCGTTCCGGGCCTGGAACGTGAAGCCGAGGAAAGTGAACGACGTGTGCTCGAACGAGCCGCGCCGTTTCCCGTCCTTGCAGTACACGATCCGGGTCTTGTCGGGATGCAGCCGCAGCCCGACTTCATCCATCCTGTTCTCCAGCGCCGTCAGAACCGCGCGGGCCTGGCGCTCGCTGACGCAGTGCACGACCGCGTCGTCCGCGTACCGTTCGAACTGGATCCCCGGGTATGCCCGGGTGAGCCACATATCGAACGCGTAGTGCATGAACAGGTTGGCCAGCACGGGAGAGACCGCAGACCCTTGCGGGGTTCCCCGGTCTCGCATCTGCAAGGTGCCGTCGGGCAGTTGAAGCGGAGCACGGAGCCACCGATCAACATACAACTTCACCCAGACGGCGTCGGTATGAGCTTCCACAGCCTTGACGATGAGGTCCCAGCGGACGCTGTCGAAGAACTTCTGGATGTCGAGATCGATCACCCAGTCCCTCTTCCAGCAGCGCCGCCGGCACGTTTCCACCGCGTCCAGAGCCGACCGCCGGGGTCGATATCCGTAGGAGTCTTCGTGGAAAGCAGGATCCACTCGGACGCCCAGATGCCGGGCCACAACGGTTTGCGCAACTCTGTCGGCGACAGTGGGAATGCCGAGCATGCGCATTCCGCCACCATGCTGCTTGGGAATCTCCACCGCGCGCACCGCTGGCGGGAAGTACGTCCCCGAAGACATACGATTCCAGATCTTGTAAAGGTTGCCCTTCAGGTCCTTCTCGAAGTCGTCAATGGACTGACCGTCCACACCTGGTGCACCCTGATTCCTCTTGACGTCCCTATACGCCTCCAGCACTTCCCACTTCGAGATATCAAACGGCTTGTTCGGTGACTTCAGCTTGTCCATCGGTTCCTCCCGGAGCACGTCCGGTTGACCAGACACACATAGCCACGGATGACCCGGCCCCTTCGCTCCACCCCTATTACCAGGGCTTCAGCACTACTACAGGCCGGTCCGCCAGCACTCCTCGTGACGGTACTCAGCACCTCACGGGACCTCCGCTTGGTGCGCTCCCTCTCGCCCCCGATATCCGAGGGCAGTGTCGAGGAGTGCCTTCCCACGTTCCCCGCAAGAGCGGCAGATCAGGCTCACGCCACCTTCGTGCCGAGCGCCACCTGGCCAATAGACGGGCTCCCGCCAGGCTCATCCAGGGAAACACAGAAAGATCCCGGTTTTGACGCTTCCTATTCTGTAACGACACTTCAGCAGTGGTTCACTCTCGTTCGTCTTCCTGATCCCTACCTGACGCCTAGCACGGCGCCTTTTCCACATCGCTCACCACGGTCGCGTTACCACTTCCGCAGCATGTGGCGGTTTGAAGCCTCCCCCCGCAGGGCGGCTCCGAAGGGCCAATTCCTTCATCTCTTGCGAAGCATCACAGTCAGAACTTCCTACACAAATCCCTCCTGCGTTCGTGGCGCACTCTGCGCCAGAACCTCAAACTCATCGACACTCGACGGCTGTTCGGCCCTCAACTGACATCCAGACTCATCGACAAACGACACTCGGAGAGAGCTTCGCAGCCAGCGGAGAGACTCATGGGCAGCGGCCGTTCTCTCGCGCGTCGCTACTCGACATCTCGAAGCGTGGAGAACGGCCGCCTCCGCTGTCCCGGCAAGAACCCGCAGATCAGCCAGCGGGGGCGCGGGCCAGGCAGGCGCGTTGGTGCTGGCCGTCGCTGACCTTGTGGGGGCGTCGGGTCGGCAGGTCGGGTGTCAGGCCCACCGTGGGGGCGAGTTCGGCGACCGGGTCGGGTGCTTCGGCCCGTCGGCCGTTCGCGCGCAGGGGCTCGGCGATGAGGTCGGTGAGCCGTAGCCGGGGGCCGCGGAGAGTCTGGGCTGCTGGAAGACGACGCCGACGGCGGTGCGTTGGGCGCGCGGGGCTCGGTGGCGACAGTGGTGTACCGGCTCGCCGTCCAGCAGCCGAGTGCCCGCGCCGGGGCGGTGGAGGAGCGCCGAGATGCGTGCGAGGGCGGATCTGCCGCAGCCGCTGGGCCCGAGAAGGCCGACCGCCTCGCCTGACTCGATCGTGAGGGAGACGTCCCGGACCACGGGGGCGTGTCGGAAGTCATCGCCGGACAGGTCTTTCGTGAAAGTCCTCGGCTTGTCCCTGTATCGGCGACGACTCCCAGGTCGCGGGCGGCGTGTTCCCAGGCCTGTCGCGAAGTGTCCGGCAGGTCGGTTCAGAAGGGGTGGTGCGCCTGCTGCGTGGCGATGGTCACCCAGCGGGTGGTGGACAGCGCCGTGATCCCCCAACGGCCGCCGAAGCGCCCATACCCGGAGGCCTTCGCCGCCCGGCGAACGGCGCGGCAGGCGGCAGGCGGCCGTGCGTATGGCGGGCCGCCGTGGCCGACATGGACGATGCATCCGCCGCCCGGTACGACCCCTCCTTCGGACGCGAAGCGACTCACACCGGCACGAACCGACCCGCACCGGCACGAACCGACCCGCACCGACTCGACGAGGAGTCACACTGACCGACCGGGAGCGGATAGGCCTCCCCGCCCCGGCTGCCACCGCGTGGCCCGGCCACATCCACACCGGCGGGACAGCCGTCGAGCAGGTGCGGGCGGTATGGATCTCCTTCAGCTTGTGTCTGAGGATGCGGACCAGCGCGGGCAGGTCGGCCACAACACAGTTCGCCATGGCCCGCCGCAACAGCGACCACACCCCCTCCGCCGGATTCAACTCCGGCTCCTGAGCCGGCAGTTGGAACACCGGCAGCCACGCCTGTTCACCTCGGCGAACTCCGCCGGCTCCCCCGCCGCATGCCGGAGCAGGTTGTCCGGCACCACACCAGCGGGCGTCCAACTGCCGGCAAACGGTGATGATCAGGTCACAGCAGTCGCGCCCGGCGAAGGTCTTCGGGCTCGCCCGCGGCCGTGGTGACGTGGTGACGTGCAGCTGGTACACCAGGCGCGCACGGTGGCCGGAACGGAAGCAGACCCCGCCCGCGACGTTGCCCTGGCCCGGGCCCTGCGCCCACCCGTGGCCGCGTCATTCCCGCGTAACGCGGCAATCGTCTGGCCGAAACTAATTTCCACATAATCACCGTGTACGGAATACCAGAAATATTGCGGCTACTTTCCTGTACACCACTTCACCTGGCGTGGGGGGTCCATGGCTGACAGTACGCCCATAAGTCCGCAAAACCCGACAGTAATCATCGGTCCGGTCGCCGCGAAGCCCTACGCATGGCCGTACGACACATCCGTGCCCGCCGACCGTGTCGCCGTGCTCTGCATCGACTGGCAGACGGACTTCTGCGGACCCGGCGGTTACGTGGACACGATGGGATACGACATCTCGCTGACCCGGGCCGGGCTCCCGGCGACCCAGAAGCTGCTCGCGCACGCCCGCAGCACGGGCATGCTCGTGGTCCACACCCGTGAGGGGCACGCCCCCGATCTGGCGGACCTGCCGGCCAACAAGCGCTGGCGGTCCGCGCAGATCGGCGCCGAGATCGGCGCCGCCGGACCGTGCGGCCGCATTCTGGTCCGGGGAGAACCCGGCTGGGAGATCGTGCCCGAAGTGGCCCCGCTTCCCGGTGAGGTGATCGTGGACAAGCCGGGCAAGGGAGCGTTCTACGCCACCAACCTCGACCTCGTCCTGCGCACCCGGGGCATCACACATCTGGTCCTCACCGGCATCACCACGGACGTGTGCGTCCACACCACCATGCGCGAGGCCAACGACCGCGGCTACGAATGTCTGATCCTCTCCGACTGCACGGGCGCGACGGACCCTTCGAACCATGAAGCCGCGCTGCACATGGTGACCATGCAGGGCGGCGTCTTCGGATGCGTCTCCACCGCCGCCGACCTGATCACCGCCACCACTGAGGCCACCTCCTGAGCTGACCCACCGGACGGGACCCCGCACCGCTCGAACAGTCCTGCACATCCGGGCGCACGGTCCGAATCCGCCCGAGCCGACCGCGTCGACTCCCGTTCCCCATCGACGAAAGCAGGAACCGCCATGGCAGTTGCGGAATCGCTCCGTGTCGAGGCCGCCCCGTACGCGTTCACCTTCGACCCCGCCGAGACGGCACTCGTTCTCATCGACATGCAGCGGGACTTCCTCGAACCCGGCGGATTCGGCGAGAGCCTGGGCAATGACGTGGAACACCTGCGGAAAACCATCGCTCCGCTGCGGGCCGTACTCGACGCCTGCCGCGCCGCGGGCATGGCGGTCATGCACACCCGCGAGGGACACCTGCCGGACCTGTCCGACTGTCCCCCCAGCAAGCTGCTGCGAGGAAACCCCAGCATGCGCATCGGCGACCCGGGCCCCAAGGGCCGGATACTGGTCCGCGGTGAGGAGGGCCACGACATCATCGAGGAGCTCTACCCGGTGGCCGGTGAGCCCGTGATCGACAAGCCGGGCAAAGGCGCCTTCTACGCCACCGGGTTCGGTGAGCTGCTCACCGCCCGCGGCATCCGCCGTCTCGTCGTCACCGGCGTCACCACCGAAGTGTGTGTGCACACGACGGTCCGCGAAGCCAACGACCGTGGATACGAGTGCCTGGTGCTGTCGGACTGCGTCGGCAGTTACTTTCCCCAGTTCCAGCAGGCGGGCCTGGAGATGGTGGCCGCGCAGGGCGGCATCTTCGGCTGGACCGCGGAGTCGGCCGCGTTCCTGGCGGCACTGGCCACCGCGTCGCCCGTCGGCCCCGACGCTCTGGAAACCGCCCGCGAACCGGCGCCACAGCCACGCTGACAGGGCCACCAGCGCCCGGCCGCCGCGCCCCGGCCGCCCCGACCGCACCGCCACCTCGACGGTGCCCACTGTCCACCAGTGCCCCGTCACCCGGCCTACCCCGCGCCGGAATCCACCGCTCCACCCGACGAAGGGTGATCCCACCATGCTGCCACTGCGCCGCACCACCCCCGCCGAGACCAGACCCATGCCCCTCCCGCTGTGGGTACGGGGCGACACCAACGCGTTCTTCGGACTGGCCGTCAACGTCCTGGTCAATGTGCTCACTTTGACCGGGTTGTGCCTGGGAGTCCTCAAGATTCCCGCCGACGACGTCTTCCACACCATCCTGCCGGCGCTGGGCATCGCCCTGATCGCGGGCAACATCTACTACGCCTACCTCGGCCGCAGACTCGCGCTGCGGGAGGGGCGGCAGGACGTCACCGCGATGCCCTACGGGCCGAGCGTGCCGCACATGTTCATCGTCGTGTTCGTCATCATGCTGCCGATCTACCTCAAGACCAAGGATCCGCTGCTGGCCTGGAAGGCCGGTATCGCCTGGGCCTTCATCATCGGCGTCATCGTCATCATCGGGGCCTTCATCGGCCCGTACATACGCCGGTACGCACCCAGAGCCGCCCTGCTCGGCACCCTCGCCGGTATCTCCGTCTCCTTCATCTCCATGCGGCCCGCCGGCCAGATGTGGGACCACCTGTGGATCGCCCTGCCGGTCTTCCTGCTGCTCCTGATCGGCCTCATGACCGATCTGAAGCTGCCCGGCAACATCCCCATCGGACTCGCCGCGCTCCTGGTGGGCACCGCCATCGGCTGGGCCGGCGGAGCGATGGACGGCTCCGCGGTCTCGGCGGCGGCCGACGACATCACCCTCGCCCTCCCGGGCCTCCACCTCGACACGCTGTTCTCCGGTCTCTCGGACGTCGCACCGCTGCTCGCCACCGCCATCCCGCTGGGCGTCTACAACTTCACCGAGGGCATGAGCAACGTCGAGAGCGCCGCTGCCGCCGGTGACAACTACAACCTGCGTTCGGTACTGCTGGCCGACGGCGCGGGCGCCGTCATCGGCTCCGCGCTCGGCTCACCCTTCCCGCCCGCCGTGTACGTCGGTCACCCCGGGTGGAAGAAAGCCGGCGGGCGCACCGGCTACTCGCTGGCCACCGGCGCGGTCATCGCCCTGATGTGCTTCCTGGGCATGTTCAGCCTCTTGGGTGCGATCTTCCCGGTCGCCGCGATCGTGCCCATCCTGCTGTACATCGGCCTGCTCATCGGCGCCCAGGCCTTCCAGCTGTCACCCAAGGCACACGCCGCGGCCGTCGTCGCCGCACTCGTGCCGAACCTCGCCTCCTGGGCCGTCGGCCAGATCGACAACGCCCTCGCGGCCGCCGGCACCAGCGCGTCCAAGGTCGGGGAAGCGGGTCTGGAATCGTCAGGTGTCGTCTACCACGGGCTGATGGTCCTCGGCCAGGGCGCGATCCTGGCCGGCCTGGTCCTGGGCGCGCTCGTCGCGTTCGTCATCGACAAACGGTTCGTCCCGGCGGCAGCGGTGGCCTTGGCCGGAGCGGCGCTCTCCTTCATCGGGCTCATCCACGCCCCGAAAATCGACTGGAACGCCAGCGGAAGCGTCAGCCTCGGTTACCTCTTCACCGCCGTCCTGTGCGCAGCCTTCGCCCTGACCCGGCCGACGCCCCGCCAGCCGGACGCCGAGGAACTGGAACTCGAGCGGCTGCACGGCGGCGCCTCCTCCCTGGCTGCGGCACCACAGACGCAGGACGAGCAAGGACCCGACCCGGTCCCGGAAACCGCGCCGGCCGGCGTCGGCGTCCCGCCCGACGAAACAGCCGAGCCGGACAAATCGGCGGCCACCGACTGACGTCGCTCAGACAACCGACGACGATGAAGACGCCTCCCGTGCAGCCGGGTGACCGCCTGGCTCCACGGCCGCGCGAGGACGGATCGGCCCCATGACGAACGGAGAGCGGATGGATGTGGACCTGCCACAGACGGTCGCCGAAGTGACGGCGGCCTTCGCCGGCTACGAGAAAGCACTGGTCACCGACGACCACGAAGGCGTCACCCGGTACTTCTGGACCTCACCCGACACAGTCCGCTTCGGAATCGCCGACCGGCAGGCCGGCATCGAGGAAATCCGGAACTGGCGACGGCAACAACCGCCGCTTCCCCCGGGCAGAAAACTCTACGACACCAGAATCAGCACGTTCGGGACCGACTACGCCGTCGTCACCACCCTGTTCGCCTACCCCAGCGGCAACGCCGTCGGCCGCCAGACACAGTCGTGGACACGCTTCCCCACAGGCTGGCGCATTGTCAGCGCCCACGTGTCGGAGATACCGGACAAGACCCCCCAGCCCGGCGCGTGAACGGCCTTCGCGACCATACCCACGAGACAGACCGCCTCATGGAAGCTGCAACCACGGGTGGGTCCTCCCGAAAAGCTTCACAGTGATCAGTTCCCTGCCCCCGCTGGTGACCGAACCCTCGTACTCCTATGGCTCGGCATGGGGGCGGGGAGAACAACTGGCCCGGCAGCGGCACTGGGACAGCGGCGACCGCGAGGACTGGGACGCCCCCTATGCGCTGACCTGCACAGCCGACGAACTGGCCACCGAACACACCCGGGGCGTCGTACGAGCGGGCGTCAACCACCTCACCGTCCGCGCGATCAGCAGGCTCGACTGCACCCTCCTTGTCGCCGCCTTTCCGGATCTCACCCGCCTGTCGCTGTCCGGGAACCTGGGTACGCTCACCTCGGCGGCAGCCCTGAACCAGTTGCCGCAGTTGCAAGGGCTCACCATCACGGAGCTGTTTGGAATGTTCTCCGCATGGCCTCTCTGTCCAATGTGACGATCCAGGTGCTCCTGACGGACGCCCCGGTCAAGCGTCTCTGGAGCAACTTCATGATCCTGGACCTTGGCAGAGACCGCCCTACCACCGTGCAGGTCGGCAGCGGCCTGGGGAGCGCCGTCTCCATGTCCGACAGGCCTGCCGCCGTTGCCCGGTTCACCCGTTGGTTCAACACCATGATCGCCTCGGCGTAACCGCCCGAGGAAACCCCGGATTCGTTGAGACACTGAAGCGAGAGAAGACATGATCCATAAGCACGCCGTCTCCACCGACCTCGCCCCCGAGGGAGCCTGGTTCAAGTCCTCCTGCAGCTCCGGTGAGGGGGGCGCTTGCGTCGAGATCGCTGCCTTGACCGGACAGGTCGGCGTCCGTGACTCGAAGGTCGAGGCGGGCCCGGCCTTCCTCGTCTCCAGCAAGGCGTTCAACGTGTTCATCGGCGGCATCATGGCCTGATCTGCTGTCGGCAATACCAAGCGGTGGTCCTCCTCTAGGCAGTAGAGGAGGACCACCGCGTTGTGTGAGGCGTCAGAAGCCCCTCGGTACGTGCGGGTGCGACTCTAGGCTGTCCCTCGTCGTACGGCACGGAACACGCTTGTGGCGATGGGCGGTTCGTGTGTGCTGCCCGGGTCATGGATGGCGTCGGTGTGGTCGATGTCGAAGCCGTGCTGGTCGCAGAGCTTGTGCCATACCGGGGTGTCGAGGACCCACCGCAGCATCGTGACCGGCGACCCGTCCGGCCGGCGGGTGGAGATCTTGGCGGGTCGGGGTTCGGTTTCTGGAGGTCTGCCGTTGCGGTAGTGCGCGAGGGTCGAGAAGGCGAGGAGTCCGCCGGGTCGCAGTCCCCCGGCGATGGCCGGCAGCAGCGTGTGGGGGTCGGTGAAGTCGAGTGCGCCGAACACGCAGTACGCGACATCGAACGCGCTGGGGTGCCTGTTCAGGTAGGTGGCCGCGTCGTCGTGCACCAGGTCCAGGCGGGAGATGTTCCCGAAGCGGTCACGACCACGGGCGTGCTGGGCGGGGTCACGGTCGACGGCGACCACGCGGGCGGGCCAGTGGGAGTGGGCGAGGTACGCGGCCTGTCTTGCCGAACCGGCGCCGAGTTCGACCACGGCCCGGTCGGTGAGGTCGCCGAGGAGTTCCGCGCCGGGCTCCGCGCGCTGGTACCAGTCCCAGTGGAAGCGGTCAACGATGCCGCCGGGATGGTCTGCGGCGGGTGTTGAGGATGGGGAGAGTGTCACGGGCCCATCCTGGTGGGCTGTCCGTGATCGCCGAGGCTGTCTCCCTTGATTCACCCGGGACTGTGTCGGTCGGCCTGTCGCTGTCCGGCAGGGTCGGGCCCGCTCGCGTGAGGGCGGGCCCGACCGGGTCGAGGGTCAGTGGCTGTCACTGCCAGGGTGGCAGGGACCGCAGTCGGCCGCGTCCGCGGTCCACAGCGGCAGGTCGACCTCGAAGCCGTACGCCGCGATCTCGTGGGCGGTACGCATGACCGACCCGTCGGCCTTCATGTCCACGAGCGGGATGTGGTGCAGAAAGGCGCCGCCGTTGAACCGGTCACACAGCTCGGCGTACGCGACGGTGTCGAGGATGACCGTGTGGACGCCGATGTCGACGATGTGACCGGGGGTCAGTCCCAGCCCCTTGCCACGACTGGCCATGGCGGTCAGTAGGTAGGCGTACGCCTGGCCGAGCACACGGGTCGCCATGACCTCGTCGTAGGGGTAGTCGCGCATCAACAGGGCGACCTGCTTGTCCCACAGCTCCGGCGTGACGAAGGAGCGCGGGTCCTTGAACGGAGACGACTCCGGCCGGGCGGTCGGTGCAGGAGCGGGGGTTTCCAGGGCGGTAACCATGTCGGTTGTCCTCCTTCTGCGGGCCCCACGGGGTCGAGGGGCCCTATGGGAAGGGCACCACCCCGCGCAGCACCGTGGTGGTCAACTCTCAGGCTGAGCAAGGGGTTTGCAGACCGTGCACACGCCCTCGACGGCCCCAGCGCACCCCCTTTACGGTGGTAGGCCCCGTCTTCGTGGCGTGTGGAGGGCAGCATGCCCAGCGATCCGTTATGGACGTCAGTGCAGGCCCGCGCGCTCATCCAGCAACGGGCGCCCGGAAGGCTCGTCCGCATGGGCCGCGTCCGGCACGGCTGGCGTCAGGCCGACCTCGGGATCCGGCTGGGATGCTCGGCCGCCACCGTGTCCCGGCTGGAAACCCGGAGCCGGGTCACCGACCTCGAACTGCTCCGGCACGCGGCCCGTACGGTGGGGATGCCATCACACGTCCTGACGGAAGCACTCGGCATTACCGGCAACGGGGTCCTCACCACCACTAAAGTGGCGCCGGACACTCAGTGTGACGCCGAGGAGGACCCCATGCGCCGCCGCACTCTGCTCGCAGCAGCCGGGGCAGCAGTCCCCACGCACCTCCTTCTCGGAGTCGACGACGCCCTCGCCGGAACGCCCGACCCCAGCGGGAGGACAGTTCCTTTCGACGCCCAACTCGCGCATGTCCGCGCGCTGTTCGACAGCGGTCGGCACGCCGAGTTGGCCGGGAAGCTACCGGGGCTGCTCGGTGACGGCCATCTCGCCGCCCGGTCGCGCACAGAACTGGACTACGCGAGGCTCTCCGCCTCCTACACCCTGGCCTCCCAGCTCCTCGGAAAGCTCGGCCGCTACCAGCAGGCCCGACTGACCGCCGACCGGGCCAGCACATACGCGGACCTTTCCGGGTCCGCGCTCGTCGCCGCGGCAGCCGCCCGCGAGCTGGCAATCGTCCTGCGCCACCAGGACCAGCCCACGGCCGCCCAACGCCTGATGCTCAAAGCCGCCGCAGACGTGGAGTCCACCGGGCTCACGACATCGGCGCAGGCCGCCGCGTACGCACAGATGTTGTGCACCACCTCGTACACGGCCGCGGTCGCCGGAGACCGGCACCAAGCCCTCGCGATGATCCAGGAAGCACACCGTGCCGGGCGCCGACTCCCGCAGCAGGCACCAAGGGGGCGCCTGTTCCCGCTGACCGGCGCGGCCGTCGACCTGTACGCGGTAGGCGTCCACTGGGCCCTCGGAGACGCGGGCGCGGCACTCGAAGCCGGCCGCAACCTGCGCCCCGAGCAGTTCACGACCGCCGAGCGCAGAAGCCGCATGCACACCGACCTCGCGCGCGCCTGGTGGCAGCTGGGCAAGCCCGAACAGACCGCGACCGAACTGCTGGCCGCCGTCCGGGTCAGCCCTGGCGAAGTCCGGGACCGGTCCTCGATCAGACAGATCGTCACGGACCTCACCGCCCGACACCCGCGCACAGCCGGTGTACGGGAACTGGGCGCGGTGGTGTCGGGCAGGCCGGGGTGACGGTAAGCGAGGACCGCTGCATGATCACAGTTCGCGCGATTCCTTCCGGCTGAAGTTCACGAGCACCTCCATGAGGAACGCGAAGTTCCTCCGCCACGCCGGGGCTGCCGCAACTTACCGAGCCGCCCGATATCAAGAGACGGGGCGGGTGGTCAAAGATGAGCGCAGACCATCCCTGGGGCGACGCCGACAGACGTCCTTGAGAGGCTGACGCGGCCCGCACGCTTCAAGGCCGGGCGACCCACCACGGACGCCACCACCTCCGGATCTCCTCAAGATCAGTCCCGCGCGGACGAAGACGCCGATTTGGGAATTATTAGTTAGCTCCGGCGGAACCCCTTCCTAATGGAGAGGGCTCCTGATCTGCGGTGATTGTGCCCGATGCGCGGAGCGGCGCGCCATCACTCTCGGGATCAGGTGGTGTACGTCACATCGGCGTGGATCTTGTTGGTGACCTGCGGCAACGACTCGCGCGGGAGTGGGGCTATCAGGATTACTTCAAGACACTCCCACCATGGAAGCGTTCGGCCGGGCCGTCAACGCGGTCACCGCGCCGCGCTTGTGGTGGGCACATCGGCGTGCCGCACGCGTGACCTGACGCAGGAGTTCGTCGGGGCTGAGGCGTGTGAGCGGGCGGTTGACCGCTGCGTGTCAGTGGCGCTCGATAGCCTTTGCAGTATGGGAACTTACGACGACAAGTCACGTGACTACGACCGTCGCGCCGGCCAGGCGCTGGTCGCCTTCTACAACCTGGCCAAGGCTGGTGGCGGGCATAGCGGGGAAGCGGTAGCGCCTGCGTACCGCGACCTGCTCGATGCGGCTGAGTCCACGTTCCGAGCGGGTGTCGAGGCGGGTGACCTGGAAAAGGCCAAGGCTGGCTGGGACGAGCTCGTTGACGTGACTGCGCACATCGCGCACGCCAACGCCCGAGTTGGGACGGTGCTGCTAGCGACGGCGGTGAATCGTCTAAAGGAGACCCCGGAGGAGATCGTCGCCCAGGTCATGGTGGAAGTGGAGAAGCACAGTTCCTGACCCCCGAGGCGACAGAACCCGTCAGCCACGACTGTGGATCTGCCCTCGTGGCATGTCTAATCGCCTCATCCCCGGCAACTGAGTTGCTGGTGTGGTCGGGTAACCGGATCACACCGGGGACGAGGCGTTTACGTGGGGCTGGAGCTACAGCTCGATGTCGAGCCGTTCCACGTCGGTGAACTCCACGCCCAGCCCGCTACGACCAGGCCGTGCGCGACGGCGACCTGGCCCGGCTCACCGGGATCTATCCAGGCAAAAACGGCGGCTGGGAGCGGATCTGCGTCCTGCCCGACGATCAGGAGACCTCGATGGAGGAACCGCACTGGGGCCGCAACAGCGAGGATCAGCCGACCGCATGGGTGGGCAGCGCACCCGCCGACTGGTGAGTGCACCGGATCGTGCCGCCGCCCCGTGCTGAGTGGGCGGCGCTGTGACGCTGGCAAGACCCTGGGCGTGCTGTGCGGCCCGGGGTCTTTCGCTGACACAGGGTCAGCGACACCGTCCCAGGGGCTGCTCCCCCTTCGGGCTATGTGGCGTCCGGGAGGGGTTCTGTGAGGCGGTCCAGCCGCGTGTAGAGGGCCTGTACGAGGCGGGCGCGGTTCTGGGCGCAGCGTTCGGTGCCCTCCAGCAGTGTGGACAGGCGTCCGCCGACTTCGCGGAGGAGGACTTCGGCGTGGGCCCCCAGTGCGTACAGGGCGATGGGCTGGACGGCTTCGGCGCAGAACGAGAAGAGGATCACGTCGGCGATGCGGAGGTGCTCGTACTCCCAGGCGGTCTGTTCCCGTGCCGCTTCCACCTGGCCAGCTGGGAAGTCATCGCGGCGCGGGTTGATGACGACGGCCGGGGAGCCGATCGCGTCCAGCTGGAGCACTGCCCGCCGCTGCCAGTTCGGACAACCCGTGATTCCGCCGCCCGAAGACCGACGAGGCGTCGCCGTCGTAGCACGCGGGGGCCTCGATGTAGCGCAGCGTCCGGGGCGGCAGCAGCGGGAAGCCGTCGACGGCGATCGCGTCCAGCAGCTCCCGTACGAGCACGCGGGTACCCGCGTGCGAAGTCCTCGTCGCACCACAGACCGTCCAGCCGGTCCTCATCCACATCGCCGTCGTACCGCCGGGAACACTCGCCCGTGCAATCTGCGCGGTCAGAGACGGGACTTGCTCACCGGCAAAGTCAAATTTAGGGACTCCACATATCCAAGTACAGCTCAGACCCCTCAAGCTGAGGTGGCACCGCGAACTCGTGGCCGCGTTTCAGTGCGCGATCAACTTTCTCGTCATACGTCCACCACGGGATCTCAGGCCGTGGGGCGTCACCGTAAGGCAGGAGCCCCATCTCTCTGGCCATCTTCAGCAAGTCATAAGCCGTTGCAGCCCCTACCATGAGTAGTTTCTCGGCCTCACGGATACCGTCGGCGACCGGAAGGCCAGCGGACTGTGCTGCCTGTACCGAACGGGCGACGATTTCAATGCGAGGCAAGAAGTAGTTGTGCCATCGAGGGTGCATCCTCTTCTTGAGGTCCTCCCGGAGCTTCAACGCTTGGTACGCAAACGGGTAGCGTTTCCGTTCCTTCTTGAGCTGTCGGGCGTAGTGTTCGGGAACGGGCCCAGCAGGACCAGGGCTTCCAACCGTCTGGCTTCCATCTCCACGTTCCGTCGTTCCTGATTGCGACGAGGTGCGGCACCATGGCGAGCGCGCGGGTAAGCGGTTCCATGAGATCAGCGAGCGCCCTGGGATGGTCCGCAGCGCACGGCACGCCGAGCAGCGGCATCCCGTTCGTTGCCACGAAGGTCCCGTTCTCCACCTCGAAGGCAGTGCACGCATCGATCTCCGAGTCGTACGCCGGGGAGAGGTTCAACCGGAACCGCCGAGGAAAGAATGCGCCGGCGACAGGGACGAGATTGTCCCGGCACCACACCCCCTCCTCTCCGTCATGGAAGGTGGCACTGACAAAGAGCCCTGACCAGAGGCCCTCCAGATAGTCGGGCTGATTCCTCAGAGAGACATCCATGGCGGCAACCTACTGAGGTCTGGGACCGTGAGGTTGGGAATCGAGCCGGATGGCTCTTGATCGCTGCCCGTTGCAGGGCTCTGGACGGGCGTGCACCGAGGAGGAAGACGTTGAGCGATGTTCAACCCCTGGCCCCGACTCGTCAGGTGGTCAGGTCTCCCAGTGCGCGAGAAGCGGTGATGCTGACGCTCGGCTGCGAGCTGTTCGGGGCGGCTGGCACCATGGGCTTCATGACCACGGTCAGCAGATGGCCTGCCTGGCCGACCTTGGCGACCCTCTCAGGGGTAGCGGGTACCGCGTGCCTCACCATCTGGTTGCAGTTCCGGAAGGAACGCTTGCATCAGGTCGAGCATTAGCAGCGTCAATCCGCGCATCGCGGGGCCTGGAAGTGTTCTGAACATTGGGACACGACTGCCTCATCACGGGCCCCACAATGGTGACGATGCGGACACCGGATCACGGCGACGGACGGCTCGGACACCTTCCGCATCAAGATCTGGAAGACGTCCGGCGGACAGGTAAGTCCAGGACAGCAGTGCCGCAACGATGGTCCTCGGCATCGTCACGGTCGGCGTCCGACACCGGTAGGGCAGCAGTGAGCGGTTAGGGTCATGAGCCCCCTGCTCTGTGTGGCAGGGGGCCTGTCCCGTGGTCTTTCCTTGGGGGTTCGAGGCGTGCCGACACCTGACGACATCTGGCAGGACGCCGACCTGCCCACCCGACGGCTCGCCGGGCTGGCGCTGAATCCCGCCGCTCCGCTGGAGGTCCTGCTGCACCTGCTGGCCCAGGCCCCGCTCGCCGTACGGATGGTGCTGTGCCGGGACCGGGTCCTGTCGGCGGCGGTCGTCGACGCCGTGATCGCGCACCCCGACCATCGCACCCGCAGCTTCTTCGCCCGCAACCCCCATGTCGATCCGGCCCAGCGGGCAAGGCTCCTGGACGATCCGCACTGGTTCGTCCGCGCCCACCTCGCCCAGGGCCCCGGGCTGGACTACGACGGGCCGCCCCTGCCCGACGACGCCATCGTGCACATGCTCAACAGCTACGAGCAGGAACACCTCGGCGGTTCCTTCTTCCGGCAGTTCTCGCCCGGGCTGCGCCGGTGCATGCACACGCATCCGGATCCGAAGGTCCGCGCCTGGGGCGTCGGCATGGAGTGGACGTGGCTGCCCGCCGAGACACAGGCCGCGCTGCTGACGGACCCCGACGACGAGGTCCGGTCGAGAGCCCAGCGGCATCTGCGCGGCGAGGATCCGGTGTGGGTCGAGAGCGTCCTGCCCGACAGACCGTGTCACGGCCGCACCGACATTCTGATGCACCGCGCCCTCAGCAGGGCGGTCGTGGACGCGGTCCTCACCGCGCCGGCCGGCCCGCAGGACCGGTCGATGATCGCCGGGAACCCGACCCTGCCGCCCGACGTGGTGAGGCTCCTGGCCGCCGATCCGGACCCGGAGATCCGTGCGGAGATCGCCGGCCGCACCGACCTCGGGCCCACCGAGCGCCGCATCCTCGCCGCCGACCCCGTGCCGGAGGTGCGCAGGGCGGTCGCTCGTCACCCGGACCTCGGCCCTGCCCAGCGGCAGGCCCTCGCCACGGATCCCGATCCGGGCGTGCGGCTGGCGGTTTCCGTGCACCCCGCGTGGAGCGAGGAGGAACGGGCCGCAATCGACTACGCGGTCCCCTTGGACGGGCTCTTCCTGTTCCGTCCCGAGCCGTTGACGCCCCCGGACCCCGAGGTCGTCCGCCGGGACGCACTGTCCGGTCACCCGCTGCTGCGCCGAGACGCCGCGCGGGTGCACACGCTGCCGGCCGACCTGGTGGCCCGGCTTGCCGTCGACGACGACCTGGGCGTGCGCGTCCTGCTGGCCCAGAACCACCCGGACGCCCCGGCGGCCCTGCTCCTGCGCAGCTTCGTCGAGTACACCGGCCATCAGCGCGACCGCCTCCTCACCCGCCCGGACTTCCCCACCGACGGACTGGCCGTCCACGCCGACGACGAGGATCCCGCCGTCCGGGCGCTGGCCGCCCGCGACCCCAAGGTCCCGCCGGCCGCCGTGGAGCGGCTCACCCGGGACCCCGACCCCGCCGTCCGGGCCGCGTTCGCACGCCACCCGAACCTTCCGCAGTCCCGGCTGGCGGAGCTTCTCGACGACGAGGAGCTGGTCCACCACGCGGCCGCCAACCCGGCGTTGCCCGCACCGGCGATCCGCGCTCTGGTGAGCGCCTGCGCCGGGTCAGCCGACGGCGAGTAGCACTTCCAGCGCCGTCGCGGTCTCCGGGTGGCGGGCGAGCAGGGCCGCTCCGGCGGGCGTGGCTTCGGCGGTCCCCCATGTCCCTTCGCAGCCCAGCAGGTCCGCGAGCGCATCGCAGGTCGCGGGGTGGGCGGACAGGAGCGCCAGGCCGGTCCCGGTGCTCGCTGCTGACTCCAGGTGCACGTGCGGCGGTTCCTGCGGGAGTCGCCAGGGCGGCACCCAGCTGTCCAGCTCCGCCAGCCGGGCGGGGAAGACACGGCCGGCCTCGCGGATCAGCAGCGGGGCCAACTCGCTGCCGCCCGCCCGCAGGCCGGTGATCAGCGTCGGGAGCCAGGGCAGCAGCACCGGGTCCGGGAGCCGGGCGAACGCGTTGGACACTGCCTCGACGACGAAGTCGGCCAGACCCGGCACCGGTTCCAGGGCGTGCACGAACCCGCTGAGGTAGCGGGGGTAGGCGGGGACGACCAGCGGGTTGCCGAGCAGTTCGGCGCAGCGTGCCCGCAGCGCCGTCCTCGACAGCGTGCCCAGGTGGGTCTGCGCCGCCCACAGCAGTGCGGTGCGGGAGGGCTCGGTGGGGTGGGACTGGGCGAGGGCGAGTTCGAGCTGGGTGCGGTCGCAGCCGAGGGACAGGGCCAGGCTCTCCATGCCGAACAGGAAGCCCAGCATGGCCGCGACCTGACGGACGGTGGTGTCGTCGTCGGTGAACGCCGTCGGCAGCAGCGTGCAGTAGTGCGCGTAGCCGGCCTTGACGAAAGACTCGATCCAGGGCGGCAGCACCGGTTCGGCGGTGCGGTAGTAGGCCAGCAGCCGGCGCACCCGCCGCAGCACCTCCGGCGCGCCGTCGACGCTGCGTTCGCCCGCCAGCACCTCCAGGGCACGGGTGCCGAGCTCGTCGGCGAGCCGGCTGCTGCGCAGATGCAGGATGGCGTCCTCGACCGCCTCCAGGACCTGGGCCGCCGTGGCCTGCGGGGCGTACGCGGCGCGCCGCAGCCGCTGCTCCATGACCTGCTCGATGCTGACGCCCTCGTAGCCGAGCTCGATGAGGGCGCGCTGGTGAGTGCCCAGGGCCAGGTCCCAGGACTCCTGGATGGGGCGCTCGCCGAGCCGCCGTTCGCCCATGATGGGCCGGGCGGCGCCGTCGGGCAGCAGACGGCGCAGCATCCACAGCAGGTCGGAGCAGTGCTCCAGTTCCGGCCGCGAGGCGATGTCCAGGAGGGCCCGCTGCACTCCGCGCTGCTGGAGCTTCAGGTTCAGCGGGGCGAGCCGGTCGTGCACGTCACGGGCCAGCGGCGGCAGCGCGTCGTACCCGACCTGGCCGACGCGGTCGCCGCCCATCATGATCTCGACCAGTCGGCCGACGTCCCGCCGGCCCGGGACGGCGTCCTTCTCGATGCAGGTGACGGCCGCGTCCTGGAAGTCGTACGGCGTCGGCTTGGCGCGCTCACGCATCCCGGCCAGCAGGATCGACGTCTCGAAGACGGCGATGGCGTCGGCGGTGGAGGCGAGATAGCCGTTGCGGCGGGCCGCGCGCACGATCTCCACCGACCAGCCGAGCAGTTCGGCCTCGTCGAGGGGGTCGAGCGCGGGCGGGCGCCGGAGGAAGCCGGTGAGCCGGTCAGCGGGCGGGGCGGCCTGGGCCGGCGCGGGGAGGGCCTTCCTCACCGTGGGCTTCTTCGTGCTCTTCTTCGTGCCCGCCTGGCCCTCCAGGCGGAACGGGCGGACGCCGGTGCGCTTGACGTTCTTCGCCCATTGTGTCGCGGCGATGGACACCGAGCCCGCGGCGAGGCCGAACTGCGCCTCGATCGCCGCGTGGCTGGAAGGGATCAGACCGTGCCGCCACTTGGTGGGGCTCGGCGGGCTGATGGTGAAGGTGTCGCTGCCGTGCACGCCGAACTCCTCGACCCGGCTGGCCGCGTGGAAGGCGCCGCAGACGTAGAGACAGTCGGCGGGGTCGGCGCCGGTGGCGGCGAGGTGCTCGCGCATCCGCGTCCACATGTACCGCTCGCGGTCCTCGTCGACCCGGACCTTCCCGGGGTCGCCGGGGGCGAGGCGCCGGAAGAGGCTGCCGATGAGCAGCATCACCTGGCGGTAGGTGTCGTGGTCGCTGTCGCCGAGGGGCAGTTCGACGTACTGGTGCCACCACTCCGACCAGTGCCGGACCCGGCCGTGGCGCAGGAGGTGCTCCTCCAGTTCGGCGAAGCGCGGGCGCAGGTCGCCGATCTCCACGCCGACGGCGTCGCCGTGCAGGGCGGCCTGCTGCGGCGTCTCGGGAGCTTCGGGGTCGGTGTCCGCAGCTGCGTCTGGTTCGGTGAGGTGCTCGGTCTCCCACTGGAAGACGTGGTCCGAGGAGCGGTCGACGAGAACCAGTTCGACGCCCGGGGTGTCGAGTGCGTAGGCGATGGCCTGGTATTCGGCGGAGGCCTCGGTGACCGGGGCGACCACGGAGAGCGGCGCCCAGTCGAGGGGGAAGCCCTCGATCTCGCTCGCGAAGGCCTGGACCGCCACCGGGAGGCGGCAGTTGCGCAGCTCCGTGAGCAGCGGCGCCATGTCCTCGCACAGCTCCAGGTAGACCACCTTCGGCTGCTTCTCACGCAGCCGGCGGGACATGGCGCTCGCCGAGGCCGGTGAGTGGTGGCAGACCGGGAAGATCTCCAGCGGTTCGCGCACCGCGCGTTCGACGTCGTCGACGATGCCCCGCAGGATGCCCTCCAGGGCTCCGGGACCGTCGGCGAACTCCGTCGCCGCCTCGTGTAGTTGACCGCGCAGCGCCTCGAAGGGGCCGCCGCTCATGACAGGGTCGCGATCGCGTCGCGGCCGCCCTGGAGGAACTCCGGCCAGGAGCCGCCCTCTTCCTTGCTGCGCGGCTCGACCACGCCGTGCAGGTACTTGTTGAGGATGGCGAGGTCCTCGGGCTCGCGCCGGGCCAAGGACCCGACGAGCGAGGCGGCGAGGGCATGCGCAGTGAGGGCGCGCTCGCCGAAGAAGTTGCTGTGCAGGATGGCGTCCTCCAGGACCCCGATCTGCTCGGCCGTGGACAGGGCGGACTCCAGCTTCTCGTCGTCGCTGCCGGCGGCAGCCGAGGAGGCCCGCAGATCGGCGAAGCTCTGCAGCAGCACGTCCAGCAGGGTCGGCGGGACGTCCAGCTCGATCTGGTGGCGGCGCAGCAGTTCCTCGGTGCGGAAGCGCACGATCTCCGCCTCGCTCTTCTTGTTCGTCACCACCGGGATGCGGACGAAGTTGAAGCGGCGCTTGAGCGCGGAGGAGAGGTCGTTGACGCCCCGATCGCGGCTGTTGGCGGTGGCGATGACCGAGAATCCGGGCTTGGCGAACACGATGTTGTCGCTGTCCTGGTCGCTGCCCAGCTCCGGGACCGAGATGTACTTCTCGGACAGGATCGAGATCAGCGCGTCCTGCACGTCGCTGGTGGAGCGGGTGAGCTCCTCGAAGCGGCCGATCGAGCCGGCCTCCATGGCCGTCATGATCGGCGAGGGGATCATCGACTCCCTCGACTGGCCCTTGGCGATGACCATCGACACGTTCCACGAGTACTTGATGTGGTCCTCGGTGGTGCCCGCCGTGCCCTGCACCACCAGGGTGGAGTTGCGGGAGATCGCGGCCGACAGCAGCTCGGCCAGCCAGCTCTTGCCGGTGCCGGGGTCGCCGATGAGCAGCAGGCCGCGGTCGGAGGCGAGGGTGACGATCGAGCGCTCGACGAAGCTGCGGTCGCCGAACCACTTCTGGGAGATCTCCCGGTCGAGGCCGTCGGCGCGCTCGGAGCCCAGGATGAACAGCCGGACCATCTTCGGGGACAGCCGCCAGGAGAACGGCTTGGGGCCGTCGTCGACGGACTCCAGCCAGTCGAGTTCCTCGGCGTACTTGAACTCGGCGGGGGCGCGCAGCAGGTCGGACATGGAGAGGCCTTTCTCGAAAGTTCGTGAGGCGGGAGAAGTCCCAGGAATCTCAGGAGTCCCAGGAACTCAGGTGAGGAACGTCTTGAGTTCGTGGACGAGCTTGCGGATGTGGCCGGAGATCACCGGAGTGCCCTGGTCCTTGAAACGCTCGCGGAACCACGGGTTGACGCTGCCGCGCCCGGAGCTGGTCACCGAACCGACGGGGATGAACTTGACCCCCGAGCGGTGCAGGGCGGCCATGCTGTCGAACAGGGGCTGGCTCTGCCACTCGTAGAAGTCGGAGATCCAGACCACGACGGTGTTGCGGGCCTCGGCGACCTTGGGCTGGGCCAGGGCCATCGCGACCGTCCCGTCGGTGCCGCCGCCGAGCTGGGTGCGCAGCAGGCTCTCGAAGGGGTCGTGCACCCACGGGGTGAGGTCGAGCGCCCGCGTGTCATAGGCGATGAGGTGGACGTCCACCTTCGGCAGGCCGGCGAAGATCGAGGCCAGGATGGTGCAGTTGACCATGGAGTCGACCATCGAGCCCGACTGGTCCACCACCACGATGAGCCGCTGCGGCGTCGTCTTGCGGGCGGTGTGCCGGTAGTAGAGGCGGTCGACGTAGAGGCGTTCCTCTTCGGGGCTGTAGTTGGTGAGGTTCTTCCAGATGGTGCGGTCGAGGTCGAGGTTGCGGAACACGCGCTTGGGCGGGACCGAGCGGTCGATCGCGCCGACCGAGGACTTCTCCACCTGAGTGCGCAGCACCTCGGCGACCTCGTCGACGAAGCGCCGGATCAGCGCCTTCGCGTTGGCCAGGGCGACGCCGGAGAGGTTGTTCTTGTCGCGCAGCAGCTGCTCGATGAGCGACATGCTCGGGGTGAGCCGCGCGGCGAGCTGCGGGTCGGCGAGCACCTCGCGCAGATGCATGCGCCGGACGAGGTCGGCTTCGAGGGCGCCGAGTTCGGGGCCGATCGCAGGGATCAGGTTGCTCAGGTCGGGCGTCCGGCCGCCGCCTCCGGAGCCGGTCGGGCTGACGCCGGGGCCTCCCGGCACACGGCCGCCGCGCAGCTCGCCCGGTGCGCAGCCGAGCGCACGCTCCAGCCAGCCGGCGTCGCTCTGCCAACGGGACAGCTGTCCGGCGCCGACGGCCCCGGAGCCGGTGGCGAAGACGTTCAGCAGCACCTTGGACACCAGGGCCGCGCGCCGGACTTCGGCAGCCCGGTCGCGAGTGTCTCGGTCAGCCGCATCCTCGGTGGCGGTCTCGGGGACCATCAACCCGTCGAACTCCGCCGCCAGTTCCGGGTGGCGCTGCACGATCGAGTCGACGGAGGCCTGCGGGTCCAGCAGCGCGGGCGGCAGACCGATGTCCTCGACGACGGCGAGGCTCGCGGCCTCCAGGCCGGCCTGCTCCTCGGGGTCGAAGAGACGGGCGAGCAGCCGCCAGTAGAGGACCTGCCGACGGTTGTCGTCGGGAGCCGCGTCCAGCACGTCGGCCGCGTATTCCATGTCGTCGCTCATTTCCGCAGCAGCCTTCCCGCCCGTTCCCGCAGGACGGTCACGGCGTCGGTGGCGGCCTTCTCGGCCCGGGCGCCGGCCTTGTCGGTGGTGCCGCCGGCCCACGCGCCCGCGTGGAGGGCGACGGCCTTCCTTCGGACGGTGGTCTCGACGGCGAGGGGCTGGAGCCGGAACCCGCCGCCGTCCCAGCGGAGCAGGGCGATGCACGCGCCGGAGGCGGCGACGGCCTCGGGGGTCAGAGGGCTCGCGGTCGGAATGCGGTCGGTGTCGACGGGGAGGGCCTGGCCGGCGACGGTGAAGGTGAGGGTGTCGCCGTCCTGGCTCCTGCCGTAGCCCTCCAGGAACACCGGCTCGGCGATGCGCGCCGGGTGGCGGTCCAAGGGCGCGGTGGACAGGGCGGTGGCGGTCGGCAGGACGACCCGCGCGGTCGCGAGGGCGTCTGCGGGATCGCCTTGGCGGGCCCGGGCGTCGTCCCACAGGAGATCGCCCTCGCCGGTGAGGGGCATCGCGTCGAGGTCCATCGCCCGGCCTTCGCCGAGGGCCGTGAGCAGCGACAGATGCGGACGCAGCAACTGCCAGACGCCCGCCTCGACGACGGTGTCCGGCTTCGGCACCGAGACGCTCGCGCGGACCAGCCGGGGCGTGGTGCCGTCGGCGGGTTCGAACACCGCGTGGACCTGGGCCTGCGCGGCGGTGACGTGTTCGTGCAGGTCCACGCCGAGCGGCAACAGCCGGCCGGTGACGGCCTCGACCGCGGGCACCTCGGCGGCTCCGGGCCGGGTCAGCAGCAGGGCACGCGCCCACAGATCGCCCCAGCGGCGCGCCGGGATCCGGTCCAGGGCCGCGCCGGGGCAGGAGGCGGCGAGTTCGGCGGCGAAACCGTCGAGCAGTGTGGCCAGGCGGCGCAGCCCTGGGTCGGGCAGCATCGCGGAGACGATCGGTGCGGCCCCGCCGACCAGTTCGTGGTCGATACCCTGCCAGCCGGTGCGCGCGAGGTCCGACAGCCAACTGCGGGCCGCGGTGAGCAGGTTGGCCTCGGGCCGCGCGCCGACGGCCGTCGGCCCTCGCTCCTCCCGCGTACGGCCGGTCAGCTCGTCGGCGCCCAGCGTCAGCGCGTCGTGCACGGCGCCGAACAGGGCGGTGCGGGCGGCGGCCAGGGCGACAAAGTGCTCCTCGCTCGCGGCTCCGGCCGCAGCCTTCTCGGCCGCTTCGGCGACCCGGGTGGCGAGCGGGGTGCCGGCGACGGCGCGGGCGAGTTCGGTGAGGTCCTGCACCCGGTCGGGGCGGGGGCGCAGCAGGCCTGCCACGAGGGTCCGGTCGAAGGCGTCGGCCGCCACCAGCGCTTCGTCCAGCCCCGCCACCGGCGCGGTGAGCCGGCCGGCTTCCTCCTCCCCGGCCGGATCGGACTCGTCGGCGAATGTGGCCGTGGCAGCCGCCGCCCTGGTCGGCGGGAACCATTGCAGTTCCGGCAACGGGGCGGTGACCGGGGCGAGTTCCAGGTAGGCCAGGTGGCGCAGGAACCGGCTGAAGACGGACGCCGCGGCGGCCTTGCCGTCCGCCTGCGGGGGCCGGGCGCCGGTCATCGCGGCGGTGAGAGCGGCGGCGTCCGTCTGCGCGGCCCCGGGCTCGACGCGCAGATAGCGGGCGACGCGGTCGGCGCCGTACTGGAGGACGGCCTCGGTGACCAGTGCGCGGATGTGGTTGCAGAACGAGCCCCGCGCGCCGCCGCAGGGGCGGTTGTTGTTCGTGCTGCACGCGAAGGCGTAGGTGCTGGCGGCGACCGACGAGACGTACACCCGCTCGATGTCCGAGCCGCTGGAGACCACTCCCTGGAGGCGTCCGTCGGCCAGTTCGACGAAGGGGACCTTGGCGAGCTTGCGCGGCCTCGCGGGCGGCACCACCCGGGCCGTACTCGACTTCTCCCAGTCCGACACGCACCATCTCCTTTACGGCACAAGGCTTTGCGCACGCCGAATCGGCGCAGCCCAGGGGGGATGTCGCGACCGATCGGCGCGACACTGACGAACTTACCGGCGACCACTGACAACGCCTTTTCCGACCACTGAGCAGCGCCGCCAACCGACGCGCACTCCCCGGCTCTTCCAGAATTCAAATGATCATGCTCGGGGGCGGGGTTGAGCGGGGAGCAGGCGGCGTTCGGGGCGCTGCTGCGGGAGTTGCGGCTGTCCGCGTCGCAGACCATCGAAGGTCTGGCGGAGGCGTCGGGCGTGCACGGGGCATCGGGGATCTCGAGCGGGGACGGCGGGCGGCTCCGCAGCGGCGGACCGTCGCCGCGCTCGCGGACGGACTGGGCCTGGACGAGGCACTGCGGCAGCGGCTGCTGACCGCGGCCCGGGCCGGGTGCACCGGGGCTACAGCCCGGTGGGCGTTATGCCGCTTCCGCGGGGCGTCGACGACTTCGTGCTCCGGGAACGGGAGTTGGCCCGCTCGGCAGCGCTCGCGGCGCACGAGGTCATCGCCAGACCTGGTGGTCCCCAGGCCATGGTCGGGCCTGTGGTCGGGTGCGCGAGCGTTCCCGCCCCTCATGCCGGCGGCACGCCCGGTCCGTTCTGAGCCGGGTACGCCGTCATCTCAGGGTGCAGGGGCGGGTGGCGTGCTCAGCCGTCCGCGTGGTGGGTGGATTCAGCGGCGGGCATCGCCGTGGTCGCGGTCACGGTCACGGCTCCTGGACTCGTCGTCGATGAAGCGGCCGTGGTCGTTGCGCGGGGTGGCGGTGTCGTGGTCGTTGTTCCACACGTAGCTGCGGCGGTCCTGGTAGAGGTCGGTGCGGGTGTCGCGGCCCTCACCGGTGTGGATACGGGCCGTGGCACGGCCGGCCACACGGTGTGGCCGGAGGCTTCCTCCAGCGTCCAGCCGTGGAGGTTGACCGTGTTACGGGTGGTGGTGACATCCACCCGCTCCTTGTTCAACGACCGGTTGGAACGGTCATCACATCCGGGCCGTCCTCACCCTGCCCCACCGCCGTGTCAACGTCCTGGGCCCTCCTCCGCGACGGACGGACCCACGAACTCGTGCCACCCCACAACAGCGCGGGAAGTGGTGTGCATGCGGACGCGATGGGAGGCGACGGCAACCGTGCGGGTGCGTTACGGGGCCGTTGACCTCAGCCAGGTGGTGCTGACCGCCCCTGCGTCGGTCAGCACCCACCCCACCCCTTCACCCACAACGGCACGGCCATGAGTCAGGACCTGTCGGCCGGCTCAAGCCCGCAACCGGGCGTCTCGGTGCAGGGTGTGGATGCTGCGCACCCGGTACCGACTGACGCCAACCTGACCGACTGCCTGTTCTCTGGGGCCTCCCCCCTCGACCAGATCCGTCTGGAAGGCCGTACCACCGTTACCGGGGCCCCTACTGGCTGGTCCCGCAGCGGTGTGCGGGTCGTACGCTTCAGCTGTCGGCGGGCAATCGCCGAGGAACACCACTGGCGTGCGCGCGAGCGCGAAGACTCGGCTGGTGTTGTGCATGGTGGTCCCCCGTTGTGGTGCTGCCTGTTGTTCGTGGTGGTTGTCGCCTGCTACCGCACTGTCCGCAGGAAGATGTCCGTCACCCCGTTCGTGTCCCCTTCCACCAGATCGGGTGAGGCCGACTCGAACGCGACGACCGTGCCGTCGGCGTTGACCGAGGGGTGCCCGGCCGGGAGGTCGTTGCGGCCGCCCCAGCGATCGACGCTGACCAACTGCCTCTTCCCCGTGGCGATTTCGAGCAGGTACACGGAACTGCCCGAGGTGTACGCGAACTCTGTGCCGTGCCCTGAGATCGAGGGCTCTGTGCCCCTGACCCGGGCCGTGGTGGTGCCGGTGTCGAGGTCCCGGACGTAGACGTACCGGCCCTGCTGGAAGGCGATCGTGCGGCCGATCGCGTTGAGGGACGGGGCCGAGGCGCCGTCCGCGACCTTCGACAGGTCGCCGGTGTCCAGGTCACGGACGTAGACGTCGTCGCCCTGCTCGAAGGCGATGTACCGGCCGTCGTAGTCGATGGACGGGTTGCCCGCCGGACCGCCCGAGGGCGCGCTGACCACGTCCGTGGTGCCGCCGTCGAACTTGAAGCGGTAGACGCGGGGTTGCGGGTCCGGGTCGGCGTCGGTGGCGGGCAGGGTCGCCGCGTAGGTGATCCACTGGCAGGTGGGGCTGATCCGGGACTGCCCCATCCAGGTGAAGCGGGCGCTCTGGTAGGAGTCCAGGGTGGTGACCTTGCCGACGGAGCGGTTGCGGATGTGGATCTCCGGGGCGCCGTCGGCGGCGGACGGGATCACATAGCTCACCATGCGTCCGCTGTAGCAGGGGGTGCCCTCCGACGACGGCTTCTCCGCGTCGGAGTTGACCTGGACGACGCGGACAGCCGCGTTGATGAAGACGTCTTCCTCCGAGGTGAAGGTGACGACCTTGTTCTCCCCCATCACCGGGTCGTGCGACGCCCCGGCCGGTCCGCCGAGCCGTTCGGTGACGGACGGCATCGGGGCCGGGTTCTTCCCGAGGCCCCCCGAGAAGGCGAACACGTCCGACTGCCGGTTGGTGTCGCCCGACACCAGGTGGGACTCCGTCGAACTGAACGCCACCACACGTCCCTTGGCGGCCAGCGAGTCGCCCATCACCGTGGCGGTCCACGAGAGGGCGGCCCCTCGCAGCCCCGTCCGCAGGTCACGCACCCGCACGCCGTCGGTGCCCGTGACGACGGCGTACCGGCCGTCCGCCGTGGCCGAGGAGGCGGTTCCGTCGGCCACCCGTCGCGATGTGCCCGTGCTCAGGTCGTGGACGTACACCCCGGTGTTGGCGTTGAGGAGGACCCGGCGGCCGTCCGCCGTGATCCGGATCAGATGGGCGACACCGAGGTCCGCGTCGACGTGGATGCGCCGGCCCGTCGCCCGGTCCTTGACGAAGACGTCGTTCGGGTCGTCGCCCCCGACGTCCCCCTGGACCGAGTAGGCGACCCGATTGCCGTCACCGCTCACCGAGGCCTTGTTCTTGTCGCCCTCCTCGGCGGTCGAGATCAGCTCCTCGGTGCCGGTCTCCGTGTCCCGGACGTACAGCAGCCGCGCGGTCTGCCCTCCGTTGCGGCCGCCGACGGTGTACGCGACGTGCGTGCCGTCGGGGCTGATCGACTGGGCGCGGCCCAACTCGGCCGATCCGGGCGGGTCTTCGGGCCACAGCCGCTCCGAACGGCCGGTGGCGCTGTCGTACAGGTAAGGAGCCTGGAAGCGGGTGCCGGCGGAGAAGGCGACACGGCTCCCGTCGGCGCTGGACAGCGGCGCGTCGTAGGTGTGGCCGCTACCGAGGTCGATCCTGGTCAGGCCGCCGTCGGTCAGGTCCTTCAGGAACAGGCACGGCGAGAGGCGCTCGCAGCCGAGGCTCGGCGCGGTGGACGTGAACGCGACCTGGCGGCCGTCGGCGCTGATCGAGGCCCCGCTCGACGGTCCGTCGGCCTGACCGCCGTCGGCGGCCGTGCTCACCCGCACGGTACGGGGCTCGTCGGGCCCCTGGTGACCCCGGTCCTGTGCGGCGGCCCCCGGCGTCCAGGCGAGCGCGATCGCGACTGCCGTGCCGAGCACGGCTCTTGAGGCGCGGAACATCAGCGTGACCTCCACTGGAAGACGTCGTACAGACCGTTGGTGTCATCGGGAACGACGTCCGCGTCCTCCGTGGAGTAGACGACGGAGCGGCCGTGGGCGGAGACCGAGCCCGCGGTGGCGCTGCCGTGTCCGACGGGGATCTCGCGTCCGCCGCGCAGGCCGCGCAGGGTCAGGTTCGCGTCCGCGTCCCGCGTCAACAGCCGCTGCCCGTCCGGGCTGACGGCCAGGACGCGGACGCCGGGGAAGTGCCGGACGCGGCCCGTGCGCAGGTCCCGTACATAGGAGCCGTCGGCCGAATCCATCGCCAGGACACGGCCGTTGGCGCTCAGCTGGACCACGGTCGAGGGCGTGCCGTCGTCGGCCTCGGTCTGCGCGCCGGTGACTCGGTCGGCGACCCACACGTCACCGGTGCCGTTGTCCTGGTAGGCGACCCGGCGGCCGTCGCCGCTGATCGACGGTCTGTCCATGTCCCGGTTGGAGTCCTGCGGGCCCGCGCTGACGGTCTCACGGGTGCCGGTCAGACGGTCGTAGAGGTCGATGCGGGTCGGGAAATCAGGGTGCCCGAGCCACCGGTAGGCGATGTGGCGACCGTCCTCGCTGATGGTCGGCGAGGACGCGGTGTCCCGGCCGTCGGGGGCCCCGACCCGGATTCTCGTGCCCGTGCTCAGGTCGGACAGAAAGACGTTGATGTTGCGGCTGCCCCAGTCGGTGTACGTGGCCCAGCGTCCGTCGGCGCTGAGCCGGGGCGTGCTCAGCGCCCGCTCGATCTTGGTGACCTCGCCGGTTGTCAGGTCACGGATGTAGGAGTAGGTGCCCGGGCGGCTGACCCCCTCGGGCACGAGGTTGGTGGCCGACGAACGGAACGCGATGTAGCGTCCGTTCGGCGTGGTGACGGCCGCACTGGAGGCGCCGTCACCCTGGGTGCCGTCGGCGGCGGTGCTGACCCGCTCCGTCCGGGGCGCGTGCTGCGCGGCACCGGCGGTCGTTCCGGTGAACGCGAGCAGCAGCGCCGTCGATAAGGAGATGCCGGACACGGTCACAGCTCTGCCGGACATGGCTGAAGCCTTGGACATGTTCCCCCTTGTGTTCCCCGTTGACGCATGACCCCCGGCCCCGCGCCGAGGGCTCCCTTCGAGGCAAACGCACCAACTACCACAGGGTCAATCGGCCTTGTTGCGTACAACCCGGACGGAAGGTCGCGCGTCCGCGAGGAGAGGCTCGTCCAGGACGCCCGTACGTGGCCGAGAATCGTCCGCAACCCGTCCCCCACCCGGGGTACGCGGGCATCTCGTCGAGCCGTCGGACCGGCTCGGCCAGTCGGCTTCCGGGCTGTCGTCGGCGGGGACCGGTACCCAGCAGGCCCCGGTGGTGTCGTAGCGCGGGGTTGCGCCGCCGAATCCGGTCAGATCCAGGTCGCGCAGGACGTCGAACGCGGAGTCGTCCAGCGCCCGGTCGAGGAGGATCCGTACGGCAGCCTGGCCGGTTCGGGCGGCAGCATGGACGGGAGGGAACGGAAAGGAATACGCAGAGCGGGCCCGCCCGGAACTCGTCCGGACGGGCCCTGGAAGGGCTGCGGGCCGAGTGGCCCGCGGGGCTCAGCCCAGTCAGGGCATCCAGCCGTGCTTGTCGTCCCGGACGCCCCGCCGGATGCCGAGCAGGGCATCACGGAGGTTCAGGGTGACCTCGCCGGGGGTGCCGTAGCCGTGGGTCCAGGCGTCCGTCCTGGTCTTGACGTGGCCGATCGGGGTGACCACCGCGGCGGTGCCTCAGGCGAAGACCTCGGCAGTCTTCACCGGCCGCGGCACTACAACCGCCGACTCCAACGCGCCTTCTGCATCTCCGCCTTGTTCAGCAACGGATACTGCTATGAGTCCCGCCGGTTACGAACGCAAGCGAGCCGAAGGCAGGCGTGACATCCAGGCCGCCCTCGTCTCCACCCGCTGGAAAGCAGGTGGAGCGAGTGAAGCCGGGATCGCCGCTGACCCGCCCCCGGGCTTGGGGCTCTTTTGAACGCACCCGGAAGTCCGTCCGCCGCAGCCTTTCGACACTGCGGCCCGCATCGTCGTCTCCACGGCACTCGATCGCTGGTCCGCGGTGGATGAAAGTCTCGCCCGTCTTCTGGCCACCCCATCAGTCCGCTGGGACGAACTGGCCGACCTGACCGACACCCTGGAAGAACTGCTCCGTACCACCAGCATCGACCACACCCGCCTCGCCCCCGTCTGACGGCACTCGACGCCGCGCGTGATTCCCTCCACGCCCACTACGCATAGGACGCCTTGGCCAAAACCCAGCGACAAGAACACGATCGAACCCGTGGCTCGAAGGGCCTGCGATGGGGAGGATCCGCCGCTGGGAGCTGCGACGGCTGGTGGTGGGGCAACGCGACCCCGGACAGGGAGGCCTTGTACGGAGGTACCGCAATGGGGATCATGAGGCCGCCGCCCGCGAAGGCAGCACCTGAATACTGCTCAACTCATATGGCTACAAAGGAGTTTGCATGAGGTTATGGATGCGCTCGGGGGCCGTGGCGGTTGCCGCCGCGCTGGCCCTGGGCATGGCGCCCGGGATCAGACCCGGCCTGTCGGCCGCGGCGGAGACCGCACCGACGAGAGGTACGGCGCACAGTGGCGGCCGCACCGTCACCCTGATCACCGGGGACACGGTGACGACCGACGGTGCGGGGCGGGTCACCGGGGTCCGGGCGGGTGAGGGACGCGAGGACATCGCGATCTCGGTCCACCGCTACCAGGACCGCAGCTACGTGATCCCCGGGGACGCGGTGCGGCCGCTGGCCGAGGGCACCGTGGACCGGCGGCTGTTCGACGTGACGGAGCTGCTCGCCTCTGACAACGGCGACACACAGCGGAACTCGACGCCGCTGATCGTGACCTACCGTACGGCCGGTGAGGCATCGGCGAAACGGGAACTCGCCGCCGCCGACGTGGACGTCGAGCGGAACCTGCCGGTGATCAACGGCCAGGCGTTCGAGGTGTCCGGGTCCGACGCCTCGCAGGTGTGGAACGCGCTCACGGACGCCGGAACGGGCGCCAGGGCGGGTGCCACCCGGATCGCCTCCGGCATCGAAAAGGTGTGGCTGGACGCCGCCCGGACGGCGAGCCTGGACCAGAGCGTGCCGCAGATCGGCGCGCCCACAGCATGGGCCTCCGGCTACGACGGCAAGGGCGTCACCATCGCCGTACTCGACACAGGCGTGGACCAGACCCACCCGGATCTGGCCGGCCAGGAGATCGCCGAGAAGAACTTCGGCTCCTCGCCGGACAACGTGGACCGGGTCGGCCACGGCACCCATGTCGCCTCCATCGCGGCCGGTTCCGGCGCCAAGTCCGGCGGCCGTTACAAGGGTGTCGCCCCCGGCGCGAAGATCCTCGACGCCAAGGTCCTGGGCGACAGCGGATCGGGCTCCGAGTCGGACATCATCGCCGGCATGCAGTGGGCCGTCGACCAGCATGCCAACGTTGTCAACCTCTCCCTGGGCGGCACCGACACCGCGGGCATCGACCCGCTGGAAGAGGCCGTCAACGCCCTTTCCGCCAAGACCGGAACACTGTTCGTGGTAGCCGCCGGGAACGAGGGGCCCCTCGCCGGCACCATCGGCTCTCCCGGCAGCGCGGCCGCCGCGCTCACCGTCGGCGCGGTGGACAAGCAGGACCGGATCGCCACCTTCTCCAGCGTGGGCCCCGCCCAGGACGGCTCCCTGAAGCCCAACCTCACCGCGCCGGGCCGGTTCATCGTCGCGGCCAAGGCGGCCGAGGGCACGATAGGCGCCCCCGTCGGCGACGGATACGTCTCCCTCAACGGCACCTCGATGGCCACCCCGCATGTCGCGGGCGCCGCGGCCGTCCTCGCCCAGCGGCACCCCGACTGGACCGGGCAGCAGCTCAAGCAGGCCCTCGTCTCCTCCACGAAGCCGACAGTCGGCCTGACCGCGCAGCAGCAGGGCACCGGGCGGGTGGACATCGCGAAAGCCGTCGGACAGACGGTGAGCAGTGAGGCGTCGTCCGTCGGCTTCGGTGCACAGCAGTGGCCGCACACCGACGACACTCCGCTGACCAAGAAGATCACGTACCGCAACACCGGCACCTCGGCGGTCACCCTCCGCCTGGCCGTCCAGGCGACCGACGCCGACGGAAAGCCCGCTCCCCGAGGGCTGTTCACCGTTTCGCCGAAGCGCGTCACCGTGCCCGCGGGCGGCACCGCCTCCGTGGACGTGACCGCCGACACCCGCACCGTTCCGGCGGGAGGCGACTACTCGGGCGCTCTGGTCGCCACCGGCGGCAGCCAGAGCGTACGCACCGCCCTGGCGGCCGACGCCGAGGTGGAGTCGTACGACCTGACGTTGAACGTCCTCGACGGCAACGGCGATCCGGCCTTCTTCCCGTTCATCATCCTCTACGGCCTGGACAGCCCGGCCCTGCTGTGGAACCTGGGGGGCACCGAAGGCATCGCGCGGTTCCGCGCGCCGAAGGGGGCGTACAACGTCTTCGCCCTTGTCACCACCTGGAGTGGTGCGGACGCGGGGACTGCGGAACTGGTGCAGCCGCGGCTGTCGCTGACCGCGGACACCCGCACGGTCCTGGACGCCCGTGAGGCCAAGCCGGTCTCGCTCACCCCACCGGACCCTGACGCCACGTCCAACGGCGCCTACGCCTCGTACATCATGCGTGCGGCCGGGTCGGGCCTCGCCGTGGGCATTCTGACCGGCAGTGACTTCTCACGGCTCAGGACCGCCCGGTCCGGCGCCTCGGCATCACCCGCCGACGGTTTCGAGGCCCAGGTCGGCGCCACCTTCAGCAAGGGCACCGACACCGCGTACGACCTGCTGTACACCAGATCCGGCTCGTTCTTCGACGGCTTCTCGCACACGACGAGTACGAGCGAACTCGCGCGCGCGGACATCAGCGCGGGCTCTCCCGCGGCGGGCAAGACAGGCAGTGTCGGGGCCGCCTGGTACTCGCCGTTCGACGAGGGCTACAGCGTCGCCGCCGCTGACTTCGCCCTCCCGGGGCGTCAGCGGCACTACGTCACCGTGCCCAAGAACTACACCTGGGGCTTCGACTTCGTACAGAAGGGCGCGGACGACGGCCACGAGACGTTCCAGAGCAGCGCGGGCCGGACGTACCGGGCCGGACGGAGCTACTCGGAGACCTTCAACACCGGAGTGTTCGGGCCCAGCCTGGCCGAAGGACCGGGTGGCGGAGGCGTGTCGCGTACCGGTGACGACCTGAAGATATGTCTGCCGCAGTTCGCCGACGGCTCCGGCCATGTCGGCGACTCCGTGACGGGGACGGCCAAGGTCACCCTCACCTCGGGTGGCGTCCCTTACTTGTACCGCACATCGAGCGCACTGGAGAGGAAGTACCTGCGCTGTCGGCCCGTCACCACGCTCCCCGCGGCCCGGCAGTCCTACCGCCTCACCTCGGAGTTCTCCCGGCCTGCCGAGGTCTCCGGGGTCAGCACCCGGGTCAGCGCCTCCTGGACGTTCGTCTCCGGTCGTGTGTCCGGCACGCGTGAAACCGTACTGCCGCTGTCCTCGGTCCGATTCGCCCCCGAACTGACGTCAGCCAGCACGGCGAAGGCGGGCACCCGTCTGACGGTGCCGCTCGTCGTCGAGGGCGCGGCGGCCACGCGGGGAGTGAAGGCGCTTGACGTCGAGGTCTCGTACGACGCGGGTGCCACCTGGCGGAAGACGGACGTCCGTTCCTCCGGGAGCACGCGCCAGGTGACGCTGACCCACCCCGCGGACGCCGGGTCCGTCTCCTTCCGAGCCCGTCTGACGGACACGGGCGGGAACGCACACATAGTGACGATCACCGACGCGTACCGCCTGACACGCTAGGCCGTGTTCCAGGTTCGGATTCCTGTGCGCGTCCTGCACTGTGATGATCAAGATGTGGGGCGAGGGGATCTTTCTGATGAGCAGTGGTCGGTGCTGGAGTCGTGCTGCCTGCGGTGGGCATAAGTCGCAGGTGGCCTGGCTGTCGGCGGCTGGTGGACGGTGTATGGCCGGGCACGCCGGCATGCTGCCGGTGCCCGCGACGCTCCACCAGGTCGGCGCCCGCCTGCGAGAAGCCTGCGAGATCCTCCTCGTTACCGTACCCACCGCCCTCGACGGCGCCGATCTCCGCCGCCAGGGCGACGGTACGTGGACAGCCCGCTTCACCTGCCTCGCCGAGACGTACGAGGCGCACCTCGACCGGGGCGGCATGATCGTGCACCGGGGCCGGTCTGGATGCCCGGTGTCACGCCTGTCCCGGTCGTGGTTCATTCAGCGATGGCGGTCCGTGCTGTCCACTGGAAGACCGGGAGTTCCTCGCCGTCGAGCGTCGTGTAGTCGCCTTGGTGGACGAAGTGTTCGTAGCTTGCGCCGAAGCGGTACTTGATTTTCTCGCCCAGTTCTTCGGTGAACTGGACGCGCTGGTCGGAGGGGAAGTAGGAGAGCCCTCCGACCAGCAGGACCTTGATCTGTGACATGGTGAACACCTCCGTGTGGTTCAGGCCGGATCGCGCAGTTGTCGTTGGAGTGCCTTCTCGGCGCGGCTCAGGGGCAGGTCGCGGCGGACCCGTTCCGGGTGCCGTGGGCCGGGGTCGGCCGCGGTGGGTGTCTGCTCGGGGAGGTCCAGGACGGCGTACGACAGCTTTCCGGAGGCGACCAGGCTCTCCCAGAGCAGGCGCAGACAGCCGCGGGCGATCACCTTGAGGGGACGCAGCATGTCGGGCATCTCACCCGGCGCTCAGTTCCCACTTGGCGTCGATGGGGAACGCCGGGTCCGTCAGGGACGTGATCCGGAAGTTCCGGTGGCCGGTCATGCCGAGGTAGCGTCCGCTGGTGCCCTCCGCCCGGTAGCCGAGCCACCGCTGCTGGAGTACCTCGGTGCGGTCGACGAGTCCCGAGGCGGCGATCGTGCCGTCGGGGAGCGAGATCTGCTCCGAGACCTGCTCGATGAAGTGACCGGTCTCGGGGTCCTCGTAGAGGATCACCATGGTCCCCACGGTCGTGCCGATGGCCTTTCCCTCGGCGTCGAACACGTCGCACCAGTAGGTGGCCATCGTCCCGGGGCCCCAGGTGTGAGGCGGGGTCGCGACGTTGAGTTCGCTCTTGGTGATCTTCTCGACGACTTCGACGACGATCTGCCGCTCGGCGGGCACGGTGGTGGTCACGGACGTTGTCTCTGCTGACATGGTTGTCCTTCCTGGCTCTGCGGAGCTTTCTAGCGGGGGGCTTCGGTCGTGGTGCGGACCGTGGCGTCGTACACGTTGTGGCCGGTGGGCAGGGGGTGGACGGACCGGACGTCGAAGCCCGCCGCGTCGAGCAGGCCGCGCATGCCCTCCTCGGAGAGGCCGTGCATGCCCTCCTCGCAAGCCACCATCTGGAACAGCTCGCGGGCCGCGTCGAAGTCCTGCGTGATGGGCGGTTCGATCACCAGCAGGTGCGGGACGGGGGTGTCGGCGCCCTGTTTCTGTGCTGTGGTCGTCATGGCCCGGGCGACCGTGCCGAGGATGCGCCTGCCGCTTTCGAAGGCCCAGTCGCGCAGGACGTTCTTGAGCAGGTAGAGGTCGCCGCCGGCCGGCACCGCCTGGAAGAAGTCCGCGGGTTCGAAGGTCAGCCGGTCGGCGAGCCCGCTGTCGGGGGACTTCGCGAGGTCGGCGGCAGCCCGCTCGCAGACGCTGTGCCGGTCGGTGCTGACGCCCTTGACGTCCGGGAGCGACCGGAGGATTCCCCGCAGCATCGCGCCGCCACCGCCGCCTACGTCGACGATCGTGCCGACTCCGGAGAAGTCACGGGCCCGCAGGAGGGAGACGGCCACCGGGCGGGCCAGTTCCACCATCGCCAGGTCGAACACCCGGGCCGCTTCGGGGTCCCTCTCGAAGTGTTCGAAGATCGAGGCGCCGAAGACCTTCTGGAATCCCGACTTGCCCGTGCTGACGGTGTGCTGGAGGGCGCCGAAGGCGTCGTCGTAGGTCTCGGCGAACAGCATGACGGTGTGGCGGAGGGAGAGCGGGTGGTCGGTGCGCAGTTGCTGGAACGGCTCGGTGATGCCGAAGGCTCCGTCGGCGTCCCGCTCGGCGGCACCGACGAAGACGAGGGCCCGCAGCAGCCGGAGCATCACGTCGGGGTCGGAGCCGGTGCGTTCGGCGATCTCCGTGTGCGGCAGGTGTCCGCCGTCGAGGATGTCGGCGATGCCGAGCCGGGCCGTGACGGCCAGGGCGCGGGAGAACCAGCCTCCGATGGCCAGTTGGCCGACCGCCATCGCGTGTTTCTGCTCAGCTTCCATGGCCTGCGGTTCCTTTCGCTGGGACGTTGGGTGAGGTGCTGTGCGGCGGTGCGAGGGCGCGCAGCCGCAGCAGGGCGAGTGCGGTGGTGAGGAGCGCGGTGCGGACCCGGTGGCCGCCGGTCAGCTCCAGCAGGGAGCGCACCACCCAGAGGCGGGACTCGGTGAGGTGGTGCGGTGAGCCGTGGACGTCGTCGTTCTCCCGGATCCGCAGTCGGGGCAGGTGCCGGCGCAGGACCGCGGTCTCGCCGGGCGGCACGATCTCGTCGCGGCGGCTGACCAGGTAGTGCACGGGGACGGTGACCCGGTCCAGGGTGGCGCCGTCGATCGCCCACTCGGTCAGGTCGTCGGTGGGACGGCCCGTCAGATGGGTGAGGGAGTCGGTGGTCAGGCGTGGGACCCCGGCCCGCCAGCCGGTGTCCGTGAAGAACTCGGTCACCGGCGCGCCCGCGGTGACGATGCCGCGCAGTCGGTGGTCGTGGGCGGCGCAGCGCAGGGCGAGATGGCCGCTGAAGCTGAGGCACACGGCGTAGGAGCGGGTGATGTCGCAGCGGCCGGCGACCGTGTCGAGGACGTCGGAGAGCATCCGCCAGGCGGCCGGGGTGTAGGGGACGGTGTTCTCGCCGACGCCGGGCATCTCGGTGGCGACGGCGGCGAAGCCCTGTTCGGCGATGAGCGGCAGCAGCGGCGCCCACTGCTCCTTGATGCTCACCTGGCCGCCCATCAGCACCACGAGCGGTCGGTCGCCTCCCGCGGACAGGCCGGTGGTCCAGCATCTGATCTCGCCGTCCGGGGTGGGCACGGTGAGCGGTTCGATGCCGGTGCCCGCCAGCCGCCAGCGGTCGAACACTGCGACGCAGTGGTCGTGGGAGCGCCGGCGTGCGGGGCCGTCGACGTAGGGGAAGCGGGCGAGGTTGTAGGCGCGGCACGCGTCCGGGAGCCGTCCGGCCCGCTCGTGGCGTTCGCCCTCGGCGTGCCAGCGCGCGGTCCAGGAGTCGGGGTCGCCCTCGTCGTCGGTTCGCACGGTCCGGGCGACCCTGCGGTACTGCTCGGCGGACATGCCCTGGACCCGGGCGTGCAGGAGCAGGTACGCCTTGAGTTCCTCGACGTCGTTCACGACACGGCCTGTTGTGTGCGGCGGCCCGGGGCGGTCTCGGTGGTGGTCGGCGGTGCGGGCGTGAAGGTCTGCAGGCGTGCCTTCAGTTCCTTCAGGACGTCCGCGGCCTCGGCTCCGTCGATCACTCGGTGGTCGAACGTCAGGGAGAGCCGCATGATCGGGGCGACGAGCACCTGCCCGTCGGGGGTGGCGACCGGGCGGTGCACGACGCGTCCGACGCCGAGGGTGACGGTCGTACCGCCCATGGAGTGGAAGCCGTCGACGACGCTGTGCCCGAGCGAGGTGACGGCTAAGGTGCCCAGCAGGCGGGTCCGGTGGCGCGGGGAGGCGGTCGCGGCGCGGAAGGCGGCGTAGCCCAGGAGTGCGGGGAGGCGGGTCAGCCGCCACAGCGGGGCGAACTCCGGAAGGTCCGTGGGGTCTTCGTCGCGGAAGCGGTCCACCTGCCGCCGGATGGTGTCCAGTTCGGCGGTGTGCAGGTCGGGCACGACGGTGGCGAGGACGATCCGCCGGCCGTTCACGGTCTTGTCGAGGGCCAGCTTTCCGTGCACGGAGGCGGGTGTGTGGATTCGCGGTACGAGGCCGCCGCGCACGAGGGAGTTGGCCTCGGGGTGCTCGGCGAGGACCCGGCCGGCCGCCTGCAGGACGTAGCTGACGACGGAGTAGCGGGTGCCGTCGGCGCGCCGGGTCTCTCGGTGTGGGAGGCGTAGTCCACCGCGATCCGGCGGCAGTCGACGCCGTCCGCGCGGCACGCGGCGACGAACTCGTCGAGCGCCGTCGCGTCCCCCGCGACGACGGTGGCGGTCGGGCCGTTCTCGGCGGCGACGCCGATCCGGTCCGGCCAGGGGGTGAGGCGGGCCCGGGTGTCGTCCGCAGAGAGCGGTACGGAGACCATGCCTCCGCTGCCCGCGAGTTCGGCGACCGCCCGGCTGCGCAGGGCCACCACCTTCGCCGCGTCGTCGAGGGACAGCGCCCCGGCGACGTACGCCGCCGCGACCTCCCCCTGGGAGTGCCCGATCACCGCGTCCGGTTCGAGGCCCAGCGAACGCCAGAGGTCGGCCAGCGACACCATCACGGCCCACAGGGCGGGCTGGACGACGTCGACGCGGTCCAGTCCGGGCGCGCCGGGTTCCTCGCGCAGGACGGCTGTCAGCGACCAGTCGGTGTACGGGGCGAGCGCGTGTTCGCAGGCGGTGATGCCGGCGGCGAACACGGGTGCGGTGTCGAGGAGTTCGCGGGCCATGCCGGTCCACTGGGAGCCCTGGCCGGGGAAGACGAACACGGTCCTGGCCGGGGTGCCGTGGCCGGTCACGACGTGCGGGGCGGGCTCGTCGGCGGCCAGTGCGGTCAGGCCGCTGAGCAGGTCGGCGCGGTCCTCGCCGACGACGGCGGCGCGGTGCTCGAACGCCGTACGGGTGACGGCCAGCGAGTACGCGAGGTCCCCGGCGTCGAGGCCGGGATCGGCCGCAACACGTTCGCGCAGGGCGGCGGCAGAGGCCCGCAGCGCCGGCTCGGTCCTCGCGGACAGCGGCCAGACCATCGGCCGGGACGGCACGGGGTCCGGGCGGTCGGGGCCGGGCGCGTCCTCGGGCGACGCGGGCGCCTCCTCGATGATGACGTGGGCGTTCGTGCCGCTGATGCCGAAGGAGGAGACGCCGGCCCTACGGAGGCGGTCGTCGGAGGCCGGCCAGGGCACGGGGTCGGTGAGGAGCGAGACCGCGCCGGAGGACCAGTCGACGTGCGGGGACGCCTCGTCGACGTGGAGGGTCCTCGGCAGCAGTCCGTGCCGCAGGGCCTGCACCATCTTGATGACCCCGCCGACGCCCGCGGCGGCCTGGGCGTGGCCGATGTTCGACTTCAGCGAGCCCAGCCGCAGTGGCCGGCCGGGGTCCCGGTCGTGTCCGTAGGTCGCCAGGAGCGCACCGGCCTCGATGGGGTCACCGAGGCGCGTTCCGGTGCCGTGGGCCTCCACGGCGTCGATGTCGGCGGCGGTCAGCCGGGCGGCGGCGAGCGCCTGGCGTATGACGCGTTCCTGGGACGGGCCGTTCGGCGCGGTGAGGCCGTTGCTCGCGCCGTCGGAGTTGACCGCGCTGCCGCGCAGCACGGCGAGGACGGGGTGGCCCTCGCGGCAGGCGTCCGAGAGGCGTTCCAGGACGAGCATGCCCGCGCCCTCGGCCCAGGCCGTGCCGTCGGCGGCTGCGGCGAACGCCTTGCAGCGGCCGTCCGGCGCGAGCCCCTGCTGGGTGCCGAACTCCACGAACATGCCGGGGTTGGCGAGTACAGCGACCCCGCCGGCCAGGGCGAGCGTGCACTCGCCCTGCCGCAGCGCCTGCGCCGCCAGATGCAGCGCGACCAGCGACGACGAGCACGCGGTGTCCACGGTGACCGCCGGTCCCTCGAAACCGAGGACGTACGAGATACGCCCGGAGGCCACACTGGCAGTGGTCCCGGTGAGCAGGTAGCCCTCGTGGCCGCCCGCCTCCTCGTACAGACGGGGCCCGTAGTCCTGGGACATCGCCCCGACGAACACGCCGACCGGTCGTCCGCACAGCCCGGTCGGATCGAGCCCGGCTCGTTCGAGCGCCTCCCACGAGGTCTCCAGGAGCAGGCGCTGCTGCGGGTCCATGGCGGTGGCCTCGCGCGGGTTGATCCCGAAGAACCCCGGGTCGAACCGGTCTGCGTCGTGGAGGAATCCGCCCCGGTCGACGTAGGTGGTGCCGGGGCGTCGGCGGCCGGGGTCGAAGAGGGCGTCGAGGTTCCAGCCACGATTGTCCGGGAAGCCGGAGATCGCGTCGGTCCCGCCCGCCACCAGGTCCCACAGATCCTCGGGCGAGCGCACCCCTCCGGGGTAACGGCAGCTCATCGCGACGACGGCGATCGGCTCGTCCACGACCGGGCGACCGTGCACCGGCATGTCCTCGACGGCTCCGGTGCCCAGCAGTTCCGTGCGCAGATGCCCGGCGAGCGCGGTGGGCGTGGGGTGGTTGTAGAGCAGGGCGGCCGGAAGGGCGAGCCCGGTCGCGGCTGCCAACTGCTCCCGCATCTCGACGGCCGCCAGCGAGTCGAACCCGAGTTCCTTGAAGGTCGCCGAGGGGTCGACCGTCCCGGGGCCGACGTGTCCGAGCACGATCGCGACGCCGGTACGGACCAGCTCCAGTACGGTGTGCAGCTGCTCGGCCTCGCCCAGTCCGGCGAGCTGTGCCCCGAGGCCCTGCGGGGCGTCGGGCTCCGCGCCGCCGGGAGGCGCGACGGGCGCGGGTGGGGGTGGGGTGTCCTCTGCGACGGGGGCGCCGATCCAGTGGCTGCGGCGCTGGAAGGCGTAGGTCGGCAACCCGACAGCGCGGGCTCGCGGACCGAACAGCGCGTGCCAGTCGACGTCGGCGCCGTGGACGTGCAGTCCCGCGAGCGCGGAGGTGAGGGACCGGTTCTCGGCGCCGTCCCGCAGCCCGGCCAGGCAGACGCCGTCGGGGAGGCAGGCTCGCAGGCTCACGGTGAGGGCGCGGCCGGGGCCGATTTCGGCGAAGATCCGCGCGCCCCGCGCATGTGCGGCGACCGCCGCGTCGGCGAACCGTACCGGGCGGCGCACATGATCGACCCAGTAGTCCGGCCCGCTCATCTCGTCGCCGATCTCGGCGCCCAGCACTGTGGAGACGATCGGCAGCCGGGGCGGGGCATGGTCCAGCCCGGCGACGACCGCGCGGAAGTCGTCGAGCATCGGGGCCATCAGCGGGGAGTGGAAAGCGTGGCTGACCGTCAGGCGCCTGGTCCGGCGGCCCAGGTCGCGGAAGTGGGCGACGACCGACTCCACGGCGTCCGCCGCACCCGAGAGCACGACGGCGGAGGGCCCGTTGACCGCCGCGATGCCGATGTCGTCCCGCCCGGCCGGACCGATCCGGTCCCGGACCTCCGCCTCGCCCGACTCCACGGCGACCATGGCCCCACCACCCGGCAGCGCCTGCATGAGCCGACCGCGCGCCGTGATGAGCGCCGCCGCGTCCGGGACGGAGAACACCCCGGCGACATGCGCGGCGGCGACCTCACCGATGGAGTGCCCGACCAGCACACCGGGCCGCACGCCCCAGTGCTCCATCAGCCGGTACAGCGCGACTTCCAGGGCGAACAGCGCGGGCTGCGTGTACTGCGTCTCGTCGAGCAACCCGGCCTCTGCGGTACCCTCACCGGCCCACAACACGCTGCGCAGAGGCAGCGGCAGATGCCGGTCCAACTGGACACAGACCTCGTCGAAAACAGCCGCGAACACCGGCTGAGCCGCGTACAGCTCACGCCCGCTCCCGAGCCGCTGCGCCCCCTGCCCCGGGAACACGAACGCCACATCACCGCCCCCGACAACACCCCGGCTCACCTGCGCGGCCGACCTCCCGTGCGCGAGCGCGTCGAGCCCGTCGAGCAGGCCCGCACGATCGGCCCCGGTGACTGCTGCACGGTGCTTGAACACGGTCCGGGTGGTGGCGAGGGCGAGCCCGACATCCGCCGGGTCCAGCCCGGGGTGACGGCGCACATGATCGGCCAGCCGGTCGGCCTGGGCGGCCAGCGCGGCTTCGGTGCGGCCGGAGAGCACCCAGGGGGCCACGGTGGGTGGTGGGTCGGCGGGGGCGGGCGAGCCGTCTTTGCGGGGGGAGCCGGTGTCCTCGGAGGGCACCCCGGGCTGCTGACGCACGCGGTCGGCCGACGCGGACTCCGTACCGCCGGGAAGCCCCCCGTGCGTTCCGGCCGACGCCGGATCGGCGGAGGCCGATGGGCCCTCGGTGCGGGCGGAGGCGAGGCGGGGACCGGTGTCCTCCGGGGTCGCCCCGGGCTGTCGGCGCACGCGATCGGCCGGCCGATCGGCCCCGGCAGGGGCCGATGAACCGTCGGCACAGGTGGAGGGGAGGGAGGACCCGGCATCCGCCGGGGCCGCTGCTGGCTGACGGCGTACAGGGTCGGCCGATCGGTCGGCCTCGGCCGATCGGTCGGCCTCGGCCGCTTCGGTGCGGCCGGGGAGCGCCCGCTGTGTCTTGGACGGTGCCGGATCGGCGTGGGCTGGTGAGTCGCCGGTCCGGAAGGTCGCCGGGGTGATGCCCGCACCCTCCGGGGCCGCCTCGGGCCGATGATCGGCGTGATCGGCCGTCCGATCGACCTCGGCAGCCAGCCCGGCCTCCGTACGGCCCAAGAGCCACCACGGCGCCGTAGCCGGTGCCGGGTCGACGGAAGCCGGTGAATCGCCCGTCCGGGCGGTGGCCGGGGTGATGCCCGCAGCCGCCGGGGGCACCTCGGGCCGACGCCGTACCCGGTCGACGGGCCGATCCGCCCCGCTGATGTCGGAGCGCGCCCGCGGCGCCGCAGTCCCGGCGGCATCGGGTTCGCGTACCACCACATGGCAGTTGGTGCCGCCCATGCCGAAGGAGCTGATGCCCGCGAGGGGGCGTCCGGGCGGCCAGGGTGTGCGCTCGGTCTGTACTCGCAGGCACAGTTCGGTCAAGGGGATGTCGGGGGGCGGCTCCGTGAAGTGGAGGCTCGGTGGGATCTCCCGGTGGGCGATGCTCAGGGCGACCTTGAGCAGGCCGACGATCCCGGCGGCGCCCTCCAGGTGCCCGACATTGGTCTTGGCGGAGCCGACCAGAAGGGGGTCACCGGGCGCCCTGGAGGCGGCGAACACGCTGCCGAGCGCCGTCGCCTCGACGGGGTCGCCGACCTTCGTGCCGGTGCCGTGCAGTTCGACGTACGCGACGTCCGACAGGTCGGCGCCGGCCCGTTCGTACGCCGTGCGCAGCACGTCCCGCTGGCCTGCGGCGCTGGGCACGGTGAGGCTCTCGGTGGCGCCGTCGTTGTTCATCGCGGTGCCCGTGATCACGCAGTACACGCGGTTCCCGTCGGCGAGGGCGGCCGACAGCGGCTTGAGGACCACGACGCCGCCGCCCTCGCCCCGGACGTAGCCGTTGGCCCGCGCGTCGAAGGTGTGGCAGCGCCCGTCCGGGGAGAGGCCGCCGAACTTCAGGGCGCCCATGGTGCTCTCGGGCAGGAGGTTCAGGTTGACGCCGCCGGTGATCGCGAGTGTGGACTCGCCCCGGCCGAGGCTCTCGCAGGCCATGTGGACGGCGGCCAGCGAGGAGGACTGCCCGGTGTCCACCGCCACGCTCGGTCCGTGCAGGCCCAGGAGGTAGGAGACGCGGTTGGCGATGATGCTGCGCTGCGATCCGGTGAGGGTGTGCCGGTCGACGGCTGCCATGCCGTGCCGGCGCAGCAGGGCCGCGTAGTCGTCCCAGATGGCGCCGGCGAACACACTGGTGCGGCTGCCGTGCAGGGTGGCGGGCACGATGCCCGCGTCCTCCAGGGCCTCCCAGCTCAGTTCGAGCATGAGTCGCTGCTGCGGGTCCATGGTGACGGCCTCGCGCGGGGACACGCCGAAGAACTCGGCGTCGAAGCCGTCCACGCGGTCGAGGAACCCGCCGAACCTGTGCGGCAGCAGGTCGCTCTCCCAGCGGCCCGGGGGTGCCTCGGTGACGGCGTCGGTCCCGTCGCGGAGCAGTCGCCAGAAGCCCTGGGGGTCGGCCGCGCCGGGCAGTCGGCAGGCGAGGCCGACGACGGCGATCTCCAGTGCGCTCATCGGGTGCTCCCTTCCCGTACGGCAAGTCGCAGGACGGCTTCGGCGACCCCGGCCGCGAACTGCCTGCCCGCCGAGCCGACCAGGAAGAAGTGACCTCCCGGCAGCCGGTGCAGGGCGAACTCCCCGTTGCCGTGCTCGGCCCAGGCCGCCGCCTCGCTGCGGGCGACCAGCGGGTCCGTGGTGCCGTGGAACGCCTCGACCGGCCAGGGCCGGGGGGCGGCCGGGGTGCGTACCCGGCTCGCGCACAGCCGCAGGTCCTCGCGGGTGAGGCCGAGCGCGGCGGCGACCCGTTCGGGGTGGGCGAGGAGTTCGGCGGGGAGTCCGCCGCAGGTGACCATCTGTGCGCGCAGGGCGTCGTCGGGCTGGGCGTGCGCCGCGGCGAAGGCCGCAGGCAGATGGGGGGCGCGGCAGGCGCCGGCGAGCAGCCGGAGCGGGGTGCGGGCTCCGCGCGCGGCCCGGCGGACCGCGAGGTCGTGGGCGACGAGGGCGCCCATGCTGTGGCCGTAGAAGGCGTAGGGGCGGTCGAGGTACGGGTCCAGCTGGGCGTCGAGGTCCGCGACGAGGGCGGTCAGGTCGGCACGCAGAGGGTCGCGCAGCCGTCGTTCGCGGCCGGGCGGTTGCACGGGGACGACGTTCACCCGGTCGGCCAGCACGTTGCGCAGGAGCGTGAAGACGGACGCGGAGCCGCCCGCGTGGGGGAAGCAGAACAGCCGTGGGCGCTCGTCGTCGGCCGGCCGTACGGACAGGTACGGCGTGAGCGTGCCCGCTTCGTGGCGCTGGGGCGCCGGGGCCTCGAGTCGGTTCTGAAGCACTGCCGCCTCCGGGAGCTGGGGTCGCGTCATCGTGACGGCCGCCGCCAAACCCGGTCTAAGGCGGCCCGTTGACCCCCTCTTGGTTGACTTCCTCCCACGTTTAGATACGGTGAGTCTCCTATCTTAGATACGGTGAGTTTCCTAACTGGAGAGGAGTCGGCTGATGCCTGAAGCCCAGACCAAAGAACGTCTTGATCCGGCACTGCTGAAACTGGCCGGGATCCTCGTCATCGGCGGTCTCGCGCCCCTGCTCGACACCACGATCGTCAACGTCGCCATCGACGGGCTGAGCCGCCAGCTGCACAGCACGGTGACGACCGTGCAGTGGGTCAGCACCGGCTATCTGCTCGCCTTCGCCATGGCGATCCCGGCCACCGGCTGGGCCACCGACCGCTTCGGCGCCAAGCGGGTGTGGATGTGGTCCCTGGCCCTGTTCCTGCTGACCTCCGCGGCGGCCGGCGCGGCCTGGAGCATCGGCAGCCTCATCACCATCCGGGTGCTACAGGGCATCGCGGGCGGCTTCATGCAGCCCGTGCTGCAGATCATGCTGGTCCGCTCGGCGGGACCCCGCAGGCTCGGCCGTATCCTGACCGTGGTCACTCTGGCCGCCGTCATCGCGCCCATCCTCGGCCCGGTGCTCGGCGGCCTGATCATCAGCAACGCCAGCTGGCGCTGGATCTTCTACGTCAACGTGCCCCTGTGCCTTATCGCCCTGCTGCTCGCCTGGCGTCACCTGCCCGCCCAGGAGGCCCGCACCGGCAAGCGGCTGGACGTCATGGGCATCGCCCTGCTGTCGCCCGCGCTGGCCGCCGTGGTGTACGGGTTCACGGAGGTCGGGCGCGACGGCGGCCTCGACCGGGCCCGGTCGGTCGTGCCGCTGGTCGGCGGGGCGCTGCTCCTGGTGCTCTTCCTGGTGTACAGCCTGCGCAAGCCGGACGCCGTACTGGACGTACGCCTGTTCCGGGTGCGCTCGTTCTCGATGTGCGCGGTCCTGCTGTTCCTCGCCGGTCTCTCGCTGTACGGCGCGATCCTGTTGCTGCCGCTGTACTACCAGCAGATCCGGGGCGAGACGGCGTTGACGGCGGGCCTCCTGCTGGCGCCCCAGGGTCTCGGCGCGCTGCTGACCCGCTGGGCGGGCGGGCTCACCGACCGGATCGGCGCCAAGCCGATCGTGGTGTCCGGCATGCTGCTGGCCCTGGTGGGGACCCTGGCGTACACCCAGGTCGGGACGGACACCAGCAACTGGTACCTCGGTGCCGCCCTGGTCGTGCGCGGCGCGGGGCTGGGCGCCGCGACCGTGGCGATCGTGACCGGGGCCTATGTGGACCTGACGCCGGACGACATCCCGAACGCGACCACGGTGATCCGGATCATGCAGCAGCTGGGCGGCTCCTTCGGCACGGCCGCGCTGGTGGTGATCCTGACGCACGAGACGACGGGCGGCACGCTCGCCGACCGCGCGGCCGGGTTCGGGACGACCTTCTGGTGGGTGACGGGCTTCAGCGTCCTGGCGCTCGTCCCGGCGCTGCTGCTGCCGTCCCGCAAGGCGGCCCGCGCCGCGAAGGAGGCGGTGGCGGGCCCCGCCGGGCAGCCCGCCGGTACGAAGTGAGGCAGGGCGCGGTGCCCCCGGAGGCGAGCCGGGGACACCGCGGGTCCGGGAGTCAGGAAGCCGTCGCCCGGAGGGCCGCCGGCCCGCTCATCCGCTCGGCCAGTGCGGCCGGTGTGGGGGCGGCGAAGAGATCGGCGAGTTTCAGGGTGACGCCGGTGGCGTTCTCCAGCCGCTGGAGCAACTGGGCACCGAGCAGGGAGTGGCCGCCGTGCGTGAAGAAGTTGGTCTCCGGGTCGATGTCGTCCCGGTCGAGCAACTCCCGCCACAACCCGACGAGTTCCTCGACGGTGCCGTCCGCCGCCACCGCCGCACCGGCGGCCCGCGCGGAGTCCGCGGCGCCCGTGCGGTCCGCAGCTGCCAGCACCTCCAGGGCCACGTAGTCGACCTTCTCGTTGGCGCTGACCGGGAGGGCGTCCAGGACGACGAATTCCTGCGGCAGCGCGGCTCGGGGCAGTTCGGTGCGGGCGTACGCCCACAGGTCGTCCGACACGTCCCCCTCCCCGGTGCTCTCCACGAAGGCGACCAGGTGCGCGTCGGCGCTGCGGTCGCCGACCACGACCACCGCCACCGCCCGCACCAGGGGATGGCCGAGCAGGATGGCCTCGACCTCGCCGAGTTCGATGCGGTTGCCGCGCAGCTTGACCTGGCGGTCCGCACGGCCGAACAGCTCCAGTGTCCCGTCGGCCCGCCAGCGCCCGAGGTCTCCGGTGCGGTAGTAGCGGCCGTGCACGGGATGCGTGCCGAAGCGCTCGCCGGTCAGCTCCGGCCGGTTGTGGTAGCCGAGCGCGACACCGGCGCCGGCCACCCGCAGTTCGCCGCGCACACCCACGGGCAGTTCGCGGCCGTCGGGGGCGGTCACCATGACGCGGGTGTTGCGGATCGGGATACCGATGTCGAGCCGCTCGTCGGGCAGTCGGGCGGGGTCGGTGAGGACCGACCAGGTGCACCAGGTGACGGTCTCGGTGGGCCCGTAGGCGTGGTGCACCTCGCTGCCGGCGTCCAGCAGCCGGCGTATCAGCTCCACCGGCACGGTCTCGCCGCCGGTGACCACACGGCGTCCGGCGAGGTGCGGGGCCACTCGGTCCAGGACCAGGCGCCAGGTGGTGGGGGTGGCCTGGATGATGTCCGGCCGGTACCGGAGGACGGTGTCGAGGAGCACCTGGCCGTCGACCCGGGCCTCGTCCGGGGCGATCACGATGCGTCCGCCCGACCAGAGCGGGGTGTACAGCTCCAGGTTGGCCATGTCGAAGGCGAACGTCGTCATCCACAGCGTGGCGTCGGCGGCGGTCGTGTGCAGGCGGTCCTCGTAGTCGGCCGCGATGTTGGCGATGCTGCGATGGGTGATCAGCGCTCCCTTGGGCTTTCCGCTGGTCCCGGAGGTGTAGATCAGATAGGCGGGATCCGAGGGGGCGACCGGCGGATGGAACTCGCCGGGCGGGACGTCCGAGGGGTGCTCGGGGATCGGGGACAGCGGCAGCCTGGGCAGGTCCGGGCCGGCGGCGGTGTCCAGGTCGCGGTCGGTGACCAGGACCTTGGCTCCGGAGTCGGTGAGCAGGTGGTGGACGCGCTGGGCGGGGTGCTCCGGGTCGACCGGCAGATAGGCGGCCCCGGCGAGCCAGGTGCCGAGGGCGGTCGCGATCAGCTCGGGGGTGCGGGCCGCGGCGATGGCGACGATGTCCCCCGGGCCCACTCCCCCGGCCGTGAGCGCGTCCCGGGCGGCCACCGCGCCGGCCCACAGGCCGCGGTAGGTCACCGTACGGTCCTGGTAATGGACGGCCACGGCGTCGGGCGCGGCCACGACCAGTGCGTGCACGGCGGCGAGCACGGTGGCGGGGCGCACCTCGGCGTCGGTGTCGTTGGCCGCGTCGATCACCTTCCGGTCGTGGCCGCTCCACACCCGCAGCTCACCGGTCGGCACGTCCAGCACCTCGGGGAGGGTCTCCAGCAGGGCCTCGTAGCGCAGCAGCAGTGCCTCGGCGTCGTCCCGTGAGAGGTGGTCCGTGCAGTACCGGGCGATGACGCGGAGGGTGTCCGTCGCGGACGCGACGAAGAACTCCAGGTCGAACTTGTTGAAGCCGTTCTCCACCAGCACCGGCCGGGCGGGGACGCCACCGAGTTCGAAGTCCGGCAGCCCGAGGCCGGGGAAGTAGTTGAACAGATGCCGGTAGAGCCGGTTGCGCCAGGACGACCCGGCACGCGGCACCAGGTCCGGGATGCTGTCCACGGGTACGTCGGCATGCCCGAGTCCACCGAAGAAGGCGTCCCTGGCCCTGAGCACCAGCGTCCGGAAGCTCTCCGCCGGGTCGGTGAACAGGCGCAGCGGCAGCACGTTGGTGTGGTGGCCCACCGCACGCGGGTCCTCGCGCGGACGGACGCTCACCGGGGAGCCGACGGTGATGTCGGGTCCGGCGCCGTGTGCGGCGAGCAGCACGTAGTAGGCGGTGAGCAGGACGACCGCCTCCGGTGCGCGGAGTTCGCCCTGGAGGCGCCGTACGGTCGCCCGGGCCGTGTCGGACAGGACGCGGGTGATCTGGTCGCCGGCCAGGGTCGGTTCCCCGGCATCGGGGGTGCCGCACCACAGGGCCGGCCCGGCCGGGTCGAAGCCGGCCAGTTGCGTACGCCAGTACTCCAGGCTCTCCGGTTTCGGTTCGGGTTCGGTGTACGGGGCGACGGGGACGAGCAGTTCGGGGGGTACGGGCTCCCCCGCGACCAGGTGGTTGTAGGCCGCGACCAGTTCTTCGAGGATGCGGGTCGCGGAGATGATGTCGTAGACGAGGTGGTGGAAGGCGACGCAGAAGACGTCGCCCGCGGGCCGCCGGAACAGCGCGGCGCGCAGCAGTGGTCGCCCGTCGAGCGGGAACCTGCGGTTGACGAACGGGCGCAGTCCGCGCTCCAGGCCGTCCTCGTCGGCGGTGAGCCCGGTGATCTCCTCGACGTCGGCGGTGAACCGCTCGGGCGGCAGGACGGTCTTCATCAGGTCGGCGCCGGTGGCCAGGTAGACGGTGCGCAGCACCTCGTGGCGGTCGACCAGCACGGTCAGGGCGCCGCGCAGGGCGGAGGCGTCCAGGGCGCCGTCGGCCTGGAACGCCAGGGAGAGGTTGTTGGGCGAGGCGTCGGGGACGAGCCGTTCCAACAGCCACATGGCTTCTTCCTTGCGCGTGGCCGCGGTGAGGTCACGCGGGGTACCGAGCGCGGTTCCGGAATCGCTTGCAGGACTCAACGGATTTTCCTCCCAGGTAGCGGTGCCGAACCTGTCGTACCGACAACGACCTTTTTCGCGAAGGTACAAGGAAAAGAGGCGGGCTCATCGGAAACCCCTCTCGATAAGGGGGCGCCTAGGGGGTGTCAGGGGTTTTCCGGGGGAAGCGGCGAAGAATATCGTCCGGAGCAGGATGAGTTGTCGATACGGCCGAGGAGTCGCCGAATGTCCCCGTTCCCCGCGTGGAAGACGTTGTTGCCCGGTGACGGGTCGTCGGCGAGGATTCTCGCCGTGGACTTCGATGCCACCGGCCGGCTGGAGGCCCGTTTCTCCGATCTCGCCCGGAACCTGAAGACGGACCACGCCCTGTGGGAGGCCGTGCCGCCGCCGCTCACCGACGGGGTGGTGCCGACGGGGGCCGGCTATGTCGAGCACTGGGCGCGGCGGATCGAGGAGGAACGGGTCGAGGTGCGCGCCCTGTTCGGCTACTGCGCCGGGGCGGTGTATGCGGGAGCGCTCGCCGAACGGCTGCGCGGCCGGCAGGAGAGCGAGCCGCTGCTGGTGCTGTTCGACCCGGAACTGTCCGTGGCGCAGACCCTGTTGTGGCAGTTCTACAAGGTCGTCGGCCTGATGGCGGGGCAGCTCACGGAGACCGAGCTGGCCGCCGCACGCCATGCGGGCCGACTGGCCCACGAGCGGCACGACAGTGTCGCCGGCATCCAGGCGGAACTGGTCGCGCTGGTGCGGGAGACAGGTGGACCGGCGCTCGCGAAGGCGGGGCTGGACGCGTCCCGCCGTGCCGAACTCTTCGACGTCTTCGAGTCGTTCCTGCGGTTCCTCGCTCTGGCCGGGGAGCTGTCGCCGCTCGAACAGTGGCGCTCCGCCGTGGCGTTCGGCTCGACGAGCCCGATGAGCGGCTTGCGGGGCATGCGTGCGGCCGGTCAGGACGTCGAGGTGGCCCGGGAGATCGAGGTGGACGTCGAGCACGGCGGCCTGCTCGCCGATCCGGGGCTCGCCGCGACGGTCTCCGATCTGCTGGTCGGCTGAATCCGGATTGCGTCACCTTTCCCTCCCGAAGGGCTTTCAGGACAGGAGTACGGCACATGGCCGAGTCGAATTGGGTGCGCTGTTTCCACCGGCGTCCGGAAGCCACCGGGAGGCTCGTCTGTTTCCCGCACGCGGGTGGGTCGGCATCGTATTTCTACGCGTTCTCCGAACTCCTCGGTCCGGACGTCGAACTGCTCGCCGTGCAGTATCCCGGGCGGCAGGACCGCAGCGCGGAGAAAAATGCGGAGAGCATCTCGGAACTCGCCGACGCGGTGTTCGAGGCGCTCTCCGGCACGCTCGACGGGCCCTTCTCCTTCTTCGGGCACAGCATGGGCTCGGTCGTCGCGTTCGAGGTCTCCCGGAGGTTCCAGCAGCGCACGGAGATGGCGCCCGGTCTGCTGTTCGCGTCGGGGTATCCGGCGCCGTCACGGCTGCGCGGCGGCACCGTGCACCGGCGCGACGGCGCCGGGCTGCTGGCCGAACTGCGTCTGCTCGGCGGCATCGACCCGCGGTGGCTGGACGACCCTGACGTGCTCGCGGTGGTCCTGCCGCCGCTGCGCGCCGACTACCACGCGATCGAGACGCACCCGCGCACCGCGGAACGGCTGCACGGCACGCCGATCACGATGTTCACCGGGGACGCCGATCCCCACACCACCCTGGAGGAGGGCCGGGCCTGGGCGGACGCCACGACCGGCCCGTTCGCGTACCAGGTCTTCCGTGGCGGCCACTTCTACCTCGACGACCGCCTCCCCGAGCTGGCCCGGCTGGTGTCCGACGCGGTCGGCAGGCCGGCGCGCTGATGTCGGCCTCATCGGGCCGGGACATGTTCCGGCCCGGCCCGATGGGCGGTCAGCAGGGAGGCGACCAGCGTCTGTTCCACGTTCCCGCCGGAGAGCAGCACGCCGATGTCGGTGAACCGGCCGGGATGCGCGCGGGCGATCCGCAGGGCGGCGGCCAGGGCGGTCGCCGCGGCGGGCTCGACCAGCAGCCGGGCATGGAGCACGGCGGCGCACAGCGCCTCGCGGATCTCGGGCTCGGTGACCGCCTCGACCGTACGCACCCGGTCCCGTACGAGGGAGAAGGGCAGCGCTCCGACACGGTCGGGGCGCAGCCCGTCGGCGATGGTGGACGCCACCGGCACCGTCACCGGCGCCCCGGCCCGCAGGGCCGCTCCGAGGGCGGGGACGGCGGCGGGTTCCGCGGCGATCAGTTCGATGTCGGTGCCCTGCGCGGCGAGGCAGGCTCCGGCCAGCGCGCTGCCGCCGCCCACCGGCAGCACCACCGCGTCCAGCCGCCCGCCCGCGTCGGCGACCTGGGCGATCAGCTCCGCCGTCGCCGTGCCCTGCCCGGCCACGACGTCCGGGTCCTGGTAGGGGTCGACCACGTCGAGGCCGCGCAGGACCCGGATCTCTTCGGCGACCGCGAGCCGCTCCGCCAACAGGGAACCGGCGAGCACCAGTTCGGCGCCGGCCTCGCGGATGCGGCGCTGTTTGGCGGCGGGGGCGTCGGTGGGCAGCACCAGCACCGCGGGCAGAGCCCTCGCGCGTGCGGCCAGGGCGACCGCGACCGCGTGGTTGCCGGTGCTCTGCGCGACCACTCCTCGACTGCCCGCCGCGGCCAGCCGGTCCACGGCGAGCAGCGCGCCCCGCACCTTGAAGGACCCGCCCCGCTGGAGGTTCTCCGCCTTCAGCCACAGGCGTGCACCGGTCAGCCGGTCCAGTTCGTCGCTGCGCACCACCGGCGTCGTGAGCACACGCTCCCGCAGCCCGCTCCGAGCCCGGTCGATGTCGTCCCGGCTCATCTCGGTCCGACGGGTACGGCCTGCTGCGGCCCGCGTCCAGGTCTGTGACATCGGCTTCGCCCTCCGGTCGGCTCCATGTCACCGGCATCCTCGGCAGGAGCCCTAAGTCACCGCTAACGCGCGGCTAGGGCCTGTCCGGCGGGTCGGGCGGGAGGAAAGCCACGGTGGCGAACAGGCGCAGGTGAGCGGGGCTTGCCGCGTCTGGCCGCAAGGCGGAGGAGGGCGTCGACGCGATGGGGGTCCCGCGCGAGCGAAGCCGAGCGTGGGGAAGTCGGCAACCACGACAACGCCGCGGACGGGCGTGCCAAGCCCCGCGTCTCCGGCATGATCAGCCGGACAGGCCCCAGCTCACTCCGGGGTCCGGGGCCTCGCGACCCAGGTGAAGGGCCGGCGGCGGCCCCCGCACGCCTCGGTGTACCGGTCGAGGGCGGCGCCGACGCCGGTGTACGGGGCCGGGGCGGCGCTGTTCGGGGCGGGACCGGCGCTGATGCCGAGGAGGATCTTCACCAGGTCCGGCCATGAGCAGCCGTCCGGCACGGTGTGCAGGGCGATCCGCCGCTGCCCGGCCAGCCAGGCCCGTACGACGGGGTGGCGCCGCTCGTCGTAGCCGTCGACCACCAGGTGCAGCCGCTCCCTGGCATGGGTGGCGGCGACGCCCTTGAGGAAGCCGAGGAGTTCGCCTCCGGTGTCGGTGCTCTGCGTGGCAGTGGCGATCTCCAGGGCCGAGACCAGGGAGGAGGCGCGGTGGGCCGGCCCGCTCGCCCCGCCCAGGCGGACCACGACGGCCTTCTCCTCCCGCGCCAGGTACAGCCCGGTCACGTCACGGACCGTCGCGTCCAGTTCCGGGGAGGTGGGGAACGTCAGGGTCCTGGTGCTCCAGGGCTGGACCCGCCACTTGTGCCACACCTTGGCCACCGCCCCGTGGGAGACGCCGAGTTCGGCGGAGAGCAACCGGGACGACCAGTGCCGTACGCCCGAACCGTCCGGTGGTCCCTGCGCGGTGCGCACCATGACGGCCACCTCGTCGACGACGGCCGGTCTCCCGGGACGCGGCCGGTCGCGGAGTCCGGCCACTCCGTACGCGCGGTAGCGGCTGCGCCAGGTGACCACGGTCTGCCGGGACAGCCCGAGCCGTCGCGCCGTCTCGGTGTTCGACGATCCGTCAGCGGCCCGGAGAACGATCCGGGCCCTGATGACCAGTTCGGCGGGGACCGAGGGGGAGGTCAGCCAGGCGGACAGGACCTCGCGGTCCGAGTCGGGGACGACCAGCGGTGCGGCGACAGCCATACGGCATTGAAGCGCACGCCGGGAGGCACCGTCCAGGGACTTTGTTGACAGGGCGCTAGGGGTCGTCTGGGGTTATCCCGGCCTTGGGGCGCGCTTAGCGTCGGCGGTGTCGGACCGCTGATCAGGACAGTCGACAGAGGGGTGTTGTCGTGTTACGAAGCGAAATCCCGCCGGAGCGCCGGATCAGGTACGAACTCCTCGGACCACTGCGGGTCTCCGTCGGGCAGCGCACCGCTGCGATCAGTGCGCACAAGGTCGAGATTCTGCTCGCGGTGCTGCTCATCCGCGCCAACCACATCGTCACTCCAGGGCAGTTGATCGACGAGCTCTGGGGCGACCGGCCACCCGGCCGGGCCACCGCCGGCCTGCACGTCTATGTCTCCGAATTACGGAAGTTCCTCGGCCGGCAGAACATCCCGGGCCGGTCGATCGAGACCTGCTCGCCCGGTTACACACTGCGCCAGGACACGGCGGAGATCGATTTCCAGAGCTTTCTCCGACTGCTCCGGGACGGTCGCAGGGCGGCCGTGGAAGGCCGGGACGAAGAAGCGCTGGAATTGCTGGAAACCGGAATTTCCCTGTGGCACGGCCCCCTTTTGGGAGGTTTCTCCGAAGGCCCCATCATCAGCAATTTCATCACCTGTCTCAACGAGGAGCGCACCGAGTGCCTGGAACTTCTCGTCGAGTCGCAGCTACGGCTCGGCCGGCACCGTGAGGCCGTGGGACGGCTTTTCTCACTCGTCTCGGAAAGTCCACTGCACGAGGCGTTCCACCGTCAGCTGATGCTCGCCCTCTATCGCTCGGAGCGAAAAGCAGACGCCCTGCGGGTGTACCAGAAGGCCCGCAATATCCTGAGTGAGGAATTGGGCCTGGAACCCTGTCGTGCCCTGCAGGCCGTCCAGCGCGCGATTCTCCTGGACGAGGAATCACTTCTGCAACTCCCCCTGTCCGTGTGAGTCCGGACACCGACCGCCGCACCCTTCCGGGTCGCGGCGGTTCGCCGTGTCCGCCCGTGTCCGCCCGCGCCCACCGAGCGGGGATGGACCGGACCAGCCGCACCACGACCTCCCCTCCCCCAGGTCAACAGTTTTTCAGCTCCTCATACCGGATCAGTAAAATGCGCCCCCGAAAGGGCCCTTGACCAGCGACAACAGCGAACTGCCACCAGCCCACTAGATACCTTGCGTTTCTTACGATGGTAGAGTTATGCTGGCGACGATCGCCCAGTGTTGAACTTTTTCGCGAAAATCACCCCGCGCGCCAATACGTGAGTAAATCAACGCGACATCCACCGCTTTGTTTCTGCACGTCAAAATCGGACTTCGTCTGAATTTAACGAACATTACGGTACGGGGGCGAGCATGATTCAGCTGGCCAGGCGAGAAAGTGAACTGCGCGAACTCCAGAACGCCTTGGACGAGGCAGCGGCGGGCCGCGGAAAAGTAGTGGTGGTGAGCGGTCCTGTCGGTATGGGAAAGACCACTCTGCTCCATATGTTCGGCGATCAGGCGGCGCGGGACGGTGTGCTCGTTCTGCGCTCCTGCGCGCTCAACGACGCGTGCACCCCGTTCTCCGTGGTCGAGCACCTCCTGCGCGACCTGACCGCGTTCCTGCCCGACGACGCGGCAGCCCACCGGAAGAACCTCGCGGGCCTGTGGGGCGACCTGGCGCTGGAGGCTGCGCGGCATGACGGCGCCATGACCGAGGAGGCTGCGCGCCACATCGACCACCTCACCAACGAACTCCTCGCGCTCAGCGCCCTGGTGCCGATCCTCCTGGTCGTCGACGACCTGAACAGCGTCGACGACCAGTCGCTGGGCTTCCTCACCGGGCTGATCGAGCGGATCTGGTCCGCCCGTGTCCTCGTGGTGGCCGGCGAGGTCACCGGAGCGGCCGAGGGAACCGCCATCCGCTGGTCCAGCCTGGTCCATCAGACGCACTGCCGTTTCATTCCGCTCAGGCCGCTCGCGGCGGCCGAGGTCTCGGAGCTGCTGGCCGAGAGCTCGGGCTTCCTGCCCACCGCGGGCATCGCCAGACGATGCCTGGAGATCACCGGCGGCAGCCCCGTCCTGTTATGCGCGCTGGCCCAGGACATGAACGCCGGTTCCTATCCGGCCGGGAGCGAGCCCCTGGTCGGCGACCACTTCTCCCGGGTGGTGGTCTCCTGTCTCCACCGGTGCGCGCCGGGCGTCCTGCACATCGCCCGCGCCGTCGCCGTACTGGGTGACGACGCCTCGACGGACGTCGTCGCGCTGCTCGCGCGGCGCAACCGGGACGCCGTGAGCCGTGCGGTCGACGAGCTGACCGACATGGGGCTGCTGAACGACTGCCGGTTCCGGCATGTCGGGGCCCGGGCCGCGGCACTCAACGACATGACCGACGACGAGCGTTCCACGCTGCACGGCCGGGCCGCCCGTCTGCTGTACGACGAGGGGGCGTCCGCCACCGTGGTGGCCAGGCATCTCGCGGCCACCCAGCAGATCGAGGACGCCTGGGGCGTCTCGGTCCTGGCCGAGTCGGCGCAGCACGCCCTGGCCCGGGGCGATGTCACGCTCGCGACCAGCTGTCTCCGGCCGGCCCGGGAGTCCTGCTCGGGAAAGGCGGACTGCGCCCGGCTGACCGCCGCCCTGATCCGGGTGCAATGGTGGGACAACCCGGCCGCGGCCCGCCGGCAACTCTCGGGCCTGCTGGAGGAGTTGTGGGCGGGATACCTCGAGGAGCCCGACGCCCTCACCGTCTACGGCGGCCTCTTCTGGACCGGCCGGGCGGCGGAGGCGGCCCGGGTCCTGGAGCGGCTCGCGGAGGACGGAGCCCCGTCCCGGGAGCTGGCGCGGATGTCCACCTGGTTCACCGCCTGGTACCCCGACCACCCCGCCCCGGGCGCGGGACAGCGGACCGACACCCTCGCCCTGTCGATGGACGACCTCTGGCAGCAGCGGACCACGGAGGGGGCCCCGGCGGTCATGGACGGCTTCCTGTGCGCCGGGACACCGGACGGACCGGTCCTGGGCGAGGTCCTGGCGGCCCTCACCGCGCTCGTGCACTGCGATCCGGCGGACAAGGCCGTGGCGCGGTGCGAGGAACTCGAACCGGAGGTCGCCGGGGCGCCCGTCGCCGTGCGGGCGCTGTTCCAGGCGTGCCGGGCGCTGGTGGCGCTGCGCGCCGGTGACACCCGTAGAGCCCTCTCCCATGCGGAGGAGGCGCTGTCGCTGATGCCCGCGGAGAGCTGGGGCGTGGCTCTCGCGGTGCCGCTGGCCTGCGCGGTGTCCGCCACGACCGTGATGGGGCACTACGAGAAGGCCGCGGCCCACCTCGCCGTCACGCTGCCCGCCGCGGCGTTCGACACGCCGTTCGGTCTGCTCTACCTCCAGGCGCGCGGGCAGTTCTATCTGGCGACCGGCCGCCCCCGCAACGGGCTGCGCGACCTGTGGGAGTGCGAGCAGCGTGTCTCGGCCTGGCGGCTGCCGGTGCCGGGCCTCGCGACCTGGCGTTCCTACGCGGCGCAGGCGCTGGTCGACATCGGTGAGGTCCGCCAGGCGCGGCGGCTGATGGACCAGCAGCTGACCTCGCTCACCCGGGATCAGGTGCGGATGCGCGGAATGACGTTGCGGCTGCGCGCGGCCACGGAGCCGCCGGACCATCGCGCCCCGGTGCTCAGCAAGGCGATCGGCCTGCTCCAGCAGAGCGAGGACCGGCTCGAACTGGCGCGTGCCTTCGCGGAGTTGGCGCACACGCACAACGTCCTGGGCGAGCAGGCGCTCGCCCGGACGGCCGCGCACAAGTGCGCGATCCTGGCGGAGGAGTGCGCGGCGGCCCCGTTGCTGGACCAGGTGTTCCGGGATTTCCCCGAGCTGCGGGCGGACGACGCGCCACCGCCGGACGGCCCCGACGCCCCGGCGCTCAGCAGCTCCGAGCACAAGGTGGCCATGCTCGCCTCACAGGGGCACACCAACCGCCAGATCGCGAAGAAGCTGCACGTCACGGTCAGTACGGTCGAGCAGCACCTCACGCGGGTGTACCGCAAACTGCACATCCGCAGACGCTCCGAACTCACCCTGCGCCTGGCGCTCGGCGACATGGAGTACGCCGGTCCGCGCGCCCCGCACCGGGACGCGGTGCCCGTGTGGCACGCCCGTCCGGCCCCCGGCCGATGCATCGGGCTCGGATGAACACCGCGTCCCCGCGCCGGCTGCGCGCCTCCTCAGAGGAACGTCACGTAGAGCCGGAGTTCGAAGGCGTGCTCGTCGACCGGGACATCGTCGTGCTGGTGGAAGGAGACGTCCCGGATGAACGTCCCGGTGTCGTTCTCCGCCATCCACCGGGCGGCGGCGCCGAGGACGTCCGCCTCGCGCCGACCGGTGACATGGACGACCCCTGAACTCTCGGACGCGCCCTCGGCGGTGTAGACACGGACCACCACATGGGTCGGGGACGGACCACCGGGCCGGGTCTCGTCCGGTCCCCCGGCCCGGAAGGACACGTTGACCGTGTTCCGGTCGGGGCGGACGTTGACCGACACGGCCGGTAAGCCGGCCCCCTCGGGGGACGACCGAGGCCCGTCCGCAGCTCCGTTCTCCACGAGGAACCCCTCCCCTTCGGCATATGCCGACGTCTGTGGCGCGGGTCGCGTAGCCTCGCCTCGGACGGGATCGCGTGACCCCTCCGCCTACGGCGCCCGCTTGCCACGAGCTGACTTCCGGACTCCTTTAGATACTCTACGTTTCTAATCACGGACTGGCAAGTACGGGGTCACGCAATACTGCTGAAGGAGCACACATGGCAACGGTGAGCGGTGGAGGGCCGAAGGCGTCGAGACGGCGCGGGGCCGCGCTGGAGTCGGCCATCCTCAGGGCGGCCTGGGACGAGGTGAACGCCGTGGGCATGGCCGGGCTGACCATGGAGGGCATCGCGGACCGGGCGGGCACCAGCAAGGCCGTGCTCTACCGGCGCTGGCCCAACCGTGTGGCCCTGGTCGTCGACGCCATCCGGCGGGAGGGGTCGTTCGCCGACGAGGTTCCGGACAGTGGCACGCTCCGCGAGGACGTGCTGCTTCTCCTGCGCAGGATGTCCCAGCGGTTCGGGGGGACGGAGCGTCAGATCGTCCAGGGTCTGCTCGCCGAGTACTTCCGCAGCCCGGAGGTGGCGGGCTATCTCCAGGGACAGTTCTTCGGCGCGGAGACGATGATGACCATCCTGGAGCGCGCCGACGAGCGCGGCGAGGTGCAGCTCGACCGCATCACCTCACGGGTGGCATCCCTCCCCGTCGACCTGGTGCGGCACGAACTCTTCCGCACGCAGGCACCCGTTGCCGAGGCGACGCTGGAGGAGATCGTCGACGACGTCTTCCTCCCTCTGCTGCACCGCTGAACTTGGAGGAGCCCTGCCGCGTGCAGGCCTGGGGCAGCTGCTGTTGATGAGTCGCATCGGGACCGGTAGAAGCGACGAGCGAAAGAACCTCTTGTTCCTTGCCCGGGTGGCCGCGTCGCATCGAAGCATGGACGGTGGACCCGGCAGTCAGCGGGGGCGATGTTCGCCACCGTCGCAGCATTCCTCACCACTCGGGACGTCACGTTCGGTTTCTTCAGGCAGACGCTGCCCGGCTGGGCGTACACCGCTACGGTCCTCGCGGGATTTGTTGTGTCGGCTGTTGCTGACGGCCTTGCCGTGTCGTGGCTCAGGCGACTGCCCCAGGCCGCGTCCTCAAAAGATCTTGGGTGGTGGATCATGGTCGGGTGATACGTCGCCATGAACTGTCCGATGCCGAACGGGATCGTGTGGAGGTTCCGTACCGGGACGGCCTGGCGGGAGAGCTCGGCTCCATAGACCTCGGCCAGGTGGGCCTGAACCTCGCCGGTGGTCAGGCCCTTCGCGGCGAGTGAGATGGCCATATCGTCGACGCCGGTAAGGCGCTTCTGCCGCTTCTTGACGATCTTCGGTTCGAAGGAGCCGTCGCGGTCGCGCGGCACGGTTGTCTCCACCGGGCCCATGTCGGTCAGCACGGTCTTGGAGCGTTTGCCGTTGCGGGAGTTGCCGCCGTTCTTGTCAACCGAATCGTGCTTGCTGTAGGAGAAGACATCGGACATGCTGTCCGTCTGCAGCCGCGTCTTGATGAGGTTGTCACCCTCGGTCCCGCCCGGACGCGTCTCCACGCTCACCCTGATCTTCGGGTTCTTCGCCTCGAAGTCCTTCGCCAGCTGCTTGGCCGCGTTCAGGTTGTCGGGCGCGTTGTCGACGAGCAGCTTGATCGATGTCGTGGCGCTGTCGTTCCCGCTGGAGGAGCCGAGCGAGCCCGCGCTGCACGCGCTGAGCACGAGCGGCAGAACCGCGACAGCGGCGACTGCGGCTCTTCTCTTGGTGCGAGTGATTGACCTCATCGTTGTTCCTTCGTTTCATGCGTCGACCGAATCACTGACTGAATCGTTTCAAACGGCAAGATGCGATATTTCGAGGTGACGCTGCGAGGGCCTGGCGACCCTGTGACGAACATGAGCACCCACTCGTCACCACCTCCCACCGGCGCACACATCGGCCGCAGGGCGGTCGGCGCGAAGGCGACGTGCCGACTCATGGAGAGCCTCCACCGGGTCGCGGCCGGATCGGACCGGCCTGGGGGAAGACGGGGCTACAGTGATTCGACTGCGGCTTTCGAGCCCGCTGCTTGTGGTCGGTGCATCCGACAAGGACACATCTGACAACACAGGCGGCCCGATTCTGGCGCAGCCACCTATTGGTGGGCCCGGTCATGCGATCCGTTTCATGTAACGTTCCACGAAGCGGATGCCCCACAGATTGAAGCGAACAGGCCCGAATCGTCAAGTCATCCGCGAGTAACGTTCCGGAAATACAAATCGGGCAGAGCGGTGAATGACAACGGAGGTGCGCACCAGTGCGACCGGCAAGCGGCTCGAAGAGGATCACCATCACGGACGTCGCCCGCACCGCGGGCGTGTCCACCTCCGCCGTGTCGAAGGTGCTGACCAACGCCTACGGCGTGAGCCCCGCCATGCGCGAGCGGGTGCAGTCGGCCGTGGCCGAGCTGGGCTACCGCCCGCACGCCGCCGCCCGGGGTATGCGGGGCCGCACCTACACGATCGGCGTGCTGCTCGCGAGCGTCCGCAACGCCTTCTACGCCGACCTCCTGGACGGCGTGAACGCGACGCTGCGCGACACCGAGTACGCGGTGTTCATCGGCTCCAGCAGTTCCGCCGAGATGGAGGAACAGACCAAGCTGATCCACGCCATGGTGGACCGGCAGATGGACGGTCTGATCCTGGTCGCCCCCGCCGTTCCCCGCGCGGAGGTGGTGCGCATCGCCGCCGACGTGCCGACGGTGGTGATCGGGCACCACGATCCCTCACCGGCGTACGACTGCGTGGTCAACCAGGACGGAGTCGGTGTCGACCTGATCGTCGATCACCTGGTCGCGCTCGGACACCGGGACATCGCCCATGTGTCGCATCCGACGGTGCCCGGCAGTCAGTGGCAGCAGCGGCCCGAGCACCACGTGCGTGCCGCCTACGGCGAGGCGATGGCCCGGCACGGTCTGGCCGACCTGGCCCGGGTCGTGAACTCGGGGTATTCGGACGAGGGCGGCTACCGCGGTGCCATGGAATTGCTCACCTCCACACGCCCACCCACCGCGATCTTCGCCGGCGCCGACGTCGCCGCAACTGGCGTCTTCCGGGCCGCCGCCGAACTCGGCCTGCGCATCCCCGAGGACCTCTCGCTCACCGGGTACAACAACACCTTCATCGCCGCGCTCATCCCCGTGAGCCTGACCAGCGTCGACCAGGCGGGCGCCATGATGGGCGAGACGGCGGCCAGGCTCCTGGTGGAGCGGATCGAGAAGCGGCGCGACCGCTCTGTCGTCACGGCCTCGACGCCGCGCCTGGTGACACGAGGCAGCACCGCACCGCTGCTCGGCACCTGATCCGCTCGACACCCTCGCCTCTCGCATGCGGACCTGCGCCGAACGGGCTTCGGACTCGCGCCGGGGTGCCCGCCGGGAAATTTCCGGGCCTCTCCTCTTGACGTGCCGGACATCTTCGCTTCAGGGTTGAGTCGTTTCAAGCGTGGAACGTGCCACACAATGCAGGGAGCGCAGGTCGGTATGAGCCTTGAGCGTCCGGAACCCGACACCACGGTGGTCTCCGTCCGGTTCGAGCACCGGGAGGACGCACTCGGCGTCGGCACCCCGGAGCCCCGCCTGTCCTGGCAGGTCCGCACGGAGGACCCCGCCTGGCTGCAGACGGCGTACGAGGTGGAGCTGGACGGCGCCACCGTCGTGCGGGTCGAGTCGGCCGAGCAGATCCTGGTGGCTTGGCCGTTCGGGCCCCTGCCTTCCCGCACCCGGGCCGGCGTCCGGGTCCGGGTGGCGTCCGGACCGCGCTGGAGCGAGTGGAGCGCGCCCGCCGCCGTGGAGACGGGGTTGCTGCACCCGGCCGACTGGAGCGCCAGGTTCATCACCCCCCGCGACCACGGGGCCCTGGACGCGCCCGCCCCGGAGCTCGTCCGGACGGTCGTCCTGCGCCCCGGGATGGTCAGCGCGCGGCTGTACGCCACCGCCCACGGCGTCTACACCGCCTCCCTCAACGGCGCCCGGGTCGGTGACGAGGTCCTCGCGCCCGGCTGGACCAGCTACCGTCACCGGCTGCGCTACCAGACCCATGACGTCACCGCGCTGCTGGCGGAGGGCGAGAACACCCTCTGCGTCCTGCTGGGCAACGGCTGGTTCCGGGGCCATCTCGGCTGGTGGGGCGCCCGCGCCCGGTACGGCGACCGGCTCGCCCTGCTGGCCCAGCTGGAGGTCCGCTACGCCGACGGCTCGGTGGAGACGTTCGGCACCGACGATCAGTGGCGGACCCGGGACACCGGGATCCTCGCCGACGACCTCTACAAGGGCCAGCGCACCGATCTGCGCATCGCGCCCGGCGAAGCGACCGGCCTGGTGGATGTACTGCCCGACGAGGACGCGGACCTGTCGCGACTCGTCGCCCCGGAGGGCCCGCCCGTACGGGTCACCGAGGTGCTGCCAGCGCTGAAGGTCTGGCAGTCACCGTCCGGCCGTACGCTCGTCGACTTCGGGCAGAACGTCGTCGGCTGGGTCCGGTTGCGGGTGCGTGATGCCACGGACGGCCGGGAGGTCACGGTCCGTCACGCCGAGGTCCTGGAGGGAGAGGAACTGTGCACCAGGCCCCTGCGCACGGCCGACGCCATCGACACCTATCTGCTGGCGGAAGCCGCCGAGGCCGTCCTCGAACCCTCGCTCACCTTCCACGGCTTCCGGTACGCCGAGGTCACCGGCATACCTGACCTGGCGGTCGAGGACCTGCACGCCATGGTCGTCGGCAGCGACCTGCGCCGGACCGGTTGGTTCTCCTGTTCCGACCCGGACCTGGAGCAGTTCCACGAGAACGTCGTCCGTGGCACGCGCGGCAACTTCCTCGACATACCGACGGACTGCCCGCAGCGCGACGAACGCCTCGGGTGGACCGGTGACATCCAGGTCTTCTCCCCCACCGCGTCCTTCCTCTTCGACTCCGCCGGCTTCCTCTCCTCCTGGCTCGCCGACCTCGCCGCCGAGCAGCACCCCGACGGCTCGGTCCCCTGGGTGATCCCCGACATCCTGGACGACACGGCCCCCACCGCCGCGGCCTGGGGCGACGCCGCCCCCGTAGTGCCCTGGGTGCTGTACGAGCGGTACGGCGACATCGGCATCCTGCGGCGACAGTTCGACAGCGCCCGTGCCTGGGTCGACAAGGCGGCCTCGCTGACCACCGACGGAGTCTGGGCGGGCGGTTTCCAGTTCGGCGACTGGCTCGACCCCACCGCACCGCCCGACGACCCGTTCGCCGCCCGCACGCCCACCGACGTCGTCGCCACCGCGTGTCTGGCCCGCTGCGCGGACGTCGTCGCCCGCACCGCGGAAGTACTGGGCCGCCACGCGGACGCGGAACAGTACTCCACGCTCGCAGCCCGGACCCGTGAGGCGTTCGCCCGCGCCTACGTCACCCCCGTGGGCCGGATCCTGGGCGACTCACCGACCGCGTACGCCATGGCCCTGCAATGGGACCTGCTGGCCTCCCCCCGGCATCGTTCGGTGGCCGGAGACAGGCTCGCCGACCTGGTCCGCACGAACGGCTTCCGTATCGCCACCGGATTCGTCGGCACCCCGCTGATGACCGACGCCCTCACCGCCGCCGGCCATCCCGACCTCGCCCACCGCCTGCTGTTGGAGAAGGGCTGCCCCTCCTGGCTGTATCCCGTGACGATGGGCGCCACCACGGTCTGGGAACGCTGGGACAGCATGCTGCCCGACGGCACCGTCAACCCCGGCCAGATGACGTCCTTCAACCACTACGCCCTCGGAGCCGTCGCCGACTGGATGCACCGCACGGTCGCCGGACTCGCCCCCACCGCCCCCGGATACCGGGAGTTCACCGTACGCCCGCTGCCGTACCGGGCACTCACCCACGTCGCGGCCGTGCATCTCACCCCGTACGGGGAGGCGTCGGTGTGCTGGCGGCGCACCAACGGCCGGTTCCACCTGGACGTGGTCGTACCCGTGGGCGCACGTGCCAGCGTCCACCTGCCCGGTTCCGCACAGCCTCCCGTGACCGTGGCCCACGGCACGCACACCTGGACCACCGACGATCCCTGCCTCGCCCCGGCACCGTTCGAGGTGGTCACCGTGCGGGACCTCATGGACGAGCCCGGCCTCTGGGCACGCACGGTCGACGCTCTGAGCCGGAACGGCCTGGGTGACGACTCCGCACAACTGGCCCGGCATCTTGCGCCGTTCCTCGACATACCGGCCGGCCGGCTGCCCGCGCTGCTGAACAGGGTCCTCTTCGAAGACGGCGGCGCCGACGCGTCGGCCGCTCTGGAGACCCTGCTGAGCACCGCCACGGACTGACCTCCACAACGCACACCCGCACATCCGCACACCGTGCTTCGCGGCGCCACCATCCGCGAGCACCTGGAACAGCTCACATGGGGATGCCATGCCGCGTAAACGCTCGTTTCTGTCCGTCCTCCTCAGAGGCCTTCTCGTGTTCGCCGTGGTCGGAGGCACAGCGGTCCTGCCCGCGTCCGCCTCTTCCGCCGCATCGGGCTCGGACGGGAAGTTCTCCGTGGAGACTCCGACCACCAACGGCCGGGTGAACCCCCTGGGCATCGGGGGTGAGGACCCGGTCTTCGGCTGGCAGTTGGCGTCGGCCCGGCGGGCGACCTCGCAGAAGGCGTACGAGGTCCAGGTCGGACGTACGCTTGGGTCCGCCGACGTGTGGAAGTCCGGCAAGGTCGCCTCCGACCGCCAGGTCGGCGTCCGGTACGGCGGTCCTGCCCTGAAGCCGGCCACCCGCTACTACTGGCACGTGCGGGCCTGGGACGACAGGAAGGCCGCGAGCCCGTGGAGCGCTCCCGCGTCCTTCGAGACGGGCCTGCTGGACTCCGGCGACTGGGACGGCGCCCAGTGGATCACTCGTCCGGAGGCCGCGAGTGAGCTGGACAAGTGGACCGACTACGTCGCCACGGCCGATTTCAAGATCGACAGCGCCGCCCTCGGTATGTTCCTGCGCGCCTCCGACGCGAGCAACGGCTACATGTGGCAGTTCAACGTCACGGGCCCGACTCCTATGCTGAGACTGCACAAGCAGGTCAAGGGCAACTACAGCGTGCTGCAGGAGGTTGATCTCGCGCCCTTCGGCTTCACCAACGCGAGTCTCCTCACTGGCCGGCACACCGTCCGCTACGACGTGGCGGGCAGCACCATCAGGACGGCCCTCGACGGCAAGCTGGTCAACACCTTCACGGACACCACGTTCGGCAAGGGCTACTTCGGTTTCCGCACCCACGGATGCTGCGGCGAGCAGGGAACCGTCTACGACGCCGCCGTGACCGGCGCCGACGGCGGCACACTGCTCGACACCGACTTCGCCGCCGACAAGAACCCGTTCACCGGCGGTGAGATCGTCGGCTCCGCCCTCGTGGTGTCCGGCACCACGGACGCCCTCAGCGGCCCCGCGGTCCGGCCGCTCCCCCTGCTGCGCAAGGGCTTCACCACCAAGACCGGCAAGAAGATCGCCTCCGCACGCGTCTACGCGTCGGCGCTCGGCGTCTACGAGTTGGAGATCAACGGCAAGCCGGTCGGCGACCAGAAGCTCGCCCCGGGCTGGACGAACTACCACCAGCGCATCCAGTCCCAGACGTACGACGTGACGAAGCTGCTCGCCCGCGGCGACAACGCGATCGGCGCGTCCCTGGCGAACGGCTGGTGGGCGGGCAAGGTCGGCATCGGCTGGAGCCGCCAGTACGGGGACACCCCCGCGCTCGTCGCGAAGGTGCGCATCGCCTACACCGACGGCTCGGTCCAGTGGATCGCCACGGACGGTTCATGGAAAGCGGCTGAAGGCCCCTACACCAGGGCCGATCTGCAGGACGGCGAGACCTACGACGCACGTCTGAAGCCGTCGGGCTGGAGCCGGCCCGGATTCGACGACGCGGCATGGGAGCCCGCCACGAGCCTGGAGTCCCGGACCGCACTCCTGGTCCCGCAGAGCGACGAACCGGTGCGCGCGACCCAGGTGCTCAAGGCCCGCGAGCTGACCCAGCCCACCGCCGGCGCCTACGTCTACGACCTCGGGCAGAACATGGTCGGCGTGCCCCGGCTGACCCTCACCGGCTCCGCCGCCCAGACGGTCAAGATCCGCTACGCGGAGGTGCTCAACAAGAACGGCACCCTCTACACCGACAACTTCCGCACCGCCCGGGTCACCGACCGCTACACCTTCGCCAAGACCGGCACGGTGACCTACGAACCCACCTTCACCCAGCACGGATTCCGCTACATCGAGATCACCGGGGTGAGCGCGCCTCCCGCACTCTCCGCCGTCAAGGGCGTCGTGTGGGGATCCGACCTCCCGTCCACCGGCACGCTGAAAACCTCGGACACCATGCTGAACCAGCTGGTCAGCAACATCTCCTGGAGCCAGCGAGGCAACTTCCTCTCCATCCCCACCGACACCCCGGCCCGCGACGAACGCCTGGGCTGGACGGGAGACATCAGTCTGTTCGCGCCGACGGCCAACTACCTCGTCGACACCCGCGCGTTCCTGTCCCACTGGATGGCGGACGTCCGCAACTCCCAGTACGCCAACGGTGATCTGCCCGCCGTCGTCCCGACCCCTCAGGGCCAGTTCGGCGACAGCGGTGTCGGCTGGTCCGACGTCATGATCACGGTGCCGTACTCCGTGTGGCGTTCCTACGACGACACCCGCATCCTGCGGGAGAACTACCCCGCCATGCGGAAGTTCTTCCAGTTCGTGCGCGACAGCGCCGGACAGGACCTTCTCGAACCCGGCCGCACCACGTTCTTCACCAACGACTGGCTGCACCTGAACGACCCGACCGAACAGGGCATCCTGGGCACGGCCTACTACGCCGAGAACGCCCGCATGATGGCGGAGACGGCCAAGGCCCTCGGCGACGACGCGGCGGCGTCCGAATACGGCAAGCTCTCCGCCGACATCCGCGCCGCCTTCACCAGCGCCTACGTCGCCGCTGACGGCACCGTCAAGGGCAACTCCCAGACCGGGTACGCCATGGCTCTCGGTATGAACCTTGTCTCCGACCCGGCACTGGTCGAGAAGGTCGGCGAGAAGTTCGTCGCCAAACTCGCGCTGACCGACTACCACCTGCGAACCGGCTTCATCGGCACACCGCTGCTGCTGCCCGCGCTGAGCAGAATCGGCCGGGCCGACCTCGCCTACAAGATGCTGCTCCACAAGGACTACCCGTCCTGGGGCTACGAGGTCGCCAGCGGCGCCACCACCATGTGGGAGCGCTGGAACTCGATCATGCCCAACGGCGACTTCGGGCCGGTCGACATGAACTCGTTCAACCACTACGCCTACGGCGCCGTGGGCGACTGGATGTTCCAGAACATCGGCGGCCTCTCCGCGATCGAAGCCGGCTACAAGCGTTCCCGGATCGCACCGGTGCCCGGCGGAAACCTGACCGAGGGCTCCGGAAACCTCAAGACCGTCTACGGCACTCTCTCCTCGAAGTGGAGCACCCGCGACGGCGCTCTCGACCTGAAGGTGACCGTGCCGGTCAACACCGTCGCCGAGGTCCACGTGCCCGCCGAGACCCGCCGGGCGGTCACCGAGGGCGGTGGACCGGTCGAGAAGGCGAAGGGCGTCCGGTTCCTCCGGATGGAGAACGGGGCCGCCGTGTTCGAGGTCGGGTCGGGCTCCTACCGCTTCGGCGTCCGCACCCCTCACAAGTAGGCCGCTCCGGCGCGAGGTCCGACAGGGACCTCGCGCCGCTGCGGAAGCGGGCGACTTGGCCGTGGTCAGCACCTGCTGCTCTCCCGACACCGGCCAGGTCGAGGTCCTCACCGGCACACCGTCCGCCTGACCGAGGGGCAATGCGTCGGAGCCGTGTGCCGAGCGGCGTCGGCGACCGGCGCGCAGTATGTTGCGTCGACCTGCCGTACCTGCTGTCGCACCTGGCGGGCGTGTCGGCTTCCTCAGCCGACGCTCCGGGCCTGTGGCGCCGGCCGGGCACGTACGGGGTCGCCTGTCCGCCACACGCACGAACGCACGGGGCTCCGTAGGTCCCACGGGACCGCCCGTGAACTTCCGAGACCTTTCTTCGGCCGGCTCGGCATCACGGACCGCCCGCGGACCGGGTCCGCCACTGCGACGGGCCCGGACGGAGGCTCGGGAGGGCCTTCCCCCGTGAAGGTGGGCACGCGATTTTGATCACGCGGCGAGCGTGAGTTTGGCGGTGTGGTGTCGGTGTTCGTATTCGTTGGGGCTGAGGTGGCCGTTGGCGGAGTGCCGGCGGCGGGTGTTGTAGCGAGCCAGCCAGGCGAAGACCGTCCCTCTGCAGGTCCGGGCGTCGCCGTAGTCGCAAGCGCCGTGGAGGGTCTCGCGTTTCAGGGACGCGTGGAAACTCTCGCAGGCCGCGTTGTCCGCGCTGGTGCCGACCGCACCCATCGACCGGGTGACCCCGAGCTGGTCGCAGAGGCCGGCGAAGGCCCGGGATCCGTATGGGGCCCCGTGGTCGGAGTGGAACACGGCGCCGTCCAGGCCGCCTCGGGTCGCGGCTGCCATCCGCAGTGCGTCGGCGACCAGGTCGGTGCGCATGTGGGCGGCGATGGACCAGCCGACGATCTTGCGGCCGAAGCAGTCCAGCACGGTCGCGAGATACAGGAACTTCCCGCCTGCGAGCGGGAGATACGTGATGTCGCCCATGTATTTGCGCCCCGGCTCGGTGGCGGTGAAGTCCCGCTGGAACAGGTCCGCAACCGGTGAGGTGGCCGGGTCCGGGACGGTGGTGCGCACACGTCTGCGCAGGCGGATGCCGGTGATGGAGAACGTTCGCATGATCCGGGCGACCCGCTTCTCGTTGACCCGCCGCCCTTTCTCGCGGAGCTCGGCGGTCACGCGCGGGGAGCCGTAGGCGCCACCGGACTCGCCGTGGACCCGGCGGATCTCCTCGGCCAGGACCCGGTCCCTGCGCTGCCGGGTGGCCCGGGCCTCGGCGCCGGCGAGCCACTTGTGGTAACTGGACCGGTTCACGTCCAGGACCTGGCAGAGCCGCTTCACCTCGTACGTGTTGCGATGGTCGTCAACGAACTGGAAGCGGCTGATCACCAGTTCGTCTCTCCGGCGAAATACCTGGCCGACTTGCGGAGGATGTCCCGCTCGGTGGCGAGCTTGCGCTCACTCGCCTCGAACTCGGCCACCCTCGCCTCCAACTGCCGCACCCGCTCGTCCGGATCAGCGGACGACACCGTCTCCCGAGGCTGGGCGCCCGGCTTTGCAGCCGTGGCGGTGACGCCGCGGCGTTCGCGGCCCCGCAGTACCCACTCACGCAGGGTCGCCCGGCTGACGCCCAGATCGGCGGCGATGCTCTTGTACGTCGCCCCGGGTGTGGACTCGTACAGGGCCACGGCATCGGCCTTGAACTCGTCCGAGTAGTCCTTCATCGCCATCGGCGGTCTTCTCGCTTCCTCCGGATCAATCAGATCCAGTATCAGCGTGACCACCACTCAGGGGGAGGCCCCGATCCACCTCTGCCGTGACGCCATCGCCTGCCTGGGCGCCTACCTCCGGGGGGGGGAAGCAATGCCACCACGCACGAGCCCCGTCGGGGAGATCCGCGCGCTCTGGCACTCTTCCGACATCGGCTCAGAGAAAGACATGTTCTTCTACGAGCCGGAAACGTAGCGGGCACCGGTCCGGCAGCCCCACAGATCGATCACCACCCAGCGGATACACACCGAGCAGCCATTACCAACGACAGCATTCAAAATGCCCTGACCAGCACAAAAACGCACCAAGCCTTTTAGCCCTACCAACACCTACAACGTACCCAGCTCCTCTCCGCACAGAACACACAACCCCAGCTCACACACCCCACCCTCCCCACCCGCCCACTAACCACTACCTCTCAACAAACCATCAACACACCAGGTCAGCCACCACCCCGTACACCAACAAGCCCCCCTCCGAGCGTCAGCAGCCCTTCCGGACTCACGCCCAGATCCCTCGCGACCTTCGGCGACCGTCTTCTCCGAGGACAACGCCAAGGCGACCACGTCCCGCTTGAACTCGGCCGTGTACCGCTTGCTCATGTTGCTCTTGCTACTCACTACCTGTGACTACTTCCTCCGGGACCATCCGTCCCAGTATCAAGCTGTCCTGCCAGCAGGGGGAACCTCAGGGACTCCATGACATGTACCGCGTTGCGGACAATCGCCCGTTGTTCTATTCGCGATGTCACTTCCGCAAGGACACACCAGGGCGCCGGCTTCGACGAGGCGCTTGAGACAGTTGTTGGCATTGGGTAGTGAGATAGCGAGTGTTCCGGCGAGTTGGATGGCACGGAATTCGCCCAGCTGGCGTGCCTGGGTGTAGGTGCGAGCGAGAAGGGCGGCGTCGCACAGGAGTTCGCGGGTATCGCCGTCGACGGCGATCCGTCTGGGTCGTCAAGGCAGCGAGCGGACCAACTCTTCTGCCCATCCAAGGACTTCGTTAGAAAACAGCTATTCTCGGCTGTACCGGGCAGCGACTACATTAGTGTTCTTCAGGGCTTGCTCCTCACACTCACAGGAGGCGTGCATGGCTGTCGAGGTTGAGGTCCGGTTTGAAGTCTCACGAGGCGAGTTCGAACGAATCCGCGAGGATCTCGCGCAGCAATCCCACTTTGGTGGGTTTGAGATCCGCCGCGATCAGAGCAACGTCCAACTTGACACGTACTTCGATTCCCTGGGTCAGCTCGCTGCCCGTCACTGGTCACTGCGTATACGTGAGAAGGCGGACTCGCTGCGAGTGACCTTCAAGCGTCCGCACCCCAGCGGCGACCCCACCCAGCGTGAGGAGATCGAGAATCCCGGCGACGGTTCCTTGGTGGAAGTGATGAACCAGGTCGCCACCATCCTCGCGGCCCAGAACATCGGTGCCACGGTCGGAACGAACATCGAGTACGCGGTCCACAGCGTCGGCGCTGCTGCAACCCTCCAGGCCATGGGTTTGGATCATCAGTATCCGGTGGAAACTACCCGCGAACTCTGGATCGTGGGCAGCAACGGAGTCGACCTCGTTGAACTCTGTCTGGACGAGAGCAAATACCGCGGCAAGGAAGACCCCTCCACCCCCGAGTACCGGATCGAACTCGAACTGCTTGACCAGACCAGGAGCGCCGACCTCACCGAAATGAAGCGCATGGTCGCGGTCAATTACGGGGCGCGTGAGGTGTTTCAGTCGAAATTCGAGCGGGCGATCATCCAAGCCGACATGAACGGCTCCGTAGAGAAGGCGGAGTTGAAGCTCCAGTTCGGCAACGACGACCAGTACGTCGCCCTGTTGCGCGAGTTGGAGCACAACGAGCAGTTCATTGATGGGTATCGGTTCCAGCGCGCCGCGAACCGCACGATCACAGACATGTACTACGACACCAAGGCGCGCAACCTCTTCTTGCGGGGTGCGTACATCAGAATCCGGCGGGAAGAGGGGCGCCGGCAGCTGACCTTCCGCCGCCTGAAGGAGAGAGGGGCCCCGAAGAGCTTCATGTCCAAACAGGAGGAGTCCTCCATCCGTGAAAGCGACGATATCCAGGCCAAGTGGGATGACATCTGCCGCCTGCTGACTAAATATCAGCATGTCTCAGAAGCGCCAGCCCCGGTCTCGTTCGATGATCTCCACGACACCCTGGAAAGAATGGGGCTTCGGCCGAGCCTTGAGGTGCAGGTGACCCGGAAGGCCTGGCTGGTACGCCGGTTCTCGGATTCGCACTCGCCGCACCTCACGGGGGAAGACCGACCCATCGTCAAGCTCAAACTCGACGAGATCACCTACCATCCCCCTGGGCGTAGCCGCACCGCTACGCGCCGGGAGTGTGAGGTCACCGGTGTGGAGGACGAGGTTGACTCACCACAGAGGTACCAGACCGATCAGTATCTGGCATTCCTGCTTCTCTTCTCATCGAAGTGCAGTGAGTTCACCGGGGGCGAGGTAAGGAAGCTCACTAGCGCAAAGTACTTCGAAGGAGTCGTGGACCTTGGGCTCCGGAAGCAGCCCCCTTGGTACAAGACGCGTACCAGCACCGTGCTTGACGAGCCCACCGGGGGCACCCACCGTATACCGGCCCAAGTGCCCTCTGGGGGCATCTCCTGGGAGTATTTCCGGTTCACAGGCTCCCTGGCCATGTTGATCGGTGGACTCCTGGCCATGAGCATGGGTGGTGACGACGGTCTTCTGGCCGGGGGGCCCTCCCAAATTCCTGCGGTACTCCTTCAGACTTTCGGCTTCGTCAGCCTCTGCGCGGGCTGGCGTGCCTTGACGAGGCACGCCGAGCGGGGCAGTTCCCGACGCAACAGGGGAATCGCCGTAGCGCTCTCCGCGCTCGCCGCGATCGCCGTCACGCTGCCTTGGACCGGACGGGACTTCACAGCGAACATGACGGGGTACATCGGGTTGATCGCCCTCGCGTGGTCTTACCGGAAGACCCCCCATCAAAACTGAGACGAGAGCGGATGTCCACCGCGCTGGCCGTGACGGGCTCGGGGCGGTGGCCGTCCTGGGACGTAGGGATCCTCCTGGAGTGTGGGCGTCGTGTGTCCGCCCGGAGGTGCCCCGGACGGGGCGGGTACCCGGCGGGCTACCGCGGGGGCGGCACGCCGGACAGCCGCGTTGTGGGGTCAGCGCTGGGGAAGAGCGAGAAGATTGTTGGTCCACACCCAGTCGGCGCGAGTCCGCAGGTACTTCTCGCCGCGGGCGGGCGTCACCACGGCGACCTCCGTGCGGTGCCCGGCTCGGTCGCTGGTGTAGGCCTTGCCGCCCTGGTTCTCGATCCAGTCGACGAGCTGGGCCCGCGTGTTGTCGCCGGTCTTACCGCCCTCCTGGCCATGGTCGCCATCTGCTTGCTGGCCGCCCTCGGACACACGGAGCAGATCACCGCCGTGGCCCTGTTCGGCGCAACCGTCGCGGCCGGCGGCGTGATCGTCAAGGTGACCGTCCATGTCCGCAGCTGACCTGCTGGGCAGGCGCGGATAGCAGGCGAAACGCCCCGTCCCCGGCAGCGGACATGCCGGGGACGGGGCGTTGTCGTGTTCGGGGGCTTATCCGAGCCAGACGATGTCCACGACACACAGGCGTCCGCCGGGGCGGTTGATCCAGTAGACGGCGGTGAGCGGTCCGACCGCGGCGGAGCGGACGTCCTCGCCTTCGGGGTCGCGCGGGTTGAAGGGCGGGAAGGACCACGGGTCGCGGCCGGCGATGTCCAGGACGTCCCGCGGTATCTCGCGGGCGTGGTCGGGCAACTCGGCTGCGGTGCCTGCGGCTTGGGGCGACAGGCGGGCGGGCCAGGGCGGTTGTCCGTCGCTCACGTACGGGCTCCGAGGACCTGGTCTAGGTCGACGCCGTCGGAGTCGTCGCAGCCGCCGGCGAGGAATGCGTCGACGACCGGGGCAGAGGCGAGGCGGGCCCGCCAGGTTCCGATGACGGTGTGGACCGGGGCGAGGCTGAAGCTGTGCCGAGCGTCGTCCAGGGCGCGCGCCCAGTCCTGCTCGAACGCCGACACCCACGTGTCGGCGCGGTGGTCGGCACGCAGCTCCCGGAGCAGCTGGGCGGCGGCGGCCGGGGCCGGCGGGGCGAGGGCTTCCTCGGGCTGCGCGCTCATCGAGTCCTCCTGGCTGGTCGTATCGCCACCGTACGCGCGGTGCGGGGCGGTGGGGACGGACATGCCGTGATCCCTCGTTGATACCCGTACACCGCGGCGGCTGCTACCTGCCTGGAGTGCCATGTGACCGACAGCTTGAAGATTTTTTCTGATTCATCTGCGCAGCTCAGTGCCGCTCTCTCTCGGGATTGGCTATCTTCAGGCGCTCCCGTGGTGGTGAACTCTGCCGCGCGTTGCGTCTATCCCATTGAGCAACAAGCCCGGACTCACGTCCGGTGGGCCGGGTTTCACCGGTCCTCCTTGCCAGGACCCCGACCGAGGGGTGGGCATTGCTCCAGGCTTGCTCGCCGAACAAGAGTATGGAAGGGCCAGACTCTGCCGACCGCAGCGCACGATGGCGGGACAGCGGGGAACAGCCGAAGGTGCGCACGGTCATCGGCGACCGTGTCGCGGAGGGTTCGGCCGCCGCGTCAGCTGCTTTTCAGCCGACGCGTGTCCTGAAGATCGGTGAAGTCCTATGAACACGGACGAAGCCGAGCGGGAGTTTGTCGAGTTTGTTCAGGGGAACCTGACCAACCTCTACGCCGTTGCTTTCCGGGTTTGCGGAAATCGACATCTCGCAGAAGATCTACTTCAGGAATCCCTAGCTAAAATGTGGAAGGGATGGCCGAGCAAGAGGAATCAGGAAGGCGCACCCCTTAAGGGATGGGCGTACAGGATTATCCAGAATGCGGCAACCGATCTTCACCGGAAGAAAACGAGCCGCTTGACGGGTAAGAATAAAACCCCTGTATCCGAAATTCCATGGGACGACGAGAGGGGTGGCCAGATCCCGGGATCGTCGGAAACATCGGAAGAAGCCATCTTCCGTGACACGGCGCGCGATCTGTGGGCTGCTGTGGCCACACTGGACCCAGTACAGCAGACCCTGATTCATCTGCTCTATGTTGAGCAACTGTCCCTGAACGCGGCCTGCCGAGTGGCAGGACTTAAGTGGACAACTGCCAGCAGATATCACGTCGACGCACTGGCGCTCCTGCGCGAGATCATCGGCGACGACGAATGAGAAGGAGGTCCAGGATGCTTGACGCTGAAGAGCGTCTGCGCCTGGCCGCCGAATCCCTCAACAGGGAGGCCCTCCAGATTGATTCCGAAGCCTTCATCCAGCAGATGCGGGACAGGCTAGGGATCACTGCAACCAGTGAGGGCTGCGCTGGGGATTCCTCTGTCCGGGTCGGCCGCCCGCCACAGGCTGGCCCGGAGAGAGGCGGAAGGCGCAGTGACAGTGACCGTTGCCCCGGTCACGACGAGTTCTTCAACCTGGAGCTGCAAGAACTCGTTAACACACCCATTCTTCACACACAGCCACGAGTGCTGCGCAGGATCGCCGAACTCACGGAACTCCTCAGCCAGGGGAATGAGGAGGCACGTGAGTGGTGGATCCGAGCGGCTGATGCGGGTGACAGGCTCGCTCAGATGATTGTGACGGAGTGGACGGGCACAACCCCCGATGGGCCCGGGAGAAGGCAAGCTCACGGAGATTGAAGGTGGCGTTCGCTACGCCCCTCAGCCTAGGCGGTGGCGCCAATAGCTAGGAGGTCGCCTAAAGAGAAACCAACGAAAAAAATATCCGCAATGACATTGCGGAAAGACAGGAAAAGTTTTCGAAAGGTTGAGATCAATAGCGTTGAGGGTTACCGGGGTCGTAAACCGGTAAGTCCATGCGCGTTCGATCTAGTCTGACCCTGGAGTCGGGGTCTGACTTCCCGAATCGCTCTCTTGGGAGCGGTATCGGTGACCGAGGCGGTCCTCGTCTAACCGGCGAGGACCGCTTCTTTCGTGCCGTCCCCCTGACCAGCGGATGGTGAACTTCTGAGCTGTTCGACGTCTTCCCCAGTAGCACCTCACGCACCACTGAGCTGAGTATCCCTGGGAGGGGACGTGAACATCGCACGCGGCATCCAGCTATGGGTCGATACCGGCCCGAATAGCCACTCCGGATATCACTCGGGTCTGGTCCGCCTCAGCATGGGGAATGCCGCACAGAACAGCAGCGGCACACCAGCATGGGTGCCCGTCGTCGGCGCCATCGCGGTGATCGCAGTTGCCTGCATCGGCTGGTGGCTCACTCGTACGTACCGTCGCGAGGACCACCAACGCGAAGACGAGCACCGACACGGTGATCACCGGCGTGACGATCAACACCGTCACCAAGACCGGCAGCGGGAGGACCTTGCCGCCAATCGCCGGCTTCTCGAAGACGCCGACCTTGAGATGCGGAGGCTGTCCCGGCTGGAAAGCGCGGCAGGCCGAGGCGATCTCGCGCACCTGCAAGATCTCCAAGTGCGCGTTGAGCGCGTAGCCGACCGGGGCCCCTACGCCCTGAAGCAGCCGTTTGGCGTCGTGAGTGGCTGCATGGACGCGTACATCGCCACGGCCGTCCCCGATGTCGCTGAGGCGATGGAGATCTACTGCAAGGCATCCACGCCCGACGAGGTGCCCTTGAGCTGGAGCCTGGCGGTACTGCTCAAGCGTGCCGCGCAGCAAGGTCGGGCCACCAGCGCGCTTGCCGATGCTGTCATGGCTGCCGAGCAGGCCGTCGAGGCATTGCGCGGGGGTTGAGAGCTTCGCGTGTCAGCCGAGCCAGACAATGTCCAGCACGGACAGGTGCCTGAGCGCGCGGTTCGCGAAGAAGATGGCGGACAGTTGGCCGACGGACGCGATGCGCACGTCCTCGCCGTCGAGGTTCGCCGCGCGTTCGGCGTCGTTCTTCGGGTCGGGAAATGTGACTGAGCACTTCAGTTGGCGAGTTGAGCAGGCACATGTCCAACGGTCGCTGCCCATAGAGGCAAACCTGTTGCACCGTGGTGCAAGATCCGCGCCAGGCGGTTTCCCTCTGCGGCTAGGCATGGTGGAGTTCCCGGTAGTCCAGGGAGAGGTCCTCACCGATGCGCTACGACGACAAGGCCCGCACGTCCCCTCAGCCTCTGGCACGGACGTCACTGAAACCGGTGCCATCCCGGACGGCAGCGGCGGACGCTTCTTTGTCAGGGGTGCGGTCTCCCGCCGCCCTGATGGCCTTGCAGCGCAGCGTCGGCAATGCCGCCGTGGTGCAGTTGCTTGCTGCCCAGCGAGCCGAGGAAGAGCATCAGCACGGCGAGGCCTGTGGGCACCAGCCGGTACAGCGTTCCACCGCCGACGAGGTCCTGCGGTCGGCCGGCCGACCGCTCGAATCCGCCAAACGTACCGAGATGGAAGCCCGGCTGGGGGCCGACTTCTCAGATGTCAGGGTGCACACCGATGCTGTGGCCCAGCGTTCGGCCACCGACCTCGGCGCCCGGGCCTGGACCTCGGGCAACCATGTCGTCATGGGCAAGGATGGCAGTGACGATCACACGCTGGCCCATGAACTCACGCATGTGATCCAGCAGCGCTCGGGCACGGTCGACGGAACTGTCGGGAGCGACGGCCTCAAGGTCAGCGACCCGGGCGACCGCTTCGAGAGGGAGGCCGAGGCCAACGCCTCACGGGTCATGTCGCAGCCCACCCCCGCCGTGCAGCGCGTGAAGTCGGAGGAGACGACCGCGTCGGCCGGCCCGGAGACATCCGTACAACGGGCCCGCTACGAGACCTCAAAAACAGAGCGTGACCCGGACAGCGACAACTACGACTCGGATGACGACAACTTTGACACGTTGATCGGGAATCTGACTCCTCCCACGGACTACGCGACCGTGGCAAGCATGGTGGCGGAGGGATCTGACGACGGGGTCTACCTCTGGCGCGGCACCAGCGTGGGCACCGCCAACACCATGGCACGCAAGGGAAGCGCGGGAGGAAGGACGGCCGACGCCAGCGTCGCAGCGCCGAGCAGCGCAAGCAGCCGATCCCAGGTAGGACATGGCGGCCAGCTCCCGGAGTTCACCACGAACACGGGGGTGGCCGAAGGCTTCAGCTTCCGGAACGCGCTGGTCGTCGTCTACATTGCCGCGAAATATCTCTCCAAGGGCAGCTCCAGCGAGGAGGGCTGGATCGCGAGCCCCAAGGCGCCGCTTATCGTGGTGGACATGGTCGACCGCACACGCCAGCAGGATTCCGGCCGACGCCCTGCCAATGCGTCCTGAAAAGAGTCGGCTCAATCACTTGTCAAGCCGCCTGGTCACGCACTCGCTCGCCAGATGAAGCGCTCAGTCACAGGAAACGGGTAATCGATACTCGCCACTGTGCCCTCAGTATTCGAAATCGATGTAGCCGATATCCGTGAATTCCACTTCGAGGTGGTCGGCGCGGTGGCCGTTGTCTTTGAAGTAGTGCTCCTGGAGGCCTTCGGCGATCGCCTCGTTCGGTGACTCGGTGCTACGTCCCCTGATGGGCGTCGAACAGCCGCCTGGCGCAGGAGGCCGGGAGACGGACGGTGAGGCGGCGGAAGCGGCCGTCGTCGGTGGTTCCGCCGGGGGCGTCGTAGCCGAACCGAGCCCGGGTCTCCACGGTGATCCGGCGTCGATCCGGTCCGTGATCGCCTTCGGCGGGTGCTTGCGCTCGCCCTTGCGGTAGCGCTCCACGGAACGCTGGGTGACGCCGAGCCCCTGTGCCACGCCCTTGGTCGTCTTGAGCTGCTTGAGCAGGAAGTTGATACGCCCCTGGAGTGTGCGGGGCGGCTCGCGGGTGAACTTCCCCTGGCTGGCGCGCTCGACAGCGTCGCTGATCGCCGCGTCGTCGGCGTCCGCGTTCGTCGGCCGGATACGTCGCACCATGGTCTACTCGCCTTCGTCCAGGACGGCGTCGCCGCCCTTGATGTGCCGGGCCGGGTTGTAGCCCTTCTCCATCAGGTCGACCGCCCACGGCAGCTCCTGGATGCCCTCCAGCTTGGCCAGGCCCGGCGTGGGCCCGAGGCGGAAGCCGCCGGGCTGGGGCTTGCCGGAGGCCGCGTACGGCAGGAAGTCCAGCGGCGAGGGGCCGGGCTCGGGTAGACGACGCAGTCGGAGAGCACGGCGAGCGGGTACAGGCCGGTCATCTTGGCCATGTTGTTGAGTTTGCGGTGCATGTTCACCCGGACCTTGCTGATGACGGCGGCGCGGATGTCGGGACGCCAGGTCGGGCGCTCCAGGGCCCGCCACCGGTCCCCGTCCTGGTAGTTCTTGCCCTGGTGACGCTCGCGCAGCTTGCCGATGCCCCCTTGACGGTGCCCTTGATGGCCGCGAGGACGGCCGCCAGCGCGGGGTCGACGTCCTTGTGCCGCTCCATCGCCGCGAGGAAGGCCCGGTCGTCCAGGTCCTTGGTGACGCCGAGGTCGGCGAGGGTGTCAACGTACGCGTTCTTGAGCCGGTCGTGCCACCGGTCCAGGTACGCGCCGGTCTCGCGGCGCAGGTACGCCTCGATCGGAGCGACGTTGTAGCCGAGCTCCTGGGCGTAGGCGACGGTGTGCGTCTGGAACCAGGCCGGGCCCGTCGGGCGCTCGCCGGTCGGCGTGAACGGCGAGGGCAGGCGCGGGTCCAGCTCGATGTGGGCGAGGTCGACCAGCCAGGAGCCGGGGATCTTCGGGTTGAAGGCCGGGGCGTGGAAGTGGTCGGGCTGCGACAGGCCGACGACCAGGCGGGCGGCAGCGGCGAGGAACGCCGTGTTGAGGTCCAGGCCGACCGCGTACGGCAGCTGGCACTCCTCATCGGTCAGCAGGTTCACCGGCCGCACCCACTGGTACGCCTCCTCATTGAGGAATCCGCCCGTCCAGCCGGAGTGCACGACCACGGGGTGCTCGGGGGTGGCCTCCGGCGGCGCCGGGTCCATCGGCTCCTTCCCGAGCGAACCCGGGTTGTGGCCGGGCACCCAGTTCCCGGTCGCGTCGTCGCGCACCGCGCGTGGGCGGGCGCAGCGCGGTCATCAGCTCCAGCCCGGAGACGGCCGTCGACCCGCGCGGAGTGATGACCCGCTGGGCGTACACCCCCAGGACTCGGGCGACGTCGGCCGGCTCCATCTCCGCGACACCGGGACACGACCGGGGATCGAGCGCGTCCCAGAACAGGATCGCGAGTTGCACGCACTGGCGCTGGTTGCCCTGCGCCTTGCGGTAGATCCGCGCCCACGGGCCGAACCCGCGCTGCGTGAGCCCCCACTTCGCCTTCGCCACATGCTTGACGACCGGGTGGTCCTCGGGCAGGCGCAGCGAGCGGCGCTGCTCGTGTCGCTCGAGGCGCTCGGGGAGCGCGAGCTTCACGGCGGCCGTGGCGGTGAGCACGATCAGCGGGTCGCTGTCCTTGCCGTTCTTGTGCAGGCGCGGCGCACCGAGCCCGGACTCCTTGAGCGTCCACTCCACCAGCTGCGGGACGGTGTGAGTGCCGCAGTCTGGCCTCGTCTCTGTCCCAGAGCGGTGACTTCTGGACGACGCAGGCCGTCACCGTGCAGGGACTCGTGCCCGCGGTGTGCGCCATGCAGAAGAGCGGCGTCGTCGTGGTGGTCCGCGACGCCAACGCCCAGATATACGGGCAGAGCCTGTGCAGCTCCCTACTGCAAAACGGCTGGGCTGAAGACGCGCAGGCCGCGCGGACCGCACAGGAGCAGGACCAGCAGACGGTGCAGACGGTGCAGACGGTGCAGACGGTGCAGACGGTGCAGACGGACGAGACCATAGACGACCTCAACGCCATCTTGAAGACCGCCTGTAGCATCGCCAACACGCTCGGCACCGCCGAATGCGCCGACAGCGGCCCCGGCGAGGTACCGGAAGGGCTGTCGCACATCTCTTGAATGCCTGATGTGGACGGTCACGTAATCCCCAGGCTGCCCTCCCGTCGTTCCGGAGGGAGGGCGGGGCAGGCGTGCCTGAAGGCGGCCCGGCCTACCGCCCTGAGCGGAGGCCACGCGAATTCACAGGACAGGTGCGAGCCGGCTCCGCGATCATTGGCCGATGACCACGAGACCGGACCTTCTCAGTCTGAGCATCGCGTGCCCTCCACCCGACGAGGGCAGCGTGGAGGTCCGCCCGATCGTCAATGGCCGGGATCTTCTGGCCGAGGTGATCCCCGGCGGCGTGGGAGGCTCCCGGTACCTGGGAGTGGGCCCCAGGCATCTGCTTGGCCAGGACGGGCCGTTGCATGCCACGGCGACACCCCACGAGGTTCGTCTCGCCTGGTCCGGGTGCGGCGTGGAGGAGTGCTGTGGCGCGCTGTACATGACGATCACGCGTAACGAGGATCATATTGTCTGGGCGGGCTGGCGCGACCCGGCCAATCAGGACTTCGACCTGCCGGAGCTTCGGTTCACCGCAGGTCAGTACGAGGCCGAGGTCCTGCGAGCCGGCGAGGACCGCAGTTGGGAGTGGCCGGCAGGAGCGGTTGCGCGGCTACTTGAGGCGGGGCTGAGAGGACGCGGGGACTGGCTCGTCAGGTGGGACTGCGAGTTGGAAGGTGTCTGGGCCTCCCGCAAGGAACCCGATCGCATCCACGTCGTCCTGTGGCATCCCCGCAACCGGGCCGATGTAGAACTGCCCTGGCTGCAGTTCGGGATGACCCTCCCGATCTCCGCGGACGCCCCATCGGTCCAAGCCGAACGCCTTGAAGCGCGGCTGACCGCAGGCGATCCCCGTGCCACCGCCGAGGTCTGGGGAGGTTCGCATGATGCCGAGCAACTGGGCTACCCATGGCCGCCGATCGACCTGTCGTCCGGGTGAACGGCAGGAAGAGACGGGGTTCGGCCTTCCCCTGCCGTTGGCCATCCATTCGCAACCGCCATCCCCATGGGGAAGCGTGACCGTGCGGGTGGGGAATTACGTAAGGCTGATCATGTAGATCGTGGGGAAAAGCGTGACCGCTGACACCTGAAACTGTCGGGATCTTGAGAGTCCTCCCTGGAGATAGCACCGAACTCGGTCGTGGGCCGGTGCCTGGAATCCGCCCCGCTTGGGATGGCCCCGTTTGGCGATCACCAGAGCATGATCTGACCGAGTGTTTTGGCCCCGCCCGGAGTCGGTCGGTGGATCTTCTTCAATTCCGTTGGTTCGGCGGGTGGTTGGTCAGTAGCGTGAAGGTCTTGATGACTGAAACCTGGGACACGATCGCTGATTGGTATGTCGAGCGGGTACGCACCGGCTCTGCGATGCACGAATTCGCCCGCGATGTCCTGCTCGACGGGCTTCCTGCTGACCTTGATGGTCAGCGCATCCTGGATCTCGGGTGCGGGGAAGGGCTGATCACACGCGCCCTGGCCCTTCGCGGCGGGTCCGTCGTCGGTATCGACCCGTCTCCTCGCATGATCGGCCATGCCCAGACCGCCGAGCAGGCCAGCCCGAGTGGCGCTCTCTATGCCGTGGACGACGGGGCCTCGCCGGCCACTGTCGCGGCGGGCAGTGTGGAGTGGGTGACCGCTGGACTGTCCTTGAACAACGTGCCCGACCTCGCAGCCGCGATCCGTGCCGTGCGGCGGGTACTGGTGCCCGGGGGACGTCTGGTCTTCACCATTCCGCACCCGTGTTTCGAGGCGCCGCATGCGCGGTGGAGCCTTGGCGCGGACGAGCCGCCGGGCCGTGTGGTGGGGAACTACTTCGCCGAGGGATTCTGGCGCTCGGTCAATCCCGTCGGCGCCCGTCGGGCGGGCAACCAGCACCGCATGCTCTCCACCTATGTGACCAGCCTGGTTGAGCACGGGTTCGTGATCGAAAGTGTCGCGGAGCCGGCTCCGGACGCGCGGGTGGTCGGCGAGCATCCGCTGCGGGCCGGGCTGCCGCCGTTCCTGCTCGTCAGCGGTCTGCGGAGTTGAACTGTCAGCTGACCGTGCCCTGTTGGGCGCGGGTCTGGGCGAGGCGGTAGGAATCGGTTTCGGTTTCGATGATGTTGCTGCCGAAGGTGAGCCGGGCCACGATGGCCGCGCAGAGAGCCGGGGGTCGGTGAACATCTTCGTCCAGCCGCTGAAGCTCCGCGTTCGGCGAGTTCGGCCCGCTGGGCATCCGCTCCATCGGTGGGTCCTACTGGGACGAACGGGGCTGTCCTGACCGGGTTCCGGCGACCTACCACCGCACCCACGTGGTGACCTGCTTCCACGGCTGCTACCCAGTCGGCGACGACACGCTGTGGGGCGTCAACCGCCGACGCAAGGAAGCCGTGAACTCCCTGACCGCGCTGAAGTCGATCCGCGCCGCGCGCCCGGACGGCGCCCCGATCTACGCGATCATGGACAACCTCTCCGCGCACAAGGGCACCAAGATCCGCGCCTGGGCGAAGAAAAACAAGGTGTAACTGTGCTTCACCCCGACCAACGCCTCCCGGGCCAACCCGATCGAGGCCCACTTCGGACCGCTGCGGCAGTTCCCCTGGACTACTCCCGCCATCCGAACCACCCCGTCCAGACCCGTGCCCTGCACGCCTGCCTGCGTTCGCGCAACGCCAACGCCCGCCACCCCGATGCCTGGCAGCCCAACGCCGCGAGCGTGCTCGTATCCGCAGCGAAAGGCATCCGCCGGGGCGGACAACCCCACCCGGCCGCAGCATGACCGGGCCTGGTGATCCGCCCCCGTTACTTCTCAGCGAATACCGACCCGGCTGGGTGCCAACTCGGCGATGACCTCATCACCGTCAACTGCTCCCGTCGGTACGAAACCCAGCGATGTGTAGAGCCGTCCGGCAACGGCGTTGTCCGGCTGATAGGACAGCCGGATCGTCCAGCAGCCCTCCTGCGCCGCCAACCAGCCCGTCATGGTCAGCAGAAGGGCGCGGCCGATGCCCTTGCCCTGCTCGGCGCCGTCGATCAGCATTCCCCCGATCCAGTGCGAGCCGTCATCGTCCAGACCCCACATGACGTGTCCGACGACCACGTCGTCGGCGTAGACCGCCAGCGAGTTCCAGTTGTCCTCACGCATCGACAACAAGAGGTAGCGGGCCGCCATGGCGGGGACATGACTTCGCTGCCCGTCGAGAGGCACGATGTCGGCGACCGCGCGCCAGTTCTCGTCGCCCACCTCCCGTAGGGTGACGCGCCGTCCGGTCCGGTCGAAAAATTCGCGGTCAATCATCCGATGAGGCTACTGCTCGCAGTTCAGTGATCCGGCGAACCTACGCGGTCACAGCACTGGAGCTGTTCGGGGTTCGGATCATGTGGCCACCCCGCGCCAGGTTTTGACCTTCTGAAAGCAGCGTTCGACGGTGTTTCTCTCCTTGTAGAGGTCGGTGTCGTGACTGACGGGCCGGCCGCCCTTACTGCCCTTCCTCTTGCGGTTGGCGGCATCGTCCCTCTTCTCCGGGATGACGGCCTTGATGCCACGCCTGCGTAGGTACGAGCGGTTGCCCCTGGAGGAGTAGGTCGTGTCGGCGGCGACCGCGTCCGGGCGGGTGCGCGGGCGGCCGACCGGCCCCGGGACCCTGATCTTGTCCAGCACGGCTTTGAACTGCGGGCAGTCCGCTGCCTGACCGGGCGTCAGGACGAAAGCTAGCGGCAGCCCGGCCGAGTCGACCGCGGCATGGACCTTGCTGCTCAGGCCGCACCGGGACCTGCCGAGTCCGGCAGCCTTCGCACGGGCCCTGCGACGCCGCCGCTTCGCGGCACGATCCGCACCCGCCCGGTGTGCACCGGCCGCGTCCGCCTCAGCGTGTGCTGCACCACCCGCCACACCGGCGGCTGGTACGCCAGCGGAACCCCCCTTTTTCCTCCGTCAGCGCCTGCTCCAGGGCGTCCAGGGTCTCCCCGGCGACGGCCAGCCCTGAAGCGTCCTGGTGCGCGCGCACCACCGTGGAGTCCACGCTCACCAAATCCAGGCCGACCGGCCCACGCCCGGCCGCCTCCACGATCAACGCGTCCGTCAGCCCCTGGCACACGCCGACCCCGGCCCAACTGCTGAACCGGGAGTACACCGTGGACCAGGGACCGTACCGCTCAGGGACATCACGCCAGCCCTACCCGGTACGAAACCGCCAGATCACCCCGTTGAACTGGTCCCGCACCCGCCGGGGCAACGGCCCCGTGGCCGCCACCGGCAAAAGCGGCTCGATCAGGGCCCACTCGGCATCCGTCACATCAAGACGCGCCACACCCGAGTCCTAGCAGCACCCAACGAGACAAAGAGATCCGAACCCCGAACAGCCCCTAGGCGAGATCAAGAACAAAAGAACGTGTTGATTCCCGGCATCCCTAAATCGGCCTCCCCAGCCCCGCCACGAGCCCCGCTATGTCGTCCTCGTAGGTCAGGTAGCGGCCGGTGAGCGCGTCGGCCTCGCCCCGGATCAGCGGAAGCAGGTTGGCGATCGCCTCGGCGACGGGGGTGTACCGGCCGGCCGCGCGCTGTGTGTCGAGCCAGGAAGCAACTCGGCGCTGCCACGGGTTGTCGCTGTCCCGTGGTGCGTCCGCGACCGATCCGAGGCCGACGTCCACGATCCCCGGGTGGTAGCTGAGCACGGTGATCCCGTGTGGCAGCAGTTCGATGGCCATGTTCTCGGTCAGCTTGTTCACCGCCGCTTTGGACACCGAGTAGGCGCTGACGTACGGCCAGCGGGTGTGCCCCGCATTGCTGGAGATGGTGACGATCCTCCCCGCGCCGCGCTCGATCATGCCGGGCAGCACCGCCCGGCAGGCTGCCAGCGTGCCACCCAAGTTGACCTCCATCGCGTGCCACCACTCGGCCGGGTCGCTCTCCCAGGCCGGTCCGACCGGCCCGGGCACACCGGCGTTGTTGACCAACACGTCGATCCCGCCGAGCCGGGCGGTGGCCAGCTCGACGGCCTTGTCCAGTTCGGCGTCATTGGTGACGTCTGCGGCAGCCGTGACGACTTCGGGGCCTCGGTCGAGACCGGCGGCGGCCCTGGGGAGCGAGTCGGTATCGCGCGTGGTCAGCATCAGGTGCCCTCCCGCCGTGTGGACGGCCTCGGCGATGGCCCGCCCGAGCCCTCCGGCCGCGCCTGTCACCAGGACCCGCAGCCCGGCCAGGTCCGTCGTGTCTTGAGACATCACAACCTCCACCACGATCAAGTGAGTTTTCCAGGGCTCCGCTGTGATTGCGCCGACCAGGCGCTGGTGACAGGGGCCGGGTCGGTGATCCCCCGTCGGCGGCTTAGCCGTACGCCCGCATCATTCGTTCGCTTCCGCCAGGGTCGCCAGCGCCCGGTGGAGGTGGTCGGCCAGGGCCTGGGGGGCGGGGAGGTCGAGTACGAGTGTGGGGGGCAGTCGCAGTCCGGTCAGGGCGCTCAGCCTGTTGCGCAGTTCCACCGCGGTCAGCGAGTCCAGTCCGGAGTCGTGCAGGCTCCGGTCCGGGGGCAGCGCCTCGGCGTCCCGGTGGCCGAGCAGCTCGGCGGCGAGCGCTCGTACCTCGGCCAGCAGGCGTTCGGCCCGTTCGGCCGGGGCCAGGTCGCGCAGCGGGACGGTGGGGGTGGTGGGGGCCGCCGGTCCGGCGGGCGCCAGAGCGCGCAGCAGCGCGGGGGCTCCGCGGGTGCGCAGCTTGGCGGTGTCGAACCTGGCGAGGGTGAGTACCGGGTCGTCCCGCCGCAGCGCCTCGTCGAACAGGGCCAGCGCGAACGGGGTGGGCAGGGGCAGGGTGGCATCCCCCCGGTCGCGGGTGCGCAGCGTCCGCGTCATGGCGGACGTCTCCTCCCATCCGCTCCACACCTGGGACTGGGCCGGCAGACCCTGGGCCCTGCGGTGTTCGGCGAACGCGTCCAGGAACGCGTTGGCCGCCGCGTAGTTGCCCTGTCCCGGGCTGCCCAGCAGTCCGGCCACCGAGGAGAACAGCACGAAGGCGGCCAGTTCGGTGTCCATGGTCAGCTCGTGCAGGTTCAGCACACCGTCGGCCTTGGGGCGCAGGACCCGCTCCATCTGGTCGGCGGTCATCCCGGTCACCACCCCGTCCGCGAGCACCCCGGCCGCGTGCACGACCGCGATCAGCGGATACCGGGCGGGCACCAGGCCGAGGGCGGCGGCGAGGGCGTCCCGGTCGGCGACGTCGCAGGCTGCGACGGTGACCTCGGCGCCCAGCTCTCGCAGCTCCGTGACGAGCGGGTCGGTGTCCTTTGCCCCGCCGCGAGCGGTGAGCAGGAGGCTGCGGACGCCGTACTCGGTCACCAGGTGCCGTGCCAGCAGCGACCCGAGCGTGCCGGTGCCGCCGGTGATGAGCACGGTGCCGCCGGCGAGGTCCGGCCGGGTGTTCCCGGCCGGCGCGGCCAGCGCAAGTTCCGGCGCCTGGAGGCGTCCCGCGCTGATCCGCACGTGCGGCCGTCCGGCGGCCACCGCGTCGGCCAGCCGGGCCGTGGAGCGTGGGTCCTCGTCCGTCTCCACCAGCAGGAAGCGTCCGGGGTGCTCGGACTGCGCCGACCGCACCAGGCCCCCCGCCGCCGCGTGGGCGAGGTCGTCGCCGCGGGTCAGCACGACGAGCGGGACGTCGGCCGGGCGGTCGGCCGCCAGCCAGTGCTGGATGTGGGCGAGGGTGTCCAGCGTCGCCGCGCGGACGTCGTCGGGTGCCGGGGTGCAGAGGACCGCCTCGGCATCGGCGGGATCGACCGGGTCGGCGGTCACCCCGAGGCGGTCGGTGCCCAGCAGCGCCCATTTCGGTGCGGGTGCGCCCGCCGGGCCGGTGAGGTCGGTCCACCGGGTCCGGTACACCGAGTCCGTCGGCATCGTGGCCGCCAGCTCGTGCAGGGCGACCGTACGGGTTCCGAGGGTGGCCCGGAAGAGCGGTTCGCGGTCGGCGGTGACGACGGACACCGTGAACTCGTCCCGGCCGGCGGGTGTCAGGTGGGCGTACGCGTGGGTGCTGTGCCGGTCGCCGGCCCACACGTCGTGCCAGACGAACGGCAGCGCGACATGGCCGTCCGGCAGCGGTTCGGTCAGGGCCAGGGCGTGCAGGGCTGCGTCTGCGAGCACGGGGTGCAGTCCGGGGCCGGTGAATCCTCCGGGTGCCTCCTCGGGCAGCCGCAGCTCCGCGAACAGTTCCCGGCCGCGCCGCCACAGCCTGCGTACGGCCCGGAACGCCGGACCGTACTCGTAGCCGCGCTCGGCCAGTGACGCGTAGGCGAAGTCGATCTCCTCGGCGTCGGCCGGGGGCAGTTCCCCGGCGAAGGGCTCGTCGCGGGTGTCGTCGAACGTGCCCTGCGCGTGCCGTCGCCACTGGCTGCCGGGGCGGTCCGGCCTGCTGAACACCTCGACCGTACGGCGGTCCGGGTCCGCCACGACCTGGAGTTCCGCCGTGCCCTGCCGGGACAGCGCCAGGGGCGCCTCGATGACCAGCTCGCCGATTCCGGTGCCGCCTGCGTGGTGCGCGGCGCGCAGCGCGAGGTCCAGGAGGGCGGTGCCGGGCAGGACGCAGGTGCCGTTCACGGCGTGGTCGGCCAGCCACGGCTGCTCGGCCGGCGAGACCCGGCCGGCGGCCACGAACTCGCCGCTGCGCGCGGATTCGACCGGGGGGCCGATCAGCGGGTGACCGGTGCCCGCCCTCGGCGAGCCGGTGGTGGTGAGCCAGAACCGCCGCCGCTGGAACGGTGTGGTCGGCAGGGGCACCGGCCGGCCGCCGGTGGTGGTGGTGAGGCGTACGTCGTCCATCCCTCGCGTGTACAGCCGCGCGGCGGACATCAGGAACCGTGCGGGGCCGCCGTCGTCTCGGCGCAGGGTTCCGGTGACGGTCCCGGTGGTGCCGCTCTCCTCCAGCGTCTGCTCGATCGCGGGCGTCAGCACCGGGTGCGCGCTGGACTCCACGAAGGCCCGGACGCCCTGGCCGAGGAGATGCTCGACGGCCGGCTGGAACAGCACGGGCTGGCGGAGGTTGCGGTACCAGTACGCGGCGGAGAGCGTGGCCGCGCCGACCGGTGCCAGGTCCACGGTGGAGTACATCGGCACCGAGGGACCGGTGGTGCGCACCTCCCCCAGTCTGTCCAGCAGTTCGTCGCGCAGGGCATCCACCCTCGGGCAGTGCGAGGCGTAGCCGATGCGGATGCGGCGGGCGTGCACGCCGTCGAGCGCGCACTCGGCGAGCAGTCCGTTGACCGCCAGGTCGTCACCGGCGACCGCGATGGTGGACGGGCCGTTGAGGGCGGCGATCCAGAGGCGGTCCGGCCAGCGCTCCAGCAGCCAGTCGACCTGTGCGCGGGACGCGGTCACCGACACCATGCCGGTGCCGGCGCCGACGCCCAGCTTGGCGATGACCTGGCCGCGCACGGCGACGACGCGGGCGGCCTCCTCCAGCGACAGGGCACCCGCGACGTGCGCGGCAGCCACCTCGCCCAGGGAGTGGCCGATCACCACGTCCGGTTCGACGCCACGGGAACGCCACAGGGCGGCCAGGGACACCGTCGTCGCGAACAGCACGGGCTGCAGGACGTCGATCCGCTCCAGCCGGTCGGCGCCCCCGGCCAGCACCTCGGTGAGCGACCAGTCGACGTGGGGTTTCAGCGCCCGCTCACAGGCCTGGAGGGATTCGGCGAACGCCCGTTCCCCCATCAGCCCGGCCGCCATGCCCGCCCACTGGGAGCCGTGTCCCGGGAAGACGAACGCCACCTTCCCGTCCTTCCCGTCCGTGCCCGACGCTCCGGAGACGAGGTTGGGCGCCGTCCGCCCCTCGGCGAGGGCCCGCATCCCGGCAAGCAGCTCCTCGCGGTCGCCGCCGACCACGACGGCTCGGTGGGTGAAGCGGCTGCGGGACACCGTGAGCGCGTGCGCGAGGTGCGCCGGTGCGACGTCACCGGCCACCGGGAGCAGGCGGGCCGCCCACTCCCGCAGCCGCTCGGGGGTGCGGCCGGACAAGGTCCACGCGACGGCGGACGGCTCGGCGGTGGGCGCCGGTGCGGGGGCGGGCTCCTCGGGTGGTGCCTCCAGGATCAGGTGCGCGTTGGTGCCGCTGATCCCGAAGGAGGAGACGGCCGCGCGCGGCGGCCGGTCCCGTTCGGGCCACGGCATGTTCTCGGTGAGCAGCCGGACGTCGCCCGCCGCCCAGTCGACGTGCGGCGACGGCTCGTCCACGTGCAGGGTCTTCGGCAGCGTGCGGTGCCGCATGGCCTGCACCATCTTGATCACGCCGCCGACCCCGGCCGCCGCCTGGGTGTGCCCGATGTTGGACTTCAGCGAGCCCAGCCAGAGCGGGGTGTCGCGGTCCTGCCCGTACGTGGCCAGCAGCGCGCCGGCCTCGATCGGGTCGCCGAGCCGGGTGCCGGTGCCGTGTGCCTCGACCGCGTCCACCTCGGACGGTGTCAGACCGGCCTCCCGCAGGGCGAGCCGGATCACCTGTCGCTGTGCCGCGCCGCTGGGCGCCGTCAGGCCGTTGGAAGCGCCGTCCTGGTTCACGGCGGAACCCCGGATCACGGCCAGCACCGGGTGCCCGGCGCGGCGGGCACTGGACAGCCGTTCCAGCACCACCACTCCGACGCCCTCGCCCCAGCCGGTGCCGTCCGCCGTCGCGGCGAACGCCTTGCACCGGCCGTCGTCGGCCAGCGCGCGCTGCCTGCTGAACTCCACGAACCGCTGCGGCGTCGCCATCACGGTCACCCCACCGGCCAGCGCGAGTTCGCACTCGCCCCGGCGGATCGACCGCACCGCGAGGTCGATGGCCACCAGGGACGAGGAGCAGCCGGTGTCGACGATGATCGCCGGACCGCGCAGCCCCAGCACATAGGCGACCCGCCCGGCGGCGACGCTGCCGGCCGTGGCCGTGCCGACGTAGCCCTCCAGTTCGGGGGGCACCCGGTCCGGGTCGGTGATGTAGTCCTGGTTCATCAGGCCCGCGTACACCCCGACCCGCGCCTCGCGCAGGGACAGCGGGTCGATACCGGCGTGCTCCAGGGCTTCCCAGGAGGTCTCCAGGAGCAGCCGGTGCTGCGGGTCCATGGCCAGTGCCTCGCGCGGCGAGATCCCGAAGAACTCGGGGTCGAAGTCGGCCATGTCCCGGAGGAATCCGCCCCGCCAGGTGCGCGAGGTGCCGCTGCGTTCGGTGTCGGGGTCGAACAGCCGGTCGAGGTTCCAGCCCCGGTCGTCGGGGAAACCGGAGGTGGCGTCGGTGCCGTCGGCCACCAGCCGCCACAGCTCGTCGGCGGAACCGACCCCGCCGGGATAGCGGCAGCCGATACCGACGAGCACCACGGGATCGTCGTCGGCGGCGCCGGTCGGCGCGTCGGTCGTGGCCCGTGGCGTGGGGGAACCGGTCAGCTCGCCGCGCAGGTGTCCGGCGATCGCGCGCACGGAGGGGTGGTCGAACACGAGGGTCGTGGGCAGGCGCAGTCCGACGGCGGCGGCGATGCGGTCCCGCAGCCGGACCGCGTCGGCCGAGGTGAGCCCGTACTCGCGCAGGGCCCGGCCCGGTTCGACCCCTGCGGTCTCCCCCAGGACCTCGGTGACCTGGCCCGACACCAGGTCCACGAGCGCCCTGCCGAGGTCGGCCCCGGTGAGCCCGGACAGGTCCGCCCTGGGCGGCAGCCGGTCCGTCACGGTGGCCGGCGCGGACCGCGCGGTCGCGACCAGTGTGCTGCCCGGCCGGCTCAGCGCGACGTCCACGGCGTCGCGGATCCGGTGGCCGGCCAGATCCTCCGCGAGCACCAGGGTGGTGGGGGCGGACCGGTCGACGGCGATCGTCACGGTCCGGCCGGTGACGGTGACCGTGGCGCCGAACTCGGTGACGGTCGGCCCCGCACGGCGGACCCCGTGGCCGGCCACGAGGTGCTGGGCGATCAGGTCCGCGAGTTCCCCGGTGTCCCCCGCCAGGGCCACGTCGCGGCCCGCGAGCCCGCTGACCGCGGGCAGTTCGGTGGCCGGGAGGGGCTCCGGCTCGCCGTCGGCCCCCATGAGGTGCAGGCCGTCGTGGGAGCCGGCGACCGCGAGCAGTCGGCCGGGCAGCTCGGCCAGCGGCTCGCGCGCGACCTTGCCCGTGGCCGTCCTCGGCAGCGCGGCCACGGCGCGGACCTCCACCGGGACCTTGAAGTAGGCGAGTTCGCGGCGGCAGCGGGCGAACAGCTCCGCGCAGTCGAGCCCGTCCGGGCCATCGGGGCCGGGCACCACCACGGCCACCGGGACCTGGCCCAGCTCCTCGTGCGCCCGTCCCGTGACGGCGGCGTCGCGCACCCCGGGCACCCGGGCGAGGACGGCCTCGATCTCGCTGGGATGCACGTTCTCCCCGCCCCGGATGATCACGTCGTTGCGTCGGCCGGTGATCCAGAGGTAGCCGGCGTCGTTGCGGCGGGCGAGGTCTCCGGTGCGGTACCAGCCGTCGCGGAGCGCCTCGGCGGTGGCCTCCGGCTGGTTGTGGTAGCCCAGCATCACGTTCGGGCCGCTGACCCAGATCTCGCCGACCTCGCCGGTCGGTACGTCGTCGCCGGTGGCCGGGTCCACCAGGCGCAGGTCCAGTCCGGGCAGCGGCAGACCGCAGGAGCCGGGCACCCGCTCACCGCCGGGCCGCATGGTGGCGACCGGCCCGCTCATCTCGCTGCACCCGTAGTTGTCGGTGAGCGGGATACCGAAGGCGGTCTCGAACGACTCGGCGAACGCGGCCGAGGTGACCGCGCCCGCGACGAAGCACACGCGAAGCGCGGGCAGGGTGAGGTCTTCCGCGGCGGCGGCCCGGACCAGGTTGTGGTAGACCGTCGGCACGCCGACGAGGAAGGTGTAGGGCCGGGAGCGCAGTTCGTGGAGCACCTCGGCCGGAGAGAAACCCGGGACCAGATGCGCCGTGGCGCCGACCGCCGTCACCGCCATCACACACAGGTTGTAGCCGAAGGCGTGGAACAGCGGCAGCGGCCACAGCAGGGTGTCCGTCTCGGACAGCCCGATGATCGGGGCGTAGCAGGTGGCGGCGTTCCACAGCACGGCGCGCAGCGCGACCAGCACGCCCTTGGGGCGGCCCGTCGTGCCCGAGGTGTAGAGCAGGTAGGCCGGTTCGTCCAGACCGAGGTCGTCGCGCGCCGGGACGGCCGGCTCGTGGGTGACGAGATCCTCGTACGACACCGCGTCCGGGGCGCCGCCGACCACGACGAGGTGCCGTGGTCCGGCCGGCAGGACCGCGCGCACCTGGTCGGCGTGGGCGGTGTCGGTGATCACCGCCCGGGCGTCGCTGTCGGCGAGCAGGTGCCGCAGCTCCGCGTCCGAGGAGTGCGGGTTGACCGGCACACCGACGCAGCCGGCGCGGTGGACGCCGAGGTAGCTCTCCACCATCTCCACCTGGTTGCCCAGCAGGAGCACCACCCGCGCGCCCCGGGGCAGGCCGAGGGCGGCCAGGTGGCCGCCGAGCCGGGCCGTACGCCGTTCCAGCTCCGTGTAGGTCACGGCCCGTCGCGCGTCGGAGTACGCGACCTTGGTGCCCCTCGACGCCGCGTGTGCGCGCAGCAGTTCGGGCAGCGGGCGGATCAGTTCGGCACGGTGTGTCGCGGACATGCCTGCCTCTTCTCTCGAAGTGACAGTCAGGAGATGGTCCGGGGCCTTCGCGCGTCATCTCTCCGTGCCGCAGGACGGCACACGTGATGTCCACCGGCCGGGGAATCGATGAGGCTGAAACGCATGACGCGGACAACGGAAGCCCTCATCCCGAAGCTGCAGGAGTACGTGGCGGCGAACAGCACCCCGCCCGACGAGGTCCTGCTCGACCTCGCGGCCGAGACCGAGAAGCTCTTCCCCGACGACAACTACATGCAGATCGGCCCCGAACAGGGGGCGTTCATGACGCTCCTCGCCCGGATCGCGGGGGCGGGGCAGGTGGTGGAGATCGGCACCTTCACCGGCTACTCGGCCATCTGCCTGGCCCGCGGTCTGCGGCCCGGCGGCACGCTGCTGGCGTGCGACATCAGCGAGGAGTGGACCTCGGTCGCCCAGCGGTACTGGAAGCGTGCCGGGCTGGACGACACGATCACGCTCAGGCTCGGACCGGCGCTGGACACGCTGCGCGCGCTGCCGGCGGAGCCGCAGTTCGACCTCGCCTTCGTCGACGCCGAGAAGGAGGACTACGTCGACTACTGGGAGGAGCTGGTGCCGCGGATCCGTCCCGGCGGGCTGATCCTCGGTGACAACACACTCCACCACGGGCAGGTCGTCGACCCCGAGGAGAACGCCACCAACGTGCAGGGGATCCGCGCGTACAACGCCCGGGTCCGCGAGGACGACCGGGTGGAGCAGGTGCTGATCCCGATCGGCGACGGCCTGAACCTGGCCCGCAAGAAGTAGCGAGAAGCAGCGATAAGCAGTGGGGGAACCCGTACGGCCCGCCCTCCCGGCGGGCCGGCCGCGTTGTGGGTACGCGGAGGCCGCCGGCCCGTGCGATGTCCGCCCGGGCCGGCGGCCTCTGTGCGCACCGGCACCCGCTCGTGGCTAGGGGACCCTTCCGGCGAGGGCGAGGGCGGTTTCGAGGGCCCCTACGAGGGTGAGGACGTCGGCGGGGGTCCCGACGGAGATCCGCATCCAGCCGGGCATGCCCAGGTCCGTGGCGTCCCGCACGTGGATGTGGTCGGCGAGCAGCCGCCTGGTGACCTCGGGCGCGTGCCCCGGCAGATGCACGGTGACGAAGTTGGTCTGGGAGGGCAGGTACGTGATGCCGAGCCGGTCCAGGCAGCTGCACAGCGCCGTGCGCGCCGTGGCGGTGTAGATCCTCGTCTGCTCCAGGAACGCCTGGTCCTGCAGAGCCGCGCAGGCCGCCGCCTGCGCCAGCCGGTTCACATGGAACGGCATGGCGTCCTGCACGGTCTCTATGCGGGAGACGACGCCGGGGCCGCCGATCAGCGCGCCCACGCGCAAGGAGGCGAGGCCGTACGCCTTGGAGAAGGTCCGCAGCACACTGACGGCATTGCCCTCCCGCGCCCACGGCAGCGCCGAGGTGAAGGAGACGTCGGCGAACTCCGCGTACGCCTCGTCGAAGACGATGTGCGAGCCGGTCGCGCGAGCCGTCTCGCACAGGCTCCGCACGTCGTCGGCGTCCAGGAGGGACCCGGTGGGGTTGTGCGGATTGCAGACGAAGACGAGAGCCGGGCCCTTGTCCATCTCCTCCATCAGTGCCTCGGGCGCCACCCGGTGGTGGTCGAGGGGGATGTACGCGACCCGCAGGCCGACTGCCTCCAGGCTCTTGCGGTACCCCTGGTAGGTGGCCTCGTTGACCACCGCGCGGCCGGTGTCGCGCATCCCGATGGCGAGCATCATGATGATCTCGTCCACCCCGTTGCCGACGGCGACCCGGTCGGTGGTGACGCGGTGGTGGGCGGCGAGGGCGTCGATGAGCGCGGTGTGCCGCGGGTCGGGGTAGCGGTGAACGCGCAGCAGCTCGGCGCGTGCCGCTTCGACCGCCTTGGGGCTGGCGCCCCAGGGGTTCTCGCTCCGGTCCAGCAGGATCGGGGCGAGAGAGGGGCCGTCTGGGACGAAGTGAGCGGTCGGTGTCCTGGTACGCATCAGGTCTCCTGCCATCATCGGATGGAGAGTTCGCCGGGGCGGGGCGCCGGCTGAGGGGTGTCAGACGCTGAAGTCCTTGTCGCGCGTCTCGGGCAGGGCCAGGAGGCAGCCCAGGCTGACCAGGCACAGCAGGCCGCAGTAGACGCCGAGGACGAGCGGCGACTGCCAGTGCGAGGTCAGCCAGGTGGCGACCAGCGGGGCGAAGCCGCCGCCGAGGGTGAGGGCGAGGATGAAGGTCGCCGAGGCCCCGGTGTAGCGCATCCGGGCCGGGAACAGCTCGGGCAGGAACGCGGCCATGGGCGCGAACATCATGCTGAACAGCACCAGCCCGACGATGAAGGCCCCGGTGATCAGTACGGGGTCACGGGTCTGCAGGGAGCCGAACATGGGCAGGGCCCACAGGACGCACCCCACCGCACCGGACAGCATCACCGGGCGTCTGCCGATCCGGTCGGCCAGGATCGCCAACGGGACGGTGACGGCCACGTCGACGGCGGCGGCGATGCTGGTGATGGTCAGCATCGTGCGCTGCGGAATGCCGAGGACGGTCGGACCGTAGGAGAGGCTGTAGACGGTCGCCAGATAGTAGACCGAGGCACCGCCGACCGCCGCGCCCATGCCGAGCAGCAGTCTGCCGGGGTACGCCTTGACCAGGTCGCCGAGCGGGAAGCGGGACTCGGCGGTGTCGCCCCTGGGCCGCTCCTCGAAGACGGGGGACTCGGCGATCCGGGAGCGGACCCACAGCCCGACGCCGATCAGGGCGGTGCTCAGCAGGAACGGGATGCGCCAGGCCCAGTCGGCGAAGCCGTCCTTGCCGGCGAACGCGAGGGTCGGCAGGATCACGGCGCTGGACAGCAGGAAGCCGAGCGGCGGGCCGGCCTGCGGGATCGACGCGTACAGCGCGCGGCGTCCGGGGGGTGCGTGTTCGGCGGCCAGCAGCACCGCGCCGCCCCACTCGCCGCCCATGCTGACGCCCTGCAGCAGGCGCAGGGCGACCAGGAGCACGGGGGCGGCGAGTCCGGCGGTCTCGTAGGTGGGCAGCAGTCCGACGCCGACGGTGGCCACGCCCATCAGGAGCAGGGAGAGGAAGAGGGCGCGCTTGCGGCCGAGCCGGTCGCCGATGGCGCCGAACACGACGACGCCGACCGGGCGGGCCACGAACGCGGCGGCGACGGTGAGGAAGGCGGCCAGGGTGGACACGGTGGGGTTGCCGGAGGGGAAGAAGGCCGGGCCGAGGACGAGGGCGGCGGCCGTGCCGTACACGGCGAAGTCGTAGTACTCGATGACGGTGCCGACGAGGCTCGCGACGGCGACCCGGGAGGCGGTGGCTTTCCGTTCGGCGGCGGCCGTGCCCAGCGGGGGGACGGCGACCGTTGCGGCGCTGGAGGTCTCGGACATGGAGCGGCTCGCTTCCAGCCGGTCCCGGATCGGGGAGGACCCGGGACACATGGGGAGGGGGGTGACGCATGGGGAGGGGGGTGAGGTCAGACGGCCTTCTTCGTGCTCTTGCGGGGAACCGGCAGTGGCCTGGGTTCCTCGTGGAACCCGAGGCGTTGCAGCAGCGGTCCCGTCATGAAGGTGGTGGCCAGCGCCATGACGACCATGGCGCTGAACATGCGGGTGTCCAGCACCCCGAGCGACAGCCCCACGTTGAGGATGACCAGTTCGGTGAGGCCCCGGGCATTGAGCAGCACGCCGAGCGTCATCGACTCGGCCGTCGAGGCGCCGGAGAGACGTGCGGAACCGGCGGCCCCGACGAACTTCCCGACGCACGCCACCAGGACGACGGCGACGGTCATGATCACACCGTGTCCGCCGAGCCCTCCGAGGTTCACCGACAGCCCGGTCACGGTGAAGAAGACCGGCAGCAGGAAGAGGCTGGTCTGCTCGATGCGCTCGGCGACCTGCGGGGCCTGCGCCTCGATGTGGCCGCGGGGCACGGCGGCACCGAAGGCGAAGGCACCGAAGACCGCGTGCAGACCGATCTCGTTGGTCGCCCAGGCGGACACCAGCAGTCCGGTGACCAGGACGGTGTGGATGAGGGAGCTACGGGCCGCCCACGGCCGCTCCGGAGCCATCAGCCAGCGCAGCCCCGGGCGTACGGCGTACAGGAGGACGACCAGGAACAGACCGGACTCCAGCACCATCCGTGCCAGCGGCCACAGTCCGCTCGCGGTGGCGATGACCACGATCACGGCCAGCACGCACCAGGCGATGAAGTCCTCGATGGCGGCGCAGGTGAGCGCCATGGCGCCGATACGGGTGCGCTGCATGCCGCCTTCGGTGATGATCCGGGCCAGCACGGGGAACGCGGTGATCGACATCGCCGCCCCGAGGAAGAGCGCCGGGGCGAGCACGCCGTCGGTGCTGAGCTGCGCCTCGTCGTACCAGGGGAACAGAAGGACGGCGAGCCCGGCCCCCAGCACGAACGGCAGCGTCACGGAACTGAGCGAGACCCAGACGACCCGGCGGCCGGCCCCCCGGAGACGGGCGAAGTCCAGTTCGTAGCCGATGCCGAACATGAACAGGACCAGTCCGAGCTGCGCGAGCGCCTGCAGGATCGGCCGCGCCTCCGCCGGGAACAGCGCTCCGACGGGGTCTCCCGGCAGGAGGCCCAGCAGGCTCGGCCCCAGGGCGATACCGGCGACGATCTCCCCCATCACCAGGGGCTGCCGAACGCGCTTGGCCAGCCGGGCGAACAGGTAGGCCACGGCGAGGATCACGGCGAGTCCCGCGAGCATCTGCCCGGTGATGACATCGGCGGGGCTGGCGGCAACCGAGGAATGGTCCAACGTGATCACTTCTCCCCATGCGGAAGGTGCGTCGGCGCCGACGGTGAGGGACCGTGGCACCCGGGACGACTCGGGGCTCCGGCGGCGGGCCGGAGGAGGAATGGGGCAGCCCCGCCCGGCCGGGGCCGGCCGCGGCCGGGCTCTGCGTGGAGGTTCTCAGCCGGTGGTCTGCCTGACCCGTTCCGGACTCTTCCTGAGGGTGATCCAGAGGTCGTTGACCGGGTTCTCCTGGGAGTCCTCGTGGTAGATCTCGGCCAGGCCCATCAGCGACGCGTCGCTCTCCCACAGCTTGAGCTGCTGCCGCACGACCTCGTTCTCGGGCTGCTCCCTGCACTCCGCCATGACCGTGCTGACCAGGTGGCCCGTCATCCGCTCCATGAAGCGCACGTTGGCGGCGAACCGGGGTGACAGTTCCTCGTCGGACAGGCTTTCGCACATGGCGATGTGCAGGTGCTTCATGAAGTCGAGGTCGTAGTAGCGGACGAACGGGTCCGTCCGGCCGGACTGGTCGATGGCGTGCCACTCGCGGAGGAATCGCTGGGCCTGCTCGGTGGCCCGGTGGAAGCGGGCCAGGTCGGCCTGCATCTGCGGGAACTCGGCCAGGCGGCGGAACACGTCGTGGAAGTAGAGCCAGCCGGGGCCGGCCCAGTAGCGGGTCGTGTCCCAGATGATCTTCGACATCATGGCCCTGGCATTGCCCATCAGCGGGTACTGCCCCTCGAAGATGTTCAGCCAGTCCTCGAACACGGTGAGATACGTCCGGTTGTGGATCGCCGCCCGTTCCCCGACGTCCTCCCCGTCCAGGGCACGGGTGACGAGATCGGTGATCAGGCCGTTGCCGATGGCGATCATGTCCAGGCCGGGCGAGTACAACGGGTCGAGGAAGACTCCGGCCTCACCGGTCAGACACCACCGGTCGCCGGACATGACCTGCTCGCAGCCGTAGGAGTAGTTCTTCAGGACCCGGAAGTCCTGGAGCTTGTCGCGGTACCGCTCGACCACGCGGGCGCACTCCGGTTCGTTCTCGCGCAGCCAGTCCATGGCCCGTTCGAAGCGGTTGATGGTGGCGAACGGGTGCATGTCCGCATCGGCGACGATGCCGATGCTGATCGCGTCCGAGGCCAGCCGGATCAGCCAGACCCAGTAACCGGGACCCATCAGGTGGTTGGTGGACAGCTCACGGTCGCTGTACGGAACCTCGTCGTCGATCCGGTCGTGCCAACCGGGATCGTCCGACCACTGATCGATGTCGATGGGGTGCCCGATCCGGAACCATGCGGCGTTGGCGCGATGCCCCACCTGCTTGGCCAGCCCCAGCTGACGCTTGATCGTCGACGACCTGCCCGTGGCGTCCACCACCCAGCGGGCCGTGATCCGGCGTTCGGCACCGTCGTCACCGACCAGGCTCAGCCGATGGCGATCCTGGTCCGGCCGCAGCTCCAGCTCCTGCACCTTCCAGCCGGACACGAACGTCACACCGCTCGTGTGGGCTTCCTGCCCCAGCGCGTTCTCCAGCCGTCCCCGGTCGAGCTGGTAGCTGATGACCTTGTGCGGCGGGAAGGCGGAGTGCCCGATCTCGGGCCGGCTCGCGATGCCCTCGTTGGTGTCGTCGCTGAAGAACATGCGTATGCCGAACTTCTTGAGCTGGTGCCGCTCCAGGTGGTCCTCCAGCCCCAGGACGTTGCGCAGGTAGCGTCCGCCGATCTCGACCGTCGATTCGCCCACCTTGTGCGCCGCCTCGGGCACGGGATGCTTCTGCCGCTCGATCACCAGGACGCTGGTGTCCGGGCGGTTCTGCTTCAGCTGCAGCGCCAGTGTCAGGCCGGCCAGGCCGCCGCCCATGATCGCCACGTCGTACTCGTCGGGCCGCTGTTCCGTCGTGTATGCCATGCTCATGCCATGTCCTCACTGCTCGGGCTGCTCGTGGACGGCTTCCTCGATGTCCCTTCGTCCCTGGACGGAGAACTTGCTACCGGGCCGCACCAGGAGAGGGTCTGAGACGCTCACGCGTCACCCCGTCGTGCCGTAGAGCGGCACGACGGATGGCGGAGTGCGGGCGAGCAGGACGCCCCTCGGCCGAGAAGATCCGGAGGGGTCCCCGGCCCGCCGCCAGGGACGCCGGCCCGTGCGCGCCGCCGTGCCGTCCACCGGCACATGTCCTTCCCGAACCACCGCCTCCGCACTGGAATGACGGCACCGAGCGTGGCCCGCAGGAGCAGCGAGACACTGGAGGCACCATGGTCGACGACATCGACCGCGTTCTCGATACGCCGATCGGGGACCGCCCCGACCCGGACGAGTTCGTCAGGGCGGCGATGCGCTGGCACTTCGGCCCCGGGACCGGGTCCCCGTTCTGGCTGGCGCGGGCGAGGACACTCGACTTCGACCCGCTGACCGACGTGAAGGTGGTCGACGATCTCGCGCTGTTCCCGAACGTGTGCGACGAGCTGCGCGACGTACGCGCCGAGGACCTCGTGCCACGCGGGTACGGCGAGCATCCGGACGTCTGTGGGTTCTTCGAGAGCGGCGGCACCACCGGCCGGCCCAAGCGGGTGGTGGTCCTGCGGGACTGGTTCCTCCGGTCACAGGAATGGATCAGTACGAACCTGGACGCCCACGGTGTGCCGAGGGGCGTGAACTGGCTGACGCTGCTTCCCAGCGGTCCGCACATGGCCGGCTACGCCTATCCGCGGCTCGCGAGGGACCGTGGCGGCCACGGGTTCTCGATCGACATGGACCCGCGCTGGGCCAGGCGGCTCGTCTCCGCCGGCCGTGCCGAGGACGCCCGCGACTACTCCGGCCATCTCCTCGAACAGGCCCGGGACCTGTTGCGCAGTCAGGATGTGGGCCTGCTCGCCATCACGCCGCCGCTGCTCGAACGTCTCGCCGCTGACGACGAGTTGACCGATCTGGTGCGGGCGAAGGTCAAGGCGGTCATCTGGGTCGGGACACACATGGACGCCGACACCCGCGACCTGCTCGGCGGCGAGGTCTTTCCCGGCGTCCGGCTCATCGGCTGCTTCGGCAGCACGATGATGATGCACAGCTGCGCCCAGCGGGTCACCGAGGACGCCGGCGAAGTCGTCTTCGACCCGCCGTCGCCGTACATCACCTTCCGGGTGGTCGACCCGGACAGCGGGAGACCGGTCGCCCACGGCGGCCGTGGCCAGGTGGTCGTCAACCACGTCAGCCGGAGCTTCCTGCTGCCCAACAACCTCGACCGCGACGAGGCCACCCGGGTACCGGGGCCGCGCGGGCAGGTGGGCGACTCCCTGGCGGATGTGGCTCCGGTCCAGGTCTTCGACGGCGAGGCCGTGGTCGAGGGAGTCTATTAGTGGGCGGCACGAGCGGCACCAGGGACGTCGTACGGCTCGACGCGCTGGGGCCGGCCGGCGCGTACCGGTCGAGGAACGTCCAGACGGTCAACGACATCCGTGGCGAGCCGTTCGCCGAACTGAGCCTGGTCCCCCCGCTGTTCGTCGCCAGGACGATGTCGGCGCTGCGCAGGGCCGACCCGCTGCCGCTGGAACAACGCCTCGACGCGATCGCCAGGGCGGGCCGGGCCTTCGCCACCGAAACCGTCGGTGGACTGTCCGCCGAGGACTACCAGCATGCGGTGTGCCGGGTGTCGGGTCTGCCCTGGGTCACCACGGAGAGGGCCATCGAGGCCACCGTGCGGTACACGGAACACGCGTACCTCAGCGCCCAGCAGGCCCGTCCCACGGGGGCGGTCGACGACTGGCGGGACCCGCGCACCCGCAGCGGCAGCGGCGTATGGGTCCGCCGCGGCGACGTGTTCGCCGTCCACGCCCCGGGCAACACACCGAGCGCCCACACCCTGTGGCTGCAGTCCCTGGCTCTCGGCTACCGGGTGGCGGTACGGCCGTCGAGCCGCGAACCGTTCAGCCCGCACCGGTGGATCACCGCTCTGCGGGACGCCGGCTTCGGCGCCGACCAGGTCGCCCTGCTGCCGACCGACCACGCCACCGCCGACGAGGTCGTACGAGGGGCGGACCTGGCGATGGTGTACGGCGACGACGAGGTGGTCCGCAAGTACTCCTCGATGGCGACGGTGCTCCCGCAGGGGCCGGGGCGGTCGAAGATCCTCATCACCAAGGACGCCGACTGGACGTCCTGTCTGGACACCGTCGTCTCCTCGGTCAGCGCCCACGGCGGTGCAGCCTGTATCAACACCACCGCCGTGTTCGTCGAGGGCGACCCGGCCCCGCTGGCACAGGCGATCGCCGAGCGGCTCGCCGCGCTGCCCAGCCTGCCGCCCCAGGACCCCAAGGCGGTGCTGCCCGTGAAGCCGCTCGACGTAGCCCGGCGGATCGAGCGGCACCTGCTGGCCACGGCCGTCGGCACCGTCCCCTGGCTGGGCGGCGACGGGATCGTCGACGACCTCGGGGACGGCACCGCGGTACTGCGCCCGGCCGTGCACCAGGTGCCGGGGCCCGATGCCCGGCAGACCGGCGTCGAACTGCCCTTCCCCTGCGTGTGGGTGGCGCCGTGGAGCCCGGAGGTCGGGGTCGGGCCGCTCAGGGACACCTTGGCGCTCACCGTCGTCACCGACGACGAGACGCTGGTGGACCGGCTCGTCGGCGAACCCAGCATCGCCAACGTCTACCTGGGTGACCGTCCGACGCACTGGCTCGCCCCGGGCGTCCCGCACGACGACTATCTCGAATCGTTCCTGATGCGCACGAAGGCCTGCGTCCGCTGATCGTCCGCCGTGGCGTCATCGGTACGGCGGAACACCCACCGTGACGCGGTCCTCGAAGGAGGTCTCCCGGCCGGCCGCGCGGAAGGGCGCCGATCCGAGCCAGCCGAGCAGGAATCCGACCGGGACCGACACGATGGCCGGGTTGTGGAGCGGGAACACCGAGAAGTCCAGGCCGGGCAGCAGGGCGTTGGCGTTGCCGGAGACCCCGGGCGACAGGCCCACCAGTGTCACGGAGGTGGCCAGGCCCCCGTAGATGCTCCACATCGCGCCCCGGGTGGTGAAGCCCCGCCAGAACATGCCGTACAGGAGGGCGGGCACGATCGCGGAGGCGGCCACGGCGAAGGCCAGACCGATGAGGAAGGAGACGTTGAGGTTCCGGGCGGCCAGGGCCAGCACCGTGGCAGTCGTGCCGACCGCCACCGCCGCCACCCGCGTCACGAACAGCTCGCGCTGCTCGGACGCGGTGTCCCGGGTGATGACCGCGCCGTAGATGTCGTGGGCCAACGAGATCGCGGCGGCGAGGACGATTCCGGACACGACGGCCAGCACGGTGGCGAACGCCAGACAGGCGACGAGGCTGAGCAGGAACGAACCCCCGAGCTGGGCCGCGAGGAGAAGCACCGCCGTGTTCCCGGAAGGGTTGTCCGCCACGATGGCGTCCCTGCCGACCAGTGCCGCCGCGCCGAAGCCGAGTACACCGGCGGCCACGTAGAACGCGGAGGTCATCAGGGCCGCGTACTGGACCGATCGCCGCGCGTCGCGCCGGGACGGCACGGTGTTGATCCGCATCAGGAGATGGGGCAGTCCGGCGGCTCCGACCAGCAGGGCCAGTTGTTCGCTGGCGGAGTCCAGGATCGTCGTTCCGCCGTGGCCGAAGCGCAGCCCCGGCTCCAGGAAGCTTTCGCCGTGACCGCTGTGGTCGGCCGCGGCGCTCAGGAGCGCGCCCGGGTTCCAGTCGAATCTGTAGAGCACCGCCAGCGCGAGGGCGATGCCGCCGGCCAGCAACAGGACCGCCTTGAGCGTCTGCACCAGCGTGGCCGCTCCCATTCCGCCCAGGACGATGTACAGGATCATGAAAGCGCCGAGGACGGCCGTCATGCCCGCCTCCATGCCACGGCCGGCCGGGCCCAGGATTCCCACCGTGAGCGCGCTCGCGCCGACGAGCTGCGCGGTCAGGTACACCAGGCAGACGAGGAGTGTGGCGATGCCCGCCGCCAGATGCACCGCACGCGGGCGCAGCCGACGGGCCAGCCGGTCGCCGATGGTGAACTCCCCCTTGCCGTGGTACGGCTCAACGACCAGCAGGAGGACGACGATCCAGGCGACGGCCGGCCCCAGAACGGACAGCGTGCCGTCGAATCCGGTGAGGGCGATCAGGCCGGGACTGCCCAGCAGGGCAGCCGCGGACATGACGTCCCCGAAGAGGGCCAGACCGTTGTGACCCGATCTCAGTCGGCCGTCGCTGACGTAGAACTCCGAGAGGGTCCCTCGTTGCGGAGCGGCCCACACCGCCAGGAACAGCACACAGACGAGGAAGCCGGCGAAGACCGGCAGGTAAGCGGTGACGCGATCCGGAGTCATCGGCGGTGCCCCGACTCCTCGACGGAGATCCCCGAGCCCTCGGGGAGAGGGCCGGACGACGTCTCGGCATACCGCCCGTACCACAGGACACAGGCCGCGACGACGACGAGTTGGAGCAGACCGAGGCCGAGACCCACGTTCAGCGGGCCCGCCACCGGCAGGGCCATGAAGTCCCGGCCCGCGTTGGCCGAGCCGATGATCAGCACGTACAGCCCGACGACCGGGACGCCCGCGAAGAGGGCGCGGCGGCGGGCGGCGGGCACCGTGTGGGCACGGGGATGGCGCCCTGCCAGGTCCTCGGCGACGCGTAAGGCCCACATCCGCCGTTCGCGGAGGGTGTGGGCCTCGGGGTCTCCTGACGTCAGCGATCGAACGTACCGGAGACTGAGCTCGTCCGGGCCTCCGAACGACGCGTAGCAGTCGTTCATCGCCCGGAACAACTGGTCGTCGGAGTACAGGCATCTGTGGTCGAGTCGACTCAGGTACAGGACGACGACCGCGAGCGGGTCCTGCTGGGAAGGTCGGTTCTGGGGATACATGGGCGGCTCTCTGCGGGGTGGTCGCCGCGTGTCCGACTCCTGTCCACGAAGGAGCCGTAGCGGCATGTGGGCCCCCATCAGACGCTCTGTCACCACGGCGGGCACAGCGGTCGTACCGTTGTACGGCACGCGGAAACCCGTGCCACATTCCGCTTCCTGACGCGGGAAAGGACCACGGGACGGAGAATCCATTGTCAGATGGAACCGACCGGACTTCTCCGGCATTTTCTTGAGGTTCCGGAAGGTGAACGGGGACGGCCGCGCCAATCCCCGGTGACGGAGAGCAATTCCCCGAATACGATGGCGCATCAGAAATGCACCGCCGTACACACCGATTACCTTCTCGTTTACAGTGGACGCATGTCGTCGGGAAACAGCGTGGTGGCACGTAATGTGCGCCACCTCAGAGAACAGCGGGGGCTGTCGTTGGCCGAACTGGCCCGTCAGGCGGCTCTGGCCAAACAGACGCTGTCCAAACTGGAGTTGGGCACGGGAAATCCCACGGTCGACACGCTGTTCTCCATTGCGGGCGCACTCGGCGTACCCGTGACACGGCTGGTGGCCGAACAGGAACAGGTAATGACCGTGCAGCGGGAGGACGATGTCGTCTGGCAGCGGCACGACGGCTACGAGTCCCGGTCACTGGACCACGTGTACGGCTCAGGCGTCATTGAAAACTATCTGGTCCGCGTCAGCGGTACACGGGGGATGGAAAAGCCGTCCGAGCCACACCCGGTGGGCACGCTGGAACACCTGTACGTGATTCGGGGTCGGGTTCGGGTAGGGCCCGCCGACACCCCGGTGGAACTGTCGGCGGGCGACTTCGTGCGGTATCCGGGCGACCGGCCGCACGTGTACGAGTCGTTGGACGAGGAGAGCCTGTTCCACATCGTGGTGAGCGTGCCGCGCGCGCAGCCCGGCACCGGCGGCATGACGGTCACCCACACCCATGGACCCAAGCGGGACTGAGCACCACCCCGCACGCGTCCCACCGGGTCAGGACACGGGCTGACCGCCTCGTCCGGACGGTAACCCGCCGCGCGCCTTGGCCAAGGTGATCGTGCGGGCCGCTTGATAGGCCACGCGACGCAGGGCGTCGGCGTAGCGCGAGGGGTCGAAGCAGCGGTCGGCACCGGCGACGGAGAGCGCGGCGACGGGACGGCCGAGAGGGCCCATGACCGGTACGGCGACGCAGGTCAGGCCGACGGTGGCCTCCTGGCGGTCGTACGCGACGCCCTCCTTGCGGATGCGTCGCAGCTCGGCCCGGAGGCGTTCGGCGTCGGTGAAGGTGTACTCGGTGAGGCCGGGCAGCCCCGCCTCGATGGCCGCCTCGGCGGCGTCGTGGTCGAAGGCCAGCAGCGCCTTGCCGACGGCCGTGCAGTAGGCGGGCAACCGAGCACCGATCCGGGACGGCGAGCGCGCCGCGCGGTGACCGTGGATCTTGTTGACGTACAGGATCTCCGTGCCGTGCAGGACGGCCAGATGCACCGTCTCGTGCGTCAGTTCGTACAGGTCGGCGAGGTGGGGCAGCAGCAGTTCCTGGAGCAGCGGCGGCGTCGGCCCGTAGACGCGGTTGCCGATGTCGAAGAGCTGGGAGCCCAACCGGTAGTCGCTGCCGACCCGTTCGACGAGTTCGTTGCGTTGCAGGATGCCGAGCAGGCGGAAGGCCGTCGACTTGGTGAGGCAGGCGCGTCGGGCCAGTTCGCTGACCCCGACGCACCGGTCGTGCTCGGCGAGCGACTTCAGGAGGACCAACGCCTTGTCGACGGCGGTCTGTTGCTCGGGCTCGGGGCTCGGCCCGACCGGGCACAGGGGATTGTCGTGCTGGGGAGACAGGGGGGTGGCGTGCATGGGCAGACTCCGGGGAAGGGACCGAGAGCGGCCATTTAAGTGGACGTGCGTCCAACATAGGAGACTGTATCGGGGTTGTAAACGACTCGTACCACGCCAGTGTCCGCAGCGGCGGAAACGACGGGCGTCCGCCACCGATCACGACCCGGTGCGGCACCGGGGTCCCGGCCGCCGCACCCGGTCACCCCGGGCCACTCCCCCGGCGGCTCAGCCCGCGGACGTGTACCCCTCGGCCGTCTCGCTCTCCGTCGCCGGCCCCTGGAGGGCGAGCCCGCCGGGCACGGAGCTGTCGACCTTCGTGACATACGTCTGACGGGACGGCTGCCGGCCGGTGGCGGAGAAGTCGAGGGCCGAGGTCAGTCCACCCGTGTCGACGTTCTTCAGCTGCCGGAACGCCGCGTTGACGCCCTCGCGGGTCAGGTCGCCGTTCGCGCAGGCCTTCTCCAGTACCTCGGCGTAGACCAGGGCACTGGCATAGCCCAGGTTGACGAAGCTGTTGGGCTGCGTGTCCGGGAACTTCTCGGGGAGGGCGGCGGCGACCTCCCGCGGCCCCTTCTCCGTCGAACTGAACGGGGCGATCGAGGTCATCACGGACAGGTTCTTCTCCAGGGCCGACTTGGCGGACGTGGAGAGCAGGGACGGGTCGAAGGCGGGCGTGTTGGCCAGCAGCGGCACGTCGTACCCGAGGGACGCGGCCACGCCCGCCACCGACGCGGTCTGGCGGGGGCCGACACTGAGCACGACGGCTTTCGCGCCACGGGACTTGAGGGTCGTCACCTGCGCGGTGAGGTCGGTGTCGGTGGCCTTGACCTGGATCCCCTCCAGCTTCAGACCGAGCTTCCCGGCCGCGTAGGTGCTGCCCTGCAGCGCGGAGTTGCCGTAGTCCCCCTCGAAGTAGATGTGGCCCAGGACGTCTCCCGACTTCAGGCCCTCCTCCTTCGCCAGGTGGTCGACCCCGTTGACGGTCTCGACGTCGTAGGTGTTCCCCATCACGATCATCTCGGGGTTCTTCAGCAGGGTGGAGGACCACGCCGTGGCCACGGTCAGCGTCCTGGCGTCCGTGATGTCGGTGTCCAGGGCGCTGGTGATGGGCGATCCGAGCATCTGCACGTACCCGAGGACCTCCGGTTCCGTCTCGGCGTAGAGGCTCACGGCCTTCTGTACGTCCGTCCCGTGGTCCTTGACGACGAGTTCGACCTTGCGGTCGCAGATCCCGCCCGCGGCGTTGATCTTGTCGAGGTACAGCTGGTTGCCCTGCACGATGATCTTGCCCTGGGCGCCGAAGACCCCGGACAGGTCGGTGAGCGCGCCCAGCGTGATGGTGTCGGCGCTGACGCCCGGCCCCGTCTTGATGCCGGAGGAGGAGTCGGCGGTCTCGGTGGCCTTGCTGCTGCAGCCGACAGCGACGAGGGAGAGTGCGGCAACGGCCGTACCCAGTCTGGTGGCCGAGGTGACGAACATGCGGAGTCCCTTTTTTCGGAGGTTGGTTCAGGAGGAGGCGGTGGTCATGTCCTGTGGGGGAAGCACGGGGTGGCTGGCGGGATCGGGGGGCGGGCCGGGTTCCCCCTGACCGGCGGCGCCCGCCGGGGGCCGGGGGGCGGGGCGCAGGCGTCTGCCCAGGGCGACGAGCCCTCCCTGTTCCAGGAGGATCACCGCGACGATCGCGACGCCGAAGACGAGGCGGGCGGCCACCGCCGGGTCCACTCCGGACGTGCCGGGCTCGGCGAGAAAGGTGAGCAGTCCGCTGTAGTGGCTGAGCAGGCTGGGCAGCCCGGTGACGAAGGCGGCACCGAGGACGGCGCCGGTGACGGAGCCGAGCCCGCCGATCACGATCATGGCCAGGTACTCGACGGAGAGGACCAGCCCGAAGTACTCGGGCACCACCCGTTGGAACGCCTGGGCCAGCAGGACGCCCGCCAGACCGGCGTACATCGATGACAGGACGAAGGCGGCTGCCTTGTAGCGGCTCACCGGTACGCCGACGACGCCGGCGGCGGTCTCGTTCTCACGCATCAGGACCAGGGCACGGCCCGGACGGCCCGCGAGCACCCGCCGGGCGAAGACGTAGGCGACGACGACACAGACCAGCGCCACGTACCACTGGCGTTCCCGGTCCCCGACCGGCACGCCCAGCAGCGTCAGTTCCGGGTCCCGGCCGGTCAGCTCGAAGCCGAGGACGGACAGTTCGGGCACGCTGCGTCCGTTGAACCCGCCGGTCACCGAGGACAGGTTGAACAGCAGGTGCTGGCCGAGGAAGACCAGGGCGAGCGACGCGAGCCCCAGATACAGGCCGCGGACCCGGCCGGCGACCGGGCTGAACAGCAGTCCCGCCGCTCCCGCCGTGGCCACCGCCAGAACGGCCGCGAGCAGCGGCGGCAGTTCGAGCCCGGTGAGGGTGATGCCGCCGCCGCCCGGCCCCGGTGCTCCGGCGAACCAGCAGTAGGCGTAGGCGCCCACGGCCAGGAAGAAGGCGTGCGCGAGGGAGAGCTGGCCGGCCGTGCCGACGAGCAGGTTGAGGCCGATGGCACCGATCGCGGCGGCCATGACCATGACGCCGAGCAGCAGCCAGAACCCGCTCAGGTAGAAGGGCACCAGCAGCGCCAGCAGCAGGCCGCCCACGGGAAGGGCACGGCGGAGGAGGTTCGTACGGTCAGACACGGATGAACTCCCTGGTGCCGAAGAGCCCGGACGGCCGCCACATGAGCACCGCCACCATGAGGACGTAGGGCATGACATCGCCGAAGCCGGCGCCGAGGAAGCCGAGTTCCGAGCCGTACCCGGCGGTGAGGGCCTTGGCCATGCCGACGGTGACGCCCCCGACGATCGCGCCGTGCGTGGAGTCCAGGCCGCCGAGGATGATCGCCGGGATCGCGGCGAGCGCGATCGTGCTCGAATGGCTGTCCAGGCCGGCGGACGGGAACGTGGACATGAAGACGCCCGCGCCCGCGGCGAGCGCCCCGCCGATCATCCAGGAGACCGTCGCGACCCGGCCGAGCCGGATACCCATGAGCGACGCGGCCTCGGCATCCGCCGACGCCGCCCGCATGGCGACGCCCCACCCGGTGTACCGGAACAGCGCCAGCAGCAGACCGAGGACCACGACCGCGACGGCCATGGCGGCGATACGGGCCTGGGGGACGGTGACGCCGCCGAGCCGCACGGTGGCCGCGCCCCACGGGTCGAGCATGGACAGAACGTCGGGGCCGATGCGCCGGGTGAGTTCGGTGGTCAGCACGACGTCGACGCCGATCGTGGCGATGGCCAGCGCCATGTGGTCGTGGCCGCGGGCCCGGGCGAGCAGAAACCTGATCAGCAGGGCTCCGGCGACGGTGATGACGATCCCGGCCGCCGCCGCGGCCCAGAAGCCGGCCGAGGGGGCGATACGCGCCACCGCGTACGCGCCGAGCGCCAGCAGCGAGCCCTGGGCGAAGTTCACGACCCGGGTGCCCTTGTAGATGATCACGAACCCCATGGCGATGAGCGCGTAGAGCATGCCCAGCGACAGCCCGACGGCGAGAAGTTCCAGCAGGCGTGTCATACGTGCTCCGCAGTCGTCGTTCCGTCGGATGGCGCGGCACCCGACGCCGGTTCGTCGGATCCGAGATAGGCACGGATCACCTCCGGGTCGGCGCTGACCTCGGCCGGTGTGCCGTCCGCGATGCGGCGGCCGAAATCCAGCACGGTGACCCGGTCGGCCAGGGCCATGACCATCGGCATGTCGTGCTCGATGAGCAGCACGGTGACGCCGAGTTCGTCCCGTGCGCGGCGGATCTGACGGGCCATCGCCCAGGACTCGTGGTGGTTCATCCCGGCGACCGGTTCGTCCAGCAACAGCAGTTCGGGCTCGGCCGCCAGCGCCCTGGCCAGCTCGACGCGCTTGCGCTCGCCGTACGACAGCAGGCCGACGGGTACGTCCCACCGGTCGCCCAGCTCGAAGAACCCGGCGATCTCGCGGACGCGCTCGCGGTGCCGTCGCTCCTCGTTCCGGGCGGAGCGCAGCCGCAGCCCGGTGGCGACGAACCCCGCTCGGGTGAGGTGGTGGCGGGCGACCATCAGGTTCTCCGCGACGCTCTGGTCCCCGGCCAGCGCCAGGTTCTGGAAGGCACGGGCCACCCCCAGGGCGGCGATGCGGTGCGGGGCCGTGCCGACCAGTTCGCGTCCGGCGTACCGGACGGAACCGGCGACCGGGCGGTAGACCCCGGACAGGACGTTGAAGCACGAGGACTTGCCGGCCCCGTTGGGGCCGATGACGGCGTGCACGCTGCCCCTGGCCACCTCGAACGAGACCCCGTCGAGCGCGGTGACCCCGCCGAAGCGAACCGTGACCCCGTCGACCCGGAGGATCGTGTCCTCGCTCATCGGGACCACCTGGCCAGCGCGCGCTCACCGGGTCCGGCAGGACCGTCCTGTTCCGGCCCTGGCTGCTGCGGCCCGGCGTCACCGCCCAGGTAGAGCCGGCGGATCTCGTCGGACTCCCGCAGCCGGGCGCTGGGGCCGGACAGCCGTACCCGGCCGACCTCGAAGACGTACGCCGTGTCGGCGACGGACAGGGCCATGGCCGCGTTCTGCTCGACCAGGAGCACCGCGGTGCCCTGTCGGTTGATCTCCCGGACGATCTCGCCGATGCGCGCCACGATCCTGGGCGCCAGACCCAGCGACGGTTCGTCCAGCAGGAGCAGGGAGGGGCCGGACATCAGGGCCCGCCCGATGGCGAGCATCTGCTGTTCGCCGCCGGAGAGCAGGCCGGCGCGCTGCTCCCGGCGCTCCGCGAGTACGGGGAAGAGCGCGTACACCTCGTCCCGCCTGCGGGTCCGGGTGGCCCGGTCGCGCACCAGCACGGCGCCGGCCCGCAGGTTCTCCTCCACCGTGAGGGTGGTGAAGATCCGCCGCCCTTCGGGTACCTGGACCACCCCGGCGGCCACGATGCCGGCGGCGTCCAGCCCGCGCAGCGACCGTCCGCCGTAGGTGATGGTGCCCTCGTCGACGGTGCCGCGATGGTGTCCGAGCGTTCCGGACAGGGCCCGCATCAGCGTGGACTTGCCCGCGCCGTTGGCGCCCAGTACCGCGACGGCGGCACCGTCCGGGACCGTGAGGGTGACGTCTTGCAGCGCGATCTGCGCCTTGCCGTAGTGCACGGCCAGTCGAGCGACTTCGAGCACGACAGGGTCACCCCCCGCCGGACCGGTGCGAACGACCTGCGGACGGCCGTGATGTGGAAGGTGGTGGCATCGTGGACTTCCCTGGAGGAGGCGGGCTCCCCGGCCTGACCGGAGACGGCTACCGCGTGTGACGTGGGGCACATCGAAATCCCGGACAAGGAGGGGGGACCACACACCGTTCCGCCCTGCGGCACGCGACGTGAACCGGGGCGGAACGGCGCGAGGTCACCGGTGCTCCCGGGCGAAGAGCGCTGTGCCGTCCAACGGAACAGCGGCTGTTCGGCGCCCGCCCGGTGCCGTGTGCTGGGCGCATGCACCGACACGACACCAACGGCGCCGGCCCGGCGGCTCCCGGCAGGGCCGACCCCGCTCGGGGAGGCCCGGCGATGACGTCCACCCCCGCTCTCCCCGAGGCGCCCCGCCTGGCCCGCGTCCCCGAGCCGGCCGTCGACGTCGGCGCGTACCTCGACCTCGACCGCGGGCTCGTCGACCGCAGGATCCTCAGTGACCAGGCGCTCTACCGGCAGGAACTGCGCCGGGTCTTCGCGCCCAGCTGGCTGTTCCTCGCGCACGAGAGCCAGTTCCGCAAGCCCGGCGACTTCTTCACCACATACATGGGCGAGGACCCGGTCATCGTCGCCATGGGCCGGGACCGGAAGCTGCGGGCGTTCCTCAACGCCTGCCGGCACCGCGGGATGCGGGTCTGCCGGGCCGACACGGGCGCCACGAAGGCGTTCACGTGCAGCTACCACGGCTGGTCCTACGATCTGGCGGGCGAACTGGTCAACGTGCCCAACGGCGAGGACTACCCGGCGCACTTCGACCGCAGGGAGTGGGGGCTGACCCAGGTCGCGCAGCTCGACACGTACAAGGGGCTCGTCTTCGCGACCTGGAACCCCGAGGCACCGCCGCTCGTCGAGGCGCTCGGCGGGATGGCCTGGTACATGGACGCGATGCTCGACCGCGACCCGGAGGGCACCGAGGCCCTCGACGGCGTCCACAAGTGGGTACTTGAGGGCAACTGGAAGCTGGCGGCCGAGCAGTTCGCCTCCGACTGGTATCACGTCAACATCTCGCACGCGTCCGCGCTGATGGTCATGTCACCGTCCGGCAAGGGGCCGAAGGCGGAGATCGTGCAGACGCCCGGACGGCAGTACACCGATCCGCTCGGTCACGGCGCCGGCTTCCCGACCCACCCCAAGAGCCGCTTCGACGACCGGGTCGTGCACGGCTACTACGACTACGGGGCACTGCGCGAGCGGCTCGGTGACGCCCGGGTCGAGGGGCCCATGACCACCGGTCACGCCACCGTCTTCCCGAACTTCTCCTACCTGCCGGTCTTCGGCTCCATCCGCGTCTGGCACCCCAAGGGCCCGGACCGGATCGAGGTCCACGCGTGGACGATCGTCGACCGGTCCATGCCGGACGAGGTCAAGGACGCCCAACGGCTGTACAACCTGCGGACGTTCGGGCCGTCCGGCATCTTCGAGCAGGACGACGGCGAGAACTGGAGCGAGTGCCAGTCCACCGCGCGCGGCTTCATGGCCGGCTCGATGGCCCTGAACTACCAGATGGGGATGGGCCTCCAGGCCGAGGACGGCGTCCATCCCGGCACCACCGGCCGGCTCTACAGCGACGGTGCCGCCCGCGGTTTCTACGCACGCTGGCGCGACCTCATGAACACACCGGCCTGGCACGAGAAGGACACTCCGTGAGTACGACGAGCAGCACCGGCATCCAGGTCGCCCGGGTCGGCGACATCGACGACGGCGAGGCGCTGAGGGTGCCCCCGGAGGCCACCGGCCACGACGACGCCGTCGCCGTCTTCCACGACGCCGGCGCCTACTACGCCCTGGACGACACCTGCTCCCACGGCCGGGCCTCCCTGTCCGAGGGCTGGATCGAGGACGGCGAGGTCGAGTGCCCGCTCCACAGCGCCCGGTTCTGCCTGGAGTCGGGGCAGCCGCAGTGCATGCCGGCCACCACGGCCGTACGCGCCCACCGGGTCGAGGTCCGTGACGGCGGGCTCTGGCTGCACCTCGGCCCCGGCGAAGGGGCCGCCGGATGAGTTCCCGCCGCCGCATCGCCGTCGTCGGCGCGGGCCTGGCCGCCGTCTCCGTCTGCGACGCCCTGCGCGCCCAGGGCTACGACGGCGAACTGGTGCTGTTCTCCGCCGAGTCCGGGCTGCCGTACGACCGTCCGCCGCTCAGCAAGGACGTCCTGCTGGGCAAGGCCCGGCGCGAGGACGTCCTACTGCGGCCCGAGCAGTGGTACACGGAGCGGCTGGTCACCCTGCGCGAGGCGACCGTGGTCCGGGCGGTCCGCCCGCACGAGGGCGGCCTGGAGTTGGCGGACGGCACCGCGGTGGACGCGGACCGGGTCGTCCTGGCGACCGGCGGCACACCGAGGGCGCTGCCCGTGCCCGGCGGCGACGATCCCGCCGTGCACGTCCTGCGCACCTGGGAGGACTCCGTACGGCTGCGGGAACGGCTGCTGCCCGGCACCCGGGTGGCGGTCGTCGGTGCCGGGCTGATCGGTGCCGAGACGGCGGCGGTGGCCGTCGCCCGGGGCTGCCGGGTCACCCTGGTGGATCCGGTGGCTGTGCCGCTGGCCGGGGTGGTCGGTGACACCGTCGCGGGCGCCCTGCACGGCCGGCACACGACAGAGGGCATCGACGTGATCACCGGTGGGGTGTGCCGTCTGGAACACCCTCCCGGCGGCGGCGTCGTGCTGCGCCTCGCCGGGCAGTGCAGGTCCGTCCAGGCCGACCTGGTCGTGGTCGGCATCGGCATCCGCCCGGCCACCGGACTGGCCGAGGCCGCCGGACTCCACGTGGACGACGGCGTCGTCGTGGGCCCCGGGCAGCACACCTCCCACCCGAACATCTTCGCGGTCGGCGACGTGGCCCGCCGCAGCGGCCACCGGGTCCGGCACGAGCACTGGGAGGCCGCCCTGCGCGGCGGCGAGGCCGCGGCCCACGGCATCCTCGGCCGGCCGCTCCCGGAGCCCGGCGCGTCCTGGTTCTGGTCGGACCGGCACGGTTCCCGGCTGGAGGCCGTCGGCACCATGGCGGACGCCGAACGGACCGTGCTGCGCGGCACACCGGACAGCGGTGCCTTCACCGTCCTCGGACTGCGCGACGGCCGGCTGGTGGCCGCGGCGGCCATCGACCGCGGCCCCGACATCAGGGCGGCCCGCAGGATCGTCGACCGTGGCATCCCGGTGGACGCCGCCCGGCTCGCCGACGAGAGCGCCGACCTGCGCGCGCTGCTGAAGCGGTGACGGTGGCGTCCCGCCAGGTGGGCGTGCGGGATCAAGGCGCCGGAATCAGCAGGTCATCGCCGCTCCGGCGCGGTTCGGCGCCACCCATGGCGCTGACGGCGGCTCAGCCGCCGCACGCCCCCGGAGCCGTACCCCATGGGCCGGCCGACGCGCGGCCTACCGAAACGCGTCGAGCAAGGTCGCCCGCACCACGAAGCAGGACACGACCGCGGTGACGGCACCCCCGTGCCGTCCTGTGGCACGCGCCCTCCCCGAACCACCCCCTCCGCGCTGGAATACCGGCACCGAGGCTTGCAGGAGGAACAGCCGATGACCACCCACCCACCGGAGCCGGCAGTCATGGACACCGCGCCCGTGTCCATCGACTCGGAGATCCGCATCCACTTCGAGGTGCAGCGCCTGTACGCCTACGAGGCGCGACTGCTCGACCAGCACCGGTACGCCGACTGGCTGGAACTGTTCACCGAGGACCTGCACTACTGGGCGCCGGTGCGCACCAACCGGCTGCGGCGCCAGCAGAGCCTGGCCGACGGGGCGCCGGGCGAGGTGGGGATCTTCGACGAGACCAAGGCCAGTCTGGCCTGGCGGATCCGCCGCTTCGACTCCGGGATGGCCTGGGCCGAGGACCCGCCGTCGCGGACCCGGCACCTGATCACCAACGTCCTGGTCGCACCGGGCGACGAGCCGGGAGAGCACATCGCCGAGTCGGCGTTCCTGTGCTACCGCAACCGGCTGGAGCGGGAGGTCGACCTCTACGCCGGCTGCCGTACCGACGTACTGCGCCGCGACCCGGACGGAATGCTCCTGATCGCCCGCCGCACGATCCTGCTCGACCAGAACGTCCTGCTCGCCAAGAACATCAGCACCTTCCTGTGACCGGAGACCTCTCGTGACCACAGCCCGGGCGGAAGAGCCCAAGCTCGTCGAGCACACCGTGCGGACCACGCTCGGACCCGTGACGGTCAGCGAGGCCGGTGAGGGGCCGGCGCTGGTGATGCTGCACGGCGGCGGCCCGGGCGCGAGCGCCGTGGCCAACTACCACCAGAACCTGCCCGCGCTCACCCGCCACTTCCGGGTCGTCCTGCCCGACCAGCCCGGTTTCGGCGGCAGTTACCGTCCCACCGAGGCCGACCTGGACGCACGCAGCATCACCGAGATCACCGTGGACGCCCTGCTGCAGACCCTGGACGGCCTCGGCGTCGACCGTTTCCACCTGCTCGGCAACAGCCTCGGCGGCGCCGCCGCCCTCGCCACCGCGCTCGCCGCTCCCGAGCGGGTCGAGAGGCTGGTGCTGATGGCGCCCGGCGGCGGCTGGCTGCCCTTCGGGCCCACCCCGACCGAGGGCCAGAAGGCGATGTTCCGCTACTACAACGGCGAGGGTCCGACCCTGCGGAAGATGCGGGACTTCATCGGGGTGATGACCGCCGAGCCCAGGCGCTGGGCGGACACCGCGCAGGCCCGCTACGAGGCGTCCCTCGACGAGTCCCACATCGCCTTCTACCACCGTTACAACGCGGCCTTCGCCAAGCGGCACGGCATGGACCCGCTCTGGCAGCGCGTCCACGAGATCGAGGCGCCGACCCTCTTGCTCTGGGGCCGTGACGACCGCACCATCACCCTCGACGGGGCGCAGCTCATGCTCAAACAGATCCGCGACGTACAGCTGCACGTCTTCGGCGGCTGCGGCCACTGGGTGCAGCTGGAACGGCAGGCCGAGTTCGAGCGTCTGGTGACCGACTTCCTCAAGGAGCACTGACCCATGGGCTGGCTGGCGGGCGAGGTCGCCCTGATCACCGGCGGCGGTTCGGGCATCGGCCGGGCCGTCGCCCTGCGCTACCTGGCCGAGGGCGCGAGCGTCACCGTCGTCGGCCGCGACGCCGGGCAGCTGGAGCAGGTGGTGAGTGCCGCGGGCGAGCTGGGCGACCGCGTGCTGCCCGTCCCCGGCGACGTGCGCAGGCCCGAGGATCTGCACCGGGCGGTGGAGGCCACCGTCGAACGGTTCGGCAGGCTGGACGTCCTCGTCCCGAACGCCGGAATCTGGGACTACCACCGCAGTGTCACCCGGCTGACCGGCAAGGAGCTGTCGGAGGCCTTCGACGAGATCTTCGACATCAACGTCAAGGGCTACGTCCTCGCCGTGGAGGCCGCCTGGCGCGAACTGGTCGCGACCCGCGGCAACATCGTCATGACCCTGTCCAACGCGTCCCTGCACACCGACGGCGGCGGCTCCCTGTACACCGCGAGCAAGCACGCCTGTCTCGGCCTGCTCCGCCAGTTCGCCTACGAGCTGGCGCCCAAGGTCCGCGTCAACGGCGTCGCCGTCGGCGGTATGCGCACCAAGCTGCGCGGCCCCGAGAGCCTGGGGCTGCGGGAACGCACGCTGGAGGCCTCCTTCGCGAAGAACGAGGCCTCCGGCGAGAAACAGCCGCCCCTCATCCCCCTGTACGACTCCAGCGTCGAGCCCGAGGACTTCACCGGGCCCTACGTGCTGCTCGCCTCCCGCGCCAACAGTTCCACCGTCACGGGTGCCGTGATCCCCGCGGACGGCGGCATCGCCGTCCGTGGCTTCCGCACCCCCGCCGGCGGCGCCGCTCTCTGACCCCCCGCCCCTCCCCCTGCCCCCTCCCCACCCCCGACAGTCACCGAAGGAGCCGACGCCATGGCCGCCGTCGACATCAGCCCCGCCGCCGCCCTGCGTCGCAGAGCCCAGTCGCCCGCCACGGCCCTCGTGTACGAGGGCCACGAGATCTCCGCCGCCCGACTCGCGGACACCGCGGCCGAGTTGGCCGCCGGCCTGGCCGAGAACGGGCTGCGCCGGGGGGACCGGATCGCCTACGTCGGCTTCAACAGCGTCACGTTCCTGGAGACGATGTTCGCGGCGGCGTACCTCGGGGCGGTCTTCGTTCCCGTCAACTTCCGGCTCGCGGCCGACGAGGTCCGCCACCTCCTCAACGACAGCGGCGCCCACACCCTCGTCGTCGAGGAGGGCCACCGCGAACTGGTCGAGTCGATCGTGACCGAGGTGCCGGCACGCCGGCACCTCCTGGCCGACACCGACCCCGTGTGTCCCGCGACGGCCGCCCCGGCCGCCGTCTGGACGCCGCTGTCGTCGCTGTACGGTTCCGGCCGGACCCCCCGGGAGCCGGTGGCGCTGCGCGACGACGACCTCGCGATGCTCATGTACACCTCCGGCACCACGGGCCGACCCAAGGGCGTCATGCTCACCCACGGCAACCTGTGGTGGAACGCGGTCAACGTGGACAGCGTCGTCGACACCCGTGCCGACGACGTGAACCTCGCCGTGGCCCCGCTGTTCCACATCGGCGGTCTCAACGCCCTCACCCTGCGCACCCTGTTGCGCGGCGGCACCGTCGTCCTGCGCCGTGGCTTCGACCCCGTCCAGTGCCTGGAGGACCTGGTCCGGCACCGGGTGTCCACCTTCTTCGCGGTGCCCGCCATGTTCGCCGCGCTCACCCGCGTGCCCGGCTTCGCGGAGGCCGACCTGGGCGCCCTGCGGTCCGCGATCGTCGCCGCGGCTCCCGTGCCGCCGCAGCTGATCAGGGACTACGGCGAGTGGGGCATCCTGCTCCAGCAGGCGTGGGGACTGACCGAGACGGCCCCCTTCGCGACCTATCTGCCGGCCGGGCTGACGCTGGAGAAGGCGGGATCGGCGGGCGCCCCCATGCCCTACACGGAGGTCTGCCTCACCGACCCCGTCACCGGCGCGCGGATCCAGGAGGCGGACACACGCGGCGAGATCTGCGTGCGCGGCCCGAACGTCACCGCCGGCTACTGGAACAACCCCGACGCCACCCGCGCGGCCTTCGACGAGGCCGGCTGGTTCCACAGCGGCGACATCGCCCACCGGGACGGGGACGGGCTCTACTACATCGTCGACCGTCTCAAGGACATGATCATCAGTGGCGGGGAGAACATCTATCCCGCCGAGGTGGAACGCGTCCTGGCCGCCTGCCCCGGCGTCCTGGAGGCCGCCGTCATCGGCGTGCCGGATCCCCAGTGGGGCGAGAGCGTCCTCGCCGTCCTGACCTGCGAGCCCGGCACGCCGCCCACCCTGGAGGAGGTCCGCGCGTTCGCGGGCAACCACCTGGCCCGCTACAAACTGCCCACCCAGGTGATGGTGGCCGAGCAGTTGCCGCGCAACCCCAGCGGCAAACTGCTCAAGGCGGAGCTGCGCCGCTGGGTGGAGTCGCACCAGCCCGTCAAGGCGGTGTGAGCCCGCCGTGGCCACCCCTCCCGACGCCCCGCCGGCGCTCGGCGAACCCCGGCTCGGCGCCCGGTGGGTGCTGCGCGCCCTCGCCGGACCATCCGCCGGACTGCCCCGTCGGCCCGCCCGGACCTACGCGGTGCGGGCCGCCGGCGGTGGCCCGGAACTGTTCCTGGAACTCCACCGCGTACCCGACCATCCGCTGCGGGCCTGCTATCCGTACGGTGCCCACGATCTCGCGATCGGCCTCGTCCTGCCGAGCCCCGACGAGGCCGGGGCCGGACCCGATCCGGCCGCCCGTCTGCTGCGCGACCTCGTGCCCGCCCTGTTCACCCTGGCCCCGCGCTGCCGCCGGGTGATCGCCGCGCCGGACGAGGACGACACCGCCGCCCAACTCGCCCTTGAGCAGGGCGGGTTCCGCCGGATCACGGAGGCGGACCTGCCCGGCGGCAGCGTCGTGCTGTTCGCGGCGGAGCCGCCGGCCATCGCCGGTCTGTCCACCGCCCTGGACGACATGCCCCACTGAAAGCCGCCGCCCGACGGCCCGACCCGCGCTCCGAGCCGGTCGGGTCGTCGGGCTGTCCGTACGTCCAGGACCGGCCCGGCAGGGGGGCGCGTCGCGGCTGGTCGAGGGGCGCTTCGCACCCTCGGACGGGGTGTGCTGCACAGCGGCACACCGGCTATGGCCCGTGCCGGGTCGGAGCGAACGTGAGTACGTGCTTGCCGCAACCGCTGTTTCCCAGAGCGCCGCCGACCCGCTGTCGGGGCTGGTGCTGCGCGACGTCCCGGAACCCACGCCGAGGCCCGGATGGTCCCGGGTCCGGGTCGTGGCCTCCTCCCTCAACATGCACGACCTGTGGACCCTGCGGGGCGTCGGCCATCCGCCGGAACGCCTCCCGATCGTGCTCGGCTGCGACGCGTCCGGGTACGACGACCACGGCAACGAGGTCATCGTCCACCCGGTGCTCGGCGACCCGGACGCCGGCCACGGCGACGAGACGCTGGACCCGGACCGCGCGCTCCTGTCCGAGCGGCACGACGGCTCCTTCGCGGAGTACCTCCTCGTACCGACCCGCAACCTGGTGCCGAAGCCGCAGTGGCTGTCCTTCGACGAGGCGGCCTGTCTGCCCGTCGCCTGGACCACGGCCTACCGGATGCTGTTCACGCAGGCCCGGATCAGGGCGGGCGACCGCGTGCTGGTGCAGGGCGCGGGCGGCGGGGTGGCCTCGGCCGCGATCAGGCTGGCCGTGGCCGCCGGGGCCGTCGTGTACACCACCAGCCGGAGCAAGGCGAAGCGCGTCGAGGCCCTCACGTGGGGCGTGCGGGCGGCGGTGCCCACCGGTGAGCGGCTGCCCGAGCGGGTCGACGTCGTCATCGAGACCGTCGGGGAGGCGACCTGGTCGCACTCCCTGAAGTCGCTGCGGCCGGGTGGCTCGGTCGTGATCGCCGGTGCCACCAGCGGCGCCAACCCGCCCGCCGACCTGGGCCGGATCTTCTACCTCCAGCAGCGCGTCCTCGGCTCCACCGGCGGCACCCGCGCCGAACTGGTGTCGATGCTGCGCATGCTCGACGCCACCGGCGTACGGCCGGTGATCGACCGGACCCTGCCGCTCGCGGAGATCCACAAGGGCTTCCAGCTCATGATCGACGGCGAGCTGACCGGAAAGCTCGTCATCCACCCGCCGGCCACCCGCCAGTAAGGAACCCCGTCCCCATGACCGCAGCAGCCGTCGGGCTGTCCCACTCGCCGCTCATCGGCCGGAACGACCCGGAGCCGGACGTCCTGGCCCGGGTCGACCGGGCCGTGGCGGACGCCCGGGACTTCGTCCGCGACTTCGGCCCGGATCTCGTGGTGCTGTACGCGCCCGACCACTACAACGGCTTCTTCTACCGGGAGATGCCACCGTTCTGCCTGGCGACCGAGGCGCGGGCGGTCGGGGACTTCGGCTCCCCGGCGGGCCCGCTGTCGGTCGACACCGACGCGGCGAAGTCCCTGGCGCGGGGTGTCCTCGACCGTGGCGTCGACCTCACCGTCTCCGCCCGGATGACCGTCGACCACGGGTTCGCCCAGCCGCTGGAGGTGCTCTTCGGCGGCATCGACCGGGTGCCCGTCGTGCCCGTCTTCGTCAACGGGGTGGCCACCCCGCTGTGCCCGGTGAGCCGGATCAGGGCCCTGGGAACGGCGGTGGGCGAGGCCGCCGCCGGGCTCGGCCGACGGGTGCTGTTCCTCGCCTCGGGCGGTCTCTCGCACGACCCGCCCGTCCCGGTCCTGGAGGGCGCGCCGCCACGGGTGGCCGACGCGCTCGTCGAGGGCCGCCCGCCGACACCCGAGCAGCGGGCCAGGGGCGAGCAGCGGGTGCTCCAGGCCGGCCGTGACTACGCCGCCGGGTCGACCGCGATGATCCCGATCAACCCCGACTGGGACAACCGGCTCCTCGACCACCTCGAACACGGCGAGCTCACGGAGTTCGACTCCTGGACGGTGGAGGGGATGGCGAAGGAGGGCGGCGGCTCGGCCCACGAGGTGCGCGCCTGGATCGCGGCGTTCGCCTCGCTCGCGGCGACCGGCCCGTACGCCATGAACTCGCGGTTCTACGAGGCCGTGCCCGCGTGGATCGCCGGGTTCGCCGTCGCGACGGCGCAGGGGCGGTGACCGGCATGACACCCACGTCACCTGGCGCGGACGCGGTGGAACGGGCCGCCGCCCGGCTCACCGCCGCCCTCGACGAGGGCCGCCCCGTGGCACCCGTACGGGAGCTGATCGGCGAGCACGACCTCGCCGCCGCCTACGCCGTGCAGCGGGAGCTGACGCGTCGCCGACTGGCCGGCGGGGCGGTCGTGACCGGCCGGAAGATCGGTCTGACCTCGCCCGCGGTCCAGCGTCAACTGGGCGTGGACCAGCCTGACTTCGGGGTGCTCTTCGCGGACATGGACGTCTCGGCGGAGGCCGAGGTGCCGTCCTGGCGGCTGCTCCAGCCCAAGGCCGAGGCGGAGATCGCCTTCGTCCTCAAGGAGGACCTGGCCGACGGCGAGCTGCACACGGCACGCGTGCGGTCCGCGGTGGACTACGCGGTCGCGGCGCTGGAGATCGTGGACAGCCGTATCGCCGACTGGGACATCCGGCTCACGGACACGGTCGCGGACAACGCCTCCAGCGGGCTGTTCGTCCTGGCCGGGCGCCGCCTCGGCCTCGACGAGTTCGAGCCGCGCGAGACCACCATGCGGTTGTACGCCGACGACGTGCTGGTCTCCGAGGGCACCGGCGCCGCCTGTCTCGGCGATCCGCTCGCCGCGCTCGCCTGGCTGGCCCGTACGGCACGGGAGTTCGGTGACCCCCTCCTGGCCGGTCAGGTCGTCCTCTCGGGCGCGCTCGGCCCGATGGTCCCGGCGCCGCCCGGCACCCGGATCCGGGCCGAGATCAGTTCGCTCGGCGAGGTCACCGCCACGTTCTCCGAGAAGAGAGACGCATGACGACGAAGACGAAGGTCGCCATCATCGGGTCGGGCAACATCGGCACCGATCTGATGATCAAGGTGCTGCGCCTGTCGGACTCGCTGGAGATGGCCGCCATGGTGGGCATCGACCCGGACTCCGACGGTCTCGCCCGCGCCGCGCGGTTCGGCGTGCCCACCACGCACGAGGGCGTCGACGGCCTGATCGCGCTCCCCCACTTCGACGGGATCGGCATCGTCTTCGACGCGACCTCCGCCAGGGCCCACCTCGCGAACGCCGCGAAGCTCGCCCCGTACGGGAAGCGGCTCATCGACCTCACCCCGGCCGCGATCGGACCGTTCGTGGTCCCGCCGGTCAACCTGGAGGAGCACCTGGACCAGGGGGCCGACAACCTCAACATGGTCACCTGCGGCGGTCAGGCCACGATTCCCGTGGTCGCGGCCGTCTCGGCGGTCACCCCGGTCCACTACGCGGAGATCGTGGCCTCCATCGCGTCCAGGTCTGCGGGCCCGGGTACCCGGGCCAACATCGACGAGTTCACCGAGACCACCTCGCACGCCATCGAGTCCGTCGGTGGCGCGGCGCGCGGCAAGGCGATCATCGTCCTGAACCCGGCGGAGCCGCCGCTGATCATGCGGGACACCGTGTTCTGCCTGACCGGCGACGTCGACCACGACGCCGTACGCGCCTCGGTGGCGGCCATGGCCGAACGGGTCGCGCGGTACGTGCCCGGCTACCGCCTCAAGCAGGAGGTGCAGTTCACCCCGGTCGCCGACGGCGAACCCGTGCACACCCTCGTCCCGGACGGCGCGGGCCCGGTCACCACCCAGGTGTCGGTGTTCCTCGAAGTGGAGGGCGCCGCCCACTATCTGCCGGCCTACGCCGGGAACCTGGACATCATGACGTCGGCCGCCCTGCGGGTCGCCGAGTCGATCGCCCAGCGCGCGACGGCCCCCGCGGAGGCGACCCGATGACGACCGGAGCGACAAACGCGACGACGAACGGCGAGACGTCGGCCACCGGGGCTCCGCCCGCCCGCGTGGACCGGCGGCTGTACATCCAGGACGTCACCCTGCGGGACGGCATGCACGCCGTCCGGCACCGCGTCGACCCGGCCGACGTGGGCCGTATCGTGGCCGCGCTCGACGCGGCGGGGGTCGACGCCATCGAGGTCGCCCACGGCGACGGCCTCGCGGGCGGCTCGGTGAACTACGGTCCGGGCAGCCACACCGACTGGGAGTGGATCGAGGCCGCGGCCGACAGCGTCCGCTCGGCGGTCCTCACCACGCTCCTCCTGCCCGGCATCGGCACCATCACGGAACTGGAGCGCGCCCACGCGCTGGGCGTCCGCTCGGTGCGCGTGGCGACCCACTGCACCGAGGCCGACATCTCCGCGCAGCACATCGCCAAGGCCCGCGAGCTGGGGATGGACGTCGCGGGCTTCCTGATGATGAGCCACCTGGCCCCGGCGGCCGAACTCGCCGCCCAGGCCAGGCTGATGGAGTCCTACGGCGCGCACTGCGTGTACGTCACCGACTCCGGGGGCCGGCTCACCATGGACGGGATGCGCGAGCGCGTACGGGCCTACCGCGACGTGCTCGACCCGGCCACCGAGGTCGGTGTGCACGCGCACGAGAACCTGTCGCTGTCGGTCGCCAACAGCGTCGTCGCCGTGGAGGAGGGCGTGACCCGGGTGGACGCCTCCCTCGCCGGGCAGGGCGCGGGGGCGGGAAACTGCCCGATCGAGGCGTTCGTCGCCGTCGCGACCCTGAACGGCTGGGAGCACGGCTGCGACGTGTTCGCCCTCCAGGACGCCGCCGACGACCTGGTCCGACCCCTGCGGGACCGCCCAGTGCAGGTCGACCGGGAGACCCTGACCCTCGGCTACGCGGGCGTGTACTCGTCCTTCCTCCGGCACGCCGAGATCGCCGCCGCCCGCTACGGCGTCGACGCCCGGACCCTGCTCCTGGAGGTGGGCCGCCGGGGCCTGGTGGGCGGCCAGGAGGACATGATCGTGGACATCGCCCTCGACCTGGCCCCGGCCGGGAACACGCCTGCCCAGCACTGAGCGTCTGCGTCGGGGTAGTCGCTGTGAGCGACGCCCGCGTTCCAGCAGGCCGAGGAAGAGGCTTCCGGACTGCGGTCTCGGGATCGCGGGTTCCGGATCGTCGTCCGGTGCCCGTTGCGTCGACCGCGCCCAACTCGGCCTGGACCGCGCACAGTACGCCGTCACGCCCAGGCCGCCACCGCCGACGACATGATCTCCAGCTACCCGCGGCGCAGCACCCGCAGCGAGCGCCGCCGGCTGGAACCCCTCGTCGGCGGCGGGCCAGGTCCGTGTCCCGCAGTCGCCGCAGGCGGGGGCGGGAGCGCTTGCGATCAGCAATCCTCACGCCGTCGCCTCATGGGCGATGCGGAGCGGCACCGTCGGCGGCAGACAGCTGGGGTGGGGCGTCCTGAGCACCGGAGGAGCGAGCGATTTGGGGCCCGGTGTCAGGGCCGGCGTCTGGATGTATGTCACCAATGACAACAAGGCGTCCTCGATCACGTGCGGCCCGTTCGAGGTGCCCCTGGTGGTAGGACGCCGCCAGGAGACCTCGGGTGTCCGGGCGGCAGCGGCCGTTCAGCGGCTGAGGAGGGTGAGTTGCCGGTTCATCTCGGCCAGGAACCGGACGACGACGGCCAGTTCGTCGGTCGTGAAGCGGTCGCATGCCGCCGCGGTGCTGTGGGCCAGCGGGCGGAAGTAGTCGCTGGCCACGCGTCGGGCCGCCGGCGCGTAGTGCAGGTGCACCACGCGCCGGTCGTCGACCGCCCTGACGCGCTGGATGTGGCCCGTCTTCTCCAGGCGGTCGATGCACGCGGTGACCGCGCCGGACGTGAGGCTGAGTTGCTCGCGCAGCCGGCCGGGCGTCATGGGTCCGTCGTCGGTGTCGGCGTCCAGGATCGCGATCAGGGCCAGTACGTCGGTGAGGTGCAGGCCCTGCGCCTGCGCGAAGTCGTGGGCGATGCGGTTGAACTCGGCGTTCATCGCGCGCAGGAGTACGGCGAAGGCCTGTAGTCCCGTCGGGTCGTCTCCGGGAAGGGGCGACGAGGAGTTGTTGACGGGCATGCCCCCAGTATATGTTCTCTCAATCATTGAGATACTTGATGATTGACTCATTTCCGCCGCCGTCTGAGGATGCTCATGGGAACCACACCGCGCCGGGCCCGGTGGCTCGTACCGCTCGTCCTGCTTCTCGTCTGGCTGGGCGTGGGCGGCACGCTCGGTCCCTACGCCGGGAAACTGGGCGAGGTGGCCACCAACGACCAGGCCGCGTTCCTGCCGCAGAGCGCCGAGTCGACCCAGCTACTCACGGCGCGGAAGGCGTTCGACCAGTCCGAGACACTGCCGGCCATCGTGGTCTGGACAGCAGACGGGAACCAGGTCGGCACGGCCCAGCAGACCGCCGCCACCCGCGCCGTCGGCGCACTCGCCGGACAGCCCGCAGTGGTCGGACGCCCCTCCCCCGCCGTCCTCTCCGACGACGGACAGGCCCTGCAGGCCGTCGTCCAGCTGAGGTCCGACCTCGGGGAGAAACTCCCGGAGGTCCTCGACACCGTGCGTGAGGCGGCCCGGGGCGTGCCGGGCGTCACGGCACAGATCGCGGGACCGGCCGCGAGCCAGGCCGACCTGTCGGGCGCATTCGCGGGCATCGACGGACTGCTGCTGGGCGTGGCGCTGGGCGCCGTACTCCTGATCCTGCTGCTCGTCTACCGCAGCGTCCTGCTGCCGCTCCTGATCATCCTCGGGGCTGTCCTCGCCCTCGGACTGGCCTGCGCGGTCGTCTACGTGCTCGCGGACCGGGACGTGGTCAGGGTGGACGGGCAGGTGCAGGGCATTCTGTCGATCCTCGTGATCGGCGCCGCCACCGACTACGCGCTTCTGCTGGCCGCCCGTTTCCGTGAGGAGATCACGGTGCACGGGGACCGGACCGCCGCCGCGGTGGCCGCGGTACGCCGTTCCTTCGGCGCGATCACGGCGAGCGCCGCCACCGTGGCGCTCGGCCTGCTGGCCCTGCTCGCCAGCGACCTCACGAACAACCGCGCCCTCGGCCCGGTCGGCGCCATCGGCATCGTGTGCGCCGCGCTCTGCGCGCTCACCTTCCTGCCGGCCGTACTGGCCCTGCTGGGCCGCACCGCCTACTGGCCCTCCCGGCCGAAGGCGTCCGGCACACCCGACACGCCGGATGCGGCCGTCGCGTCCGACGCACCGGCCCGAGGACACGGCGTGTGGAACCGCGTCGCCGCGGCCGTGGACGCACGGCCGCGCCTGATCTGGGTGGTTACCGCCCTCGCCCTGGCCGCCCTCGCGGCCTTCTCACCCTCCCTGTCCGCCAAGGGGGTACCGCTCGACGAGATCTTCGTGGGCCGGGCCGACTCGGTCACCGCCCAGGAGACCCTCGGCAAGCACTTCCCGGGCGGATCCGGCAACCCCGCCGTCATCATCGCCGACGCCGACCGCGCCGCTCAGGTGACCGCCACGGCCAGGCGCACCCAGGGCGTGGCGTCGGCCGACACCGTATCCGCCACGGGACGGCCGGACTCCGCCGAACCGCTCGTCGTGGACGGCCGCGTCCGGATCGACGCCACTCTCCAGGCCCCGGCGGACAGCGAAGCGGCCAAGCGGACCGTCACACGGCTGCGCGCGAACCTGCACGCCGTGGCCGGGGCCGACGCGCTGGTCGGCGGGTACACGGCACAGCTGTACGACACCCAGCGGACCGCCGCCCACGACCGCACCGTCATCGTGCCCGTCGTGCTCGGCATCATCCTGCTCATTCTGATGATGCTGCTGCGCTCGTTCCTGGTCCCCGTGCTGCTGGTGGCCACCGTCGCGCTCAACTTCCTGGCGACGCTCGGCGTGTCGGCGCTCGTCTTCCAGCACCTTCTCGGCTTCAGCGGCACGGATGCCTCGGTGCCGCTGTACGGGTTCGTGTTCCTGGTGGCCCTCGGCGTCGACTACAACATCTTCCTGATGTCCCGGGTACGGGAGGAGTCACTCTCCCACGGCACACGGCAGGGCGTGCTGCGCGGACTCACCACGACCGGCGGCGTGATCACCTCGGCCGGCGTGGTCCTCGCCGCGACCTTCGCGGCCCTGACAGTGATCCCGCTCGCCTTCCTGGTGCAGATCGCGTTCATCGTGGCGTTCGGCGTCCTGCTCGACACGCTCGTCGTCCGCTCACTGCTGGTACCCGCCCTCGTGATCGACTCCGGGCCCCGGGTGTGGTGGCCGAGTTCCCTGGCCCGGGACACCGGCGGACGCGGGAACGGGCAGCAGCCCCCAGCGTGACGACACCGCTGCCCGGAACCCGTGATCCGCAGTGGGGCGGCCTGCCGTGCGAACGGACGGTGGCTGCACGGAGCCGGATGCGACGCGGTGCGATCCCGTGGCGCCCTCTCAACGATCGTGACGTTCCCCTCGCGCGCGGCTCGCGGCGCCGACGATGTTGCGTGCCATGCCGCCGAACACGACCGCGTGGAAGGGCCAGATGCTCCACCAGTAGAGGTGGCCCAGCAGTCCGCGCGGGTGGAACAGCGCCCGCTGCCGGTACCGGACGGGCCCGCCGGCGTCGCCCTCCACGCTCATCTCCAGCCAGGCCAGGCCGGGCAACCGCATCTCGGCGCGCAGCCGCAGCAGTCGGCCGCGCTCGATCTCCTCCACGCGCCAGAAGTCCAGCGAGTCGCCGACCCTCAGCCGCCGCGCGTCCCGTCGGCCCCGGCGCAGGCCCACGCCGCCGAACAGTCGGTCGAGCCAGCCGCGTACCACCCAGGCGAGCGAGAAGGAGTACCAGCCGTTCTCCCCACCGATTCCCTCGATGACCTGCCACAGCGCGTCCGGCGCGACATCCGTGTCGAGTTCGCGCAGGTCGCTGTAGAGGCTGCCGCCCGCCCAGTCCGGATCGGTGGGCAGCGGATCGCTGGGGGCTCCCGGCACGGAGGCCGAGGACCAGCGGGTGGCGACCTGGGCCTCGCGGACGCGTCGCAGTGCTAGGGCGACGGCACGGTCGAAGCCCAGAGGGCGGCCGGGCGGGCTGGGCACGTACCGCTCGATGTCCTGCTCCCCGCACACCACCTCGTGGCGCAGCGACTCCGTCAGCGGGCGGGCGATGGAGGCGGGAACCGGGGTCACCAGGCCCACCCAATGGCTCGACAGGCCCGGTGTCAGCACCGGCACGGGCAGGATGACCCGCTTGGGCAGACCGGCGACGGCCGCGTACCGGTGCATCATCTCCAGATACGTGAGGACGTCGGGGCCTCCGATGTCGAAGGCGCGGCTGACCTCGGAGGGAAGAGCGGCGCAGCCCACCAGGACGCGCAGCACGTCCCGTACGGCGATCGGCTGGATACGGGTGCGCACCCAGCGCGGGGTCACCATCACCGGCAGGCGCTCGGTGAGGTAGCGCAGCATCTCGAAGCTCGCCGAGCCCGAGCCGATGATCACTGCGGCGCGCAGCACGGCGGTCGGCACACCCGAGTCCAGCAGGATGCGGCCGACCTCGGCGCGCGAGCGAAGGTGCGGCGACAGCCGGGACTCCGCGACGCCGTCGGGAGTGAGTCCGCCCAGGTAGACCAGGCGGCGGACCCCCGCCAGGCGGGCCTGCTCGCCGAAGACGCGGGCCGCCGCGCGATCGGCACCCTCGAAGTCCCGGCCGCTGCCCAGGGCGTGCACCAGGTAATAGGCCACGTCCACGCCGTCCAGCGCCCGTGCCGTCGACTCGGCGTCGGTCACGTCGCCCCGGACGATCTCCACGCGCCCGGCCCATGGATGGTCGCGCAGCTTGTGCGGGGTGCGGGCCACGCAGCGTACGCGGTAACCCGCGTCCAGCAGCTCCGGCACCAGCCGACCGCCGATGTAGCCGCTGGCACCGGTCACCAGACAGGTCAGGGCGGTCCGGGCCGCTGCCCCGTCCCCGGTCGTGGTCCTGGCCTCTTCGTCCGTCACAGGTCCGTCCAGTCCGTCGAGTACGTCAGTGCTGTGCCGGCGCTGTGCCGTACCGGCGCTGCCCGTCACCCCCTACGGTGTCGGTGGACCGGCCGGACGCACCTGCCGCACGAGGCGATCGGGTGACCCCACCGCGCACCGCCTCAGACGTCGTGGCCCGCCGGCTCGGCCCCGGCGGCCCTTCTCGTCCGCTGTCCGAGGAGGGCTCCCGGGAGGGCGACCCGCCCCTCCTCCGGCCGTACCGGGGTGTCGGCGGACGCGGTGCGGGCGAGTTCAGCGGTGAACTGCGCGCCGGTGAGCAGGGCGAGGTTGGACAGCCAGAGCCAGACGAGGAAGACGACGACGCCCGCGAGGGAGCCGTAGAGCCTGCTGTACGCGTTCAGGCCGGCGGCGTACCAGGCGAAGCCCGCGGAGACCGCCAGCCACAGAGCGGCGGCCAGGACGCCGCCGGGCAGGCTGTGCGCACGTCGGCGTGCCGGGTCCGGACCGGTGTGGAAAACCACCAGGACCAGCAGGGCGACCAGGCACAGCAGCAGCGGCCAGCGCAGCACGCTCCAGACCAGGGTCACGGTGGTGTCCGCGCCCGCGATCCGGCCCGCCGCCTCGGCGAGCGGACCGGTCAGCAGGAGAACGAGGGAACCGGCGAGGAGCAGCCCGAGCAGCGCGAGCGCGGTCAACACGATGCGGGGAGCCCGGCGCCAGGGCGAACGCCGGTCCTGGACCCGGTGCATGCGGTGCAGGGCGCGGCGGAAGACGGCGAGATAGCTGGAGGCCGACCACAGCGCGCTGGCCGTGCCCGCCACGAGGAGCGGCCAGACCTTCGCGTCCGCGTCCAGTGCGCGGGACATGACCGCGTTCAGGTCGGCACCCGACTCGGCCGGGGCGTAGGCCGTGACATGGGCGACGAACTGCTCGGCCGTGTCGGGGCTGATCAGCCCGAACGCGAGGACGGTGACGAGCAGCGCGGGCAGGACGGCCAGGATCGCGTAGTACGTCAGCGCCGCCGCGTGGTCGGTGATGTCGTCGTTCCACAGGGACACGGGTGTCCGCCGCAGCGCCGGCCACCAGGTGGCGGGCAGTGGGGTCCGGAGTGCGCGGCGGTCATCGCCGGCGTACGGGTCAGCGGACACGAGGCCGGCGGTGCGGACGTGCGCCCAGGCGCAGGCGGGTGTGGGCGGTGTACGGCGCCGCCGCCTCCTCGGCCTCGGCCACCACCGCGCACAGGGCGGGCAGTACCTCCTCCGGGGGCGTGTCCGGACGCAGCCACACCCGGAGACCGATGTCCAGTCGCTGCCGGGAGCGGGGCCGGACGCCGACGCGGCAGCGGGCAACGCCCGGCAGTGCCGCCGTCCGTGCGGTCAGGGCCTCCGCCAGTGCCTGGGGGCGCACGGTGGCCCCGGCCGTGGGCAGGGCCAGCCGGCGGGCCGGGCCGGAGTGCAGCTGGGCGAGGGCCCAGCAGGTCAGGAGCACGGTCAGGGCGATGGTCACGGCCATGATCGTAGGCGTCCACCAGCCTGTGCCACGCAACTGCGCCAGCCGGTCGCGGTCGAGCAGCACGGAGCCGGTACCGGCGCCCGTCTCTGCGCTCGGCCACCAGGACGGCAGCCGGTCGGCGACGGCACGGTCCGCGGCGACGAGCCACGAGCCGGCGAGAAGCAGGGCCAGGCCGACGGCCCCGAGTGCGAAACGGTTGACGGCTGTACGGGATTGCCGCATCACGCGTCACCTCCCACGAGGCTGTCGGGGGCCGGGATGCGGGCGGGCTCGGCCGGATCCACGTTCACCTTCGTGTCCGTGTTCGTGCCTGTGTTCGTGTTCGTGTCGGTGTTCGTCTTCGCGTCGGTGTCCGGGGTCACGCCCTTGTCCCTCACCAGCGGTTGCCAACCCGGTTCCGGAGCCACGGTGACCCGCACCCGGGGAGTACGGCGCAGGTGGCAGGCGGTCAGGGCATCGCGGGCCGCCGTCGTGGCCGCGGCAGCCGCGTCCGCCCGGTCGCCGTGGACGAGTCCGGCGCGCACGGTGATACGTCGGCTCCGTGCCCGCACGCGGACCGTGCCGATGCCGTCCGTACGGCCCACCGTGTCGCGGACCAGGCCCTCGACGGCCGATCGGTCCACGGTCGCGTGGACCCGGGCGGCCGGGGTGTGGACCGTCGACCGGCCGCGCCGTCCGGGGGTGACGGCGAGCAGGAGCGTCCACAGGCCGGCCAGGACCATCAGGCCGCCCATGATCACGACCTCGGGGTCGCCGGGCCCGTGTCCGGAGAGCCAGTCCACGGCCGAGACGCGCCAGGCCTCGGGCGCCCGGTGCCAGGTGTGCACGCGCACGAGGTCGACGGCGAGGGCCCCACAGCCTGCTGCGGCCAGTGCGGCGAGCAGTCCGGCCGGAACCCGGCGCCGGGACCAACTACGCCTGGGCGTACGGCCTTTGCCTGCACCCTGTGCGGCCTCCTGGGCCGGGGAGCCGGACGAGGCCCCGGTCGCCGGAGCCGGGATCGCGCCCGGTGACGCCGACGGGGTGAGTCCGGTGACGCCGATCCGGGTGTACGGCACGTCCAGCCCGGTCAGTCGGCTCGTGCGCCCGGTCACGTACTTCTGGAGGCCGCTGACCGTCTCGGCCAGCGGTGCCGGGTAGGGCAACGTCACGCCGAGGGACACCTCGGCCCGGCTGCCGCGTACCGACACGGACGCCTCGGGCGCCCGGCCACCACCCGGACCGGGCAGCGCCTCGACGGCCGCCCGCTCGGCGATCCTGCGCACGGCGCGCTCCGAGACCGTGGTGGTCCCGCGCTGCCCGGCGGCGGTCATCGACGACTCCGCTCGAACATGTCCCGTACGTCCTGCGCGCTGCCGCCGCCCTCGATCCACCGGCCCACCGCCCAGCCCAGGCCGCCGAGGGCGGCCACGAGCAGGAAGGCGCCGAATCCGCCAAAGTACCCGGCGAACGCCAGGGCCATGCCCGCGCTCATGCCCACGAACGGTGTACTCATGCCCATCCACCTCTCACCCACGTCGACTCCCGCATACGCCGTGCCGAACCGCCGTCACTCGACCCGGGTCGCGGCCACGGCAGCGGGTTCCTCCTCGTCGGGCAGGCGGACGTCGTTGACGGTGATGTTCACCTCGACGACCTCCAGGCCGGTGATGCGCTCCACCGCGGAGATCACGTTCTCCCGCACCTCCTCGGCCACCTCCGTGATGGCCACGCCGTACTCGACGACCAGGTCCAGGTCGATGGCCGTCTGCCGCTCGCCCACCTCGACCTTGACGCCACGCCCCACGTTGGGCCGCCCGCCCGGCACGCGGTCGCGCACGGCGCCGATCGTGCGGGAGAGCCCGCCGCCCATGTCGTAGACGCCCGGGATCTCGCGGGCCGCGATGCCGGCCACCTTCACGACGACGACATCGGCGATCGACGTCCTGCCCCGGTTCGCGGCCGGCTGGTCGGCCCCGGCCGCACCCCCGGACACGGCCGTCGTGGTCGGCGCGGTCCTGCCGGTCCGCGAGGCGGGCAGTTCCTTCTCGGCGGGTGCCGTCTGCGTGGTCATGGGGCGTCCCTTCGTAGGGGTACTGATCGACGAGTTGCTCACACCGGGTCAGACCCGCGGTGTTCCGGTCTGTGACGCGGGTACCCGCAAATACCTCGACCGGTCGCTCCGGAGGGCGCCGGAACCGCGAGCCGGACCCCCGCGCGAGGGAAATCGCCCACGCGACGCATCCATACGGCACCTGTCCGGCGAACTGGTCCGTAACAGGCACGCCGGGAAGGTGTCCAACCTTCGGAGACCGTACGAGAGGAGCCACCCAGTGGCGGGGGCCCGCAGACAGACCGCATCACCGGACACCGTGCCGCCGGACAGCCGGGGCGACACGGACGACGCCTTGCTGGCCGTCCGGGCGGCGGAAGGGGACGAGGACGCGTTCGCGGTCCTCGTCCAGCGTCACGCGCCGGCGCTGCTCGGGCTGGCCGTCCGTCTGCTCGGGTCGCAGGCCGAGGGGGAGGACGCCGTGCAGGACGCCTTCCTCAGCGCCTGGCGGAGGTTGCCGGAGTTCCGGGGCCAGGCCTCCTTCGGGACGTGGACGTACCGGATCGTCACCAACCGCTGTCTGAACGTGCTGCGGGCCCGTCGTCCGGCGGTGCCCCTGGAGGCGGCGGCCGACGTGCCCGCGGCCGAGTACAGCACGTCTCCGGCCCGGATCACCGAGGCCCGCGACGCCGTCCGTGAACTGCGGGAAGCCCTCGATCTGCTCTCGGTCGAACAGCGCGCCTGCTGGGTCCTGAGAGAATTGGACGGCCAGTCGTACGAGTTCATCGCGGACGCGGTCGGCATCAGCCAGGATGCCGTGCGCGCCCGCGTCTTCCGTGCCCGCCGTTGTCTGACACAAGCTCTGGGGGCCTGGCGATGACCGACCGCACCGACCCGCCGAACGACACGTCCGCCCACGGCGACGACGAACTCCTGCCGTGCGGACGGCCCCTGTCCCAGGTCTGGGACGACTGGGAACGGCACCCCGACGACACCCATCTGCACGCGTGCCCGCACTGCCGGGACGCCGTGCGCGGACTCGACCAGCTGGAGACCGCGGTGCGCGACCTCCGCAACGAGGAGGCGGACTCCGCCCTCGACACCACGACACTGACCCGGCGCGTCATGGACCTCGTACGCCTCGAACTGCGTCCCGGCCGCCCGCTGCCGCTGGGCGGACCCGCCGAGGATCTGTGGGTCATGGAGGCGGTGGCCGCGCGCGTCCTGCGCGCCGCGGTCGAGTCGGTCACCGGCGTCCGGGCGGGTTCCTGCCGCCTGCGCGACCTCCGCGCCGACGAGACTGCGGACGGCGCGATGGACCAGGGCGTCGCGGTGTGCCTCGACATCCACGCACCGGCCGGCGTCTCCATCCCGTACCTCGCCGAGCAGGTACGGGAACGGCTCCTGGAGGCCGCGGACCGTGAGCTGGGCATGGCCATAGCGGCCGTGGACATCCGTGTCACCGACCTCGTCCCCACTCCGGCCGACGGCCAGGAAGGTGGTGCCCGATGACCGCGCACACCACCACAGCGCCCACGGCACTCATCAAGGAGGTCGCAGACACCGCGGAGGGCGTGCCGGGCGTGGCCTTCCTCCGGCCGGGCGTCACCGACCGGCTGCGTTCCGCGCTGTCCCGGCCCGGGCCGGGCACCACCGGCACGCCCACCGCCGGAGTGCGGATGGTCCGGTCGGACGGTGACAGCCCCTGGTGCGTGGAGATCCACCTCGTGGCCCTCCGCCGGACCAGGGCGCTGGACGTGGCCCGTGCCGTCCGTGACGCCGTCGAGCACCACCTGCTCGCCGTACACCCCGCGCAGGCAGCACCACGGGTCACCGTGACGGTCACGGGCCGCGTATGACTCCCGCGCCGTCCGGTGGACCCGCTCGGATGTCACGACAGAGGGTTGGGCGCGTTGTCACGACGCCCGGATGGTCCGCCGTGCGTCTCTAGGGGTGGGGCGGAGGCGTCGTCATCATGAGGTGCAGTACGACGGTCCAGGCCCCGGCCGCCACTGTCACGAACCGGAACCTGCGGCGACGTCCGGCCGACACCGGGTCGGGCCCGGCCCCCACCGGCACACCGAGCGTCGCCGGTGCCCGGCCCGGCATGACCTCCACTCCCCCGGGCGCCGTTCGGCCTGGCGGCGCGGCGACGACAGGCGGGTGCTCCTCCACTGCCCGCACGACGCGACGGCGGGCGCTCCGACGGGACGGACGCCCCGCGCACCGGGCCGCATCGGGAGTGGCCGGGGCGGGAACCAGGCCTTGGGCCAGGCCGCCGAGGAACGCCGCGTAGGCTGCCCGCCGCAGGCCTGTCGGCGCGGTACGGCCCGCCTCCCAGGACCGTACGGTCGCCTCGGTCACGCCGAACGCCACGGCCACATGCTCCTCGGTGAGCCGCCACGCCCGGCGCAGCCTGGCGCGCTCCTCGGGGCTGGGCAGGGGGGCCTTCCCGTCCCGGCGGTGCGGATGGGACGGCATGGGCTGCTGAGACAGAACGTCGATCGTCATACCCGTATGACAACCAGTACGCGACTCATGTGATCGTCCGCCGAGAAATACACCCGTACGGCCCAGGACTGGAAGGCGGACGCGTCGATCGGGACCGCGGCTCCCCATCGACGGGTCAGCCGCGCAGGAAGTAGAGGACGGTCGTCGTCACCGCCGTCGTCAGGATGACGCCGCGCAGCAGCCAGGCGGGCAGTCGGCGGGCGAGGTGGGCGCCGCCGAAGCCCCCGGCCACGGCGCCGACGAGCATGGCGGCGAGGAGACGGGGAGCGCTCAGCGCGTCCGAGGCGATGAGGAACAGGGCCGTCGCGCTGAGGTAGATGGCCGCGAGTTGGGTGATCCGCATCGGGTTGCTCGCGGCGGCGTCGAGGCCGAGGCCGATGCTCCACAGGGCCATCATCAGGATGCCTACGGCACCGCCGAAGTATCCGCCGTACACAGCGAGGACGAACTGTCCGACCAGAACGGCTCGCGAACTCATGTCGGCCGAGCGGCCCAGCACGCTGCTCAGCCCCCTGGAGAGGCGCCGGCCGAAGGCGAGGACCAGCGTGGCGAAGGCGAGCAGCCACGGAGCCGCGGTGTCGAACGACGACGCGGGCAGCACCAGCAGCAGCCCGGCGCCGACTCCACCACCCACGGCGCTGATCACGGTCAGCACCTTCGTGGAGGTGGGCCCGAGCGGGGTGAGCGCGTCTCGGTACACCCATGCGCCGGCCATGGCACCGGGGACGAGAGCGACCCGCGACACCGCGTTCGCCGTGACCGGTGACAGGCCGAACGCGACGAGAGCGGGGAGCGCCACGAACGTGCCTCCGCCGCCCATGGAGTTCAGGACTCCAGCGGCGACGCCGGCCAGCAGGACAAGGGACAGCTCGACCATGCGCCGAGCATCGCCCGGTGACGAGCGGGTCCACAATGCGTCATCGCTGTAGCCAGCCTGAGGCTGAGCCTTAGGCTGGGTGAGTGCGTTATGACCTGGACGACCTGCGGCTCTTTCTTCATGTCGTCACCGAGGGGTCGATCACGGCGGGCGCTCGCCGTATGCATCTGAGCCTGCCTTCGGCCAGCGCCAGGGTGCGCTCACTGGAGCACCACGCCGGTGTGGCCCTGCTGATCCGCGGCCGGCGAGGCGTACGGCCCACTCCGGCGGGCACGACGCTGGCCCGCCACGCGCGCGAAGTGCTCGACCGGACCGCGCTGCTCGAAAGCGCCGTCGCGAGCTACACCCGGTCTCCGACCGCCCCGCTGACGCTGCTGGGCGGCGGCTCCGCGATGCACCGGCTCGTACCGCGGGCCCTGATCTCGTTCCTCCGCGCGCACCCGGACATCGACGTCAGGGTCGCCGAGAGCCGCACCCCGCAGACCGTGCGGATGCTCGCCGACGGCGAGGCGGACCTGGGGGTCGTCCTGGACGACGAGGCCCACGACTGCGGGCTGCGCATGGAGCCCCTCGGCGACGACTCCCTGGTGGTGATCGGCCAGAGCGGAGGAATCCTCGCCGGACGGACCTCGCTGACCTACGGCGAGGTCGCCGAGCACCCCCTCGTCGGGCTCGACGACGACTCCTCGCTGCGCCGCTGGATCGAGAAGCACCTCGGTCCCCACGCACCGGCGGTGCGCCACCGCACCACCGTCGCCGACCTGGGCGTCCTGGTCGCCCTCGCCGCCGCCGGTGTCGGGCTCGCCGTCGTGCCTCGCCGTGCCGTCGATCCTCTTCTGTCCCTCGACGTGTGCGAACTGCGGGACCCCTGGGCCGGCCGCCGCCATCTCCTGGCCTGGGGCGTCAAGGGCGACGCGGAGTCGGTCGCGACCCCGGCGCTGGCCGAACACCTGCGCCACGCGGCGCTGTCCGAGCCGACCGCCGCCCACAGCACGCACGCCGACCCCGCCGCTCGGTGACCCTTGCCCAACGGCTCACCGCACACCGGAGAGGGGCCGGGGCCCGCTGAACAGGGCGTCCGACGGGCCTGCGCCGCACCGCCGTGGTCTCCGGCTCGGCGAGTCGAACGCCGGATCAGCCGCCGGAGACCCCGACGGTGCCCTTGCCGTCGCCGGTGACGGCACTGGCCCACAGTCCGTCGACCGGCCCCGTGACATCGAGCCAGGTGCGGCCGTTCCAGTGCAACACCCGGGTCTGCTGCGGTTCGTCCTCGACGCACGGGGTGAGGGCGGTGACCCAGGCGCTGCGGGCGGACTCCTGAACAGCCGGTGGCACGACCACTAAAGCAACGGCATTGTCATCCACTCGATAGGGGGGATCAGTCATGCCGGGCCCGGAGGCCACCGGGACTCTTGCAGGACCGCGGAAAACATAACGGGGCTGCGGGGCCTGCCTAGTCGTAAAGTTCGGCCCGGCCATGGCCCCGACCCCAGCAGGTCAGAGCCGTGGCCGGGCCAGGGCCGTGTTCAGGAGGTCGTACGGCGGTCCACTGCCGAATGCTTCACATGCCTCGGTCCGAGATCATCTGGTCCACGGATTTCTGAACCTTCGGCAGGAACGCCGCGATGGTCTCGCTGTTGGGTTCCTCACCGAGCAAGTCCAGAGCGGTCGCTCGGGTAAGGACGATGTCGGGCTGGTGGACCAGGCCTGCGGCCCACACGTCCAACTCCGCTTCGGTGCCCCCGTCGTCACCGGGACCGTAGTTGATGTACAGAACGGGGAGTTCGGCAGAAGAGTCCATAAGAGTACGGATGTCTGCGGCGGTAACCTGCGGCGCTGTTGGCCTGTCGACGGTCGGTTCCATGGTGTGACACTCCTCCGGCTGATAGTCGGGACAGCCTACGTCTGCCGCTGATCCTCTTAGCTGACGGCCGCGCAGCGTGACGCGTCTATCTGGGAAGACAAGGTACGAGGCTCACAACCTCCGCATCGTCGGGAGGTCCAGGTACTGCTTGCGCGGTGCGGGGAGCAGTGGGCGCGGGTCGCCGGGCCCGGCGACCGGCGCCAGTCGCTCAAGGAGCTGCCAGACGCGATCGGTCTCCTCCTGGGTGCCGGAGTACCGGGCGTCGGCGTGGCCCCCGCATCCGGCGAGCAGTCCGCCGAACACGCCGCGCAGCTCGGCGAGGTGGAGGCGACAGGCGCCCAGCAGGGCGAGGTAGGGGCCGACGATGTCGATCCGTACCGGATCAAGAAGGTAGAGCACCCTGAGGCATGCTCACGGTCACCGATCTGTTGTTCGCCGCTGAAACTGGTGTGGGCCGATCCCTCATCACGTCAAAATGAGTCTCATGTCTGCGCTGTGGAGCTTGTTTGCCGCCCCTGTTGGAGCAGTCGCGACCACTCTGATCGGCGTCTTCGCAGGGAGCGCGGTCAGCAGGAGGGCGCAAGACAGACACTGGGTCCGGGACCAAGTGGCGGCAACGTGCGCACGTGTACTTCGCGAATCGTCAAGCGTACTCGTGGACCTTGGCGAGATGGAGAACAGTCGCCCCGACTCCGTTCCCCAGGGTGTCGTGGTCCCCACCACCATCGACTGGAGACCATGGAACGAAGCCCTGAGCATGGTGAACCTTGTCGCCGAGAAGGACATTGCGGAAGCCGCCCACGCCCTCGATGAGCAAATATGGCGCCTCCACACCATAGTCAAACGTGGCCTGACCCCCGAGGAGAGCTGGCTCGTTCTGCGGTTGCATGTGGAATCAGCGCAGAACAACTTCATCACCACCGCGCGCCGCCAGCTCTCGCTGGCCGGAGATCCACTCCAGCGCTTCTCGGGACGGCCCGCTCCGGACGATCCGATCTGGACCTCATGACCTGACTCAAGTCCCACAGCGGACGCGCCCGCGGCAGCGAGGCGGAGATCACGCTGCGGCGTCGCCGGCGCCGTTGCGGCCGAGAGGTCGTTTGTTGCGGCAGAAGGAGGAGCGGGACGCCGAGCCGTCGGCCTGTGTGACCGACGCCCAGAGCGCCAAGACCTCCACCGGCGTCCGCAAGGTGTGGGCCGACGGCGGCTACCACCAGCACCTCGCCGAGCACGCCGCCACCCTCGGCACCCTCGGCACCCTCGGCACCCTCGGCACCCTCGGCACCCTCGGCACCGACAGGGAAATCACCACCCGCACACCCGGGACCAGGGATTTCACCCAGATCCCGAAGCGGCGGGTGATCGAGCGGACCTACCGTCGGCTCCTGCTCCACCGCGTCGGCGTCGACCAGGTCGGCGAGCCTCGTTGGGCGGCCATGAAATCCCAAGGTCGACAGGGCAAAGATGCTTAAAGATCCCCTTGCCCAGATTTGGGATGAGCATGCCCAGCGAAGGAACTGGTGCCGGACAGACTCTTCACAGCGGGGAGGGCGCACCGCCGGTTCTCGACCGCTCCCCACCCTTTGGCTCAGCCGGTCTTCCGGTGTCGACTTGGAGAGTCCCAACCCATGCACATACCCCACGCCGGTCGGCGCTCGGGCTGGCGCCGAGTCGCCGTGACCGGGCTTCTGGCCCTGGGTCTCGGCACCTTCGGTCTCGCCCCGGCCCAGGCCGCCACCTCAGGTTCGCAGGTGAGGAGTTCCACGGGCTCCACCGAACCCCTGGGCAAGAGCGCACCGCAGGCGAAGAACCTGGTCCCGCTGCCCAGCGGGTACGGCACGACCCCGGCCGAGCAGGCCGCGATGCAGGCGGCGGCGGTCCGGGCGGTCCGGACCGGCAAGGCCGTCGCCGTCGACGCGCTGACCACGCCGACCGAGGCCGTAGAAGCCCTGCCTTCCGGGAAGTTCGGCCTCTCGTCCAACCCGATCCCCGTGCGGGTCGAGCAGGCCGGCCGATGGGCCCCCGTCGACCTGCGCCTGCGGCGGGAGGCCGACGGCACCTGGGCGCCCAGGGCCACGGCCTACGGAAGGGTCGCGTTCTCCGGCGGCGGCAACGGCCCGCTCGCGGTGACCCGTTCGAGCGGGGTGTCGCTGTCCTTGTCCTGGCCGACGAGGCTGCCCACTCCGGTGGTCTCGGGGGAGACCGCGACCTACCGCTCCGTGATGCCCGGCGTGGACCTGCTGGTCTCGGCGACCCCCGCCGGAGGTCTGAGCGACACCCTGGTCGTGCACTCCGCGCAAGCCGCGAAGAACCCGGCGCTCTCCGCGCTGCGCCTGGGCACGAAGGTACGGGCCGGTCGGATGACCCAGAACGGCGACGGCACCCTGACGGTGACCAACCGTCAGGGTCGCGTGGTCGCCGACGCGCCCGCCCCCCTGCAGTGGGACTCCAACCGCACCCTGCCGGCCACGCGCCTGCCCGCCGGAGCCAAGGTCGCAGCGGACGCCTCGGACGCCGGCCATCCCGGTCTCGCGGCCCGTGTCGCGCCCGTACGTGCCGAAGTCACCTCGGGAGCACTGACGCTCCTGCCGAACGCCCGTATGCTCGCCGCCCGTTCGACCGTGTGGCCCGTCTACGTGGACCCGTCCGTCAACTGGCATCCCGTCGACTACACCAGTCCCGCGTTCGACGAGGTGAAGCAGGGCTGCCCGGGCACGTCGTTCTACAACAAGACGACGGCCCTGGCCGACAACGGCAACCTCGGCGTCGGCTACAACGGTTGGCCCGAGGGCTACTGCAACACCGGCGACGAGCACTCGATCTACCAGTGGTCGCTGTCCAAAACCATCTGGGGCGCGACCATCAGCAGCGCCGAGGTGGACGCCACGGACATCTACTCCGCTTCGTGCTCGACCACCGCCACCGTGAACCTCCACTGGTCCAAGGGCATCGGCTCGGGTACGGACTGGAGCAATCGCCCCCACTACAACAGCTACTCCACCTCCGCGAGCTTCGGGCCCGCCTACAACCCGACGTACTGCCCCTCGAACGGGTCGGTCACGAACGGGCTCAACGTCCTCACCCCGATCAAGAGCGCGGCCAGCGGGCACTCCAGCACCTTCACGGCGACGCTGAGCGAGGACTCGATGGAGTCCAGCCACAACGACCTGGGATTCAAACGCTTCTCGCACAACCCCACGCTGCAGATCTTCTTCGACAACCCGCCGAGCGCCCCGACCGCCGGCACCATGTCAGCGGTCTCCGGCGCGGACGACGCGGCATGTGACACCACCGGGCCCTACTACCCGTACATGGGCAAGACCATCGCCTCGACGCCACCGGTGCTGAAGGCCAAGATCTCCGATCCGAACGCGGACAAACTCCAGGCGACCTTCCAGTACTGGGTCGACGGATCCAGTACCAAGTCCACTCTGGTCAGCGGCGACAACCTCTCCAGCAACACCTACGCGAGCGTCTCGCTGCCGTCCTCCTTCATCTCCGGTCTGGTAAACGGCAAGATCGTGGACTGGGACGTCAAGGTCAGCGACGGGATGACCGGCACCTCCTACACCCAGTCCCCCACCTGTCATTTCACGGCTGAACCCACCGCGCCCGACACTCCGACGGTGACGTCGGAGAACAACCTGTATCCCAACACCGATCAGGACGACAGCGTTGTCGGAGCAGCCGCGGGCACCGTCGGCAAGTTCGACCTCAAGGGTGCCGGCACCACCGCGACCAAGTTCGTCTACCACCTGGACGTCCCGCCGACCACCAGCAACCCGCCGGCCGGCCAGTACGTCACGACGACGACCAACAGCGCGACCGTCTCGATCACCCCGCCGTCTCCCGGCCCGCACACCCTGTACGTGTACTCGGTCGACGGCGCCGGTGACGACTCGGGCGAGTTCGCCTATCCGTTCATCGCGGCCGGTCATCCGGGCACCACGTGCGCCAGCCTGACCGCCTGCTTCGACAACACCGGCATCAGCTCCGACAGCAACATGGGCCAGGCCGACCTGGACGGTTCCGGCAACAGCCTGTCCGCGACCGACATGGCGGGCGCCGGATGGACGAGCGGTGGGAAGGTGACCGTCGACGGGGCCAGCCTCGTCCTGCCCGCCTTCGGCTCCGGCCAGAAGGACAACGTCCTGGCCGGCAACCAGACCATCACCTTCGGCGGTTCCGGCAACGCCCTGGTGTTCGTGGGGACCTCGACCGGCGCCGGCATGTCCAACCCCGGATCGATCGCGGGCGACTCCACGGCTCCCTACGTGCCTGCCGGTACGTCGGTCACGGGGAGTTACTGCTTCTCGGGGACCACACCGACCGGGGCCTGCCCCGGAACCGGCACCATCACCTACACGGACGGCACCAGCACGACGTACGACCTGACCGTCCCCGACTGGACGTCCGCGGTGAACCCCATCGCCGCCGTCGTCCTGCCGCACAAGAACGCGGCGGCCGGCCAGACCACCGCCTCCCGGCGCCTCTACGCCTTCTCCGTCCCCCTCGACCCGGCCAAGACCGTCTCCTCGGTCACCCTTCCCGACATCTCCACCGGCACCGGCCCGCACGAACAGGCACTGCACATCTTCGCGATGGGCACGCGCAACACCACGGCGGGCACTCCGGAGGCGAACGGCACCTACGCCGGCGCGGCCTCCGGACAGTCCTGGAGCGGCGCCTGGGCCAACGCCAACGAGGGCAACTACGACTTCCTCAGCGGCAACTTCTCCAACCAGTCCTTCCGCATCGCGCTCAAGCCCTCGCTGTCCGGAGGCACGGTGCGCATCAAGCTGGACAACGGCCTGGGAACCAGCAAGCTGTCCATCGGGCACGCGACGATCGCGCTCAGCTCCAACGCCTCGTCCCCCTCGGCGGTACCCACCGGCACGATCAGCACGTTGAAGTTCGGCGGCGGCCAGTCGGTCACCGTGCCCGAAGGCGGCATGGTGTATAGCGACCCCATCAGCTTCAACGTCACCGCGGGCCAGTATCTGCTGGTCTCCTACGACCTCACCAACTCCGTTCCCTACCTGGTCCAGCACTCCTATGCCACCGGCTCCTACGAATACGTCAGCGCCGTCGGCTCGGGCGATCTGACCACCGACGCCACCGGCACGCCGTTCACCACCAACGCCGCCGCGTACGGCAACTTCACGGACCTGGTCACGGGCCTCGACGTGACGTCCGCGAACGTGCCCACCGAGGCCGTGCTGGGCGACCACCTGGTCGACCCGTTCCAACCGGACACCACGCTGCCCAACTCCAACGGCTACCGCGTCTCCGACGCACTGACCGCCGCCGAGCCCACGGCCACGACGCCCTACGGCGTGCTCGCCGAAGGCATCGAGTCGAACCAGCTGATGACCGACAACCCCGAGACGTACAACGGCTCGACCATCGGCGGACCGGCCGCCCTCTCACGCATCGACCGCGACATCCTCGACCAACCCGGAATCAACACCGTCATCGTCGACGAAGGGCTGGAAGACCTGCTCGCCGGCAGCACCAGCGACGACCTGGAGGGCAACGGCTACACCGCCCTCGTACAGCAACTGCAGGCATGGGGCATCAACGTCGTCCTCACCTCCCTCACCCCCTGCGACGGCTTCACGGGCGACGGCGCGACGCCGAACGACCCGTGCACCAGCACGGTCGACGGCTATCGCACCGACGTCAACGCCTTCCTCGGCGGCATGAACCTGGGCAACCCCTGGGCCACCCCGGCCGTGTACTTCGCCGACTTCGACGCCGCCGTCGCCGATCCCGCCCTCGACAGCAACGGCGAGGAGCGACTCGCTTCCGGCGCCGACTACGGTGACCACGTCAACCTCACCAACCCCGCGTTCGGCGCGCTGTCCACGGCACTGCTGTCACCCCAGGACACGTGGAACTTCGACGACGGCACCGGCATGCCGGTGGCCACCGACACCGCGGCGACCGACTCCCTGAACACACTCAACGCCAACCTGGCCAATTCCAACCTGGGCAACAGCCCGCTCACCCTGAACGGCACGACGACCTGGACGACCGACGCCACCAGGGGCACCGTCCTGACCCTGGACGGCACCAGCGGCGACGCAACGAGCAGCGCTCAGGTACTCGACACGACGGGCAGCTACTCGGTCTCGGCCTGGGTGAACCTGGCGTCGCTCCCGACCCACAACGTCGCGGTCGCCGCCCAGGACGGCACCGAGGACAGCGCCTTCTTCCTCAAGTACGACTACTCGTCCCAGAGCAAGCCCGCCTGGTCGATGGCCTTCACGGACAGCGACGTGGCCGACCCGACCTCGCACGTGGCCTACGCGGCCGGAGCGACCGCGGGGGCCTGGACCCACCTCGTCGGCACGTACAACGCCGCCACCCACACCGGACGCCTGTACGTCAACGGCGCCCTCGCCGCCACCACGACAGGGGTCACCCCCTTGAGCAGCACCGGCTCCTTCACCGTCGGACGCGCGCTCTACGACGGCAACCAGACCGACTACCTCCCCGGCATGGTCAGTGACGTCCAGGCCTGGAACTACACCCTGAGCGCCAACCAGATCACGGCGCTGTACCAGCAGATTCCCTGATCGGCACGGAAGACGAAGGGGGGCGGTCCGCTCATCGCGGACCGCCCCCCTTCGTCCCGTCCTCCTAGCGGAGCGTGATCCCGTCGACGAGGTGCTGGATGAGGCGCAGCGCCCGCTCGGCGTCCCAGAGCCGAGGGGAGGCCAGCGGACCGCTCTCGGCGATCAGCTCATCCACGGGCAGGTCCGCCGGGGAGGGCAGAGCGAGCAGGAGTTCCTTCAGCAGAGCGCCGAAGTCCCCACCGACCGGTTCGGCCGCAGCCTGATGAAGCCTCTCCCGAGCCGCCTCCACAGCGGCCGACCGGGCGAGCACAGCGGCGGCGTCGACCGTCTCCCCGGGCGGCGGCGCGAAATCCATGGACTGCACGATGCCCACGGCCACGGCCGCGTCGGCCGGCGCCGCCCGCCACTCGTGCGCGTCCATGGCCTCCTGGGCACGCAGCACGACCTCAGCCACCGCACGGGCGACGGGCCGGGGGTGCAGAGCCAGCGGACGGCCCGTCCATTCGTCGCCCGCGTACTCGGCGAGCGACGGGTCGCTGGAGATGTCGCTGTCCACCTCGATGTAATCGATGTCGATCCGCTCCCGGGCCTCGGAGTGCTCCCACAGAATCTCGACCGGGTGATAGGCGTGCTCGTCCATGAACCGCCACCAGGCCGTGTGGGCGACCGGAGTGTCGAGCACGGGCAGCACGATCGTGCACTGGTAGCAGACGATGTCTACGGGATACTGCATTTCTTTCTCCACTCTCCCGACGTGATCCTGCCCGCCGGGCCGTTCATGTACGGCTGCCGCGCGGGCCCGGACACTCAGAATCCCTCTGCTTCCATCGCCCTCTCCTTGTTCAGCAACCCCTGCCTCTCCGCGTCCGAAGGGCCGGAGTCCCCTCCGCCTCCGCCGCCGCCCTTGCTCAGGTCGTGGAGGCCGGGATCCCCGAGGTCGTAGGTGCCGAGGTCCTCTCCGGTGTCGTCCACGATACGGACGGTGTACCCACGCCAGCTGGAAAGGTTCCGCTCCGGCTGCTTCTGCCAGGCCCGCAGGAACTTGTAGGCGTCAGTTGTCTTGGGTACCTGGAAGAAGATCTCGTTGATCTTCGCGCCCATGGCCTTGAGCTGTTTGGCGCCCTTCGACAGCTGCCTCATGAAGGCGTTCTGATTGGGGTTCTCGATCGTCTTGACCTCGCGGTATCCGGCAACGTTCCCCTGCCGGTCCAAGAGCTTGATGTCCGGGTTCAATTGGCCCTGCTCGTTCTTTCCCTTCCTCTCCGGGTTGATCTCGGCCGTGGTGTCGTCCGGCCCGCCCTCCAGTGCCGTGTAGGAGTTCTCCTCCGTCAGCAGCTCCTGCTTCTTCGAGCCCCGGTGTTCGTCACGGAGTGAAGCGGCGTCGTCGTCTCTCGTGCTCGATGCGGCCTCGTGCGTGGGATCACCGCTCCCGCCACCGCCGTCGCCGTCCTGTACGGCGTAGGCGATGTTCGGCCCCGCCACCGCTCCGATGGCCGTCGCGGCGCCGGAGATGGCCAGCCCGGTGCCCGCGACGTCGAGAGCCGCTCCCAGGGGAGCACCGACGCCCGTCGCCATGAGGGCCGTACCGCCCGTGTCGGCCGCCGCGCCCAGCAGCAGCTCACCGGCTCCGAGCGCTGCCTGCGCCCAGTTGGTGCGCTGCATGACCTGGCCGGCGGTCTGGGTGAAATTGGAGACGGCGTTGCTGATGGAGCTGAACCAGCTGGCTCCCGTGGGGTCGCTGCCGGTGACCGGGTCGTTCCCGCTGTAGTCGTAGCCGGAGATCTGCGTGGGGTCGGAGGACTCCAGCAGCGGGTCGAGGGAGACGAAACGGCCGGTCTGCGCGTCGTACTCCCGGGCGCCCAGGTTCTCCAGGCCGGTGCCGGAGTCGGCGATACCGCCGACGTACCCCTTGTCGCCGGGCCAGGACGTGGGTGCGGTGCCGCGGACCTTGCCGAAGGGGAGGTATTGCCGACGGGTGACGGCCTGGGTCTGGTAGTCGACGGCCAAGGTGTCGGTGCCCTGGCGGTCCGGGATCAGGTACTGGATGTCACCGCTGCTGCCGCGTTCGGCGATGGTGGTGCTGCCGAGGGTGTAGTACCGGGTGCCGCTGAGAGCGTGGCTGCTGGTGTTCTCGACGATCTCCTCGTCGTCGAGGTAGAGGGTGGCCTGGCTGGGGCCGGTGCGCAGCACCAGGTTGCCTGCGGTGTCGTAGAGGTAGCCGGTGGTTCCGCCGGAGGTGGTGTCGGTGGCCAGTTCGTCCTGGTCGTTCCAGGTCAGGGTCCGGTTTCCGAGGGCGCCGCCGTTGACGGTGAGGGTGTCACCCGCGCCGTCGTAGGTGTAGGAGGCGGTGCCCGCCGTGGCGCCGGGGCCGGTGGCGGTGGTGGAGGTGAGGGTGTGCGGCTGGTCGGTGGCCGAGCCGGCCGACGGGTAGGCGTAGGACACCGCGGTGTCGTTCGCCGTGTTCCCGTCGGTGTCGTGGTCGGTCTCGGTCTGCCGTTCGCCGTCGGTGCGGTAGGTCCAGCTCTCCCAGTAGGGATTGGGCCCGCCGACCATGGAGCTGCTGCCGCTCGCCGGGGCGGTGGCGCAGTGGTCGGTCGCGGTCCAGGCGGCGGAGAGCCGTACGTCCCAGTCGTAGGCGTAGCACTGGGTGTCGGAGGTGGCGCCGCCGTTCTGCGCGTCGGTCGTCGAGGCGAGCAGGCCCGTGCCCTTGGAGAGGTCGTTGTCGGACCACTTGTAGGAGGTGTCGTCGACGACGGTGGAGCTGCTGGAGTCGGTGGTCTTGGCGTCGGTGGGCTGTCCGGTCTGGGGGTCGTACTGGAGGGTGAGATCGACCCACCCGGTGGTCGGGCCCATGGAGTACTGGAGCGGGTGGCCGTACTCGTCGTAGCCCACGGCGTTGACGTAGGCCCAGGCGGTGGTGCCGGTACTGGCCAGGCTGGTGGGGTCGCCGTACTGGTCGTACCCGGTGGCGATGGTCTCGGCGGGCAGTCCGCCGGCCGCGGCGTCCTGCTGGGTGGCGAGGGTGCCGGTGGTCTTGTAGGTGTACGAGGTGGTGTAGCCGCCGGAGGGGGCCAGGGCGGCCTCGGCTGCCGGCAGACCGGCGAGGGTGGTGCGGGTGGCGGCGGCCTCGCCCAGGCTGGTGTAGGCGAGGACGGCGTTGGTCACCGCGGGGCTGGACGTGCCGAGCTGGTAGGACGTCGAGGAGGTGAGCAGGCCCTTCTTCAGGGTGTCGTACGTCCACGACGCGATCTGGTTGCTCGCGGAGGGGCTCGCACCGCCCGTGGTGTCGTAGGCGGCCGTCTTGCGTCCGCCCGCGTCGTAGGAGTAACTGGTCGTCTTGGAGCGGGAGTCGGTGGTGGTGAGGACCTGCCCCGCGTTGTCGTACGTCGCGTTGGACGTGCCCGCGTCCGGGTCGCCGGCGGAGGTCTGGTCGCCGAGCAGGTTGTAGTGCCAGCTCCAGGTGTTGCCGGCCGGGTCGGTCTCGCCGGACTTCGAGCCGTCGGGGTTGTAGGTGTAGTGGGTGTCGGAGTAGTCCCCGCTGGGGTCGTCGACCGGGTCGGCCGGGACGCCGGAGTGGTACTGGTAGAGGTCCGTGACGTTGCCGCGGGCGTCGGTGAGCTGGGACTCGGCGACACCGCCGGCCGGAGGCACGGTGGTGGTGAAGTTCCCGCCGAAGACGGTGCCGGTGTGCCAGGTCTCGGTGCCCAGCGCGTAGGCGGTGGCCAGCGTCTTGCGGCCCGCTCCGTCGTAGCCGAAGCCGGTCTCGGACGGGATCTGGCCGTCCTGGGCCTGGACGAGCGTGGTGCCCGGAGCGCCGGTGGTGTAGTAGGGGTTGGTGGTCTTGGCGACCCATCCGTCGGTGTTGTAGACGGTGTCGGTGATGGTCCGTCCGCCGTCGACGGTGCCGGTCTGCGTCTCGCGCAGGCGCAGGAAGGAGTCGTACAGCGACTCGCTGACGGCGTAGCTGCCGTCGTCGTCGAGCGTCTGGGTGCTCACCACGCTGGGCGAGGACTGCGAGACGGCGTAGGTGTACTTGGTCGCGGCGGTGGTGATGCCGGGCCGGAAGACCGCGGTGGTCCGTCCGAGGGCGTCGTACTGCGCCTTGGTGACGTATCCGGCCGCGTCGGTCTGGCTCAGCGCCAGGCCGCGGAGCGGGTCGAGGGTCTCGGTGACGGTGTGGGTGAGCGGGTCGGTGGTGGTGACGGAGGTGGGTGAGGCGCCGGTCGTAGGCGTGTACGCGATGTGGGTGGTGCGCTGGTCGGGGTCGCTGCTGGACAGGGTCCGGCCGTACTCGTCGACGGTCAGCGTGGTCATCGTCGACCAGGTCGGTGTCGAGCCGCTGTAGGAGGTCACCTGCTGTGTCGTCGTCGGATCGCCGACGGTCGGGGCAGCCCCGAAGGTGGCCGAGCCGTCGTAGTAGATCCGCTTGTCCGACACTGCGTCACCGGGAAGCGAGGGGGTGTCGGCGCAGTCGGCCGAGACGGTGTCGGTCTCGTCGGGGGCGTCGAGGATCCACGCCGAGGTGTTGTCCGCGTAGGTCGTCGTGGCGCAGATGTCGTCCGAGGCGGTGGAGACGTCCCCCTTGTCGTCGCTCTTGGTCACCCGGCCGTCGGAGTCGTGGGTGCTGTCGGTCTCCGTCTCCCTGGTGGCGCCCGAGGCGAGCGGTGTGTAGACCCGCACGCGCGCGGTGCCCGTCAGATACGCCTTCTGGGCCGGCAGTCCGCCGCCGAGTGTGTGCGTGGCGGTGGCCGGGGAGGACCACGGATCGGTGACGGTGTCGTTGACGACCTTGCCCGAGTTCCACCCGTTGTACAGGATCGTCTCGTACGTCATTCCCGCGTACTGGTCGGAGTCCGGGACCGCGGTGTCGCCGCGTGAGTCGGTGACGCTCGCCGAGCGCGTGCCGCCGCCCGGCAGGGTGTCGCCGTCCATGCCGCGGAGGTAGGTGTAGTCCGTCTCCGTCCTCGGGTCCGGGGCGGTGCCCGTCGAGACCTTCATCCCCTGGTACCCGCGCCACTCGTTCCAGGTGCGCTGGTCCGAAGGCGTCAGCGGGTTGTCGTCGTAGTGCCAGGCCGGGCTGCCGACGGGGGTGTAGGTGGTGACCGTGTCGTCGGCGACCCCGCCGCCGGTCGGGTCCTGCTGGGTGACGGTGGTGACGATGTACTTGTTGAACCAGTCCTTGATCGGTGCGGTCAGTCCGCTGGGCGTCCAGTACGACGGGAAGCACAGCGAGGTGTTCTGGCTGTCGTCGCTCGGGGTCGAACTCCCGCACGCCGGCGCCGAGTACCCGACACTGATGACCTCGCCGGTCTCGGTGGTGACGGTGTTCAACCGGTAGCGCGTGATGGGCGCGTAACCGTCCGTCAGGTCGACGCGGTTGGACAGCGGCGTGCCGGAGAAGGTGACCGGTGCCACGGCGAGCGAGCCGGACGATCCGCCGGCGCTGGTGTCCTGGCCGGTGCGCACGATGGACGACAGCCACAGCGAGGGGGTCGTCGCGTCACCGGTGGCCGGGAAGGCGTAGGTGAACGCCCAGGAGTCCACGTCGGTCTGGGTCGTCCCGACCAGCTCCTGCGTCTGGACGCCGGTCAGCTCGTACTCAGACCAGAAGGACGGCGACTGCGAGGTGCAGGAGGCGCCGCTGGCGCAGTTCAGGTCGTAGGGGACGTCGGGCCAGTTCGAGGCCGTCGAGGAGGACAGGCCGGAGACCGCGCAACCGGTCGAGGCTGTCTTGCAGCGCCCGTTGTAGGTGAAGGTGATCTGGGCCGCGGGGCTGGTGGAGTACACCGAGCCGTCGCGCTGACCGTACTGGATCTTCGTCAGCCGAGCGTCGCGTACGTAGGACGTGTTGGCGGTGCTGCCCAGGTCCCGCGCGTAGTAGTTGGTGTCGTCGGTGTAGAAGGACGACATCACGTCGCCGTGGGTGTCCTTGACGTAGTCCAGCATCCACCGGTACCCCTGCTGGCACCAGGACGAGGAGAAGGTGGCGTTGTAGCACGGCTGCCCGGAGGCCGTCGCGTAGACCGGCTCGGTCAGCACCGAGTTGGTGGCCGCGTCACCGCTGGCGTACCCGGGCAGGTGGTTGAGGCCGAAGGTGTACTGGGTGCCGTCGGGGGTGGTGACGCGGAAGTACTCGCCGTTCTGGGCGCCGTTGGACGCACCGGTCAGGTACTGGATCCGCTCGTCGGTGTCGCCCTGGGCACGGTAGGTCCCGGTGCTGTCGTCCTTGATGATCGAGGTGGTGGACCCGTTGAGCGACAGCGTCAGCTGGTTGTCGGAGGACCAGCAGTTGTCCCAGGTCTTCGTCGTCCCCGACGGATTCTGATGGCAGGACTTGTAGGAACGCTCGATGTAGTTCTCCGGCAGCGAGAAGCCGTCGCCGACGGTGGAGGCCTGGTTGTTGGTCGAGGAGGTCAGCCCGTCGACGCTCTGCGAGTTGTAGTTGATCTTCAGGCCCGGGGTGAGCCCGCCCGGGACGGCGGGGGCGCTGAGCGGGTAGGACCAGTTGAAGGCGTCGGTGCTGCCGCCCGCCTGCCATGAACCTGATGGCTTGAGAGAGGTGGCGGTGAAGTCACCGCCACCACCGCCGCCGGAGGACGACGTCGCGGCGAAGACCATCGCGGTCGGCGAGGCGGATGCCTTCGCCGTGGTCTTCGAAGCCGCGGGCGAGTTGAGCGGCACATCGGCGGAGACCCGCCCGGTGTCGGCGTCATTCCGGGACTTCAGGGCGCTCGCGGTCCGGCAGGCAGGCGTTTTCGGCGTGGTCAGCACGCAGGTGGGCAGCGCGACCAGACGCAGCCGTGAGGCCCAGTCCGCGCCGTAGGCGTCGGCGAACGACCGGTAGTCCAGGGTCAGATGGGCCGTGCGCGGCTGAGACGCCGCGTCGGACACGACGCTCAGCAGGACGCCGTTCACACCAGCGGCCCTCGCGGCCGACCGGGGCAGTACGGTGACCGTGGCACCGCTTGCGGCTCGGCGAGCGGCGGTGTGCGAGGTGCCGGCGGTGCGGCCGGTCGCGTTGAGCCACACCGGCAGGGACCCGGCTCGCCCGCCGGAGCCGGGCCGGTCGACGCGGGCGGACCCGGTCGGCCAGACCACCTTCGCCGGCTGCCAGGAGAGCAGCTTCTTCGGCTTGTGGTAGTGCGAGGTCACCGCGTGGACCGGGACCGGCTTGGTGGGGTGCGGGACGGGCGGTTGCCGGTGGGCTGCGGGCGCGGCGGCCAGAGTGGTCACCGCGACAGCCATGGTCACCGCTGTGGCAAGGAGGCCACGGACCAGGGAAGGCCGGGATATTCGTCTCCCGGTTCTGACGTTCGCTCGGTTTTCTCCTGTTGCCACAGCAGGCACGCCCCCTGGAGATGGACTCGTGTGAGTCATGGATCAGTTCTGATGATCAAGACAACGAGCGATGCTAAAACGGCCACGTGGCCATCTGCCCAATTCCATAAGCGACTTGGCAAGAAAATGACGCGATAACTGCAACGCAAAGGTGCGGGGCTTACCAGACCAAAAGGTCAGCCGATGGCGATGACGGGGTGGGCAGCGGGGTCGATCCATTTCATGATCTGGGTCATGGCGGCGGCGGGCAGCGCCACGCAGCCCGCGGTGGGGCCGGCCTGCGGACCGAGGTCGTGGAGAAAGATCCCGGCCCCGCGGCCTTTGACAGCGGGGTCCATGTTGTAGTTGATGACCAGGGCGTTGTGGTACTGGGTTGGGTATTCGATCAGGTGCTCGCTGCCGTCGTCGCCGGTTTCGGTGAGGTGGAAGCCGCCCTGGGTCGACGTCCGCATCTGGTTGTAGTAGGCGGACGTGGGGTCCTCGACCCACCAGTCGACGCTGGTCACCTTGTGGTAGGGCACCTTGGTACCCGGGTCGGCGCCGACTCCGAACCCTTGGGTGATGGTGTAGGTGCCCGTGGGGGTCGTGCCGGTGCCCTGCTTGCGGGTGGCGCCGTCGGTGATGCCGTTGGCGCCGATCCGTGCGGTGGTCGTGAGGACCTGATGCCAACTGCCGCCGCTCTTCTGCCAGCTGGTGACGGTGGCGCGGGAACCGTCGGCCTTGACGGTGATGACCTGGGTGGCCTTGCCGACGGTGACCGCGACGGGGAAGGGCGAGGCGGTGGGCTTGGTGACGTAGGAGCCCGCGGGCAGGTTGAGCTTCTCACCAGGGCGGATCACGTAGGGGGACGCGATGTGGTTGTCCTTGGCCAAGGCCGTCCAGCCGCCGGGCACGTGCTCCTTGGCGGCGATGCCGGACAGGGTGTCGCCGCTGACGACGGTGTAGCTGCTGACCGGGGTGGTACCGGCAGGGGTGGCGGCCTGGGCGGCGGAGGCGCCCAGCAGGCCGGCGCCGATCCCGGCGGCGGTGAGTGACGCGGCGGTGGTGGCGTTGCGCGGCAGCGGGGTGCGGGGGCGGGCGTGACGCCCGGAGGAGGCCGACATGAGAGGAGAAGTCTCCAAAGTGGTAGGGGGTGGAAGCGGCGGCAGCCGACCAAGGCAAGCTGGGCTGGGCTGGGCGTTTGTAGGCCAATTACCGGTCGGCCGGCAGCCGAAGACGGCTCGGCCGGTGTGCCGACACCGCCGCACTCGGCGCCCCGACCCGACCGACCTGTCCCGGCCCGGCATTGCTCCGTCCAACTCCAACGGCTTCCGCCGACACGGCAGCCGGAACACAATCCGCTTTTGCGATAAGGATTATCGCCGCAGTTGAGCAAACGAATTGGTGTGCCATCGCCAATGTTTTGGCAATGGGTTCATTCGAATCGGCCTCCTGCTGGGCTGACTTGACTCGCAGCCCCAGCGAGTGGCGAAGGCGTAGACGAGGAGGGGCCCGCGGCCGTTGGTCGTCTTCTCGGTTCTGGCCTTGGTGGGTGGGCCGTTGGGGGAGGCTGGTGGCGTGTGATGTCGAGTCGACGGCGCTGCTTGCTCATCTGGCTTCGGTGCTGGTCAAGGCGGTGGATACAGGTGGCGGCCTGGTCAGGATCACGTGCGGACTGCCGCCGGGGGCTTGGTGGTCCGCCCGGGCTGCGGGCAGGAATCGACGTGGGAGCACAGCCGGTACGTGCGGCATGTAGCCGACGAGGCGATTGGCGGGAGACCGGTGGTCATCGACGTGTCGGTGCGCCGCTTGTACTGCGAGAACCCGGACTGCTCCAAGACCACGTTCGTCGAACAGGTCCCCGGGCTGACGGTGCGCTACCAGCGGCGCACCCCGGCCCTGCAGAAAGCGATCGCAGCGGTCGCGACGGCCCTGGCCGGGAGAGCCCGGGCCCGGCTGCTGCTCCATCTGCACCAGACCCTGTCGTGGGCGAGCACGCTGACCTGCTTGTTACGCATCCCCCTACCCTCAGTGGCGGTGCCCACGGTGCTCGGTGTGGACGACTTCGCACTGCGGCGCGGTCACCGCTGGGGCACGATCCTGATCGACGCCGAAACCCGCGAGCGCGTCGGGTCCTGCCCGACCGCAAGGCCGAGACTCTGACGGCCCGGCTGGATGGTGGCCCGCCGAGTGGTGTAGTCACCGGCCGAGTTGATCCGGTTCCTGCCGAGGAGGTAACTGGGGGTCAGCCTCGGCTGGTGTGGTGGTGAGGAGTTCGGCCATGGAGGCTTCGGAGAGGTAGCGCGGGGCGATCTCGGACTCTGCGAGGGCACGGGGCCGTGCCGGACGTGCACGCGGATGTCGACGGCCAGGCCAGCCGGCGTGTCGCCGGGTTCGTCGACCGGGTCGTTGTTCGCGCAGCGAGCAGGGAGCCCAGGCGGTAGGGGCAACTCCGGCTCCAGGCCGACGGAGTCGATGTCCTCGCGGTGGCGCGTACACAGGTGGTCAGCTCATCCCGTCGGCCGGGAACATATCAGCCCTGCCAGAGACGGCCTCACGGAATACCTGGGTAGCACGCATCGCGCGAACCCGTAATTTCACGCATACGCGGAGACTCCCCACAGACCCAGACTCGTAACCAGGCCTCGGAGGGGCAGAGACCGGCGTCGCAACACTCGCATCCCGCCTTCTCTCTTCTCGAGGCCCGCGTGCGATTGCCAGAAATCCCCTCAGCGAGGCGAACCGTCTGCAGTCCTCGGATACCAGGCGGAGACGGAATCGGCGCAGCGCGCTCGGCGTGCTTGTGTCCCGAGGGCTCACTACGGTGCCCTCCCAGAGAAAACAGCTCGGAGAAATTCATGAAACGCAAGGCGTCATCCGCTCGCTCGTTCGCTCGACTGCACCGAACGGCATTCACCACTGCGTCGCTGGCAGCGGCGGGTGCTCTGCTGGGTGCGACAGCCACCAGCGCAAGCGCTGACTCGGGCCCCACCGAGGAGCAATTGCTGTCCCAGTGCGGTGTGGCGGACTACTGCAAGTTCACCCCCACCTCGCTTTCCCAGGGCCTCGGCCCGGAGCACCAGGTCGGCTCCAAAATCGTCAACTGTGGTGGCACCGTCCAGCGCACCTGGGGCTGGTCGGAAACAACATCGCAAACCACGAACGCGAACATCTCCGCCAGCCTGTCCTCCGCTCTGTGGGAGCCGATCTCGGTGGCGGCGAGCGCCGCATTCGGGAAGACCTTCTCGAACACCCGCACGGACTCTGAGACCTACACGCAGACCATGGAACCCTTCACCCAGGCGTGGACCACTCGGGCCACGGGCCTGCAGACCATCACGGGCGACTGGGAACTCCACTTCGGGTACCGGTTCTTCGGCCACTACTACTGGTACGACAAGGGATACCAGAGCAAGGTCGAGAACCCGGACGACGGTTACATCGCTCTCCACTACAACTCGATGACCGACGCGGAAATACGCCGACACTGCCCGGGCGCGAAACCGCCTGCCCGGGGGAAGTTCTCCTACCTTCGCATCATCAGGAACAGCCCGAACCAGGTCGGCAGGTTGACCGGCTGGACCTACGTTCGGGACAGGGGCATCCACTTCAGTGACGGCGGCAGTCCTTCCCGCTGACCACAGCCGCCCGGCCGACATGAAGAACGGCCGAGCACACCTCGTCGAGACTTGCTGATCCTGACTTGACGTCGAGGGCGGGGCCGACGGCGTTAACGCCGTCGGCCAGCTCCTTGCCCCAACCGGATGGGCAAGAAAGCCTTACATCGGGAGAAGCCTGATGTGAGGGGTAGAAATTCTCCCCCCTCTGGCATTGCCCGAGTGGGTTATTGTCCCTTTTGAGTCGGCGGGACGACGCGTTTGCGTCAGGCGACCCTCATGACGGTGACCAGGGACGGCCATGGCCGCTGGGACGCCTCGACACGCGTGCCCCTGTCTCCATCGCGCGCGACGTCCTGCCATCCCTGGCATGCGTCCGTCAGAAGGCGACAAGAAACATGACCATCCGGACACCGAACGCGGGCAATCTGTTCGCGCCCCTGACCACATTCGTCGGCAGGCGACACGACCTCGCCGAAGTGCGCCGTCGCCTGGGGACGACGCGGCTGCTGACGCTCACCGGAGCGGGAGGGGTCGGCAAGACCCGGCTGGCGCGGGAGACGGCGGCCGTGTCGGGGAAGGCGTTCGCGGATGGGGTGTGGTGGGTGGACCTCGCCCCGATACGCGATCTGTCAGCCGTGGCGGTCAGGACGGCCGAGGCGCTGCGATTGCCGGACTTGGGCACCCAGAGCGCGGCAGACCAGCTCACGGAGTACCTGGCCGGGCGGACGGCACTTCTGGTCCTGGACAACTGCGAGCATCTCGCAGGCCCCTGTGCCCAGTTGGCCAAGACCCTGCTGGCGGCTGCACCGGAACTCCGTATCCTGGCGACGAGTCGCCACACGCTGGGAGTATCGGGCGAGCAGGTCTTCACGGTGCCGCCGCTGCCGCCGCTGGAAGCGGTCGAACTATTGCGTGATCGCGCCACAGCCGTACAGCCGGGGTTCGAGATCAGTGAGATGAACCAGGCCCATGTGAGTCGGCTCTGCGCTGGTCTGGACGGACTGCCGTTGGCGATCGAGTTGGCAGCGTCCCGGCTGCGCACTCTCTCCGTGGGACAGGTGGCGGACCGGATGGAGGACCGCTTCGCCCTGCTCACCGGCGGCTGCCCGACCAGACTGCCGCATCAGCGTACGCTCCGCGGGATGATCGACTGGAGCTATGAGCTGTGCACTCCGGCCGAGCGGGTGCTGTGGAACCGGCTGTCGGTCTTCGCCGGGGGGTTCGGTCTGGAGGCGGCCGAGGACGTCTGTGCCGGGGACGGAATCGCGAAGCACGAAGTGCTGGACCTCCTCGACCGTCTGGTCGCCCAGTCGATCGTCCTCACCTGCGAATCCGCGGGCCTGCCACGCTTCCGGCTGTTGGAGACCATCCGACAGCACGGCCGGGAGCGCCTCATGGAGTCGGGAGAGGAACAACAGCTGCGGCTGCGGCATCTGAGGTTCTTCCTCGATCTGGCTGAGCGTATCGACTGGCACTGGTACGGCCCCGGCCAGGTCGACGTACTGGCCCGGCTGCGCGCCGAGCACACCAACCTGCTGGCGGCCCTGGACTGCGCCGCCGACCCTCAGGCAAGGCTTGCGCTGACCGCGGCGTTGCGGTGGCACTGGTGTATCGGCGGGTTCCTGAGCGAGGGGCGCAGGCAGTTCGACCGGGCGCTGGCGGCGGCGCCCGAGCCCACACCGGTCCGGGCCAAGGCGCTCCTCGTCGGCATCTGGGTCGCGCAGTTGCAGGGCGACCTGGCGACCGCCGACCGGTGGATGGACGAGGCAGACATGCTGGGCGAACAACTGGACGACCCGGTGGTGCGTGGCCGGGTGGTTGGCCTCCGTGGCGTGTCGGCGTTCACCAGGGGCCGCATCGCGGAAAGCATCACCCTGTACGAGAACGCGTGGGCCGCCCTGACAGCGCTGGGCGATGAACACGAGGCGTCTCCCTGGCTGTTCGCCGTGGCTGTCGCTCAGACCCATGCCGACGACCCGAACGGGGCGGAGACCGCCAGGCAGGTGATCGCCGACTTCGAGGCCAGCGGGGAGAGGTGGGGCAGGGCTCAGATGCTGATGACCCTGGGCCAGAACGCCAGGGACCGACGTGATCAGGATCAGTGCATGCTGTTGGCCCGATCGGCGCTCGAGAACATGCGTGGATTCAACGACTACCTCGCGACGGCGAACATACTGGGGCTGTTCGCCTGGGCCACCGCCTCACATGGAGACCACGAGCAGGCGGCGCGGTTGCTGGGTGCCGTACGTTCCTTGCGCCGCAAGGTGGGCATCACCGCTTCCGCGTCGGCGCCACAGGTCGCCAGTGCGCATGCACAGTGTGAGGAGGCGGTGGTACGGGCGATGGGCCCGGCGGACTACGAGAAGGCCCTTGACGACGGCGGTCGACACGCCAGCCCCGGGCGGGCCATCGCCTTCGCCCTGGCCGAGACCGACGCCGACACTGACGCCGAACGGAGCCTTCCCGCCAAGGCGACCCCGCTCAGTCGCCGCGAGCGGCAGGTCGCCGAACTCGTGGCGCAAGGCGCAACCAACCGGCAGATCGCCTCCCGGTTGGTGCTGTCGCCGCGCACTGTCGACGGCCATGTGGAGAACATCCTGGTCAAGCTCGGCTACAGGCGTCGTGCTCAGATCGCGACCTGGTGGGCGGCTCATCCGGCGCCCGCACCCTGACTCAAGTCGGGTCGTGCGGGGCACCGCGCCTGAGTTCCACAAGCCATGCAGTTCCCCGCCCCAAGACAGGCATACATCTCGACCGCGACCCGGGCGCGCTGGCCGCCGGGCCTTGAATCCTCTACGTGGTGCCGTACCAGAAGCGGGTGAAGTTCCTGCAGATCTGGCTGGCGTCGCCGTGCGTCCTGAGGGAGTTGTACGCATTGAAGCTGAGGCCCTGAGTCTGAGTCGCTATCTTCGTGTCAACGTAGTATCTGCGATCTCCGTTGTGCCACCACTCCTCCGTTATTCGGTAATCCACTGACATTCCGGAGCCTGGCAGCCCACTGACAGTGTAAGCAACTGGGCTCGAGTGGCCGGTATGAAGGACTATCCGCCTGTTGTTCGGTTGTCCATTGGGATGTTCGTAGCAGAACACGGTTTGGGGGAACCAGGGGGTGGGGAGACGCCCGAAGTTGAGCGGGGTGAAATTGGTGTAGTGGTCGACCGTGTGGAAGATGATGCCGTATTCGACGTTGTACACGTATCGCCCTGCACCCCGTCCGGTATTCGGCCAGGCCCTGGTCGCGTCGTCGTACTCGCGAAAGTGCATCGTCCCCCAGTTTCCGGTCTCGTTCCCGATCCAGTTGCGCAGTTGCCTGTCGTAGTCGTTATACGTCCCGCCCCCGTTTGCCCATCCGGAACCCGTGTCCCACACGCTGTTGGGGGTTCCGGTGGAAGGCCATTGCTGGCTGTTCCGCCAGTAGTTGAAGAGCGTGAGCGCTGCGGACGTGGTGATCCAGGAGTACTGGTCGTTGACGGCGGCTTGGGCCTTGGGCGCGGTGACGCTCTGGACGCCGACCGAGACCGGCAGCGCTGTCAGGGTGGCGGCCACGGCGAGGCCGACCATCCTGCGCAGTCGCCGCTTGGGGGCGACTGCGCCGATCTCGGGTGACGTGGGCGCGTTCGCGCGCCTCGTCAGACGGGCGACCAGGCCGAACTTGCGACGCGCGTCAACCACGTTCCTTCTTTTCATTGTTCTTCCTTTCAGTCACGCAGACGTGTCCGGTTGGGCGGCTGCGAGCCGCGGCCGGAGACTCACAACCCGAGTGCTCGGGTGGCATGTGCAGCGGGTTCCGACCGAGTAGAGGGCTCGTGCCCCACGTGCAGTAGGAGAACGGTCGCTGCGGGCGAGCTCCGGCACATGGGTGGTTTGCACGGGGTGGGTACCTGATTCCTTGCAAGCCGGGCGCCGGATCGAGGGCCGGCCGGGTCGACAAGCAGATCGGCCGGGACACAGCCGAGGCACGGACGTCGTGGCCGTCGATCGAGGCAGACCGTCTGGGGACGTCAACCGCCAGGAGGATGCCCCCGTCGGCGGCCAGGGGCAGGAGCGTGCGCCGCCCACCCGGTGCTGATCTGGGCACGGCGGCCGTGAACCGAGGGCGAGGATGTTCTCCACGCGCCGACGTCAGCGGTGGCGGCTCATGGCCGTCGCACGTCCCGCCGTCCCAGGCGCCTGCCCGCACCGGCAACGACCGCCGCGGCCGGTACCACCAGCGACAGTGGCGCCGTCCCCCCGCAGGAGTGGACGTGCACCAGAGATTCGGCGGAGGCGAAAGACGTGAAGCCACTGCCGCTGCGTGGGCTTCTCGGTGCCCTTGTGTCAGGCGCGTGCCAGTGTGCCCGCGATCAGTGTGGCGGCGGCGTGTTCCAGAGTGGTGCGCAGGTCCAGACGGAGCACGGTCACGTCGGGGTCGGCTTCGTAGGCGGCGAGCGCGCTGGCGGAGGGCCGGCAGTAGGTCGAGAGGGCGCCGGCCAGGATCAACGTCATCACGGCCACCGTCCGGGCACCGTCGCCGAGTTCGGGCACGTACTGGCGGATGAGGTCGGCCGTGGTCATGATGCCGACGATGGCGGACCGCTTGTGACGGACCACGACGTCGACGGACACGTTGTGCTCCAGCACGTTGGTCTGCGCGTTGATGAGGTCGAGCAGCACCGCCTGACGCGAGAGCGAGGCGCTGAGCACCGCGGCCACCCGGTCACCGCGTTCGAGCGCCGGCAGGCCGGGCTCGACACTCTTGGCCAGTTCGTCCGGCACCTCCGCCAGCCATCTCGTCATGGCCTGCTCCAGCAGTTCGAACAGCACCGCCTCTCGGGACTCGAAGTAGCGCAGCACGTTCGACTTGGCCAGACCGACCCGTCGGCTCAACTCGTTGAGGCTCACGTCCGCCACCGGCATCTCGTCGAGCATCGCCGCGGCCGTGTCCAGGATGGCCTGGCGCCGGATCTCGCGCTGCTCCTCATTGCGTGCCCGCTGGAATGTCATGCACCCAGCTTACAAACCAGCGGTCTCTTGACAACAGAACACCGGTCTCTTAACGTCGGAGCATCAAGAGACCGACGGTCTGTAAGGAGATCGACATGAAGTGGACCGAGCGTGACATCCCCGAGCTGAAGGGGCGGGTTGCGGTCGTGACCGGCGCCAACACCGGCCTCGGCTTCGAGACCGCCCGCGCCCTGGCGGAACACGGGGCGACGGTGGTGCTGGCCGTGCGGGACGTCGAGAAGGGGAGGCAGGCAGCCGCCCGCATGGCCGGCGACGTCACCGTGCAGCAACTGGACCTGACCTCACTGGAGTCGATACGGGCCGCAGCGGCAGACCTTCGCGGAACCCACACGGCAATCGACCTGCTGATCAACAACGCCGGTGTGATGTACCCGCCGAAGCAGACCACCCGCGACGGATTCGAGCTGCAGTTCGGCACCAACCATCTCGGCCACTTCGCGTTCACCGGCCTGGTGCTGGATCTGCTGCTCCCCGTGCCGGGCTCTCGGGTGGTGACGGTCAGCAGCGTCGCCCACCGCATCCGGGCCGCCATCCACTTCGACGACCTTCAGTCCGAGCGGTCCTACAGCCGTGTCGCGGCCTACGGGCAGTCGAAACTGGCGAACCTGATGTTCGCCTACGAACTGCAACGCCGCCTCGCCCTGCTCGGCACCACGGTGTCGGTGGCCGCACACCCGGGTCTGGCCAACACCGACCTCATGCGCAACTCTCCGGCCGCGATGCGAGTGATCAACCCCCTGATCGCACCCCTGATGAGCCAGAAGCCGGAGATGGGCGCCCTGCCGACCCTGCGCGCGGCCACCGACCCCGCCGTCCGCGGCGGCCAGTTCTACGGCCCCGACCGGATGGGCGGCTACCGAGGACACCCGAAGGTCGTCGAATCCAGTTCGGAGTCGCACGACCGGCTCGTCCAGCAACGCCTGTGGACGCTCTCCGAGGACCTCACCGGCGTGAAATTCCCTGTCTAGGAGTCGGGGCAGGCACCTCGCTCGTCAGGTCGTCGTGGCTGTGCCGCCTCCCGTGTCCGGCCCATGCGGATCGGCACTGCGCACTGAACGCCGAGCACTCCGTCGCTCTGACGACCAAGAGAGGACCAGCGGCAAACGGGGAAGGCCGGCGGGGGCGGCGATCGGCGGGATCGCCGCCCCGCACTGCCGGTGCTTGAGAGAATCCTGGCCTTGTCGATCTGATCCCTCTCCCTCCGGGGTGGTCGGGCCAGGTGAAGACGGTCCACTTGTCGAACACCGAGGCGGGCTGCCGCCTTCCGTCCCCGACTCACTGGACGCGGTTGTCGCCAATCGAGATCCGGGGGACCCACCAGTTCGTGGAGATCCGGATGACGCCTTGTGTTTCATGAATCTCTCCGAGCCGGTGGAAGCGCCGAGCGGGCATCCCGACACGGTGGGCCGCTCACGAGTCCTGTGCTCATCGGGCCGAGGCATCGCAGGTGACATCGGCCCTCGGCAGACGCCCGTCCGTGAGGTAGGCGTCGACGGTGCGAGTGAGGCATCCAGGGGCGCCGGGGAAGGCGTAGACGGCGTGCCCTCGGCCCCCACGGACGTACGCCAGACGCGAGCCGTGCAGGGCCGCGTGCATGGCACGGCCACCGGGCAGCGGGGTCTGGGGGTCCCACTGGTTCTGTACGACGAGAGCGCCGACGGTGTTGTCGACGCGGATGGCCGGTTCGGCGCCGCGAGGCCAGAATGCGCACGGGGTTATGTTCGCGGCGAAGTCCCCGAAGAGGGGGTGGCGGGCGCTCTCGCGGTGGGCGTCCTGCCGGTAGCGGGCCGGGTCGCGTGGCCAGGAGGCGGTGTTGTCGGCGCAGGTGACGGCCCAGTTGAGGCCGACGCTGTTGTCGTCCGTCGGGTCTGCGGGGCCGGTGTCCGGGCGGGTGGTGAAGTTGGTGGGGCGGGACTTGCGCAGGGCAACGATTTCGTCGGCGGCCTGGTAGGGATCGGCGGCGAAGGACGGGCGCAGCCAGGAGCGGATGTCGGCACCGGTGAGGGCTTGGCCCTGGTGCTCCGGATCGTCGCCCTGGTAGAGCAGCGGTGTGCGGTCGGCCCGGTCGATCAGCTGCCAGAACGCGGCGCTGACCTTCGCGGGTGTGGAGCCGAGGTGGTAGGTGCGGTCACGGCGGGCGATCAGCCGGCTCCACTCCTGGAAAGCGGGCTCGGCCCCGGCGGCCATGGCCAGGGCCGTGCCCCTGCCGAACCGGTTGGGGTCGGGCGGGCTGTCGAGGACCATACGGTCGCTGTGCCGGGGGAAGAGCTGAGTGTAGACGGCGCCGAGATAGCTACCGTAGGACCAGCCGACGTAGGAGAGCTTTCGTTCGCCCAGGACTCCGCGGACGACGTCCATGTCCCGTGCGGTGTTACGGGTGTTGATGTAGGGCAGCAGCCGGCTTCCGTTGCGGGTGGTGCACTTGGCGGCGATGGCACGGGCGCGCGCGATGTCCTTGGCGAAGGTGGCGTCGCGGTAGGGGCGGTAGGGCTCTGTGGACGGGGCCTCGTCCCGGGTCAGACCGCAGTGCAGTGGGCTGCTGGCGCCCAGTCCACGCGGGTCGAAGCCGATCAGGTCGTAGCGCTGGAGCACGCTCTTGGCCAGGGCGTCCTTCAGCTGCACGGGGTCCCCCAGGCCAGGGTTCCCCGGGCCGCCGGGGTTGGACAGCAGGACCCCGTGCCGCTTGCCGGGCGTGCTGGTGCGCAGGCGGGAGATCTGCAGGCGCAGGGTCCGACCGTCGGGGTGCGCGTAGTCGACGGGGACGGTCACGGTGGCGCACCGGTAGGAGGCGGGGGCGTCCGTGTCGCACCGGCGCCATGCCGGATGCTGGCCGTAGTACCGGTCGAGGCGGGAGGGATGGTCCGCCGCCGCGGGCTGGACGGCGGACGCAGTCGCCCCCTGGCCGCCGCCGGGCAGGGCGAGTGCGGCGAGCACGCCGACGACGGCCAGGGCGACTGTGCGAGTGGTACGGCTCATGGAACTTGTCCTTCTCGGCCACGGACCGCTGGGGAGAGAGGGCGCGACTTCGCCCTGCCCCACTCTCCGATCAACCGGGGCCGCGTCGCCTCGGCCGAACGGCCGGAGACCCGGCGCCGTCATCGGCCGAACGGCCGACCCCATGACCGCAGACGCCCGGACTCGCGAAGGCTCCGCCCCACCCGCATGGCCTCAGCGGAACCGGTTCTTCAGCCGGTCGTACTCGGCCTGGGTGACCGGCAGTACGGTGCCGTGCCGGGGTTTGGCGGGGAGCGCGTAGTTGGGCGACGGAGTCCACTTGCCGGAGTTGAGGTCGGTGGTCTCGAAGGGTACGTAGCCGCGGACGCCGTACTCGTCGATGAACTGGTACCACTTGTTCCCGGTGTTCGACTTGAACACCAGCGGGCCCTCGCCCCGGCTGATCGCGCCTCTGCCGATACAGTCGGCGACGACGGTGTACCTGGTGTTCAGGATCGTGGTGGACTTGTCCTCGGTGATGAAGTTGCTGCAGGTCCGGCCGTCGCGCGCGTCCTTGTTGAGCCGGTAGTAGGTGCCGTTGTTCTTGATCACCGTGGAGTCGAGGACCGAGTGCCCCGGGTCGAACCATGTCTTCGCCGCGCTGAAGGTCCTGAAGTCGGCGGTGGTCGCGTACAGCATGCGGTTGTAGGTGTTGCCCGTGTGGTTCGGGTCGTTCGCGGCGTAGATCTTCGACGCCCAGTAGACGACGTACTTGCCCTGCGTCTCGTCGTACGTGGCCTCCGGGGCCCAGGTGTTGCCCGCGGTGTCCGGCGCCACCTTGGACAGGTGCTGGTTGGTCCAGTTGACCAGGTCGGTCGACTCCCAGACCACGATGTTCTTGCTGCCGTGGCGCTGCGGGGTGTCCCAGTCGCGGTTGCCGTACTGCCGCTGGTCGGTGCCGAGCAGATAGAACCTGTCACCCTTCGGCGAGCGCGTGACGAAGGGGTCTCGCACCCCCTTCGTACCGACCGTGGAGGCCAGAACCGGCTTGCCGCCGTTGAGTTCCGTCCAGTGCAGCGGGTCGTTCCCCTTGCTCAGCGCGTAGTAGATCTGCTCGCCCGTGGCGCTTCCCTCTCCGGTGAAGTAGACGAAGAGGTATCCGGCGTAGGGTGCCGGTGCCGCCTCGGCACTCCCCTGGGGCCAGCTGATCAGTGCGCCGGCGGCCATCGAGAGCGCGAGGACTGCGGCGCGCAGCCGTCGGCCGTTTCGTCTGCCGCTTCTGATGCCCTCTCCGATGCCGTTTCTTCCGGCGGAATGCGGTGGTTGGGCGCGGCGCCGTTCCGGCGGAGGTGTCGGGTCCGCGGGCGTCGCTGGCGTGTCTTCGATCATGGGTGAGTACGTTCCTTCCCTCTTCGCGGATGGAGCGGTATTCGTCAGGGCAGTTGGAGCACCCACTGCTGGTTGGCGGCTCCCCGGTCGGTCCACTGCAGCGCCTCGGCGCCGACCGCGGTCGATCGGTTCGCCATGTCGAGGGCCTTGCCGCTGTTGCGGTTGACGATCGTGTAGTAGCCGCCCGGGACCGGGGCAAGTCGCCACTGCTGTCGGCTCGTTCCCCGGCCGACGGCGTGCACGACGCCACCGCCGTCGGCGATGGAGGCGCCCGCCACATCGAGCGTCCCGCCGCTGCCCCGGTTGACGATCGTGAAGTGCCCGTCTCCCCGGTCGGACAGCGTCCACTGCTGCCCCGCGGCACCCCGGTAGGTGTCCTGGACCACGCCACCGCCGTCCGCGGTCGAGCCGTCGGCGACGCCAAGGGTCAGGCCGCTGTTGCGGTTGACCAGGCGCAGGTGGCCTCCGGGCCGGTACACCTTGAAGTTGTGCACACAGGCGAAGTTGGCCGGGTCCTCCTTGCCGGTGACGGTCAGCCGGAGGTAGCGCGCCCTGACCCCGGACCGGATGTCGATGAGGGGACTGCCTGCCGCTCCCCCGCCGCCGGTGCGGTCGGCGTAGAGGGACCAGGCCGAGCCGTTGGTCGAGTACTCGATCCGGTAGGCGACCTTCTTGCGGACGTACTCCATCGTCGTCTCACATCGCCCGATGTCGTACGTGGCTCCGAGGTCCACCCGGATCCACTGCGGCAGGCTCCTGTTCGTGGCGGCCCAACGGGTGCCGTTGTTGCCGTCGCACGCGTAGCTCGCGGGGAAGCCGGACAGCGACGACGAGGCGGTGACCGGCCGTCCGGCGGCGAGGTCCTGCTCGATCGGTGGCGGGGAGCCCAGCGGCAACGCGCCCACGCCGGTGTTGGTCGGGTTGATCGGGTTGATGGTGCCGTCGGAGTTGAACGTCATCCGGTCCACACAGATCTGCCGGTGCAGCCCGTCGGCGCTGTGCGGGTTGTCGTGCCGGTGGTAGACGATGTAGTGGTCCCTGCCGCGTACCAGTACGGAGTTGTGCCCGGGTGACTCGACGGGAGCGCCCGCCGCACCGCTGAGGAGGAGACTCCTGGCCGGTTTGGTGAACGGGCCCAGGGGCGAACTGCTCCGGCTGTACACCACCCGGTAGTTGGTCTTCGAGGTGTTTCCCAACGAGCTCATCAGGTAATAGCCGCCGCCCCGCTTGAAGACGAACGCGCCCTCCAGGAACTCGCTCACACTCAGCGCGGTGTCCGAGGCGAAGGAGGTCATGTTCGGGGCCAGCCTGCCGACCCTCGGCCGGCCACCGCCGCCGTAGTAGAGGTAGGCCGTGCCGTCGTCGTCCACGAAGGTCTGCGGGTCGATGAGCTTGTTGCCGCCGAGCTGGGCCACCTCGGTGAACGGACCCGTCGGCCGGTCCGCCACGGCCACGAACGAGCCTGCCAGGCCCTTGGCGTAGTACAGGTAGTACTTACCGTTCTTCGCAGCCAGGCTCGGCGCCCAGAACACGTTGGGTGCAGGGCTCAGCGGCAGTGGCGCGTTCGACCAGCGCACCAGGTCCGTCGATGTCCATACGGTGGGTGCGGGGCTGTCCCAGCCGTAGCCGTCGGTGGTGCAGTACAGGTGATAGACCCCGTTGATCACATAGATGCTCGGGTCGGCGAAGAACCCCGGCACGACCGGGTTTCCGGCACCGGTGGCGTTCCAGGGCACGTCCGCCGCGTGGGCGGGCAGGGATCCCATGACAAGGGTCGCCGGTATGCTCGCGGTTCCCGCGGCGATCGCGGCCTTGATCAGATCTCGACGGTTCACATCTCCTCCTATCGGTCGGTACAGCGGTGACCACTTCCATGGCAGGGGCATGTCAGTTCATGAACCAGCTCACCAGGGCGCGGTGCTCGTCACCGGGAACGTCTTCGGAACCGAGCCACTCCCCCGGCCCGGTCTTCACCTGCCAGACGAGGTGGCGTTCGGTGATGGCGTCGACGAAGTCCTTGGCGAGGGCGCCCGCTTCGAACAGGTCCTGGTCCGTGGTCTGGGCGCTGGAGCCGACGACGACTCCTCGTACCTCGGCGGAGTGCCCGTACCGGAAGTGGCCCGTTCCGCACAGGTGGGTGTCGACGAGCACCGCCTCGCCGTAGTTGCGCCCGAGCCGACGGTGGCCGCCGGCCTTGGCCGCCGCGTTCGGCAGGAACCGGGCACCGTCGTCGCCGACCACCACGGCGGCCATGACCGCCTGCTCGTTGGACACCCACGGTCCGGCGGTCGGATCCATCAGGACGAACGCCATGCAGGGCCGCCCGTAGACACCGCGTGGTGCGCTGTCCCCGACCGCCTCGTGGCCCGCGCGGATGCTCGCCGCCCGCCGAAGGCCCAGGTCCAGGAGCAGTGCGTCGAGTTCGTCGTCTCCCAGCAGATAGCCGTAGGGGTTGTGGTGATGGCCGACACGGACTCGCAGGCCCTCCGGCGAGACCGTCTCCTTCACCATCGGTGAGCCACCTGCGGAGCGATGAGCTCGTCGTACACGTCGTACACCGTCCGCAGGGCGTCCTCGGACAGCGGCGCCAGGTGTGCGGCGGCAGCGTTGCCGCGTGCCTGTTCGGGGGTGCGGGCGCCCGGGATGACAACGCTCACGCCGGGCTGGTCGACGATCCAGCGCAGGGCGAACTGCGCCATGACGGCACCCGGCGGCACCAGGGGAGCCAGCCACCGAACCGCTTGCAGGCCGGTGGCGAAGTCCACTCCGGAGAACGTCTCGCCGATGTCGAAGGCCTCACCGTGCCGGTTGTACGTCCGGTGGTCGTCGGCGGCGAACGTGGTGTTCACGTCGTAGCGCCCGGACAGCAGACCGCTGGCCAGCGGCACCCGCGCGACGATGCCCACCCCCGCCTCCCTCGCCGCCGGCAGCACCTCGTCCAGGGGGCCGAGCCGCAGCATGTTCAGGATGAGCTGGACGCTCGCGACACCGGGGCGCGCGATGGCTGCCAGGGCCTCGGCCCGGGTCTCCACGCTCACGCCGTACGCCGCGATCCGCTCTTCCTGTACGAGGATGTCCAGGGCGTCGAAGACCTCGTCGGTGGAGTACACGGCGGTGGGCGGGCAGTGCAGTTGCACCAGGTCCAGGGTGTCGACACCCAGGTTGGAGCGGGAACGGTCGGTCCACGCCCGGAAGTTGTCCAGTGTGTAGATGGCCGGGTCCTGCGGCATGACCCGGCGGCCCATCTTGGTGGCCACCGTGATCCCGTCGTCCCCGCGCGCCTTGAGGAACCGGCCGATCACCTGCTCACTGCGCCCGTCGCCGTACGCGTCCGCCGTGTCGATGAACGTCACTCCCGCATCGGCCGCCGCGGACAGGACGGCCAGGGCCTGGTCCTCGTCGACGTCGCCCCAGTCGGCGCCCAACTGCCAGGCGCCCAGCCCCACCACACCGACCTGTCGACCGGTGCGGCCGAGGATTCGCTCTTCCACCGTGAAAGCCCTTCTGGTTTGTGATCGGTGCCGGCCGGACGGCCGACACCGTGGTCAGTCCTGTGGAACGGCCGTGACGCGGTGCACGGTCACGTCCGCCGCGCGCCATGCGGGCACCGCCTCGTCGGGGAACCCCGCATCGGTGATCAGCCCGGAGATCCGGTCCACCGGAACGAACGGATACATCGCGAACCTGCTCACCTTCGAGGAGTCGAACAGCGCGTACACCTTCCGGCATGCCGCGCCGAGCCGGCGCTTGGCCGCGCCCTCCTCGTTGCTGAGTTCCAGCAGGCCGTGCGCGGGCGACACCGAACGCACCCCGAAGAAGCCGAGCCCCAAGGGGCCCCCGCGCACGGGGAAGTCCGTGTCGTCGCCGACCAAGGACCATGACGAGGGCCGCAGCGTGCCGCCCGTCAGTACGACGGTCGCCGACGAGCCGAGCAGTTCGGCGGCGCGCAGCCCGTTGGTCACCACCACCAGGCCCTGCCGGTCGCGCAGTTGCTCGGCGAGGTAGTAGCAGGTGGTGCTGCAGTCCAGGGCGATCGCGTCACCGTCCCGGACCAGCCGCGCCGCCTCCCGGGCGATCGCCCGCTTCACCTCGGCCCGGTGCAGCAGGCGCAGTTCGAAAGCACCCTCGTCGCTGTGCTCGGTCCGGACCGCGCCGCCACGGACCCGACGCAGCAGGCGGCGCCGTTCCAGCATTTCGAGATCCTTGCGGATCGTCACGGGTGAGATGGAGAAACGGGAGCTGAGCTCCGTGACCGAAACCCGGGATTCGACATCGAGCAGACGGAGAATCTCCATCTCCCGCTCGTACGACGCCGTCCCTGCCACCGTTCCTCCAACTCGTCCCGTGTGATCCACCACGAAAGTCGATCGCAACAAAGGCGTCAACAGACGGAAACGAAGTCGCTGTCACAACGGTTTCGAAAGAAGCCAGGACACTTTCGTTTCTCGGCACGCGTGAGGAATTCGGAGGGAATGTCAATGGCCGTTGAGACCTCCGCCCCCTGCCTCCGGGAAAAGGCGCTGGGCGTTGGCCGTCGTCAGGGAACGCCATGTGGTCCCCGGCGCCGGTGGTTCGGCTGTGTCGATCGCCGCGATGTGGGCGTCGGCCAGCGGTGCGGGCGTCCAGCAGTAGTCGCTGCCGAAGAGCACGCGGTCGGGGTCGACGAGCTTCAGCAGTGCGGGCACCTGGCGTGGGAAGGCCGTGCCCGCCATGTCGTAGTACAGGCCGCGCAGTTGCTGCACCGCATCCTTGGTGGGCGACTTCTCCGCGGGCACGAACAGCCTCATGAACTCGTTGATGCGATCGGCCAGGACGGGAATCGCGCCACCGCAGTGCGGGACGATCACCTGGAGGTTCGGGTGACGCGTCAGGACACCCGCCATCACCAGGTCGGTGACCGTGCGGGCCGTGTCGAAGATGTACTCGACCATCGGCCGTGGCCTGCCGAGCGCCGAGTGTTCCCAGCACACCGGTGATGTGGGGTGCAGGAACACCACGGCCCGCCTGCGGTCGAGTTCCGCGAAGAGGGGGTCGAGGCGCTGGTCGCCGAGGTAGACGCCGTGCGTGTGGGTCAGCAGGGCCACGCCGTCGGCGGCGAGTTCGTCGAAGGCGAAGGCGATCTCCTCCAGGGCACCGTCCACGTCCGGCAGCGGAAGCGACACGAAGTTGCCGAAGCGGCCCGGGTGGTCGCGGGTCAGCCCGGCCGTGTACTCGTTGACCCGCCGGGCCAGGACGCGGGCCGCCTTGTCGTCGCCGAAGTGCACGCCCGGGGAGGACATGGAGAGCATCGCGGTCTCGATACCGCCCCGGTCCATCAGATCGAGGTGCGCCTGCACGGACCATGAGGGCCAACCGCCCATGCCGTCGGGGTGCGCGTGGCCGGCCGCTGTCGCCTGTTGGACGTAGAAGTCGGGCAGGAGGTGGGCATGGACGTCGATGAGGCCGGAGGACATCGCAGGGGTCCTTCTTGTAGGGCTTGGAACGAGACGGGAGCGGGTGCCGGGGTCGGCTCACTCCGCCTGTTCGCGTCCGGCCAGGCGCACCTCTTCGTTGTCCAGGGTTGCCTGGAGGCGGCGCAGCACGGTGTCGTCGATGTCGCGTTCGTCGCGCAGGCGGACGACGGTTGCGCGTTTGTGGGCGATGAGCGCCAGGCGGAGGTCGGTGTAGTGGCGGTTGTGGAGCAGCGCGGGGTCTCCGTCCGAGCCCACGCTTCTGGCCCGTACGGTGGCCAGGTGGGCCTCGTACTCCTGGCGCAGCCACTCCATGACCTTCGGGGAGGTGCCCAGTTCGTCCGCGAGTCGCGGGAGCGCCTGGAGTGCCTCCTCGGTTGCCGTGGTGTCGGCGAGAACCTCTTCCTCGTCGACGGAGGTGTCGTGCGGCAGCCTGGCCCAGCGCACGACACGCGGCAGCAGCAGTCCCTGCACCACGAGGGTCACCACGATGACGCCGGAGGTGACGAAGACGATGAAGTCACGCTCGGGGAAGGGAGCGCCCGAGTCGAGGGTCGCCGGCACGGAGAGTGCCACGGCGAGCGACACCGCGCCCCTGAAGCCCGCGAACCCGCTGACCACGCGGGCGCGGTGACTCATTCTCAGTTCCCGCTGCTGGGGCCGTCGGTCGATCAGGCGGACCAGGTACGTCGACGAGAACAGGAACGCGAACCGGACCAGGACGAGGACCAGGCTGACCACGCCGATCGCGATCAGCCCGTCCCGGAGGTCGGACCGGCTCAAGTGGCGCAGCGCGTACTGGAGTTCCACCCCGACCAGGACGAACAGGGTGCCGTTGATGATGAAGGTGAGCAGGGGCCAGAAGGCCAGGGCCTGGCGGCGGTGCTCGGCGCGGATGAGACTGGGAGCCACCTGGGCCATGATCAGCCCGCTCACGACGACCGCGAGGACTCCCGAGGCGTGGATGAACTCGGCGAGCAGATAGGCGGTGAACGGCGCAAGGATCATGACGAGGTTGCCCAGCAGGGGATCGTCCAGGCGGCGTCGCAGATTCATGTTGACCCAGGCGACCGCCACCCCCACCGCGGCCCCTCCCCCGTAGGCCAGGAGGAACAGTGCGCCGACGTGCGGAAGGGTGAGGTGGTCCTCGCCGACCGTGATACCGACCGCCAGGCCGAAGATGACCAGGGCGGTGCCGTCGTTGACCAGGCTCTCCGCACGCAGCACGGTGACCTGACGGCGCGGCAGCGCGCGGGCCAGGACGCCCACCGCTGTCGCGTCGGTGGGGGCCACGGCCGCGCCCAGCGCCCAGGCCGGTCCCCATGGCAGGCCGAGCGCGTGTCCGGCGACCGCCACCGCGCCCGCGGTGAGAATCACCAGGACGGTGCTGAGCAGAGCGATGCCGCGCAGGTTCGTCCGGATCTCCCGCATGGACGTGGTGAGGCTCTCCCAGTACAGCAAGACCGGAAGGAAGAGCAACAGCACTACTTCCGGTGGGAGTTGGGTCTGACGCGCGGCGGGCACCAGCCCGACGAGTGCACCCACGACCAGCAGCACGACGGGCGGTGCGACGCCCAGGCGCTGCGCGACGAACTGGCCGACCAGCACCGCCACGCCCAGGAGTACGACGAGTTCGAGACCGATCACGGGGTTTGCTCCTGGGTCGGGCGGACGGCCGGCGGGAGTCCAGTGGCCGTCATCGGGCACGTCTTGATCATCTGGGTACCAGCTTCAGCGTCGTGGAGCGCGCCGCCACCATGGGATCGACGTACGCGCCGCCGAAGCGGCCGTACTTGGTGCGGTACGCGGTGTCGATGCGGTCGTTCACGCCGGAGTCCGGCACCTCGACGAAGGTGACGTCCTTGTCGACGCCGCCGGATCGGACGTGCCCCTCATGGCTTGCGTGGGCCGTGCGCCACCAGCCGCCGTCCACCCTCCGGAAGGAGCGGACGTACAGGTCGTCGCCGTCGCGGACGACCCAGATCGGCACCGGTCGGTGAGGAGTGCCGTCCCGCCGGAGCGGAGACATCTGCAACTCGTCCGCCCCACCGATGCGGTCGAGCTCGTCGCTCGTCCATGTCGGCGCCGACGCGACGGAAGTGCCGGTGAGCGGTTCACCGAGATGGGTACGGGTGATTCCGAGCGAGTCCTCGAAAACGCGGTAGTCGGTGATCAGACCGCCGCCGACGGTGAAACGCAGGATCATCTCGCTTTCGAGCACCTGCCCCGAGGGATGGAACCGGGAGGTGTACCGGCCCGGCACCAGGACCCGTCCGTCGGACTCCACCATGGTGCCCAGTTCGAATGCGAGTGGCTCGACGGCGGCGAAGAACGCGGCGAGTGACCGCCCGGCCTCCTCCGGCCCGGTGCGGCTCCCGGCCCAGGGGGTGAGCGCCGGATCGCCCGGGATCGTCCACGTCACATCGGGAGCGAAGTGGACGAGGATCCGCTCCGGGTCGCGTGTGCCGAAGGCGTCGAAGTACGCCTCGACGGTGGCGATCGCCTCGCTGGTCATGGCTGACGGTCCGTTCTCCTCGGTGGCCGCGGCAGCCGAACGGCCGCTGCTGCTCGGTGGTGCCGGCGGGGGGGGGGGGGGGGGGCCCCCCCCCCCCCCCCCCCCGCGGGGGGCGGGGGGGGGGGGGGCCCCCCCCCCCCCCCCCCCCCCCCGCCGGGGCTCTGCTCAGGTCAGGGACGCAGCAGCGTCTTGATGGCGCGGCGTTCGGCCATGGCCTTGTAGCCTTCGGCGGCCTCCTCCAGGGGCAGGGTGAGGTCGAAGACCTTGCCCGGCTTGATACGGCCGCTGAAGACGCGGTCGATCAGGTCGGGGAGGTAGGCGCGCACGGGGGCGGGTCCGCCGCGCAGACCGACGTGGGAGAAGAAGAGCTGCTGGCCGTCGATCCGCGTGCCGTGGGGAAAGCCGACGAAGCCGACGTTGCCACCCGGGCGGGCCGACTGCAGGCCCTGGTGCATCGACTCCTGTGTGCCGACGCACTCGAGGACCGAGTCGGCACCGATACCGTCCGTCAGTTCCTTGACGCGGGCGACGCCTTCTTCGCCGCGTTCGGTGACGATGTCGGTGGCGCCGAACTCCAGGGCCAGCTTCTGCCGGGACTCGTGCCGGGACATGGCGATGATCCGCTCGGCGCCGAGTTCCCTCGCGGCGATGACACCGGAGAGACCGACCGCGCCGTCTCCGACGACCACCGCGGTCGAACCGGGCCTGACCTCGGCGGCCTTGGCGGCGTACCAGCCGGTGCCCATGACGTCGGAGAGGGTCAGCAGGTCCGGGATCAGGTCGTCGTCCGGCTGCTCCGGGGTGGGGACCAGGGTGCCGTCGGCGAGGGGGACCCGGACGTACTCGGCCTGGGCGCCGTTCACCCACTGCGCGTGCCGGCAGGAGGTCTGGTAGCCGGCCCGGCAGATCGGGCAGGTGTTGTCGGAGGCGACGAAGGAGCCGATGACGAACTGGCCCGGCCTGACGGTCGACACGTCGCTGCCGACCTCCTCGACGACGCCGACGTACTCGTGGCCGATCGGCTGCGGCGCGGTGACCGGCAGGACCCCCCGGTAGCTCCACAGGTCGGAGCCGCACACGCAGGTGGCGACGGTGCGGATGACCGCGTCCGTCGGCGCCGTGATCCTCGGCTCGGGGTGGTCTTCGACCCGGATGTCACCGGGTGCGTGAATGATGGTTGCGCGCATGATGCCTTCTCAACTCTTGTCGGTCTGTCGTGGCGTCAGGGCCGGGCACGCGCTGAACACGGGGGCCGTTGAGGTCGTCGTCCCAGAGGTGTTCGAGCCGGGTGGACATCAGTCGGGCTGCTCGGACCTCTCCACGATCTCCTTGAGCTGGGTCATCGCGGTCATGGAGTTGGGCCATCCGGCGTAGAACGCCAGATGGGTGATGGCCTCGACCAGCTCGTCCTTGGTCACACCGTTCTCCAGCGCCTTGCCGAGGTGGAAACCGAGCTGGTCGGTCCGGTACAGGGCGGCGAGAGCGGTGACAGTGATCAGGCTGCGGTCGCGCGGGGACAGACCCGGCCGCTCCCAGATGTCGCCGAACAGGACGGTGTCGGTCAATTCCGCGAGCTTGGGCGCGAACTCCTGGATCGCAGGTGGCGCGAACTTCTTCCGCTCGGACATGGGACGTGCTCCTTGCGTGTGTGCGGGGGGATTTCAGGATTCCCGGCCTCCGGGCTGGGGCCGGGTCGGTGCCGGCTGCGGAGCGAAGCGAGTTCGGCAGGGGTCGGAGAGACGTGTTTGAAATAGGAAACCAGCAACTTCCGGAAAGGAATTCCCGTCGGGCGATTGCCCGTTCCGACTGTCTGGGTAAATACTCACCGCAAGTCGATTCCGGCCACCGAACACGAAACCGACCCTGCCATGCGCACGGGAACCCTCAAAGGGGAGAATTCCATCCGCGGAATCACTTATCCAGGGGAGAGATCCCTACCCCCCTCCCGAAGGCCGAGCGGTGCAACACTGGCTGCTATGACCAGCGACGCGCATCTGAACGAGCTGGGATCATTTCTCAAGGCGCTGAGGGCCGGACTGAGCCCGCGCACCGTCGGCCTGCCCGACACCGGCGGCCGGCGTGTGCCCGGCCTGCGCAGGGAGGAGGTCGCCCTGCTCGCCGCCATCAGCTCCGACCACTACACAAGGCTTGAGCAGGGCCGCATCCAGCCGTCGGCGGCGGTGCTGGGCGCCCTGGCCCATGCCCTTCATCTGTCCGATCACCAGCGTGACCACCTGTTCGAGCTGGCCGGCCGGCAAAGGGCACAGCACCGCCGCCCGGCCACCCAGAAGGCGCACCCGCAGTTGCGCCGCCTGCTCGACGGTCTCACCGCGAGTCCCGGCGTGGTGATCGGCCACCGTATGGACATCCTCGCGTGGAATCCGCTCGCCGCCGCTCTCATCACCGACTTCGCGAAGGTGCCGGAGGACAAGCGGAACTGCGCCCGCATCCTCTTCACCGACCCGTCCATGCGGACCCTGTACGCGGACTGGCGTGCGGAAGCCCGTGGCTGCGTGTCCCATCTGCGCACGACGGCCGCCCGCTACCCGGACGATCCGCGGCTGACCAGTCTGGTCGGCGAACTCTCCATGCAGGACAGCGACTTCGGGCAATGGTGGGGAGACCGTCGCGAGCCCTCGCGCAGACTGGGCATGAAGAGGTTCCACCACCCCCTCGTCGGCGAACTCGTCCTCGACCGGGACACCTTCACCTGCGCGGGCGATCCGGATCAGGAACTCGTCGTCTGGACGGCGGAGCCCGGCACACGGTCGTACGACGGACTGCGAGACCTCGCCTCCCGGACACCCGGTCAGGTCGGCTGACCTGCCACGGGAAGGACGCGATGTGATTGCCGAACCCTGGGAGAAAATCCTCCCCCTCAATTTCCGGATGAACGCTGCGACACTGGCCACTATGTACAGCAAAGAACATTTGCCTGAACTAGGAGAGTTCCTCAAGGAGTGCCGAGCCCAACTCAGCCCGCGGACCGTGGGCCTGCCCGAGACCGGGTCCTCCCGGCGCCTGCCGGGACTGCGCAGGGAGGAGGTCGCCCGACTCCTGGGAATCAGCACCCACGCCTATGCACGGTTGGAGCAGGGGCGCGCTCCTGTGCCGAGGTCGGTGCTCGCCGCGCTCGTGCGTGTCCTGCACCTCGACGACGACCAGCGCGAGCACCTGCTCGGGCTGGCCGCGAGCGGCGGGTACGAACCGCGCCGCCGCCCGGTGCAGAAGGTCCACCCGCAGCTCAGGCGCGTCCTCGACGAGCTGACGACGACTCCCGCGCTCGTCCTGGGCCGGCAGTTGGACATCCTCGCCTGGAACCCTCTGGCAGCCGCCCTTCTCACCGACTTCGCCCTGGTCCCGGAGAAGAAGCGGAACTACGCCCGGCTGCTCTTCACCGACCCCGCCTACCGGGATCTGTATCTCGACTGGCGGACGAACGCCCGGATCTGCGTCGCCCACCTGCGCATGGAAGCCGCCAGGCGCCCTGGCGACCCCGGGCTGACCGCGCTCGTCGGCGAACTCTCGGTGGCCGACGCCGAATTCCGGCAGTGGTGGGCAGGCCGCCCGATGACCGGTCTGCGGATGGGCACCAAGAGGTTGCGACATCCGCTCGTCGGCGACCTCACCCTCGACTGGGACAGCCTGACCTGCACGGCCGACCCCGAACAGAAGCTGGTGATCTCGACCGCCGATCCCGGCAGCCCGTCCCATGACGGGCTTCTCTTCCTGGCGTCGTGGAACGCGGCCCCGCACACCCCTGCCCGGGATGCGGCAGCCTGACGCCGGACGGGAGGAATGTCCAGCCCGACCTCGGTGGGGAATCGTGTACGGTCCGGAGATCCCTGCCGGGCCGGTGACCATGTGGCTCCAGGGTCTCCTGTCGAAACACGTCACCGTCCCGCAACACCCGAAAGTCAAGTTGCCCGCATCGTGCGAGGCGAGTGAATCGTGCGGTTGTGGGACGTCCTGAGCGGCCGATGGATCCTCGGGCCAGTGCTTTGCAGCATTCCTCTCACGAGATGCGGGTGCTGCGGGAAACAGCCGGAAAGCCGACCTACCGGGTGATGGCCGGCCGGGCGGGCTCCTCGGTGACCGCGCTGGCGCAGGCCGCTTCGGGCGATCGGCTGCCGTCGCTTGCGATGGTGCTGGCGTACGCGCGGGCGTTCGGGGCGGATCCGGCCGAGTGGGAGCTGCGGTGGAAGGGGGCGGCCGAGGAGGTAGCGGCCGAGGAGGCGGAGTGCCGGCAGGCTCCGTACCGGGGGCTGGTGCGGTTCGAGCCCGTTGACCATGGGCTGTTCTTCGGCCGCGACCGGCTTGTGGAGCAGTTGGGCGATCTGGTCCGCGGGCATCGGTTCACGGTGGTGCTCGGTGCTGCTTCAGCGGACCAGCCGTCGGGAGGAGATCGACACAGCCGCCCGTCGGGTCGCAGCGGTGGCCGACGCGATGCGCACGACCGATCCCAGGACCGCCATGTTGCTCGGCGTCGCCGCCTGGCGGATCGCCCCGCTCCCCGAAACCCGTTCCGCCTTGCTCGCCGCCGACGCACAACCCGAACTGGACGCCTTCACCGCCCCCGCGCCCGACAGCGACGCCCTGCGCCGTCTCGTCGATTCCGGCCGTACGCTGCTCAGCGCGAACGGCCGGAACTGGCGGACCTGGGACGTCGCTGCTCACCGCCCCATCGCCTCGGGGCGGCTCCCGGACACACCGGTGACAGGGGCGAGTACGGACGGCAGGGTGCTCTCCATCGAAGGAGCCGGCGGCGGTCGCCTGTGGGACACCTCAGCCGGGAAGTCGACCGGCGGCACGGCGCGGCCTCTTCCGTCGTCGGACATGCTCAGCTTCGGTTCCGGCAGCCGCGGCTACCTGGTGAGCAACCTCTACAACGATCAGGTGGAGCTGCGTTCCCTCACAGACGGGCGGGTGCTGTTCCGGGCGGAGGCGGATGCTCCGACGAAGGTCGTCCCGAGCGCCGACGACCGCCTGGTGGCCGTCTGCCCCCACGGAGGCGTGCTGACGGTCCAGGCCATCGTCCACCACCGCGCCCTGCGCGGCGGGTGGCAGCGTCAGGGCCAAAGCCACTGTGACGACGACAACGAACGGCTCGCCGACCTCTCCAGCGGCGGCGTGCGCGTCTGGGACATAGCTTCCGGGCGTCCGCTACGCCGCATTCAGTCACGACGGGGCCTTCCTGGCTGTCTCCGGACACGACGAGATCACGGTGTGGCGACTGTCCGCCCCCGATGCCCCCGTATTCCGTCATCCTCTGCACGGCCAGGTCCTCCACGACGGCATCGTCTGGGATCCGGGTCGGCCGGTCCTGCGCTACCTGGAAGGCAGCACCGTCCACTCACTCGACCTCGGCCCCGTCCTGACCGCCCCCTGGAACAGCCACCCCCTGAACGAGGCCCTGCTCAGCCCGGACAGCCGCACCTTCGCCACCGCCGAGCGGTCCGCGACCGGCTACCGCTTCCAACTGCGCGACACCCGTGACGGACATCTGCTCCGCACGCTGCCCTCCTCCCCGCTGCCCGTGTCCATGGACCCGGCCGACCCGGTCGTCGCGCGGGACACCACGCCCCTGATGTCCTTCAGCCCCGACAGCACGGCGTTCACTCACGGCCTCTCCGCAGCAGGCTTCGAAGCCTCCCCCCAGCGTTTCGTCGTCTGGGACATGTCCCGCGACCGCGAACGGACCGCGCTGCACCTGGCGCGGGAGTCTCTCTCCCAAGTCCTCTCGGTCGTGCTCGGTCCCGACGGCCGGACGCTGGTGGCATCCAGGACACGTGGCATCGGTCATCAGAGAGGCGAGATGTGGAACACCGGAAGCCGCAGCAGGACAGCGGTACTGGAAGGCCTCGGCAGCGTCCATCTGGCCGTGCGCCCGGACGGCCGACTGCTTGCCGGAGACGTGGACTTCACCGATCTGGCGTCCGGCCGGGTCACTCGGCGCACCCTCAGCCGGGGCGAACAGATCAACGCCCTGGCCTTCAGCCCGGACGGCTCCCGCATGGCGGCGGGTGACACGACCGGCCGCGTGGCCCTGTGGGACAGGACCCTCCGCCATCGCACGGGCGTCCTGCCGAACCTGTTCCCCGCAGCACTCGGTCACACCTCGGAAGCAGTCAGCGCCCTCGCCTTCAGTCCGGACGGAAACATCCTCGCCGTCGCGGGCGCCGCCGGAACCCTCCAGCTCTGGGACACCGCCACCGAACAACCCGTTGGCGGCAACCTTGCCACCTCCGGCGAGCCCATCCACTTCCTCGCCTTCGGCCCCGACAGCACCACTCTCTACGTCAGCGGCGACCACGCACCGCTCCAGCGGTACTCCGTCACTCCCGCCCACGCCATCGCACCGGACACGCCGACGGGCGACCCCTCGAACCAAAAGAACCCTGCAGGCAGAACCGAGCGAATCGGTTTCCTCGGGAAGTCTCGACAGAACAGAATGGCAATCGGCATGAAGGTATTCCCAGGTACCCGCCTTGGCTCCATGGCACTGATATCGACCGACGCCGCCGACGCGGTCTTCGTCTCGGGTGTCTCGACCGAATCCCTCGGTTCGGTCCACGGCGCCCGTACGGCAACGGTGTGGCTGGACCAGTCGACCGCACAGTCCGTCGCGTACGGGACCCCCAGTCTCAGCGCAAGCGATCCCTACGACAACAGGGGGAATCCCAGTCAGCAGATGACGTTCGACTACTTCGGCTTCATCAACGCCATCCGCAGCCGAGTACACGACTACAACAACGTCGTCGAAGGAACTTCCGACACCGCGGAACACACCTCGGGCAACAACTGGCAGGACTTCTTTTATGTCGACGTCGCCAACAGCCGCGGGCGCACGGTCAGCCTCCAACTGAATGCCGGGAACCTGTACTTCGTCGGCTGGTTCACAGGAACGGGAGACGTCTACAACTGAACTGGCAGCTCAACAAGGGAAGCGATTACCGCTCTCTCGAAGGCGCCGCGCACACCACCCGGGGGAATCTGCTCTTCAGCCGAGGCGCCTTGGACGCCGTCGTGGAGGCTCTCTCTCCTGCCGACGATCCGCGCGACATGAACGTGGCCGTTCTGTGGATGACACAGTTCATCTCCGAAGCGGTACGGTCCAGGGGCATCGCGGACACCATAGGCTGGGACGCATTCGCCCCAGCAAACACGGATGGCATCCACCTCGACGCCAACCTCATCGGCCAGGAAACCGATTGGGGTCGACAAAGCGAGCGTTTCAATACGCTCCTGGCACACCAGCCGACCCAGGGCAATCCGCCCACTGGCTGGTTCCGGAACACGGCCGGGCGCCATTGCCGTCCGACCGGAATCACATACCGGGACAGAGGTAGGCAGGGGAAAGTTTCTTACCCCTCACATCGTGCTCTTTCACTGCGATGCTCGGTCACAGACCGAACAATACTTTCGAGGAGCACAATCACCATGTCCCATTCGGGCCACCCCACGATCGCCATTGCCTTTCATTCGGGCTACGGCCACACGGCGGTCGTCGCCGAAGCCGTGGCACGTGGCGCGGCGGGAGCCGGCGCCGAGGTGGTCCTGATCTCGGTCGACACCACCACCGACCAGCAGTGGGCGCAGCTCGACGCCGCTGACGCGATCGTCTTCGGTTCCCCCACCTACATGGGCACCGCCTCTGCCGCGTTCCACCTGTTCGCCGAGGCCAGCAGCAGGCGCTGGTTCTCCCAGGCCTGGGTGGACAAGCTCGCTGCGGGCTTCACCAACTCCGGTGCCAAGAACGGTGACAAGTCGTCGACCCTCGGCTACTTCGCCACCATGGCCGCCCAGCACGGCATGCACTGGATCAGCCTGGGTCTGATGCCGGGCTGGGACTCCACCAAGGGCAGCGAGGACGACATCAACCGGCTGGGTTTCTTCATGGGCGCCGGCGCCCAGAGCCCGACCGATGCCGGCCCTGAAGCGGTCCACCGGTCGGACATCGCCACCGCGGAGCACCTGGGTGCGCGCGTCGCGAGCCAGGCCGCGATCTTCCGCGCCGGGCGAGCCGCCGTCGCGGCCTGAGCCCAGGACTGTCTTTCCCTCTTCGGATCCACCCACCCGCTTCAAGGAGCAACCATGTCCGACTCCCCGAACCTCGCCCTCATCCGCCGTCTGTACGAATCCGGAATGGCTCCGGAGGTCACCAGTGAGGTCATGGCCCCGGACCTCGTCTGGGACATCACCCCGGGCTTCCCGAACAGTGGCGTCTACCACGGCTGGGACAGCGTGGCGAAGGACTTCTTCGGCAAGACCATGCCGAACTACGAGTCCTTCGGCGCCGTGCCCGAGGAGTTCCACGCCGACGACGAAGGTCACGTCTTCGTCTACGGGCACTACCACGCCGAGACCAAGACCGGGAACAAGGCCGACGTCCGGTTCATCCACCTGTGGACCGTCCGCGACGGCAAGGCCGTCAGCATGCGCCAGGCAGCCGACAGCCACATCCTCCAGCAAGCCCTCCAGGGCTGACACCGTCACCAGGAGACCGAGAACCATGACGAAGATCCTCTTCGTGATCACCGCCGCCGACCACTGGACACTGGCCGACGGCACCCGCCACCCCGCCGGCTTCTGGGCCGAGGAAGCCATCGGCCCCTACCAGGTCTTCAAGCAGGCCGGATACGAGATCGCCGCAGCGACACCCGGCGGCGTACCGCCCACCGCCGACGCCCTCAGCCTCACCCCCGACTTCAACGGCGGCGAAGAAGGCGCCCAACGCATGCGGACCGCACTGCACGAAGCAACCGAACTGGCACAGCCCCTGCGCATCGAAGACGTCGACATCAACGACTACGCAGCCGTGTTCTACCCCGGCGGCTGGGGCCCCATGGAAGACCTCCCCGACAACGCCGCCTCCGGCAAACTCCTCACCGAATGGCTCGCCTCCGGCAAACCCGTCTCCCTCGTCTGCCACGGACCCGCCGCACTCCTCGCCACCATCGGCCCCGACGGAACCTCCCCCTACACCGGCTACCGCCTGACCGGCCTCTCCAACGCCGAGGAGAAGCAGAACGGCCTCGCCGACCGCGCAAAATGGCTCCTCCAGGACCGCCTCGTCAACGAACTCGGCGCCCACTACCAGGAGACCGAGCCCTTCACCCCGCACATCGAAGTCGACCGCACGCTTTACACCGGCCAGAACCCGGGCTCGGCGGTCCCGTTGGCCCAGGAAGTGCTCAAGGCACTCTGAGTCGACGACCGTCCTGTGTTGTGCCTCGGCGGCCCGGTAGGCGACTCCGGGCCGCCGAGTCCTTGTATGCCTGCTGCCTTGCAGATCAGAACCGAGGCGCATTTCATCTGTATGTAAAGCCCAGCATGGGCACGACTCTCTCGCCGCTACAGCGCCGGGCTTTTGTGTGAGGCTGAAGTCATGAACCGCAATCCTCATCTGAACGAGCTGGGTGAGTTCCTCAAGGCCCGCCGCGGCGAACTCAGCCCCACCGAGGTGGGTCTGCGTGGTGGGCAGCGGCGGCGTGTGAGCGGTCTGCGTCGCGAGGAGGTGGCACTTCTCGCAGCGATCAGCACCGAGTACTACACCCGGATCGAGCAGGGACGTCTGCAGGCATCGGTCCCTCTGCTGGAAGAGATCGCTCAGGTGCTTCGTCTGAACGACGACCAGCGCACTTATCTCCTGGATCTGGCAGTCAAACAGACCGCGCGTTCATCCATGTCGGATGATCGCCAGCAGGTGGACACACAGCTGCAGCGCATGCTCGACGACCTCACCACCTCCCCCGCCTTCGTCATCGGCCGACGCACCGACATCCTCGGCTGGAACCAACTGGCCGCCGCCCTCTGGACCGACTTCGGCACCTACCCCGAACCCGAACGGGTATTTCTCCGGCTCCTGATCACCGAGCCCTGGATGCGCGAACTGTACGCCGACTGGGAAGAAGTCACCCGCCTGGCAATCGCCCAGCTACGCATGGAAAGCGCCCGCTACCCCGGTGAACCACGCCTTGCCGCACTCGTCCACGAACTCTCCGCCCGGGACACACAATTCCGCCAATGGTGGACCGCACACGACGTCGCCATCCGAGGCAAGGGCATCAAGAAACTCCGCCACCCGATCGTCGGCGAACTCACACTCGACTGGAACACCCTCACCTGCGGCACGGACCCCGACCAGCACATCATCGTATGGAACGCCGAACCCGGCACTCCATCCCACGACGCACTACAACTCCTCTCCTCCTGGACCACAAACCAAGAATCGACGACGTCCGACACCGCCGCCTCGGAGAGGCCCGACACCTCAACGACCGCACACCGAGCGGCACGGGGCTTCGAATGAAGGCTGTGGGGCTTCGCCGAGGCCGAGGCCTGTCCGGGCAGGTACACGTCCCGGCTCACGCCATGACCGTCAACGTCGGCACGGGAACGGAAACGGATCCGAGCCGTCGGTGACCGTGCTCGCCGACGGCTCCCGCGCGCGCGTACGCCGAGCACGTGGTGGTCCTGGCGTAGGCGGTGATCCGCGTTCCCGATGGACGGCCTGACCGTCCGTCCGGACCTGGGCGCACTGGACCCGGAGCCCGACCGGACCGGCAGGCCGACCAGGCAGTCCGGGTCATCAAGACATGCGGACTGCGGCGTCGCGAACCGACCGTCGTGTTCACCTACGCCCAGGAACGCGCCAAGATCAACCGTCTCCGGCAGCAGGTGGAGGAGGGTCGCATGACCCTCCGGGTCGCCAGGTCGTCTCCGGTGGAGCAGGCGGGCGATGCGATATGTGCACCGTATCCTCGTCGCCGCCTCACGGCTGTGGCCGGACGTTGGACGACGTCCGGCCACAGCCGCGTGCGACAGGCGCGCGTTACTCGGCGAACGCGTTCACGCCCGTCAGCTTCGCCGACAGTTCCCACAGGCGCGCGGCCTGCTCTGGGTCGATCGCCCAGTCCTTCACACCGCGCATCTCACCGTCGGCGGGGGCGGGCTCGGCTACGTCGCAGTCCTCAAGGTAGAGGCCGCCCAGATCGGCCAGCTGGGGTGAGGTCGCCGCCCAGACCTGCGTGGCCGCGCCCTGCTGCGGGGTCTTGAAGAACTCGGGGTTCCGCAGGTTGCCGTCCTCGTCGAACCAACCGAACTCCCTCTTCTCCTCCTCGGCCACGTGCCGCAGGAGCGGAGTGATGATGACGCCGGGGTGGAGGGCGAAGGCCCGGACGCCGGAGTTCTTGGCGAGCCTGTCCAGATGCACGGCGAAGAGCACGTTCGCGGTCTTCGCCTGACCGTACGCCTGCCACTTGTCGTAGCCGTGCTCCCATTGGACGTCGTTCCAGCGGATGCCCGACATCTGGTGGCCGCCTGACGAGACGGAGACGACCCGTGCGCCGCCGGGTTCGAGCGCCGGCCACAGGCGGTTGACGAGGGCGAAGTGGCCCAGGTGGTTGATCGCGAACTGGGCCACCCAGCCGGGCCCGACCCGTGTTTCGGGGCATGCCATGATTCCGGCACTGTCGATGACGAGGTCGATGCTCCGGCCGGAGGCGAGGAACCTCTCGGCGAAGCCGCGCACGCTCTCCAGATCACCGAGGTCCAGCTCGTCCACCTCGATATTGGGCACCCCGTCCAGCGCCTTTCGCGCGTCGGCCACCCGACGCGCGGGAACGACGACGTGGGCGCCGGCCCGGGTGAGTGCACGGGTGGTCTCCAGGCCGATGCCCGAGTAGCCGCCGGTGACGATCGCGAGCCTCCCGCTCAGGTCGACGCCCTGGAGGACGTCGTCGGCGGTGCTCGTCGCGTCGTAACCGGAGCCGATCTTGTGCTGAGCAGTGGTCATGCCGAAACACTCCAAACTTGAGCAACGGAAAGGAGAATCCTGCGGTTCGATGCCTGTCGCCCACGACTGCCGGTGCCGGGGCACGCCTTCAGTGGCTTCGCTCCGTGAGGAGCGGTCCGCGGCGGCCGAGGGCCCACACGAGGAGTGCGACGCAGGCGAGACCGGCGCCGGTCAGGGAGACGGTCCTCCAGCCGCCGGCGGACCACAGGATCGAGGCGGCGGCGGAACCGGCCGCACCGCCGACGAAGTTGCAGGTGACGAAGGCCGTGTTGAGGCGGCTTCGCGCCTGCGGCGCGACCGCGAACAGCCGTGTCTGGTTGAGGATGCTGACGCCCTGTACAGCGATGTCGAGCAGCACGATGGCCACGATGATCCCCGCCACGGAACGGCCGGCGAAGGCCGCCACGACGAAGGAGACCACAATCGCTGCCCAGCCGAATCCGGTGGCCGGCATGGACCGGCCACGGTCGTGGAGCCGCCCCGCGCGCTGAGCGGCCAGCGCACCGGCCAGGCCGATGAGGCCGAACAAGCCGATGACGGAAACCGAGTAGGAGAACGGCTCGGCGCTGAGCAGGAAGGTCAGGGCGGTCCAGAACATGGTGAAGACGCCGAAGGCGGTGGCGCCGAGGAACAGGGTCCAGCGCACCGCCCGCTCCTGCCGGATCACCTGCCAGACCGAGAGCAGCAACTGCGGGTAGGACAGGCGGGCCTTCGGCGCGAGCGGCGGGATCGTGCGGTGAAGGAGCAGCGCGAAGGCTACGGAGACCGCGGCGGCAACGACGTAGATGGCACGCCATCCGGCGGCATCCGCGAGGAGTCCGCTGATGGTGCGGGAGGTGAGGATGCCGATGAGCAGCCCGGAGACCACCGTCCCCACCACCCGGCCGCGGTTGGTGTCGTCGGCGAGGTCACCTGCGAGCGGGGTGAGTAGCTGACCGCTCACCGTGGTCAGACCGAGGAGGGTGACCGCGACCAGGAGCACGCCGATGGACGGCGCGAGCGCGCAGGCGATGAGGGCGAGGGCCGCGCAGAGCATCATCCCGGGGATGAACCGCCGCCGGTCGAGGACGTCGCCGAGGGGCACCAGCAGCAGTGCTCCGGCCGCGTAGCCGATCTGTGTGGCTGTCACGAGCCAGCCCGCGAGGGTACTGGAGGCGTTCAGGTCGCGGCCGATGAAGTCGAGGAGGGGTTGTGCCCAGTAGAGGTTGGCGACCGCGGTGCCTCCGGCGATGGCGAAGAGCAGGGTCAGGCCGCGGCTCATTCTGGTCCCGTCCGCTGCGGCGGGGGTACTCGGGGTGGGCGGTGTGGGGGTGTCGGGGGTAGTCATGTGTGGGTGTCCAGGTGAGTGCGGGTCGACGGCGTCTTCAGGGTGAGGCGGATTTCCTCCACGGGGAGGCGGAGGCGTTCATGGTGCTCGTCAGGCCTGTTCGAGAGGCAGCCAGCGGTCGTCGGTGGCCAGTCGGTCGGCTTCCGCCGGGCCCCAGCCGCCGACGTCGTAGCGGTGGGGCGTGCCGGGCGGGTCGAGGACGGGGCCGACGACGCGCCAGAGTTCCTCGACCATGTCCATGGTGGTGAAGCGGCGGGGGTCACCGGTGATCGCCTCGGCCAGGACGTGGGTGTAGGCGACGGAGTTGCTTCCGGTGAGGTGGGCGAATTCGACCGTCGCGGTGCCCTGGTCGACCTCGGTTGCCTCTCCTTCGTGCTGGGCGAGCAGTTCGAAGGAGACGCCCGCGCGAGGGCTGATGCGGAGCCGCAGCAGGTTCGCGGGGGCCTGCTGCGCTCCAGCGGCGTGGTGGTAGCCCCCGACGGGTCGGTACAGTTCGACGACGATCTCGATGGCGGTGGCGGCCATGGCCTTGCCCGCCCGGATCGTGAAGGGGACTCCGGCCCAGCGATCGAGGTTGCCCCAGGTGCGCAGGGCGCAGTAGGCCTCGGTGGTCAAGCCCGCCTTGACGCCCTGGACGTCGAGGTAGCCGTCGTACTGGCCGCGTACGTAGTCCTCGGGTCGGATGGTACGGATGGTACGGATGGTACGGACGGCGCGGAGGGCCCGGACGCTTTCGTCGAGGACGTCGGCTGCCGAGCCGGTGCGGGGTGCGGCCATGACGAAGTAGGCGAGCATCTGCAGCAGATGGTTCTGGGCCACGTCGCGCAGGCAGCCGGTCGCGTCGTAGAAGCCGCCGCGGTCGGCCACGTCGAAGTCCTCGGCCATGGTGATCTGGACGCTGCGTACGAAGCGTCGGTCCAGGACGGCGTTGATCGCGGTGTTGGCGAAACGGTAGGTCACCGGCTGGCGAAGGCCCACGCGTAGCCGGGGTAGCGGCGCGGGTTCACGTAGAAGCCGGAGAAGGACTCGCGCGGGCCGAACGGCGGGAGGGCGGCCTTGTCGGCGGGCGCGTCGGGGACGACGGCCACCAGCAGCGCCGCGCCGGCGACCCCGATCAGGCCGGGGACGAGCAGCATCAGGACCGGACTGAAGTCCAGCAGACTGACCAGCAGGGTCATGGCGACCATCCCGATGGGCATGGCCGGGCCCATCAGACCGCTGGCCCGGCCCCGCACCCCTGGCTCGATCCACTCGGTCAGCACGGCCTGCGCCGCCATCAGCGTGCCCGACCAGCCGGCCTGCGCCAGCACCCACCCCACAACCAGCAGCCACACCTCACCGCCGAGACCGATACAGGCGAAGCCGGTGAGCCCGACGACCGGCCCGACCACCAGCCAGGTCCGGCGTTTCCCGAAGCGGAGGGTGGTGCGGTCGGACAGCGCACCCAGGAACGGGGAGGCGATGGCCGCGGCGAAGGCGCCGACGGACAGCACCGTGCTCAGGGTGGAGACGCGCAGACCCTCACCGACCACGTCACGCACGCGCAGCGCCATACTCACCGTGGGCGGAGACATCACCGCGATGTAGGAGCCGTAGTACGCGGCGACCAGCGCGACGGGCAACACCAGGCCGGCCCGTGCCGTGGCCGCCGCACCGGTGGCACTGCTCGGCGGGGGTATGGCTCTGCTCATCCGTGACTCGCTTCCTTCGGTCCGGGAGCCGATCGGCGTGGGCGTTCGCCATCGTCTTCTCGCGTCGCTTCCGCGTATCCATGTCAGCGGCTTTGCGTTCGACAGTAAATTTTCCTATTCCGGTGCGAGAGTAAAGAGACCGTTTCCCTCCCCCGGCAGGAGTTGTCCAGGGGATGGATTCCTCCCCCCATGAAGTGATGGGCGCTTTGCCCTGCCGCAACTATCGTCATCGGCGCGACCCGCCCGGACGAGCGGAATCGGCAGACGGAATTCCTGTGAACAGTGCCGGATCTGGTTGTCGCACGGAATTTTCCCGGTGCGAATACTCGACGTCCTACCGCATCCGACCAGGTCACGAAGAACTCGGCTTCAGGAGGCGGCAATGGCCCAGGACGTGGGCGACCAGATGGTGGACCCGCAGTCGGCGGGGCACCGGCACAGAGTGCGCGTGTCCATCGGCGCGCTGCTGCTCGGCATGCTGATCTCGGCACTCGACCAGACGATCGTCTCCACCGCGCTGCCGACGATCGTCAGCGACCTCGGCGGAATGAGCCATCTGTCCTGGGTCGTCACCGCCTACCTGCTCGCCTCGACCGCGGCGACTCCACTGTGGGGCAAACTGGGCGACCAGTACGGGCGCAAGAGGCTCTTCCAGGCCGCGATCGTGATCTTCCTGATCGGATCGGCGCTGTGCGGCCTGGCTCAGGACATGTCCCAGCTGATCGCTTTCCGGGCACTCCAGGGCCTCGGCGGCGGCGGTCTGATGGTCCTGTCGATGGCGATCGTGGGCGACATCGTGCCGCCCCGGGACCGAGGCCGCTACCAGGGCTTGTTCGGTGCCGTGTTCGGCGCCACCAGCGTCCTCGGCCCGCTCCTCGGCGGACTGTTCGTGGACCAGTTGAGCTGGCGCTGGGTCTTCTACATCAACCTGCCCGTCGGTGCCGTCGCCCTCCTCGTGATCGCCGCCGCTCTGCGCATCCCGGTCCGGGCCGAGAAGCATCGCATCGACTATCTCGGCACGCTCCTGATCGCGGCCGTCGCCACCTGCCTGATTCTGGTGACCTCGCTCGGCGGCCGGACCTGGGGATGGACATCGGCCCCGCTGACCGGGACCGCCGTCCTGGGTGCCGTACTGCTCGTGTGGTTCCTGTCCGTCGAGCGCGGGGCCGCCGAGCCGGTGCTTCCGCTGAAGCTGTTCCGGATCCGTACGTTCGCACTCTCCTCGGCGATCAGCTTCGTGATCGGCTTCGCGATGTTCGGTGCGATGACCTACCTGCCGACGTTCCTTCAGGTCGTGCGAGGTGTGTCACCCACCATGTCGGGTGTGCACATGCTGCCGATGGTGGCTGGGCTGCTGCTGACGTCCACGGTGTCGGGCCAGGCCGTCTCACGTACCGGGCGCTGGAAGATCTTCCCGGTGCTCGGCACCGCCGTCACCACCGTGGGGCTGCTGCTCCTGCACCGGCTCACGGAGTCCTCAGGCGACCTCGAGATGAGCCTGTACTTCTTCGTCTTCGGCTTCGGGCTGGGACTGGTCATGCAGGTGCTCGTCCTGATCGTGCAGAACGCGGTGTCGTACGAGGATCTGGGCGTCGCCACCTCGGGGGTCACGTTCTTCCGGTCGATCGGTTCCGCGTTCGGCGTCGCCGTCTTCGGCACGGTCTTCACCAGCCGGCTCGACAACAAGCTGAACGACGTCCTCCAGGGCCCGGCGCAGTCGCAGTCGGCCGCAGCGCTCGAGGCCGATCCTCGCGCCCTGGCCCAGCTCCCGCCCGAGCTGCGCCCCTCCGCATTGCACGCGTACGCCACGTCGATCACCGACGTGTTCCTCTACGCGGCCCCGATCGTCGTGCTCGCCTTCGCGCTGACCTGGCTCCTCAAGGAGGACAGGCTGCGCGGCTCGGTCACCGCGCCCGACATGGCCCAGACCCTCAGCGTCCACACCGTGCACCGTTCCTCACGCGAGGAAGCACAGCGGGCGCTGTCCGTACTGGGGTCAAGGGAGGGACGGCGCGGCATCTACGAGAAGATCACCGCCACAGCCGGATACGACCTGCTGCCCGCCGCCGGCTGGCTGCTGCTGCGGGCTCTGCATCCGGAAACATCACTCTCGCCGACGCGTCTCGCCGAGTACAGCCAGGTTCCGCTGCCAGTGATCCAGGCCGCCCTGCTGCAGATCGAAGAACGTCATCTGGCCATTCGAGAAGATGCGGAGCTGCTCCTCACCGACTCCGGACGGGAGGCTGCGGCAAGGTTGTCGGCGGCCCGCGACGACGTCTTCGCCGAAGTACTGGGCGACTGGTGGGGGCCGGACCGATCGACGGACCTGATCGAACTGGTCGAGGAACTGACGTCACAGCTGCCGGGCGCGAAGGTGGGCAGGACGGGCTGATCTGTGCGGGTCTGCCGGGCAGGCGATTCTGCCGTCGAGGTCGGCCAGGAAACGCACTCACGGCGATCGCCGTCCGGCCCGTGTGACGGGGACGGGTACGTCGGCCGATGGACGGCGACTCGGCCCGACCCGCTCCCACCGCGCGCAACGAAGCGCGCTGCCACCGTCGGTAGATGACCGTGGTGTTCCCGGACGACTTCGAGCCGTTGAAAGGCGACGGCGAAAATGATCACCCAGGCATCGGCCGTGGGTATTCTGCCGACCCCCTCACCACGTTCGTGGGCAGGCGCCACGACACGCCGAGGTCCGCCGCTGGCTCGGGACGGCCCGCCACCTCAGCTTGTCATTTATGGTCCGGGGTTGAACGCGGTTCGAACTTGATCGGCATTTTCGCAGTTCAGCGGAAGTGAAGGTGGCCTTCGCCTGATCCTGTGCTCCGTCACAGAGGCAGGAACAGCGCGAAGGCCGTGGTCGTGAGTTTGGTGCATCAGGGCGTCCTGCGGGATGCGTTCGCGGAAGTGCCACGCTTCCGGTCGGAGTTGTACGCCTGTATGACCGCGCGGGGCGACGCACTGTTGTGCACGGACGGGCCGGTTCGGACGCTGGCTGACCGTACTCGGTCGTGGCCGTGCTGGAGACCGGCCGCCCGTCATGGACGGCTGTGCTGGACGCTGTCCGCCTGGAGCCGTGCGCCGACGTCGGCGCGGTGACCGCGATGCAGATCCGCGAGGTCGTCGAGCGGCTTGTCACCGCCTGTCAGTGGCAGCCGGGTGACCCGCATCGCCCATCTGCTGGCGGGGCTGCCCGTCGAGAACCTCGACCGGCTCCGCTCCGACCGCGTGATGCGACGACCCTCACCCTCGAGCGAAGAGTTCTTCCTGGCCAACCCCAAGGGCGGGCGGCTGCCCAAGCACGGAGGCGAGTTTGTTTTTGGGCGACCCCAGCATCTGGGGCACCGAGCAGGCCGTGACGATCACGGACACCCGGCTCCCTGGGAAGGCAACCGCTCAGGCGGGGGACCGGCTGCACCCACTGCTCACCCGGCGAGCGGCCTGGCTCGACCACGACGGACCGCTGCCCATCATCAAGGGCACCGTCGTCCGCCTGCTCGTGGAGAAGCTCCCCAGCGGTGAGGTGAACAAGCCGGTCTGGCTGTGGTGGTCAGGCACCGGCACCACCGAGGCGGATGTCGACCGCTGTTGGCAGTCCTTCCTCCGCCGCTTCGATATCAAGCACACGTTTCGCCTGTTCAAGCAGACCCTCGGCTGGACCCGGCCCCGGCCCCGGCTTCGAAGCTCGGAAGCGGCCGACCGGTGGACCTGGCTGGTGATCGCCGCCTATGCCCAGCTCCGGCTGGCCCGCCCACTGGCCACCGACCTCCGCAGGCCGTGGGAGAAGCCAGTCGAGCCGAACAGACTCACACCAGCCCGAGTCCGCAGAGGGTTCAGAAACCTGCACGCGAGGACCGGTTCCCCAGCCGGTGCACCGAAACCATCCCGCCCCGGACCGGGTCGGCCACCCGGTTCGAAGAACCGCCACCCGGCGGTCCGCACCATCGACCGGTCGGTGGAGTCCCTGGACCTGGTCACCGCCTGCCACGCGTTCGTCGCGGCCTCCAGCCGGGTCGTTCCGGGCCCGCGCGACCGCCAGCTCGGCAACGACGAACGCACGATCGTGCACGGGAACGTCGCCCGCGTGAGGGCGACACTGGACTGGATCGAGACAGCCGTCGACACCGGCTGCAAGTGGCGGGCCCTGGCCCCAGGACTTCCCGCCCTGGCGGACCTGTTACGGATTCATGGCCCGCTGGGCAGCCCGCGTCGTTGTCGGCCAGATCCGTGGCCGGCTCCGCAAGCCCATCCGCCGTGAAATGGGACGGGCGCCCGGCGCGGTCGCCACCGTCATCGACTCCCAGTCCGTGAAGGCCGCGGAGACCGTCGGCCGCGACTCACGCGGCTACGACGGCGCGAAGAAGACCAACGGCCGCAAGCGGCACCTGGTCGTGGACACCAAAGGGCTGTCGCTGTTCGTCCTGGTCACCCCAGCCGACATGACCGACCGCGAGGCGGCGAAAAAGGCGCTGTTCCGGCTGCGGCTGATACACCCGGAGATCACGATCGTCTGGGCGGACTCCGGCTATGCCAAACAGCTGGTGACCTGGGCGAAGAAGCACCTGAACCTGACGCTCAGACCGTCAGCCGACGAGGCGCATCACCCGCAGACAGTTCCGCCGCACCAGCCAGTCGGCATCCCGCGAGAACGACGGAGACTGACGGTCGCCCGGACCACCGCCAACCCGTTCCAGCCTCATCGCGATTCGTCCTCGCACTCTCCCAGAGGCCTGCTCAGGAGCCGTCCCATATCCCCAGACGCTTGAGCCTGCGTTGCCGGAGCCGCTCTGACGCTGCCGTGAGGCCGAAGATCAGCCCCAGGATCAGCCCGAAGAGCACACCGACCAGGAGGTTCTCGGTTTCCTCCTCAGCAGATGACAGCAACAAGAAGAAGAGAGTGAAGGAGAGACTGACAGGGGCTGCCACATACAGCCCGGCCTTGACCGGATGTCGGGCTACCCACTTCTGAAACCGAGTCGGACGCTGCTGCCCACCCAGGGCCCGATCCACAGCCCAGAACGCATCACCCACTGTCCGCCACCAGTTCGCCACGGCAGAAGGATAGGGCAGCTGATCGGCTGCCCCTTGGCCAAGGCCTGTGGTCGAGTCGCGGCTCATCGGTCAATCTGCCCAGACACTGACGTCATATCTCGTGAACATCCACGAGCACCAAGATCGCTGCATGCTGTCCGCACTGGCAGACAACGCTGCTACGTGAAGTGAACGAAGCCAACCGGGTTGAAAACAGGCACTCACACTGACCGGAGCGGGTGGGATGGGCAAGACGCGGCTCGCACTGCAGCCGGCCACGGACGCGGCGGAGCTCTTCCCCGACGACCGTGGCCGGTGGATCTGACCCCGGTACGGGGGCCGCGACCGCTCTGGGCCTGCCCGACCTGGGCACGCGCCCCGTCCTGGAAGAACTCGCGGGATATCTGGCCGGACGGCGGGTGCTCATGGTGCTGGACAACAGCGAACTCCTCGCCGGTGCCTGCACCGACCTGGTGACGGTGCTGCTCTCCCTGGCGCCCGGGCTGCGCGTTCTGGCGACCAGCCGCCACACCCTGGGTATCACGGGCGAGCATGTCCTCACCGTGCCCTCCCTGACCGAGCAGGACACGGCCGAGCTGTTCCTGGACCGGGCCACCGCCCTCCGATCCGACTTCGAAGTCGGCGAACACCGGGCCGCGGTTACCCGGCTGTGCGCGGACCTGGACAGGCTGCCGCTGGCGATCGAACCGGCCGCGTCCCGGCTACGCACCCTCACCGTCGAGCAGGTCGTTGACCGGCTGGAGAACCGCTTCGCACTGCTCACCACCAACGGTGCGGCACCTCGACGTTCGTGGGGATCAGGGGGAGTCACCCGGTTGTCGTATTCTCGCGGCGTGGAACAAGAGGACGAGCAGCCGATCTCCGCCGATGCACTTGACCGGGTGACCTGGGCTCTGCGGCGGGCGGAGTGGGGAATCCAGGCCCGAAAGGATCAGCGGCTTCGGCCACTGGGGGTCGCGGCTGCGCAGTACAGCATGCTGATTTCCGTCCATACCGATCCCGGCCTGACCGGAGCGGAGTTGGCCCGCTTTCTGAACATCACTCCTCAGGCGGTGGCCTCACAGGTGGCCCGGCTGGAGGAGCGGGGACAGCTGGAACGCCGCCCGCACCCGCGTCACCGGCATGTGCAGGAGCTGCATCTCACCGACGCGGGCCGTGAGACCCTGCGTGCTGCCGATGCCGTGATCGTGGAGATCGAACGGCAGATCACGGTGAGGCTCGGGTCCCGGAAGGCAGCGCAACTCAGGGTGCTCCTCGACGAGGTGGCCGACGCCGTCAGGGAACCCTGACCCTCACACCCCGGCCATTCGCGGATCGACGGTCGAGAGGGCCCCGGGCGGTACGAGGACGTGGACGAGAACCGAGAGGTTCCGCGTACGGACGCAGACTCCCGATCCCCCTGCGCCGCTGGCCTCGATCCTGGCTGTGCTGCCTGCCTTCAGGACTTCACGCGCGTGCGCCACGATCGCCCTGTCGTCGTCGGCTGTCCCCAGCGTGCCGACATGGGCACCCTCGTCAGGGATGTGAAGGATGCGTCCGACGAGTTCACCAGGGCCGTCCACGATCTGCGCCAACGCCAGGGAACGCCCTTCGGCATGGGAGGCGAGGGCAGAGGCCAGGGGTGCCTGGGTGTGGGGCGCCACGTACTGAACCAGGATGTCGATCTCCCCGCCGCAGATCAGCCCCTGCGGGGAGGGGTGCGGGTCGGAGCAGCCGAAGGCGACCCGTGCGGGGGCGGCGCGATCCGCCAGCACCTGACCGCACAGACTGTGCACCGCACTCCCGACGCATGCGCCGAAGACATTCCCTTCGGCACTGCCGTCGCCACTCACGGCCACCGCGGTGCCGGGCCGCAGGCGTGCGCTGCCGCGGTCCTCGACGACGGTGGCAAGGGCGAACGGCCGGCCTTTCCGGCACCAGTCGTACAGGGTGTCCGCGATGTTGAGCATGGCATGATCTCCGGGAGGTGGGGGGGCAGGCCCGTACGGCCTCTTGATCGCGTCGACTCAGGTGCAGCCGACGGAAGTGAACGCGCAAGCACCCACCCCGGCAACGGAGTTCACCGACAGGCGCTTCGTCGGCCGGGATTCGCTTCAGCCGGTGGCGGACGTCGGGAACGTGGGCAGATCGAGCCCCCAGGACGTCACGAAGTCCGGGATCACCTCGATCCAGTTCGGGCCGAATCCCGGCCACAACGTCTCACCGCCTTCGGCGTGCAAGACGGCGAGACCCTTGATGAGGATCCCGCGCGGCTGCCATGCCTCCTCGTCCGGGACGTCGTCGACCACGTACGCCGCCTGCGGGTTGCCCCGCAGATGACGTGTGTACAGCCGCTCCTTCTCCCGTCCTTCAACCAGCCGTCCGCCGAGGCGGATCACCTCACGCTCTGGATCGAAGCGGTATCGGACGGGGACCACATGCGGCTTACCGGACGTGCCCGTCGTGGCGAGTCGCCCCAGCCGGTGTTGCCCCAGGTAGGCGGCTTCCCGCTCGCTGAAACTGACCATGTCACCCTCCATTCGATCGACTGGTGCCACCGTGTGACGAACCCCGGCCGCCCGGGGCCGACTTCCGCCCGGACCTGACAGGCTCCTCGCCGGACACCTTGGCCGGCCACCGGACGGGCGGCCGTGGTGTCCGGCGTCCGCTCACCGGGACAGCGGCTGACGGTAGCGGGCGGCAAGCTCCGCACGGCGACCGCCGACCAGCACCGCGCTTTCCGCGGCCAGCAACGCGTCGAACGCCGCAGACTGCTCCTCAAGGCCCGGCACACAGATCGTCTCGCCCAGCCGAAGCCCGACGAGGCTGGCCTGCGCTACGTCCTCGGCCGACATCGCGATGGGATGGGCGGGCCCGGAGCCCTGGTCGAACTCGGTGTCCACAGGGCCCGGCAGGACAACTTGGGTACGGACCTTCGTGGCCGCCAGTTCATGGCCGAGCGTGCGGGTGAAGGCCACGGTGGCGGCCTTGGCCGCGGCATACAGGGTCCGGCGCGGCAGCCGCGGGTCGGCCTGTCCTGCGCTCAGAGCCAGCATCGAGGCAACGGTGACGATGGTGCCGTCGTCCGCGGCGAGCATCCCCGGAAGCGCGGCCCGGATGAGCTGGACATGCGCTTCGGCGTTGAGGGTCAGCAGAGTGTCGATCTGACTCTGGGTCACGTCGATGAGCGGCGCGTATCCGCCCGCTCCCGCGTTGCTGATCAGCAGGCGGACGTCACCGGCCCCCAATCGGTCGGTCACCGTGGCGATCCCGTCCCGGTCCGCGAGATCGGCGGGAAGGATCTCCACCGCGGCACCGGCCTTGCGGAGTTCCTCCGCCAGCTCCTGCAGCCGGTCGGCACGCCGGGCCACCAGGACGAAGTCCGCGTCGGGGGCGAGCAGTCGGGCGTATGCGGCGCCGATACCGGAGGAGGCGCCGGTGATGAGAGCAAGGGTCCTAGTCATGGCCTCACACTACTCAAGATAGTTGGTTAGAATCAAACACTTGATGGCAATGAATCTGCCTTATTCTTCTCCGGCGGTGGAAAACTCCGACGGGACACGGCGCCTCCCGAGGAAGTCCGTGGCGAGCCGCAGCCACTCGTCCGCCCGCTCCAGCATCGGCAGATGACCAGTGGCCATCTCCGCGAGCTCGGCGCCGGGGATGGCCTCGGCGAGCTGACGGTGCAGGGCGACGGAGGTGAGCCGGTCGTCAGTGGTCGAGATGACGAGGGTGGGAACCTCGATGGCGGCGAGGTCACCCCGGACATCCAGCCGGCCTACGAGCTCGACCTGCTCGGGGCTGCCCTGGGCAGCCGCGGCTGCGGTGTAGCCGAGGGTCTGCCCCAGCTGCCCGGTCGGCATCGACTCGAGCCCCTGGGTGCCGAGAGCGACCATGAGCAGGAACTCCGCGAGCAGTTCACCGTCCCCGGATGCGGCGAGCTTGCCCCACACCGACGACGCCAGAGCGAGCCGGTTGTCCCGGTACGCGAAAGCGGCGGTCAGCACGAGCGCGGTCACCCGCCCGGGATAGCGGGCGGCGGTCCGGATGGCGACCGCGCCGCCGAGGGAGAAGCCGGACACGGCGAACCGGTCGAGACCCTCCTCGTCGGCGGCGGCGACAAGCTGGTCGGCGAGATCGTCCAGCGACAGCGGACCGGTCGAACGCGGGGTCTCACCGCTGCCCGGATAGTCGACACCGACGACGGTGTGGCCGGCGGCGAGTCCCTCCAGGACGGGCCCGTAGGTGCCCGCCAGGCTGCTGCCGGCCCCGTGCGCGAGGAGCAGGCCAGGGCCCGAGCCGAGGCGAGTGCGCGCGAACAGGGGTTCGGACAGGGTGCGAGGTGACATGGTCATCCCTCTTTCGGATACGCGGCGATCAAGGAGAGCGGCCAGGACGACTAAATCATCCACGCCGTGTGATTACCTTCCCTGTCTATCACACACCACGGATGATTCATCGCATGATCTGGATCACACGATGCGTATGATTTGCCGGTAGGGTGGCGGCATGAAGCAGCCTCTCCACCGTCGTCGGCCTACCGCGGACAACCCCCGAGTGCAGCGCACCCGCAATCGCGTTCTGGCCGTCGCGCGCGAACTGCTGCCCCAGGTCGGACCCGAAGGTCTGACCTACGCCCTGCTGGCCGGGCGAGCGGACGTCACACGCCAGACCCTCTACCGGCACTGGCCCACGCGGGCCGCCCTGCTCTTCGACCTCGTCATCGAAGGACCCGATCTCGGCGACTACCCCCAGCCCGGCAGCGACGTGGGTACGGTCGCCACCGAATGGCTCAAGAGCCTGCGCGCGGGCGTCAGCGTGCCGGCCGTACGCACCGCAGCACTGGCAGTCGCCGCTCAGGCGGACCACGACCCGGACAGCGCCCAGGCGATGGCCCGGATCGGCGAGGACCGCCACGCCGACTTCAACAAGCTGCTGGAGCCTTCGGGCCTACGGGTCGACGAGGACGAGTTCACCCTGCTGTACGGCCCCGTTCTCGCCCGGATCTTCCTCGACCGCGGAGAGGTCACCGACGCCTTCCTGGCTTCTGTCGTGACCCACTGGCTCGTGACTGTGGGGCGAGCCGACGGATAACACGCATCCTTTTCAGAGGGATCATTCACCCCTGGATTCCGACATCCAGGGGATAGATTCCTACCCCCCACAGCGTGTAGACGTGGTCATTGCGTCGGCAGATCATGACAGACGGCACTCCATAGCGATCCGAAGCCGGGAAAGAGGCTGGCGTCATGGTCGAAATCGTTTCGTTCAGGAACAAAGAAGTAGAACTCGCAGGACACCTTCACCTGCCGGACGACTTCAACGAAAGCAAGAAGTATCCGGCACTCGTGGGAATTCATCCGGCCGGAGGGGTGAAGGAACAGACCATCGGCCACTACGCCGAGCGGCTCGCCGAACAGGGATTCGTCACCGTCGTCTACGACTCCTCCTACCAGGGAGCCAGCGGAGGCGAGCCCCGCCTTCTCGAAGACCCGACCATCCGGGTGGAGGACGCCCGCTGCGCGGCCGACTTCCTCACCACCCTCCCCTTCGTCGACCCCGCGCGAATGGGCGTCTTCGGCATCTGCGCCGGAGGTGGCTACGCGCTCAGCGTGGCCCAGACCGAACGGCGCTTCAAGGCGGTGGCGACCGTGAGCGCGGCTCCGATGGGCGAAGGTTCGAGGGCCTTTCTCGGCCATCCGACACCGGTGGCGGAGCAGATCAAGTCTCTGGAAATGGTCGCCGCCCAGCGCACTGCGGAAGCGAACGGAGCGGAGCACGCGTACGCCCCGTTCGTTCCGGAGACGCTGGAGGAGATCAACGAGAACACACCGGATCTCCTCCGGGAAGGGTACGACTACTACCGGACGCCCAGAGGGCAGCACCCCAATTCAAAGGGCCGTTTCCTGCTGACCAGCATGGACCGGATGTTCGCGTTCTCGGCATTCGACCAGATTCCACAGCTGCTGACCCAGCCGATGCTCCTCATCGCAGGCAGCAAGGCGGACACCAAGGTGTTCAGCGACCAGGCCTACGAGCTTTCCCAGGGGCCGAAGGAGCTGTTCGTCGTGGACGGGGCGACCCACATCGCCATGTACGACGTGCCTGGGTACGTGGACCAGGCGGTCAACAAGATGACGGAGTTCTTCGCCGTCCTCTAAAAAGATTTCTGCGGCTGTCCGGGGCGGCGGACAGATCGCCAACAGCAGCGCGCGGCCGGTCGGGCCGGTCGGCGGGTTGGCCGCTCTTCGACGAGTCCTGGCTCAGCCTCTGCGGCCAGGTTACCGACGGTCTGTGAGGAAGCCTTCTTGCGGCGACTCACCTTGCCGGGCACTTGTGCCAAGCTGTAGATCATGCAGCCCAACCCGCAGCTGCACGAGCTGGGTGATTTCCTCAAGGCCCGCCGTGCCGAACTCAGCCCCTCCGAGGTCGGACTCCAAGAGGGACAACGACGGCGGGTGCCCGGCCTGCGCCGAGAGGAGGTGGCTCTCCTTGCGGCCGTCAGCCCGGAGTACTACACGCGCATCGAGCAAGGCCGCCTCCAGGCCTCCGCATCGCTCCTCAATGAAATCGCCCAGGTCCTGCGCCTCAACCACGACCAGCACACCTACCTCTTCGAACTCGCCGCGAAGCAGACCGCTCCTCCGCCCAGGTCGGACGAGCGTCAGCAGCTGGATCCGCAACTCCGCCTCATGCTCGACGACCTTGCCCTCGCCCCTGCTGTCGTCATCGGCAGACGCACCGACATTCTGGGCTGGAACCAGCTCGCCGCCGCCCTGTGGACCGACTTCGCCCGCTACCCCGAGCAGGAACGCGTGTTCATCCGGCTGCTGTTCACCGAACCCTGGATGCGGGAGCGGTACGTGCACTGGGAGGAGATCGCCCGGATGACCATCGGGCAGGTACGCATGGAGAGCGCGCGTTTCCCGGGGGACCTCGTCCTGAACGCTCTGGTCGAGGAACTCTCCGCGGGCAGCACCCAGTTCCAGCAGTGGTGGACTCAACGGGACGTCGAAACACGAGGGAAGGGCGTCAAGGAGCTGCGTCACCCCGCGGTCGGGGAACTCACCCTCGACTGGAACACCCTCACCTGTACGACCGACCCCGAACAGCACATGCTGGTGTGGACCGCCGAACCGGGCACCCCGGCCCACGACGGACTGCGTCTGCTGGCCTCCTGGGCCGAGGACCGCAAGCGGCCCCAGTCCGGCACCGTCGCGTGAGTCGGCGCTGATTCCGGCGCTCTCCCCAGTTGCTTCGAGCCGATCCTGCGAACCGTCGTCAGCGACGGCAGTCGGTCCAGCAGTACCAGCCCCTTGCCGGCAACCTGGCAACCGCGCAGGACCGGTCAAGGTCTGTGACCAGCGATCGTGTGCGTCGTCGTCCCGTCGGTCCCGCATGCCCTGTCTTCGAGGTGCTTACGCCGCCTTGAACACAGGGCTGTTCACCTGCCCTGTCCGGTCACCTAGAGCGTCGGCGCCCAGCACGGCATCTCGCCCCTCCCGGAGCGCAGGCGGATGTTCTTCATGTAGCCGTACTCATGCAGGGTCTCCGCCGCGCTCCCCCTCCCATAGCCGCTCGCACCGACGCCGCCGAACGGTGTCCGGTGAATTCCGGTTGTAGTCGTTCACGAAGACGAAGACGAAGCCGGTCCGCAGGCCACGGCTGCCCATCAGCGCTCGCGCGGAGTTCTTGGTGAACACCGCCGCTACCAGGCCGAATTCGGTGTCGTTGGCGATCCTGATCGCCTGGTCCTCGTCGTGGAAGGGGATGATCGAGATGGCCGGGCCGAAGATCTCCTCCTGCGCGATGCGCATGTCCGGGTGCACGTCGGCGAACAGCGTTGGCGCTGCATAGAAGGCGCCCGCAAGCTCCGGGTCGTTGTCGGCGTACACGTGAACGTGCCCAGCACTGGGCCTTCCGCTGATCCGCCTAGATTCTGTCTCTTTGACCGGTCAGTGACTGTGGTGAGGCTGGTTAGGCTGCTGTGATGACGGACAGCGAGCTGATTGTTGACCTGCGCGGTCGGCTGATCGAGACACTCAACGACTTCTGGGACGCGGTGAGCGAGCCGTGCGGCCTGCCGGCGTGGTTCGGCCGGAACCTGGACGCGTGGTCGGACACGATCGAGACCCGGGGCATCTCTGAGGTGATCGACAGCCACGACCTTCTGACCGTGCACGTCGACCAGCGGGGTCTCTTCAATGGGGACCGGCGGGAGGCCAACGTCCTGGCCGGCATCTTTGACGGAGATCGGAACCGGCTCGTCGTCCACGCGCTGGCCTGACGAATCCTTCGGACGCCTTGCTCAGCGCCGGGTCCAGATGAAGATGGCAGCAAGGTGGAGTGCGGCCTGGTACGCGATGGCGAGCTTGTCCGTCCGCATTGCGAGGCCGCGCCACTGCTTGATTCGGGCGATGCACCGCTCGACGGTATTGCGCTCCTTGTATGTCTCGGCGTCGAAGCCGGGCGGGCGACCTCCGGCGCGGCCTCGCCGCAGACGGTGGCCGATCTGGTCGGCGGGCTGCGGGATGACGGCGCGGATGCCGCGTCGACGGAGGTCGCCACGAATCGCGCGGGAAGAGTAGGCGCGATCCGCAAGCACGGCCGCAGGGCGGGTTCTTGGCCTGCCGAGTCCGCTCCGCGGGATCCGGATTCCGGTCATGACGACCTCGAAGGCCGGGGCATCACCGGCCTGGCCCGCGGTGACGTAGAGGGACAGAGGTCGTGCCCGGCTGTCACTGGCCAGGTGGACCTTCGTGCTCAAGCCACCGCGGGATCGTCCGAGTGCGTGGTCCTCGGGCTCGTACCGGCCGGGCGCCCCCTTTTCCTGGCTCCGGCCGAGTGCTGGTGAGCCCGGCAGACGGTGGAGTCCACCGAGACGGTCCAGCCCACGTCGTCATCGGCGTCCGCCGCTGCAAGGACCGCCGCGAGGACCCGTTCCCATGTCCCGTCCATTGCCCACCTGATCAGGCGTTTGTGGGCGGTCTGAAAGGGCCCGAGCTCTTCTGGCAGGTCACGCCAGGGTGAGCAGGTGCGGTACTTCCACGCGATGGCTTCCAGGGTCCGACGGTGGTTGGCCCATCGTCGTCCACGGGGCGGATCGGCAGGCATCAGCGGCTCGATCCGGTCCCACATCGCATCGGTGATCACTAATCGGACTGACACATCCGATCAACTGATCAACCCATCAAAGGGACACGCTCTAGGAGGCAGTCCCGCTTTGGCACGCCAGTGGTCGGCGTCGTGAGGATGGGCCAGCCGGTCAGGCGTTCAGCGCCGACACGGAATGCATCGGACAACGAAGTCTCCTCGCCGACCGCGAGCCGGCCCGGGTCGGTCCACACCACCTGAGGCAGGAGCTCCAGCTTGTCGCCTCCCCCGGTGTGCTCGATGACATCCAGCCCAAGAACGATCGGCGTCCCCGGCCACATCCGCAGGCGTCAGGAGAGGGAAGATCGCGGTCAACGGGACGTCGCTGAAGGCACCTCGCATCATGAGGTGATCATCCCTGTCTCTGAGAGCCCTCCCGCAAAGAAAGCCGACAGCTTGATGGCTGACCGGCTGGGCACGTGGGCGTAGTTCCTTTCAGGGGACAGCTCTACCTGCATGAACTGCCGCCCTTCGGGCCTTCACCGGCCGGGCCTCTCTGCTCCTCAGCCCACCCGCTTCAGATGCAGCGTCTCGGAGTCCGGAACGGTGCCGGTGTCCTCGCGGTAGGGAGAGACGGCGAGTCCGTCGCCGCCGCGTGACAGCCGCGCGCGGTGGAGACCGGCGGTGCGGCAGGATTTGTCTGACACCTTGCGGTCCACGTAGAGAGGGCCGTAGAGGAGATCGCGATTCTCTTCGATGGAGAACACGCTCGCGGACCAGACACAGCGGGCACCGGAGCGCGTGTCCAGGACCACGATGCTCGCCGGATCGCTGCCGTCCGGCACGATGGTCAGATGCAGGCCCTGTGCGTTGTCCCAGGTGCCGAGGTACGCCGGGGGCACCGGCGCCAGCGCCTCGAAGTCATCGGTCAGCGTGACTTCGACTTCGTGCAGCGCGAAGTCCTCGAAATAGTGGGGCCTCAACCACTTCCAGACCACAGTGCCGTCGTCCCGGGCGGACAACGTCTGCTGATCGCCGAAGGCACAGTCCTCTGGCGAATGGGTTTTGGGTAGGACGTCGTTCACCTTCGTCTTTCCCAGGACGACCGTGTTGCCGTCGCGGGACAGTACTTGGCTCTCTCCCCAGCATGTCAGCTGTTCTTGGGAGACTACGAAGTGAACGGAACGTCCTTCCAGGGGGCTGCCGCGCGAGATCAGCTGGCCCTCCCAGGACCAGGGGCCGATCATCCAACTCCCACGCCAAGTGCCCCGCAGTGGATCCGTGCCGTCAGCGGACCTGCCGAGGCCCAGCAGCGACGGTACGGCCAGCAGCGCGCCCACGACCGCGAGTGCCGCCGCCGAGAATGCGTAGGGCAGCCACGGTCGTCGTCTCGGCTCCGGCGCCGACCGGATACTCGGCGGGGTGATCCCGGCCTCCGGCACGTCCAGGAGGTCTCGCCGGTGGCCTTCATGGCCGGCGGTGTCGAAAACCCGTAAATCCGGGAACGTCATGGCGTGAGCCGGCACCGACACCGGGGCGAGGGGCTCGGACTCGGCGAGGTTGGCTTCGGCGTCGAGGAGGCGGGCGGCGTCGCGGCCGAGGCGGATGAGGAGTTCAGCGGGGAGCCAGGCGCGGGCCACGGCGTGTCGGGTGAGGTCGAGCAACTCCCTTACTGATGGGCGCTGTTCGGGTTTCTTGGCCAGGCAGCGCCTCACTGGGTCGACGAGTTCGTCCGGTACGCCGGTGAGGTCGGGTTCCTCGTGGGCGATGTGGTACATCACGTTGATCGGCTCGGAACCCTGGAATGCCAGCCGTCCGGTCGCTGCGTACGTGAGGACGGAACCGAGCGAGAAGAGGTCGCTCGCTCTGGTCACCGTCTCGCCGCGCACCTGCTCGGGGGACATGAACGCCGGAGTGCCGAGCACGGTCCCGGGCTCGGTGAGGCTGCCGCCGAGGCTCGCCGTGTAGCCGCGGGCGAGGCCGAAGTCGATGACACGGGGGCCGTCGACGGTCAGCAGGATGTTCGCCGGCTTGAGGTCCCGGTGGACCAGGCCCTCCTCATGGATCGCCTGCAGCGCGAGTGCCAGACGGTGTGCGAGGACGTGCACGGAGGCAGCCGGCAGCGGACCGAAGTCCCCGTCCACCACCTTGTCGAGCGGCGGCCCGGGGACGTAGCCGGTGGCCACCCATGGGTTCTTGGCCTCGGTGTCGGCGTCCAGCACGGGCGCGGTCCACTCGCCGCCGACCTTCCGCGCGGCGGCCACCTCGCGGGCGAAGCGCCGCCGGAACGACGGGTGCAGCGCGAAGTCGGCATGTACGAGCTTCACCGCGACCGTACGGCCGCCTTTCGAACGGGCCAGGTAGACCCTCCCCATCCCGCCCGCGCCCAGTCGGGCGATGAGGCGAAACGGGCCGATGTGCGAGGGGTCCTCGGGGACCAGTGGCTGCATGGCCCCGGATCTTCGCACAGTGGTACGGGAGTTGGGTCGCCTTCATCGATTCAGGCGGAGCCCGGCACCAACGCCCCGGCCTCGGTGAAGGTCTGCCCGGGAGGGCCTCGGTATGTGCGCCGAGGAACAGCCGGAGCGGGCCGTCGTCTCAACACCACGGTCCGCCCCTTCTATGAGCCTTGGGGCTGTCGCTCCATTCAGGGGACGGGATGAGGTGGGCATGTGCCGACTGGCTGGGCTGAGTGCCGCGGAGATCATTTCGAAATCGCCAGGTCACGCTCGGGGCTGCACCGAAATCGGCGGCCCTGAGGGCACAGGCCACGGCGATGCCCTGCCGGGTAGCCGATTCGATCACCTGGCCGCGCCGTAACCCGCAGTTCCTGGCCGATCGTAAAGCACTTGCAGTGAGTTAAATACTTGACCTTGATGAAGCGGCGTAATCTTCTCGGATGACACTAAACGACGAGGCGCCCGTCGGACTCAACGCGCTGGACCGGGTGACCTGGGCGTTGCGCCGCGCGGAACTCGGGGTGCAGGCACTCAAGGAACAACGGCTGCGCCCGTTGGGTCTGGCGGCCTCGCACTACACACTCCTGATCTCGGTGCACTCCGAGCCGGGGCTCGCCGGCGCCGAACTGGCCCGTCGGCTGAACGTGACCCCTCAGGCCGTCGCCTCTCTGGTGAGTCGCCTGGAAGGCCGCGGCCAGCTCGAACGACGTGAGCATCCCCGCCACCGGCACGTACAGGAACTGCACCTCACCGATGCCGGACGGGAAGTACTGCGCGCAGCCGACCATGTGATCGCCGACATCGAGCGCCTGATCATCGACGACCTCGGTTCGGACGACACCACACGCCTGAAGGCCCTGCTCGCCCAGGTCACCAAGGCGGTTCGCGACACCTGAGCCCGAAGCGCTCAAGTAGTTAATCTGCATCAGATGTTTGATTCTTATCCAGGTACCGTACGCTCATCGGAATGGATGAAGACGACGAACAGCCGGTCTTCGGGAGACCGCCAGACCGGGTGACCTGGGCGTTGCGGCGGGCGGAGTGGGCGATGCAGGCACGCAAGGACCAGGAACTGCGCCCACTGGGCATCGCGGCCTCGCAGCACTGCCTGCTGATCTGCGTACACACGGCCCCCGGCCTCACCGGAGCCGAACTGGCCCGCCGTCTCAGCATCACCCCGCAGGCAGTGGCCTCTCAGGTCGCGCGCCTGGAAGAACGGGGTCAGTTGGAACGCCGTCCACACCCGCGCCACCGGCATGTGAGGGAGCTTCATCTCACGGAAGCCGGGCGGGCGGCTCTGCGCGACACCGATGCCGGGATCATGCGGATCGAGCACCAGATCGCCGAGAAGCTGGGACCCGCGAAAACCGCACAGCTGAGGACCCTCCTCGACGAAGTGGTCGCCGCGGTCCAGGGCTTCTGACGAATCTCCCTCGACCTCACCACTGCCCGGCGCCTCCACGGATCGGGTCCCCCGCCGCCGAATCAGCAGGGCATCGGGGCTGAGCCCGGCAACGATGCGGCGCGGCAGGGACCGTACGCATTCCCGCTCCGCGATGGTGAGAACCATGTGCGTCTCAGCATCGAGGCCCTCTCGGCCCTGAGAACCGGCGATCCGCCGTTGCCCCAGATCGGCGGCCGACTGTCCACCCCAGACGAGGTTCGTACGCCGCCCAGAACCCCGCAGGCGCCTCAGGACCCTTCCGCAATGGCCGAAAGGGAGAGCCGCTCACCCGGATACGGGTAGGGAGGGGACATTTCCTTACCCCTCACAGCATGCCCGCGACGTGCGAGGCTCGATCACACATCGGGAAAGGCATCCGAGGAGCACAGCCGAACGCCACATTCCGGCCACTCCCGCTGCTGTTGGCGCCGACCGCGGCCGTCCCGCCGACTCGGACGCACTCCCCTCGCCGGACACCGTGCCGCCAGCGGTGCCCGGCGGCAGGTTGCTGCCCTAACCCGATCCACCCACCCCCCTCAAGGAGCGCGTCATGTCCGACTCCCCCCATCTCGCACTGATCCGCCGCCTCTACGAATCCCGGATGGCTCCCGAAGTGAGCGTGGAGGTCATGGCCCCGGACTTCATCTGGGACATCACCCCGGGCTTCCCGAACAGTGGCGTCTACCACGGCTGGGACAGCGTGGCGAAGGACTTCTTCGGCAAACCGATGCCGAACATCGAGTCCTTCGGCGCCGTGCCCGAGGAGTTCCACGCCGACGACGAAGGTCACGTCTTCGTCTACGGGCACTACCACGCCGAGACCAAGACCGGGAACAAGGCCGACGTCCGGTTCATCCACCTGTGGACCGTCCGCGACGGCAAGGCCGTCAGCATGCGCCAGGCAGCCGACAGCCACATCCTCCAGCAAGCCCTCCAGGGCTGACACCGTCACCAGGAGACCGAGAACCATGACGAAGATCCTCTTCGTGATCACCGCCGCCGACCACTGGACACTGGCCGACGGCACCCGCCACCCCGCCGGCTTCTGGGCCGAGGAAGCCATCGGCCCCTACCAGGTCTTCAAGCAGGCCGGATACGAGATCGCCGCAGCGACACCCGGCGGCGTACCGCCCACCGCCGACGCCCTCAGCCTCACCCCCGACTTCAACGGCGGCGAAGAAGGCGCCCAACGCATGCGGACCGCACTGCACGAAGCAACCGAACTGGCACAGCCCCTGCGCATCGAAGACGTCGACATCAACGACTACGCAGCCGTGTTCTACCCCGGCGGCTGGGGCCCCATGGAAGACCTCCCCGACAACGCCGCCTCCGGCAAACTCCTCACCGAATGGCTCGCCTCCGGCAAACCCGTCTCCCTCGTCTGCCACGGACCCGCCGCACTCCTCGCCACCATCGGCCCCGACGGAACCTCCCCCTACACCGGCTACCGCCTGACCGGCCTCTCCAACGCCGA
>NZ_PJME01000013.1 GCF_002954775.1 Streptomyces geranii
CGAAGTGGGAGGTGCTGGAGCGGTTGAACGCATACAGCATTCCGTGTGGGCCGATCCTGTCCACGAGGGAGATCATCGAGGACGCCTCGCTCGCCGCGAACGACATGATCGTCACGGTCGGGCATCCGGAACGCGGTGAGTTCACCACGGTCGGGAATCCCCTCAAGCTGTCCGACTCCCCCACCCGTATCACCACCCCGCCCCTCCTCGGCGAACACACCGAGGAAATCCTCATCGGCGAACTCGGCCTGACAGCGGACGAGTTGCCGCTCCTCAAGGCACAGGGCGTGATCTGACCGCCGACGGCCGACGCGGATGCCGACGCCGTTCCGTTCTGCCTCGTTCCGCCCCGTTCCGTCCCGAGTGAGGGAGCCCAGCATGTCCACTCACGCACCCCGTTTCACCACCGAGGCGGTCACAGACCGGCTCGTGGAGTCCAACCGTGCCTACGCCGCCGGGTTTTCCGACCCCGGTATGGGCGCCCGCCCGGTCCTGCGCGTGGCCGTCGTGGCCTGCATGGACGCCCGGATCGATCTGCACGCCGCCCTGGGACTGGAGTTGGGCGACTGCCACACGATCCGCAACGCCGGTGGCGTCGTCACCGACGACACCATCCGTTCTCTGACGATCAGTCAGCGTGCGCTCGGTACCCGCAGTGTCGTTCTCATCCACCACACAGGCTGCGGTATGCAATCCCTGACCGAGGACTTCCGGCACGAACTGGAGCTGGAGGTCGGCCAGCGGCCGGCCTGGGCGGTGGAGGCCTTCCGGGACGTCGACCAGGACGTACGGCAGTCGATGCAGCGCGTACGCACCAACCCGTTCCTGCCGCACACGGACGACGTCCGGGGCTTCGTCTTCGACGTGGCGACCGGGCTGCTGCGGGAGACGGACCCACGCCCCGGCGTCGTAGGCGATCACTCCGAAATCTGAAGTCCGAAGGGGGCAACCCGTGTCGTACCGCACCGCTCTCACGGAAGTACTCACTCGCGCTGTCGCGCCCTGCGCCGAACTGACCGCCCTGGAGGGCAGGTTCCCCCGTGGCGCGGTGACGGCCTTCGGGGCGACCGGGCTGCTGGGGCTCACCGTCTCCACCGAGTTCGGCGGCGCCGGACTGGGGCTGCCGGAAGCCGCCGAGGTGGTGGCGCGGACGGCCCGGGTCTGCCCGGCGACAGCGGCCGTACTCCGGTCCCACTACACGGCGGTCGCCGTCATCGAGGCGTACGGCAGCCCCTGGGTGCGCGGCGAGGTCGCCGTCGGCCGCCACCTCGGCAGCCTCGCCCTCACCGAGGACGCCACCGGCGGACTGGATACGGAGGCCCAACTGCGCCTGCCGCGCGGCACGGCCGTGCGCTCCGGTGGCGTGGTCGCCCTGCGCGGGCACAAGCGCGGGGTCGTCGCGGCAGGGGAGGCCGACAGTTACGTCTGGTCCTCCCGGCCGCTCGGCACACCCGACGGGCTGACCCTCTGGGGCGTCCCGGCACACGCCCCCGACCTGTTCGTGCCTGCCTGGCCCGACGCGACCGGGCCACCCGGCAGCTCCACGTCCACCGTGTTCGCCGACCCGGTGCTCGTGCCCGCCGAGGCGAGGCTCGGCACGGACGGCGCCGGGTTCGACATCGTGCTCGGTACGGTCCTGCCGTGGCTGCTCGAACTACGGGCCGCCGCCGACACCCAGGCCTACCACCTCACGCCCGTCGGAGTCCGGACCGCAGAATCCCTCGCGCCGTCCTGAACTCCGGCCTGGCAAAAGCCCGTTCGGCTGCCTCGGCCGAAGTCGCTTTCGGTCGAGGCCAGTTCTGGAAGAGTCTGGTCGAGGTCAGCTCTGGCCCGCTCCTGCGGCGATCTGCTTGCGGTAGAACTCGGCCGTCCGCTCGGTGTGCTTGCGCATGACCTCGCCCGCGCGGTCCGGGTCGCCCTTCTCGATGGCCTTGATGAGCTGCGTGTGCTCGTTCCAGGCTTCCTTGCCGCGGGGCTTCGCGATGGGCGTGTAGTACCAGCGCACCTTCTGGCCCACCTGCGAGAGCATCTCGGCCAGTACGTCGTTCGCGGCCAGGGACGTGACGTACGCGTGCAGGGCCGTGTTGGCCGCGACCAGGCGCTCGACGTCACCGGCGGCGAGCGCGTCGACGCCTTCGTTCTGCAGTTCGCAGAGCTGCTCGACGTCCTCGGACTTCGCGTTGCGGGCGGCGAGCTGGGCCGAGTAGGTCTCCAGCACCGAGCGCACACCGAGCAGTTGGGCGGCCTCTTCGGCGGTGGGGGAGTGGACGAAGGCGCCCTGCGCGGGCCGCAGGTCGACCCAGCCGGCGGTCTGCAGCCGCTGCAGCGCCTCGCGGACCGGCTGCCGGCTGACCCCGAGGTGTTCGGCGAGTTCGGCCTCGACCAGGTGCTGGCCGGGCTTGAGCGAGCCGTTGACGATCAGTTCGGTCAGCGCGTCGTACACGGCCTGGCGCAGTGGAGCCGGGCGGGTGACGCGCCGGGACGCTGCGGCTGTGAGTGCCTCGCGCATGGTTGTCCCGTTCCGCCGCCGGGCCGACGGCTTTGCCAAGAGAGGGGTCGTCGAGAGAGTTGCCGACAACGGTTTCAGCATACAGGTTTTGGTATGCAACATGGCGTGGTCTGTCGATCGTGGACCGCCTCCCCTGCGATGTTCCCCTCGATCGTGTGAAGCGGTGAAGCGCACTTGACGACCACTTGTCGTCTGTCGTCTGTATACAGAAGCCTGTATGGGGTATCGTCTCAGTCTCCTGCAACTTTCGCCGGGGACCGCGTTTCGGAAGGCGGAGCGAACATGACGACCAGCGGGAGCGATGTGACGGTCGAGAGTGTGGTCCGGAGGGTGGTGGCCGAGCATCGGGGCCGACGCGGCCCGCTGCTGCCCGTACTGCACGCGGTCCAGGCCGAGTTGGGCCATGTGCCGCAGGAGGCGATTCCGGTGCTGGCCGACGCGCTCAACCTCTCCCGGGCGGATGTCCACGGGGTGGTGACCTTCTACCACGACTTCCGCCGCGAGCCCGCGGGCCGCAACACGGTACGCATCTGCCGGGCCGAGGCCTGTCAGGCCCTGGGCGCCGACCGCCTCGTGAACTACGCGCGCGAGAGCGGACTGCCCCTGGGGGAGACGTCGCCGGACGGTTCGGTGACCGTCGAGCAGGTCTTCTGCCTGGGCAACTGCGCGCTGGGACCGTCGGTCGAGGCGAACGGACGGCTGCACGGACGGGTGAGCCCGGCCCGACTGGGCTCCCTCCTCAACGGCACGCGCGACGCGACGCTCAACGGGACGGTCTCCTCATGAACAACTCCGCTCACCCCGCCCACTCCACGGCGACGGTCTACGTCCCCCGCGACTCGGCGGCCAGGTCCGTCGGCGCGGACGAGGTCGCCGGTGCCCTCCAACGCGCCGCCACGCGCGGGGACTTCGCCATCGACGTCGTACGCAACGGATCGCGCGGCCTGCTCTGGCTGGAGCCGATGGTCGAGGTCGTGACCCCGCAGGGCCGCGTCGGCTACGGCCCGGTCGCCGCCGAGGACGTGGACGCGCTGCTCGCCGCAGGCATGCTGGACGGCGCCGAACACCCCCTGCGCCTCGGCCTGGTCGACGAACTGCCCTGGCTGGCCCGCCAGAACCGCGTCACCTTCGCCAGGGTCGGCGTGACCGACCCCCTGTCCCCACAGGAGTATGTCGAGCATGGCGGCCTCGCCGGACTGCGCGCCGCCCTGGACATGACGCCCGCCGACGTCGTCGCCCAGGTCACCGAATCCGGACTTCGCGGTCGCGGCGGCGCCGGATTCCCGGCCGGGATCAAGTGGAAGACGGTGCTGGACTGCGCCGACGAGCTGAAGTTCGTCTGCTGCAACGCCGACGAGGGCGACAGCGGTACCTTCGCCGACCGCATGGTCATGGAGGGCGACCCCTTCCTCCTCGTCGAGGGCATGACGATCGCCGCGTACGCGGTCGGCGCGAGCGAGGGGTACGTCTACGTCCGCTCCGAATACCCGGACGCCATCGCCACCTTGCGCGAGGCGATCGAACTTGCCCGCGAGCAGGGCTGGTTGGGCAAGAACATCCTCGGCTCCGCGCTCGACTTCGACCTGCATGTCCGCGTCGGGGCGGGCGCGTACATCTGCGGCGAGGAGACCTCGATGCTGGAGAGCCTGGAGGGGAAGCGGGGCATGGTCCGCGCGAAGCCGCCGATCCCGGCGATCGAGGGCCTGTTCGGCAAACCGACCGTGGTGAACAACGTCCTCACCCTGACCACCGTCCCGGTCGTCCTCGCGAACGGCGCGAAGGCCTACCAGGACCTCGGCGTCGGCCGCTCGCGAGGCACCCAGGTGTTCCAGCTCGGCGGCAACATCGCGCGCGGCGGCATCGTGGAGACCGCCTTCGGCATCACCCTGCGCGAGTTGATCGAGGACTACGGCGGCGGGACGCACACCGGGCGGCCGGTCCGTACAGTCCAGGTCGGCGGACCGCTCGGAGCGTATCTGCCGGAGTCGCTGTTCGATCTGCCCATGGACTACGAGGCGTTCGCCGAGGCGGGCGCGATGCTCGGGCACGGCGGGATCGTCGTCTTCGACGACAGCGTCGACATGGCGGCGCAGGCCCGCTTCGCGATGGAGTTCTGCGCCGAGGAGTCCTGCGGCAAGTGCACCCCCTGCAGAGTCGGTTCGGTGCGCGGGGTCGAGGTGATCGACAAGATCGTCGCCGGTACGCATCGCGACGAGAACCTCGCCCTGCTCGAAGACCTCTGCGACCTGATGACCGACGGATCGCTGTGCGCGATGGGCGGGCTGACCCCGATGCCCGTCCGCAGCGCCCTCACGCACTTCCCCGACGACTTCCTCGGCGGTCGTCGGCTCTTGGAGATCCACCCCGTACAGGCGAGCGGCGTGAGGACGGAGGGAACGGCATGACACTCCTCAAGGAACCGGACTTCGGCACCCCGGAACGGCCCGGCCCGGCAACGGTGTCGGTGGAGGTCGACGGCTTCCCGGTGAGCGTCCCCGAGGGCACCTCGGTGATGCGCGCCGCAGCCCAAACAGGCGTCGACATACCGAAGTTGTGTGCCACCGACAGCCTGGAGGCCTTCGGCTCCTGCCGGTTGTGCGTCGTCGAGATCGACGGCCGGCGCGGCACCCCGGCATCCTGCACCACACCGTGCGCAGACGGCATGAAGGTCAGCACCCAGACGCCGAAGGTGGAGAAGCTCCGCCAGGGCGTCATGGAGCTGTACATCTCCGATCACCCCCTCGACTGCCTCACCTGCCCGGCCAACGGCGACTGCGAACTCCAGGACATGGCAGGCGTGGTGGGGCTCCGGCAGGTCCGCTACGGCTACGAGGGCGCCAACCACCTCGAAGCGGAGAAGGACACCTCCAACCCCTACTTCGACTTCGACCCGTCCAAGTGCATCGCCTGCTCCCGCTGCGTACGGGCCTGCGGCGAGGTGCAGGGCACCTTCGCGCTCACCATCGAGGGACGCGGCTTCGACTCCAAGGTCTCACCGGGGGCGGGGGAGTCCTTCATGGACTCCGAGTGCGTCTCCTGCGGCGCGTGCGTCCAGGCCTGCCCGACGTCGACGCTCCAGGAGCGCTCGGTCGTCGAACTCGGCATGCCCACCAGGTCAGTTGTGACCACCTGCGCGTACTGCGGTGTCGGCTGCTCCTTCAAGGCCGAGCTGCGCGGCGACGAACTCGTGCGGATGGTGCCCCACAAGGACGGCGGCGCCAACGAGGGCCACTCCTGCGTGAAGGGCCGCTTCGCCTTCGGCTACGCCACCCATCCCGACCGCGTCCTCAAGCCCATGGTCCGCGATCGGATCACCGACCCCTGGCGCGAGGTCGAGTGGGAGGAGGCGATCGGCACGGTCGCCCGGCGCATGCGCGAACTCCAGGACCGGTACGGCACCAGCTCCGTCGGCGCCATCACCTCCTCGCGCTGCACCAACGAAGAGGTGTACGTCGTACAGAAGATGGTGCGCGCCGCCTTCGGCAACAACAACGTCGACACCTGCGCCCGCGTCTGCCACTCACCCACCGGCTACGGACTCAAGCAGACCTTCGGCGAGTCGGCGGGCACCCAGGACTTCCGTTCCGTGGCCGAGGCCGACGTCATCATGGTCATCGGCGCCAACCCCACCGACGGACACCCGGTGTTCGCGTCCCGCATGAAGCGACGCCTGCGCGAGGGCGCCAAGTTGATCGTCGTCGACCCGCGCCGCATCGACCTCGTACGCTCCCCGCACATCGAGGCCCAGCACCACCTCCAGCTCAGGCCGAGCACCAATGTCGCCGTCGTCAACGCCATGGCCCATGTGGTGGTCACCGAGGGCCTGGTGGACCGGCAGTTCGTGGACGCCAGGTGCGAGGACTTCGACGACTGGGCCGAGTTCATCGCCCGCCCCGAGAACAGCCCGGAGGCCGTCGAGCCGATCACCGGCGTACCGGCCGCCGAACTCCGGGCGGCGGCACGGCTGTACGCGACCGCGCCCAACGGAGCCATCTACTACGGCCTCGGTGTCACCGAGCACAGCCAGGGCTCAACCATGGTCATGGGAATGGCCAACCTCGCGATGGCGTGCGGCAACATCGGCCGGGACGGCGTCGGCGTGAACCCGCTGCGCGGCCAGAACAACGTGCAAGGCTCCTGCGACATGGGCTCGTTCCCGCACGAACTCCCCGGCTACCGCCATGTGTCGGACGACGCGGTACGCACCGTCTTCGAGAACCTCTGGGGCGGAACCCTCCTGGCCGAGCCGGGACTTCGCATCCCCAACATGTTCGACGCGGCGATCGACGGCACATTCCGCGGCCTGTTCGTGCACGGCGAGGACATCGCCCAGTCGGACCCCAACCTCAAGCACGTCACCGCCGCCCTCGAAGCGATGGAACTGGTCGTCGTACAGGACCTGTTCCTCAACGAGACCGCCAAGTTCGCGCACGTCTTCCTGCCCGGCGCCTCGTTCCTGGAGAAGGACGGCACGTTCACCAACGCTGAACGCCGGATCAACCGGGTGCGCGCGGTGATGAAACCGAAGACGGGCAAGCACGAGTGGCAGATCGTCAGCGAGATAGCCACCGCGATGGGTTACCCGATGGCGTACGACCATCCACGCACGATCATGGAAGAAATCGCCTCCGTCACACCGACGTTCACCGGAGTCTCCTTCGAGCTGCTCGACAAGCTCGGCAGCGTCCAGTGGCCGTGCAACGAGGCGGCGCCGGAGGGCACGCCCATCATGCACGTCGACGAATTCGTGCGCGGCAAGGGCAGGTTCGTGGTCACCTCCTACGTACCGACCAACGAACGCAGCACCCGCCGCTTCCCGTTGGTACTCACCACCGGACGCATCCTCAGCCAGTACAACGTCGGCGCGCAGACCCGCCGTACCGGCAACGTCGCCTGGCACCCCGAGGACATCCTCGAACTGCATCCGCACGACGCCGAGGACCGGGGCATCAAGGACGGCGACATGGTCACCCTGGCCAGCCGCGTCGGGCGTACGACGCTGCGGGCGGAGATCTCCGACCGGATGCCCACCGGCGTCGTGTACACCACCTTCCACCACCCCGTGACCGGCGCGAACGTCGTGACCACGGAGAACTCGGACTGGGCGACCAACTGCCCCGAGTACAAGGTGACCGCCGTACAGGTCGGCCTCGCGCGTCCGGAGCGACAGAGCGACACCGAGGCCACCGGCAACGACCTTGTCACGGTGGTGGATTGACATGACAGCGACCGTGCCGTCGGAGCGCAGGATGGCCAACGACATCGCCAGAAACCTCGGACACCTGCCGGGGGAGCGGGCCGCCGAGGAGATCGCCGGCCACATCGGCAGGTTCTGGGATCCGCGCATGCGTACCAGACTTTACGAGTTCGTCGACGCCGGAGCGGACGGGCTTGACCCCCTGGTGGTCGCCGCCGTGAAGCTCCTGCGCTGACCCGCCGCGTACGCTGACGGCCCCGGACGGAGAGGAGTCGTTCATGCTGTTCCGGCAGCTGGAGTACTTCGTGGCGGTGGCGAGGGAACGGCACTTCGCCCGGGCGGCGGAGTCCTGTTACGTGTCCCAGCCGGCGCTCTCGGCGGCGATAGCCAAGCTGGAACGGGAGTTGAACGTCACCCTCATCAACCGAGGGCACAACTACCAGGGCCTCACCCCGGAAGGCGAACGGCTCGTCGTCTGGGCCAAACGCATCCTCGCCGAACAGGACGCCTTCAAGGCCGAGGTGGCCGCCGTGCAGTCCGGCATCACGGGCACCCTGCGGCTCGGGACGGACCCCACGGCGTCCACGACCCTCGCACTGCCCGTGGCCGCCTTCTGCGCGGCGCACCCACTGGCCAAGGTGCAGGTCCGCTCCCGGCTGTCGACCAAGGAACTCCACCGCCAACTGCGGGACTTCGAACTGGACGTGGCCATCGCCCACTTCGACCCGGGCGACCTGGAGGGCCTCCAGGTCGTCCCCCTCTACCAGGAGCGGTACATGCTGCTGGTGTCCGACGACCAACTCGTCGCGCAGTCCGCCACCGTGACATGGGCGGACGCGGCCCAGCTCCCGCTCGCGCTCCTGACACCGGACATGCGTATCCGGCAGATTGTAGACACCGTGTTCGCGGAAAAGGGGTTCGTGGTGACCCCGCAGGTCGAGACGGACTCCATCGCCTCCCTCTACGCCCATGTGGGCGGCGGCGGTTGGGCGAGCATCGTGCCGCACACCTGGCTGCGCGCGATGCCGGTGGTCGGCCGGACGAGAGCGCTGCCGCTGGTCGACCCGGAGGCCGGCGCCCAGGTCTCGGTCGCGATCCACGCGGCCACGCCCGGCTCGGTCGCCGCCCGCGCTTTCGTCAACGCGGCCACAGGTCTGTCCCTGGACGACTTCTTCGCCCGCCCGCTGCCGACGCCGACCGAGCCCCGCGTGCGCTGAACTCCCCGTTCAGGGCGCGTACTTGGCCTGCACCGCCTTCCGGTCCAGTCCCCCCTTCGCGGTGTACGGCAGGTCGGCGACCACGTCGATCCGGTCGGGCACCGCGAACGCGGCGAGCCGGTCCCGGCAGTACCGCAGGATCTCGGCGGGCCCCACGCTCTCCCCCTCGCGCACGACGACCACGGCACCGACCAGCTGCCCATACACCGCGTCCGGCACGGCGAACACGGCCGCCTCCGCGACCCCCGGGCACCCGGCGAGGATGTCCTCGACATGCTCGGGCGAGATCTTCTCCCCGCCCCGGTTGATGAGGTTCTTGATCCGCCCGGTCAGCGACAGATAGCCGTCCTCGTCCAGCGTCCCCAGATCACCGGTCCGCAGCCACCCGCCGACGAAGGTGTACGTCGTCCCGTCCCGGTCGCCGAGATAGCCACGGGCGACGCTCGGACCGTGCACCCACACCTCGCCCTCGACGCCCACCGGACACGCCCGCCCGCTCCGGTCGACCACCCGCACCTCGACCCCGGTCGGCCGCCCGACCGACCCCTGCTTCAACTGCCCCCGCTGCGGCAGGGGTTCACTGGTCGCCTGGTGCGAGGACTCGGTCATCCCGTACGCGGACAGCAGCGGCGCACCGAACGTGCGCTCCAGCGCGCGCTGCGTCGCCGTGTTGAGGGGCGCGCTGCAACTCCGTACGAACTTCAGCGGAGGTGCCTGCGGCCCCGGGTACTCGCGCTCCGAACGGTCGAGCAGGATCTCGTGGATGGCCGGCACCGCGGTGAACCACGTGGCGTTCACGGCCCGCATGTCGTCCCAGAAGGTGCCGGCCGAGAACCGTCCCCGCCCGGGCAGCAGTACGCAGCCTCCGCTGGCCAGGGATGCCAGTAGTACCGCGAACAGTCCGTGGCCGTGGAAGAACGGCATCACCGCGACCGTCGCGTCGTCGGGGCCCAACTCGTAGGTGGTGCACACCCCTTGGACTGAGGCAGCCACGTTCGCGTGCGTCAGCGGGACCATCTTCGCCCGGTCGGTGGTCCCGGCGGTGAACAGGACGAGGGCGTCCCGATCCGTCAACTCGTCAGCCGCGCTGGGTACTTCGAGTGCCGTGCCGGTAGCTAGCGTGACCGACGCCGTGCCCGCCCGGGAGACCTCCACCCGCAGCGGCCACACCGGGACCGGCAGCGCGACCCCGTTCACCGGCGGCCCGACGAGCACCGCCCGCGCCCCCAACGCCACCAGCCGAGCCGAGAGTTGGGCCGCAGGCAACGCCGGATCCAGCGGAGCCAGCACCACCCCAGCCCGCGCCGCACCCAGCAACGCCACGACGAACTCAGCGGTGTTGGCACAGATCAGCCCCACCGCGTCACCGCGCCCCAGTCCCGCACGGCTCAGCCGGGCCGCCACATCGTCGGCCAGCGCGGCGAGCCCCCGGTAGGACAGAGGCACCCGCTCCCCGGTGACGACGAGAGCCCGGGCGTACGGGCGTTCACGCACCTGCCGGTCGAGGAGATCGGCCAGGCCCGTGACCGCCGGGGACCGGTACCGGTCGGTGTCGCGCACGGATGCCGCGGCCGGAACGGCCATGACCCCACCCCCTCGCGCCAGTTCTGACGGAACAGTCCTCTGCGAGCGTGGGGTGACCTGCGGTCGGCGTCCAATACGCGCTGGTGAACGGCCGATAGCAACTGTCTATCAAGGGAGTTGGTGGCCCCTCCACCTGCGGTCGATAGACGCTGTTTATCGGCTGGTCGCCGATGGGTCTTGGACGCGGCCCGGCGTGCTGCGGATGGTGAGAGAAGTAGCCGCTCCGGCAGGACCTGCCCAAGGAGGACCTCGGACCATGACCGCCCCCTCGCCCCTGGAGACCGCGGCAGCAGCCGACGTTCCGGCCGACGTCCCGACCGAACTCACCGACGGGTACCACCTGGTCGTCGACGCGCTGAAGATGAACGACGTCGACACCATCTACGGCGTGGTCGGCATCCCGATCACCGACCTGGCCCGGCTCGCCCAGGCCCAGGGCATCCGCTACATCGGCTTCCGGCACGAGAGCAACGCCGGACACGCGGCGGCTGCGGCCGGCTACCTCACCAAGAAGCCCGGCATCGCGCTGACCGTGTCGGCTCCCGGCTTCCTCAACGGCCTGGTCGCGCTGGCGAACGCGACCACCAACTGCTTCCCGATGGTGCAGATCTCCGGCTCCAGCGAGCGCCACCTCGTCGACCTCAAGCAGGGCGACTACGAGGAGATGGACCAACTCGCCGCCGCCCAGCCCTTCGTGAAGGCCGCCTACCGGGTCAGCCGCGTCGAGGACATCGGCCGGGGCATCGCCCGCGCCCTGCGCACCGCGATCTCCGGGCGCCCCGGCGGTGTCTACCTCGACATCCCCGCCGCCGTCCTCGGCTCCATCCTGCCCGCCGAGGAGGGCGCGAAGACGCTGAGCCGTCTCGTCGACCCCTCGCCGCGCCAACTCCCGGCGCCGGAGGCCGTGGACCGGGCGATCGAGCTGCTGGCCGCCGCCGAACGCCCGCTGGTGGTGCTGGGCAAGGGTGCCGCGTACGCCCAAGCGGACGCCAAGGTCCGGGAGTTCATCGAGTCGACGGGCATCCCGTACGTACCGATGTCGATGGCGAAGGGCCTGCTGCCCGACGACCACCCGCAGTCCGCGGCCACCGCGCGTTCCCTGGCGCTGAAGAAGGCCGACGTGGTGATGCTGATCGGCGCCCGCCTCAACTGGCTGCTGGGGCATGGTCAGACGGGGTGGAACCCCGACGCCAAGTTCGTCCAGATCGACATCGACCCGAAGGAGATCGACAGCAACCAGCCCATCGCCGCCCCGCTCGTCGGCGACATCGAGTCGGTGCTCGACGCCCTCGCCGAGCGGACCAAGCCCGGCCAGATCGCGGCCCCTTCGGCCTGGCGCGAGGAGCTGGGCGCCCGCTCGGCGCAGAACGTCGCCAAGATGGCCATACGGCTGGAGGCCGACCCGCACCCCATGCAGTTCATGGGCGCCCTCAAGGCCGTACGCGATGTCGTGCGCGCGCGCCCGGAGACGTACATCGTCAACGAGGGTGCCAACGCGCTGGACATCGCGCGCAACGTCATCGACATGCACGTACCGCGCCACCGTCTCGACAGCGGCACCTGGGGCGTCATGGGCATCGGTATGGGGTATGCGATCGCCGCCGCCGTCGAGAGCGGGGCGCCGGTCGTCGCCGTCGAGGGCGACAGCGCCTTCGGGTTCAGCGGGATCGAGATCGAGACGATCTGCCGCTACAAGCTGCCCGTCGTCACCGTGATCATGAACAACGGCGGGGTCTACCGGGGCGACGACACCAACCCGTACGACGACGCGCCCTCACCCACGACCCTCATGTCGGCGGCCCGACACGACCTGCTCATCGAGGCGTTCGGCGGCAAGGGCTACCGCGCCACCACGCCCGCCGAGGTAACCGCCGCGCTCACCGAGGCACTTGCCTCCGGCGGACCGGCGCTCATCGACTGCGTGATCGACCCCTCGGCCGGCACCGAGAGCGGCCACATCTCGCACCTCAACCCCAAGGGCATCACCGTCGGCAACATCACGCCGGCCAAGAAGTGACCACGCAACTTCACGAAAAGGAAGCTGACATGAGTGAAAAGCCGCTCGCCGGAATCAAGGTGATCGACTTCACCGGGGTCCAGGCCGGCCCCGCCTGCACCCAGTTGCTCGCCTGGTTCGGCGCCGACGTCCTGAAGGTGGAGCGCCCCAACGGCGGCGACGTCACCCGCAAGCAGCTGCGGGACATCGAGGACCTCGACGCGCTGTACTTCACGATGCTCAACAGCAACAAGCGCTCCCTCGCCATCAACACCAAGACCCCTGAAGGCCTTGAGGTGTTGGAGAAGCTGATCACCGACGCCGACGTCCTGGTGGAGAACTTCGCGCCGGGCGCCCTCGACCGGATGGGCCTGACCTGGGACCGTATCCAGGAACTCAACCCACGCCTGATCTTCGGCTCGGTCAAGGGCTTCAACGACGACTCGTCCTGGAACGACCTCAAGGTCTACGAGAACGTCGCCCAGTGCGCGGGCGGAGCCGCCTCCACCACCGGCTTCTGGGACGGCCCGCCGACCATCTCCGGCGGTGCCCTCGGCGACACCAACACCGGGATGCACCTGGCGATCGGCATCCTCACCGCGATCATCGACCGCAACAAGACGGGCAAGGGGCAGAAGGTCTCCGTCTCCATGCAGGACGCCGTGCTCAACCTCTGCCGCGTCAAGCTGCGCGACCAGCAGCGCTTGGAGCGGGTCGGCTATCTGGAGGAGTACCCGCAGTACCCCAACGGGGAGTTCACAGACGTCGTACCGCGCGGCGGCAACGCGGGCGGCGGCGGGCAGCCCGGCTGGGTGCTCAAGTGCAAGGGCTGGGAGACCGATCCGAACGCCTACATCTACTTCACCGTCCAGGAGCAGAACTGGAAGCGCACCGCCGAGGTGATCGGCCGCCCCGAGTGGGCCGCGGACCCGGAGTACGCCACCGCGCGCGCCCGCCAGTCGCACATCTTCGAGATCTTCGAGGAGATCGAGAAGTGGCTCGCGGACAAGACCAAGTACGAGGCCGTGAACATCCTGCGCGAGTGGGAGGTGCCCTGCGCCCCGGTGATGAGCATGAAGGAACTCGCCTACGACGAGGACCTGCGCAGGAGCGGCACGGTCGTCGAGGTCGAACAGAAGGGCCGCGGTACGTATTTGACGGTCGGCAGCCCGGTGAAGTTCTCCTCGTTCAAGCCGGACATCGCCGGTGCTCCGCTGCTGGGCGAGCACAGCTCCGAGGTGTTGGTCGAGCTGGGCTATGACGAGGAGACGATCGGCCGGCTGAAGGAGAGCGGGGTCATCGTCTGACACCTGGACGACGACGCGGAAGCGGCCGTGGCCTTCGGGCCACGGCCGCTTCGGCTTCCTTGTCGTCCGGCGCCGCTCAGACCGCGGCCTTCGCCTCGGTCTCGGCCCGCCGCCGCATCAACTCGCGCTCCCGCTCGCGGCGCGCGGTGACGTCCCGGATGACCGCCCCGACGTACGTGCTGCCGTCCGGGCCAGGCAGCAGGGCGACGCTGAACTCGATGGACAGCTTCCGGCCGTCCGCCGCCAGCGCGGGGACGTTCAGCAGATCCGCGTCGCCGTACTTGGTCGTCCCGCGCGCCATGGCCTCCTCGAAGCCGTCCCAGTGCCGCTTGCGATGCCGCTCGGGGATGATGACGTCCAGACTGCGGCCGTCCACGTCAGCCGCCGAGAACCCGAAGATGCGCTCAGCGCCCCGGTTCCAGAAGCGGATCAGTCCTTCGCCGTCGATGATCACTATGCCGTCGGGCGCCTGGGCGGCCATTCCCAGCACCACCTCGGGATTCAGATCTTCCATGTCGCCTCCGTGCAGGGGCAGTTGGATACTGAACGCATACAGGGAGACAGTATACAGATGATGTGTATACGAAATCCATCTCCATCGGGATCGACATCAGGCGGCGGTCCCGAGTGCGAGGAGGTCGCTGATGGCGTGGACGGTCCGAAGGGTGGGGACGTCGACGCCGGTGACGTCGGCCAGTTCGATGACGGCGGTCAGCAGGACGTCGAGTTCGAGGGGTTTCCCGCGTTCGAGGTCCTGGAGCGTGGAGGTGCGGTGGTCGCCCACCTTCTCGGCGCCCGCGAGCCGGCGTTCGATGGAGATGCCGACCCGGCAGTCGAGGGCCTCGGCGACGGCCAGGGTCTCCTCCATCATGGTGTGGATGACCTGGCGGGTGCCGCCGTGGTGGCACATCTCGCGCATCGTGGCGCGCGCGAGGGCGCTGATCGGGTTGAAGGAGATGTTGCCGAGGAGCTTGAGCCAGATGTCGTTGCGCAGTTCGGGCTCGACGGGACACTTGAGGCCACCGGCCCGCATGGCCTCGCCGAAGGCCTGGCAGCGCGGGGAGATGGAGCGGTCCGGCTCGCCGATGGAGAACCGGGTGCCCTCCAAGTGCCGCACGACGCCCGGCCCTTCGAGTTCGGTCGCCGCGTAGACGACACAGCCGATGGCGCGCTCCGGCGCGAGTACGGCACTGACCGCACCGCCCGGGTCCACACTCTCGATGAGCCGGCCGTCGTACGGGCCGCCGTGGCGGTGGAAGTACCACCACGGGATGCCGTTCTGGGCGGCGATGACAGCGGTGGACCCGTGCAGCAGTGGCTCGATGAGCGGCCCGCACGCCGCGTACGAGTTGGCCTTGAGCCCGAGGAAGACATAGTCGACGGGGCCGATGTCGGCCGGGTCGTCGGTGGCGTGGGCGTGCGCGGTGAAGTCACCGCGGGGACTGAGGACCCGTACGCCGTGCTGCCTCATGGCCGCGAGGTGCGGTCCACGGGCGACGAGGTGGACGTCGGCGCCTGCTTGGTGCAGGGCGGCGCCGACATAGGCGCCGATGGCTCCGGCGCCGAGGATGGCGACTTTCACTGGATGGCGCTCCGTTCGGTCGAGGGTGTACCGCGGAACTGTCGAATGTCGAAAACTGTCGACGAAATATTGTCTACAGGATGTAGGTGATGCCAGCAAGGGTTCGGAACGGCAGCTGGACGGCAGCTCGGGCCGCGTGAGCCGGCTCTCCGGTCGTTTGTGCGCCGTAGACTGTAGACGAAAGGCAATCCATACTGACCTTCCGGCTGCTCTGCCCGGCGCTGCCCCAGGAGGACCGTGATGCCCTCGACGACAGGACTGCCCCAGGGCGCGGTGCCCAGGCTCGAACGCCCCGGCCCGTTGCGGGACCGCGTCTACGAGGCGCTGCTCGAACTGATCACGACCCGCGCCCTGCAGCCCGGTGGGCACCTGGTCGAGAGCGAACTCGCCGGACACCTCGGCGTCTCCCGCCAGCCGGTGCGTGAGGCGCTCCAACGGCTGAGCGCCGAGGGCTGGGTCGACCTGCGCCCCGCCCAGGGCGCCTTCGTGCACGAGCCGACGGAGGCGGAGGCCGACCAACTCCTCACCGTACGAACCCTGTTGGAGGCCGAGGCGGCCCGCCTCGCCGCGGCCAACGCGAGTGCCGCGGCCGTCACCTTGCTGGAGGAACTGTGCGCGGAGGGCGAGCGCGCGGTCGCCGCCGACGACGTGGACGGCGCGGTGGCGACGAACGCCCGCCTCCACGCGAAGGTCATGGAACTCGCCGGCAACACCGTCCTCGCGGAGCTGGCGGCACAGGTCGGCAGAAGGGTCCGCTGGTACTACACGCCGGTGGCCCGCCAGCGTGGCCGCCAGTCATGGATCGAACACCGTGAGCTGATCGCCGCGATAGCGGACGGCGACGAGCGCAGGGCGACGGAGGTCATGCGGGCGCACACGGAACACACCCGGAAGACGTACCACGAACGGGAGAGACAGCAGGTGGGCGGGTGGTGACCGTTTCGTTGCCCGGGGTGAGAGATATGCAGGTGAAAGCCACTCTGAAAGCTTGGTATTGTTGTCCGTGTCGCTGCGGGGAGCACTCCCGGCGGCGGCAGACACCTGGTCCGGGTGGCGGAATGGCAGACGCGCTAGCTTGAGGTGCTAGTGCCCTTTATCGGGCGTGGGGGTTCAAGTCCCCCCTCGGACACTTTGTTCTATTTTTTTCTGTGAACGCGGATGGTGCCGACCGGATTCCGGTCGGCACCATCCGTGTTTTGTCACGCTCGCTGCCAGGACTCCCCGCCGTCCCCCTGCGCGGCCTGCGCGACGACCGCCGCCACGACGGCCGGGCGGGCGATGAGTTGTGAGGTGGGTCATGAGCTGTCAGACGGGCGCTGCGACGAGGATCGTGGCGACGGACCGTTTGTGCAGTCCGGCCGCCAGGTACGCCATTTCCACGAAGGTGCCGACCAGACCGACCCCGCTCAGCTCGGCGGCCAGCAACCGGGCCTCACCCAGCGACAGTTGGCGCGTCTCGCGCAGGGCGCGCAGGACGGGTACGAGACCAGTCTCCTTGTCCGCCAGGCGGAGCCGAGCGGCCCCGTGCTCGGCCAGCAGCGCCTGCCTGATCTCTTCCGGAGACGGGCCCGCTCCCGTCTCGCACCAGGCGGCGGGGCAGGTCTGGCACCAGCCTTCGACGCCCCAGCACAGCTGCTCCCCTTCGATGAACTGACCGACGTCGCGGACGAGCACGCCACCGCAACCGGTGCACGGCGAGGTGACGTTCGCTCCCTGGGTGATGGTGATCAATCGGTGCGCCCTCCGCGTGCGGCTGAGCCCTGGTGGTGCTCGGACGGGCTCAGCCGCACGGTCGTTCTCAGTCCCGCAACCGTTCTCAGTCCCGCAACCGGTCGATCTGCCGCAGCTTGTTCGTCGCGTCCAGTGCCGCCACCTTGTAGGACTCCGCGAGCGTCGGGTAGTTGAAGACCGCGTTGACCAGGTAGTCGACCGTGCCGCCGCAGCCCATCACGGACTGGCCGATGTGGATCAGCTCCGTCGCTCCCGTGCCGAAGCAGTGCACGCCGAGGAGTTTGCGGGTCTCCGGGCAGACCAGGAGCTTGAGCATGCCGTGGGAGTCGCCGATGATCTGGCCCCTGGCCAGTTCGCGGTAGCGGGAGATGCCCACCTCGAACGGGATGCTGTCCTCGGTGAGTTGGTCCTCGGTGCGGCCGATGAAGCTGATCTCGGGGATGGTGTAGATGCCGATGGGCTGGAGGTTGTGCATCTGGTCCACCGGCTCACCGCACGCGTGGTACGCCGCCGCCCTGCCCTGTTCCATCGAGGTCGCGGCGAGGGCCGGGAAACCGATGACGTCGCCGACGGCGTAAATGTGCGGCACCTCGGTGCGGTAATGCTCGTCGACCGTGATCCGGCCGCGTCGGTCCGCCGACAACCCGGCCTTGTCCAGGGTGAGTTCGTCGGTGAGGCCCTGGCGGCCCGCCGAGTACATCACGGCGTCGGCGGGGATCTTCTTGCCGCTCTCCAGGATCGTGAGGGTGCCCCGGGGGTGGCGTTCCACCGCCGCGACCGTCTCGCCGAAGCGGAAGGTGACGGCCAGGTCCCGCAGGTGGTACTTGAGCGACTCGATCACCTCGACGTCGCACATGTCGAGCATCCCGGCCCGCTTCTCCACCACCGTGATCTTGCTGCCGAGTGCGGCGAACATACTGGCGTATTCCATCCCAATTACACCCGCACCGACTATGACCATGGAACGCGGGACCCGTTCCAGGTTGAGCACGTTGTCCGAGTCCAGGACGGTCTGCTGGTCGAACTCGACGCTGTCCGGGCGGGCCGGCCTGGTGCCGGTGGCGATGACGATGTGCTCGGCGCTCAACAGCCTTTCGTTGCCGTTCACTTCGGTCAGCGCCACGGTGTGGTCGTCGACGAAGCGGCCGGTGCCGGCGAACAGGGAGACATGGTTGCGGGACAGCTGGCTGCGGATGACGTCGACCTCGCGATCGACCACGTGCTCGGTGCGCGCGGTCAGGTCGGAGACGGTGATGTCCTCCTTGAGGCGGTAGCTCTGGCCGTACAGATCGCGCTGGGTGAGGCCGGTGAGGTAGAGAACCGCCTCGCGCAGGGTCTTGGAGGGGATGGTGCCGGTGTGGATGGAGACCCCACCGACCATGTCGGGGCGGTCGATGACGGCGACCCGGCGGCCGAGCTTGGCCGCCGCGATGGCAGCCTTCTGGCCGCCCGGGCCGGATCCTATGACAAGCATGTCGAAGTCGGGCACCCTGGTGAGTCTGTCAGCCCGGGACCGTCGTTCGAAAGGGTGAACGGGCAACGATTGACGTGCGCTTCACCCTAGGAAGGCTGCGGAGTGAGGCGTTCGAGGCCCTTGCGGTCGTAGTAGCGGGCCATCGCGAACCCGAAGAGCAGCGCGAGCGCCGTACCGATCGCGATCATGATCCAGGCGCGGGTCAGACCGGCGTCCCCCCGTGCGTCGAAGAAGAGGATCGCCCTTACCCCGTCGCCGAGTTGACGCATCGGCTCGAACGCCGACAGGAAACGGTAGAAGCCGGGGACCGCCTGCAGCGGGACCGTCGCCCCGGACGAGGGCAGGCCCAGGACGATGAACACGAACATCGACACGAGCTGGCCGATCCCGCCGAAGGCCGCGTTGATGGCCTGGACGCCGAGGCCGACCGCGAGGGTCGCGCAGTACGAGTACACCCACAGCAGGGGCAGATGGCTCGCGTCCATGTCGAGGACGGCGACGGTCGCGATCATCACCAGGGAGACGCTGAGGAGCGTGATCCCGGCGGTCATGCCCATCTTGAGCAGCAGCGTCTGGGTGCGGGTGATGGGCACGGTCGGGCGGCGCGTGTGCCAGGGGCCGATCTCGTTGTCGGCGTAACCGAGCGAGGTGTCCACCGCGTTGCTGATGACGTTGCCGCCCATGAACCCGGCCAGTACGAGCAGCAGCGTGTAGTAGAAGGCGGTCAGGCCCAGGCCGCTGTTGGTGCCGATCGGATGGCCGACCTGCGTGGTGACCGCGACCGGGTCGGCCAGCAGCAGCTTGGCCGTCGCGTCGGCCCGGGTCGCGCTTGCCGTGAGCTGCTTGCCGATGTTCTGCGAGGCCTGGTGGGCGGCGGCCGTGGTGATCTGACTGGCGAGCGACGAACCGAGGCTGCCCTTGCCGGGGTTGGTGAGCACGGTCAGCGCCGGACGGGCGGTGGCGGTCGTGCCGGTCAGCGCGGCGACGGAGGTGGTGAAGCCCTCGGGGACGACCAGCGCGCCGTAGAGCTTGCCCGAGTCCAGCTCGTCCTGGGCCTCGGCGAGGGTCAGTTCACGCCACTCGGCCTTGTCACCGGCGGAGGTGTCGGTGGTGATGGCCCGGGTGATCTGCGTACCCAGGTTCTCCTTCTGCCCGGGCAGCGGCGCGTCCCGGTCGGCGTTGACGAGGCCGATGGGCAGGTCGTGCAGATCGCGGTTGGGGCTCACGATGCCGCCCATGTAGAGCAGCGACAGCAGCAGCGCGAGCAGCCCGGTCAGGACGGTAGGCAGCAGCCACAGCTTGGGGCGGCCCAGCAGCGCGCCGGCCCGCGCACGACCGCCGGGGGCCGGTCGGGGATCGGGTTCGGGGGCGGGTTCCGGGGTCGGTTCCGGGGTGGGTTCGGGGGTCGGGGATGCGGACGTACCGTCGTCGGCTGGCATGGTTCTCCGGTGGCTCTGGGGGCTCAGGGGGGCTTTGAGATGCTTTGAGGTGGCTCTGGACGGGGGTGGTTGCCGCCCGTCCGGCCAGGATCGTGCGTACGGCGGCACGGCCGCGGGTGCGACTCGCCGGGCCTGCCGCGCCGACGACGTACGACCACGGGTCTACGTCAGGACTACGACCCCGGTGCTACCCGCGCACCCGCACCCCGTCGAGGGCCACCGCGAGGACCCGGTCGCGCTGGGTGTCGTCGAGGAAGTTCGTCGAGGTGATGCCCGCGAGCATCCGCAACAGGTCGTCGAAGGTCATGTCCTCGCGCGCCTCCCCGGCCTCCTGCGCGCGCTCGAACAGCGGACCGCCCGCCTGGTACATCGACTCCCGGCAGGCCAGGAAGATGTCCGACTCGTGGTTCAGGGCCTCCCGGACGGCCCGTTTCGTCACCGTGTACCCGACGAAACGGCGCAGCCACGCGGTCAGCGCCTCCCACGCCGGACGGTCGGCGACCTCCAGCGCGAACCGGCACAGGGCGTCCACCTCGTCGGCGTAGACACTCTCGAAGAGATGCCGGCGGGTGGGGAAGTTGCGGTACAGCGTGCCGATCCCGACGCCCGCGCGCCGCGCGATGTCCTCCAGGGACGCGGCCGAGCCGTGCTCCGCGAAGGCCTCGCGCGCGGCGGCCAGCAGGGCGTCGTAGTTGCGCGCCGCGTCCTTGCGGTGCGGGCGCCGGCCCGCGACGAACTCGCTCACGGGGTACGACGCTGCCGTCACGGTTGCCTCCCTGGCCGAACCGGATGTGGACCTCCGGTATTGAAGCGGAGGAGTGCCTCCGCTAGAGTGGAGGCGTACCTCCACTTTAGCAGTCGGGGCGTGTTCCCCCTGTGCCACGTACGGCCGTACGCATCGCAGGCATGCGCGAACGCGGCCCCCGTCACCACGCCTCCTACTCCGCCACCTCTGTTCGGAGATGCCCTTCCATGCCCCGCAAGTCCACCGGCACGCCCGTTGCCACCCGCTCCACCCGTCTCACCTTCGCCGTCCTCGCCACCGGCGCGGGCGTGTTCTCCATGCTCCAGTCGCTGATCGCGCCCGCCCTGCCGACCGTCCAACGTGCCCTGGACACCTCGCAGTCCACCGCGACCTGGGTGATGACGGCCTTCCTGCTGTCCGCCTCGATCTTCACCCCGATCCTCGGCCGCGTCGGCGACCTGATCGGCAAGAAGCGCACCCTCGTCGCCGTACTCGTCGTCGTCACCCTCAGCTGTCTGCTCGCCGCGCTCGCGCCGAACATCGGCGTACTGATCTTCGCCCGGGTCGTCCAGGGCGCGGGCGGCGCGCTGTTCCCGCTGTCGTTCGGCATCATCCGGGACGAGTTCCCGACGGGCGAGGTCAGCGGCAGCATCAGCAACCTGTCCGCCGTGATCGCCGCCGGCGGCGGTGTCGGCATGGTGGCCGCCGGGCCGATCGTGACCGCGCTCGACTTCCGCTGGCTGTTCTGGCTGCCCGTCGGCGTCGTCGCCGTCACCACGCTCATCGCCCTGCGCTACGTCCCCGAGTCGCCCAACAGGGCGGCGGGGCGCGTCGGTTGGCTCGGTGCCGTCCTGCTGTCCGGCTGGCTGGTCGCCCTGCTGCTGCCGCTCAGCCAGGCGACCCGGTGGGGCTGGGGCTCGGGCCGGACCGTCGGCCTGTTCGCCACCGCCGTACTCCTGTTCGCCCTCTGGCTGTTCGCCGAGGCCCGCTCCCGCAACCCGCTCATCGACCTGAAGGTCATGCGTCTACCCGCCGTGCGGACGACGAACACCGCCGCGCTGCTCTTCGGCGCGGGCATGTACTCGATCTGGTCCTTCCTCCCCGGCTTCGTCCAGACCCCCGCCTCGGCCGGCTACGGCTTCGGCGCGAGCGTCACCTCCGCCGGACTGCTCATGCTGCCGATGCTGATCGCGATGTTCCTCTCGGGCGTCGTCGGCGGCCGGCTGACACCGGTCCTGGGCGCCAGGAAACTCCTCACCGCCGGTGCCGCCCTCGGCGCCCTGGCCTGCGGCTTCCTCACCCTCTGGCACGACGAGAAATGGCAGGTCGCCTTCGTGGCAGGCGTCTTCGGCCTCGGCATCGGACTGGCCTTCGCCTCGATGGCCAACCTGATCGTCGGCAGCGTCCCGCCCGAGCAGACCGGCGCGGCGACCGGCATGAACGCCAACGTCCGCACCATCGGCGGCTCCATAGGCGCGGCGCTGACCAGCGTCCTGGTCACGGGCAGCCTCCAGCCCTCGGGCCTCCCGTACGAATCCGGCTACACCCACGGCTTCGCCCTGCTGACCCTCCTCTGCCTCGCCGCCGCCCTGGCCGCCCTCCTCGTCCCGACGGCCCGCACCGGCGGCCCCCTCGGCACGGCCAGGACCGCCTCCGGAACATCACCCGCACAGCCCGAAACCGCCGCCCGCAACTGACCCACCCCGTGTCGTACGGTCGTCAGGCCGCCGCCCGTACAACACAGGGAGCCCCCTCCGATGCCGGACGCAGCCGCCAGGACGCCCATCCACGTCGAACGCCTGACCCCGGACCGCTGGGACGACTTCGCCGCCCTCTGCCGGCGGATGGGCGGAAACCGGGGGTGCTGGTGCGTGTGGTGGCGCGAGGTGAAGGGCGAGCCCCGCACGGGACCCCGGCGAGCCGAGGCCCAGGGCCTGCTCGCGGCCGGTCGCTTCCCCGGGCTGCTCGCCTACGTCGGACAAGAACCCGTCGGCTGGTGCGCCCTGGACCGGCGGGACGCCTACCCCCGGCTCGACACCACCCGCGACACGGCCCCCGCCCCGGACAGCGGCGCCGACACCTGGGTGCTGCCCTGCTTCTTCGTACCGGAGGAGTGGCGGCACCGGGGTGTACAGCGTGCCCTGCTCGCCGCCGCGCTCGACGAGGTCGCCCGGCGCGGCGCGTCGGCCGTCGAGGCGGTCCCCGTCGACCCGGCCACGAAGAACCGGACCGCCTCGGCCTCGTACACCGGCACCCTGCCCTTCTTCCTGGCCGCCGGCTTCACCGAGGTCGCACGGCCGACCCCCAAGGGGCGAGTGCTCGTACGCCGCCTGCTGGGCCCCTGACCGCAGGGGCGCGCGTCAGCCTCCGCGCACCTGGGCCGTCAGCAGCCGGAGCGACTGCTTCGCCGGCGCGTCCTGTTCCTCCGGCACAGGACGCGAGCGCGGGCCCGGTACGGCCGGGTCACATGGCGTCGAGATAGTCCCGCAGGATCTGGGAGCGAGAGGGATGGCGCAGCTTCGACATCGTCTTGGACTCGATCTGGCGGATGCGTTCGCGGGTCACGCCGTACACCTGGCCGATCTCCTCCAGGGTTCTGGTCCGGCCGCCGTACAGGCCGTAGCGCAGGGAGATGATCCCGGCCTCCCGGGGGGTCATGTCCGACAGGATGGACTGGATGGTCTCCTGCAGCAGCAGGAAGGTGACCATGTCCATGGGCGTGACGCTGTCGCGGTCCTCGATCAGGTCGCCGAACTCGCCGTCGCCGTCCTCGCTGAGGGCGGTGTGCAGCGAGACGGGCTCCCTGGTGTAGGCGGCCAGCTCGGGGAGCCGCTCCACCTCGACGCCCGCCTTCTCCGCCAGCTCCTCCGGCGTCGGCTCCTTGCCGTGGTCCTGGATCAGCTCGCGGCGGGTGCGGGCCACCCGGTTGATGACCTCGACCAGGTGCACGGGGATGCGGATGGTCCGGCCCTGGTCGGCGAGCGCGCGGGAGATCGCCTGGCGGATCCACCAGGTCGCGTACGTCGAGAACTTGAAGCCCTTGGCGTAGTCGAACTTCTCGACGGCCCGGATCAGACCCGTGTTGCCCTCCTGGATCAGGTCCAGGAACAGCAGCCCGCGGCCCGTGTAGCGCTTGGCGACGGAGACGACCAGGCGGAGGTTGGCCTCGATGAGGTGGGACTTGGCGCGCTCGCCGTCCGCGGCGACCAGCTCCAGCTCCCGCCGGAACACCGGTTCCTCGGGCGGCGGGTCCGCGAGCAGCTTGTGCTCGGCGTACAGCCCAGCCTCGATCCGTTTCGCCAGGTCGACCTCCTCCGCGGCGCCGAGTAGGCGGACCCTGGAGATCAGCCGGAGATAGTCGCGCACCTGATCGACCGACCCTCCCGTGTTGCCGAGCCGGGGGAGGGGAGCATCGCTCTCGTCCTCGGTGGCCGGGTCGAACACTTCGGTCACCTCGGTGTCGGTCGCCATCGTGCTCACTTCCTCTCCAGGAGTGCACGCAGGAACGTCCCTGTAAGAGAACGAGTCTCGACCGCCGCGTGTTCCGGAGTGCCCCGGGCAATCGCGCGGCCGTCGCCGGTCCCGCCCCCCGACGACGATGCGGTCCTTCACCCCTTCGACCTTAGGACAGCGCAGGGCGTGGGGTTGCCGAATCGTTATCGGGTTTCCGGGGGCGGGAGGCCGCCGCGTCGGCTGCCGGGTCAGCAGTCGCGGAACTCCGGTGACTGGTTGAGGATCTGCGAGCGGAGCGAGGTGAAGCGGGCGTACGTCTCGCCGGCCTGGGCGCCGGGGTGGAAGGCCGCCACCCGGTGGCAGTTCTGGAAGGCGAGCGCGATGCCGAAGTGCCGCTCCAGGCTGCCCCGGATCGCGTCGCTGGCCAGCGCCCGCAGCAGCTGGCCGCGCTCCTGCTCGGAGGGCGGCGGGGTCTGGTTGTCGGCGAACTCGGCGGTGCCGCCCTGGAGTTCGGAGGCGAGGCCCGCGACCAGGTTGTAGGCGTAGGGGAGCGAGGTGCGGACGGTTTCCACGAAGTCGTCCTCGCGGATGTCACCCTGCTCGGCTTCGGCGAGCAGCTGGGGGGAGACGTCGAGCGACATGAGGGAGGTTCCTGTTCTTTCGTTCTCGCGGACGGTGTCTGTGGGGGGTCAGAGAAGAGCGGTGGGCCCGTGCACGAACTCCGGGTCCACCTGCTCGGCCAGGTCAAGGCCCGTCGCCGTGTTCGCCCACGCGCGGGCGTTGCGCAGATGGAACTCCACGGCGTGCCGCTGGAAGGCCGCCCAGTCCTTGACGCGGGCGTCGACCGCGTCCTTGAGCTGGTTCAGCGCGTGCAGGTTCTGCGGCTCCAACTCGCCCTGGTCGCGCCCCTGTTCGGCGGCGCGCACCCAGGAGGACTGGACGAGGTGGGTGAGCAGGTGGTCGCCGGTCTCCTCCTTGAGGAAGAGCAGGTCGTCCTCGCCGGTGACCTTGTTGCCGATCACCGCGAGCGGGACCCCGAACTCCTGGGCGTGGTCGCGGTACTGGCGGTAGACGGAGACGCCCTTTCGGGTCGGCTCGGCCACCAGGAAGGTCATGTCGAACCGGGTGAACAGCCCGGAGGCGAAGGCGTCCGCGCCGGCGGTCATGTCGACGACGACGTACTCGCCGGGGCCGTCGACGAGATGGTTGAGGTACAGCTCCACCGCGCCGAGCTTGGAGTGGTAGCAGGCCACGCCCAGGTCGCTCTCCTGGAAGGCGCCGGTCGCCATCAGCGGTACACCGCCCACGCGTTCGACGTGCCGCGCGTGGATCTCGTCGTCGCCGAGCGGACGCAGCAGCCGGGAGCCACGGCCGGCCGGGGTCGTCTTGACCATGGCCTCGCGCGACTCGATGCGCGGGTTGGTGCCGCGCAGGAAGTCCTTGATGTCCCCGAGGTGGGCGCTGAGCGGCGGGGCCGCGAAGGAGTCGCCGTCGACCGGGTCGAGCGCCTCGGCGAGATGCTGGTTGATGTCGCCGTCGACGGCGAGCACGGCCGCCCCGGAGCGGGCGAGATGGCGGGAGAACAGGGCGGACAGCGTGGTCTTGCCACTGCCGCCCTTGCCGACGAACGCGACGCGCATCAGTCGCCCATCTTTTTGAAAATGAATGTCATGTGGCAGGTTTTTATGCGGCTCCTGAGGATCTGTCAAATCGCCACACTCAATGCTCGCTCTTTGTTCGATCGACTTAAATGCATATGATCTGCAAGTGCATGAGTACCGCATCAGGACGGCGACCCCCGACGACCTCGACGGCGCGCGGGCGGTCATGCTCGACACCGTCTACCGCGACTTCGAAACGGGTTACGTGCCCCGCTGGCACGGCGACATCGTCGACCCCGGGGCCGCCTATCTCGCGCCGGTCCGCCACACCCTCCTGGTCGCGGTCGACGAACGCGACGCGAGCGTCGTGGCCACCGCCGCCCTCGACTCGCGCGGCCCGCTCCACCCGCCGAACCCGCGCCACGTCGCCGAGCGCTACCCGTCCGGCGCCACCGCGCAACTGCGCCGGGTGTACGTCCGCCCCGAACACCGCAGGCGCGGCCTCGCCCGGCGGCTCGTCACCGAACTGCTGGCCTTCGCGGCGGCCGACGGCGGCTATCGCGCGGTGTATCTGCACACCGATCCGGCCGTGACCGGCGCCGAGGGGTTCTGGCGGTCGCTCGGCAAGGTCGTGCACGACGAGCGTGAGGACGCGGGTGGCGGGCAGAGCGTCGTCCACTTCGAGGTTCCGCTGGAGCGTTGATCGCAGGCGATCACCCCGGCTGGCTACTGGAAATGATAATCATATAGAGTCCAGTTTTCGTGCGGCGTACGTCCGTGCCGCCCCGCTCCTTTCACAGAACTGAGGATCATGCGCACGCCCCGCCGCCGACTGCTCGTCGGAGTACTGCTCGCCCCGCTGCTCACCGGCTGCTTCGCCTCCGGCGGCGACGACGGCGACTCGTCGTCGGACGCCGGGTCCGGCGGTACCCGGCTGAAGGTCGCGCTCGCCTTCCCGCCCGCCGAGAAGTTCTCGCCGTACGGCGCCGACGCCACCCTCCTCAGCCGCCTCGGCGTCACCGAGGGACTGACCGGCCTGGACGCCAACGGCTCCGCCGCGCCCGCGCTCGCCGAGTCCTGGACCCGCAAGGACGACCGCACCTGGGAGTTCACGCTCCGCGAGGCCACCTTCCAGGACGGCACCGCCGTCACCGCGGCCGACGTCGCCGCCGCGCTCACCCACGCCACCGAGGCCGAGCCCGAGCCCGCCGCCCTCAGCGGCATCACCCTCACCGCGAAAGCCGCCGCCGACGGACGCATATCCGTCACCACCGCCGAGCCCGACCCCGTGCTCCCGCTGCGCCTCTCCAGCCCCGGCCTCGCCGTCCTCGCGCCCAAGGCGTACGCGAAGAAGGGTGCCGTCGACCCGGTCGGCACCGCCACCGGACCCTTCGAGCTGACGAAGACCACCGGCTCCACCGCCGCCACCCTCGACCGCTTCGACGACTACTGGGGCGGACGCGCCCAGGCCGCCGGCATCGACGCCCGCTTCATCGCCGACGGCACCGCCCGCGCCAACGCCCTGCGCACCGGCCAGGTCGACATCGCCGAGGCGATCCCCGTCGCCCAGGCCGCCTCCCTCGACGAGGCGACCCGCCGCGAGACCGCCACGGCCCGCACCACCTCACTGCACCTCAACACCAGGTCGGGCGTCTTCAAGGACGCGAAGCTGCGCGCCGCCGCCCGCGCCGCCGTCGACACCTCCGCCATCGCCGACGGCGTCTACGAAGGCCACGCCGACGCCGGCAAGGGCATCTTCGGCCCGGCCCTCACCTGGGCCGAGGGCAAGCGCGTCGAACCCACCGGGCGCGCGAAGGCGACGGCGCCGAAGGGCACCTCCGTCACCCTCGCCACGTACGACAACCGGCCCGAACTGCCGGAAGCCGCCCAGGTGTTGAAGCAGCAGCTGGAGAAGGCCGGCTTCAAGGTCACGCTGGAGGTACGGGAGTACTCGCGCCTGGAGAGCGACGCGCTGGCCGGCAAGTTCGACGCAATCGTCGCCGCCCGCAACACCATGCTCGACTCCGGCGACCCCGTCTCCGTCCTCGCCAGCGACTACACCTCCGAAGGCGGCTACAACCTCTCCCTGCTCGCCGACAAGAAGGTCGACCAGGCCGTCGCCGAGGCCGAGGGCGTCGAGGACACCGCAAAGCGGCAGGACGCGGCCATGAAGGCCGAGTCCCTGATCCTCGGCGCCGACGCCGTCGTCCCCCTCGTCCACCAGCGGATCATCACCGGCGTCGGCGACGGCGTACAGGGCGTGCTCCTCGATCCGTACGAGCGCGCGCTGGTCGGTACCGGAACCCGGCGCTGACCCGTGCGGGACCGTGCGGTCACGCTCCTGTGGCGTGCCCTGCTCGCCGCGCTGCTCGTGTGCGGGATCGGCCTGCTGCCCTGGCTGACCCGCACCGACCCGGCGTTCACCGTGCTCAAGGCCAGGTCGGCGGAGCGCGAGGCCACCCCGGCCGTGCTGGCCGACATCCGCGCCCAACTCGGCCTGGACGCCGGGCCGTTGCGGCTGCTCGGCGACTGGCTCGGCGGGCTGCCGCGCGGTGACGCCGGACGGTCCTGGATCTCCGGGGCCGAGGTCATGCCCGGCGTGCTCCAGGCACTCGGCGCCTCGCTGCTGCTGATGGCCGTCGCGCTGACCATCGCCGTCCTCGTCGCCGCGCTGGTGTGCGCCCCGACCCTGTGGAGCGCAGGCCGGCGGCGCACCGGCGGCGGCGGCTCCGCGATGGTCGCCGCGCTCCCCGAGTTCCTCACCGCGTCCGTGCTGGCGACCGTCGTCGGCGTCCAGCTCGGCTGGCTGCCCGCCCTCGGCTGGTACGGACTCCAGTGGACGATCCTCCCCGGCCTCGCCCTCGGCCTGCCCGCGGGGGCGCTGCTCGGCCGCCTCCTCGACGACCTCCTCCCCGGCGCCTTCGCCGAGCCCTGGGCCCTGGCCGCCGCCGCCCGCGGCATCCCGGCCCGGCGGATCGCGAGCCAGGCGGTACGCCGCTGTCTGCCCGCCCTGCTGCCCAACGCCGGGCTGTTCGTCGTCGGACTCACCGGCGGCTCGGTCGCCGTCGAGCAGATCTTCGACATCCCCGGCCTCGGCCGCACCGCGCTGCAGGCCGCCGTCGCCCAGGACCTGCCGGTCCTCCAGGCCAGCACCCTCGCCCTGGTCCTGCTGGCGGCGGTGGCGGCGGGCGGCACCCGGCTGACGGCCCGCCTGCTGATCGGCCCCGCCCTGCGCGACGGCGGCCTCACCTCCCTGCACCGGCCCGCACCGCCAGCCCGCCGCACCCCGCCCCTGCTGTACGCCGGTGTGCTGCTCGGCGTCGTCGCCCTCGGCCTGCCGCGCGACCCGCTCGCCCTCGACACCCGGGCCCGGCTCCAACCCCCTTCCTGGGCGCACCCGTTCGGCACGGACGCCCTCGGCCGCGACGTCCTCGCCCGGGTCGGACACGGCGCCCTCGACACCCTCCTGCTCGCCTCCGTGATCAGCGCCGCCGCGCTGCTGATCGGCCTGGTGCTGGGGCTGGTGCCGCGACTGTCGGGACCGCTCGTCGACACCGTCAACGCGATCCCGCCCGTCCTCGCCGCGCTGCTCGTCACGGCGGTGGCGGGCAGCGGCGGGGCCACCCCCGCGCTCGCCGTGACCGCCGTCGCCTGGGCACCGCTGGCCGCGCACACCGCCGCCCTCCTGCACCAGGAGCGGGCCACCCTGCACATCACGGCCACCCGGGGCCTGGGCGCCGACCGCTGGTACGTCCTGCGCCACGAACTCCTGCCCGCCGCCCTGCCCCCGGTCACCCGGCACGCCCTACTGCGCCTGCCCGCCGTCGCGTTGGCCCTGGCCGCCCTCGGCTTCCTCGGCCTCGGCGCCCAACCCCCCTCCCCGGAATGGGGCTTGCTCCTCGCCGAGAACCAGCCGTACGCCGAACGCGCCCCCTGGGCGGTCCTCGCCCCGGCCGCCGTACTGGCCCTGCTCGGCGCACTGGCCGTGACGGCGGCGGGAGTCAGAGCCGGGGGACGGCGGAAGAAGGCGGTGCGGGCGGTCCAGGCCCGCCCGGAGACAAGGGAGTTGGCCTTCCGATGAACATCCCCCACGACCGCCCGTCCACGGAGCGGGGCGACCACCCCGACGGGGTTCCCGCCGAGGCCCAGGACACGGGAGCGGCGGAGGGCGCCGCGGCGGACGGCCCGATCGGGGCCGGAGCCGGCCTGCCGGCGCGGGTCTTCCGCAGCCGTCGGCCCGGGGGCCGGGGCGACCGACAGGACGGAGCCTCCGTCGCCGCTCGGGACGCGGCAGCGGCGGAAGATGTGGCGGGCCACCTGGTCGGGGGCGGAGGAGCGGGAGTTGGTCCGCCCGGGGGCACCGGTACGGCCGCCGCCGGGGACGAGGCACCCGCCCGGACCCGGCTGTCGCCCCTCCTGCGGCTGCTGATCCTCACCCAACTCGCCTTCAACGTCGGCTTCTTCGCCGTCCTGCCCTTCCTCTCCGAGCACCTCGGACAGGCGATCGGCATGGCGGGCTGGCTCGTCGGGTTCGTGCTCGGGCTGCGCACCTTCAGCCAGCAGGGGCTCTTCGTGGTCGGCGGTGCGCTCGCCGACCGGTACGGCATCCGGCCGGTCGTCCTCGCGGGCTGCGCCCTGCGCATCGCCGGCTTCGCCTGGCTCGGCTACGCCGACTCCACCGCGACCGTCATCGGCGCCGTCCTGCTCATCGGCTTCGCCGCCGCCCTGTTCTCGCCCGCCGTCGAGTCGGAGGTCGCCCGGCAGGCCGTGGTCTGGGAGGAGCAGGGCCACGGCTCACGCACCCGCGTCCTCGCCCTGTTCACCGTCGCCGGACAGGCGGGCGCCTTCGTCGGGCCGCTGCTCGGCGGACTGCTGCTCTCCGTCGACTTCCGCGTCGTCTGCCTCGCGGGCGCCGGAATCTTCGTCCTCGTCCTCGCCGGGCACGCCTGGCTGCTCCCGCAGCACATACCCGGCAGGGAGCGCGTCCGAGCGAAAGGGGGCGTGCGCACACTGCTGCGCAACCGTCGGTTTCTCGCACTCTGCTCCGCGTACGGCGCCTACCTCCTCGCCTACAACCAGCTGTACCTCGCGCTCCCCGACGAGGTCGAGCGCGCGACCGGCTCCCAGACCGCGCTGGCCTGGCTGTTCGCCCTCTCCTCGCTGCTCGTCGTGACCGCCCAGCTGCCGGTCACCCGCTGGGTCGGCGACCGGCTCGCCCTGCGCCGCTCGATGGTCGCCGGCCTGCTGCTGATCTCCGCCGGGTTCGCCGTCGTCGCGCTGGCCAGGCCCGCCGCCTGGACCGGAACCATGGGGCTGCTGCCCGCCGCCGGGTTCGTCGTCCTGCTCACCTTCGGCCAGATGCTGGTCGCGCCGGTGGCCCGCGCCTGGGTGCCCGACCTCGCCGAAGAGGGGCGGCTCGGCCTCTACACCGGTGCCCTGTCGTCGGTTTCCGGCCTGATCGTGCTGGTCGGCAGCTCGCTGACCGGCACCCTCCTCGACACCGGCCTGCCCGCCGCCGTGCCCTGGCTGGTGCTGGCCGCCGTACCCCTAGCCGCCGTCGCCGTACTCCCGCGCCGGGCCTGAACCGGTGGCCGGGGGAGCACCCGCGGGGTCTGGGAGGTGCGGCGGCGGGGCATGCCGATTGGTAGCGTCACACCACCCGCGCCGACACGCGCGGGTGAGCGGCGAGACGCACCGCTGAGCAGGACCATGACCACGCACGACGACCGCCAGACATACGCAGGCGCTTTCGCACAGGGGGGCCAATGGCCACGATTCGCAGGGCAGTCATTCCCGCAGCCGGACTGGGGTCCCGGCTGCTGCCGCTCACCAAGGCGACACCGAAGGAGATGCTGCCCGTCGGTGACAAGCCCGTCATCGAGCACACCGTCCGGGAGCTCGTGGCCTCCGGCATCACCGACATCACCATCGTGGTGTCCGGCGACAAGGGGCTGATCCAGGACCACTTCCGGCCCAACCCCGGCCTCGTCGACCAGCTGCGCGCCGACGGCAAGTCGGCGTACGCGGACGCCGTGGAGGAGGTCGGCGAGCTGTCCCGGCTCGGCCACATCACCTACCTCTACCAGCAGGGCCCGTACGGCAACGGCACGCCCGTCCTCAACGCCTCGCGCAACATCGGCGACGAGCCGCTGCTCGTGCTCTGGCCCGACGACGTGTTCGTCGCCGAGGTCCCGCGCGCCCAGCAGCTGATCAAGGCGTACGAGGCCACCAACTCGCCGGTCCTCGCGCTGATGCCGATGGACCCGGGTGACTCGCAGCGCTACGGCGTCCCCGTCGTCAAGGAGGACCTCGACGACGGCCTGCTGCGCATCACCGGACTGGTCGAGAAGCCCCGCCCGCAGGACGCGCCCTCGTCGTACGCGGCCATCGGCGGGTACGTCATCACGCCCGGCATCATCGACGAACTCCGCGAACAGACCAAGCGCTGGTACGACCACCGCACCGGCGAGGTCTACCTCACCGACGCGATCAACGCCTACGCCGCCAGCCGCGCCGTCTACGGCCAGGTCATCCACGGCCGCTGGTACGACACCGGCAACCCGCTCGCCTACCTCACCGCCCAGTTCGCGGCGGCGCTCAACGACCCCGAGTACGGCCCGCACCTGCGCCGCCTCGCCAAGGAACTGGAGGACGAGGAGACCTCGGGCGGCGAGTAGCCGGCGAATGGCTTTCGAGAGGCGGTGCGGGTGCGAGGATCGGGCCGTGGGAGGATCCCCGCACGATGAGCGACGCTTCCCCGGCGGTACGGAGCCTGCGCGCCGCGGTGTTCGCCGCGGTGTGCGTGCTGCTGGCCGCCGCCGCGCACGGCCTCGCGACCGGCGAACCGCCGGTCCCGGCGGCCGACGGGGCCGGGTTCGCGGTCGTGTTCGCCGTCGGATGGCTGCTCGGCGGACGGGAGCGGTCGCTGCCGGGGATCGGGGCCCTGACCCTGGGCACCCAGGCGGGGCTGCACCTCGCCTTCGGGGCGCTGCGCGGCCGGGCCATGGCGGCCATGCCGCCCATACACCACCCCGGGATGCCGATGGCCCACCCGCACCCGCACGCCATGAGCGCCCACGTCCTCGCCGCACTGGTCGCCTCCTGGTGCCTGCGCCGGGGCGAGGCCGCGCTGTGGTCGCTGCTGCGCTGGGCCGTCGCCTTCGTGCCCGGCCTCGCCGCCTGGTGGCGGGACGCGCCCGCCGGACCGGTCCGCCCGGCCCCGGGACGCATGTCGCCGGCGGTCGCCCGGCCGCGCCGACTCCTCCTCCGATACGCGGTGAGCGGTCGAGGGCCGCCCGCAGGGCTGTCGTACACGCCCTGAGGTTCCTCGACAGCAGTCACCAGTACGGAAGTACGGAGTTCCGCTCATGTTCCCGACACGCATCACCCTGCGCCGCGCCGGCGTCGTCGCCGGTATCACCGCCGCCGGTGTCCTCGCGGCGGCCGGTTCCGCCTTCGCGCACGTCACCGTGCACCCCGAGAGCTACGCGAAGGGCGCCACGGACGGCGTCCTGACCTTCCGGGTCCCCAACGAGGAGGACACCGCGAGCACCACGAAGGTCCAGGTCTTCCTGCCCACCGACCACCCCGTCCTCGGCGTGCTGGTCACCCCGGAGCAGGGCTGGACCGCGAAGGTCACGACCACCAGGCTCAAGACACCGATCAAGACGGACGACGGGACGATCACCGACGCGGTCTCGGAGATCACCTGGTCCGGCGGGAAGATCGGGCAGGGGGAGTACGAGGACTTCGACGTCGCGTTCGGCCAACTGCCCGACGACACCGGCGAGCTGGCCTTCAAGACGCTGCAGACCTACTCGGACGGGAAGGTCGTCCGCTGGATCGAGACGCCCGAGGCGGGGCAGGAGGAGCCGGAGAATCCGGCTCCCACACTGAAGCTGACTGCGGCTGCGGCTTCGGCGGAAGGAACCGCGGCGAAGGCCGCCAAGAGCGACGCCGGTCAGGTTGTTTCGGCCTCGGCCAGTGACTCCACGGCTCGTGGGCTGGGGATCGCCGGGTTGGTGGTGGGGGTGCTGGGGCTCGCTGCGGCGGTGTTCGTGCTGGTCAGGAGCCGAGGTTCACGTTCGTAAGGCTTGAGGTCGGGCAGCTCTTCGGCCGCGGGCCGGTGGGGGCTGGTCGCGCAGTTCCCCGCGCCCCTGAGGGGCGCGGCTGTGCACCCGCGTTCACCGGCACCGCGTATCACCGGGAGATGGACTCGGCGGGTACCAGTGCGCGCAGCTGCTGCTCCACCTCGGCGAACGACGCGGAGGGCGTGGAGGGCGCGGACGGTGTCGTACGCGGGTGGGAGGTGCGGTAGAGCCACAGGATGTCCCGGCCGAAGGACCAGACCAGCGTGCCCAGGGCCAGTGCCACGACCGCCTCCGTGGCCGCGAGGGGCAGGTAGCCGGAGGCGCCGAGCAGGAGCAGGATGCCCTGGAGGGCGGCCACGGTCTTGCGGGCGGTGCTCGGGGGGAGCGGGGCGTTCAGCCAGGGCAGGACGCGGGCGGCGGCGACGAAGGCGTAGCGCATGCCGCCGATCAGCAGGACCCACGGGCCCAGCGACATGGACACGTACACGCTGAGGACGAGGATCAGGAACGCGTCGACCTCCATGTCGAAGCGCGCGCCCAGCGTCGAGCAGGTGCCGGTGCGGCGGGCGACCTTGCCGTCCACGCCGTCGAGGATCAGGGCGACGGCCGTCAGACCGACGAACAGCGTGACCGGCGGGGAGCTCTCGAAGGAGTCCGCGACCAGCGCCGTCACCCCGCCGACCAGGGTCGCCCGGCCGAGGGTCACACGGTTGGCCGGGCCGAAGGACTTCGACCCCGAGCGGTGCAGCGCGCGGGACAGGACGGCCCAGGTGGCGATCGCGAACGTGAGTCCGGTCACCCAGCCGGCCGGGCCCAGACCGATGGCGTAGCCCAGCAGGGCCAGCAACAGGATCTGGACGCCCGCTCCCAGAGCGGTCTCCTGCTGTGCCGGCCTTACGTCGTACGTGTAGTTCAGGGCCACCGCTCGTCCTCCGCCGTATGTACAGAGTGGATCATGCCGCGTACTGTGCGCGGACTGTGCACATCTCGGTACGTGAACAACTTCCCAAGCGTTCAGGAGGACTCCGATGAAGCGCGCCGCACGAGCGTTCTGGATCGGTGCGCCGGACCGCGGAGAGATCCGTGACGTCGGACTTCCGGCGCCCGGCGAGGACGAGGTACTGGTCCGCACCCTCTTCTCCGGCGTGAGCCGCGGCACGGAGACCCTCGTCTTCCGGGGCGGGGTCCCGGTCAGCCAGTACGCGGCCATGCGGGCGCCGTTCCAGGAGGGCGAGTTCCCCGGTCCGGTGAAATACGGCTACCTCAACGTCGGTTTCGTGGAGGAGGGCCCGGCCGCGCTCGTCGGCCGTACGGTCTTCTGCCTCTACCCGCATCAGACGCGGTACGTCGTCCCGGCCGGCGCGGTGACAGTGGTGCCGGAGTCGGTGCCGGCCGAACGGGCCGTGCTCGCCGGGACCGTCGAGACCGCAGTGAACGCCCTCTGGGACGCGGCCCCGCTCGCCGGGGACCGGATCGCCGTGGTCGGCGGCGGGATGATCGGCTGCTCCGTGGCCGCCCTGATCGCCCGCTTCCCGGGCGTGCGCGTGCAGCTGTTGGACGCCGATCCCGGGCGGGCGAAGACCGCCGAGGCGCTCGGCGTCGACTTCGCGCTGCCGCAGGACGCGCTGGGGGAGTGCGACCTGGTCGTGCACGCCAGCGCCACCGAGGCCGGGCTCACCCGCTCCCTCGAACTCCTCGGCGCCGAGGGCACGGTGATCGAGCTGAGCTGGTACGGCGACCGGCGCGTCAGCCTGCCGCTCGGCGAGGCGTTCCACTCCCGGCGGCTCACCGTCCGCAGCAGCCAGGTGGGGACCGTGTCACCGTCCGCGCGGCCCGGCCGTACCTACGCCGACCGGCTCGCCCTCGCCCTCGACCTGCTGGCCGATCCGGCGCTGGACGCCCTGGTCACCGGGGAGAGCGACTTCGAGGAACTTCCGGACCTGCTGCCGAAGCTGGCCTCCGGGGAGATCCCGGCCCTGTGCCACCGAGTCCGCTATTCCGATTGAACAAGCCGTTGAACGAGTTGAACAGGCTGCCCTGAGCAGCCGTACTACTCGGCATGCCCCGGCAGCGATCAGCACGGGACAAGACGCGCCGCACCTGGAGGGTCGTCCGTTGTTCAGCATCACCGTCCGCGATCACATCATGATCGCCCACAGCTTCAGCGGCGAGGTCTTCGGGCCCGCGCAGCGCCTGCACGGCGCGACGTTCCTCGTCGACGCCACGTTCCGCCGCGAACAGCTGGACGAGGACAACATCGTCGTCGACATCGGCCTGGCCACACAGGAACTGGGTGCCGTGGTGAGCGAGTTGAACTACCGCAATCTGGACAACGAGCCCGACTTCGCCGGTATCAACACCTCCACGGAGTTCCTGGCCAAGGTCATCGCCGACCGGCTCGCCGCACGGATCGAGAAGGGCGCGCTGGGCGAGGGCGCGCGAGGCCTGGCGGGCCTGACCGTCACCCTGCACGAATCGCATGTCGCCTGGGCGAGCTACGAGCGTGCCCTGTGACCGACACGACCCTCGACCGCGCGGTTTCCCTCTCCCCGGCGGCCGGTTCGGCCGCCCCGGCTCAGGTACAGGTACAGGTACACGTGCAGAAGACGCTCAACTACGTGCCGGTGCAGAACGCGGCCCTCAAGAACGCGGCGATCATCCCCATGTCCCTGCGTTCCGTCCACTTCGTGATGCCGGGCGGCGTCGACGACCCGGCCACGCCGAGCGGCGGCAACGCCTACGACCGGCGGATCAGCCTCGACCTGCCCGGCTTCGGCTGGCAGGTGCACAAGCACGCCGTCGCCGGTGAGTGGCCCCGGCCGGGTGCGGAGGCCCGCGCGGAACTGGCCCGGACGCTGAGCGACCTGCCGGACGGCACGGTCGTCCTGCTCGACGGTCTGGTGGCCTGCGGGGTCCCCGAGATCATCGTCCCGGAGGCCGAACGCCTGCGCCTCGCCGTGCTGGTGCACCTCCCGCTGGGCGACGAGACGGGCCTCGAACCGGCGGTCGCGGCCGAGCTGGACGCCCTGGAGCGGACCGTCCTGCGGGCGGTGCCCTCGGTGATCGCGACCAGCGACTGGGCGGTACGCCGCCTGGTCTCCCACCACGGACTCGCCCCGGACCGCGTCCACATGGCGGCCCCCGGCGCGGACATCGCCCCCCTCGCCTCCGGCACGGACGGCGTCTCCCGCCTCCTGTGCGTCGCCGCCGTGACCCCGCGCAAGGGCCAGCACCGCCTGGTGGAGGCGCTGGCCGCGGTGACCGACCTGCCGTGGAGCTGCGTCTGCGTGGGCGGCCTGGAGCAGGACCCGGAGTACGTCGCCGACCTGCGCGCCCTGATCGCCAAGCACGGCCTGGAGGACCGCCTGCACCTGGCCGGCCCCCAGGCGGGCGCCCAGCTGGACGCCTCCTACGCGGCAGCCGACCTGATGGTCCTCACCTCCTACGCGGAGACGTACGGCATGGCGGTCACGGAGGCCCTCGCCCGAGGCATCCCGGTCCTGGCCACGGACGTCGGCGGCCTCCCCGAGGCGGTCGGCCGCGCCCCCGACGGAGGCGTCCCCGGCATCCTCGTACCCCCGGAGAACCCGGCCGCCCTGGCGGCGGAACTCCGCGGCTGGTTCGGCGAGGCGGACGTCCGCCGCCGCCTGAAGGCAGCGGCGCGGGGCCGCCGGGCGGCCCTGGACGGCTGGGCGGCGACGGCACGAAGCCTGGCCGGAGTGTTGGGCCGGATTCCCTGGGAACCCCGGAGGGCGGCATGAAGACAGCGATGACAGTCCCCTCGACGGGACAGAGGACCGGGCGCCGGGGGTCGGCGGTACGCATGACCTCCGGCCCGGGTCCGGCCAGTGGGCCGGGCCCGGTCTCCGGGCCGAGTTCGGTCTCCGGCCTCGGCCCGGCCATCGGCCTCGGCTCGGGTACCGCCCTCGACCCGGTCTCCGACCGGGCGCGTCGGGTGGCCTCGCTGCGGACTGTCGTCGGGGTGCGGGGACGTATCGTCTCGGGAGCCTCGCGGTGCGCGGCGGCAGTGGTCGTGGACGCCGACGTCGAGCTGGTCGCCGACCGGGTGCGCCGAGTGGTCGCGCTGCGGAGCCTCGTGGGGGCGTCGGGGCGGAGCCCTCGGGCAGCAAGGAGCGCGGCGTGAAGAAGGCGATGACGATGGCGGATTCGGCCCCGGCGGAGACGGGACGGTCGGCTTCCGTGCCGTCCCTGGACGCCGACGTCGAGCTGGTCGCCGACCGGGTGCGCCGAGTGGTCGCGCTGCGGAGCCTCGTGGGGGCGTCGGGGCGGAGCCCTCGGGCAGTAAGGAGCGCGGCGTGAAGAAGGCGATGACGATGGCGGATTCGGCCCCGGCGGAGACGGGACGGTCGGCTTCCGTGCCGTCCCTGGACGCCGACGTCGAGCTGGTCGCCGCCCGGGGACGCCGGGTGGCCGCGCTGCGGGGTCTCGTGGGGGCGTCGGGGCGGAACCTCGGGGATGCAAGGAGCGCGGCATGAAGAAGGCAACGACCGTCACTACTTCCGCGGCGGCCGAGATCCAGCGACGGGGGCCGGTGACGCCGGTGGACGCGAACGCCAAGCCCGCCGCCGGGATTCCGGCCCAGCCCACCCACCGGGACGTCAAGCCCGGCGCCGGACCGGTCGCACCGGGGGAGCGGGGCACCATCCGGCTGCGCGAGGCCGGGCCCGACGACCCGCCCCGCTACGCTCCCGACTGGCTGGAGCTGCGCGAGGGCGCCGACGCCGCCGCGCGCGCCGTCGAACTGCTCGACCCGCTCCGTATCCGGCTGGCCAACCTGCCCGGCAAGGCGGGCGGTCTCGTCGTCCACGACCTGGGCTGCGGCACCGGTTCCATGGGCCGCTGGCTCGCGCCCCGGCTCGACGGTGCCCAGCACTGGGTCCTGCACGACCGTGACCCCTACCTCCTGCACTTCGCCGCCGTGGCCTCGCCGCGCGCCGCCGCCGACGGCAGCCGCGTGACGGTCGAGACCCGGCGCGGCGATGTCGCCCGGCTGACCTCCGACGCCCTGGTCGGCGCCTCCCTGGTCACCGCCTCCGCCCTCCTCGACGTCCTCACCCGTGAGGAGGTCGACGCCCTCGCCACGGCTTGCGCGGGCGTCGGCTGCCCCGCCCTGCTGACCCTCTCCGTCGCCGGCCGCGTCGAGTTCGCCTCCCCCGACCCGCTGGACGGGGACATCGCCGACGCGTTCAACGCCCACCAGCGCCGGGCGGGCCTGCTCGGTCCCGACGCGGTCACGGCGGCCTGCGAGGCCTTCGACCAGCGGGGCGCCACGGTCCACGTCCACCCGAGCGCCTGGCGCCTGGGCCCGGTCGAGGCCCCCCTCACCGCGGAGTGGCTGCGCGGCTGGGTCGCGGCGGCGGTGGAGGAACGTCCCTCCCTGAAGCCGAAGGCCGACCAGTACCTCACCGACCGTCTTGAGGCCTGCGCGGCGGGCGAACTACGGGTCGAGGTCCACCACAGCGACCTCCTGGCCCTGGCGAGGCCGACGGGCGGGGCAACGTCATGAGCATCCAGACGGTGGAAGCGCCCCGAAAAGGGCGCGGGACGGTATCGATCAGCGGCTCCGCCGCGGGGCGCGACCAGCCCCCACTGACCCGCACCCAACGAACCGCCTACCCCGCGGGGCGCTCCGCGTCGGCCGGTCGAGCAGGCGTGATCGGCTTCGTAGGGGCCGCCGCCCAGGCAAAACCCCCGAGCCGCCTGAGCCGCGCAGCGAAACGCATCCGCCCCCACCTCGGCACCCTCGCCGGAGTGACCATCCTCGGCATCCTCCTCTGGCGCCTCGGCACCGGCGTCTTCCTGGACGGCCTGCGCCGCATCGACGTACCGACGCTGTTCGTCGCCCTCGGCATCGGACTGCTGACCACCGTGTTCAGCGCCTGGCGCTGGGCCCTGGTCGCCCGCAGCCTCCGGATCAGCCTCCCCCTCGGCCCCGCCGTCGCCGACTACTACCGCTCGCTGTTCCTGAACGCCGCCCTCCCCGGCGGCGTCCTCGGCGACGTCCACCGCGCGGTACGGCACGGACAGAGCGCGGGCGACGTCGGGCGCGGAGTCCGCGCGGTCGTCCTCGAACGGGCCGCCGGGCAGATCGCGCTGGTCGCCGTCGGCGCCGGCGTGCTGCTGACCCAGCCGTCACCCGTGATGGCGGAGGCCCGCCGGGTCGCGCTGATGGCGGCGTTCGCCGCGGTCGGCGCCCTCGCGGTGGTCGTCGCGGTCCGGATGAACCGGGCCCCGAGCGTCGCGGCCCGCCGCGCCCGCGCCCTGCGCGCCGTACTCGCCGAGGCACGCGGCGCCCTGCTCTCCCGCGAGAACGCGCCGGGCGTGGCCCTCTCCTCCGTGATCGTCCTCTCCGGCCACCTCGGCATGTTCGTGGTCGCCGCCAAGGTCGCCGGCTCCCACGCCACGGTCGCCCAACTGCTGCCGCTCGCCGTACTGGCCCTGCTGGCGATGGGCGTTCCGCTGAACGTCGGCGGCTGGGGCCCCCGCGAGGGCGTCACCGTCTGGGCGTTCGGCGCGGCGGGCCTGGGCGCGAGCATGGGGCTGAGCGTCGCCGTCGTGTACGGCGTGCTGAGCTTCGTCGCCGCCCTGCCCGGCGCGGTCGTCCTGGTCGTCCGCTACTTCTGGTCGCCGGCCCCGGCCGAGACCCCGTCATCGTCTTCGTCTTTGCCGCCGTCGGCGGTCAGCATCGAGAAATACGCCCCGAAGGACTCGGCGAAGCTCGCCAGCAACGCCTTCCCCTTTTCGGCGGAGCCCAGGGAAGGACGGCCGATGACACCGGAATCGGTGTAACCGGCCATGCCGAGGGTGAGGAGATGCCGACGGTCGTCGGCGACGAAATCAGAGGTCTCATAACCGGGACGGAGCAATTCGGGATGAGCGTGCAGAAGGATGGAGGTCTCGATTTCCCCCGCGTGCATGTCGGTGAGCAGCGAGGTCACCACACCGGCCCGCTCGCGCGCCGTCTCCCAGTCCTCCGCGGCCGGGAACAGCGCCATCCGCTCACCGAGCGCGGAGGATTCCTGAACGACATTGCCCAGTACGTAGTTTCCGCCGTGCCCGTTGACGACGACCAGGGCGTCCACGCCCGAGCGGCGCAGCGAGTCGGCGATGTCCCGTACTACCGCGTGAAGGGTCACGGAGGAGATGCTGACGGTTCCCGGCCAGGCGGCGTGCTCGTGCGAGCAGGCGATCGTCACCGGCGGAAGGAGGTGCACCGGGTACGCGGCTGCGATCTCCCGGGCTACGGCACAGGCGACCAGGGTGTCTGTCGTCAACGGGAGGAAGGGGCCGTGCTGTTCGAAGCTACCGACCGGAAGAACGGCGACCTGTGTTGAGACGCCGGCGGCTCGTGTCCGTACGTCTTCCGTAGTGTCCACCGGCAACCGTATTCCCGAATCATCCATGTTCTCACGGCCTTTCGTCTCTGCTTAGGAACCAGATCATGACAGAAAAAATTGGCGTACTCGGCAAAGCCTCCCAGCCGTCGGGAGTCGAACGCGTCGTGAATGCGCCGTTGCCCACCGTGTACGGCGATTTCCAGGCGGTCGGTTACATGGACCACGATCGCGGTGACGAGCAAGTGGCGCTGGTCTACGGCGAGATCACCGAGGACGACGTACTCACCCGGCTGCATTCCGAGTGCCTGACCGGTGACGCCTTCGGCTCCCAGCACTGCGAATGCGGCGACCAGCTCGACTCCGCGCTGCGCGCGATAGTCGCCGAGGGGAGCGGCATTCTCGTCTACCTCAGAGGGCATGAGGGCCGGGGCATCGGCCTGCTCGCCAAGCTGCGCGCGATGCAGCTGCAGTCGGAGGGCCTGGACACCGTCGAGGCGAACCTCGCCCAGGGCCTGCCGGTGGACTCCCGCGACTACGGCGTCGCGGCCGAGATCCTGCACGACCTCGGGGTCCGCTCGGTCCGCCTGATGTCCAACAACCCGCGCAAGCGCGAGGCGTTGCTCCGGCACGGCATCAAGATCGCCCAGGACGTGCCGCTGCTGATCCCGCCGTGCGAGAACAACATCACCTACCTGCGGACGAAGCGCGAACGGCTGGACCACGTCCTGCCGCATCTCGACGCGGTGGCGCACTGGTCCTGACCTGACCGGGTGAGCGGGGTGCGAGAGGCCCCGATTCCGGAAAGGAAGAGGGAATGACCGACGACGTCCTCTTCCTCTCCCGGGACCGGGTGACGGCCCTGCTCGACCCCGACACGGCGATCGCGTCGCAGCGCGCGGCGTTCACCGCGCTGGGAGCGGGCGGCGCGGGCAGACCCGATCCACCGGACCAGCCGGAGCTGCCGGATCTGCCCGCGAAGATCATGCATCCCAGCCGCTTCGACGACAGTGTGGTCTTCGCGTACGTCTCCCGGCTGTCCCGGGACACCGGCGCGGTGGCGAAGTTCGGCAGCGTCAACCCCGGCAACGCGGCGGCGGGCCTGCCGACCGTGCACGCCGTGATCACCGCCCTGGACCCGGTGACGGGCGCGCTCGCCGCCGTCATGGACGGCACGGCGGTCACGACCGCGCGCACGGCCGCCGCGAGCGCCGTGGCCTTCGACGCGCTGTCCACCGCCGACAGCGCCGAACTGGCCCTGCTCGGCGCGGGCACCCAGGCACTCGCCCACGCGCGGGCCGTCGCCCGGGTGCGGGACCTGAAGGCGGTACGGATCTGGAGCCCGACCCCCGAGCGCCGAGCGCGGGCGGCGGACCTGCTCGCGGCCGAACTGGGCATCGCCGCCGAGGCGACCGACACCCCGGAGGCGGCGGTGACGGGGGCGTCCCTGGTCGCGGCCTGCACCCTCAGCACCACCCCGGTCGTACGCGGCGCCTGGCTCGCCCCCGGCTGCACGGTGGTCAGCGTCGGCTCGTTCGAACCGACCCGCAGCGAGGTGGACCCCGAGGTGCTGCGCCGGGCGGCGGCCGTGGTGGTCGACGACCCGGAGACCGCCGCAGGCCACGCGGGCCCGGTGATCGACGCCCTGCGCAACGGCCCCCTGACCCGCGAGAACCTGATCGCCCTCGGCGACGTCCTCACGGGCGCGCGAACCGCCCGTACGGGCCCGGAGGACATCGTCTTCTACAACAGCGTGGGACTCGGTGTACAGGACGCGGCGGCGGCCTGGGCCGTGGTGCGCGCGGCGCGGGGAGCGGGCCGATGAGTGCCCTGCGGCGGGCGGGCGCCGGTGCGGTCGGCGGTGGGCCGATGAGCGCGGGCGTGCGAACCGCTGCTCGCACCGGCCCGGACGGCGTCGGGCCCGGTGTGCGGGACGTGGCAGCGGCGCGGGCCGTCGGCCACCCGGCGTGGGGAGCGGGTCGATGAGCGTCACGCGGGCGGAGGTCGTCGTGATCGGGGGCGGGGTGATGGGCGCCAGCATCGCCTATCACCTGGCCCGGGCCGGTGTACGGGACGTGGTGCTCGTCGAGCGGGACGAACTGGCGTCCGGGTCGACCTCGCGGGCCGCCGGTGGGGTGCGGGCGCAGTTCTCCGACGAACTCAACATCCAGCTCGGGGCGCGCAGCCTGGAGGCGTTCGGGCGGTTCGGGGAGGAGATCGGGCAGGACATCGGGCTCCACCGGGTCGGTTACCTCTTCCTCCTCTCCACACCCGAGGACGTCGCCTCCTTCGAGGCGGGCGTCGCGCTGCAGAACGGCCTCGGCGTGCCCAGCCGCATGCTCACGCCCGCCGAGGCCCGCCGCCTCTCCCCGCTGATCACCACCGACGGCCTGCTCGCGGCGGCCTACTCGCCCGACGACGGCCACTGCACCCCCGAAGCGGTGGTCCACGGCTACGCCGCCGCGGCCCGGCGCCACGGCGCGACCGTCCTGCGGCACACCGAGGTCACCGGCATCGAACGCGACGGCGAGAACGGTGAGGGCGACACCATCGAGGCCGTCGTCACCGACCGGGGACGGATCGCCACCGACACCGTCGTCTGCGCGGCCGGCGCCTGGTCCCGGGCCGTCGGCGCGATGGCGGGCGTGGACCTGCCCGTGGACCCCCTGCGCCGCCAGATAGCGGTCACCGAACCCGTCCCCGGACTGCCGCCCACGCTCCCCATGACCATCGACTTCAGCAGCAGCCTCTACTTCCACACCGAGGGACCCGGCCTGCTCCTCGGCATGTCCGACCCCGACGAGACGACCGGCTTCGCCACCGACACCCACGACCGCTGGATCCCCCGCCTGTACGAGGCGATGGAACACCGGGCGCCCGCCCTGCTCGACCTGCGCCGCACCGGCGGCTGGGCGGGCCTGTACGAGATCACCCCGGACCACAACGCCCTGATCGGCGAGGCGACTTCGGTCTCCCGCCTCCTCTACGCGACGGGCTTCTCCGGCCACGGTTTCCTCCAGGGACCGGCGGTCGGCGAGGTGGTCCGCGACCTGTACCTCGGCCGCGTACCCTTCGTCGACATCAGCCCCTTGAGCGCCGGCCGTTTCGCGGCCGATGCCCTGCGCCCGGAGGTCAACCTCGTATGACCGAGCTTCACTTGTGGCTGCGCCACGAGACCCGCACGACCGAACGCCGCACCGCCGTCGTCCCGTCCGACGCCCGGCGGCTCGTCGAGGCGGGCGTGCGCCTGACCGTGGAGGAGTCCCCGCAACGGATCTTCCCGATCGAGGAGTACGAGGCTGTCGGCTGCGGCGCTGCCGACGGCGGGTCCTGGGTCTCCGCCCCCTCGGACGCGGTGATCGTCGGTCTCAAGGAACTCCCCGACGAGCCGGGCGAGTTGCGCCACCGGCACATCTTCTTCGGGCACGCCTACAAGGGCCAGCCGGGCGCGGCCGAGCTGCTGACCCGCTTCGTCGCCGGGGGCGGGGCGCTGCTGGACCTGGAGTACCTGGCCGACGAACAGGGCAGGCGGCTGGCCGCCTTCGGCTTCTGGGCCGGATATCTGGGAGCCGCCCTCGCCGTGCTCCAGCACCGGGGGACGCTGACAACTCCCCTGCAGCCCACCACCAAGGACGCCCTGGAGGCCGAACTCCGGGCGCCCGGAACCCGGTTGAGCGCGCTGGTGATCGGCGCCCTGGGCCGCAGCGGCCGGGGCGCGCGGGTCGCGCTCGACGAGGCCGGGATCGACCCCACCTGCTGGGACCTCGCCGAGACCCGCGACCTCGACCGACCGGCCCTGCTGGCACACGAGTTGCTGGTCAACACCGTCCTTACGACCACCCCGGTCCCGCCCTTCCTCACGGACGCGGACCTGGACACCCCCGGCCGCCGTCTGCGCACCCTCTCGGACGTCACCGTCGACGTCGGCTCGCCGATGAACCTCCTCCCGGTGTACGACACGGCGACCACCTGGGACGACCCGGTGCGCCGCCTCCGGGACGAGCCCGCGCTCGATCTGATCGCCATCGACAACCTGCCGTCCCTGCTGCCACGCGAGGCCAGCGCGGACTTCTCGGCGGACCTGGTGCCCCAGCTCCTCGACTTCGAGGTGGGCGGGGCCTGGGGGCGCTGTCTGGACCGGTTCCATCAGGTGTGCCGTGAACTCGGCATCGTCAAGGAGGAGTTGGACCATGAGTGAGCGGGTCCCCGCGAGCGGCACCGTCCACTGGATCGGCGCGGGCCTGTCCACGGGTGGCGGCCTCGCCGCCCTGTGCGACAGCGACGCCGTGCGCGATGTACGCGTGTGGCACCGCACGGTCGACCGTGCCGCCGAGGCCCTCGCCCACCTGGGCCTCACCGGCCGTGCCGAGCCCCGCGCCTACACCCTCCCCGCGCTCACCGCCGAACTCGCCCCCGGCGACGTGGTCGTCTCCATGCTCCCGGCCCCCGAGCACGCCCCGCTCCTCGCGGCCTGCGTCCAGGGCGGAGCGCACTTCGCCTGCTCAAGCTACGTATCGGAGCCGGTACTTGAGCAGGTACCGGCAGCGGAGACGGCAGGCCTGGTCGTCCTCACCGAGTGCGGGCTCGACCCGGGCATCGACCACCTCTTCGCGCACAGCCTGGTCACCCGCGCCGAGCACACGATCGGCGCCGGCACTGCGGCCTCGTACCGCCTGACCTCCTACTGCGGAGGCATCCCGGCGGTGCCCAACGACTTCAGGTACCGGTTCAGCTGGGCACCCGCAGGAGTCCTCAACGCCCTGCGCTCGCCCGCCCGTTACATCGAGGACGGCGGCGAGACGGTCGCCGACCGGCCCTGGGAGGTCACGCGCCCGCACGTGATCGACGGCGAGACCTTCGAGGTGTACCCGAACCGGGACAGCCTGCCGTTCGTCGGCCAGTACGAGCTGCCGGAGGCGTGGAAGGCGGAGTCCTTCGTCCGGGGCACCCTGCGGCTGGACGGCTGGCTCAGCGCCTGGGACTCCGTCTTCGCCGAGCTGAAGGGCGGCGACGACGAGCGGATCGGCCCGCTGGCAAGGGAGTTGGCGGCGCGCTATCCGACGACCGACGCGGACCGCGACCGGGTGGTGCTGGCGGTCTCCCTCGAAGTGGACGCGGAAGGGGAGGGGGAGGGTGGCTCGGGGCGGCGGAACTGGTCCGGCCGGTATCTCCTCGACCTGGAGGGCGACGCGGCCGAGAGCGCGATGGCCCGCTGTGTCTCCCGCACACTCGCCCTGGGTGTCCGGCACATCCTCGACGGCTCGTTGCCACCGGGCCTCAGCCGCGCCGCCGAGACGGCACGGCGTTCGGAGGAGTGGCTCGGTGAACTCGGCGGGGAGGGACTGGAGTTCAGGCTCACCGTCGGCTGACGGCGGCACGCTCCCCGCCAACTGCCCAGCGGCAGCTAATCGGTTACGGCCTCGTGCACCAGCCGCCGCAGGTCCTGCCAGTAGGTCTGGCTCGTCCGGTGTCGTACCTGGGTCATGAACTGCACCGTCAGATCACGGCTCGGGTCGACCCAGAAGGTCGTCGTCGCCACCCCGCTCCAGCCGTACGTACCGAGGCCGGTCGGGGCCAGGGTGCGCTCCGGGTCGATCACGACCGAGACGCCGAGGCCGAAGCCGACGCCCGCGTTGCCGGGTTCGTCGTGCGGACGGGCGCCGAAGGCGCGCAGGTCGACGCCGCCGGGCAGATGGTTGGAGGTCATCAGGGCCACGGTCTCGGCCGACAGGACGCGGACGCCGTCGAGTTCGCCGCCCCGGCGCAGCATCTCCATGAACCGGTGGTAGTCATGGGCGGAGGCGACGACACCGCCGCTGCCGGACAGGAAACGGGGCCGGCACTTCAACGGCAGACCGAGGGTCGGCTCGATCCCGCCGTTCTCGGTCTCCCCGTACAACTCGGCCAGCCGGTCGGTCTGTTCGCCGCTCAGCCAGAAACCGGCGTCGGTCATGCCGAGCGGGCGGAAGACGCGGTCGGTGACGAACTCGTCGAGCGGCTGCCCGGACACCACCTCGATGACCCGGCCGAGGACGTTCGTGGCGACCGAGTAGTTCCACTGCGTGCCCGGCTCGTACTGGAGCGGCAGCCCCGCGTACACCGAACAGGTCTCCGCCAGTGTCGTGCCCGGCACCACCGACGACTCCAGGTTGGCCTCGCGGTAGAGGGCGTCGACGGGGTGCGAGTGGTAGAACGCGAAGGTGAGACCCGCCGTGTGGGTCAACAGGTGCTTGACCAGGAGGGGTTGGGCGGGCCGGGTGGTGAGGTCGTCGCCGGAGCCGCTCACGTAGACCTGCGGGTCGGCGAACTCCGGCAGGAAGCGGGAGACCGGGTCCGTGAGCGAGAGCCGTCCCTCCTCCATCAGGGTCAGCGCGGCGACCGAGGTGACCGGCTTGCTCATGGAGTAGATCCGCCACAGCGTGTCGGCCTCGACCGGAAGGCCGGCCGCGATGTCGCGCCGGCCGTGCGTGGTGAGGTGCGCGACGCGGCCCGCACGGGCCACGGACACGAGGAAGCCGGGCAGCCGTCCCTCGTCCACATAGTGGGCGAAGTGCTGGTCGAGGCGGTCGAGCGCCTTCGCGTCCAGTCCGACCTCGCTCGGATCGACCTCTTGTCGCAGCTGTGCCATCGTTCCCCTCCGGTCGCTTGAAGTGCCGTCCTGTCATACCCCGACAGGACCACCTCAGGCCTCAGACCCCCCATGGTGACGCAGGGGGCCCACAGTCGTCGCCCTCCGGTCACCCACGTCCGGCAGTTTCCGGGCGGCCAGTAGGCCTACAAGTGCGGTACCCGCCAGCACGGGCAACGCCACCCGCAGCCCGTCGGTCACGGTGGCGAGCGTCGCCGCCACGGCCACCCCGAGGACCGGCCCGACGTTCATCGCGGTCTGCTGCAACCCGCCCGCCACCCCCGCCGACCCGGCCGCCGCCTCCCGTACGACGACGGCCGTCGCGGTCACCATCACGGTCCCGAAACCCGCTCCGAGCAGCAGAAACCCGCCGCCGACCGCCATCATCCCGGCCGCCCGGAACAGCCCGAGCACCCCGAGCGCGAGCAGCGCCAACGCGACCGCGGTCGTCCGCCGCGCCCCGTACCGACGCATCGCCACGGCGGCCAGCGGCGCCCCCAGCACCATCGCCGCGCCACCCGGCAGCGCGGCCAGACTCGTCCGCAGCGGGTCCATGCCCAGCTCGTCCTGGAGCACGAAACTGGCCACGAAGAGTGTGCCGAACATCGCAGCGGACGCGGCCACGAGAATGCCCAGCGCGGCGCCCACGACCGCCGACCCGAGCACGTCGGGCGGCAGCAGCGGGTCGGCCGTACGCCGTTCATGGCGTACGAGGAGGAGGCCCGCCCCGGTCGCGGTGAGCAGCCCGAGTGCGGCCGAGGCACTCCAGCCGTGCTCCGGGACACCCACGAGCGTGTGCACGAGGCAGGCGAGGGCCAGCGCGAGCAGGGCGGCCCCGGGGAGGTCGAGCCGCCCGCGCCCTCCGGCCGGGGGAGTGGCCCGGGGCGGGCCCTGCGGGCGTACGGCCAGTGCCAGGACGCCCAGCACCAGCGCCGGTACGACGTTGAGGAAGAACACCGACCGCCAGCCCAGGTGGGTCACCAGCACCCCGCCCACCAGCGGACCGGCCGCCGCCGCGACGCCGATCGCACTGGTCCGCACGGCGATCGGCATCCCCAGCCGGTCGGGCGGGAACGCGGCACGCAGCATCCCGAGGGTGGCGGGCTGGAGCAGCGCGCCGAACACCCCCTGGAGGACCCGCAGTCCGATCACCCAGCCCACCCCGGACGCGACCCCGATGCCCGCCGACACCGCCCCGAACCCCAACACCCCGATGGCGAAAAGCCGTTGATGCCCGTACCGGTCGCCGAGCCGCCCGGCGAACACCAACAGGCTCGCCACCGCGATGAGATACCCGGTGCTCGTCCACTGGACCTCGGCGAAGGAGGCGTGCAGATCGCGTTGCAGGGTGGGCTGCGCGATGGTCAGCACGGTGCCGTCGAGAGCGACGACCACCGCCCCGATCACACTGCTCGCCAGCGCGACCCGACGATGTGCGCTCACCGCTCCTCCGGCCCGAGGTGCGCGTCGAGGGCCGTACGCAACAGGGGCGCGAAGTCGTCTGCACCAGTGGTGAGTTGCAGGCTGCCCCAGCTCCACAGCTGGGCGATGCCGTAGAGGTTCGCCAGCAACGCCCCGGCGACGAGCCGGGCATCGGCGTCCGGCCGCGCCTGCCCGACGAGGTCCACCAGCAGGGCGAACACGGGCAGACTGGCCTCGCGCAACCCCAACTTGCCGCTCTCCAGCAGATCGTGACGGAACATCAGCTCGTGCATGCCCCGGTTGGCGAGCGCGAAGTCGAGATACACGCGCCCGAGCGTCCCGATCCGCTCGCGCGGCCCCGCCGTACTCCCCTCGATCGCCCGCGCCCCCTGCGCCGCCAACTCGGTGAAGCCGCGGCGGGCGATGGCCGACAGCAGCTCCAGATGGGTCGGGAAGTAGCGCCGGGGGGCGCCGTGGGAGACACCGGCGCGGCGGGCGATCTCGCGGAGGGTGAGCGCGTCGATGCCTTCGGCGGTCACCAGGTCGACGCCGACGTCGATGAGGCGGGTGCGCAGGGAGTCATCACTCATAGACACTGTCTACCAGGGGGGAGTAGACAGTGTCTACTGTTGCCTGTTCACACTGTATCCGGAATGGATGGTGCGGAAGCGCCGTTGATCGAGGCATGACTCAGGACGACAAGCAGGACGACACCCAGGACGTGCTCCTCAAGCTGCTCTCCGAGTACGACGGCGGAGTGCTGACGACCCTCAAGGCGGACGGCCGCCCCCAGCTCTCGAACGTCAACCACACCTACGACCCCGACGAACGCACCATCCGCATCTCGCTCACCGACTCCCGCGCCAAGACCCGCAATCTGCGCCGGGACCCCCGCGTCTCCTACCACGTGACCAGTGCCGACCGCTGGGCGTACACCGTCGTCGAGGGCACCGCCGACCTGACGCCGGTGGCACAGGACCCGAACGACGAGACCGTCGAGGAACTGGTCCGCCTCTATCGCGCGGTACGCGGCGAACACCCCGACTGGGACGACTACCGCACGACGATGGTCCGGGACGGGCGGCTTGTGCTGCGGATCAGGGTGGAGCGGGCGTACGGGCTGCCGCACCGGTGACCCCCCGTCAGTCTGTCCGCTCTGCCGCTAGGGTTGATCCACAGTGCGGTGCAACGGCCGTGCGGGGCGCGGGAGACGGGGAGCGTGCGGGATCATGGATCCGATTTCGATGGGCGCCATCGGCGCGGTACTCGGAGCCGTCGGATCGGGCATGGCCAACGAGGCCGGACGGTGGGCCTGGGAGTCCGCCGGAGGTGTCGTCCGCCGTATCGCGGGGCGCGAGGTCGTCGCGCCCACGACCCCCGGACAGCTGACCGAGGTCGCCCACCTGGTCCACGACCGGGTGCGCAGCGATCCTCAACTCGCCCGCGCCTGGACGCTGTTCGCGCAAGGAGTGCCCGCGCAGGGCGCCCTGACCGGGACCTTCGCCCGCCGGGCCGGACTGCCGGCCTCCCCGCGCTTCTTCACGGACCGTCAGGAAGCCCTGAAGTCCCTGGACAAGGAGGCCACCCGCGCCTTCGACGGCCGCCCCCGACTGGCCCTGCTGCACGGACCCGAAGGCATCGGCACCAGCACCCTCGCCATCCACTGGGGCTGGCGGCAGCAGTCCCGCTTCCCCGACGGCCAGCTCTACGTCGATCTGCGCACCCTCGGCCCCGACGCCGCCCTGGGCATGCTCCTGCGTCAACTCGGCCTGCCCGCCGAGGAGATACCGCCCGCCGCAGCCGACCGCGCCGACCTCTTCCGGGGCTGCCTCGCCGACCGACGGCTCCTCCTCGTCCTCGATCACGCCCAATCGGCGGGTCAGGTAAGGGCGTTGCTCACCTCGGCTCCTGGCGTGGTGACCGTGGTCGTCGCCCGTCGGCCCCTCACCGGCCTCGACGCACTGCGCGTCCAGGTCGGCCCCCTGGCCCGCAAGGACGCCAAGCGACTCCTCACCGAGCTGGTCGGCAAGCCCGCCATCGGCGCGGCCCGCGCCACCCTGCCCGACCTGCTCGACCGCTGCGCCGGCTCCCCGTACGCGCTGCGGGCGGCGGCACCCCGCCTCACGGCACCCGTCCCTGCCAGGTCCGAGTCCGCTCAGAGCCCCAGCGATCCCGCGCTGGACACGGTGGGCCGGGCGGCCGAGGACTCCTACCGCCTGCTGACCCCCGACGCCGCCCGCCTCTACCGCCTCGCGGGCCTGTACGCCTGGCCAGCCCTCGACGCCGCCGCAGCCGCCCGCGCCGCCGACCTGGCGGAGGAGGACGCGGTTCACCTCCTGGACGAACTGGCCGCCGCGCTGCTGCTCGACCCGACGGACGTCGGCCGCTACCGCTACCGCCCGGCCGTACGCGCCCACGCCGAGCGCACGGCCGCCGCCACCGACGGCATCGCCGCCTGCTCGGCGGCCGTCACCCGCACCGTCGAGCACTACCTCGACCTGGCGGTGGGCGCCGCGCAGGCCGCCCTCCCGGAGAGCTGGCGCGTCCCGTCAGGCACCTCGCCGATCTCGTATCGCGACCGGGGCACGGCCGTCGCCGCCCTCGCCGCAGAGGCCCAGAACCTGGTCCAAGCGGTGCGCGCGGCCGAGGAGTTCGGCGACTGGGACACCGTCGTACGGCTGTGCCAGGCACTGTGGCCCCTCCAGCTGAAGGCCGGCCACCACGACGTCCTGCTCTCCGCACTCCAGGCAGGCGCGAGGACAGCCGACGCCCACTTCACCGACAGCCGCACGGCGGGCTCCCTGCACGCCCAACTGGCCCACACCTACACGGAGTTGCGCCGCTGGGACGAGGCGGAGCCGGAAGCACTGGCGGCGGCCCGGGCCGAACGGGCCGCCGGACACACGAGGGGCCACGCCTCCGCGGTGGAGTTCCTCGGCCTGCTCAGACTGCGCCAATGGCGCTTCACCGAGGCGTATGACTGCTTCGATGAGGCCTACCGCATCCTCGACGGCATCGGCCCCACCGACGAGGGCGCCGCCGACCTCGCACGCGCCCGCGCCCTGCTGGAACGCCACCGGGGCCGCGCCCTGCGAGGCCAGGGCCGCCGGGACGAGGCCCGCGAACGCCTCGAACAGGCCCTGAGCTTCTTCCGGGACACCGGCGAGGCCTACAACACCGCCCGCACGCTCACCGACCTCGCCGAAACCCGCCTGGACGGCGGTGAGTTCACGGAGGCGTTGCCGCTGGTGGACGCGGCGATCACGGCACTCGGCCAGGAGAACGCCGCGTACCACCTCGCCCATCTGCGGACGCTGCGGGAGCGGTGCGTCAGCGCCGGGTGACCGTGGCCCGGTGCGTGACCGCACCCGTCCGTACCGTCAGGCCCAGTGCGACCGGCTCGTCCAGCGACTTCCCGGCGGCGAGCCACGCGTACAGGGCCGAGGCGTAAGCGGCCGGGTCGGCGTCCGACCCCGACTCGGCGCGCAGGGACAGGAGTTCACCGTCGCGTGTACGGATCGTGCAGTCGCCGGGGCCGCTGACATAGGCGGTCAGTGAGCAGTGCGGGTGCAGGGCCAGTGCCTCGCTCGTCCACTGCTCCGGAGAGCCGAAGCGGACGTCGTCCGGTGCGCCGTACCGGAACACCACATCGGCCAGGGCGAGTTGGTGCGTCTCCCGGGTGTCCTCGTGCACGGCCACATGCGCCTCGCCGGTGCTGTCGGCGGGCGGGTGCGGCCGTGCGTACCGGGTGACCTCGACCTCCGCGGTGCCCAGCAGCCGGGTGAGTACGAGCAACGGCACCGTGTGCGAGGGGGGTTCGTGCGGGGGCAGGGGAAGTGGGTTCAGCAGCGCCGGTTCGGTGGGCTCGGGGATGCCGAGGGCGTCGTAGAAGAGGCGGCGCAGTCGCCCGGCCGATTCGCCGGGTACGGAGCTGGTGAACTCGGCGGGTTCAGGGCGGGGGTGGTGGTCGCTGACGACCGTCTCCACCTGGAGGCGCAACGGGAGTGCCGGATCGAGGCGCGGGGCGTCGCGCACGAAGTCGTGGACCGGGGCATCGGGCGCCAGGCCCGCCAGGGGAGCGGCTCCCAGCAGGACGGGGGTGCCCAGCGCCGCCACATAATAGGTGACCGAGCCGTGGTCGCCGATCACCGCGTCGGCCGCGATCAGTGCCTGGCGCCAGCCGTGCAGGGGGTCGATCAGCGCGAGCCCGGACCGGCGGGCGCGGTCGAGCCAGGCGCGGATCTGTCCGGGACCGTGGCCGTGCCAGATGTTCGGGTGCAGAACGGCCGCGAACCGGTACTCGTCGGCCGGGAACTCCGAGGTCAGGCGCGGGAGTAGCGATGGGAGGATGTCGTCGCCGTGGCCATCGCCGCCATCACCGTCGCCGAACAACGACTCCGGGTTCCAGGTGGAGTTGAGGACCACCAGCCGCTGGCCGGCCCGTACTCCGAGGGCTCGGCGGAAGCGGTCGCGGTACGGTCGGGCCGCGAGCATGCGGTCCCAGCAGGGGTCCCCGGCGAGTACGGCGGTCGGGACGGCCTCGGGGCAGGCGGTGCGCAGTCGCTCGTACTGCTCGGGATGCGACAGGACCAGCGCGTCCGCGACCGGAACGCCGTCCTTGTCGAGCAGCCACTCGGGCGACAACCCGAAAACCGGCCCGCCGACTTCCGAACTCCCGCCGCCCGCTGTTGGGTGTCGGGTTGTCGCCAGCCTCTTAGTATACCCGATACCGTGCGACAATATGGCCAAGTGTCCGATAATATCCGGTAGTTGTCCGCCGAAGCTCGCCGCGATCGCCAACGCCACCGGTGTCTCGACAGCCTGCTCCCACGGCAGTACCGGCACCCCCGTCTCCGCCAGCAACTCCGCCACGCCCGCCCGGAACGCCGACGACTCCGTGCAGGTCACGAGGAGTTGGACGCGGAGGTCGTCGTCGAAGAGGGGGAGTATGTCGAGGAGCCGGGTCGCCGACGTCACGTTGTGGACGACCAGCAGTACCTTGTGGGTTCCGCCCCGCGTGGCCCAGCGGGCCGAGTCGTCGCCGACCGGCACCCGTATCCACCCGGCCGACCCCGCCACTCCCTCGCCCGCCCGCCTCTCGCGTCTGTGATCGGGCAACGATAGGTCAACGGGGGAACCGCGCGCACCGGCCGCCCCTGAAATCGGCCGGTACGCGCGGAGGCGCTGTTCCTTTTTGCTCGTTTTGGCCGATGTTCTTGCGTGAAACGTCAGCTGTCAACCATGCGACGAGCATCAATCGGGTTATACCGACTGGAAATGCCCGAGTCCCCGAACAGCCCAGGGCTGTCGGGGACTCGGGGAGTTGGGGACTTGGGGACTTCAGTGGGTGGGGGGGGAGCGTTCAGGCGGAGACCGTCGCCCGTTCCGCGACGTTCTCCACGCCCCGCTCGCCCAGCCGCTCCGTCGGCACCTTGTGCGTCTCGCGCGCCGTGATCGCCGCCAGTACCGGCGGGATGCACAGCGCCGCCGTGAACAGGGCGACCGAGAACCAGTCGTCCCCGTCCGGACCGGCGATCTCCGCCGCGAAGGTGACCGCGAAACCGGCGACCGCGAAGCCGATCTGCGTGCCGATCGCCATGCCCGACAGCCGGACTCGGGTCGAGAACATCTCGCCGTAGAAGGAGGGCCAGATGCCGTTCGCAGCGCTGTAGACCACGCCGAAGGTGATGATGCCGAGGACGAGGATCAGCGGGTACGAGCCCGTGGAGATCGCCCACAGGTACACGAACATCATGATCCCGCTGCCCGCCGCGCCGGCCAGGAACACCGGGCGGCGGCCGATGCGGTCGGACAGTGTGGCCCAGAGCGGGATCGCGGCCAGCGCGACCAGGTTGGCGAGCGCGGCCACCCAGAGCATGGACGAGCGGTCCATGCCCACCGCGTCGCTGGTCGCGTACGCCAGCGCCCAGACCGTGAAGATCGTCGAGACCGACGCGACCAGCGCGCCCGCGATCACCCGCAGTACGTCCGCCCAGTGCTCGCGCAGCAGGATCAGCAGCGGCAGCTTCACGACACCCTCGGAGGCGGCCTGCTGCTCGAAGGCCGGGGTCTCCTCCAGCTTGCGGCGGATGACGTAGCCGACGACGGCGACCGCGATGCTCAGCCAGAACGGGATGCGCCAGCCCCAGGCCAGCAGCTGGTCCTCGGGCATGGCCGCGATCGGGATGAAGACGAGGGTGGCCAGCAGTTGTCCGCCCTGGGTGCCGCTCAGGGTGAAGCTGGTGAAGAAGCCGCGCCGGTCCGGTGGCGCGTGTTCCAGGGTCATGGAGTTGGCGCTGGCCTGCTCGCCGGCCGCCGAGATGCCCTGGAGGACGCGGCAGAGCACGAGCAGCACCGGGGCGAGCGTGCCGACCTGGTCACGGGTGGGCAGGCAGCCGATGAGGAACGTCGAGACGCCCATCAGGATCAGCGTGAACACCATGATCTTCTTGCGGCCGAGCCGGTCGCCAAAGTGGCCGAGGAAGAGCGCGCCGACCGGCCGGGCCGCGTACGCGACACCGAAGGTGCCGAGCGAGAGCAGCGTCGCGGTGGCCGGGTCCGAGTCGTCGAAGAAGATCTTCGGGAAGATCAGGGCAGCCGCACTGCCGTAGATGAAGAAGTCGTAGTACTCCAGGGCGCTGCCGATCCAGGCGGCCGTGGCGGCTTTCTTCGGCTGGCCGCCCGGCGGGGCGTCCAGGGGTGCTGCGGGGACGGACACGGCGTGCTCCTTCGAGGGAACTCCAACGTAGGCGGAGTGAGCGGAGGGGAGAAGTGCCGGCTCCCGGGGGGTGATGGGGCGGCCGTGCCGGGAGCTGTCGCTGCCCGGTTAATTAACCCACTGGATAGTTAGTAGCGGTTGGCTACGGATGTTGCGCTCACGTTTCCCGGGTGTCAAGAGGTCGCGCCGAAGGATCTTGCCGCTCGGCGGGTCGGCGCTGATCCGCCCCTCAGGCCGTACGGTCCGCCGTCAGATAGGCGATGACCATGTCGCCGAGCATCGTCCGGTAGTGCTCCCGCTGGTCCGGGGCCGTCAGGTCGCGGCCGAACAGCGCGCCGAAGGTGTGCCGGTTGGCGACCCGGAAGAAGCAGAAGGAGCTGATCATGGCGTGCAGGTCCACGGCGTCCACGTCGGCCGTGAACAGGCCCGACTTGCGGCCCGACTCCAGGATGCGGTGGATGACCTCCAGCGCGGGCGAGCCGATCCGCCCGAGCTGCTCGGAGCCGGCGATGTGCTCGGCCTCGTGGATGTTCTCGATGCTCACCAGGCGGATGAAGTCGGGGTGCGCCTCGTGGTGGTCGAAGGTCAGCTCCGCCAGGCGCCGGATGGCCGCGACCGGGTCCAGATGCTCGACGTCGAGGTCCTGCTCGGCCTGCCGGATCACCGTGTACGCGCGCTCCAGGACCGCCGTGAACAGCTGCTCCTTGCCGCCGAAGTAGTAGTAGATCATCCGCTTGGTGGTGCGGGTGAGGGCGGCGATCTCGTCCACCCTGGCCCCCGCCAGACCGGCCCGGGCGAACTCCTTGGTGGCCACGTCGAGGATCTCGGCCCTGGTGCGGGCGGCGTCGCGGATGCGCCCGCCGTTGTGTGCCGGTTCTTCGACGCTGGTCATCGGGTTCCTTCGGGCGAGGGCGGGCGAGGTGCCAGTGCCGTGAATTCTAGAAGCACACCCAGGGGCTTCCCCGTGGCCCGGTCCTGCTGATATAGCTAACGTACTAGTTCGTACATTAGTGGAGGTCGGTCGTGGCCAAGGACTCGTTTCTCGTCGGGCTCATCGGCTCCGGCATCGGCCCGTCACTGAGCCCCGCACTGCACGAGCGCGAGGCCGACCGGCAGGGGCTGCGCTATCTCTACCGGCTCATCGACATCGACACGCTGGGCGTCCCGGCGCAGGCGGTCGGCGATCTCGTACGGGCCGCCCGTGACCTCGGCTTCGACGGGCTGAACATCACCCACCCGTGCAAGCAGCTCGTCATCGAGCACCTCGACGGTCTCGACCGGCAGGCGGAGGCGCTCGGTGCGGTGAACACCGTGGTCTTCGAGGACGGTCGCGCGGTCGGCCACAACACGGACGTGACCGGGTTCGCGGCGTCGTTCGCGCGCGGGTTGCCCGATGCTCCGCTGGAGCGGGTGGTGCAGCTCGGTGCGGGTGGGGCGGGGGCGGCTGTCGCGCACGCCACGCTCACCCTTGGCGCGGGGGAGGTGACCGTCGTTGACGCGTTGCCCGACCGGGCGGCCGATCTCGCCGCCGCCCTGAACCGGCACTTCGGGGTTGGCCGGGCGACGGCCGCGACGCCCGACCAGCTGGCTGCACTGATCGGTCGGGCCGACGGCATCGTGCATGCCACCCCCACCGGTATGGCCGCCCATCCCGGGTTGCCCTTCCCGGCGGAGCTGCTGCATCCCGGGCTCTGGGTGGCCGAGTTGGTGTATCGGCCGTTGGAGACGGAGCTGTTGCGTACCGCCCGGGCGGTTGGGTGCGCTGCTTTGGACGGGGGTGGGATGGCTGTGTTTCAGGCTGCGGACGCGTTCCGTCTCTTTACTGGGCGTGAGCCTGACTGTGGGCGGATGTTGGCGGACATCGCTGAGTTGGCTGGGGCCGCGGAGAGCTCGGTGGGTTAGGTGGTTCGGCGGCTGCGGGTCCGTCGTGGCTGGTCGCGCAGTTCCCCGCGCCCCTGTCGGGGCGCTGCAGTTACCGGTGTTTTGAAGGAGCGGGTCCCATGCGTACATCCATCGCCACCGTGTCTCTCAGTGGCTCCCTGACCGAGAAGTTGACCGCCGCCTCGCGGGCCGGGTTCGACGGGGTCGAGATCTTCGAGAACGATCTGCTCGCCAGTCCTCTCGCCCCCGAGGAGATACGGGCCCGGTGTGCCGACCTCGGGCTCACCATCGACCTCTATCAGCCGATGCGGGACATCGAGGCCGTGCCCGAGGGCGAGTTCGTCCGCAACCTCCGCCGTGCCCGGCACAAGTTCGAGTTGATGCGGCGGCTCGGGACCGACACCGTTCTCGTCTGTTCCAGCGTCTCCCCGCTCGCCCTCGACGACGACGCCCTCGCCGCCGCCCAGTTGGCCCGACTGGCCGATCTGGCGCAGGAGTTCGGCGTCCGTGTCGCGTACGAGGCGCTCGCGTGGGGGCGGCACGTCAGTACGTACGAGCATGCCTGGAGCATCGTCGAGGCGGCCGGTCATCCGGCGCTCGGCACCTGCCTCGACAGTTTCCACATCCTCTCCCGGGGGTCCGATCCGAAGGGCATCGAGGACATCCCCGGCGAGAAGATCTTCTTTCTCCAGCTGGCCGACGCGCCCCTGCTCGCCATGGACGTGCTCCAGTGGAGCCGGCACTACCGCTGCTTCCCGGGGCAGGGCGGTTTCGACATCGCGGGGCTGGTCCAGCATGTCGTCAGGGCCGGTTACGACGGTCCGCTCTCCCTCGAAGTGTTCAACGACGTGTTCCGGCAGGCCGAGGCCGGACCCACCGCCGTGGACGCCCGGCGCTCCCTCCTCGTCCTCCAGGAGAGCATCGGCCTCGCCCCGCTGCCCGAGCCCGTCGTCCCCACCGGCATCGCCTTCGCCGAGATCGTCACCCCCGACGCCGAACCCGTCTCGGCGGTCCTCGGCGCGCTCGGCCTCACCCGTACCGCCCGTCATCGCAGCAAGCCCGTCGACCTCTGGGAGCGCGGCGAGGCCCGTGTCCTGGTCAACACCGGGCCGTCCGCCCGGCGCGACGGCACCGGGCTCGCCGCCGTCGGGCTGGAGTCACCGGACCCGGCAGGCGCCGCCCGCCGAGCCGAGGCACTGCTCGCCCCGGTGCTGCCCCGCCGCCGCGCCCCCGAGGACGCCCTGCTCGACGCCGTGGCCGCCCCGGACGGTACGGAACTCTTCTTCTGTGCCACCGGGCGGCCCGAACTCCCCGACTGGCGGACCGACTTCGAGCCTCTGGAGACGGCCGAGCCCGGCGTCGGCCGGATCGACCACCTCGCCCTCACCCAGCCCTGGCACCACTTCGACGAGGCCGCCCTCTTCCACAGCAGCGTCCTCGGTCTGAACGGCCAGGAGAGTGTCGACGTCGCCGACCCGTACGGCCTCTTCCGCAGCCGGGCCGTCACCAACTCCACCGGGAGCGTACGGATCGCGCTCGCCGTCGGCCCCGCGCCCACCGAGGACGAGACCCGCGCCCAGCACATCGCGCTGGCCACCGACGACGTGGTCGCCGCCGCCCGGCGCTTCCGCGAGGCCGGGGGCAGTCTCCTGCCCATGCCCGCGAACTACTACGACGACCTCGCCGCCCGATACGAGTTCACCGAGGGCGAGTTGGCGACCTACCGCGAACTCGGCATCCTCTACGACCGCGACGCCCAGGGCGAGTTCAGGCACTGCTACACCCGTACCGTCGGCCGTGTCTTCTTCGAACTGGTCCAGCGCGACGGCGGCTACCAGGGCTACGGCGCCCAGAACGCCCCGGTGCGCCTCGCCGCCCAGCACGCCCAACGGCCGCTTCGGTAAGGGGAGTCGACCCGCACGGCTCCCGCTCCCGTTACTGCCGGCTGACGCTCCTGCTCACCCCGGCGATGACGGTCGTCGCCAGTATCCAACCGGTCAGGATGAGGACGTACGACAGATACTGGTACCCGCCCTCCGGCGCGAAGGACCCCTCCTGGCCGAAGGAGATCACCGGGAGGAGCAGGTCCAGGGTGAAGAAGACCGGGTTGAACTCCGGTGCCTCGGACGCCTTGAGCGGGCTCGGGTGGTGGGTGGCGTACGCGATCGAGCCCGCCGCCAGCAGGGACAGCAGCCAGACCGCGGCGCGCAGCGGGCGGAAGCCGTAGCCGACGGTGAGGTCCTGGAGGTGGCCCCACACGCGGCCGAGCCAGGGCAGGGTCGTCCGGTGGCGGCGCAGCTTGGCGAGCTGGACGCGGCGGGCCGCGCCCTCGTCGCCGACGAGACGGTAGGCGGCGGCCAACTGCTCGTAGGCGTGCGGGACATAGCCGTCGCCGTCGCGTTCCAGCAGGGGCAGCCGGCGGTCGGCGGGTTCCTGCGGGGTGAGCGAGGTGTAGCTGAGGTTGTTGAAGAGCACCTTGCCCGGGACGACCTCCGGTTCGAAGCCCAGTACCTCGATGCGGGAGCGGCGAAGGTGAAGGGTGCCGTCGAGCGGCTCGCTGCGGAACAGCCACAGCTCGCCGATGACACAACTGCTGGCCCGCAGCGCCATACCGCCGGGGTTCGACAGCCGCGACCGCATGAGGTCGAGCCGCCCGGGGATGCGGGCGCCGCGCAGATCGACCCCGCCCTCGGCGCGCAGGCCCCGGGCCCGGACGTCGGCCCGTACTTCGAGCGACTGGGCGCGCAGGGCGTGGCCGCCGGGGTTGCTCAGTTCGGCGCCCTCCAGATTGACCGAGCCGCCGACCGTGGCACCGTCGAGGAGCACCTCGCCCCGCACCCGCAGCCGTGGCGCGGCGAAGCCGTCGCCGAACACGCACTGGTGGAGCTGGAGCACCGGCACGGCCGGGTCGGACGCGGTGACCTCGGCGCCGTCCATGAAGAGCGCGCCCGCTATCTCCGCACCGGCCAGCCGCACCGGACCGTGCACCCGGCAGTCGGTCATGCGCAGCGGGCCGTCGATGCGTGTACTCGCGAGGTTGACGGCCGGGAGCACCGAGCCGCGCAGATTGAGCTGGCGCAGCCGGGTGCCGTAGAGGTCGGGCGACTCGTCGAAGTGGCAGTAACGGAGGTGCAGCGGGTGGTCCACCACCGCGTACATCAGGTTCAGATGCCCGGTGATCCGGGCGCCCGACAGCCTGAGCCGGGGGATCTCGCCCTCTTCCTGCGGGGTGCCCAGCAGCAGGGACCGCAGTACCGAGCCACGTACGCTCCGCTCCGGGCCCCAGTCGGCGCCGGCGGTCGCGCTCTCGTCGGGCGTCTCGCGGAAGTCGACGGGCTCACCCTTGCGGAAGGCCTGCCACACGCGTAGTTCGGCCGCCGTCAGTTCGTTGATCTCCACCGGGGCGACTCTGACGCGCCCCGGCACCCATGTCAATCGGGCCCGGGGACAACGCCCCGGGCCCGATCGCCACTTCAGCCCGCCGAGCCGACCGCTCGGCTCAACTCACCGCACTCTGCCGGGAGTTCCACTCCGCGACCACCGGACGGTCGTGCTCGGTGGAGAGCGTGCTGACCGTGCCCGTGGCGAGCTGGAACAGCCGTCCGTCGGCGGCCGGCAGCCCGAGGTAACGGGCCGTCAGTACCCGCAGGAAGTGCCCGTGGGCCACCAGGACCACGTCACCCTCTTCGAGCGCGTCCTTGAGGTGGGCGAGGACGCGGTCCGCGCGCCGGCCCACCTCGTCGGGCGACTCGCCCGCGTGCCCGTCCGGACCCGGCGTGACACCGTCCGTGAACAGGTACCAGTCGGGCCGGGTGCGGTGGATCTCGGCGGTCGTCACACCCTCGTACCCGCCGTAGTCCCACTCGTGCAGGTCCGGGTCGGTCAACGCCCCGGTCAGGCCCGCGAGTTCGGCGGTGCGGACCGCGCGGCGGAGCGGGCTGGTCAGGACGCGTGCGAAGGTCCGTCCGGCGAGGAGCGGCGCGAGGGACTCGGCCTGTTCCTCGCCGTGCGGGGTGAGGGGCAGGTCGGTCCAGCTGGTGTGCTGGCCCGACGCGCTCCACTCCGTCTCGCCGTGGCGGACCAGGAGAAGGTCACCCACGGTTTCCTACTCCTTGGACTCGACGGCGTGCCCGCCGAACTGGTTGCGCAGCGCCGCGATCATCTTCATCTGCGGGGAGTCGTCCTGCCGGGACGCGAACCGGGCGAACAGCGACGCCGTGATCGCGGGCAGCGGGACCGAGTTGTCGACGGCCGCCTCGACCGTCCACCGGCCCTCGCCGGAGTCCTGTGCGAACCCGCGCAGCCGCTCCAAGTGCTCGTCCTCGTCAAGGGCGTTGACCGCCAGGTCCAGCAGCCAGGACCGGATGACCGTGCCGTCCTGCCAGGACCGGAAGACCTCGCGCACATCGGTGACGGAGTCGACCTTCTCCAGGAGTTCCCAGCCCTCGGCGTACGCCTGCATCATGGCGTACTCGATGCCGTTGTGGACCATCTTCGAGAAGTGCCCGGCGCCCACCTTGCCCGCGTGGACATAGCCGTACGGGCCCTCGGGCTTGAGCGCCTCGAAGATCGGGTGGAGCCGCTCGACGTGCTCCTTGTCGCCGCCGACCATCAGGGCGTAGCCGTTCTGCAGGCCCCAGACGCCGCCGGAGACACCGGCGTCGACGAAGCCGATGCCCTTGGTGCCCAGCTCCTCGGCGTGCTTCTCGTCGTCCGTCCAGCGGGAGTTGCCGCCGTCGACGACCGTGTCACCGGAAGACAGAAGCCCGCCCAGCTCGTCGACCACGGACTGGGTGGCGGCACCGGCCGGGACCATCACCCAGACCACGCGCGGCGCTTCGAGCTTCTCGACCAGCTCGGCGAGGCTCGCCACGTCGGAGACCTCGGGGTTGCGGTCGTAGCCGATGACGGTGTGGCCGGCACGGCGGATGCGCTCGCGCATGTTGCCGCCCATCTTGCCGAGACCGATCAGACCAATCTGCATGTCAGTTCACTTCCTGAGCGTGACGAAGAGTGCGGTACGTGGCCACGAGGGCGGCGGTGGAGGCGTCGAGGCCGGGCACGTCGGCCCCGGTGGTGAGCGCGGGCTCGATGCGCTTGGCGAGGACCTTGCCCAGCTCGACGCCCCACTGGTCGAAGGAGTCGATGTTCCAGACGGCGCCCTGGACGAACACCTTGTGCTCGTAGAGCGCGATCAACTGGCCGAGCACGGACGGGGTCAGCTCGCGCGCCAGCACGGTCGTCGTCGGGTGGTTGCCCTGGAAGGTCTTGTGGGCGACCAGTTCCTCCGGGACCCCTTCGGCCCGCACCTCGTCCGGTGTCTTGCCGAAGGCCAGCGCCTGCGTCTGCGCGAAGAAGTTGGCCATCAACAGGTCGTGCTGGCCCTTGAGTTCGTCGCTCAGCTCGGCCACCGGCTCGGCGAACCCGATGAAGTCGGCCGGGATCAGCTTCGTGCCCTGGTGGATCAACTGGTAGTAGGCGTGCTGCCCGTTGGTGCCGGGCGTGCCCCACACCACCGGCCCGGTCTCCCACTCCACCGGCAGCCCGGCCCGGTCGACGGACTTGCCGTTGGACTCCATGTCCAGCTGCTGCAGGTACGCCGTGAACTTGGAGAGGTAGTGCGAGTAGGGCAGTACGGCGTGCGACTGGGCGCCGAGGAAGTTGCCGTACCAGATGCCCAACAGGCCCAGCAGCAGCGGCGCGTTCTCCTCCGCCGGAGCCGTCCGGAAGTGCTCGTCGACCAGCGCGAAGCCGTCCAGCATCTCCCGGAAGCGGTCCGGGCCGATGGCGATCATCAGCGACAGCCCGATCGCCGAGTCGTAGGAGTAGCGTCCGCCGACCCAGTCCCAGAACTCGAACATGTTCGCCGTGTCGATGCCGAAGTCGCCGACCTTGCCGGAGTTCGTCGACAGGGCCACGAAGTGCTTGGCGACCGCCTTCTCGTCGCCGCCGAGCCCCGAGAGGAGCCAGGACCGGGCCGAGGTGGCGTTGGTGATCGTCTCGATCGTCGTGAAGGTCTTCGAGGCGACAATGAAGAGGGTCTCGGCCGGGTCCAGGTCCCGCACCGCCTCGTGCAGGTCGGCGCCGTCGACGTTCGACACGAAACGGAACGTCAACTCCCGTGCGGTGAACGCCCGCAGGGCCTCGTACGCCATCGCAGGACCGAGGTCGGAGCCGCCGATGCCGATGTTGACGACGTTCTTGATGCGCTTACCCGTGTGCCCGGTCCACTCGCCCGAACGCACGCGGTCCGCGAAGGCACCCATCTTGTCGAGGACCGCGTGCACGGCCGGGACGACGTTCTCCCCGTCGACCTCGATCACCGCGTCGCGCGGTGCCCGCAGCGCGGTGTGCAGGACCGCCCGGTCCTCGGTGATGTTGATCCGGTCGCCCCGGAACATGGCGTCCCGCAGCCCGAACACATCGGTGGCGGCGGCGAGTTCCTGGAGGAGGGCGAGGGTCTCGTCGGTGACCAGGTGCTTGGAGTAGTCGATGTGCAGGTCGCCGACCCGCACGACGTACCGCTCGGCGCGACCCGGGTCGGCGGCGAACAGCTCGCGCAGCTGCGGCTGGGGGAGCGCGTCGGAGCGGTGGTCCTCCAGCGCGGTCCACTCGGGGCGCTGGGTGAGCCTGGGGGAGTCAGACATGAGTGGGGGTCTCCTTGGTGCTGTTGCCCCGCAGAGCGACGGCGTACATCTCGTCGGCGTCGAGGCGGCGCAGTTCCTCGGCGATCAGTTCGGAGGTGGGGCGCACCTTCAGCGCGAGGGTGCGGGAGGGCTGGCCCGGCAGGGTGAGTGTGGCGAGCGGGCCCTCGGGGCGGTCGATGACGATCTCGCCCTTGTCGGTGCCCAGGCGGACGGCCGTGACGACCGGCCCGGGGGTGACGACCCGGTCCACCTTGACCTCCAGGCGGGCGCCGAGCCAGCGGGCCAGCAGTTCGGCGCTCGGGTTCTCGGCCTCGCTCTCGACGGCCGCCGAGATGATCTTCGTACGGGCCTGGTCGAGGGCCGCCGCCAGCATCGAGCGCCACGGGGTCAGGCGCGTCCACGCGAGGTCGGTGTCGCCGGGCGCGTAGGACCGTACCCGCGCCTCCAGCGCGACCAGCGGCTTCTCGACCGCGTACATGTCGGTGATCCGGCGCTGGGCCAGCGCGCCCAGCGGGTCCTTCGCGGGCACCTCGGGGGCGTCCACCGGCCACCACACGACGACCGGCGCGTCCGGCAGCAGCAGCGGCAGGACGACCGAGTCGGCGTGGTCGGACACCTCGCCGTACGTCCGCAGGATGACCGTCTCGCCGGTGCCGGCGTCCGCGCCCACCCTTACCTCGGCGTCGAGGTGGGAGTTGGTGCGGTCACGGGGGCTGCGGGCGTGCCGCTTGATGACGACCAGGGTGCGCGAGGGGTGCTCGTGCGAGGCCTCCTCGGACGCCTTGATCGCGTCGTAGGCGTTCTCCTCGTCCGTGACGATGACCATCGTCAGGACCATGCCCACGGCAGGGGTGCCGATGGCGCGTCGCCCCTTCACCAGTGCTTTGTTGATCTTGCTTGCTGTGGTGTCGGTGAGGTCGATTTTCATGGCCTGCGCCAGCTCCGTCCGTCTCGTGCGAGCATCTCGTCGGCTTCCTGCGGGCCCCAACTGCCCGAGGAGTACTGCGCGGGCCTGCCATGCGTGCCCCAGTACTCCTCGATCGGGTCGAGGATCTTCCAGGACTCTTCCACTTCCTGGTGACGGGGGAACAAATTGGCGTCGCCGAGCAGGACGTCCAGGATGAGCCGTTCGTACGCCTCCGGGCTGGACTCCGTGAAGGACTCGCCGTAGGCGAAGTCCATGGTGACGTCCCGGATCTCCATCGAGGTACCCGGGACCTTCGAACCGAAGCGCACGGTCATGCCCTCGTCGGGCTGGACGCGGATGACGATCGCGTTCGCGCCGAGTTCCTCGGTGGCCGTCGAGTCGAACGGGGAGTGCGGGGCGCGCTGGAAGACGACCGCGATCTCGGTGACCCGGCGGCCGAGCCGCTTGCCGGTCCGCAGATAGAAGGGGACGCCCGCCCAACGCCGGTTGTCCACCTCCAGTTTGACGGCCGCGTAAGTGTCGGTGCTGGACTGCGGGTTGATGCCGTCCTCTTCGAGGTAGCCGAGCACCTGCTCACCGCCCTGCCAGCCGCCCGCGTACTGCCCGCGCACGGTGTGCTCGCCCAACTCCTCGGGCAGCTTCACCGACTTGAGGACCTTGAGCTTCTCGGTGAGCAGCGAGTCGACGTCGAAGGCAAGCGGCTCCTCCATGGCGGTGAGGGCCATCAGCTGGAGCAGGTGGTTCTGGATGACGTCACGCGCGGACCCGATGCCGTCGTAGTACCCGGCCCGGCCGCCGATGCCGATGTCCTCGGCCATGGTGATCTGTACGTGGTCGACGTACGACCGGTTCCAGACGGGCTCGTACATCTGGTTGGCGAAGCGGAGCGCCAGGATGTTCTGGACGGTCTCCTTGCCGAGGTAGTGGTCGATCCGGAAGACCTGCTCGGGGTCGAACACGTCGTGCAGCACCTTGTTCAGCGCGCGGGCGCTCTTCAGGTTGTGCCCGAACGGCTTCTCGATCACCGCGCGCCGCCAGGAACCCTCCGGCGCCTTCGCCAGCCCGTGCTTCTTCAGCTGCTGGACGACCTTCGGGAAGAACTTCGGCGGTACGGAGAGATAGAAGGCGTAGTTGCCGCTCGTACCCCGGGAGGCGTCCAACTCCTCGACGGCCGAGCGCAGTTGCTTGAACGCCTGGTCGTCGTCGAAGTCGCCGGGGATGAACCGCATGCCCTCGGCGAGCTGCTGCCAGACCTCCTCACGGAACTCCGTACGGGCGTGCTCGCGCACCGAGTCGTGCACGATCTGCGCGAAGTCCTCGTCCTCCCAGTCCCGCCGGGCGAACCCGACGAGCGAGAAGCCCGGCGGCAGCAGACCCCGGTTGGCGAGGTCGTACACGGCCGGCATCAGCTTCTTGCGGGACAGGTCACCGGTCACCCCGAAGATGACCAGCCCGGACGGCCCGGCGATCTTGGGGAGCCGGCGGTCGCCGCGGTCGCGCAGCGGGTTCTCCCAGTCGGCGGCTGCCTCGACGAGTGCTTCGACGTCGGTGGTGGGCAGGGTCGGTGCCTCGGTCATTCCCCGTCAACTCCCTTGCTGTTCAGCGACTTCGTCACGGCGTCCAGCAGTTCGTCCCAGGCGATCGCGAACTTCGCGACGCCCTCGTCCTCCAGCTGCTTCACGACCTCGTCGTACGAGATCCCGAGCCCCTCGACGGCCGCGAGATCGGCACGCGCCTGGGCGTAGCCGCCGGTCACCGCGTCGCCGTGGATGTCACCGTGGTCGGCGGTGGCGTCGAGGGTGGCCTCCGGCATGGTGTTGACCGTGCCGGGCGCGACCAGCTCGTCGACGTAGAGCGTGTCCTTGTACGAGGGGTCCTTGACGCCGGTCGAAGCCCACAGCGGACGCTGCTTGTTGGCGCGGGCGCCGCCGAGGGCCGTCCAGCGGTCACCCCCGAACACGTCCTCGTACGCCTCGTACGCGAGCCGCGCGTTGGCCAGCGCGGCCTTGCCCTTGAGGGCGAGGGCCTCGTCCGTGCCCAGGACCGTCAGGCGCTTGTCGATCTCGGAGTCGACGCGGGAGACGAAGAAGGAGGCCACGGAGTGGACGGTCGCCAGGTCGATGCCGGCGGCCTGCGCCTTCTCCAGGCCGGCCAGGTAGGCGGCCATGACCTCGCGGTAGCGCTCCAGGGAGAAGATCAGCGTGACGTTGACGCTGATCCCGAGGCCGATGACCTCGGTGATCGCCGGGAGCCCTGCCTTCGTCGCCGGGATCTTGATCATCACGTTGGGCCGGTCGACCAGCCAGGCCAGCTGCCTGGCCTCGGCGATCGTCGCCGCCGTCTCATGGGCGAGGCGCGGGTCGACCTCGATGGAGACGCGGCCGTCCCGGCCGGCCGTGGCGTCGTACACCGGGCGCAGGATGTCGGCGGCGGCGCGGACGTCGGCGGTGGTCATCATCCGTACGGCCTCGTCGACCGTGACCCCGCGCACGGCGAGGTCGGCGAGCTGCTCCTCGTACCCCTCGCCGGAGCCGATGGCGGCCTGGAAGATCGACGGGTTGGTGGTCACGCCGACCACGTGGTGGGTGTCGATGAGGTCGGCGAGGTTGCCGGACGTGATCCGCTTGCGGGACAGGTCGTCGAGCCAGATCGAGACGCCCTCGTCGGAGAGGCGCTTGAGCGTGCCCGCGGTGGTGGTTGTTTCGGTGGTCACTGTGATCATCTTCCTTCTTGCGGACGGATCAACCGCGGGCGGCGGCCAAGGATTCCCGCGCGGCCTGGGCCACGTTCTCGGGGGTGAAGCCGAACTCTGCGAACAGGGTCTTGGCGTCGGCGGAGGCGCCGAAGTGTTCGAGGGAGACGATGCGTCCGTGGTCACCGACGTACCGGTACCAGGTGAGACCGATGCCCGCCTCGACCGCCACGCGTGCCTTCACGGACGGCGGCAGGACGCTCGCGCGGTACTCGGCCGACTGCTCCTCGAACCACTCCACGGACGGCATCGACACCACCCGGGTACCCACACCCTCGGCCTCCAGCGCCTCGCGGGCGGCGACGGCGAGTTGGACCTCGGAGCCGGTGGCAATCAGGACGACGTCCGGGGTGCCGGTCGACGCCTCGCGCAGGACGTAACCGCCCTTCGCGGCGTCCTCGTTCCTGGCGTACGTCGGTACACCCTGACGGGTGAGGGCGAGGCCGTGCGGGGCCGGGTGGGTGGCGTGCCGCCTGAGGATCTCGGCCCAGGCGACGGAGGTCTCGTTGGCGTCGGCCGGGCGGACGATGTTCAGGCCCGGGATCGCGCGCAGGGAGGCCAGGTGTTCGACCGGCTGGTGGGTCGGGCCGTCCTCGCCGAGGCCGATGGAGTCGTGCGTCCAGACGTAGGTCACGGGCAGCTGCATCAGCGCCGACAGCCGTACGGCGTTCCGCATGTAATCGGAGAAGACCAGGAAGGTGCCGCCGTAGATGCGGGTGTTGCCGTGCAGCGCGATGCCGTTCATCTCGGCGGCCATCGAGTGCTCGCGGATGCCGAAGTGGACGGTTCGGCCGTACGGGTCAGCCTCGGGGAGCGGGTTGCCCTCGGGCAGGAAGGACGACGTCTTGTCGATCGTCGTGTTGTTCGACCCGGCGAGGTCGGCGGAGCCGCCCCACAGCTCGGGCAGGACCGGACCCAGCGCCTGGAGCACCTTGCCGGACGCGGCACGCGTCGCGACGGACGAGCCCTCCTCGAACACCGGCAGCGCGTCCTCCCAGCCATCGGGCAGCTGACCTGCGAGGACCCGGTCGAACAGCTTCGCCCGCTCCGGGTTGGCGGTACGCCACTCGGCGAGCCGCTTGTCCCAGGCCGCGTGCGCCTCGGCACCCCGGTCGAGGGCCCGGCGGGCGTGGGCGAGGACCTCGTCGGCGACCTCGAAGGACCGCTCCGGGTCGAAGCCGAGGATGCGCTTGGTGGCCGCGACCTCGTCGTCGCCGAGGGCCGAGCCGTGCGCGGCCTCGGTGTTCTGGGCGTTCGGGGCGGGCCAGGCGATGATCGTGCGCATGGCGATGATGGAGGGGCGTGCGGTCTCGGCCCGCGCCGCTTCGAGCGCCGTGAACAGCGCGTGGACGTCGATGTCGCCGCCCAGCTCCGGCTCGACGCGCTGCACGTGCCAGCCGTACGCCTCGTAGCGCTTCAGCACGTCCTCGGAGAAGGCGGTGGCGGTGTCGCCCTCGATGGAGATGTGGTTGTCGTCGTAGAGGAAGACCAGGTTGCCGAGCTTCTGGTGCCCGGCCAGCGAGGACGCCTCGGCGGAGATGCCCTCCTCCAGGTCGCCGTCGGAGACGATCGCCCAGACGGTGTGGTCGAAGGGGGAGGTGCCCTCGGGCGCCTCGGGATCGAACAGACCGCGCTCATAACGGGCGGCCATCGCCATGCCGACCGCGTTGGCGACACCCTGGCCGAGCGGGCCCGTGGTCGTCTCCACACCAGCCGTGTGACCGTACTCGGGATGACCGGGCGTCTTCGAACCGTGCGTCCGGAACGCCTTGAGATCGTCCAGCTCCAGCTCGTACCCGGACAGGAACAGCTGGGTGTAGAGGGTCAGCGAGGTGTGCCCGGGGGAGAGGACGAAGCGGTCGCGGCCCGTCCACTCGGGGTCCGCCGGATCGTGTCGCATCACCTTCTGAAAGATCGTGTACGCGGCGGGGGCCAGGCTCATCGCGGTTCCGGGGTGGCCGTTGCCGACCTTCTGCACGGCGTCAGCTGCGAGAACACGGGCCGTGTCGACGGCGCGCCGGTCGAGTTCGGTCCACTGGAGGCTGTCGGCTGTCTGCGTACTCATCTTCAAGAATTCCTCGGTAGGGGCGTACGAACTGCGGCGAACTGCTCGGACGTGTTCAAACTTAAAAGTCTGACTTTTACGGGGCCAGGTACCTGTGTGTCACCCTTTGGTGAAAGTGGGACACGGGCGCTGGGGTCGAGGCGGCAAGAGACGGACATGGCGGACAGAAGCACTCATGACGGGATCAGGACCTTTCCCTTCCCCGTCGATCTGAGCATCCTGGGCGTCGGCATGCAGGTCGGCCCGATGTCACCCGACCGCACCTGGCACGAGGACGGCGCCCCGCTGGAGCGCGTCCACCGCATCGACTTCCACATCGTGATGCTGTTCGACGAGGGCCCGGTCACCCACATGATCGACTTCGCGGAGTACGAGGCGACAGCGGGCGATGTGCTCTGGATCCGCCCCGGTCAGGTCCACCGCTTCTCCCGCACCAGCGGGTACCACGGCACCGTCCTCACCATGCAGCCCGGTTTCCTGCCCCGGGCCACGGTCGAGTCGACCGGCCTCTACCACTACGACCTGCCCCCGCTGTTGCGCCCGGACGCGCCCCAACTCGCTGGCCTGCAAGCGTCTTTGACCCAACTGGGCCGCGAGTACGAGGACACGGCCACCCTGCCGATAGGCGTGCACACCTCGGTACTGCGCCACACCCTCACCGCGTTCCTGCTGCGCCTGTCCCACCTCGCCGCGACCTCGGCGGAGGCGGCACGCGGCCGGGCGGACACGACGTTCACCCTGTTCCGGGACGCGGTGGAACAGGGCTTCGCCACCAATCACAGCGTCAGCGCGTACGCCGACGCCCTCGGCTACTCCCGCCGCACCCTCGTCCGCGCGGTCCGCGCCGCGACCGGCGAGACGCCCAAGGGGTTCATCGACAAACGCGTGACCCTGGAGGCGAAGCGGCTGCTGGCGCACACCTCACTGCCGATCGGCCGGGTGGGCGCGGCCGTCGGCTTTCCGGACGCGGCGAACTTCTCCAAGTTCTTCCAACTGCACACCGGGAGCACGCCGGTGGCGTTCCGGGCGGAGCTGCGCTGAGTCACTCGGGGCGGAGACCGCGGAGGATCTCCTCGATCCGCGCCCGCCTCTCCTTGTCGAGCCCGCCACCGGCCAGGGCCGCGCGCGCCTGGTGCTCGCACTCCGCCAGGAGTTTCTGGAACTCCGTGCGCAGCGCCCTGCGTTGCTCGCCCGCGACGCCCTGGATCTCCTTGCGCAGTTCGAAGGCGTGCTTGTACAGCGCCTCGACGAACTGGTAGCGGGCGTCCTCGTGGCCGGGGTCGTCGAGGCACACCCGCCGGAGTTCGGCGACGAGCGGACCGGTGCCGCCCGTCAGGTGGCGGGCCCGGTACGCGGCCATCGCCGCCGCCAGGACCAGGCTCCGGCGCAGGGCGACCGTCTTGTCGTCCGTCCACCGGGCGAAGTCCTCGGTGACGGTCCGCGTCGAGGGCGGGTTCTCACCGGAGTTGATCCAGCTGCTGTACGCGTGGACGAGGAGACCGCGGAGCTCCGGGTCGTCGGGGGCGGCCTCCAGCAGGGTCCGGATGCGCGGCACGGTCTCGGCGTGGCGTCCGCGGTCGATGTCGAGGCGGATGTAGGACGGCGTCAGCTTCTGCCGGCCGCGGTCGTCGAAGGCCGCGTACTTGGCCTTGGACAGCACCTCGGCGACGTCGTCGTGCCGCCCGAGGCTGCTCAGGAGGTGGGCCAGGACGATGGCCGGGCCGGTCGCCCCGGGCATCCGTCGTACCCAGCGCTCCTGCGCGGTCACGGCGGCGGCCACGAGCTTCCGTTCCTGTTCCTCGATGGGCGGACCGAAGGTGTTCAGGAACTCGAAGGCCGACGCGACGGACGGGGCGTAGACGTCCTGGGGATCGTCCAGGAGATCGATGTACCGCTCGGGCACGCCGCTGCGGACCCAGGAGAGGCCGATGCGCCGGAACCGGTCGGGGAAGCGGTCGGCCCCGCCGTCGGACGCGGTGTCTCGGGCAGCGTCGTAGATCCGGGACACCGCGTGGTCGCAGGCGACCGCGGCGAGTCTGTTGTACTGCCTCACGAACGGCTCGGGGTCGCCCTGGTGGCCCACCTGCCGCGCGGCGGCGAGCACGATCTCGTCGGTCGGGTCCAGCGGCAGTGCGTCGATGAGACGCAGGTTCACCAGCACGTCGCCGGAGTACTCCGTGAGGGCCCAGTCGGCCTCCGCGTCCGGTTGTACGACGGCCTGGTGGATCGCCGCCTTCCACAGCACCCGGCTCTGGGCCCAGGCCAGCTGCGTCCGCTCCTCGGCCTCGTCCCCGTGCCTGCGGGTGCGCCCCTTCGCCCGGGAGGCCTCGTCGTACGCCTCCTCGATCAACCGGACGCACGCCTGCTCGAAGGGCTCCCGCACCCGGGCGGGAAGCGCCGCGACGGCCGTGGCGACAGCGGCCCTTCGGCCGTCCCGGGCGGCGGCCAGTTCCGTCTCGCCCACGGAGCGGCCGACGCCGAGCAGCAGGGTCGGGCCGCGGTGGGTGAGGAAGTGGTTGACCTCGTCAAGCCGCAGATGGGCCGCGGCCGTCCCCACCTTGGCCCGGGACGCCAGTACGGGCGGGATCCGGTGGTGGTCGTCCTGGTCCGGTTCGCCGCGCGGCGTCATGCCCTGCACTAGCGGCGCGGTCCCGAAGGAACCGGCCAGCACGCGGTGGACCTCGGCGCGTTCGGCGGCGCCGCGACGGATGTCGCCGTGGAGCAGGTCCCGCAGATACAGCGCTTCGAGGCAGCGGCGCCAGGCCAGCGCGGCATGCGCCAGGTCGCCCGCCGAGGTGTGGGCCACCGCGAGGTTCCGCAGCACCGCCGGGTGCAGCGGATCGTCGGCGAGCATGGCGTTCCAGCGCCGTCGGGCGGCGGTCGTCCGGCCCAGCCGCAGCTCGGCCTCGGCCTGCTGTCCGTCGAGGTGGCCGCGCAGCAGCCGGACCGCCTCACGCTGCCGCAGCCCCGGCGGATAGGCGTCCAGGGTCGCCCGGGCCTCGGTGAAGTTGACGCTCAGCTGCTCCTCGGCCGTGGCGAGGGCGTGGGCGACCCGCGCACCGGCGTCGGCGTCCCCGGGCGGGGCGGGCGGGGAGCCAGGGCGTCGGCCGGCGGGCGGCGAACCCGGCACCGCCGTCGCCACCGGGTCGCCGGACGGTGCCCCGGAGTCCTGCTCCTCCAGTGCGGTCAGCCGGGCCACCAGATCCCGCGCGGGATCCGAGGGCGTGGGCGCGAGCGTCCCGAACTCCGCCCGGCGCGCGGCCAGTCGGCGTCCGACCCGCTTGTTCAGGATGTTCCGCAGACTGCCCGGCGACTGCTGCAGCCGGGCCTCGCACGTCTCCAGCCGGTGCTGGAACTCCGCGAACGGCATGGCCAGTCCGGTCGGTTCGGTGTCCTTGAAGTGCCGCAGATCCTCCAGCCGGGCCAGCCGGACGTGCTCCCAGCGGTCGACCAGCTCGGCCAGGACCCCCTGGTCGCCCGCGACTTGGGCCCACCCGGCCGACTCCTCGACCGAGGCCGTCGTCAGGCCCTTGGCGTGGCCGAGGGCATCGTCCATCAGACCGGTGAGCAGATCGGCCGCGCCCTCGAACGCGGCGAGCCGCGCGTCGGGGCCCGGCGGCTGCGGCGCGCCCACCGCGAGGGCCGACGGCTCCCGGCTCTCCAGTCCGGTAAGACGGGCCGCGAAGTCCAGCGCACCGGGGGAGGGTTCGGGGGTGACCGCCGTGAACTCCGCGCGCCGCGCGGCCAGTTTCCGGTCCACCCCCTTCTTGAGGACGCGCCGCATACTGCCCAGCGGCTCCTGGAACTCCGCCTCGCACTCCTCCAGCCGGCGCTGGAACTCGGCGAACGGCATGACCAGTCCCGCCGGTTCGGCGCCCTTGAAACGGCGCACCTCCTCGACCCAGCACTGCCGTACGGCCTCCAGCCGGTCCACCGACTCCGCGAGGATCTCCCGGTCCCCGGCGAGCCGCGCGTAGCCGGCCGCGTCCGTGACCGTCTCCCGGCCCAGGGCCTTCGCCCGGGCCCGCGCGTCCTCGCGCAGCCCCCTGAGTGCGGCGGCCGTGTCCACGAGCACCGCCAGCCGCTCGTCGGGACCGGCGGCCGGGGCCTCCTCCGGGCCCTCCTGACGGGGTACGTCCGCCATGGGCCCCGGGGGCTCCTCGGTGAGCGTCCGCCAGGCCGCGGCCAGGGCCTTCTCGTGCCGGACCGGGTCGCCGTCGGTGAACGCCCTGGCCGCCGCGTGGGCGCCGAGATCCGGGAACCGCAGCGGACGCCGGAAGAGCCGCCGCCGGTGGATCAGCGCGACCAGGACGTCCGGCAGGGAACCCTCGGCGAGACAGACCGCGAGCCGGTCGGGCAGCCCGCCGGGGTCGGTCTCGAAAAGCTCGCAGACCAGGGAGAGCAGCCGGCCGGCCGGGCCGTCGTCGGGCGGCAGACGCTTCATCAGACGCCGTACGGTCGCGGGCGGATAGCCGTACACCATCCACTGGACGGCGAGCACGGTGAACGAGGCCGTGCCGCCCCGCCGGCGCTCCGCGAGGGCGGCGACCGCCTCCAGATCGGCGTGGAGGGTGTCCCGGGTCCGCTCGGCGGTACGGCCGCGCAACCGGCCGTCGGCCGCCATGTCGTGGACGCCCGTCCACCGGCAGACCCCGGGCCACAGCAGGGGCAGCACGGGCTCCCCGGCCTCCGGATCGAAGTCGTCGCGGCCCTCCCGGACCGCCGCCTCGATCTCCTCGGCCCGCGCGCGGTGCTCGCCGGTGTAGCCCGGGGTGCCCGCCCGCCGCTCGTCGAGACCCCGGTAGGCGAGGCTCAGATGGGCCTGCACCCGGTGGTTGACGGGGGACAGTTCGGCGGCTGCCGTCAGCCAGCGGACGGCGGCCTCCGGATGCCCGTGCCGCAGATACAGCAGACCGACGTGGTAGGGGTGCTTCGGGTTGGCGCCGTCCAGGCGGTGGGCGCGGGACAGCAGGGTCAGCGCGGTCGCCGGAGCCGTGCCGGGATGGACGCCGAGCCGGAAGAAGGCCTCGACGACCGCGTCCAGCTGGCCCTGGGTGAGCCCCTCGCCCTGCTCGGCCCGCGACCACAACGGCTCCGCCAGCCGCCACAGCGTGTCGGGCCGGTTCTCCAGCCCCGTACGAAGGGTCATGCCCGTGTCCCCTCTTCGCCCAGTTCCGAAACCGGCAGGACCAGCAGCCGCTCCCCGTCCGACACCGCCGCCAGGCTCCCGTCCGGGGAGACGTCCAGCGGATGCCCACAGACATGGGTGGTTCGGCCCTCGCGCATCAGGGCGTGGGAGCCGTCCGGGTGCTCAAGCACCAGCAGCCGTCCGCCGAGCGCGGAGCCCACCGGCCGGGCGCCCGGCACCGTGTGGAAGCCGACGCGCACCGCCAACTCGCCGTCGAAACAGACGCCCTGGCCCCTCGCGTCGACGATCGCGATCAGCTCCCCGCACGCCAGGACATCCGTGACCGGTGCGACCGGCAGGGTCACGCGCAGAATCTGACGAGTCGTCAGATTCAGTCGGTGGACGTGCTGTTCGCCGACGACCAGGACGAAGTCCCCTACCCGGGCGATGCCGAGCAGTACGGGTTCCAGCACATGCTCCGTGGCGATCCGGCGCCCCACGTACCGGGTGAGCGTCCCGTCGAGCCCGCCCACCAGCAGGTCCGTGCCGTCGGCTGCCAGCACCTGGACACCGGCCGGATGATCGAGCACCCGCTCCGGCTCCGTGGAACCGGGGGGCAGACGCCAGACCGACCCCGACCACATGCCGATGTACAGGACGTCGTCCGCGCCGAAGGCCAGCGCCCCCGGCACGTTGAGCCGCGCGTCCGCGGGCGCCGGGAGGCCGACGACCCGGATGCCGTGGCGCGGGGAGGCCACCACCACCTGCCCCGACCAGTCGGCGACGGCCAGCCCGTGCCTCCCGTGCGCCCACAGCCGAGGCCGTTGCCCCAGCTTCGCCGTGCCGACGGCCTCGTACGCCGATCCGTTCGGCTGGTGGACCGTCAGCCTCAGGCCGTCCAAGACGGCCAGGGTCCGGCCGTCGGGGAGGAACACCGGCAGCCCGCGCGTGTCGATGACCGGGCGGTCGACGGCGTCCCACGACGACGACCGTTCCTGCGGCGCCCGCACCGGGAAGGGCGCCGTGGTGACCGGTTCGCACCCGGGGGCGGACGCTACGAGCACCACCTCGGGCGCGGCGGAACCGAACGCGAGGTCGCCGAAGACAGCCGCGCCCCCGCTGACCCGCACCGAGAGCGTGCCGGTCAGCCCGGCGCCGGGCGGCTGGGCGGCCAGGGTGACGGTGCTCCCCTCCGGCCAGGCCGGTGCGCCCTCCGGGGTGGCGGCGGTCACCGTCAGCGGCGCGAGCGTGTGGCCCGCCACCGCGTCGCCGACCGGCGCGTCGAAGCGCAGCGCCGGGCGCGCGACGGCCGTGCTCAGCCCCAGCGCCTTGCGCACCTCCTCGATCCAGTGCGGCCTCGTCGTCGGGATCCAGTTGATCCGGTTCACGACGTACGGCACCTTCTTGACGGCGCCGGGATCGATCAGCAGCGGCACGAACCGGCCGCCCTCGGTCAGCCGCAGCTCGTACGCCCGGTGCAGTTCCCACTGGCAGACGTCCTTCTCGAAGTACGTCTGCGAGTACAGCGCCACGACATGGCGCGTGCCGCGCAGGGCCTCCTCCAGGTAGCTCTGCCAGTCCGCCCCGCCGGGAATGCCCGTGCGGGACACGTCGAGAAAGACCCTCGGCGTCCCGCCGCGAGCGGTCACGCACTCCAGCAGCGCGTCGTGCAGGTCCTTGGCCTGGACGTAGTCCTCACGGGCGTAGCTGATGAACACGTCCCAGTCGTCGGCCGCCCGGTCCGCCGTCATCGCCGCGTCCCGGAGATCGTCGAGACGGCCGCGATCAGCTGGTCGAGCACCACCTGGGACTCCGCGGTCAGACCGCGCCTGGTGCGCAGTGCCTTGGCCTCCCGGAGCAGGTCGTCCAGCCGGGTGCGCGGTGTGTACCGGTCGGGCCGGCCCAGCAGACCCGCCACCTCCGTGAACCGCGTGAGTAGTTCGGAGACCGCGATGGTCGTCTCGGCCCGCTCGATCTCCGAGAGCCGCGCCGCGATCGCCTCGTCGAGCTGCCGGACGACGTCGATTCCGACCTCGCTCCGGGCGGCGCGGCGCAGCTCCGGAATCCGGCGCCGGAGGTTCGTCAGCCGGTCGCGCAGGAGCGTCAGACTCGCCGGCGAGACTTCGTGGCGTACGCCCTCCATGGCGTCGACATAGGCCTTCACCACGGGGTTGATGACCATGGCCTCCTGCCAGTCCCGGATCGCCCGGAGCAGCTCCGGGGCCTGCGGGAGGGTGCGGTCGCGCACCGCGATCTCGGCGCACACGGCGGCCCGGTCGGGATCGCGGCCCAGGCACAGGAGGCAGACGGCGTAGAAGAAGTTGAGCCTGCGGAAGCCCGGAAGGAGGGGAAGCAGGTCGTCCATGACCCGCTTCGCCGCGTCGAAACGGCCCGTCGCCAGCATGCCGGCCGCCCGCTCCGTGTCGGGTCCCGCGATCAGTGTGTAGAGGTCCTCGGCGCGGTCCTCGGTCAGCCGCGGCTGCGGGTAGGGCGTGCGGTCGCCGCGCGGGCCGACGAACTGGAGGAACGCGTCGAAGTCGTCGAGGACGACGGCGCCGCGCCGGCGGGGCGCGATCGCCGCCAGTTCCCGGCGGGCCTGCTGCGGCTCGCCGTCCTTGAACGCCGCCACGGCCCGGCCGACGTACGGGACCAGCACCACGAGGCTCAGCCGGCGGGCGTAGGCCGCGACCCGTTCCCCGTCGGTGTCCGCCTCACGGGCACCCCGCTCGGCGATGTCCAGCGCCGCCTCCGGATACCCGGCGTCGGCCTTCCCGGCGGCGACGAGGTAGGAGAGGGTGCCTTCCTCCGGGACCAGCTCCAGGAAGGCCGCGAGCCGTTCGAGGGCGCCCCGGGGATCGGACCGGGACGTCTCGGCGTACGAGGCGATCTCCGCCGGGGTCAGCAGGCGGCGCAGTTCGCCGCGCAGCTCGCCGACCCGTGCGCGCAGGTCGTCCGGGAGCGGCTCGTCGCGCAGCGGGCGCAGGACGCGCAGTGCCCGGGTCCGGTTCTCCCCGGCCAGGTGGAACAGGCAGAAGGCGTGCAGGTAGCGGGCCTCCTGGTGGTCCGGGGAGGTCTCCAGGAACTCCGTCAGCAACTCGGCGGCGAGTCGGTACTCGCCGTCGGCGACGTTCGCCCTGGCGTCCTCCAGCAGGTCCTCCCCGTGGTCGCCGAGGTGCAGCGACAGCTCGGCCAGGGCGGCGACGGGGGGCGCCAGCAGTTGCGTGGTCCGCGAGATGGCGGCGGCGGCCTCGCGGGCGATGTCCTCCGGCCGCGGTTCGAGGCCGACGAGCCCCGCGTGCCCGGTGGCCGCGTTGAGCTGGAACGACGGGGTGCGCAGGGTCTGTACGGGGCGGAGCTCGTGGAACGTGTGGTCACGGCCGGTGCCGGTCACGGGTCCTCTTCCGGTGCTTGGGCTGGGTCAGGAGGTGAGGGGGTCACTGCGAGGGCCTGCCGGCCCTACTCGCCCGGTTCGGGCACCGCGCCCAGGGCGTGTTCGGCCAGGTCCCGGCAGAGCCGGTACTCGGCCTCCTGGTCGACCCGCACCAGGAGGAGCAACGCCCTCGCGAGGGAGGCCTGTTCGAGCAGCTGGTCCTGGTCGGGCGGGGGCCGGTGCTCCACCGGCGGAAGCCGGTCCAGGAGCGCTCCGTGGTCCGGCGCACGACGTCGTTCCGTACGGGCCCGGAGGGCGGCCGGAAGAAAACGGCTGATCACGGGGTCTCCTCCGGCAGCAGTAGCTGGGCCGTGCTGATGATGAGGTCGAGCTCGGCCCGGTGGACGCCCTCGGCGCCGTCGGCCGCCGCGTCGGCGACGCGCCGCAGTTCCGTCAGCAGCTCGCGCAGGGTGTCCCGCGCGGGGTGGTCCGCGGGCAGGTCCCGGAGCCTCGGATAGACGATCAGTTCGATCCGGCGGATCAGCGCCTCCACCCGGCGCTTGGGGTCGTCCACCGGGGCACGCTGATGCGGCACCGCCTCCCCGTCGAGGCCGTCCGCCGGGGCGAACCGCTCGAACTTCCGCTTCTGGCGCAGGAGTTGGGCACGGCTCTCCGGGGAGCAGCCCGGATTCTCCATGAACTCCGTGAGCAGGACGAGGTAGCGGGAGAGTGCGTTCTCCTCGCCGCCCAGCTCACGCTCGCGCTCCATGAGGTCGAGCACCTCGGGCAGCAGGACCGCCCTGGCCCTGCCCTGCCCCGCGTCGAGCACCTTCAGCGCCTGTTCGCGCTCCGGCTGGCTCAGGGCGAAGTAGTAGCGGACCAGGCCGTCGACCAGGTCGGCGTCGCCCAGTTCGGGGTCGGTCTCGCGCACGGCGTCCACCCGCCGCCGGAACTCCGCGAAGTCGTCCGGCGACGGCGCGCCGGACCGCGCGGGCCTGGCCAGCCACTCCCGCAGCAGCGCCAGCAGCCGCAACAGGGCGATGCCCGATCGCAGTTGGACGGAGGCGGCCTCGTCGTCGGGTGGCCGCCGCTCCAACTGGTCCGCCAACTGCGCCAGCCACTGGCCGAGTTGCCCCGGTTCGCCGTCCGGCCAGTCGCACACCAGCAGCCCCAGCTCGGCTTCGGCGGTGGACAGCTGCTGCCCCTCCATCCGCTTGCGTGCCACCCCGAACGCCTCGCGCGCCTCGTCCGTCCGCCCGTCGAACACCGCCTGGACGCCCTTGGCGAGCTGGAGGTCGTTCAGCTCGGCCGGGATGTGGTCGGTGAGTTCGCCGAGTTCCCTGACCCGGTCGAAGTGGTGCAGCGCCCCGTCGGTCTCCCGGCGCCGCCAGTGCGTGACGGCGAGCTGGAGATGGGAGACGGCGGCGATACGACGGCTCTGCGGGCGGGAGTCCAGCAGCCGCCGGTGCTCGGTGTACAGGTCGGTGACCCGGGAGTGGTTCCCCAGGCGTGCCTGGAGCCACAGTTCGAGACAGGCGGAGTGCTCGGTGCGGCCATCGGCGGCGATCAGCTCGCCGAGCACGGTCGCGGCGGCGCCGTAGCGGGCCGGTTCGTACGTCCCCAGCATCGCCCGCACCTGGGCCTGGGCGAACCGGATCCGGCTCAGCGCCCGCCCCCTGGGGCCCGCGTTGACGGCCTGCCCGAGCAGCCCCTCGGCCCGCTCCAGCTCGTCGCGGTCGTCGCTGTCGAGCAGGACCAGGGCCTCCTCGTACGGCCCGCGCCAGCGACCGGGCAGCAGCACGAGGAAGTACACCCCGCTCGCCACGGTCGTGAGGAACAGCGACGGCAGGACGGCCGCCAGCAGGATCGTGGTCATCCGTCGCCCTCCAGCAGCCGCCGGTCCAACGCGGCCAGCCGCATGCCGTGTTCGTGGATCTCCCGGGTGGTCATCTCGCGCTTCTCCCGCAGCCTGCCCAGTCCGGCCCTGACCTGCTCGGCGACCTGGGCGGCGGCGTCGTGGCGGCCGAGCAGCAGGAAGGTCTCGGCGTAGTCGAGCATGAGGTCGAAACGCCACCACATCAGCGTTTTCCCGTTGTCGTGCAGCCAGTTGTGGACATGGACGTTGGCCTCGGCGTACGCCCCCTGGCCGATGAGACAGCGGGCCATCTCATGGGCGTGCTCGCGTCGCAGCTCCGCGGGCAGCCGCTCGAAGGCCGCGCGGGCCGTGTCGTTGAGCCGCTGCGCGAACGAGCCGTCGGTGGCCTGGGCGAGCCCGCCCTGGACGACCTGCCAGAGCCCGCCGATGATCGACAGCTGGGCGGCGTAGGCCTCGGACCGGCCGGGGTCCGCCTGCACCGCGCGCTCCAGCAGGGACAGCGCCTCCAGGGGTTCGTGGAGATCCTCCCGGGCGATCTCGGCGGCGAGCAGCAGGAGTTCGTAGCTCGGCCGGTCGACCAGGGCGGCCTGGGCGAGCCCCACGGCCGGTCGCGGACCGCCCTCGGCGCGCAGCGCCTTCACGGCCGTCACCGGGTCCATCGCGTCCCGCGCCCTGTCGAGGGCGTCCGCGAGTTCCCCGGCGTCCGTGTCGCCCACCCGTGCGGTGTGCGGGCCGGTCATCTCGCGCAGCCGCTCGCGCACCCTGCGTACCGGTTCCACGCGGCGCATCCAGGACGGCAGCCGGCCCTCGCGCCGCTCGTCGGTGAACACGGTGCCGCACGCGGCGCGTTGCAGGAGCCGCCCGGTGTCGTCCGCCGGCAGGTTCTCGAAGCAGTGCCGGGCCGCGACCGCCAGGGAGTGCAGACCGGGGTCGCGGTCACGGGACGGCAGTCCGCAGGCCGCCTCGGGGGTGAGGTGGGCGATCCGCGTCGGCGCGTCGGTGAGCTGCGCCAGGGACGGCGCTCCCCAGGGCGGCAGCGGGAGCAGCAGCGGGCCCAGCTCACCGGCCAGCACGATGTCGGCGGGCAGCGGCACCAGCCCCGGCCCGACCGCCTCGCGCCACCCGGGGTACGCCCGCAGCACGGCGGCGAGCACCGCGACCCGCAGCGCGGGTTCCGGGGAGTCCAGGGCGTCGGCGACACTGCGCCGCGCGTCGGTCTCGTAGCTGACGACCTGGAACCACCGGCCGCCCAGCTGCCGTTGCTCGCCCTGCTCGCTCCGCACGACCGGGACCAGTTCACGGCGGCGCGGCCGGGTCTGCCAGGCGACCAGGTCGGCCCGCTGCGCCCCGTTGATCTCGTCGTTCGGGATGAGCCGGTACCAGCGGCGCTGCCGGGGCGCGCGGTAGAGCGAACCCCACCAGCCCGCCCCGGCGTACTCGGCGTCGAGTTCCTCCTCGACCGCCTTCGTGTGTTCGTCGACGGGTGTCGTCACAGCTCGCCTTCGAGCCGGTCGGCGAGCTCGTCGAGCCTGTCCTCGTCGGCGCCCGCGGCCACGGCGCCGACGAAGGCGTGCAGGGCCTCGGCGAGCGGCGGACTCACCTGGCCGTCCTGCGCGGACCGCAGCGCCCTCCTGACCGTCCGGCGGAACTCGGCCGGGACCGCGTCGAGGTCGACCTCGGGCAGCGGCGCGGCGGCCGGGGCCGGAATCGTGACGGGGTCGGGCACGGAGACGGTCACCGGGTCGGGCAGGCCGAACTCCGGGGATGCGGCGCCGGGTTGGCGCGCGGCCGGCTTCCGCCGGGAGCCGCCCGCGAACAGCCGTACCAGGGCGGCGCGTCGCTCCACCAGCTCGTCGAACTTCCCGATGGTCGTGCTCTGGTCGAAGGTCGCCTGGTACTCCCGCCCCGTGTTGGTGTGGGTGACCTGCACTCCGAGGAGACCGTTCACATCGAGCGAGAACTCGACCTCGAACTGGTGGTGGCCCTCCGGCCGGGGCTCGATGTCGTCGAGGTGGATCGTGCCGATCAGGGTGTTGTCGTAGATGTACTCGCCCTCGCCCTGGTAGATGGCCGCCTCGATGCGGTCGGCCTGATCCGGGTTGCCGTACGTCTTCGCCTGGCGGGCCGGGATCTTCGTGCCGCGCGGGATCAGCGTGTTGAACCGGCCCTGCTGGACGCCGACCCCGAGGGTGTGCTCGGTGATCAGGGTGACGGTGTAGTCCTGGTCGTCCGCGGAGCGTTCGGCGGTGGGCCGGGTCGCGAGGTCGAAGACGGGTGACGGCTCGAACCGGTTGGCGATGATGGCCGCGCCCCGGGCGACCAGGGTGTCGGGGTTGGCGTCGCCGCGCACGAAGCCCTCGTCCTGGTCGAAGTGGTCGAGCAGCATCTGCCGCACGCGCGGGATACGGGTCGAACCGCCCACGAGCAGCACCGCGTTGACGTCCTCGCGCTGTACACCCTTGGCGCTGCTGGCGAAGCGCAGGGCCTCGTCGACCTGGTGCAGGGACCGCTGCAGGATCGGCTGGATCTCCCGCTCGAAGGTGTCCCGGTCCAGCTCCAGGGCGGGGACGCCGCCGCCGAGGTCGACCGTGGTGACGCTGCGCAGGGACAGTTCGCGCTTGGCGGCCTCGGCAGCCGCCTTGAGCCGCAGCCGGTCGGTGTCCTCCGGCAGGGCGTCGCCGAGTTCCCGGACGAGCCAGGCCGCGACGGCGTCGTCGAAGTCGCCGCCGCCGAGCCGCTGGTCGCCCGCGGTGGCGATGACCTCGATCTCGTCGTCCCGGGTCTCGATGATCGACACGTCGAAGGTGCCGCCGCCCAGGTCGAAGACGAGGTAGACCTGCCGCTCCGACTCGGCCCGGTCGACGCCGTAGGCCACGGCGGCGGCGGTCGGCTCCGGGATGAGCTGGCGGGGGTAGAGACCGGCCAGCAGGGCCGCCTCCTCGGTGGCCTTCTTCTGCCGTTCCATGAAGTACGCCGGTACGGTCACCACGGCGTCGTGGATCTCGCCGCCGAGGGCCTGCTCGGCGATCCGTTTCATTTGCATCAGCACCAGGGCGCTGATCTCCTGCGGGCGCAGCCAGTCCTCGCCCAGCCGGGCCCGTACCGGGTCGCCCTCCTTGTGGACGCCGGCCGCGCCGAACCGCTCCAGCAGTTCCTGGGTGAACACCGCCCCCATCTCGCGCTTGATCTCGACGAGCGTGTCGCCGGTGCCGGGACCGTCCGTGCTGATGGCGTCCTTGGCGTCGTGGCCGACGACGAGTGCGCCGGTGGCCCGGTCGAGGCGGACGACGGAGGGGGTGGCCACGGCGCTGTTCCCCTCCCGTTCGGGATCGGCGAGGATCTTGGGGGCGAAGTCGTCGGGGTGGTAGGCGGCGACGGCCGAGTAGGTCGTGCCGAGGTCGATGCCGACGACCCGGTGCAACTGGTCATCCATTGGGGAGAGTTCCTCCGGGGTTCACTCGCCGGCGAAGCCGTCGAGCAGGTGGACGCGGGTGAAATCACCGGTGAAGTCGGTCCGGGTGGTGTCCGTGGGGTGGTGGACGTCTTCGCCGGCGGCGGACAGGAAGGTCTCGATCTCCCTGCGCAGCACGGTCAGTCCGACGTCCCGCTCGTCGAGCACCGGCTCCCAGGTGGGTTCGAGGCGCAGCAGCGGGAGCGGGGGACGGCGGGCGTCGTGCGCGGCGCGCGCCTCGGCGTTCTCCAGGTTGACGGCGTGCGCGGCGGCGATCTCCGCCTCGCTCGCCCCCCGTGCCTGGAGCAGCGCGTCGTAGCGTGCCGCCGCCGCGCGGATCTCGTCGGCCGTCGCCTCCGGCGGCACACCGAGGCGGGTGTACTCCGTCGAGCGGGGCACGACCAGCGGCAGTGCGAAGAGTGTTCCGTTGTCTTCTCCGACACCGGGCATGGCAAAGAGCCCCCGTTCACGAACGCGACGGCCTGGGACGAGGTGCGGTCCCCGCGCGACGCGGTTCTCCAGTGACGCGGCACGACGATACGACCGCCGTGACGTTGCGCTGATTCTAGGGGTGGGTGCGGTAACTCGTTGTTGATACTGGTGAGTTCAAACCTGTTTGATCGAATTGGCTGAAACTCGCCACTGTGGTCCACCGGCGCTCACGGCGCCGCCGCGCGCCCCTTTCCGCAGTCTGCGTGCGGACTCCCGATGGCGCAGGACGATAGCTGCATCTGCAATCTTTCTTTGCATATCGGCCACGCGGTTCCGGATACGCCGGTGCCCCGCGAGGTCGGGAGGACCTCGCGGGGCACGGGTGACGCCTGTCTCAGTGGCCGAAGTTGAACCAGTTCACGTTGACGAAGTCCTGCGCCTGACCGCTCGTGAACGTCAGGTAGACGTCGTGCGTGCCGGTGACGGAACTGATGTTCGCCGGTACCGTCCGCCAGCTCTGCCAGCCGCCCGTGTTGGCGATCGAGAAGCTGCCGATCGGTGCGTTCGTACGGCTGTCGAGGCGTACCTCGACCAGTCCGCTCACGCCCGTGTTCGCGCCGCTCGCGACCCTGGCGACGAACTGAGTGGCCGCCGTGGAGCCGAAGTTGACGCCTTGGTAGAGCGCGTAGTCGCCGTTGGCGAGCGAGCCGATGTTCTGGCCGCCGCCGGTGTCGGTGGTGGTCTCCGTGAGGGTGCCCGACTGGCTGTTGTACGACTCGGCCTGGATCGCGCTGTACGCGTCCCGGGTCCCCGTCGGCGGGGGAGTGGTCGTACCGCCGCCGGTGGTCGACTGGAGGACCTGGACGTAGTCGACGACCATCGGCCGCCCGGAGACCGTGTTGGCGTCGGGGCCGCCGCCGAACGCCGCCGGGAAGGCGCCGCCCATCGCCACGTTCAGGATGATGAAGAAGCCGTGGTTGGTGGCGTTCGACCAGGTCGTCGCGTCGACCTGATTGGCCGTCACCGTGTGGTAGTTGGTGCCGTCGACGTAGAAGCGGATCGCCTCCGGGGTCACCGAGCGGTCCCACTCCATGCTGTATGTGTGGAAGCCGGCCTGGCAGGTGGTGCCGGTACAGGTGGTCGTACCGCCGAGGCCGGTCGTCTCGTTGCAGGGGCCGCCCGGGCTCGTACCGCAGTGCAGGGTGCCCCAGATGGTGTTGAGGCCCTGGGTGTTCTCCATGATGTCGATCTCGCCGACGCTCGGCCAGTTCTGGTAGTTGCCCCGGTAGGGCGCCCCGAGCATCCAGAAGGCGGGCCAGTAGCCGAGCGCGGACGCCCCGGTGACGTTCGGCACCTGGAGCCGGGCCTCGACGCGCAGCTTGCCGCCCGCCGGGGGCTGGAAGTCGGTGCGGTTGGTCTCGATACGGCCCGAGGTCCAGTTGCCGGCGGAGTCACGGATCGGGGTGATCCGCAGATTGCCGCTGCCGTCGAGCGAGACGTTGTTCGTGCTGTTCGTCATCGTCTCGATCTCGCCCGTGCCCCAGTTGGCGGGCCCGCCGGGATACGAAGTCCCGGTCGAGTACTGCCAGTTGGTGGTCGAGACACCGGTCCCGGCGGTGCCGTTGAAGTCGTCGACGAAGACCTGCGTCCAGCCGGTGGGGGGTGTGGGCGCGGAGGCGCCGGCGGGGAGGGTGGCCGCCGTCGCCACGGCGGCGGCCAGACCGAGGGTGCTCAGCACGGCGACGAGAGCCCGTCGCCGTCTGGGTATGCCGGAGGATTCACTCATGGGGGTGCCTCTCGGGTACGGGGAAGTGAGCGCGGGTGTCTTCGAGAAGGCTTGAGAGCGCTCTCAAAGTGGGCCCAATGTGCTCCCGGTGGCTCCGGCCGTCAAGAGGTGAAACCCAGAATTTCCTTCCGCCACAGGTGAGTTCACCCGATGAAGACATGAATGTGCTAGGGAAAGGCGGACTTCAGAGGGCGCTGCCCGTCTTCCAGTCCGCCCAGGACAGGTTCCAGCCGTTGAGCCCGTTCGCCGGATCGACCGTCACCTCGCCCGAGTTCCTGACGATCACCACGTCCCCGAGCATCGAGCTGTCGTAGAACTTGTAGCCCGGTACGGAGGTGTCGTTCGCGCCCTTCGTGTCGTGCAGGCCGACGCAGCCGTGGCTGGTGTTGGTGCTGCCGAACACCGAGGTCGACGCCCAGTAGTTGCCGTGCACGAAGGTGCCGGAGGTGGTCAGGCGCTGGGCGTGCGGGACGTCGGAGATGTCGTACTCGTCGCCGAGCCCGACCGTCGACGACTCCATCCGCGTCTGCTTGAAGCGCTCGCTGATCACCATGATCCCGGACCAGGTGGTGTGCTCGGCGTCGCCGCCGGAGACGGGATAGGTGGCCGTGGTCGCGCCGCCCCGCCGTACGGTCATCGTCTTCGCGGCCAGGTCGACGGTGCTGATCTGCTCGCGGCCTATGTGGAAGGTGACGTCCTTGGACTGGGTGCCGTAGACCCCGTCGGCACCCTCGACGTCCTTGAGGCGCAGCCCGAGGGTGATCTTCGTACCGGCGGCCCAGTAGGTCTCCGGGCGGAAGTCGAGCCGGGTGTCGCTGAACCAGTGTCCGACCACCTCGACGGCCGGTTCGGCGGTCACGGTGATCGCCTTCTGGACGGCGGCCCGGTCGGTGACCGCCTCCGTGAAGTTGATCGACACCGGCATGCCGACGCCGGAGGTGGAGTCGGCCTCCGGCGTGAAGTACCCGACGAAGGTGGCCGACGGCGAGGCGGTGGTGAAGGTCGCGGTGTGCGCGGCGGCGTCGGTGACCTGCGCCGACACTTTGTACGTCGTCCCGGAGTACGGGTTCCCGCTGGACGTCCACTTCGTACGGGCCGCGTCGAGGGTCCCGGCCAGCACGCTGCCGTCGCCGCCGGTGACCGTGACGGAGGCGAGGGTGCCGTCGGTGACGGTGACCTCGACGGGGGTGGCGAAGTCGGCGTGCCGGGTGCCGTCGGCGGGGGTGACGGTGACGACGGCCTGCCTCGCCCTGGCGGCCTTCGCCGACGCGCTCGCACTCGCCTCGGTCGTCGCCGAGGCGTCGGCGGAACCGCTGCAGCCGGTCAGGACGACGGCGGCCGGAACGGCACCGAGCGCGGCGAGGATTCCGCGTCGGGACCAGGTGGCCGGGTCCTGTCCGCTCGGCTCGGACGGGTTCGGTATGTGCGGAACGCCCACGGCACGCCTTTCTGGAACGATCAGGAGTGATCGATGCTGCGCGTGCATGGTGCGCTTTCTGTATGGGTTTGTTCTTTGAAAAGGGGGGCTGCCGTCTGAGATTCCGGTAAGGACGGGTGGGGTGGGGGAGCGGCTTGTGTTTTGGCTGCGCGGCCGTGGGGCTTCTCGCGCGGTTCCCCGCGCCCCTCAGGGGCGCCAGCCCAGGGCCCTGGAGATGCCTCTTGCCGCCAGTCTTACCGCCGGGACCAGCACCGGGACCTGGGCGTCCGCCTGCGGGACCACGATCGAGACCGCCGCCACCACCCCGCCGCCCTGCCCCCGTACCGGGGCCGCCACCGACAGGGCGTCGTCCGTCACCTGGCGGCTGCTCACCGCCACGCCCGTCCGGCGGACCTCCGCCAGGAGTCGGCGGAGTCTGGTCGGGTCGGTGATCGTGTGCGGCGTGAAGGCTGCCAACTGGGCGTTGCAGTAGGTCTGTTGGAAGTCCGGGTCGCCGTGGGCCAGCAGGACCAGGCCCACACCCGTGGCGTGCAGGGGCCAGCGGGCGCCCACCCTGATGTGGACCCCTACCGCCGAACGGCCCGACAGCCACTCGATGTAGACGACCTCGCCGCCGTCCCGTACCGCCAACTGCACGTTCTCGTGCGTCGCTTCGTACAGGTCCTCCAGATACGGCAGCGCGATCTGGCGCAGCGCCAGACCGCGTGGGGCGAGGGCCGCGACCTCCCACAGACGGAGGCCGACGTGGTAGACGCCGGCCTCGTCCCGCTCCAGGGCGCCCCAGTCGGTGAGGGCGGCCACCAGGCGGTGGGTGGTGGTCAGGGTCAGCCCGGCCCGTCGGCTGATGTCCGTGAGGGACAGCGCCGGGTGCTCGTGGTCGAAGGCGCTGAGCACGGACAGCAGCCGGTCGGGCGCGGAGCGGGTGGTCATGGGCGGGCAGCTCCCGGGGGTCGCGCCAGGTCGTAGGGGCGGGGGTACTCCGTCGGGCGGTGTGTGACGTAGCGTCCGGTCGTCGTCGGATCCGCCTGCTCCGCGCGGGAGTTGAGGGTCCGCGCCGAGGTGTCCCAGCGGCCCGTGTCCAGGCGGTGCTCCAGGGTGCGGACGGCGGCCACCGTCTCCCCGGGAGTGAACGTGCAGTGGCCGGGGCCGTCGACGTACGCCTGGCTCAGCAGTGCGCCCGAGCCGCCCGCGGTCGCCGTCCGCCGGTAGGCGCTCTCCGCCTGTACGGGGATCAGCGCGTCGCCGGTCGTGTGGATGTTCAGTTGGGGGTCCGTGAGGCGGCCGGTGAACGCGCTCGTACGGCTCATCCATGCCGTCGCCCTGGCGTCCGCACTGATCCGGGGCGCCCTGTCCAGTGCCTTCAGGTCGTCGCGCAACGAGAGTCCCGCCTCCTTGTACAGCTCGGTCACCTCCTTGTATACCGAGGACCGGTGCAGCATCCGCGTGTAGTCGACCCCCGTGTTCCAGGACGGGTTTCCGCCGGCCCGGGTTTCCGCCTCCTGGCGCCAGCTGAACGCCGGGTTGAGGATCAGGCCGGTGACCGCCGCGTACTGGTTGGCCTGCTGGGTGTTCCAGTCCGTGGGGCCCGGGACGGGCTGCGAGGCGTCGTTGTGGCCGGGGATGTTGTGCAGGGCCGCGGCGAGCGCGATCCGAGCCCGGCCCTCCGGGGTTCCCTGGGCCTCGGTGACCTTCGCGGCCAGCGTGCTCGCGGCCGAGCGGGCCGCCGACCGGTCGGCGAAGCCGGTGAGCCGGATGCCCGAGTCGGGGGCGAGGAGGGTGCGCAGCGCGAAGACCGGGTCCAGCGTGCTGTTCCAGTTGGCCACCCCGCCCTGCACCAGACCGCAGATCGACAGCGAGCCGTCGAAGCGGTCGGCGTGCCGTTCCGCCAGGGCCGTGGTCACCAGGCCGCCGTAGGACCGGCCCCAGGCGATCGTCCGCGATGCCTCGCCGAACCGCTCCGTGAACAGGTCGAGCGTGGCCAGCTGGTCCGGCACGGCCTCCGTGACCGCCCAGCCGTTCGTGGCGTACGACGACCCGATGAGCGCGTAACCGGCGTCGAGCAGCAGCTGTCGTACCGCCGGGGTCGGTGCGTCCTCGGCCGGGCTGGGGGTTCCGGCGGGGCGGTAACCGTGGCTGAACAGCAGGAGCGTGCCGTTCCAGTCGGCCGGTACGTCCATCAAGTAGGCGGCGCCGGAGGGGAGTTGACCCTCCACGTGCTCGGGGGCCGTGGTCGTGGCCGCCTGTGCCGACAGAACGGGCGTGGCCAGTAACGCCGTTGCGAGGAGGACCAGGGTGCGCGGGTTCACGGGCGGATCCCTTCGGGCGTGGGGGCTTCCTGGGGGAGGGCGGCGGAGCCGAGGGTGTCGGTGTTCGTCTCGCGCATCCGCCACACGGTGACCGCGGTGATCAGCGCGCCGCCGCACAGCAGCAGCGACACCGGCGTACTCCCACCGCCGTTCGAGGCGAGCAGGCTGCTCGCGATCAGCGGCGAGAACCCGGCGCCGACCAGGGTCGCCGCCTGGTAGCCGAGCGAGGCGCCCGTGTAGCGCACCCGGGTGCCGAACATCTCGGAGAACAGGGCGCCCAGCGGCCCGTACATCGTGGACTGGGCGATGCCGTGGCCGAGGACCAGGGCGAGGATCAGCAGTCCGGGCGAGCCGGAGTCGACCAGCGCGAGGACGGGGAAGGCGAGCGCGGCCGAGGCGAGGGCGCCGGCCAGGACCACCGGGCGGCGGCCGACGCGGTCGGTGAGCGCGGCTGCCGTGGGGAGCACGACCAGCGCCACGCAGGAGGCGATGGTCACGGCGGTGAGGACCTGTGACCTGCTGTAACCGTTGCCGGTGGCGTAGGAGATCATGAAGCCGGTCAGCAGTGACTGGGCGGTGAAGGCGCCGATGCCCACGCAGCAGGCCAGCAGGACCGGCTTCGGGCGGCGCAGCACCTCGAAGATCGGCGGGGTGGCGGACCGTTCCCGCTTGACCTCGGCGAACAGCGGGCTCTCCGCGACCCGCAGCCGCACGAACAGGCCGACGCCCAGCAGCACGAAGCTGAGCAGGAACGGCACGCGCCAGCCCCAGGAGCGGAACTGGTCGTCGGGGAGCGTCGCGACGAGGGTGACCACTCCGGCGGAGAGCACCGAGCCCAGCGGGGCGCCGAGCTGGGTGAAGCTGGACCACAGGCCGCGCCGGGAACCCTGGGTGCGTTCGGCGTGCTCGACGACCATCAGGGTCGCGCCGCCCCACTCACCGCCGATCGCCAGGCCCTGGACGACCCGGAGGGCGACCAGCAGGACCGGCGCCCAGACGCCGATCGCGTCGTACGTCGGCAGGAGCCCGATGAGGAAGCTGCCGCAGCCCATCAGGGTCATCGTCATCAGCATCATCGACTTGCGGCCGAGCCGGTCGCCGAAGTGGCCGAAGAGGATGCCGCCGAGCGGCCGGGCCACATAGCCCGCGGCGAAGGTGCCGAAGGCGGCGATCGTGCCGACCGCGGGGTCGGCCTGCGGGAAGAACAGTTCGCCGAAGACCAGCGCGGCGACCGTGCCGTACACGAGGAAGTCGTAGAACTCGACGGTCGTGCCGAGCAGTCCGGAGAGCGCGACGCGGCGCAACTCCCGGGTGGAGCCGGGGGACGAGCGGATTGGCTGCACGGGAAGCTCCCTGATGCCGATGCCGTGGGGGGACGTCACCGGTGTGGGGATCGAACCGGTGTCCGGGTGAAGTTAGGCATCGATCATGCGGCAGTCAATAACATGCACAACATTAAGTCGCCCCGCATCACCCGCGTCAGCCGAGTCCGTCCTCCGTGATCCGCTGGAGCAGGGTGTGCAGGGAGGCGCGTTCTGCCTGGTCGAGGGGGCCCAGCAGGTCGTTGGTCACGCGCTGGCCGGCCTCGTCGGTGTCCCGGAGGAAGGCGCGGCCGTCCTCGGTCAGGACGACGATGCGGCTGCGGCGGTCGTCGGGGGAGGGGCGGCGCTCGGCGAAGCCCTGCTTCTCCAGGTCGTCGACCAGGCCGACGATCGCGGACGGGTCGTAGCCGAGCTGGGCGCTCAGCTCGCGCTGGAGCGCGCCCTCGGCGGTGCTCAGGAAACGCAGCACCGCGTAGTGGCGCAGGCGCAGGCCGGACTCCTGGAGGAACGTGTTGAACAACTGCCCCGAGCGCAGCCCCAGGCGGTACAGCAGATAGCCCGTGTCGGCGTGCAGCCCGCGCATCCAGGGCTCGTCCGCGTCGATCGGGTTGGGGCCTGTGGCGTTGGGGGTGACGTCCTGGCGTGTGATGGCGGGCTCCCTGGGTCGGTCTGTCCTGCAGATTCCAGCATGACTCACCCGTATGTCATCAACAACTATTGACGTCGACAATTATTGCTCTTAGCTTCAATCCCGTAGCGGATTCGTCTTGTGAGCCGTCGTCTTGTGAAGGGACCCCCCTCGTGCCCAGCATCGATCTGACCGGCAAGGTCGCCGTCGTCACCGGCAGTGGCCGGGGCCTCGGCCTCGCCTACGCGCACGCTCTCGCCGCCGCCGGCGCCTCCGTGGTCGTCAACGACGTCGACGAGAACGTGGCCGAGCAGGCCGTGAAGTCCATCACCGCGGCCGGTGGCACCGCCGTCGCCGAGGTGGTTCCGGTCGGCACGACCGAGGCCGCCGAGCGGCTCGTGAACCGCGCGGTGGAGGAGTTCGGGCGGCTCGACATCCTGGTCACCAACGCGGGCATCCTGCGCGACAAGGTGCTGTGGAAGATGACCGACGACGACTTCGACGCGGTGATCACCACCCACCTCAAGGGCACCTTCACCTGCGCCCGCGCCGCCGCCGTACGCATGCGCGAGCAGGGCGAGGGCGGCACGCTGATCCTGGTCGGCTCCCCGGCCGGACAGCGCGGCAACTTCGGCCAGACGAACTACGCCGCCGCCAAGGCAGGCATCGCCGCCTTCGCCCGTACCTGGTCGATGGAGCTGGGCCGCGCGAACATCACCGTCAACGCGATCGTGCCGGTGGCCGCCACCGCCATGACCGAGACGATCCCCGCCTTCGCGCCCTACGTCGAGGCGCTGAAGAACGGCGAGCCGTTCCCGGCCTTCCTGCGCAAGGGCGAGGGCTTCGGCACCCCCGAGGACTGCGCCGGCCTCGTCGCCTTCCTCGCCTCCGAGGCCGCCCGGGGCATCACCGGCCAGGCCATCGGCATCGGCGGCGACAAGGTGGCACTCTGGTCGCATCCGCAGGAGATCAAGACGGCGTACGCCGACGGCGGCTGGACCCCGGAGGCCCTGGCCGACGCCTGGCCCACCTCGGTCGGCGCCGAACCGCAGTCGGTGGGCATCCCCGCCCCCAAGTTCCCGGAGGCCTGACCATGACGGACCTCAACGTCGAGGAACTCGTCGCGATCGACGTCCACACCCACGCCGAGATCTCCTCCAAGGGCACCTCGTCCCTGGCCGACGACCTCCACGACGCCTCGTCGGCCTACTTCAAGGTCGAGGGCAAGCGGAAGCCGACGCTGGAGGAGACCGCCGCGTACTACCGGGAGCGGAAGATGGCCGCCGTCATCTTCACCGTCGACGCCGAGTCCGCGACCGGCACCGCGCCCGTCCCGAACGAGGAGGTCGCCGAGGCCGCCGCCGCCAACCCGGACGTGCTGATCCCCTTCGCCTCCATCGACCCCTTCCGGGGCCGGGCGGGAGCGAAGCAGGCCCGGCGGCTGGTCGAGGAGTACGGGGTCAGGGGCTTCAAGTTCCACCCCAGCATCCAGGGCTTCTTCCCCAACGACCGCTCGGTCGCGTACGAGCTGTACGAGGTGATCGAGGAGACCGGCACGATCGCCCTCTTCCACACCGGCCAGACCGGCATCGGGGCCGGGGTGCCCGGCGGAGGCGGAATCCGCCTCAAGTACTCGAACCCGCTGCACGTGGACGACGTATCGGCGGACTTCCCCGAGATGAAGATCATCCTGGCGCACCCGTCCTTTCCCTGGCAGGACGAGGCGCTCGCCGTCGCCACGCACAAGCCGGGTGTGCACATCGACCTCTCCGGCTGGTCGCCGAAGTACTTCCCGCCGCAGCTGGTGCAGTACGCCAACACCCTGCTCAAGGACAAGGTCCTCTTCGGCTCGGACTACCCGGTCCTCACCCCGGACCGCTGGCTCGCCGACTTCGAGAAGCTGCCGATCAAGGACGAGGTCCGGCCGAAGATCCTCAAGGAGAACGCGGCCCGCCTGCTCGGCCTCACCAAGCCATAACCACAGTCCTGGCACCGCAACTCGTATCTCGTAACTCGTAGAGGGGCGCAACGATGCGCAACGAGGGACTGGGGTCTTGGCCCGCCCGCCGGGCCCGCAAGACCCCCCAACGCACCGCCCTGATCCACGGCGACACCACACTCACCTACGCGCAGCTGTACGAGCGCACCACCCGCCTCGCGCACGCCCTGCGCGAGAAGGGTGTGCGGCGCGGTGACCGGATCGCCTACCTGGGCCCGAACCACCCCTCCTACCTGGAGACCCTGTTCGCGGCGGGCACGCTCGGCGCCGTCTTCGTCCCGCTCAACACCCGCCTCGCCGGCCCGGAGATCGCCTACCAGCTCGCCGACTCCGGCACCAAGGCCCTCGTCTACGGTCCTTCACACGCCGGTCTCGTCGCCGGACTGCCGGGCAACACGGACGTGCGTACGTATGTCGAGGTCGGCGCCGAGTACGAGGCGGCGCTCGCCGGTGCCTCCGCCGAGCCGATCGACGCGCCCGTGACCGCCGACGACACCTGCATCATCATGTACACCTCGGGCACGACGGGCCGGCCCAAGGGGGCCATGCTCACGCACGGCAACCTGACCTGGAACGCCGTGAACGTCCTCGTCGACCAGGACGTCATCACCGACGAACGCGCCCTGGTCTCCGCCCCGTTGTTCCACACGGCCGGGCTGAACATGCTCACCCTGCCCGTGCTGCTCAAGGGCGGGCTGTGCGTCCTGGTCGAGTCCTTCGTCCCCGAGGAGACCTTCGACCTGATCGAACGGCACCGGATCACCTTCATGTTCGGGGTGCCGACGATGTTCGACCATGTGGCGAGACATCCGCGCTGGGCGGACGCCGACCTGTCCTCGCTGCGGATGCTGTCCTGCGGCGGCTCACCGGTGCCGACCCCGCTGATCGCCAGGTTCCAGGAGCGCGGGCTCACCTTCCTCCAGGGCTACGGCATGACCGAGGCCTCGCCCGGGACCCTCTTCCTGGACGCCGAGCACGCGATCAGCAAGGCCGGTTCGGCGGGCGTACCGCACTTCTTCAGCGACGTCCGGGTGGTCCGGCCGGACCTCACCCCCGCGGAGGTCGGCGAACCCGGCGAGATCGTGGTCCGCGGGCCGCACGTCATGCCGGGCTACTGGGGGCTGCCCGAGGAGACGGCCGCCTCCTTCACCGACGGCTGGTTCCGCAGCGGGGACGCCGCCCGGATCGACGAGGACGGCTACGTCTTCATCGTCGACCGCATCAAGGACATGATCATCTCGGGCGGGGAGAACATCTACCCCGCCGAGATCGAGGACCTGCTCCTGGCCCACCCCGACATCGTCGAGTGCGCGGTCATCGGCGTCGCCGACGAGAAGTGGGGCGAGGTGCCGCGCGCGGTCGTAGTGCCGCGCGAGGGCGCGGCCCTGGACGCCGACGAGGTGCTCGCCTCGCTGTCCGGGCGGCTGGCCAAGTACAAGATCCCGAAGTCGCTCGTCATCGCGGACGAACTCCCGCGCACGGCCTCCGGAAAGCTCCTCAAGGCCCGCGTACGCAAGGCCTACGGCACGGGTTCGTAGCCGCGCCCCCAAGGGGCGCGGGGAACTGCGCGACCAGCCCCCACCGCCCCGCGGACAACACTCAATCTCAGCCCAACTCCCAGCTAAGGAACGCAATATGAGCATCACCGTCAACGGCATCGACGACCTCAAGAAGCTCGCCGGCACAGACCTCGGCACGAGCGAGTGGATCGAGGTCACCCAGGAACGCATCAACACCTTCGCCGACGCCACCGGCGACCACCAGTGGATCCACGTCGACCCGGAGAAGGCCGCCGAGGGCCCCTTCGGGGCGCCCATCGCGCACGGCTACCTCACCCTCTCCCTCTTCATCCCGCTCTTCACCGAGCTGCTGGACGTCCAGGGCGTGACGACGAAGGTCAACTACGGCCTCAACAAGGTGCGTTTCCCCTCGCCCGTGAAGGTCGGCTCGAAGATCCGCCTGGTCGGCAGGCTGGCCGACGTCGAGGACGTACCGGGCGGCGTGCAGATCACCGTGGACGGCACGATCGAGATCGAGGGCGCCCCGAAGCCCGCGGCGGTGCTGCAGAGCCTGTCGCGGTTCTACGCCTGATCCGCACCCTCGTTGTCGCCGTCCCCGCGCACGGGCACCAGGTCGAGCAGCCGTTCCGAGGCGTCCTGGGCGAGTGGTGTGAGCCGGTCGTACACCGTCCGGAACGTCTTCTCGGCCGGTTCGGCAGGCCAGTCGTCCGGGAGGTGCTTGGCCGGGAGGCGTGGATCGCGGCGGATGATGCCCAGCCACTCGGCCTGGATGACGAGGCGCAGCGAGAGGGCGTCGTCCGCCGCGGGCAGATCCGTCACCCAGGGCCGCCAGCGCCGTACGAACGCCTCGTAGCGCGCGGCCAGTTCGGACAGTTCCCAGGTCTCCTCGATCATCGCGCCGATGTCCATGCCCGTGTCCGCGTGCGCCCGGAACACCTTCACATGGGCGGACAGGCCGAGTTCGGCCACCAGGGCGGCGACATCGACCTCGCCCGGCGCGATCCACAGGCCGTTGAACAGCGGGCCGAAGCCGCTCCACGTCAACTGCGAGCGCAGATCGTGGCGTTGGCGCTGCCAGGACTCCGGGAGGGAGAAGCCGAGCAGCGTCCAGGTGCCGTCCCACTGCCGGTTGACCGCGCCGGTCTGCCACATGCGCCGCTCGCCGTCCGCGAGCACCGCCGCCGAACGCCCGGTCAGCCCGAAGTACATGCGGCGGCCCTCGCGCTGGCGGCGCAGCAGATCGCGGCTCACCATCCGGGTCAGCGTGGAGCGGGTCGCCTGCTCGCCGATGCCCGCCCGGGCGAACACGTCGATGACGCTGCCCGAGTACACGCAGACGTCACGACCGAGCACCTGGTCGCCCAGGAAGGCCAGCATCAGGGACTGCGGTCGCAGCGACTCTTCGGTGGTCACGCGGCCAACGGTACGCCCCGCCGATCAGTTCGTCAGCCCGTGACCTGCTGATACGAGTAGACGGTGGTCGCCAGTGCGCAGATGCCGGGCTGGATCACCTGGGCGCGCAGGGTGCCGCTGTTGACGTCGTAGTCGACGCCCTCCGCCTCGAACGCCGTCCCCGAGCAACTGCTGCGCTGGGGCAGAGCGAACAGGCTCGTGACGGTGCCCGTGACCGCCTTGCCGTCCAGCGCGCGGGCCAGGTCGACCTGGAGCAGCGGGCGGATCTCCGGGAACAGGGTGCCCGAGTCGTCGTCCGAGGCGCAGATCAGCCGGGTCGCGGTGACGAAGTCGCAGCCCTGGATATCCCGTACGGTCTTGTTGAGGGTGATCTGCCCGGCCTGTGCCAGCGTGCCGCCCGTGGCGGGGGTGGACGCGTTGAGGAGCGGGGCCGGGAACACCTGGAGGCGGGTCTGGTCGCCCCACTCGCCCGAGACCAGCCACTGGTTGTCGGGCGAGACGGTGGCGAAGGAGTTGTTCAGCTTCTCGCCCGAGTCGAGCGTGTGGACGTACTGGTATCGCTGCCCGGCCGGGGTGGTGACCGCGAACATCTTGGACGTGGCCGTGTCCGAACCCTGGTAGGCATCGAACACGTACCCGTTCGCGATGTCCGGGTCACCGATGTGCCCCCAGCCCGCGATCCGCAGATCCAGCGGGATGGAGGTGAGGCCGCGGTACAGGAGCGTGCCGTCCGCACGGGACGCCAGCCCCTGACCGCTGCCCAGGGTCTCGACCTGTGTCGCGCCGGTCTCCGTCCACTGTGTGTCGGCTGCGGACGCTGTCCCGCCGCCGAGAGCCAGCGCTCCGGAAAGGCCCAAGAGCACTGTCAGGGAAAGGAGTTGACGCTTCATCAGTCGGCCACCTATACGACGTCGACGAACACCGGGTTCGAATAGAACCACGTATCGGCCCACGGGTCACCGTTTCCGGGCTCGTGCGGGATCGGGCCGTGCGGGTCGATCGACGCGCCGAGGTAACCGGCGCCGTGCCGGTTGCCGTCGCTGCCGCGCAGCCGGACGTAGAACGACTCGTCGGCGGCGGTGATCGGCACGCGCAGGGTGTACGTCCCCTTGCGGCCCGACACGTCCTTCGACCTGACGACCTTCGTGTCCGGCGCCTGCCAGGTGTCCCGGTCGGTCACCGGTCCGCGCACCGCGCCCCGGATGACGTCCACGTGCGCCAACTCCGGGAGGATTCCCTGGGGGTTGAGGCGGGAGGCGGAGGTCACGGTGATGTTCAGCGTCAGCTTCTCGCCCTTGCGGACCCGGAGCCGCCCGCCCAGGGTGACACCCCGGCCGAACTCGCAGTCCCGGGTCAGCCGGACGTCGAGCCCGTCCAGCAGGTGGCCGTGGTCCAGCCAGACCCGGCCCGCGCGCATGCCCTGCATCACCGCACGGTAGCCGTAGCCGGTGACGCCGACGTGGGTGCGGCTGAACTGGCCGGGCCAGAAGTCGCTGCCGGGCTGCGGGGTGTCGGTGTTCACCGGGTCGGGCAGCTTGCCGGTGTTGTCGAAGTTCTGCCCGGCCGGCCAGTCGCCGTTCTTCCAGGTGTCGAAGACGATCCGGTGCGCGTCGGAGTTCGTGGTGATCGAGAACAGGCTGCCTTCGGCCAGCATCGAGTCCCACAGCCCGCCGACCGTCGCGGTCGCCCAGTCGAAACCGCCGTACGTCAGATACCCGGCCGCCGGATAGCCCGCCCAGGACTGCGCCGAGGGCTTGTTCTCGTACTCGCCGCGGATCGAGGTCGCCCCGCGCCAGCCGGGGAGGGCCGCGCCCTGGGCGCCGGGGGCGCCCTCCATGCCGATCATGATCTCCGGGGCCGCGTCCCGCCAGTTCCGCATCTCGTGCGGCGAGTCGATGCCCAGGCGCATCGGGTGGTTGGCGAGGACCAGCACGTCGTCCACGTATCCGGTACGGCGCTGCTCCGCCAGCCACTTGATCGCCTTGACGGCGTGCGCCTCGTTGCGGGCGGTGTCGGCGGCGCCCGCCGAACCCTCCGTGTAGCCGAGGAGCTTGCCGTCGTAGGCGCTCTCGAACTTGGTGAGCAGGTCCACCTCGTGCTTGCCGGGAGGCGAGAACACCGTGCAGTGCTCGGCGCCCGGGATGTACCACTCCAGGCCCTGGAAGATCAGCTGACGCGGGTTCTCCCTGCGCGCCTTGAGGATCTCGGCGTGCTCCAGCGGCGCCCCGTACTGGGCGTGCCCGAAGTTGGAGTGCTCGGTGAACACCATCCAGTCGAGGCCGAACTTCTCACCGGCGGCGGCCAGTTGGGAGAACGTGTACTTGGCGTCGTGGCTGTACACGGTGTGGATGTGATGGTCGCCGACGAGATAGGCGAGCCGCGGGTCGCTGCCGCCGAGCCGGCGCGGTCCGGCGGAGGCGGCGGCGGGCGTGGCCAGCGAACCGGCGGCGAAGGCGGCGCCGAACAGGCCCGCCCGGTGCAGGAGTTGACGCCGGGAGACGCCCTGGGCGTCGAGACCGGCGGGGGAGACGGCGGGGTCGGCCCAGGCAGGCAGCTGCTGCTCTGTCATGGTCGTGTGGGTCCCTTGGAGTCTAGGAAGTCCAGTCGGGGCAAAGGGGTCTGACGGTGTGTCAGTTGTTCATGAACGAGCTGACGGGCAGCGCCCGTTCGACGATCCGCACGTCACCCAGCCGGGCGTGCAGGATCTGGTCGATCTTCCCCGCGTACTCGTAGCCGCCGAGCAGCCACGGCAGCCCGACCGAGGTGATGCCGATGGAGGTCGCCGTCGGGTTGCGCACGACCGGGCAGCCCTGGACGTACAGCGTGGTGTGCCTGCCGTCGTTGACGACCGCGAGGTGCCACCAGGTCTCCAGCGGGGTCTCCTGGCCCCAGTTGGTGGCGATGCCCTGCTGGTTGAGGGGCCGCATGGCCCACTGCGGCTCGCGGTCGTTGGAGAGGGAGAGGGTGGCGATCGGCTCGTCCGGGTCGTCGCCCGTCTTGCCCGCGGCGCCGCCCGTGCCGGTGCGGCTGACCACTCCGGCCCAGGCGTGGTGGTCGGGGTCCCAGTCGGCGGGGAGGCGGTAGAACGCCTCGATGGTGTAACCGGCCTTGAACGTCGCCGAGTTGAGGGGTGCGCCGTCGACCGTGCGCAGATAGGCGCCCTTCAGTGGCGACTTGAAGCCGTTGAAGTCGAGGCTGCCGTGGCCGGGCTGGTCCGGGTGGTGGTCGCTGGACCAGTTCAGGGTGGCGCCCCCGACCGTCACCAGCTGGAGGTCGTTGCCGCGTCCCGACTGGTCGCGGACCTTACCGGTGAGCGCGGCGCCGTCCGTCTGGCCGTCGAAGCGCCAGTAGGCGACCGTGCCCGGGATCACGATCTTCGACGCCGGGCGGGCCGGACGCACGGGCACCGGGGCGAAGCCGGCGAAGCGCTCCGCGAAGTCGATGTCGACGGAGAACCGGTCGGCGTCGCCGCTGAGTTCGATCTCCTGCCGCTCCAGCTCGTTGAGGCCCTTCGCGGCTCGGCCCAGGATCCACGGGGAGACCGTCTCCACGTCGATGGTGTTCCGGTCGAGGTCGAAACGGTAGAGGCGGATCATCGCGGCGCCGCCGAAGTACCGGTTCTGATAGTTCGTCAGATGCAGTTCGACGTCATGTCCCGCCGCGTTCTTGCGCGTCGCCCGACCGGCGGGCCAGTAGTGGCCGTTGAGGGTGAGGAAGATCTGGTCGTGGTCGGCGATCAGCTTGTCCCACAGCTGCTGACCGTAGTCCGACAGGGAGTTGTCCTCGACGACCAGCTCGTGCGTCGTGAGGATGACGGGAAGGGTCGGGTGCTTCGCCAGGACGTCCTTCGCCCACGCGTAGCCCTTGTCGGACAGCCGCCAGTCCAGCGCGAGGACCAGCCACTCCCGTCCGCCGGCCTTGAACACATGGAAGGTGTTGTAGCCGTCGGCCGACGCCCCGCCGAAGGTCCGCTTGCCCTTGAACCGCTGCGGCCCGAACACGTCGAGGTACGCGGAGGCGCCCCGCTGGTCGGTCGTGGACGACTTCACGTCGTGGTTGCCCGCGAGGACGCTGTAGCCGACGCCCTTCCGGTCGAGCAGCCGGAACGCCTCGCCGATCGCGGCGAACTCCGGCGCCGCGCCGTTCTGGGTGAGGTCGCCCAGGTGGGACAGGAACACGATGTTCTCGTCCCGCCCGTGCTCCAGCAGATAGCGCAGCGACGCCTCGACGGGCGCCTTGTCGATGCTCGGCCCGTCGAAGAGGTACTGCGTGTCGGGCATCACGGCGAGCGTGAACCGACGGCTCTCCGTGTCGGGCCGCGACGACGAACGCGCCTGGTCCGTGAGGGCCTCGGCGGCCGTCGGCAGGGCGACGGACGTGGTCGCCGCCGCCCCGATCAACGCGGTCGCCCGCAGGAAACTACGCCGACCCGCGCCCGCCTGGGGCGCTTCCAGGGCAGGCTCGTGCCCGGACTCGTGCGAGGTGCACACAACTGACTCCGTAAGTGGTTCCGTGAGGTGAGAGGAGGTGTGTGGGGGGATTCAGAGCGTGCGGAGAGTCCAGGCCCAGCGGTGGGTGCCCGGCTGTACGAGATAGGAGGGGAAGGTGTCGGGGCCGCACGACGCCGTGCCGAGCCCCCGGTGTGCCGCGTCGAGGTGCACCACACAGCCGGGCCGGGGCTTCAGCTGGTCGTGGTGTGTCGCGGCGGCGAGATCCTCGGCGCGGAACCGGGTCACGGAGACCTGGCGCGGCCGGTCCAGCACGACCGAGAGACCGGTGGCGTCCGGCGCCGACAGCCTGAACTGCCGTACACCGTGCCGTCCGCCGCTCTCCTGCGGTCGCAGATAAGGGGTGAACAGGGAGTCCACGGGCGCCGAGTGATGGCCGACCGGCGCCCCGGCCGCGCGGTCCGGATAGGACTCCCAGGGGCCCTGCCCGTACCACTCCAGCAGGTCGAGCCCGGACACCGTCTCGAACACGGAACCGACCCGGGCCACATCGGCGTAGGCGTCCGGCAGTTCGACGGTCTCCTCGACGCGGATGCCGCACTGGACCGGCGTGAAGGTCTGCTCGTGGCGTATGACGCCCGCGTTCCCGGCGTACTCGGCGAGCACGGTCACCCGGCCGCCGTCGCGGCGGACGTCAACTGCCTTGCGTACGAGGGAGTCGAGACCCCAGTCCTGCCAGCGGGTCGCCATGCCGCCCAGCTCGTCGTTGTCGGTCGGGGCCCGCCACAGGGACAGCGTGGGCGCCGACGTCAGCAGCGGGTGCAGCAGCAGCCCGTCGCCGTCGACCTTGACGCGCGGTCCGGTGACCGCCTTCTCCGTCACCTCGGGCGCGGCCCGCAACAGCAGTTGGGGTACGCAGACCTCCGTACCGCGCGGCGCCCACGGCTCGTCGTCGGCCGTCGTGACCCGCAGGGTCAGCCAGGCCTCGCCGCCGTCGGCGGGGAGTTCGAAGGGCAGCGGTACGGCCGCCGTCTCGCCCGGGCGCAGATCCGGGAGTTGGGCGGGCGCGGAGAGCGTACGGCCGTCCGCGAGTGCCAGTTCCCAGGTGCCCGCGAGCCAGTCCAGGCCGCGGAAGCACTGGTGGTTGGCGAGCACGAGGCCCTCGTGCCGGAACGCCTCCAGGCGCACCGGAGCGGCGATCTCCCGGTGCTCGTACATGACGGGCTTGGGCGTGCGGTCGGGGAAGACGACCCCGTCGGCGATGAAGGCGCCGTCGTGGATCGACTCGCCGAAGTCGCCGCCGTACGCCCAGCGCAGGCCGGGGGCGGCGACACCGTTGTCATAGAGTCCGGCGCCCGCGCGCCCGACCGGTCTGCCGCTGTTCACGCACTGGAGAATGCCGTGGTCCCAGAACTCCCAGATGAACCCGCCCTGAAGTCCCGGAGTTGACTCGATGGCGGCCCAGTGGTCCGCGAGCGTGCCGTTGCTGTTGCCCATGGCGTGCGAGTACTCGCACTGGATGAGCGGCTTGGTCTGCTCACCGGACAGCGCGTGGGCGACACAGTCCTCCAGCGGCGCGTACATGGGGCAGGCGATGTCGGAGGCCACGGCCGGATCGGCCCAGCCCGTCTTCGCGGCGCCCTCGTACTGGAGGGGCCGGGTCGGGTCGTGGCGGCGCAGCCAGCCCGCTGCCGCGTCGTGGTTGGCGCCGTAGTCGGACTCGTTTCCCAGCGACCAGATGATGATCGACGGGTGGTTCTTGTCCCGCAGCACCATCCGCGAGACCCGGTCCACGAAGGCGTTCAGATAGCGCGGGTCGTCGGCGATCTCGTGCGCGTGGTCGTGCGACTCGATGTCCGCCTCGTCGACCACGTAGAAACCGAGTTCGTCCGCGAGGTCGTACAGCGTCGGGTCGTTCGGATAGTGCGCGGTACGGACCGCGTTGAACCCGAACCGCTTCAGCAGCACGAGATCGGCGCGCATGTCGTCGTACGACACCGTCCGCCCGGTCAGCGGGTGGAAGTCGTGCCGGTTGACGCCCCGGACGTAGATCCGCTCGCCGTTGACCAGCAGGTCCCGGCCGACGATCTCGACGTCGCGGAAACCGATCCGGCTCTGCGAGGTGTCGGCGACCGTTCCGTCGGCGCGGTGCAGCCGGACGGTCAGGCCGTACAGCTCGGGCGTCTCGGCGGTCCAGGTGCGTACGTCGGGCACCTGGGCGCACAGCCGGGGCTCGCCGAGGAAGTCGGAGACGCGGTCGTCCTCGGCGTTGAGCCGGTCGAAGTCGAGGTCCTGGACGAGGAGTCGGCCGTCCAGGTCGCCGGTGACGTACCAGCCCTCGGGCAGCGCGCCGCCCGCGTCCCGTACCCGGCAGTCGACCTGCAGCTCACCGGAGGCCGGAGCGCGCACGGTCACGTCCGCGAGATACAGCGGGTCGGTCGCGTACAGGAGGACCGAGCGGGTGATGCCGCCGTGCCACCACTGGTCCTGGTCCTCGATGTGGGTGGCGTCGGACCACTTGACGACCGTCAGCCGTACGGTCGCCGAGCGGCCCGGCCACACGACGTCGGAGAGGTCGAACTCGGCCGCCAGATGGGAGTCCTTGGAGATGCCGACCGGCCGCCCGTCCACGTGCACGAGCAACACGCTCTCGGCGGCGCCCACTTGGAGCACGATCCGCCGGCCCGCCCACTCGGCCGGCACGGCGAACTCACGCTCGTACACACCCGTCGGGTTGGCGGCGGGCGAGTCGGGCGGGAAGTCGCCCCACGGCATCTGGACGTTGGTGTACCAGGGCAGGTCGTCGGTGTCCTGGAGGGTCCAGGCGCCCGGGACTTGGGCCGTGGACCAGTCGTCGCCGACGGGTGCCGTGGGCGTCGGGAGGAGCTGGAAGCGCCAGTCGCCGTCGAGGGAGAGGGCGCCGGAACGCCGGTCGACGGCGTTCATGGGCAGCCGCCCCCAGGAGGTCACCTCGGGTGACTCCCAGGGGCGCAGGGCGAGCAGCGGGTCGCTCGTCATCCGCGGACGGCTCCTTTCGCGAGGTCGCCGATGATCTGCTTGGCACCGATCGCGAAGACGATCAGCAGGGGGATGAGGGCGAGCAGCGCACCGGTCATGACGATGCCGTAGTCGGTGGTGCCGTGGGTGCCGTTGAGCTGGGACAGCGCGACCTGGAGGGTCACGTTGTCGGGGTTGGTGAGGGAGATCAGCGGCCAGGCGAAGTCGTTCCACTGGCCCATGAAGGTGAAGATGCCGAGGAAGGCGAGACCGGGGCGGACCACCGGCAGCGCCACATGCCAGTACTGGCGCAGGAAGTTCGCGCCGTCGAGCTTGGACGCGTCGAGCAGCTCGTCGTGGATGGCCGTCTTCATGTACTGGCGCATCCAGAAGATGCCGAAGGCGTTGGCCGCGGCCGGCACGATCAGCGCGGTCATCGAGCCGATCCAGCCGATCTTCGCCATGATGACGAACTGCGGGATGACCGACAGCTGCGCCGGGACCATGAAGATGACCATGAGCAGCCCGAACAGCGCGTTCTTGCCCGGGAACTCGAACTTGGCGAAGACGAACGCCGCGAGGGAGTCGAAGAGCAGGACCAGGAAGGTCACCGACGTCGCCACGAGGAGCGAGTTCCACATCGACCCGAAGAAGTCGATGGCGTCGAAGAGATTGCGGACGTTCTCCAGGAAGTGCGTGCCCGGCAGCAGCTTCGGCGGGTAGGAGAAGATCTCCGACGAGCTGTGCGTCGACATGATGACGGCCCAGTAGAACGGGAAGGCCGAGATCAGCGTGCCGATGATCAGCGGGAGGTGCAGCGCGAGCCCTCTGCGGCGCGAGCCCTTGATGGATGCCATGAATGCGGGCCCTTCCTAGTCGCCCCGGCGCTGCACGAGGCGCCAGTTGATGATCGAGAAGAGGACGACGACGAGGAAGATGCCCCACGCCACCGCGGCTCCGTACCCGAAGTCGTTGTTGTCGAAGGTCTGCTGGAAGAAGTAGAGGACCATCGTCTGGCCGGAGTGGCCCGGACCGCCCGCGAACGTCGAGTCGTTGGACGAGGTCTGGAGCAGGACCTGTGGTTCGGAGAAGCTCTGTAGGCCCGTGACCGTCGACACGACGAGCACGAACAGCAGGGTGGGCCGCAGCAGCGGCAGCGTGATCTTGAAGAAGGTCTGCACGGGCCCGGCGCCGTCCATGCGCGCCGCCTCGTACAGCTCGCTCGGCACGGTCTGGAGGCCGGCGAGGAAGATGATCGCGTTGTAGCCGGTCCACTGCCAGGTCATCAGGGCCGCGATGGTGACCTTGATGCCCCACGGTGTGTTCAGCCAGGCGATCTGGTCGATGCCGACCGCGTTCAGGATGGCGTTCACCATGCCGAAGTTGGTGGAGAAGATCGAGCCGAAGACGATCGCGATGGCGACGACGGAGGTGACGTTCGGCAGGAAGTACGCGAACCGGTAGAGGTTCTTGAAGCGGACCGCCGAGTTGAGCATCACGGCCGTGATCATCGCGAGGAAGATCATCGGGAAGGTGGCCAGCGCCCAGATGATGATCGTGTTCCCGATCGAGTTCCAGAAGTCGCTGTCGGTCAGCAGGTACTGGTACTGCGAGAGCCCGGCCCACTCCATCGAGCCGAGGCCGTCCCAGCGGTGGAACGACAGATACAGCGAGAAGCCGACCGGGAACAGGCCGAAGCCGAGGAAGATCAGATAGAAGGGCGAGATCGCCGCGTAGAGGTGCCAGTACTTGCGCAGCCCTCTCTTCGGACCGGTGGGCGAGGGCCGCTGCGCCACCACCGGCGGGGACTGCTCGATGACCGCCATCAGTAGCTCACCCCCAGGTGCTTCGCGATGCGACGGCACTTGCTCATGGCGTCACTCCAGGCTTTCTTGGGGTCCTTGCCGAGGACGCCGACGTTCTTGATCTCGTCCTTGATGGGGGTGCCGAGCGCGATGTCGTACGGGCTGTTGTAGGCGACCACGATCTTCTGCGCGGCCGGCCCGAAGACGTCCGTGGTGACCTGACCGCCGAAGAAGGGGTCGGCCTCCCGGAGTTGCTTCAGGTCGTAGGACGCGGGCGTGGACGGGAAGAGCCCGGCGTCGACGTAACCCTGGGCCTGGTTGGCCGCGTTGAGCATCCAGGTGATGATCTGGAAGGCCTGCTCGGGCTCCCGGCACGCCTTGGTGATCGACAGGAACGAGCCGCCGTTGTTCGCGGGCCGTACCGGCATGTCGGCGATCCGCCACCGGCCCTTGGTCTTCGGCACCCCGTTCTTGATGTCGAAACTCGCCCAGGACGCGCCCAGTTGGCTGGGCAGCTTGCCGTCCTGCACGGCCGACAGCTGGTCCGGGGTGCCGTTCACCAGGTCCGACACGATCCCCCGCTGCTTGGCCTCCACGGCCAGCGCCCAGGCGTCGCGCACATGCTGCTCGTCACCGATGAAGTGACGGTCCTTGTCGACGTACCGCTTGCTGCCCTGCTGTACGACGTTCTCGAAGACGGAGTTGACGTCCGTGAGCAACTGGGCGCCGGGGACACGCTTCTTGAGCTGCTCGCCGGCGGCGAAGAACGCCTCCCAGGTGTTCAACTCCTTCGACACGTCGGCGGGTTCGTACGGCAGGCCCGCCTTGCGGAACACCTCGTACTGGTAGTAGTGCGCGACCGGTCCGCAGTCGATCGGGAAGCCGACCATCGTGCCGTCGTCGGCGATGCCCTGGTCCCATTTCCATGGCAGGTACTGGCTCTTGTACTTCTCCGCGCCCAGCGTCCGCAGATCGATGAACTGGTCCGCGTTCGGCAGGTACGCCGCCATGTCCTCGCCCTTGAGCCCCGCGATGTCGGGGACATGGGCCTCGCCGGTGATCGTGGTGATGAGCTTCGAGCGGTACTGGCCGCCGATCTGGATGGCCCGCAGGTCGACGGAACTGTCGTAGCGGGTCTTGGCGTTCTTGACGACGGTGTCGCTCAGACCGCCGCTCCAGTACCACAGGACCATGTTGCGTCCGGTGGAGCCGGTCGGAACGGCGCAGCCGCTCGCCAGGCCGCCGAGCGCGGTGGCGGCAGTGCCCGCCAGGCCCGCGCGCAGTAGGCCTCTTCGTGAGAGCTGCACAGCTCCCACCGCCTTTCGGATCTGTTCGGTACGTGCGTAAAGGGGGGAATCGCAAAGGGAGTCAAGGTCAAGGGGGGAAGGGAATGTGTGGGGGTCTCAGGGTGTGACGGGCGCGAAGCGCACCGGCGGTCCCGGGTCGGCCGGCAGCCGGTCGGCCAGGAAGCCGTAGGCGCGGCGCAGTTCGGGGTCGTCGAGCGTGTGCCACCAGCGGCTGACGTGGTACCAGCCGGGCGCGGCCAGCGCGCCGGTGTGGTGCCGCACGGACAGCGAGGCGGCCAGTACGGCGAACCTCAGCCGTTCCTCCAGCGGCCAGCCGCCCAGCGAGGCGGCGACGAAGCTAGCGCCGAACACGTCACCGGCGCCCGTGGAGTCGACGACGTCCACCGGCAGCGCCGGGACCTCCGCGTACTCGCCGGTCGTCTGGTCGACGGCGAGCGCGCCGTCCCCGCCGCGCGTGACGACGGCCACCGGGACCAGCTCGCTGAGCGTGCCCAGCGCGGCGACCGCGGTGTCGGTGCGCGTGTAGGCCATCGCCTCGGTCTCGTTGGGGAGGAAGGCATGGCACAGGGCGAGCTGGTCGAGCAGGTCCGAGGACCACTGCTGGGTGGGGTCCCAGCCGACGTCCGCGTAGATCTGTGTGCCGTTCGCCGCCGCCTTGGCGAGCCAGCGGTGCGGCTCGGCCTCGATGTGCACCAGGGCGGTGCGTGCCTCGGGCGGGTCGCCCAGCAGGGTGTCCTGGGAGTACGGCGGCGGCTGCCCGTGGGTGATGAGGGCGCGGTCGCCGTCGTAGGCGAGCGAGACGGTGACGGGGGTGTGCCAGTCGTCCGCGGTGCGCGAGAGCGAGAGGTCGACGCCCTCCTGGTCCGCGAGGACGGTCCGGCAGTGGGCGCCGTACGCGTCGTCGCCGAAGACCGTGGCCAGCGAGGTCCTCAGACCGAAGCGGGAGGCGGCCACCGCGAGGTTCGCGATGCCACCTGGGCTGGTGCCCATCCCCGACGTCCAGATCTCCTCGCCGGGCGTCGGGGGCTTGCCCAGGCCGGTGAGGACGAGGTCGAAGAAGAGCAGCCCGGTCAGCAGCACATCGGGCCGTTCGTCGTCCACGTGCGCATCCTCTCGTCAAAACTCGTCAGTTTGATGAGTTTGATGACCGGAATCGTGCGCGTCTTCGGAAGATTTGGCAAGAGTCGAGCAGAACTGAGCATAGAAATGATTGAAGATGACTAGTACTGTTCGTCGCGTGCTGGCAGAAAGACGACATCAACTCATCCTGCGGGCCCTGCGCTCGGGCGGCCCCGCGGCCGTGACCGATCTCTCCGAGCAACTGGGCGTGAGCCCCGCCACCATCCGGCGTGACCTGGTCAGACTGGAGGAGGAGGGCCTGCTCACACGTGTACACGGCGGTGCCGTGGTGGAGGAGGGCGACCAGCCCTTCGCCGAGGTCGCCGAGGTGCGCGTCGCCGAGAAGGACGCGATAGCCGCCAAGGCCGCGTCGCTCGTCGCGGACGGCGAGACCGTGCTGCTCGACATCGGCACCACCGCCTACCGGCTGGCCCGCCAGCTGCACGGCCGCCGGCTCACCGTGATCACCAGCAACCTGGTGGTCTTCGAGGAGCTGGTCGACGACGAGGGCATCGAACTGGTGCTCCTCGGCGGCATGGTCCGGCGCGAGTACCGCTCCCTGGTCGGCTTCCTCACCGAGGACAATCTGCGCCAGCTGCACGCCGACTGGCTCTTCCTCGGCACCAGCGGCATCCGCCCCGGCGGCCAGGTGATGGACACCACGGTCGTCGAGGTACCGGTCAAGCGCGCCATGATCAAGGCCGCCGACCGGGTCGTGCTGCTCGCCGACCGCGCCAAGTTCCCGGGGACGGGCATGGCGAAGGTCTGCGGCCCGGACGAACTGGACATCGTGGTGACGAACGCGCCGGTGGACCCGGCGACGCAGTCCTCACTGCAGGAGGCCGGGGTGCAGATCATCACGGCAGGAAAGGTGCAACCTTGAAGCTGACCATCCTGGGCGGCGGCGGATTCCGCGTCCCGCTCGTCTACGGCGCCCTGCTGGGCGACCACGCCGAGGGCAGGGTGACCCATGTCACCCTGCACGACCTGGACGCGGGCCGCCTCTCGGCGGTCACCCGGGTCCTGGCCGAGCAGGCGGCCGGGGTGCCCGACGCCCCCGAGGTGAGCGCCACGACCGACCTCGACGAGGCACTCACCGGCGCCGACTTCGTCTTCTCCGCGATCCGCGTCGGCGGCCTGGAGGGCCGGGCGAACGACGAGAAGGTCGCCCTCGACCAGGGCGTCCTCGGCCAGGAGACGGTCGGCGCGGGCGGCATCGCCTACGGTCTGCGCACGGTCCCGGTCGCCGAGGACATCGCCCGGCGCGTCGCCCGCCTCGCCCCCGACGCCTGGGTCATCAACTTCACCAACCCCGCCGGACTGGTCACCGAGGCCATGTCCCGCCACCTCGGCGACCGCGTCATCGGCATCTGCGACTCCCCGGTCGGCCTCGGCCGCCGGATCGCACGCGTGCTCGGCGCCAACCCCGGCGAGGCGTGGATCGACTACGTCGGCCTCAACCACCTCGGCTGGGTACGCGGACTGCGCATCAACGGCCGCGACGAACTCCCGCGGCTGCTCGCCGACCCCGACCTCCTCGGCTCCTTCGAGGAGGGCAAGCTCTTCGGCACCGACTGGCTGCAGTCCCTGGGCGCGGTCCCGAACGAGTACCTGCACTACTACTACTTCAACCGCGAGGCCGTACGCGCCTACAGCGAGGCCGAGCGGACCCGCGGCGCCTTCCTGCGCGACCAGCAGGCCGGCTTCTACGACGAGATGACCCGGCCCGGCGCCGCCGCCCTCACCGCCTGGGACCGCACCCGCGCCGAGCGCGAGGCGACCTACATGGCCGAGGCCCGCGAGACGGCGGGCGCGGGCGAACGTGACGCCGACGACCTGTCCGGGGGCTACGAGAAGGTCGCCCTCGCGCTGATGCGGGCCATCGCCCGCGACGAGCGCACCACCCTGATCCTCAACGTCCGCAACCGGAAGACGCTCTCGGTGCTCGACGCCGAGGCCGTCATCGAGGTGCCCTGCCTGGTAGACGCCAACGGCGCCCACCCCGTCACCGTCGACCCGCTGCCCGACCACGCCTCCGGCCTGGTCTGCTCGGTCAAGGCGGTCGAACGCGAGGTGCTCGCCGCCGCCGAGTCCGGCTCCCGCGCGACGGCGGTCAAGGCGTTCGCGCTGCACCCCCTCGTCGACTCCGTGAACGTGGCCCGCAGACTGGTCGACGGTTACACCGCGGTCCATCCTGGTCTGGCGTACCTTAAGTAAGCGCTTTCCCCGCTCGTACTGGTCTGGAGACTTCTCATGCACGACGAACGCCGGCGGATCGAGGAGCGCGTACAGCGTCTCCACGACCAGCGGATCAAGGCGGCGATCTACGCGGCCACGGTTCCCTTCGAGGTCGAGGCCTGGCAGGCGCCGGGCGAGCCGGTCTCCTTCGAGGAGGCGTCGGCCGCGACCTACGCGCCCTTCGCCATGGACACCCCCTGGGGCCCGCCCTGGGGCACCACCTGGTTCCGGATGCGCGGACAGGTGCCCGCCGAGTGGGCCGGCCGGCGCGTCGAGGCGGTCATCGACCTCGGCTTCATCGGCGACTGGCCCGGCAACCAGGCCGAGGCCCTCGTCCACCTCACGGACGGCACCCCGCTGAAGGCGGTCAACCCGCTCAACCAGTACGTGCCGATCGCCAACCCGGCCGTCGGCGGCGAGGAGATCGACTACCTCGTCGAGGCGGCCTCGAACCCCGACATCCTGGCCGACAATTTCTCCAAGATCACCCCCATGGGTGACATCCTCACGGCCGGCGACAAGCCGATCTACACCTTCCAGCGCGCCGACCTCGCGATCCTGGACGAGGAGGTCTTCCACCTCGACCTCGACGTCCAGGTACTGCGCGAGCTGATGCTGGAGCTGGAGGAGCACGACGCGCGCCGCCACGAGATCGCCCACACCCTGGACCGCGCGCTCGACCTGCTCGACCTGGACGACGTGGCCGGTTCGGCGGCGGCGGTACGAGCGGCCCTGGCACCCGCGCTCGCCAAGCCGGCCAACGCCAGCGCCCACAAGATCTCCGGCGTCGGACACGCGCACATCGACTCGGCGTGGCTGTGGCCGATCCGCGAGACCAAGCGCAAGACGTCCCGCACCTTCTCCAACGTCACCTCGCTGGCCGACGAGTACGAGGACTTCATCTTCGCCTGCTCGCAGGCCCAGCAGTACGAATGGGTGCGCGACAACTACCCCAAGGTGTGGGCGCGCATCCAGGAGTCCGTGAAGAAGGGCCAGTGGGCGCCGGTCGGCGGCATGTGGGTCGAGGCCGACGGCAACCTGCCCGGCGGCGAGGCGATGGCCCGCCAGCTGATCCACGGCAAGCGGTTCTTCATCGAGCACTTCGGTGTCGAGACCAAGGGCGTGTGGCTGCCGGACTCCTTCGGCTACACGGCGGCCTACCCGCAGCTCGCAAAGCTGGCCGGCAACGACTGGTTCCTCACGCAGAAGATCTCCTGGAACCAGACCAACAAGTTCCCCCACCACACCTTCTGGTGGGAGGGCATCGACGGCACCCGCATCTTCACGCACTTCCCGCCGGTCGACACCTACAACGCCCGTTTCAGCGGCGAGGAGATGGCCCGCGCATCCCGCAACTACCAGGAGAAGGGTGCCGCTTCACGCTCGCTGGCCCCCTTCGGCTGGGGCGACGGCGGTGGCGGTCCCACCCGCGAGATCATGGAACGGGCGCGCAGGCTCGCCGACTTGGAGGGCTCGGCGAAGGTCGAGATCGAGCACCCCGACGACTTCTTCGCCAAGGCCCGCGAGGAGTACCCGGACGCCCCGGTGTGGGTCGGCGAGCTGTACCTGGAGCTGCACCGGGCCACGTACACCTCCCAGGCGCGCACCAAGCAGGGCAACCGGCGCAGCGAACACAAGCTGCGCGAGGCCGAGTTGTGGGCGACGACGGCCGCGCTGCACGCGCCGGGCTACGCGTACCCGTACGAGCACCTGGACCGCCTCTGGAAGACGGTCCTGCTGCACCAGTTCCACGACATCCTGCCGGGCTCGTCGATCGCCTGGGTGCACCGCGAGGCGGAGGCCGAATACGCCCGTGTGGCCGAGGAGTTGGAGGCCCTGACCGCCGAGGCGGTGGCCGCGCTGGGCGGCGGCGACTCCCGCGCCTTCAACACCAGCCCGTACGACCGGGCCGAGGTGGTCCGCACCTCGACGGGCGTCCCCATGTACGTGGAGGTCCCGGCGAACGGCAGCGCCCCGCTGGCCGTCGCGGAGCCCCCGCAGCCGGTGACGGTCACGGCGGGCCGGGTCCTGGACAACGGCCTGGTGCGCGTGGAGATCGCCGAGGACGGCACCCTGTCCTCGGTCCGCGACCTGCGGGCGGACCGCGAAGTCCTGGGCGACAAGGGCAACTTGCTCCGCCTCCACACGGACCTCCCGAACTACTGGGACGCCTGGGACATCGACAAGCACTACAAGAACCGCTACACGGACCTGCTGGAAGCGTCCGCCATCACGGTCGTCGACGAGGACCCGCTCCTCGGCGCCATCCGCGTGGAGCGCGCCTTCGGCAAGGGCTCGAAGATCGTCCAGACGATCACCGTCCGGGCGGGCAGCCCCCGCATCGACTTCGAGACCGAGATCGACTGGCACGAGGCCGAGAAGATCCTCAAGGCGGCCTTCCCGGTGGACGTCCGAGCGGCGCACTCGTCGGCGGAGATCCAGTTCGGCCACGTCCAGCGCCCCACGCACACCAACACCAGCTGGGAGTCGGCCCGCTTCGAGGTCTCCGGCCACCGCTGGGTGCATGTCGCCGAGCCCGGCTACGGCGTCGCGGTCCTCAACGACTCGACGTACGGCCACGACGTCTCCCGCACGGTCCGCGAGGACGGCGGTACGACGACCACGGTCCGCCTGTCGCTGGTGCGCGCCCCGCGCATCCCCGACCCCGGCGCCGACCAGGGCAAGCACCGCTTCACGTACTCGCTGCTGCCCGGCGCGAGCATCGAGGACACGGTGGCCGAGGGGTACTCGCTGAACCTGCCGTTGCGTGTCGCGGACGCGGCGGGGGCGTCGGAGCCGGTCGTTTGGGCGGACGGTGACGGCGTGACCATCGAGGCGGTCAAGCTCGCCGACGACGCGTCGGGTGATGTCGTCGTGCGGCTGTACGAGTCGCGTGGGGGTCGGGCGGAGGGTGTTCTGTGCACCGGGTTCCCGCTGGCGGGCGCCCAGATCACCGATCTGCTGGAGCGTCCGTTGTCGGAGGCGGCGGTGGACGGTGACTCGGTGGCTGTTGTGCTGCGGCCGTTCGAGGTGCAGACGCTGCGGTTGGCTGTTGGCTCCGCCGGATAGGTCGTTGTTTGGCTGCGGGGGCGCTGTGGCTGGTCGCGCAGTTCCCCGCGCCCCTAGGTAGGACGGGCGGGCCGTATTTTTTACGGCCCGCCCGTTCTTCGTGCTAGGTGGTGAAGCGCTACGCCGTTGCCGTTGCCGGTGTTCCCGCCGGCGCCCCAGCTGCCGCTTCCTCTACTACCGGCGGTGCCGGTACGGCCGGCAGCGTCGATGTGAGGGTCGGGACCTCGTCCGCGTGGGCCGGGACCGACGTCGTACGCACCGGGCGGGGTGCCGAGACCACCGCGTAGTCCTGGCCGAGGAACGGCGGGACCAGGTCGCCCGGGTCCTCGCCGAGGGCCAACTGTACTGCTGCCCAAGGGGCGTTGACGCCGCACAGCTGGAGCTGGTGCAGTCCGCCGGCCGGGCGGGTGTTGACGTCCATCAGGACCGGGCGGTCCTCGTACATCCGGAACTGGATGTTGCTCAGGTGGTGCAGTCCGAAGCCCTCGGCGATGAGCCGCGCGGGCTCCAGCCAGGCCTCGTCGAGGGTGAAGCCGCGACGCCGGCCGTTCTTGGTGCGGCCGATCGCCATCCGGATGCGCGAGTCGGGGCCGGTGAGGCAGTCGACGGAGACCTCGGGCTGCTCCAGACGGGGCATCACCAGCCAGTCGACGCCCTCGTCGGAGTTGCGCAGCACGTCCAGGACCATGTCCAACTGGACGTAGGGGGTGGGGAATCCGTTCAGGTGCGACATCGAGAAGGGGGCACGGGTGATCACCCGGAAACCCACCCCGCCCGCGCCCGCCGCCGGCTTGAAGCACGCCTTGTGCCCGTCCGCCTCCAACTTCTCGACGGCGGTGACGAGTTCGTCGGCGTTGCGCACCCGCCACCACGGCGGCACCGGTACCCCGACCGCCTCGACGGCCTGGTACGCGGTCGCCTTGTCCTGGAAGACGGCCACCGCCTCGGGCGTCGGCGCGAGCAGCTTGGTACCGACGGCCTCGAAGTCCGCGCGGTGCTCGACGATCGCGTCCTGGTGCAGTCGCGGCACGAACACGTCGATCTCGCGGCGGTCGCACTGGTCGAGCGCGTATTCGACGTACGCGGCGGGGGAGAGGCCCTCGGGCTCCATCGCGGCGGTGTCGGCGGCGGCCAGGACGGGGGAGTCGGCGTCCCCGTGGGTGGCGTGGATCGAGACCGCGCGATCGCTCGGATTTTTCCGCACCTGTTCAATGAAGAACACGTTCTCCGCGTACGTGCGGTTGAGCCAGACGCGTACGCGAGAGACCATGCAGGGGCCACCTTTCAAGGATCACGGGCACGGCGGAGCAAGGCCGAGCCCGGCCAGGGGAGAGTTGGGAACACGACAAGCCGCCGGGTGCGAACCGGTTTTTGGCGGAAGTGTTGAGGCGATCATAAGGCTCCGGCGACGGTGTTTCTGCTACGTGCGTGTTACGGAATCGACAGCAATACCCCGTGTGTTGCCTTGTGCACCACCAGTGGCCCCCGGTAGTGATCTTCGGCCTCATTCGACGATCTTCGCGGAGGGGGCCCGCGGGGCGCGTCGAGCCCTACTTGTCCGGCTGCCGGGGATGTGTTCTTGTGGGTCCGAACGTGCGCCCGCGGGGGCGGAGTTCGGCTGCGGAGGGGGCTGGGGTGGAGTCGACGGCCGGTGGTGCCGGACAGCTGCTGGCGATCAGCGATCTGCACATCAGCTATCCTGAGAACCGCGCTCTGGTCGAACGGATGCGGCCCCAGTCGGACGAGGACTGGCTGCTCGTCGCCGGCGACGTGTCGGAGACCGTGGCCGACATCCGCTGGGTCCTCGAAACCCTCGCCGGACGGTTCCGGAAGGTCATCTGGGCACCCGGAAACCACGAGCTGTGGACCCACCCCAAGGACCCGGTCACCCTGCGCGGCGTCGCCCGCTACGACCACCTCGTCGCCCTCTGCCGCGAGCTGGGCGTGACGACGCCCGAGGACCCCTACCCCGTGTGGGAGGGCCCCGGCGGCCCCGTCGCCGTCGCCCCGCTCTTCCTCCTCTACGACTACTCCTTCCTGCCGCAGGGCTGCGCCACCAAGGAGGAGGGCCTCGCGTACGCGGAGAGCACCGGCATCGTCTGCACCGACGAGTTCGTCCTGCACCCGGACCCGTATCCGACCCGAGAGGCCTGGTGCCGGGCCCGGGTCGCGGAGACCGAGCGGCGGCTCGCCGAGCTGCCCGAGGACCTGCCGACGGTGCTGGTCAACCACTACCCGCTGGACCGGCACCCGACGGACGTGCTGTGGCACCCCGAGTTCGCCATGTGGTGCGGCACCACACTGACCGCCGACTGGCACCGCCGCTTCCGCGTCGCGACCATGGTCTACGGTCATCTGCACATCCCTCGGACCACCTGGCACGAGGGCGTGCGCTTCGAGGAAGTGTCGGTGGGCTACCCCCGCGAGTGGCAGAAGCGCCCCGGAGACCCGGGAAGGCTGCGCCGCATACTGCCGATGGAGGTCGGAACCGGTGATCGAGGAGCTGCTTCCGGCCACGGTGGTGGCCGTGGAAGCACACGGTGACGAGCCGTTCGGCGACAGCCCCGGCGACGCGACGCTGTACCCGGAGGAGCAGGCGCTCGTGACCCGGGCGGTGCCCAAGCGCGTCCGCGAGTTCACCCTCGTCCGTGCGTGTGCCCGCAGGGCCATGGAGAAGCTCGGCGTGTCGCCGCAGCCCGTGCTGCCCGGCGAGCGGGGCGCCCCGCGCTGGCCGGCCGGGCTGGTCGGCAGCATGACCCACTGCGAGGGCTACTGCGCCGCCGCACTGGTCCGCGCCACCGACCTCGCCTCGATCGGCATCGACGCCGAACCCCACCAGCCGCTCCCCGAGGGCGTCCTCGGCTCCGTGGCCCTGCCCACGGAACGGGAGCACCTGCGCGTACTCGCCGAAGCCGGGTCGGGCGTGCACTGGGACCGGCTGCTGTTCAGCGCCAAGGAGTCGGTCTACAAGGCGTGGTTCCCCCTCACCGGTAAGTGGCTGGACTTCAGCGAGGCCGACATCGCCTTCACGGCCGAGCCGGGCCCGCACCCGTACGGCACCTTCCGGGCCCGACTGCTGGTGCCCGGACCGGTCGTCGGCGGCCGAGAGGTCGGCTCCTTCGACGGCCGCTGGACCGTACGGCGCGGGCTGCTCGGGACGGCGGTCAGTGTGCCGCACCGGCCTGTCTGAGCAGCTCGAAGAACCGCTCCTCGTTGCCGGTCAGACCCGCAGCCGCCAGCGCCGCCTCCGCCTCCGCGAGGACGGCGGGCGGTACGACGGCCGGCCTGCGGCTGCCCTGCGGCATGTCGAAGGCCGCGCGCACGGTGTGCAGCAGCCTCAAGTAGGCCTGTACGGCGGTGCGCTCACGGTCGGTCAGTACAGCGGTCGGCATCGGACGGCTCTCCCCATGTCGGCGTCATCCCTGCACCCCCAGCTTGCCGCCCGCCACTGACAATCCCGCTTCGCTACGCGTCGGTTCGCTCGCTTAGCGGAGGCGAAACCTCCTTGAAACGCCTCGTGAGAATGGGGTTCTACGCTGGAGGGAAAGGGTTTTCGGGAAGGTGGCGGCGCGTCGGCGCGTCGGCGCTCAGGAAACGGGGGTGTGCGCAGTGATGGACGTCCCGCGCCATGGACCGGCACGCGCCGTAAGGCTGCGTCCGGTGGGCGACGACGAACTGGAGCTGCGGTACCGCGTCGTGCACGGGTACCGCCGGGCCTTCCGGATGGCGGGCTCGGGCCCCGCGCTCGTCCTGATCCACGGCATCGGGGACTCCTCGGCGACCTGGGCCGAGCTGATCCCCGACCTCGCCCGCAGCCACACCGTGATCGCCCCCGACCTGCTCGGCCACGGCGCCTCCGACAAACCGCGCGCCGACTACTCGGTCGCCGCCTACGCCAACGGCGTACGGGACCTGCTGACCACCCTCGGCATCGAGTCCGCGACGCTCGTCGGGCACTCGCTCGGGGGCGGGGTGGCGATGCAGTTCGCCTATCAGTTCCCCGAGCGTACGGAGCGGCTCATCCTGGTGAGCGCGGGAGGTGTGGGGCGGGAGGTGAACCCGGTCCTGCGGGCCGTGTCACTTCCTGGGGCCCATCTCGCGCTGTCCGCGCTGCGGTTGCCGGGGATGCGGATGCAAGTGGGGCTGGTCGTACGGCTGATGGAGCTGCTGGACACCGATCTGGGGCAGGACGCGCCGGAGTTGCTCACGCTGGTGGACGCGTTGCCCGACGAGACCTCGCGCAACGCCTTCATCCGTACGCTGCGGGCCGTCGTCGACTGGCGGGGGCAGGTGGTGACGATGCTCGACCGGTGCTATCTGACCGAGGGCATGCCGACGATGTTGCTGTGGGGGGACCGGGACAGTGTGGTGCCGGTGCGGCATGCGTACGGGGCGCACGAGGCCATGCCGGGGAGTCGGCTGGAGATCTTCGAGGGGGCGGGGCATTTTCCGTTCCACAGCGATCCGGGGCGGTTCGTCTCGCTGGTGGAGGAGTTCACCGGGGGGAGTGCGCCTGCCGACTGGAGTCGGGAGCATTGGCGGGAGTTGTTGGTTGACGGGCGGCCCGGTGGGGAGGGGGTGGGGGAGGAGTTGCGGGAGGTCAGTGAGCGTAGTGCGACGTAGTCTTTCGGGTGCGGCGCCGTCGTGGCCGGTCGCGCCCACGCGGCGGAGCCGCAAATTGACACAGCCCCGCGCCCCCAAAAGCCCACCGCAGCCCTTACTGGAAAGCCACCGTTCCCTCTCGTACCGCCGCCACCACCGGTGATTTGCGCAAGGCGTGCGACATGGCCACCAAGTCTCGCGGGCCCTCGGCCGCTGCCGTCGACGCGTCGTTCTCCGTTGCTGTCGCCTCGTTGATCACCCTGCCCTCCGGGTCCGCCGCCCTGGCCCGTAAGGCCGCCGTCACCATCGCCGCGTCCGCCTCCGCTCTGGCGACCTCGGGGGGTGAGCCGGCGGTGACCGCGGCCTCGTAGGCCCTGGTCCGGACCGTCGGGTCGAAGTACGGGTACAGGCTGAGCATGCCGTCGTGGATGTCCGACTCGCGCTGGGTGACCTGGAGTTCGGCCGGGGACCACCAGGCGATGCGGACCGCGCGGTCGCCGTGGTCCGAGAGCGGGGCCAGTTCGCGCCACAGGGGGCTCAGACGGCGGTACGTCGACCAGGTGCTCCAGACGTCGCCCACGCGCTGGAAGGCCAGCGGGATGCAGAAGCCGGCCGCTGTCACGACCTCCGCGGCGGCGGCCATCGCGGGGGCGACGTACGTGCTCAGGTAGTCGAGGTTCTCGCCGTTCCAGCGGGCGATCACGGCCGTCATCTTGGCCGCCGCGAAGGCGATGTTGCAGAAGAAGCCCGCCACGATGACCAGCAGGCCGACCCGCAGCCAGCCGTGCACCTGGAGCGCCCACGGCCAGCACATCATGTTCATCGCTATGTTCGCGACCGTCAGCGCCACGAGATACAGGACGATCATCTCGCGGATGTACGGCGTGTTCGCGTAGTGCGTGTCGAAGTCGCGCAGGCGCTGCTCGGGGGCGTCGCCGAGGGCGAACAGGGCAGCCGTCGCCACGATCACCACCGCGTACCCGGCGATCCAGCGGCGTGAGGCGCGGCGGGTGGACTCCGGTGGGCCGCCGCGCCAGTTGATGATCAGGACCAGGCAGGAGGCGCTGAAGGCGCTCAGCAGGCAGTACACGAGCGGCGCCGAGATGTTCGGGACGCCGGTGACGCGGTTGACCCAGGAGATCGTCGGCGGGGCCGCGAAGAGGAACACCAGGACGGAGAGCAGGAGCAGCGCGTACACCGAGCGCAGCAGCGGATCGCGCCAGGCGCGCAGCACCGCCCGGCCCTTGAGGAGCAGGACGATCACCATCGCGGCGGACGGCACGTAGTAGCTGGAGTCGTTCACGCCGGGCGCATCCTCAGCTCTGCGGCCCGCGATAGCCCAGGGACGCCTCGATCCGGCCCGCCAGCTCGTCCCGCCGCACCGGCTTGCGCAGCGCCGAACCCGCCAGCCACGTACGGCACTTGCTGGCCAGCAGCAGACCGAAGCTCTCGGCGTCCTGCTCGTCCGCCAGGTCGAACCGGGTACGGGCCGCCACCGAACGGACCGTGGCCTGGAGGTCGGCGGTGTCGCTCAGCAGCCGGGCGGCGACCGCCGCGCCGTCGACATGGTGGCCGCAGTGGCCGGCCTGCATGTGCCACAGCTCGTGGCCCAGGATCACCAACTGGTGGTCGGGCGCGGTGCGTTCCTCGACCACGATCAGGTCCTGGTCGGCCATGTCGAGCCACAGCCCGCTGGCCGTGCCGGGCGGGAAGGGCGCCGCGCGGAACACGACGGGACGGCCGCGCCGCCTGCTCATCGCGTCGCACAGCGCCGCGTACAGGTCGGCGGGTGCCGCGGGTGCCGGAAGCCTCAGCTCGGTCACCAACTCGCCGCACAGGCGGCGCATTTCCTTGCCGATGTTCACAGTCATCCCTCGGATCACGACTCCGGCCGCTTGACGCTCTCCAGAAGCATGTCCAGCCATTCGGCGACCTTGTCGCGATGCTGGTCGGAGGGCAGCTGCGCGGCCCGCCAGGCGATTCCGCGGACACCGTGGTCCTGCAGCAGCCGCTCCAGCGGGTCGAAGGCGGCAGCCGCCGCCTCGCGCTCCCGGTCGGCCAGCTGCTGGAGCAGCTCCTGCTCGGTGCGCTGCAGGGCGCCCGCGAGCGCCTCGGGGTCCTCCGCGGTGAGGAAACCGGCGTGCACCCGGAAGAAGCGCTGGATCGCGTCGCAGTGCTCCATCGTGGGGCGCCGGTCGCCGTTGATCAGGGCGCCCGCCTGCTGGCGCGACATCCCGGCGCCGTCGGCGATCTCCTGCTGGGTGTACTTGCGGCCGTTCGGCTTGAGCCGGGTGCGGCGCAGCAGGCCCAGGCGCTGCAGGAAGCGGGCCTGGAGGTCGGGTTCACCGGCGCTCTGGCCGCTCAGCAGGGCCTTGACGACACTCTCCGGCACACCGGAGGCGGTGGACAGCTGCGCCGTCCTGAAGACCTCGGTGTGCGCGACGCTCAGCCGGTCCGCGAGCGCGGTGACACGGACCACCACGGCGGACAGCAGAACCGTCGCCGTGGCGCCCGGAACCTCGTAGCCATCCGTCACCGACAGGTCTCCCACGTCTTCGTCCGTTTTCGTCTTCGTGCGTCTTCGTTTTCGTTCGGCTTCGCCGTTGCCGTGAACTGCCCGGAGAGAGTAGCGGGTTGTTCGAACTAACAGCCAGCTCTCGCCACATCTGTGGCCAGATTCAGCCGTCAACAGGCATGAAATGCCACGATAGTTGACACGGCTCCTGCCGGGGCAGCAGGATCAGGGCGCCGCGTGAAGGCCGCATAGGCAAGAGGGGTGACCTCCCGATGGCATTTCAGGCAGGAGGGCAGCGGCCGGCGCCGCGGCCCGTCCCCGAGAGTCCCGAGGCCCAGGCGTATCTGCGGGACTACGCCACGCTCGTGGAGGCCGCGCCCTTTCCGTCCGTCGTGCTCGACCACCGGTGGGACGTGGTCCTGGCCAACACCGCGTTCGAGACACTTTTCCGCGCCGTCGGCCCGCATCCCACGGCCATGCCCGGCGACAACTTCCTCCGCTTCGTCCTCTTCCACCCGGACGCGGGCACGGTCCTCGGCGAACACGAGTCGAGTTGGTGCCTGCCGATGCTCGCGCACTTCGCCGCCGCCGTGGAGCGGGACGCCCAGGACCGCGGCCTGCAGTCCATCCGCCGCGACATCGCCCAGGACCCGATCATGGAGGCCGCCTACCGGCAGGGCCTGCCGCACTGGATCCGGGCGGTAGGCGCGGAGGCCGTCCAGCACGACGGCGCCGTACGCCCGCTGCTCCACCCCGACCCGCGCTGGGGCGCCACCGAGTGCCGGGTCGTCGGCGAGACCCCCAAGTCCCTTGCGGACATGGGCTATACGAGGCTGACGCTGGTGCTCCGCGAGACGCGGCGCCCGGCGGACGCCGCACGAGGACCACGCCGCCCGAGGCGCTCGGCGAACCACCTCAGCGTGGTGCCGGCCCCGGAGGCGTGAGACGGTACCTGGCCCCGGTGCCGTCGGCGTTCAGGTCGCCGACGGCACCGGGGCCACCGCCCACCTCACACCCGGCGGTGGCCCGGGATCAGCTCTTGTCCACCGGCCGGTCCTCGACGTCCACGATCCGGTCCGACGGTTCGGGCGCCGGGGTGCCGCGCTTGGCCGCCTGGATCTGTTCGTACACGTGCGTGCGCAGTTCGGCGAAGCGCGGGGCGACTCGGGTGTGCAACTGGTCGCGCTCGGCCGGGAGATCGATCCTCAGCCGCTCCCTGACGACGGTCGGCGACCCGGACAGGACGAGCACCCGCTCGCCCAGGTACACGGCCTCGTCGATGTCGTGCGTGACGAACAGGATCGTGATCCCGCGCTCCCGCCACAGCCCCCGTACGAGGTCTTCGAGGTCGGCGCGCGTCTGGGCGTCGACCGCCGCGAACGGCTCGTCCATCAGCAGGATCTCGGGCTCGTAGGCGAGCGCGCGGGCGATCGCGACCCGCTGCTGCATTCCGCCGGACAGCTGCCACGGATACGCCCCGGCGGCGTCCGCGAGACCGACCGAGCGCAGCGCGTCATCGACCAGTTCGCCGCGCCGGGACTTGGACAGACCCTTCTGCTTCAGCGGGAGTTCGACGTTGTCGCCGACGCGCATCCAGGGGAACAGGCTGCGGCCGTACTCCTGGAAGACGAACGCCATTCCCGGTGGCGGACCGCTCACCGGCCGCCCGGAGAGGGTCACTTGGCCCGCGGTCGGGGCCAGCAGCCCGCCCACGCACTTCAGCAGTGTCGTCTTGCCGCACCCCGACGGCCCCACCAGGCACACCAGTTCGCCCGACTCGACGGTGAAGGTGAGGTCCCGCACCGCCTCGACCCGGCGCCCGGAACCCTCGTAGACCTTGTTCAGGCCGGATACATCGAGAAGCGCGCCCATGGACCGCCCTTTCAGGTTCGCTGGGATTTACGGCACGAGGTTCACGGTGACCGCCGGGCCGAGGCGCGCAGACCGTGGTACCAGCCGAGCACCCGCCGCTCGACCAGCTGGAAGACGACGGAGAGGGCGAAGCCGAGGAGGCCCAGGACGAGGATGCCGGTCCACATGTCCGGTACGGCGAAGCCGCGTTGGAACTGCACGATGGTGAAGCCGAGGCCGTTGCTGGCGGCGAACATCTCGCTGATGACCATCAGGATGATCGCGATGGACAGCGCCTGGCGCAGCCCCGCGAAGATCTGCGGGCTCGCCGAGCGCAGCACCACGTTCCGCAGCCGGGCGGCGCCCGTGATCCCGTACGAGCGTGCCGTTTCGGCCATCACCGGGTCGACCGCGCGCACTCCCTCGACGGTGTTGAGGAGGATCGGCCAGACGCAGCCGCTCGCGATCACGGTGATCTTCATGGTGTCGCCGATGCCCGCGAACAGCATGATGACGGGGATCAGGACGGGTGCCGGGATCGCCCGCAGGAACTCCAGCACCGGTTCGCACAGGGCCCGTACGCGCCTGTAGGAGCCGATGACCGTGCCGACGGCCACGCCCGCGACGGCCGCAACCGCGTACCCGGCGGACAGCCGCAGCACGCTCGGCAGCACGTCCGCGCGCAGTCGCTCGGAGGTCCAGACGTCGGGGAAGGTGGTGAGGATTGTGCGTAGTGGTGGCCAGAAAGGGTTGGTGCTGTCGTCCGAGGCGAGCCACCAGAGCCCGAGCAGGAAGAGGGGCAGCGCGACCACGAAGGCCAGCCGGAGCAGGAACCGGGTCACACCGTCACCTCCCCGCGCACCGACTGGTGCCAGGCCAGCGCCCGCCGTTCCACCGTGCGGGCGCCCACGTTGATGACCAGGCCGAGCAGCCCGGTGACCACGATGAGGGCGTACATCTCGGGCACCGCCTGCGAGTTCTGCGCGATGGCGATGCGTGCCCCCAACCCCGGTGCCCCGATGACCAGTTCGGCGGTCACGGTGAGGATCAGGGCGACGGCCGCGGCCAGCCGTACGCCGGTCATGACGTACGGCAGCGCGGTCGGCCACAGTACGTACCGGACGCGCGCCCAGCCGCCCAGGCCGTAGGAGCGGGCCGTCTCGTCCGCGACCGGGTCCAAGTCCTGGATGCCGTACAGGACTTGGACCAGCACCTGCCAGAAGGAGGCGTAGACGACGAGGAGGAGGACCGAGCGGAGTTCGCTGCCGTAGAGGAGGACGGCGAGCGGGATCAGGGCGACCGACGGGATCGGGCGCAGGAACTCGATCGTCGACGCCGTGGCCTCGCGCAGATACGGCACGACCGACACGAGCACCCCGATGACGATGCCCGCGCTCACCGCGACCGCCAGGCCCAGCGCCCAGCCGGTGAGGGTGTCGCCGAGCGCCGTCCAGAAGGTGTCGTCGGACAGTTCGTCCCCGAGGGCGCCGGCGATCCGGGCGACCGGCGGGAAGTACGCCTCCTTGACGAGACCGAGTCGCGGTACCGCCTCGCCCAGGGCGAGGAAGACCGCGAGCCCGGTCGCGCCGAGGACGGCGTTCGTCCCCCTCACGGAAGCAGCTTGTCCAGGTCGGGGGTCTGCTTGAAGAGCCCGTCCGACTCGCCGAGCTTCAGCAGCGCCTCGATCGAGGCACGGTCCGCCTCGGCCGGCCACTTCGGCAGGGTCACCTTCGCCAGCACGTCCGCCGGGATCTTGGTGTACGTCGTGACGATCTGGCGGGCCTCGTCCGGATGGGCGTCGGCGTAGGCGAGGGACTCGGCGGTGGCCTCCTGGAACTTCTTCACCAACTCCGGGTTCTTCTCGGCGTATTGGGTCGACGTGAAGTACATGGCGACCGTGCAGTTCGGCGCGACGTCCACCATCGGCCAGGCGATCTCGGTGCCGCCCTGGCTCTTGACGGTCGCCAGGGCCGGCTCGACGACCTGGGCCGCGTCGATCTGGCCACTGTCGAGGGCGGCGGGCATCTGGTCGAAGGCCAGCTCGACGAAGGTCACCTTGTCCGGGTCGCCGCCCGCCTTGCGCACCGACTCGCGCACCGACGTCTCGTTGATGTTCTTCAGGGTGTTGACCGCGACCTTCTTGCCCTCCAGGTCCTTCGCCGACTTGATCGGGCTGTCCTTCTTCACCGTGATCGCGCTGAAGTCCTTGCCCGCCACGCCTGTTGACGCGATGCCGTTGACAACTGCCTTGACCGGCACGTTGTTCGACTGGGCGATCATCAGCGAGGTGACATTGCTGAAGCCGAACTGGAACTGACCGCTGACGACCCCCGGCACGATCGCCGCGCCGCCCTGCGCGAGGGTGAGCGACAGCTTGAGCCCGCGCTCGCTGAAGAAGCCCTTCTGCTGGCCGAGATAGAGGGGTGCGACGTCGACGATGGGGATGATGCCGACCTTGACCGTGGTGGTGCCGCCGGACGACGCGGAGCCGTCCGGCGAACCGGAACCGTCCGACGAACCACAGGCCGTGGCGGTGACCAGAAGCGTGACGGCCGTGAGGCCGGTGAACAGACGACGCATGACTCCTCCTGTGGGACCGATCCTGGTGCTCCGACAGGTTGTGCCAGATGGTGGCGAGTTGTGCGCAGACAGCACGGGTGTGCTCAGGGAGAACGGTCCCCGAACGCCGGGGAACCTCGCGGGACTTCTCAGCGGGAACGTAGAGCCCCGTGCGAGCCAGGGTCAATGCCCTTGCCGTACCCGGTCGTTGACGTACACGGCACGCACTCATAGCGTGCGCACAGCGAACACTCGTACGTCCCCCTGGAGGCTACGATGACCGCTGCCGCCCGCGCCCCGCACTTCGTCCGCTCCTTCGAACGCGGCCTCGCGGTCATCCGCGCCTTCGACGCCGAACACCCGGCGCTGACGCTCAGCGAGGTCGCCCGCGCCTGCGAACTGACCCGCGCCGCCGCCCGCCGCTTCCTGCTGACCCTCACCGACCTCGGCTACGTCCACACCGACGGCCGCCTCTTCCGGCTCACGCCGCGCGTCCTGGAACTCGGCTACGCCTACCTCGCCGCCTTCACCCTGCCGCAGATCGCCGAACCGCATCTGGAGCAACTCGTCGCGCAGGTAAGGGAGTCGTCCTCGCTGTGCGTCCTGGACGGCGACGACATCGTGTACGTGGCCAGGGTCACGACCCGCCGCATCATGACGGCGGCCATCACCGTCGGCACCCGCTTCCCGGCCCACGTCACCTCGGTGGGCCGGGTGATCCTCGCGCATCTGCCCGAGGAGGAGCTGGACGCCCGCCTCGCCCGCGCCGACCTGCGCCCGCTGACCGCCCGGACGATCACCTCAACGGCTCTACTGCGAACGGAACTTCAGCGCGTACGACGACAGGGGCACGCCGTCGTCGACCAGGAACTGGAGGAGGGGCTGCGCTCGGTCGCCGCCCCGGTGCGCGACCGGGACGGCGAGGTGGTGGCCGGCGTGAACATCCCCGTCCACGCCGGCCGCAACTCCGTGGAGTCGGTACGCTGGGACCTGCTGCCCCACCTGCTGGCCACGGTCGCCAGGATCGAGGCCGACCTCGCGATGGCTACAGGTCGAGGACGAGCCGCGGCCCCCGGCACCGGGACACACAGATGAGCATCGTCTCGCCCGTCTCCCGCTCCTCGTCCGTGAGCACCGAGTCCCGGTGGTCCGGGGTCCCTTCGAGCACATCGGTCTCGCAGGTCCCGCAGGTGCCCTCGGTGCAGGAGTAGAGCACCTCGACCCCGGCTTCGCGCACGGTGTCCAGCACGGACACGTCGACCGGCACGGTCAGCGTACGACCGCTGCGCTCCAGGACGACTTCGAACTCACTGTCGTCGCCGCCCTGTTGGACCTTCGGTGCGAACCGCTCGACGTGCAGCGCACCGCCGGGACAGACGGCCTCCACGGCGTCGAGCAGCGCCCCGGGCCCGCAGCAGTAGACGAGGGTGCCTGCGGTGAGCCGCCCGACCTCCGAGTCGAGGTCCAGCAGGCCGGTCTCGTCCTGCGGAGCGAAGGTGACCTTGTCCCCGTACCGCGCCAACTCCTCGGTGAACGCCATGGAGTTACGGGTGCGCCCGCCGTACAGCAGCGTCCACTCGGCGCCCGCGGCCTCGGCGGCGGCGAGCATCGGGAGGATCGGGGTGATGCCGATGCCGCCCGCGACGAAGCGGTAGCGGGGGGCCGGCTTGAGGGCGAAGTGGTTGCGGGGACCGCGTATCCGCACCTTGTCGCCGACCTTCAACTGCCCGTGCACATAAGCGGATCCGCCGCGCCCGTCGGGCTCGCGCAGCACGGCTATCCGCCACGCGGACCGGTCGGCCGGGTCGCCGCAGAGCGAGTACTGGCGCTCCAGTTCGGGCCCGAGCACGACGTCGACATGGGCGCCGGGCTCCCACTCCGGGAGTTGCTCGCCCAGCGGATGCCGCAGGGTGAGGGCGAGCACTCCATCGGCGGCCGACTCGCGCCGGTCGACGACGAGTTCGGCTTCGTACACGCTCATGAGCTGTTTCCTGTCGACTGATGTCCCTGGGGGTGGGAGAGCATCCACTCCCACATCTCGATGGGGTCCTGCGAGCTGTGTTCGCGTCCGCAGTGACAGGTGCCGTGCAGGATGTCCGTGCCCGGCAGCCAGTCGATGCGGTAGATCTCTCCTGTCGGGCTGCTGCTCACAGGACCTTCTCCACGGGCTTGTCGCCCTCCTCGACCAGCCGGGCGAGGATACGGCGGGCGGCGAGACCACCGGTGTCGATGTTGATGCTCAGCTCCTGGTAGCCGGTGCGCTCCGAACCGAGCGTCTCCTGAAGGAGGTTGAGCGCGACGACGTCCTGCATGACCACCGTGTGGTTGTTGCTCCGCAGGAACTCGGTGACCTCGTCGTCGTCCGTGGCCCAGTCCCGGGAGACCATCCAGAAGTCGTACACCTTGCCGTCGGACGACGGTGTGATCGCGTACGTGATCTCGGTGTGGAAGCCGTTCGGGTCGCTGCCGTCCGCCTCGGGCACCACACCCACCGGGGCGATCCGGCTGTGCAGGAGGTAGAGGCAGGGCGCGTGGTACTCGATGTCCTGCCAGCGGGTGATCCGGCCCTCGATGCCGGTCGACCTGGCGTAGAACGGCGGGCACTCGGCGTCGGCCATGTGCCGGCTGACCCGGACGATCCCGGCGCCCTCGTCGACCTCGGTGGTGATCGGCGTCTCGGCGACCTCGGGGGTGCCTATGTAGCCGCCGTGCAGATAGGTCTCGTGGGAGAGGTCGAGGAGGTTGTCGACGAGGAGGCCGTAGTCGGCGTCGATCGGCTCCATGCCCTGGATGGTGGTCCAGCCGGGGGAGTCGAGGTGCCGGGCGCGCGGGATGGTCTGCGGGTCGGCGAGCGCCGGGTCGCCTATCCACACCCACACCAGCGAGTCCTGCTCGACCACCGGGTAGGCCACGACCCGGGCGGTGCGCGGCACCCGTTTCTGCCCCGGCACGTACACGCACGTGCCGGAGGTGTCGTAGGTGAAGCCGTGGTAACCGCACACGATGCGGTCGCCGTCGAGGCCGCTCTCGGAGAGCGGGTACCGGCGGTGCACACAGCGGTCGTGCAGGGCGACGGGCGTGCCCTCGCCCTCGGTGCGGTAGAAGACGATCGGCTCACCGAGGATCGTCCGGCCGAGCAACTCCCGGCCGACCTCGTGGCTGTAGGCGGCGACGTACCACTGGTTCCTGGCGAAGGCGGTGGTGTGCGGCATCGTTGCGGCTCCCGTCGTTGGGTGATGGCGACATCGTCCGGAAGGGTGTCGCGGGGACGCAATGCCTCTTCCGCCTCACGGAAGGATCTGGGGAAAATGCCTGTTCAGGGCGGGTGCTCGCTTCTGGGAGTGAAATCAGGAGTTCGCTGAGCCGGCAATCTCGCTGAGCGTTTCCGTCGATGGTTTGCGTGAAGCCTGACGCTCCCGCTTTGTAGGGTATGGCGTCTTTGGGTATTTTGGCTTGCTTGTTGCGCCGCAAACTGTCTGTACAGGAGCAGAACTTGCATCGCCGCAGATCAAGTGTGTTCGTCGGAGCGTGTGACGGCTTCGGGGTCGAATCCGGGTCGAATCTGCCTTACTTTCGGCCCTTCAGCGTGTTGTCGCAGGTCGGGAAGGTAGCGCGAGGGATTGGGAGCAGGAATCGCGAGGAGATTGCGGACTGAAGGACGCAGAATGAGGGTCATCGACAGTCCGTTCGTCTCCCGGTGACGCGCATGGGACGCCTGGCCCGGTTAGAAGCTGTTGTCTTTCCGGACTTGGGGACTGCGTTTCTGCTGGCGGGGCGTAGGACGGCGGTCTTGTGGGAGTAGTGGCGTGTCGTGTTGTCGCTTCCCGGGAGGTCGTGGATGCCGTCGGTTGTTGGACTGCTGGAACAGCGCGAGCTTGTTGCTCGCCGTCGCGTTGACGGGCTGCGGGAGGAGGCCGACCGCTTCCAGGCCGAGTTGGCCGCGGCTGAGCAGGAGCGGCAGGAGTGGGTGATCGCCCGCAGGCGGGTCGGTGCTGTGCTGACTCCGGACAGCGGCACCGTGGCCGTGGAGGTCGCCCAGGAACCGCGGAATACGGATGCACAGGCGGCCGTCCGGGACGCGGCGAAGGCGAAGTCTGTTCTTCCCCTCGTAGCGTAGAGACCGTGACTGCAGGGGAAGTTGGGAGTCATGGCGGAGAAGCGACGGAAGTTCGAGCCGGAGTTCCGTGAGGGAGCTGTACGGATCGTCATGGAGACCGGCAAGACGATCGCGGAGGTCGCCGAAGACCTGGGGATCAACGAGACCACCCTGGCGAGCTGGGTCTCCCGCGCCCGTCGGGCAGGGACCGCACCGGCTGGCGGAAGTGACGAGCTGGAGCGGTTGCGGCGGGAGAACGCCCAGCTCAAGCGGGACAACAAGGAGCTGGGCATGGAGCGTGATGTCCTCAAACGCTGCATGGTCCTGTGGGTGAAGCAGCCGTGGCGGACCCGGCGTCCGTCGTCGGGGTGATCAGCGGCTTCAGGACCGAGCACGGCATTTCGCACCGCGTCTCCTGCCGCGCCCCGGGCGTGAGCGAGTCGTGGTTCTACAAGCACCACACCCACCAGCCCACCCGACGTGAGCTGCGCAGACAGCATCTGATCGAGGTGGTGAAGGGAGAGTTCGACGACTCCGGCGGCACCTACGGCTCGCCGAAGATCTGGATCAGGCTGGTGAGGCAGGGCTGGCGGATCTCGGTGAACACCATCGCGAAGATCATGGCCGAGCTGGGCCTGGTCGCGCGGAAGGTACGCAGACGGCGGGGGCTGACCCGCCCGGGGAAGCGGTCGGCCGCACTGGACTTCGTGCGCCGCGACTTCACCGCCGAGGCACCCGACCTGGTCTGGTGCGGGGACATGACCGAGATCGAAACCGGCGAGGGCAAGCTGTACCTGGCCACGGTCATCGACCTTTTCTCCCGGCGTCTGCCGGGCTACGCGATGGGGACACGCCACGATGCCGAACTGGTCGTCGCTGCCCTGCACATGGCCGCGACGACCCGTGGCGGAGACGTGCGAGGCGTCATTTTCCATACGGACCGCGGCAGCGAGTTCGGGTCCTGGGCATTCACCCAGCGCGCGAGGGCCTCCGGCCTGCTGCCTTCGATGGGCTCCATCGGGGACTGCGTGGACAACGCGATGATGGAATCCTTCTGGGCTCGGGTCCAGGTCGAACTGCTCAACCGCAGACGGTGGCGGACGCGTCTGGAGCTGTCCACCGCACTCTTCGAGTACCTGGAAATCTTCCACAACCGCCAGCGCAGACACTCCGCGCTAGGCATGCTCAGCCCGGTGGAGTACGAACTCCGCACCCCTCCAGTAGCCTGAAACCAAGCAACTCGACTCCACACAACTCGGGGCAGGCCGGAGCCTCCATCAGACCCGGAGCGGTTCACTCTACGAAACACGGGGCAGATCACCGTGAGTTCGACGGCGTATCGTTCATGCCGTTACTGCGCGCCCTGCGGGGCGCTCGCACTTCGTACCGCAACGGCCAACGGGGGTGCGGCCCGACCAGCCCCGCGTATTCGCACCGCAGGGCGTGGCAGCCGCTGGAATCCGACGGATCATCGACCCACAACTCCATCTCCGGCGCGCCGAGCGGCTGGCCGCGCTGGGGACGGCCCGTGGTCTGGGCCTCCTCCCGCCCGCCACCGTCGGCTGGGCGGAGAGCGTCGCCTTGGCCATCGCCCAGGGGGAGTTTGGCGCGGGGAAGTGGGCGGACTACTACCACGACCTCTCGGTGTGCTTCGCCCGCACCGGCGAGGAGCTGAAGGGCGGGAAGGTCGTTCTCACGGCCGAGGGGAAGCTGGCTCCAGCGGGGTCCCGGATTGTTCTTCCGCAGCTCGGACGGTTCGTCGGCAGGGCGCGGGCCCCGGTCGAGCGCGGAGTCGCACGACTGAAGTCCTGGCGGATCTTAGGTAGAGCGCGGTGCAGCCCGATTCAGGTGATATCCAATCGCACCAGTGGTCCTCACGCTGGGAGGCCCCAACACTGCAAGACCTCGGTGTGTTCAGGCGCGTTGACGACCGGACCGGGTACTCCCAGTGGGCGGGGTGGGCGCCTCTGCGGACTCGGCCGGGTGCTCGTTCGGGTCGTGTGTTTCCACTTTGGTCGCGTCGCGACCTCTGTCGCGACCTCTGCGGATCGCGCGCGCGGTTCGATAGCGCGTGGTGATCCAGAGCGCCGGAGCAAGGATGCTGTTGATCAGGCCGAAGAAAGACCAGACCGCTCCGACTGTCCCGGCCGTCCCGCCTTGGAGGGCGCCGTAGAGCGCAGTGACTCCAAACAGAGCAGCCCATACGAGGTGCTGCCTGAACGTTCTGATCGTGTCATTGCTCGCGGAGTCCCCCTTGGGGGTCACAACAAAGTGGCTGGAGCGGCGCAGCAACGTGTCAAATGCAGCGCGAAGGTAGATAGGAGAAGCCAGAACGGACATGACCATTCCTGCGACTCCTCCCGATCCTTCCGGTTCGTGAGGCGATACGTTGTGCCGACGGTTCCAGATGTACAGGCCGATCTGCAACGCTGATGCATTCCCATAGAGCATCAACCAGACACCGGGATCCACATCGATGCTGCCCGTTCCAAGCCACACCAGGATGAAGCAACTCGCTGCGCTGAGAAGCAAGTTGAGAGCTGCCAGCGGATAGAATGCGAGCATCAGTAGGTAGTGAAATAGGCGGCCCGGACTGAGGGAGAATAGCGAAAGGGGAAGCTGTTTGACAATGGCCTCATATGTTCCCCTGCTCCATCGGAGCTGTTGCGTAAAGTAGTCGGTCCAGTTGTTGGGCCCCTCGCCGACTGCAAGCACGTCCGGTGTGTAGACGGAGCGCCAGCGGCTTCCTGTATCAGGGTTGCGGGAGCGGTGAACGGCGAGGCTCGTGGCCAAGTCTTCGGTGATGGAGTCATGGAATCCGCCGACGCCTTTAAGGGCCTTGATGCGGATGACGTTGTTCGTGCCGACGAGCATGGGTGCGCCGTACTGGTTGCCAGCGCGCTGCGTGACGGCATGGAAGAGGTATTGCTGGCTCTCCGCTGCCCTGGTGATCCAACTGTCATTGTTTCCGTAGACCTGAGGACTTGACACGAACGCTACGTCTTCATCCCGGAAATAGCCCAGAATGCGCTCCAGATAGTTCGGAAGTGGAATGTGATCGGTGTCTACCGATGCAAGGAACTCGTAATTATGGCCATGCTCTTCCAGCCAGGCATTATAGTTTCCGTGTTTGGAGTGCATCCGGTTTGGGCCGCTGCGCTGGTTCCATCGAATGACACCCTGTCGGGAGAAGTGGTTCACGCCAAGGCGTTCACATAGGAGACGAAGCTCGGGGTCGTCTCCCTCATCGAGTAGCCACACATGCAGCTCACCTCTGTGGCGGACTCGTACGGCGGCTTCTAAGGTGGCACGAACCATTTCGAGTGGCTCTCTGCCCGGCACGCAGGTGGTGAGGAAAGCGAGCCTCAGCCCTGTTTTGGGCACCACGGGAACGGGATCGCGCGCGACCAAAGTAGACACCGCACCTGAAAGGACACCGACGGCGCGGGTGCCTTCGATCAACGCGATAGCGGCCACCATGCTGATGCGCAGCGCGAAGTCCCATCCGCCAGCGTTTAGGGTCGACGCCCAGTGTTCGGGCTGTACAAGCCATGCCACGAGGGTGATGGATAACAGTGGCGCGGCGGCGAGCATGAGTGCGGCGCGCACTCGATGAGGCTCCTGAGCAATCAGACGTCGGTACTGGAGACGGAAGTGCCCTTCGGAGTCGGGCTGTGTAAGGGGGCCGGCCAATCGGCTGTAGTGCTCATAGTCGTATCGGGGCAGCACCTTGCGCACTGTTCTGATGTAGCCCCTGCGGCTTGCAGGTGACGGTTCTGCGCCGACTGGGCGGCCACTCTCCTTGGACGGTGAACGTCGCAACGACGGTGAGGTGTCCCCCGAGGGTTCCGACGCTGTCGTCGTCAACTCCACACTCAGTTCGAGCGGCCACTCCGTCGCCGGAGCTTGGGGCGCCACGACCTTCACTCGGCTCCGCGGAACATTGCCAGGTGCAAGGTCTTGTTCCTGCTCTTCCAGGTGCATGGTTCGTACAACGTGTAGGCACAACAGACGACGCTGGAAGGACTCACTGGCAGCCTCGGTCAGTGACATGGCTTCCTTGAGAGGGCCCAAAGGGTCCCCGTGAGATGAGAGCTCCTCGGTCCACTCGTTCAACGTCCATAGTGCAATGGCGTAGTTGACCAAGACAGTCGGGCGCAGTGCGTCAGCGCCATGGATCGAGTCGAGCAACTGCCTGAGATGGTGAACACACGTCTCCAGCAACTTCGCGTCGTGGGCTTCCGCAGCAGCGGCGTAAAGGCTGACCGCCCTGTTGTTGGCCGCCCTAGACGGTTCCGACGAGGCGCGCGGCTGCTGGGCTGGCCCGAGCTGAAGGGAGGGACGAAGCAACTCGACCGAGGGACGGCCGATGAGCACGCAGCAACGTTGCAGCAGCTGTTGGATGGGAACGCGGATCGGTCCGGGTGCCTGTACTGCCTTGGCGGATTCGCTGCGATCGATGAACAGATGGTGCAGCGTCTCCGCTGCCGCGGCGAAAGCATCCCAGTCCGAGCTAGAAAGGGCCCGCTGCAGAGCTACGACGCACGCGGTGACCTCATCCCAGCCCTGTATAGGCATACGCCAGTCGAGACCCGTGTCGAGAACGGTGAGGACACGCTCCACGAGATCCCCTGGCAGAGCCTTGGCTCCCGGCCGGATTGGTGCCGGCGAGGCAGCCTCAAGCGGAGGGCTCGTGAGAAGTACCGCTCCGAGGGGGATATCAACGGTGCCTGGAATCCATTGACCCGGTGCATCTGGGCTGCTGCCATGGAAGGCGAGCAGCGGCGACGCTACATCAGCATGTGCGAGATATCGCGCGTACTGGACCCGGAGTTCCTGAGCAGTCTTCTGATGGGGTGACGGAATCGACGCCGCTAGACCTAGGCCGTCAATGAGCTTTGCCATTCCCCGGGTGAAAACCGGCATGCCTATCGATGCGGCTCGCACGAATGCCAGGCATGCCTCCTCGGTAGACTGCTCGGTCACTCCAGCGCGCATACGCTCCAACAGGGTCCAGGCGGAGAGGACGGAGCCGTCGGGAGTCCCCGATGCCGTCAGAAGCAAATCAGAGCTTAGTTCACCGCCATCGGCATGCGAATCCAGCAGGTAATAGCCCAGCCCAGCGGTTCTGAAGTGGTTACGGCAGACGAACATATCGTCAGCAAGGGGCTTCCCGATGAGCTTGGCGGCCGCGGTGTCACCGACTGCCAGGTAGCCGAGCAGTGAGTCCATGGCAACGTCGCCGGAGAGGGCCGACACCGACAGATGCAATGGCCGGTCGACGGGCCGTACTGTGATCACAGAGTCCGACGTCAGTGGCAGGCACATGATCTGCCACGCAGTGGAGGCAGTGCCCACCTGGACAGCGTGCGGAATGGCGTCGAGACCATGGAAGGTGAATCGCACACCCTGGGCGGCGCGGTGAACCCTTGGGTGAGGCCATGTAATTACGTTCCACTTGTTGCCCCGGTAAGCCCACAGACGGATCCACGCGGTGGAGAATTCCGCGCCGGTCAGGTCACCGAAGTGGGTGCGAGCGGGGGGGCTCAGCAGGGCTGCAGGTTCAAGCCACGAGTGTGCAAGATGGGAACCGAGGTCGACGGAGACCGCAGGCGATGGCCCCTCATCAGGAACCGTCAACCCGTGTTCTGTGACGTTGCCGGACGGGAGAAGCGCCCGTACCGCGTAGGTTCCGCTTGGCAACTGCAGTGGATGGGGGATGCCGATGCGGACAATGCCGGTCTGGACCCGGCGCTGTCCGGAACCGATCACCTGGAGGCGGACGGGGGCGCCGGCGAGCAACTCATCCCGGGCCGTGAGAGTAAGCATTGCAGGTCCGCTCATGACGTCACCTGCATGCTTAACCGGGAGTACGGAGGAAAGACACCGTGAGGTCGTCGGGTGGTTGTGCTGTCGCAGTGCGCACTCACGGTGTAGAAGCCAGAGGTGAGCTCCAGGCGCCACTCCTGGATCGAAGCGCCATGCCGGTCTGGTCCGTACTCCTGCGCAGTGCCGCAGTCGATGCTGGGTTGGTCTGGTGGATCCTGAGGTATACAAGCCAGTTTGGTACGGCCTGCTGCTGCTGGAGGAAGACACCTCACCGTCAGTCTGGCCGGCGGGGCACCGCCAAGACGGAAAAGTGGTATGTCACCGAAGCCGGTTGCTTCAACGGTTCGCGTGAGCCCACTGTATTCGCCCTCGGGCGACAACAGGTGGTTGATACTCCTGCGGATGTTGTCCGTGCGCACTTCCCAGCTTCCGTACTCGTCCGGCGTTGCCGCCTGCCCGTCCAAGCACTGCAAAAGTGCTTGGGTGAGTCGGGAAACCTCATGACGTTCGCTAAAGGCCTGCTCGAATGCTGGCAGACGGAGGGTGAGTTCGTTCGTACACGCATTGGTCTTGAAGAGGTCTCGAACGGCTAGGCCGGGAACGCCGCCCGCGCGTTCAAGATAGCTATCCCGGCAGGCGTCGACGATGTACAACTGGGTTGAAGGGCCTGTCTGTTGAAGGGCGAGCCGTGTTTCGTCGAAGTCGAAAGCTTGGGCGAAGGGTGCAGTGGCGAAGCGATTGAAGTCGCTGGCGAGCAGGTACTGGCCGTCACCTTGAAGTCCATGTCCGCAGAAGTAGAACAGGGCAATATTATCGGGATGTTGGCGGCAACGTTCTGCCCACTTCTCAAACGCTTCTCGTATGTTTTCGATTGTGGGTTCAGGCGGCGGTGAGGTGTACCGTGCCGGGAGGTCATCCCCTGGTGGCCATGAGGCGAGCAGTTCCACACTGCCGAGACTCACAGGCCACTCGCCCTGTCTGCTGTTCATGAGCCACTCGGCTACGGCAACCGCAGACAGCGGTGGCGAGGTGAGCTGGGTCATCTCTTCCCACGCGGCCCCGTCTCCAACTCGATAGCGCGAGCCACCGGCCAGATAGGGATACCCGCCGACGCCGATTACGAGTGCATGGAGAGCAGGCGCTTTCGTACTCACGTCATAGGATGCGGGAACCGACTCAATCATGACTCTCCATGCTCAGTGCCGCCGTAAGACGCTCCGCCAGGCGCCGGTAAAAACTCGGCATGCGGAAGTAGGCGCCGTGAGCAGCCATCAGACCGCGCCCAGTTGAGTAGCTGAAGTCCTGGCCGGAGGCGAAGATCGAGCTGATGACGAACGACAAAGGGTCGTTTGGGTCGAAGATGTTGATCCACCGTGATAATCCGTCTGGTATCGGAGCACGGTCTCGGTCAGGATCCGCAGGAGCGGGCGCGGCTGGGAAGAGACCTAGCTCGGCCATGAAGCCAACCTGGGAGCCCACGGTGACTAGGACATCGCACTCCAGGTCCGGGCGGAGATGCGACAGCAAGTCATACACAATGTTGCCGCCCATGCTGTGCGCGATGACTACGAGTCGAGGATCAGCCGAGGTGCGCAGCCGCAACCCCTCCTCCAGCGCCGAGGCAACCCGCTGCGCAATCGGAGCCTGATCCCCCTGCTCCTCGCGCTGGCGAAAGTAGGCCAAGACGTCGCCGATGAATCTTGTGCCCGCCGTATGCACTGGCCGACGTGCGGCTCGGCGTACTGCCGACGAACCAGCTCGTGGAACCGCCGCCGTCACTCGACTGAGGGCCTCCCGAAGCCGCAGTACAGCCATCCGCCGCCCGCCCCGCTGCCCTCCGAATGCTTCATGCGACGGCGGTCCGTTAGCCCGGCCAGCTGAGAGCGACTCCAGCAGCCGGGACAGAAACTCCTCGTCGTCGGATGCGTCTGCAGGCCAGTCAATGGCTTGCCCTGACGCTGCGAGCTCAGCAAGTGCGGCAGCCTCGATTCCCATGCCGGCAAGGATCTGCGCCTCCGGCTCCCCGGCACGGGTCCCGGCGATCATCCACAGCAGGTCGACCGCATCGGACGGCGCTTCGCGCGCGAGAGCAGTGAGCACCTGGTTACGACGAGCTCCCTCGCCTGCGGACAGTTCAAGCAGCGATGTCACGTCGAGCGAACCATCGGCGCCAAATGACTCGACTCCGTGAGACGGATAGGAAGCATGGTTCCATACGAACTTGGCACCGACATCACCCCAATAGGGGTTGAGAACAGTCATCTTCGAGGCATCATCCGCACACAAAATCGGGCCCAGAACGGTCCTCAATAGTGCGTCACGCTGGGTAACAGTGCGCAGATAGTCTGCTGACCGCCTTGTCGCTACCCCATGCACGAAGACGACTGGCACAGCAATCCCACCCCCCGAGCGAAGGACGCTGCCGACGGAGTGCTCCACGGCGGATTTCGCTCATGGCGATGTTAAGGGGACAGAGCGCCGTCTAGCAGCGATGTTGATGAACACGTCATACGGCTTTGCCGCAGGCGACTCGCCGACCAGCCGCCCATCACGTGATGCCAGCAGCAGGTGAGGAGTCTGATGCCAACTGGCGTGTGGTGTCGGCGATCCCCGCTAGGGTTCACATCTCGTCCATAATCGCTCTCGGCTGGGGTCTTGTTCGTGTCGCGGATTGCTGCTCGTCGTGCTTCGGACCCGACCCGGATCGGGCGTTTCCGGGTGGTCGGGGTGCTTGGCGTGGGTGGGATGGGCACGGTGTACGCCGCGGTGGGGGAGAGGGGCGAGCGGGTAGCGGTGAAGGCTGTGCACGCCGGGCAGGCGGCGGATGGTCAGTTCCGGGCCCGGTTCCGGCGCGAGGTCGCGGTGCTGCGGCGGGTTTCGGGTCCGTGTCTGGTGCCGCTGCTGGAGGCCGATCCCGAGGCGGACATCCCGTGGCTGGCGACTGCCTATGTACCCGGCTCGACGCTCGGCGATCACACGGCGGTGCACGGGCCGCTGACCGGGATTCAGCTGCACCTGTTCGCGGCAGGTACGGCCGGGGCGCTCGCGGCCGTGCATGCCGCCGGGGTGGTCCACCGCGACCTGAAGCCCGCGAACGTGATCCTGGCCCCGGACGGGCCGCGGGTGCTGGACTTCGGCATCGCCCACGTCGCCGACGGTACCGCGGTCACCCGCACCGGCATGCAGACCGGGACCCCGGGCTGGCTGAGCCCCGAGTACTACCGGGACGGCACCACCGGGCCGCCCGGTGACGTCTTCGCCTGGGGTATTCTGCTCGCTTTCGCGGCCACTGGCCGTCACCCCTTCGGCACCGGCAACGCCGAGGCCGTCGCCTTCCGCGTCCTCAGCGCCGAGCCGGACCTCGCCGGCGTCCCCAACGACTTGCTCAGCCTGGTAACGGCGTGTCTCGCCAAAGACCCGGACTACCGGCCGTTGGCTGCCAACGTGGCACAGAAGACCGGCGAACTACTTGGCGAGCAGGCGACCCAGGTCCTCGGAGATGTCCACGACCGGCCGACCGAGGTCCCGAACCTGATCGCTGAGCAGTGGCACCCTCCGACCGTGGAAGACCCCGCCTGGCCCGCTCCCGCCATACGCCGTCCCGGCAGGCGCGCCCGGCTCATCGTCGCCGCGGCTGCCGTGTTTGCCGCGGCCGCCACGGGCACCTGGTTCGCGCTGGCCTCGGGCCACGCCCCCGCGCGCGGCACCCACTCCCCACAGGCAACCGCGGTCCGCTCCACCCCTGCCGCCGAACCGGCAGCGACTACGTCACCCCTCGCTCATCCAGCCACCAGCGAGTCACAGACCCCGACCGCCGCGGCCTCGTCCGCGCCGGCGCAGACCCGGGTGGTCACCCTCAGTCCCTGGTCACCGGGCGGTACTCCCGCAACCGACATCACCATCACCGACCGGGCCAGTGGCTCCTGCTTCGGGACCGCCGAATCCACGATGCGCACAGACGCTTGGCGCTGTACCGCCGGCGACCGGATCCTTGACCCGTGTTTCTCCCCGGACTCCAACCCTGCAGACACCAGTGCCCTGTGCCTGGACGGAGCCCCCGACCGCATGGTCGAGCTGTCGGTTGCTGAGGGCTTTCCCGGCAACAACAACCACCTGCCGGGCGGACCCGACATCGAACCGATCATCCTCGTCTTGGCCAACGGTGCCCACTGCTCGTTCGCCGGGGGCGGCACCGCGACGCTGGCGGGACAGCGCCTGAACTACGGCTGTGACGGCGGCGGCTCCCTGTACGGCTACCCGAACAAGACAGCCGCGCTGTGGACCATCTCCTACGCAGCCCCCGGCAGCGGAGCCAGTGTCTCCACGCCGATCACCACCGTCTACCAGTAGCCCGCCGACGGTCGCGTCAGGACATCGGGCGGTCGATCAGCCCGACACCATTGCTGTGCCGATGGGTTCTCCGGCTATAGAGAATCTATGTGGGTTCGCTGTCATGGAAAGGGTGTTGGGGCCTCTGAAACTTCTTCGCATGCGCGTGTTTGCATTGGCTGCAAAGCTCCTGGAGCGCTGCACGCCAGCGAAGAGTGTGTTCCGCTAGAGCGGTAGTCCGCTGCAGCCAATCTACGTCGTCGGCCCAGCCACCGAGTGCGCCCCACAGGACCGGGCGTGGACTCCTACCCAGCGGGCAGCGATCCGGAACGGCGATGCTCTCAAACGTTTCACGCCGAGCTGTCACGTACTGCGAGATGTCAACCTGGTTGTACAAGATGGTGAACGCACTCACCGACGACTGGCGCTTGCTGATCTCAAACTCCAGTTGGACCAGGGGGAAAGGATCGTCCCCCGGCCAATGTGCATAGTCGTCGGTAAGTGGCAGGCGCATGAAGCCTCGTCCTTCTGCGGGACGTTTCCAGCCCAGCGCCTCCAATGGCCCGAAGGATGCGGCAATCTGATCCAGAGCACGCTCGGCCTCGGCTCTTTCAACAGTTCTTGCAGCGACCCGCTTCTGCGCGCGTTCGGCCGCACCGGCGGGAATGGCAGCGACCTTCGCCGGAGCCGGTGCTTGCGGGGCGGACGACAGCAGCGCGCTCCTGAGCGTCGGATTTCCCACGAGATCCCAGATACCGATCTTGAGGTCGTAGCGCGCCTGGAGCAGCGCCCGGGCGGCTTCGAGATCGGATGGATCACGCCACTCGCCGTCCTGTACCAGCCCGGTGACACCGAACTGCGCCTCGATCGGAACGGGGCAGGTGTAGTGGAGCGGATCCGGCGGAGCCGTCGGATCCCACGTCGTGACCGGAGCCGAGATCCTCTCTGCCGTGGTTCGGCCGCCACGCACCCATGCCAGATAGCCGCGGACCAGCGATTCGATCCGGTGGGTATGTGGCATGACGAGGACGCTGTTATCCCCCGTGAGGCGTCGCTTCTCGAAGTCCGCATATCGGTCTGGGAGAAGATTGCCGCCTTGGGTGAGTGTTTCACTTGTGTCGATGAGAACTGCGGCTCCGATTCTCGCTCCGGCCCTATCGAGATAGAACTCGCTTCCTTTGAGGAAACGCCATCGGCGACTCGGGGCCTTGGTCTTGAATCCCACGGTGCCCATAGCGGTGCCGTTCCAGCTTTCGAGCTTGTGTGTCTCGGTATAGCTGTCTGGCAGCGGTTCGTCGAACGAGGTACGGATCAGCTCCAGCTCTGTCGTGCCGCCGGGCAGTACAGCGCGAAGACCGGTACGGCGCAAACTCCCGTCATGGCGCAGCTCGACCACCGAGCGCTGGCCGACCAGTAGGGCAAATGCGGATTCGCCTGCCGAGTCGAGGAGGCGACCGACAAGCGAGGATGCCGTCAGCCACCAGAGCAGGGAGGTCGCGAGACTCGCATGCGTCACATGCGAGGTGGGGTCTTCGGCTACCGGCTGGCGCGAGTCCAGCGACGAGCCGTCGTCAACGGTCATCGGCCCACCGATGAGAATGATCGTCGGGCTGGTGGGGTCAGTGTGCTCTTGATCGCTCATCGTGGCCTGTGCTGCAGGGCGAGCAGCGCTTGGCGCAGTTCCGGCGCGTCGCTGGCTGCCAGGGCCAGGGATTCGGGGTCTGTGCCGGTCAAGCCTTCGCGTTCGATGAACAGTCGTGCGCAGGCCACCAGATCGGCGTGTGAGTCTCGTCCGTCGGTGTCGAACACGCCCCCCTGTTCGCCGACCGTGTTGAGTGCTTCGAACGAGCCCCTGGCCTCACCTCCGTTTCCGCTGCTTACCCGAAGGGCACGTTCTCCGTCCGTGATGAGGACGAGGGGAGGCGGAAGCAGGTCCACGTTCTCAGTGATACGCCGAGCCATGCCCAGCAGTCGGGGATCAGCTGGGAGATAGACCCGCCCGTGATCGTCGACGTTCGCCGGGTCCGTTCGCACCACCCGTCCGACGATCTGCCGGAACGACAGGAGGGTCAGACGGTTGGTCAGGTAGACCACGGCGCGCAGCCGTGGGATGTCGACGCCTTCGGAGACCATGTTGACCGCGACGATCCACGGATCGTGCGAGGCGCGGAACAGACGGATCGCATTGGCCGGGTCGGGATCGTTGTCGTCATGGAGCCTGGAACAGGCGACGACCGGACGGAAGGCCAGTACTCGGGAAGCCATGTGACCGGCTACTCGGGCCGCGTGATCGCAGTCGATGCACACGACGAGACCGGCGGCATCAGTGTCTCCGCGCTGTCGGAGGCTGAGAAGATACTGGTTGGCGTCGATCAGCATCCGCTCGGCGATCGAGCCTTCACCAATCCACTCGATCGCGGCGCGCAAACGTCCCCTCTCCCTGGCCTGTGTCACGCCTGTGTCGTCGAAGGTGACGGAGTGGGTCTGGTGGTCAGGAGTGCGGAATGTCGTCTCGCCACGAGCCTCGACGAACTGAACGGGCCGGCAGGCGCTGTCGGTGATGGCGTGGTCGTACGAGTAGCGGTAGTGAGGGCGGGCGTTGCCTTCCTCGGAGGGTACGAACACGATCGGATCGCGGCCTGTGCGAAACGGTGTGCCGGTGAGCGACAAGATCCCCCACGCGCCCGCTGCGAATGCCTCCTGGGCCGAGATGCCCCATGCTGCGTTGGCCCCCGCGTGGTGGACCTCGTCGAAGATGACCAGCGTCTGCTGGCCGGGATCCGTCGCGTGGGCCAAGAACATCTCGGTGGATGAGAAGAGCGACTGGTACGTGATGACCACCCCGAGCCACTCATCACCGACGGGGTCGACAGCCCGCCAGTCACGTTGCGTCCGCAGCGGCAGCGTCGGCGCCCCCGGCGTTGCCGCCGACGACGCCCGTGCCCAACCGTCCGCGATCGCCAGCGAAGGCACGACAACGAGCACACGTGAGATCTGCCCCTCGGCTGCCAGCTCGTAGGCCACTTCAAGGCCGAAGCGCGTCTTGCCAGAGCCCGGGCACGCTTCGACCAGGACGGGCTCTTGTCTCAGCCGGGACAGGACGATCGGCTTGGCGTCGGCCTGCCATGACCGCAACGGAGCCGTGCTCGGGCTGAGCCGGTCGGCGGAAAAACGGACACTCACGACCGACTGCGCCGTGCTGCCCTTGCGCAGATTGCAGGAACCACAGATCGCCTGGAGGTTCTCGATGCTGGTCCGCCCGCCCTGGCTCCACGGCACGATGTGGTCGCCCTGCATCAGGTCGAAGGGAATCGCGCGCCTACAGAGAGTGCAGACGCAGCCCTGCAACTGCCATGTGCGCCAGGTCTCCTGGCGCGTAAAGGTTCGCCGGGCATCGAGTGTCACGTAGGGAGGGTAACGAGCCGGGGACAAGGGGAGAACGGTGACCACCGAAATCCTCCTGCGGACGCTTCCACACGACGTCGGCCAACGGTCACCGCAGGACGCGACGACCTCCTCGGCAGCGTCGCACGCGAGGTCCGCCTGGCGGACGTCTCACGCCAAACGTATGTCCGAGCGGCCGAATGTCTCGGAGACGACTGCGGTATGGGCGAGGCGATGGACCGTGCCGTCGGCCAGGGTAGCCCTTGTGCGTTAGCAGGTGATGCCGGCTTCGGTGGAAGCACGGCATCTGGGAGCGGAGGCCGCAGGAACTGTAGGCCTTTTCTGCGATCATGCGGTCGGGCCTGCAGTGGCTCTGCTCACGAGAACTCGTGAGCAGAGCCACTGCAGAGTACAGAGAGCTGAAGAGGCTGGGGCAAGCAGGCCGCGATGAGGTACAACGGACATCGCTGGGTACTCCGGGGCTGATGGTTGGCTTTTTGCGGGTTCCCACCGTGGGTATCCTTTCTCGTGCCCAGTAGCCAGGGGGAGCGGCCGTATGGGAAAGCCTGTGCACAGCGCTGCGGCCAGCGCGCTGGGCTACCAGCACCAGACCTGGTGGGCGTTACTGGAGCTGCTGAGGGCCAACCATGCGCGTCCCGACGCGGCGATCTGCCTAGAGCTTCATGACGACATCGCGTGGGAGCAAGCCGGATCGGCAACGGAACTCCTGCAGGTCAAACATCACCAGAAAGGCGACCGACAGCTCACGGACGCCTCTCCCGACGTGTGGCTGACCCTGAAGAACTGGCTCGACACGGTCGTGCCTTGTGACGTCGATGGGCCAGCACTGGTGCTCGTCTCCACCCAACAGGCCAAGCCCGGCAGCGCGATGGCCGCACTCCGCCCTCACACGCGCAGCGAACAGGTAGCCCTGAGCGCGCTGGAACGCGCCGCCCTGCATGAGGCCTCTGGACGTATCCAGGAGGCTCGTGAGCAGTTCCTCGCGTTGGGGCAGGCGGACCGGGCCGCGTTCGTCTCACGGATCACAGTGATGGACTCTTCGCCGCACATCGAGGACATTCCCGCTCTCGTCCGCGCAGAACTCCGCTGGAACCTGCCGCCCGGGCACGAGGACCTCTTCCTGGCCATGGTGTGGCAGTGGTGGGACGAACAAGCACTGGCACTGCTGCAAAAGCGCAGACGGGCCGTGGACATCGGAATGGCCCGTGCGGCCATCGCCGGCCTGCGCGACCAGTTCACTCGCGCCCTGCTTCCCACCGTCGCTGCCCGCGAAGAGACCGGCGACGACGCCCTCATCACCGACTACGCCGATAGCCCCTTCGTCCACCAGATGAAGTGGGTGGGTTACCCGCCGGTGAACCTTCGGCGCTCGGTCATCGACTATCACCGCGCGCAGACCCAAGCCATCCGCTGGATCGCCGAAGAACTCGTCGCAGCGGAGGAACTTACCGCGCTCAGTCGCGACCTCGTCGACGAGTGGGAGACCGAGTTCGAGTGGATGCAGATCGAACTCGCCGCCACGACAGACGAAGCAACTAGACAACGAGCAGGAGCCCGACTCCTCAGAGACCTTTCCCAGCGCAACGGCCCCTGCCTGCAGAACAGATACCACGAGGCGTTCTTCGTCCGCGGCCAGCGTCACGAGCTCGCCGACGCGGGACGCGTGGGATGGCACCCTGAATTCCGAGACCGTATGCGCGCCTTTCAGGCACGATCATGACCACACCACCGACCGGGCAGATCCGGGACCCTGCAGCAGAAACCGCCTGGAACGAACCAGCGGCCCTCGTTACCGCCATGCTCAACCCGGCGCTGATCGCCACCCTCCTGTCCACCGCCGCCGACGCCTACACACATCGGCAGACATCGGGCATGCCGTGGGCCCTGTCCTTCATCGCTGCCCCCATGGCACTGCACCAGGGCACACGAAGCGCGCTGCCCGCAAGCACCCGCACCCACCTGTCCACCTGGGTAAGCCGCCACCCCGTGCTATGGGCTGGCTTCCCCCGTCGCGCCAAGGTCATGGTGGCACCGGTGCGGGCAGGATTGCGATTCGCACTCCGCCACAACGTACTTGAACTGCATCACGACTGCCTCAAACAAGCCACCCAGCCGCGCACCGAGCCGCCTGAGAACACCGAGATGCATGACATCCTGCGCAGCGCCCGCCTGATCGGCGCCTGGATGGCCGATAACGAGACAGCCGCCATTTTCGCCGGACTCGGAGTGGAACCCTGATCGCATGCAGCTGCTCGCGCTGATCCTCTACAACGCCGACGGCGGCCGCCGCCTCGTCCCCTTCAGGACAGGAGCGCTTAACGTCGTCACCGGGCAGTCCGCATCAGGCAAAAGCACACTGCTTGATATCTTCGAATACTGCACAGGACGCAAGACTGTCACCTTCCCGATCGGTCCCATGACCGACTCTGTCTCCTGGTACGCCGCCTTGTTCCAGCTGGAAAGCACACGCGCCTTCGTTGCCCGCCCTGCCCCGGGACCAGGCAAGAAGACCGCCGAACAAGTCATGCTGAAATTCGGTCCCGGTCTTGAGCCACCGCCCTACTCCGACCTCGCGCCAAACACCGACCGCTACACACTGCGCCAGCGACTGGGCCGGTTCATCGGTATCGAGGAGAACCACAGCACCACGCCCCGCCGCCGCGGTCCCTCCGCCGTCGGCGCCCACCTGGGCCACGCAGCGATGCTGTGCCTGCAGGGCCAGAATGAGATCGCCGACAGCAATCATCTCTTCCACCGGCAAAGCGACTGGAACGTCGCGTCAGCCCTCAAAGAGACACTGCCCTACTTTCTCGGTGTAGCCCCCCACGACCAGGCACGTAAGCACGCGCAACTCAACGCTGCACGCAGTCGTCTCACACAAGCAAAGAAAGACCTCGCTCAGGCCCAGGACCCAGACGGCATCGCCCACATCACCCTGGCTGCCCTCTGGCACGAGGCCCACACACTCAACCTGGTTCCGGCACCAGTCCCACCCGACGACTACGTGCAGGCCATGCAGACGCTCCAGGACGCCGTCCTCGCACCTGTCACCGAGCCAGCCCATGCTCTTGAGGAAGACCAGCGGAAGCTCGATCTCGAACAGACCTGCGTCGACCTGCGCGAGCAGCTCAGGGGATTCGCCGCAGACCGTCGCCTGCTCCTGGCCGAAACCGTCGCAGCAGACGACTACGCCACCTCCGCACACATCCCACGAGACCGACTGGCAAGCCTCGACCTCGTTACTCACTCCCGGGACGACGACGCGAGCACCTGCGCACTGTGCGGCTCCGTCCTATCCCAACCGGACCCGACGATTAACGCGCTCAGGAACAGCCTCGACCGCCTTCAGCACCAGATCAACGGCATCGACGCCATGCGCCCGGCCCGACGCGCCGCCCTGGAAGGACTCCACCAACAAGCCACCCGGCTGCGCAGTCAGCTCCGTGCGACCGAACACGCTCTGCAGACACTCACACAGGAGGACCACACCAACGGACACCTCCCACACGGAGACCGTATCGACTTCGCCCGCGGACGCATCCACGGCATGCTCACCGCCCTACAGCACACCACGGGAGCTGACCTGGCACGACTGACCCAAGCACGAGACACGGCGAAAGCCACCGTAGATGCCCTCGTGGCTGAACTCGACCCCCGCGCAGTACACGAGGAACTCCTCGCCCGGCTCGGTCCGGTCAACCGTGACATCACACTCTGGGCCCATCAACTACAGCTTGAGCACTGCAACCAAGGTGTGTACCTCAACCCGACCAAACTGACAGTCGAGTTCGGCACCCGAGCCGGCAGACTCCCGCTCTCACGACTGGGCAGCGGGAGCAACTGGGTTGGTTACCACGTCTTGGCTCACCTGGCCCTGCACCGCTACTTCGTACGTCAGCGCAGACCGGTTCCGCGCATCCTGTTCCTCGACCAGCCTTCACAAGTCTGGTTTCCCCGCACCAGTCAAGACGGCGACAACCACACTGATATGGACAGACCCGCGGCACAAGAGCTGTTCAAACTGATCCACGAAGTGGTCAAGGACCTGGCCCCCGACCTGCAGGTCATCGTCTGCGACCACGTGGACTTCCCGACGACGTGGTTCCAAGAAGCCGTCGTACACCGATGGCACCACAGCGAAAAGCTCGTTCCGGCGCACTGGGCCGACCTGGCAGGCTCCCCGCAATGAGGATCTCCCGCTGCGCGGGAGTCGCTGACTAGCTGGCCAGGATCGGTTGACGTGGTTTCAGGTTCACTGGTTCGGCTGTTGCCTGGTTGTCACCTGCACCGTGACTCGTGCTACGACCATCCTGCGCAACCTGGCCATCGGCGCCCTCCGGATCGCCGGTCACGTCAACCTCGCCGCGGGCATCCGCCACCACGCCCGCGACACTACCCGCCCGCTCGCCATCCTCGGCATCACGTGTGGACACATCGCCTGAACAACAAGACAACCGCCGTGTGGACCGTCTCCTACTCTGCTCCCGGCAACGGGCGAGCGTCTCCACGCCCATCACCACGGTGCACCAGTAGCCCGCCGACGGCCGCGCCAGCACAGCAGTGGACGGTCGATCGGCACTTGGACCTGACGGCCCATGGTCAGCAGTCGGAAGCGCACTTTGGCAGGTGGGATTGAGCACAGCGTGAAGAGGGCGCGGAAGTGTCAGTCGTCATCGATCTCTTCGGTGATCCAACCCTGGGGTACGAGAGCCTGGCCGTTGCTGCGCCGCCAACGTGCTTCGACCGAGCTGCGGAAGGGCTCGTCGTCCAGGTCCGCGTGCTCCATCACGATCACCTGGAAGTCGCCGTCAAGGGCGTCGACCGTGTTCTGGATGGTCCTGTAGAGGTTGAGCAAGGCGGTTCTGTCGGGTCCGGCCAAGGCGGTGCCGTCTGGGGCGTCTTCGGGGAAGTAAACCTGGGACGGCTGGTCGAGGATGAGGAAGCGGGGCACGGGATTGCGTTGTTCGGAGAACCACTCGTGCATGCTGAGGAGGGTGGCGACGTGGTAGCCGAGCCAGTTCTCGCCGCCGCCCATGTCGGCCAGGCGGACCGGTCCGCGGGTGGTGTCCGCGACGACGGTCAGCCCTCGCGGGTCAAGGCGGATGGGTGACTCCTTGTGTTCGAGATCCAGGGCGACGGCCTTGTCCTTGATCTTCGTGTTGATCCGGGAGACGAAGCTGTTGAGCCGGTCGTCTCGTGCTCCGGCTCCGATCGCCTCCTCAAGTTCTACGATCTTCGCTCTGATCTCTTCGCGCCGGTCCACGACTTGAGGCCCTTGGACGTGGCGTCCGGCCGTCTCCAGGAAAAGACTGATGCGGCCTTGGACAAGCACCGCTCGTCGCGCGGCGTCCGCCTGGCCTTGCGCAGCGCGCTGTCCGGCGGTCAGCGTATCGAGCTGCTCCTGATTGCGGCCCAGAGCACTGCGGATCTCCTGCAGCGTGCCTTCTTCCGCTGCGATGAGGGCGTTGATTTCGGGGGTGTCGCTGCCGATGACGGTCATGTCGGCGTCGAGGCGGCCGAGGTCGCGGTTGATGACCTCCGCGATCTGGCTCAACTGAGGCTGGTGGCTGTCGCACACCGGGCAACGAGCCTCCCGGTCCGGGGCGTTGGCAGGTGTGAAGAGGTTGAGCGTGGCCAGGCGGGCATGCTGCTCTGCCGCTTGCTCGAGAAATTCACCATTCTCCCGAGCTGCTCGCTTCAGGTTGGCGATGCGGGCGCGAGCCCGTCCGTGCCGCTCACGCAGCTCTCGGCGCTGCTCAACGAGGGCGGCGACCGGATCCTCTCCGGCATCAGGCGTCTGCGTGGGGGCGGTCTCGGCGATGGCACCGCGCAGATGTTCCACCGCCCCCTCTGCCGTCATGTCCTCCCGAGGCAGCGGTTCCAGCAGACCTGCCTCGACGGCTTCGGTCACCAGGGCCAGTGCCTGCCCGGACGCCGGCGACAGGCTGCGGGCAGCAGCCACCGCCGCCTCCATCTGCGCGAGGTCCTGACGCAGCAGACGCAGCCGGTTTTCCAGCAGCGCCTGCTCGGGATCGACGGCACCGAGGAAGTAGGGGATCATCGCCCGGATCGTCGCCGGCAGGAACTCCTCGCCCTGCGAGTGGAACAGCAGGTCCGGATTGGCGACCTCGTTCTGCTTCTGCAGACAGAAGAAGAGCGCATGGCGCACCGACGGCGGGATCGGGGTAGCGCTGCGCACGGCCGGGATCCGCACCGTTCGGTCGATACCGGCGAACTCCGACAAGACATCCTTGGCGATGTCGAGCGGGGTGGAGAAGGTCAGCTCGGAGCGCTGCGGCGGCGGTGCGTCAAGGGCTTGGGAGACGACGCACATCGTGGTCGCGGTGGCAGCCTTGCCCGCTGGAGCCGGCCGTGCGACGAACAGCTGCCGTTGGTCCTTGACCAGGGTGACGGCGAAGACCTGGACGAAGTTGCGCAGGGCCGCGCCCTTGATGACGTAGTCCTTGCTGGCCAGGCAGTAGTCGACGATGTTGAGCAGGGCGCTCTTCCCGCGTCGCGAGTCGCCGGTGATGATGTTGAGCTTGCCGGTCTTGAAGGGGACGGTGCGGATGCGGCCGTCTTCGTTGTAGATCGAGATGGCGCTGATCTGGAACGTCACGGCCGGACTCCTAGCAGTGTCATGACGGTACTGAGGCTGCCCGTGCTGGGGAGCCAGCGCCCGAGCAAGTGGGCCGCCTTCTGGATGGCCTGGACTTCGTCCGTGCCGCCGTTGATCGTTTTCGTGAGTCGTCTCGGCACCACGGTGAGCTGGCCCTCTTCATCGACGTGCAGGGCGTCGCTCTGCAAGGCCAGGAGCAGGCCGGGGCGGACCACGGCGGCCAGGGCGGTGGCGTTCTGTGACATGGTCACTTTGACGCTCTTGTTCTCCTCCAGCCATCGGGTCAGCCCGCTGTTGAGGGTTTTCGGCAGCGGGCGGCGCACGGCCGGCTGCAGGGCCATTACGGCGGACAGGACGGCAACCGCGATCGGGCATGGCCGGCTGTACTGGACTTCGTGGCCCTGGACGGCGCGGCAGGTGACCAGTGCGGTGAACGCCGGGTTGTACAGGGCGCGTTCTTCCCGGCTGAATTGAGTGAGGGTGTTCACGCCTGCGTCGCTCCCGCCGGCTCCAGGACGGCCATGAGCCGCGTCATGAAATCGATGTGCCAGCCCACCTGTAGATCGTTGGCGAGGATGTGGAAGGAGCCCTTGGAGACGAACGGCTCGTCGCATCCGATGCGGATGCGTGGCCGTGCCTCGCGCGTGGCCCACCGGTAGATCTCCTTGGCGGCCGCCAGCTTCTCCGCTTCCGTTGCCGCGGCTCCCAGGTTGTCTTCCATCTCCGCGAAGAGGTCCTGCCATTCCTCGATGAGCCTGCGCTCATACTTGCTGATCTCTCCGGGCAGCAGCAGATTGTCATCCGACCACCGGGAGCGTTGGGTGAAGGCGCGGATGTAGTCGCGCACCGCGATGCCGACCCTGGTGTTGCCGATGTCGATCAGATCCAGCTGGCGGACGAAGGTCATGTTCGCGTAGTCCGACGGATCGGGTTCGAGGACGGCGATGTCCTCGTCGATGGGCAGGTTCTCCGGGCGGAACTGATTGCGTAGATCGGTGAAGATCTGGTCGAACTCGTCGCCCGTGATCGCATCCATCTCGTCCGTGCGCAGCTGCCGGATCGTGCGCTGGTAGAACCAGCCCTCCAGACGCTGCAGGAATGGCTTGGCGTAGGCATGCCCCACAGCGGAGACCACTCGCTCCAACAACAGGTTCTCCACCTCGTCGACATCCGGAGCATTGCCGATGACCTGTATTCGGGCCAGCATGTCCCGCCGCTCGTCAGCTGAGAGCTTGTCGAATGCCTCGTACGCCTTCTTGTTGTCCTTGCTGGTGGAAGCCTTCCGAGCCGCCTCCAGCGCCTTGAGTGCTCGGCTCTCGTCCCTGACATCGGAGGCGACAGGCTGCAGGAGATAGCCGGCGGAATCGGCCGTCAGGTCGGCGGTGGTCAGGAGAAACAGGTCCGTCTCGTCCAGGGCCAGCTGCTTGTTGGTGATCCCGTGCGCCCAGATCCGCAGTGTCTTCCACAGGTCCGTGCTGTAATCCGACATGGTGACACCGGCGGCCCGGTGCTTGAGCTGGTACAGGACCCTGCCGCCTTCGACGACTTCCTCGACGTCGTCGCCGGCTTCGATGGCGATGCACCAGTCGAGCCCGCGGCCGTGCTGGTCGACGCAGGAATGAAGGGCTTTACGGAGCTGGTATACGTAGCCAATCGCGGACGCCGATGCCTCGAACGGAGCGGTCGTGTCCGCCATCTCTTCCCCCAGGTCTCACCGGACTCATGCACGCGTCACTGATCTTTACATGGCGCACATATTGCCCGACACCCTTTCGCCAAGAGGGCCGGTGAACCATCGAGCTCCGCATCGCCAGAGAGGGACGGAGGATCTCAGCGGAAGATGAGGAGAAGAGCGTCGCCGAGGCGTTAACGGCTCAGGTGATTGAGGGCGCTGCCCCGTAGCTCTACATGTAGTAGGCGTAGCGGGTGGCGATGCGGGCCTCGGTCGGGACGTGTTTGAGGATGGAGCCGACTCGGTAGGCGGTGCGCAGGGTGAGCGGGTCACGTTCGTCGAGTTGGGCGTTGTTCCAGTTCATCTTTGTCAGGGCGAGGATGTCGGTGGCGGCGGTCAGTAGATCTGTGCCGTGTGTTGCGGGCCGGATCAGCAGGGGCTGGGGGACGTACAGGCCGGGGTAGGTCCGGAAGTACGGGACTGAGCCGCGGGTGTACAGGAGCAGGGAACGCGGGTCTAGTTCGACGCTGGTGCCGCGAAGTGGTGGGAGCTGTCCGGTGCGGTAGAGGTGCGGGGCGCCGCGCCGCTGGATCCACAGCAGGTCGACATGGTCGATGTCGCGTAGGTCGGCTGCCTCCTGGAAGCCGTCGATCTCGCCGGTGGTGAAGTTCGAGGTCTTGTGTACGACGATGCGTGCGGGCTGGTGGCCGTGGGTGGTGCGGTACTCGGTCAGCGCGTGCAGCAGCAGTTGCCGGGCGTCGGGGAGCGTCAGGTGGGGCTGGCGGTCGCGCTTGGAGATCTGCGCGGTGCCGCCGCGGACGACGACGCCGTCGCCGCGTTCGTTGAACACCTGGGCGACGGCGGTATGCAGCTCGTTTCCGTTCGCGCTGCGGTAGAAGCTGACCCCGACGTAGCAGGTGGCCAGATCGGAAGTGTGACGCTGCATGCGCCAGGGGGTCCCACCGGCTTTGTAATACAGGGCGGTGTGCAGGTTCCAGGCCCTGGTGGCCTCGTCCTGCAGAGGGCGGACGGTCTGCCCGTTGGTCCTGCTGGGGATCCCGGTCCAGGTCTCCTTGCGCATCAGCTGCAGGGGCGCCGGCAGCGTGAGCGCGGTGGCCTTGAGCAGGTCGTGGAAGTCGCCTCCGGTTCTTCGCTTGTCCTGGTTCTCTTCGCGTTCGGCCCTGTTCTCCTCTGACGGTGGGTGGTCTTCGCGGTCGTGGAGTTCTTCGGGGCGGGCGCAGATTACGACGCGGCAGCGTCCGGTTTCGGTCAGGGACCGGGCGGCGTCGGCGTACATCTCGACTGCCTCCTTGGTGGCGGAGGCTGTGTCGGCGCGGGCCAGGCGGCGCAGGTGGCGTTCGGGGATCTCGCGGACGAGGGCGTCGTCGAAGACGAGCTCGGCGCCGAACGGGGAGTCGGTACTGAAACCGGGGAACGGCTGGTGCAGGTTCTCCTGGCCGGGTTTGGTGTCCTTGGCCTCGATGTGGTTCTGGCAGCGCTGGAGCCAGCTTCGGATGCCGTCGACCGCATGGGCGGGGCCCACCAGGGCGATGGGGATCTGGCGGGGTCCGGTGGGGGAGTCGGCGTCGGCCGGGCCGAACACGCTGATGCCGTAGCGGGGATCGATGTGGCGGTTTCCGGCCCGGAACTCCAGTTCCGGCTCGTGCAGCACCGGTGCTTTCATTGCGGCAGCTCCCACAGTCCCTCGGCCAGCCCGTTCAGGCTCGGTTTCGGGGCTGGTTCTTGCGGGATCCAGACGCTTTCGTCGATGGCGGCATCGCAGTCGAGCTGCAGGAGCTGGCTGAATCGGATGCGCTCATCGCGGCTCCTGAACAAGGTGTCATCGCCTTGCAGGTAGTCGGCCCAGGCGCGGACGAGCTGGTAGACGGCGTTGTTGCGTTCCAGCCGCTTGATCTTCTGGACGTACTCGGCGTCGTACAGCGAGTCGCGTCGGCCGTCGATGGTGAAGTGGTAGGTGGGGTTGATCTCCAGGAACCACTGTTCGCTCCAGCGGCGGAAGTACAAGCTGGCGGCGTAGTGACGACAGAAGCTGATCTTGGTTGTGTCGTCCTTGCCGAAGTACGGGGTGAAGAAGGTGCGTCCGCGGCTGCCTCGGTAGCGGCCTTTGATCTTCCGGCTGGATCGGTCCGGCGGGGCCTGCATGTAGACGATCTTCTTGGTGGGGTGCCAGACCAGATCGGGATGGTGGGCGGAGCGCAGGGTGAAGTTCAACAGGGAAACGAAGCGCCGCTGGACATCCAGGTCCTCAGTGGTCGCCCAGTTCCGCGTCGGGATGGAGGTGACCGGCCCGTCGCAGAGCACGGCGAGCGGGCCCTCGTCCAGTCGGCACAGTGAGTAGATGCGTCCGGCGGCGAGGACGAAGCCGCTCTCGAACTGGTTGCCGTTCGAGCGCATCCGCTCCCATGCGTCGCCGCGGTCACGACACGGCGTGGACGCCTCGTAGATGAGCGGTGCGAAGCCCTCAACCGTGAGGAGGTTCGAGACCAGCTGTTCGCTTCCTTCGAGCCGTGGCAGCGGCTCTCCGGCAGGCACGCCCAGGGCCGACAGTTGACTGAAGGCGTCGAGGTCGAAGAGATCTGAGGTCTTGTCGAACTGAACGACGCGCCGTGCCTTGCGTTCAGGGTCGGCGAACCAGGTGTCGATGCGCTTCCACCACGCCTGCTGGATACGCAGGTCCACGCAGATGAGCACGACCGGACGGCCCAGCCGAAGCCAGTAGGCGATGTGGTCGGCCTTGCACGTGAACTTGAACTCGGTCGCGGTCTCGCCGCGAAACCCGACTTCTGTGCCCTTCACCTGTGCAAGGACGGCGACACCGGTGACTTCGCGGTCGACGTCCACGAACTCGATCTGACCGTCGATGGCGAAGTCACGTTTGGTGTCGTTCCACACGTGGCCGGCGTCGGAGACGGCCTTGTCGACGAATGCCTCGCCCCGGAACCCGGCCCGCTGCTGGACGCTGCGCTGCGGCATCCGATCAGTGCTCCGAGAAAAACACGGGAGTGCCCGCCGTAGCCCGGCCGGATCTGCGAGGCCGAGGCCGCGCGTTGTTGTTCCACCTCATGGAGTGATCCTCCGTCGTTCACGCGTGGTCCAGGTCACTCAGGATAGGAGGGACCACCGACAACGACCGGTGCACGCATGCGGGAGGAGACTCCGAGTAAGGGCACTGGGAAATTTCGAAGGCTTCACTGACTTCACCCAAAGCGCAGTGCATCGCAGGCCAGCCGAGTGATCACGGCTCTTCGGCCTTGGGTGAGGTGAGGTAGGGAGGGTAGCCCTTGGCGCGAAGGAAGGCATCGAGCGCGATGGCGACGATGTCGCCGTGCTGGACGCCGTGGTCCGCGTGGTACCGGCGGATGCGCCGCTGGAGTTGGAGAGCGTCGGGGACGGCGTAGTTGATCTGCCCACGGCTGGTATTGCGGCCATTGATGACCTCCAGTGTGTCCGGATGAGGCGCCAACGGGTCGTCGGTGAGGTCGGATTGCGTGTCGAGAGCGTCAGCCAGTTCACGCAGCTGACGGGTGTGGCGCGAGAGATCGGGCATGGGCTGCTCCAGTCCGGCCCACTAGTCGACTAGCTAGCCGCCTAGTCGACTAGTGGAATAGTCAGCGGGACGGGTGTCCGCGAACGAGCGAAGCGTTCGCGGACACCCTGGGAAATGAACGCCGCGTCAGAAGCCGCGGGTGGTAAGCCACTCGTCCAGCGCGACCGAGACGATGTCGCCAATGGGCAGGTGATCGAGTTCGTTGTCCAGAGCGAAGCGCTTGAGCCGCTTCTTCAGCTTCAGCGCCGCGGGAACCGACGAGTCGAGGCTTTCGCGCGTGATCATGCGCTGGTTGAGGATCACGGCTGTCTCGGGGATGTCCTTCGGGCGGCCGGGGCCGTGAGCCCACGGGGTTCCCTCGCTGGGTGCTGCCTCCGCAAGCCCGTACTGCTCCTGGTGAGACCCCGGAACATCGGTCCTCACCGGGAACGCGGTACCGCCCGCGACCGGAGAAGCTGCCTGACGAACCGCCACCTCGGCGGCCGCGGCCACATCAGGAGCCGCGAACGTGCTGGGAGACAGGCCATGTCGCGCAACGGGTTCGGCCGGCTGCGTCAGCTGAACCGCAGGTGCTCCAGATTCGGTAGCCGGGGACTCATGCTGGACCTGTTGCTCCCCCTGATCCCCAGCAGATTCCGTCCCGGCCTCCGGGGTGAGAACGGCGGGGTGCACTGGCTGGCTGGCAACCGGCTCCGGCACGATGCCGCTCGGTACGACCTCACCTGTCGGCGGCCCGGAAACCAGTGCCCCGTCGACCGCTGCCCCAGTTCGGCCCTGCGCCGATGCCTCGACGGGAACCATGGCAGAAGGGGACTGAACCTGCGGCCCGCCCGCAGAGGGATGCCGTTTGCCCTGGGTGGCGGTCTGTTCGGCGGCGAACTGCTCAGGCGTGAGCTCGGCGGCCGGAGGAGGGGGCGGCGGGGCCGTCCTCTTGGCCCCGCCCAGGGCCCGACCGGTGCGGCGGGCCGGCGGCTTTGGCCTCTCGTTGTTCTCGCTCATGCCTGGGTCAGGTCCTTCATCAGGTTGGCGTACTCGCTCAGTTCGGTGGGGATCTCGCCGAAGGCCTCCATGTAGTGCACCCAGGAGTGGATGGTGGTCTCGGCGAGCGGGAACGGTTCGTCGCGGTCCGGGCCGATGCCCTCGCCCTCGGCGGGCTCCAGCAGCTGCTCCTTCGCCCGGCTGGGCAGGCTGGTGCGGTCGTCGGCCTTGACCATCACGACGTGGGCGGTGACGCCGTGCTCGTTGCGGGCGGCGGCGCGCTCGGCCTCGTCGAAGGTGGCCACGAGCTTGCGGCGCTCGATCTTGGTGGGGGCGACCGGCACGAGCAGCAGGTTCGCCTCGGTGACAGCCTCGTGGAAGATGCGGGCGCTGCCGCCGCCGGCGTCGACCACGATCGCGCCGAACTCGGCGCGCTTGGTGCGGATGTATTCGGCGATGTCGTCGAACGGGTACCGCTCGATAACCAGGTTCTCGGGAATCTCGAAGCCTGCGGCCTGGGCGACCTTGAACCAGTCGTAGGCGGACTGGCTGGTCGCGTCGGCGTCCAGCAGCAGCGTCGGCAGGTTGAGGACGACGGAGTAGTAGAGGGCGATGAACCAGGCGGAGGTGGTCTTGCCGGTGCCGCCCTTGAGCATGCCGACCACGATCACGAACGCGTCCCAGACGTGTTCGGTGGCGGCGGCCAGGGTCTGGTGACGGGTGTTTTCGTTCACGAGTGCTTGATCTCCTGGAAGAGGAAGGGATGTTGTCGTGTGGTTCGGTGGAAGCTCGATGGGCGAGACGGGCGTCTCCGTGTGGACTGGGGAGGGGCCCGTGCTCTGCGGTGGCAGCCGGGATGGCCTTGGGTGGAGCGAATGACAGCTCTGGCTTCGGCCCTCACGGCCGGTTGGCTTCGCGGCGAGTGGGCCCGTGTCGGTGCTGGGGCCGCATGCGGGTGCCTGCTTGGTGCAGGAGCCGGTAGACGGTGCCGACGGAGTAGCTGCACTCCTCGGCGAGGTTCGGCACGGTGGCGCCGGCCTCGTACCGTGCGCGCAGGGACAATGCGAGTTTCTGACGCTCGGCGGCCCGCGCTGCAGAGCGGATCCGTTGCGTTTGCTGTGACGTGCGTGGTGCACCGCCCGCCTCGACCAGCAGGCGCCGGGCACCGCGCCTCGTTGCTCTGGCAACAGCAGCGAGTTCGCCGAGCGTCGCGCCGTGCTCCTCGTACAGAACGCGGAGATGAGCTGCGAGCCGCCTGCGCGTTTGCGGGTCGTTGCGCATGCGGCGGGTCTGCCACGACGTGCGCATCTCGGTCCGGGCCTCGTGCAGCCGGTTGAGAACCGTGCCGTACGAGAGGCCGCTGACAGCCACGAGTTCATCGACTGTCGCACCGGACTCGTACTGCTTGCGCAAGGCCTCAGGGGTCACCGGCTGGCTCTGGACAGGATTGGTTGGACGGGGTTGTGGGTTCATGCTGCGGAATCCCATTCGCTGAGGGCTTCGGCATGGGAAGCGGCCAGCTCGTCGTAACTGCGCTGGTCGGCAGGGGTGATGAGAATCAGGCGGCCGTCGGTGGCGACCCGCCAGCCGGGAGCGGCGCGGCCGGTGACCGGATCGAGGACACGCCCGTCGGCGGTGTGCCACGCGGGCGGGATTTCGTCGGGGCGTGGCGCGGGGACCAGGACCTGGCGACCGTCTTCGCGGACGATCACCACGGCCTTGCTGCGGTGCTCCGTGAGCCGGTCCAACGCCTGCCGGTATGCAGCGCGTTGGGCCGCGTACAGGGCCTTGCGGTGAGCTGCGCCGCCCGACGTACCGAGTCTCGCGGCGACTTCGGCCCAGCCCTCCGTCGGCACTGGGGTGAAGTCGGTGTCAGGGTCCGCGAGGCTGCTGCCGATGCCCTCCAGACCACGTGGCGCGAGGGCCCAGGTCTCCCCGGTGCGGTGCACAAGACCGTGCTCGGCAAGGCGCCCCAGGGTCCGGTAGGCAGTCGCGCGAGAGACCGAAGAGGTACCGACGAGCTCAGCAACTGTCTGGTGGGGGCGCTGGCACAGAGCACTGATGATCACGAGGGCGGCGCTGCCGAGGCCGTGGTGGGCGAAGGCGTCGTGGCCCATCAGCCGGCCGAGGACGGTGGAGTCGAGGTCGGCCGTCGTGGCCGTCTCAGAGGTGGGCCACTCCTCAAGTACCGGGTCGGGGGGGTACTGAGTGGTGTGGAAACGAGACGACGGCGCGTTGAGGTACCAGGTCGAGCCCTCCCGGCCATGACCGACCCGCAACCGGCGCAGCCAGCCCTGTGGCTTGAGGACACTTTCGTAGACGGCCCGCAATGTCGTGCGGGAGATGCCGGCTTCTTCGGCAGTCTGCCGTTCGCTGGCGTGGTGCAGGAGGCCCCCCGCGGTCTCGGCGAAGTTCAGGTGCGCCCGCAGAACCCGCAGAGCGGTGCGTCCCCGCTCTCCGCGCCAGGGCGTCGTCTCGATGCGGTCGCGCAGCGCGGCGAGAACCTCGTACGCGTCGTGCCGGGAGTTCAGCGCCCTGGTGGTACTGACCGCTTCCGAGGCGCTGGCCCACACGCGGCGGATGTAGTCCAGGGCACGCGACTGCCCGGAGCGCAGCGCGATGTTCTGGGCGTGCCTGCCGCCCTCATGGTCCGGGTGCAGCAAGAGCCGCGTCAGCTGGTCGACGGTGCCGTCGATGCGGGCCACGTGGCAGGCGATGGCCGCGGTGATCCGGTGCCCGTGCTCGGCGGCGCCCTGGTGGTCCGTGCGCAGCGCCACGGTCCGCTTGTCGGAGGCGAGCCTGCTGTAACTACCGGCGGCGTAGCGGCCGGTGAGGTCCCCGAGGAGGACGAGATCGGCTGCCGCCGAAGGCAGGTGTGAGAGGCCCGAGGGGCCTGACGGGTGAGAGCGCTGCTGCTGGGGGTTCGTCTGGTGGGTGCTGTGGGGCACGGTGGGGTCGTCTCGCAAAGACGTGGACGCCACCCAGGCCCGCTAAAACCACGGGTGGTGTCCGGGACCGACCTCCATCGGTGCCAGTGAACGCTTCCAGGACGGCCATCCTGGAGGCCTTCGCATGCCTGGCCCCGAGTGGAGGCAGGCGTCCCCATCGCAGCTCGACCGGGGATCAATCGCAGGTCCGCCAGAGTCGCCACCCATGATCCACACCAGCCAACTCGGGTCCCTCAAAGGCCAGTTGCAGAGGGTGTTGCCTCTGACTGCCTCTGAGTGACCCGGGTCGATCCGGGGTCGAATCAGAGTGTTTCCTCTGACTGCCTCCGCTCGCCTCTGCAACCCGTCCTAGCAGGTCACAGCCTCATCGCCCCCACACAAGCGCAGGTCAGAAAGGTCCGCTAGCTGTACCACTGGTTCCTGGCGAAGGCGGTGGTGTGAGGCATGGCGTTCCCGTCCCTGTCGGCGGGGCGTCCTCGCCCCGCGTGCCGTGATGGGAAACAGGGTCCTGACGGGCGTGGCAGTCACGCAAGGACACTTCTGCCAGGCGGAAGCGTCTTGATGAAGTCGCTGGTCAGAGCCATGCCGCAGATACCGGTTCGCCGGGGGTGAGGCCGGTTTCGCCGAAGGCGTCCACCGCCACCCAGTACTCCGCGCCCGCGTTGAGTGAGCGCAGGTCCAGGGCTGTGCGCTCGTAGACCAGCCAGCTGTGGTAGAGCTTCCGCGGGTCACGGCCGTAGCGGACGTTGTAGCCGATGGCTCCGGGGGCCGCCTCCCACTCGATCCGCGCGGTCCGGTCGTCAAGGCGGGCCGCCCGGGGCCGTACGGCGGGCGGGGCCGCGCCCTCGGCGGTCCCGAAGGCGCGTACGCCGCTGAGTGCGAAGGCGCCGTCGAACGGCTGCCGGCCGCCGGTGACCCTGATGAACCGGGTCTCCTGCGGGGTGTCGAGGACGACCAGGGCGTGTGGGGCGTCGGTGTCCGTGTCGCGGGAGTCCCGTACGGCGGTCCACTCCCGGCCGTTCCGCGAGAACTCGACCAGGATCTCCGGGGGTTGGTGGCCGGGGAAGATGCCCCGCCAGGTGTGGCCCAGATCCACGCCGTCCGGGGTGAGCGGCGCGCCGGCGGCCAGTTCGTGGTCGGCCAGGTTGAGCTGCACGGCGTGCACGGTCCTCGCCTCGCCGAGGTCGACCGTCAGGGACTCGCCCGGCTCCCGGCTCCCGGCCGCCCACCAGGTGCGGATGTCCTCGTCGACCGCCGACGCCGGGTCGTGGCCGGGTGCCGAGGACGAGGCGACGGCAGCCGCCCTGTAGGACAGCAGCATCCAGGGCGGTGGCGTCCACGGGTCGAACGGGCCGTTCGGGACGGTCGTCGGATAGTCGGCGAAGTTCTGGTTGCAGAACAGCACACCGTCGTCGTCGGGAACGGGGAAGGCGGCGGAGGGATTTCGTAGTCAGAGCGTTACATTCGGGAGGCGTTTCCACCTACTTGCCCGTACGAGTGCTGCCGGGCCGGTCAGCCCGCTCGGCGCAGCGGTACGGGCTCGGCGTCGGCCTGTTCCGGCAGGCCCCCGGCGTGCGGCTGGAGGGAGACCATGTCGGCCTCGGGTGCCGGCCTGCCCGACCGGAGAACCGCCAGGCCGTACCACGCGAGGAGCGGGGCGAGGGTGGCCCACAGTGTGCCGAGCGGGTGGTGGTCCGTGGTCAGCATCGCCGCCGTGCCCGCGAGCAGCGCCACGGCCGTCGCGGCGGCCCGTATCCAGAACCTCGCCCCGCTCGCGACGACCGCCAGCGCCAGCAGCACGTACCAGCCCGCGCGTACGCCGGGCAGTGCCAGGTAGTCGCGGACCAGGGCGGCCTCGTCCGCCGGGAGGCCCCGCACCGAGGCGAAGACGACCAGTCCGCCCGCGTGCGACACGAGCAGCGCGAGGGCGCCGCGCAGATAGACCGACTGGTGCCGGGCGGCCAGCCAGAGCAGGGTCAGCGCCAGCAACGGCCAGGCGGCGAAAGCCTCGGCGCGGCTCAGCAGCTGTGCCGTGGCCTCGCTGAACGCCGTCCAGCCGGTGCTCAGCGCGGTGCCGTACGGACGGGCGGCCTCGGCGGCGGAGCCGAGTCGGCCGGTGCCGAAGAGGGGGTTGTCGTCCGCGGTCAGGGCGAGGAGTCCGCCGTACACGAGTCCCGTCCCCGCCACGCCCGCCGCCCCGCGTCGCAGACTCCGGCCCGCGGGCGTCCCCGGCTGCGGCATGAGGCGTCCCGGATGCTTCTCGCGGCGCGCGCGGCGGCGGGAGGCGCACACGGTGAGGCAGCTCATCGTCCGCCAGCCTCCTGATCGGCCGAGGACGCGCCGCGCCGCCTCGGCGGACGCGTCGGCATCCTGCATCCTGCATCCTGCTCGACGATCAGGTAACCGGACTCGATTCTCCGCTTATTCCCGCTGTGACGCAGAAGACAGAAGTTCTGATACGGCCGGGAGCGCCGGGCCCGGGAGGGGCCGTCACGCCCGGTTCGGCCCCGCCCCCTCGCCCGGGCAACTGCCCAGACCCTTCGTCTCCGCGTTGCCCAGCAGGGCCCGTTCCGTCTGCAGTGGAGTCGGCGCGGCCGGGAGCGGTTCGGTGTGGTCCGGGCCGCACGACGCCAGCAGGAACGCGACCAGGCGCCGCCAGGCGTGCGGGGCGGCGCAGCGGGTCACCTGGGCGACCCCGGCGTTGGCGAGCAGGAACAGGAAGACGTCCTCCGGGACGAAGTCCGCCCGAAGGGCCCCGGCCTCCTGGGCCCGGCGCACCAGCTTGGCCAGGGCGGCCGACTGCCGGTCGCACAAGGCCGACGCCACCTGCGAGTTGGGCAGCCGGACGGTGAACAGATCGCTCAGGCCGCGATCGGCCGCCATGGCCCCGCAGAGCCGTTCGACATACGTGCTGAACCCCGTCCAGGGGTCCTCGCAGCGCAGTGCCTCCTCGGCGATGGCCGTGACCCTGCGCAACTCGTCCTCGAACGCGGCCTCGACCAGCTCCGCGCGAGTCGGGAACCGCCGGTACAAGGTGCCCGCGCCCACCCCGGCGCGCTCGGCGACCTCGTCCAGGGGCGCGTCGAGCCCCTGCTCCTCGAAGATCTGGCGGGCGGCTGCCACGAGGCGTTGCCTGTTCCGGAGCGCGTCCGCCCGCAGCCCCCGTCCACCCGCCCGTACGCTCTCCGTCGCCGCCATGCCTCCAGCCTAGCAACCGGACGACCTTCTCCGGTTACCGAGCGCGACAGGGGCCGGGAACGACAGGGGCCGGGGGTGGGGGTGGCTGCCGGGCCCGCGTCCGCTCACCCGGTCGCGAGGGAGATCTCCGTCGACTTGATCAGGGCGACGACCGGGGAACCGGCGGTCAGACCCAGGTCGTTCACCGCGTCCGTGGTGATCGCGGCGGTGAGTTCGCCGCCCGCGACGGTGACCTTGACGGACGTCATGGCGGCCCCCGTGGCGAGGCCGGCGACCGTGCCGGGCAGCTGGTTGCGGATGGAGACGCCCTTGACGGCGGCGGTGGCCAGCGAGACCTCCGTGGACTTGATCAGGGCCCGTACGGCGCTGCCCTCGGCGAGACCGAGATCCTGGACGGCCTCCCGGGTGATCGCGGCGGTGAGGTCCTGCCCGCCGTCGAGACGGACCCTGACCGTGGCCATGACCTCTCCGGTGGTGACGCCGGTGACGGTACCGGGGAACTGGTTGCGGATGCTCAGGCTCATGGCGGAACGCCTCACAGGGGAGAGGGGCGGGCGAGGGGAGTGGAGAAGAGGGAAGCGGAGAGGGGGAAGCGGAGGGAGGAAGCGGAGGGGGGAATGTCGGGTTTGGGGTTGCTGCGGGGCTCACGCTAGCGGGGGCGGGCGCGGTGGCCGGGACGGACAGCGTGCGCGCGGGGCCGTGTCGCCTCGCCGAGCGGCAGGTACGGCGACTACCCGTGCCGCCCGCGACCCCCGATGCTGTACGTCGGGTCACGAAGACCCCGGTCTCGGTGACCCGCCCGGAAGGTGGCACATGCTGCTGCGTCAGCTGGAATACCTCGTCGCACTCGCCCGGGAGCGGCACTTCGCCCGCGCCGCAGCGGCCTGCTTCGTCTCCCAGCCTTCACTGTCCGCCGCGATCCGGCGGCTCGAACACGAACTGGACGTGCCGATCGTCCGCCGGGGCAGACGGTACGAGGGACTGACGCCGGAGGGCGAGGTCGTCCTCGCCTGGGCGCACCGCATCCTCGCCGAACGGGACGCCCTGCGGCAGGAGTTGTCCGCGATGCGCGGCGGCCTCAGCGGAACCCTCCGGCTCGGCGTCGTGCCCACCGCGCTGCCCGCCGCCTCCCTCCTCACCACCCCGTTCTGCGACCGGCACCCCGAGGCCCGGGTGAGCCTGGAGTCGCTGTCGTCCGCCGAGATCACCCACGGGCTGGCCGAGTTCGAGCTGGACGCGGCGATGACGTACCTCGACGACGACAGCCTCCGCCACGTACGCCGGTTCCCCCTCTACGAGGAGCGGTACGTGCTCCTCACGCCGCTCGACGGACCGCTCGCCGCGCAGCCGACGGCCCGCTGGGCGCAGGCCGCCGCCCTGCCGCTCTGTCTGCTCAACTCCCGGATGCGCAACCGGCGCATCATCGACGAGTGCTTCGCCGCCGACGGGGCCACGGCCGCGCCCGCCATCGAGTCGGACAGCGTCGCCGGACTGTACGCGCACCTGCCCGGCGGACGCTGGTCCAGCGTGATCTCGCACGCCTGGCTGCACATGTTCGGCGTACCGGAGGGCATGCGGGTGGTCCCGCTGAAGGGCCCCGCACACGGACCGAGGGTCGGACTGGTCGTCGTACGGGACGAACCGCAGTCCGTGCTGGCCGAGGCGCTGCTGAAGGTGGCGCGGGAGGCGGGCGTCCGGGACGCGCTGGACGAACTGCTCAACAGCTATCTGGGTGACGGGAGCTGAGTGCACGCACCATCGGGGACGGTCGGACCGAGGCGGGCGCGGTGCACGATCAGCGGCCCGACGATGCCGCGCCCGGGGCCGCCGTGGGGGTTTCTTGGGCCGGTCTTGGCCCGCCCCTCATCTCATGTACCGGCGACCTTCACACCGACGCCACCGGACCCTTCCGTGCCGTTCGGTCCCCCTGGGAAACTCCAGGCGCGCACATTCCGCCACGTACCGCTCATCGCCGTCATCAGGACGAGAGGCCTTCACCCATGCCCGAGGTCAACCGGCGCCGCTTTCTCCAACTCACGGGTGCCACCACGGCGTTCACCGCGCTCTCCAGCAGCATCGAGCGTGCCGCCGCCCTTCCCGCGCACCACCGCACCGGCACGATCGAGGACGTCGAGCACATCGTCGTCCTGATGCAGGAGAACCGGTCCTTCGACCACTACTTCGGCGCGCTGCGCGGAGTACGGGGCTTCGGCGACCCGCATCCGGTCACCCTGGACAACGGCAAGTCGGTCTGGCACCAGTCGGACGGCACCAAGGACCTGCTGCCCTTCCACCCGGAGGCCGACGACCTCGGCATGCAGTTCCTGGAGGGACTCCCGCACTCCTGGCCCGACGGGCACGCCGCGTACAACGGCGGCAAGTACGACAAGTGGGTGCCCGCGAAGGGCGCCACGACCATGGCGTACCTGACCCGCGAGGACATCCCCTTCCACTACGCGCTCGCCGACAAGTTCACCGTCTGCGACGCCTACCACTGTTCGTTCATCGGCTCCACCGACCCCAACCGCTACTACATGTGGACGGGTCACACGGGCAACGACGGCAAGGGCGGCGGCCCGGTCCTCGGCAACGACGAGGTCGGCTACGACTGGACCACCTACCCCGAGCGGCTGGAGGGGGCCGGGATCTCCTGGAAGATCTACCAGGACATCGGCGACGGCCTGGACGCGGCCGGTTCCTGGGGCTGGATCCAGGACGCCTACCGGGGCAACTACGGCGACAACTCGCTCCTCTACTTCAACAAATACCGGGGTGCCAAGGCCGGTGACCCCTGGTACGACAAGGCCCGTACCGGTACCGACGTGAAGAACGGCGACGGCTACTTCGACCGCCTGAAGGCCGACGTCAAGGCGGGCAAGCTCCCGCAGATCTCCTGGATCGCCGCCCCCGAGGCCTTCTCCGAGCACTCCAACTGGCCCTCGAACTACGGCGTCTGGTACATCTCGCAGGTACTGGACGCGCTCACGTCCAACCCGGCGGTCTGGGCGAAGACGGCGCTGTTCATCACGTACGACGAGAACGACGGCTTCTTCGACCACCTCGTGCCGCCGCTGCCGCCGAAGTCGGCCGCGCAGGGCAAGTCCACGGTGGACGTGACGCTCGACCTCTACAAGGGCGACGCGAGCCGGGTCGCCGGTCCGTACGGTCTCGGCCCGCGCGTGCCGATGCTGGTCGTCTCGCCCTGGAGCAAGGGCGGTTACGTCTGCTCCGAGACCCTCGACCACACCTCGATCCTCCGGTTCATGGAGGAGCGCTTCGGGGTGCGCGAGCCCAACATCTCGCCCTGGCGCCGGGCGATCTGCGGTGACCTCACCGCCGCCTTCGACTTCTCCCGCAAGGACGCGAAGCCGGTCCCGCTGCCGGAGACCGACGGCTACGAGCCGCAGGACCGCGACCGCCACCCCGACTACAAGCCGACTCCGCCGGCCGACCCGCGCATGCCCCGCCAGGAGCGCGGCACCCGCCCGGCCCGCCCGCTCAAGTACGCCCCGTACGTGGACGGTTCGGCCGACCCGGCCGCCGGAAAGTACACCCTCTCCTTCGCCTCAGGCGCGCACGCGGGCGCCGCCTTCGTGGTGACGTCCGGCAACCGCACCGACGGCCCCTGGCACTACACGACCGAGGCGGGCAAGACCGTCTCCGACACCTGGAACTCGGCCTACTCCAAGGACGCGTACGACCTGACCGTGCACGGCCCGAACGGCTTCCTGCGCGTCTTCAAGGGCCGCGGCAAGGGCACCGCAGGCCCCGAGGTGACCGCACGCCACATCGGCGACGACGTCGAGCTGACCCTCGTCAACAAGGGCTCCGGAACAGTGGAGTTGACGCTGAGCAGCGCGTACGGGGGGCACGACCGCAAGATCAGGGTGCGGGCCGGGGCTGTCGTACGGCACCGGGTGGACCTCGGGTCCAGCAGGCGCTGGTACGACCTGACGGTGACCTCCGGGGCCGACGCGTCCTTCCTGCGCCGGTTCGCCGGGCATGTGGAGAACGGCCGGGCGGGCGTGAGCGACCCGGCGATCGCGGCCTGCTGACAGGGCTTGCCGACAAGGCCGGCTGCCGGGCCCGGCCGGTAGGCGGTGTGCGGGCCGGGGCGCCTTGACCGGGACATGGTTGTCTGATGACCATGCCACGGTACTGTGCCCCGGTGAGCACGCAATCGAACATAGATGCAGGTTGGTACCCGGATCCCCACGGAGCTCCCCAGACGCTCCGCTACTGGGACGGATCCCAGTGGACGGACCACACCAACACCGACCAGAAGCCGCCCGCCGGTGCCCCGAAGGTCCAGCGCCAGGTGCAGCAGCAGGCCGGGGTCACGGCCGGCGGGGCCGGGGGTGGCACGCTGTTCAGCGAGCCGGTGCTGGTGGTGAACCAGAAGGCCAAGCTGATCGAGCTGACCAACGAGTACAAGGTCATGGACCAGCAGGGCAGGGAACTCGGCTCGGTCGTCCAGGTCGGCCAGAGCGCGCTGAAGAAGATCCTGCGCTTCGTCTCCAGCCTCGACCAGTACATGACGCACAAGCTGGAGATCAGGGACGCGCACGGGCAGCCGGTGCTGCTGCTGACGCGGCCCCGGAAGTTCCTCAAGTCGCGGGTGATCGTGCAGCGTCCGGACGGGTCGCCGGTCGGTGAGATCGTGCAGCAGAACATGATCGGGAAGATCAACTTCGCGATCAACGCGAGTGGTCAGCAGGTCGGCGCGATCAAGGCGGAGAACTGGCGGGCCTGGAACTTCGCGATCGTCGACCACGCGGAGAACGAGGTCGCCCGGATCACCAAGACCTGGGAAGGTCTGGCGAAGACGATGTTCACGACCTCGGACAACTACGTCCTGCAGATCCACTACCAGCTGCCCGAGCCCCTGTTGAGTCTGGTGGTGGCGACGGCGCTGACTGTCGATACGGCGCTGAAGCAGGATGCACGGGGTCTTGGCTGACGGGACCCATTCACAGCCGACGGGGTGGTTCGGGCGGTTCACAGGGGCCGACCGGAGCCCCTGTTCACAGGTGTGTTCACAGGGGCCGGTCGGTTCACAGTGATGTGAGGTGCCCCGGCTCCGCCGGTTGCCGGGGCCGCCTCAACGACGGCTCGACGGGCGCCGGGTGCGCCTTCAGCGCGAGAACCGAGGCCACCGGGTGCTCGTCGTCGTCCAGGATCGACGCCGAAGCCGAAGCCGGAATCAGGACGCGCTCCACGGACACCGGAACCGGATCCGGTGTCGCCCGGGACAGCGTCACCACACCCCAGCCCGCCAGGCCCGCGCCCGCCAGGGCCAGCAGCAGGCCCGCCGCTCCGCCCTGGAGCCGTTCGCCGAGCAGGGTCAGGCCGATCAGTGCCGCCGCTACCGGGTTGGACAGGGTCACCAGGGCCAGTGGGCCGCCGAGGCCGCCCCGGTAGGCGGTCTGGGACAGGATCAGGCCGCCCGCGGCGAACGCCGCGACCAGCAGCGCGACCCCGACCACCTGCCAGCCGGGCAGCGCGCCCGAGCCGGCCGTCGCCGCGACCGTGACCGTCTGGGTGAGTGCCGAGGCCACCCCGGAGGCCATGCCCGACGCGCTCGCGTGGCGGAGTCCGGGCTTGGCGCCGGGGCGGGCCAGTACCCCGATCAGGACCATCGTCGTACCGGCGACCGCGAGGGCCTCCGGAAGGCTCAGTACGTCCTCGGGCGCCGGACCGGACGCCGTGACCAGGATCGCCGCGAGGCCGAGCAGCGTGAGGGCGGTGCCGCGCCACTCCACCGCGCTGACCCGTCGCCCGGCGACCCGCGCGCCCAGCGGCACCGCCGCGACCAGGGTGAGTGCGCCCAGCGGCTGGACCACGGTGAGCGGACCGTACTTGAGGGCGACCACGTGCAGCAGCGCGCCCGCCGCGTTGAGCAGCACCGAGCCCCACCAGGCGCCGGATGCCAGCAGTCGTCGTAGCCCCGCGTCCGCGTTGCGGGCGGCGAGGCGCTCCTGGGCGACGGCCGCGGCGGCGTAGGCGACGGCGGAGAGGAGGGAGAGGGCGACGGCGACGAGGGTGGCGGTGTTCATCGTCCGGCTCCCAGTCCCGCTCCCGCGCCCACGAGGACGGGTTCGTCGGCCGGGGCGAGGCGGCTGCCCTGCCCGGCGGTCGACTCGGTGCGGTGCGGCAGGTGGACGACCGCGAGGGCGATGCCCAGCAGGGCCGAGGCCACGATCGCGTCGAGCCAGTAGTGGTTGGCCGTACCGACGATGACCACGAGCGTCACCAGCGGGTGCAGCAGCCACAGCCAGCGCCAGCGGGAGCGGGTCGCCACGATCAGGCCGATCGCGACCATCAGGGCCCAGCCGAAGTGCAGCGAGGGCATCGCGGCGAACTGGTTGGACAGGGTGTCGGCCTCGGGGGAGGCGCCGTAGACCGTGGGGCCGTACACCTGGCCGGTGTCGACGAGGCCCGCCGCGCCGAGCAGCCGGGGCGGGGCCAGCGGGAAGGTGAGGTGGATCAGCAGGGCGGCGCCGGTGACCACGGCGAGGACCCGGCGGGCCCAGACGTAGTGGGTGGGGCGCCGGAGGTAGAGCCAGACCAGGAAGGCGGCGGTGGCCGGGAAGTGCACGGTCGCGTAGTAGGTGTTCGCGACGTGGATCACGGTGTCGCTGTGCAGCAGCGCCGACTGCACGGTGCCCTCGCCGGGGAGGTGGAGGGCGCGCTCCCAGTCCCACACGCGGGTCGCGTTGTGGAAGGCCTCGGCGGTGTGCCCGGTGGCGAGCTGGCGGCCGAGTTTGTAGACGAGGAACAGGCCTGCGACCAGCAGGAGTTCACGGACGAGGGGCGGCCGTCGTATACCGGCGGAGTCGGCCTCGGCAGGCGCGGTGCTGGCGTTCATCCCCCGGCCCTTTCGGTAGTGCTCAGACATCGATACGTTGGTGTACCGATACGAGAGTGTACCGAAACGAATCCGTACCGGTACACTGGCGTATCGATGGACTTACGACACACTGGAATCGGGAATAAGCCACAGAGCAGCCCGACAGAAGCAATGACGAGTACGACGAGTACGCCGGCGAAGAAGGGGAGCGCAGTCATGACGTCGCAGGCCGCGGAGGGACCGGAAGCGGTCGTCGCCTCCCGCCGCTCCAAGATCACGCCGGAGCGTGAGCAGGAGTACTTCGACGCCGTGCTCGTACAGATCCGCGAGTGCGGGTACGAGGCGCTGACCATGGAGGGCGTCGCCGCCAGCGCGCGGTGCAGCAAGTCGACGCTCTACCGGCAGTGGAAGACGAAGCCGCAGTTCGTGGCCGCCGCGCTGCGTGCCAGCCGGGGCTGCCGGTTCGCCGCCGTCGACACGGGGTCTTTCGCCGGGGACCTGCGCGCCGCGGCGCGGGTGTCGGGGGAGCGGTCGGGGCAGGACACCCAGCTGATGCAGGCCCTCGGGCATGCGGCGATGCAGGACCCGGAGCTTCAGCAGGCGCTGCGCGAGGCGCTCGTCGAACCGGAGCTGGCCGCGTTCCGCGAGATGATCCGGCGCGCGGTCGACCGGGGCGAGATCGCCGCCGACAATCCGGCGCTGGAGTACGTGCCCGCGCAGATGCTGGGCGTGCTGCGGGTCCGCCCGGTCCTGGAGGGCCGGTACGCCGACCCCGACTACCTCGTGAGATTCGTGGACGCCGCGGTGCTGCCCGCGCTCGGCGTCACCTGAGACGCAGGCCGCCGCCCGTGGGATGACCGGACGGTGACCTGTCCGCGCCGACCCGTGGGGACGGGGGCGGCGCGCACCCCCCGGCCGGGTGGGGTTCCTCTTGAGCGGAGAGGCGCCCCACCCGGCCGATCCACATCCGGCAGACCCGTTTCCGGCCGATCCGTATCCGGCCGGGGGTGGGGGTCACACGTTCTGCCCGCTGCCGCCGCCCGAGGAGACCTTGATGCCGGCGGTGATCTCGTCGATCACCGACTCCTTCTGGTCGGCGTCCACACCGAAGCGGACGACGACGATCTGCTGCGGGTTGGACGGCGCGGGGAAGGCGAGCGACTCGACGAACCCGTCGGCGCCCTTGCTGGTGATCGCCTTCCAACGGACCAGGTAGCCCTTCTGTCCGGCCACGGTGATCGCCTTGGAGGCCAGTACCTCGTGCGAGGTGATCTTGCCGTAGGTCGTACCGCCGTACGACTCCTCGGCGTTGGCCTCGATGTCCGCCTTGGCGACGGCCTCGGCGGTGCTGCCGGAGGTGCCGAGGGCCAGCGCGGGCGCCGAGTACGCGCCCCCCTTGGTGCAGGACTTCGTCGTGTCGCCCGGGCACTTGTACGAGCTGTCCGAGGTCACCTGCCCGCCGACGGTGATCGACTGGCCGTACCAGCCGTCGGGGATCGGGATGCTGATCCCGTTGACCGAGTCGGGCACGGACCCGCTGTCGATCTTCGGGCTCTCCGAGGGCTCGGACTGCTGCGGATCGGGCGTCTGCCCGCCGGAGCCACCACCGCTGCCACCGTTGCCGCCACCGGGCCCACCCTGCCCGCCACCGCTCTGCCCGCCGGGCCCGCCCTGTCCGCCGGTCCCGCCGGGCACCTGCGAGCTGACGTCGTTGGTGCCGCCGCCGTCGTCCTTGGTCAGCGCGTACACGCCCCCGCCTATCCCGGCGAGGACGGCTATCGCGACCGCGACGGCGATCCCGGTGCGCAGCCCGCGCCGGGAGCCGGTGTCGTTACCGGTCGGCGAATAGTCCGGGTACACCGGATACGCCCCGCCGCTGGCCAGCACGGGTGGACTCCAGGCGGCGGCCGAACCCTCGGGCCGGGTCTGTTCCGTCCATGCCTTGCCGTCCCACCAGCGCTCGGTGGCGGGACCGTCACTTGTCTGCCCGGGGTCGGGGTACCAGCCGGGGGGTGTCTCCTGCGTCATGCCCCCACCGTATGAGGCTCGGGTGAAAGGCGGATGAGAGGAGTCGTCTTTGCGCCGGGAATCACGGAGAAAGTGGCTCCTGGATGCGGAGATAGCGGGATACGAGGGGCAACCGGGCGGAGGTGTTCGGGTGCCGGTACCCGGTCTCTGAACCACCCGGCCGGGACGATCGCCGCCGCGAACCCCCGCCCGGGCCACCTCGGTGGGTGACGGGCTCTCCCCGACCGGCGCCCGTACGAAGGCCGGGGTCTCCGCCGTGAGGAAGCGGGCCGCGATCACCGGCGCGAAGCAGCCGTACACACCGAACTCGTACCACTCGACGAAGTTCCCCACCGAGCCCGCGAACAGGGCTCTGCGGGACTGCTCCGGCCGCGGGGCCCCGCAGGTCGGGGCGGTGCGCGGGCGCACTCGTGGAGATCCTGCCGAGGGGGCGCGGACGGGGTGACCGAGGGGGCGCGTCAGGGGGCGGCCGTGCGACCGTCGCGACGGAAAATTTGCTTCATTCCAGGGGCAGTTGACTGTCGAAAACTTTCACGACGGCTGGTGGCGGGCCCGCCGCGTCGCCCTGCCGCACTCCCTGTCACTCGTCCCGGCAAGACCTGCGCGGACCCGCCTCCACTTCGGCAGCCGGACGGCTAGTCTCAAGTTCTGTACGTCGTTCAGGCGACTTGGGGAGGTAGCGGGATGACGGAGGAACGGCCAGGGACGGCCGGCTCTGCCGCCCTGTGGGAGCGCGACACGCAACTCGCCGCGGCCGAGCAGGCGATCGACGCCCTGTGCACCGACAGCGCCTCCTCGGGCAGCCTGCTGCTCCTCACCGGCGACGCGGGCCTCGGCAAGACGGCGCTGATGGCCGAAACCCGGCGCATCGCCGAGCGGCGCAACTGCAAGGTGTGGTCGGTGCGCGGCGGCGAGACCCTCAGGTCCGTCCCCTTCAACGTCGTACGGCAGCTGCTGCAGCCCGCGCTGATGTCGCTGATGCCGGAGGAGGCCCGCGAGTACCTCGGCGACTGGTACGACATCGCGGGCCCCGCCCTCGGCATCACCGAGCCGGGCGACCGCACGGCCGACCCGCAGGGCGTGTGCGACGGCCTGGTCGCGGCCGTACGCAGGCTCGCCAAGCGCGAGTGGCCGCTCGTCCTGCTCGTCGACGACGCCCACTGGGCCGACGAGGAGACCCTGCACTGGCTGGCCGCGTTCGCCGAGCGGCTCGACGACCTGTCCGTCCTGGTCATGGTCGCCTACCGGCCGGGTGAGACGACCGACGTCGGCACCGGTCATCTCGAAGCGATCACGCGGGCGGCGGGCGCCACCACCGCGCTCGACTCCCTGAGCCCGCTCTCCGCCGCGGGCCTCACCCGCAGCAGACTCGGTCCGTACGCCGACGATCCGTTCTGCCGCGAGGTGTGGGCGGTCACCGGCGGCAACCCGTACGAGACCGTCGAACTCCTCGCCAAGGTCAAGGACGCCGGACTCGACCCGGTCGAGGCGTCCTGCGGACGGCTGCGCGAACTCAACAACTCGGCGCGAGGCGGCGGTCTCGTCGCCCGCCTGCAGGAACTCGGCGTCGAAGCCACCCGCTTCGCCTGGGCGGCGGCCATTCTCGACACGGGCATCTCCGTGAAACTGGCGGCCAGGCTGGCGACGCTCGCGGTCAACGAGGCCCACCGCTGCGCCGACCTGCTGCGCGGCGCGCGTTTCCTCACCGAGCCCGGCCCACACGGGCTGACCGCCCCCGACGAGCTGGAGTTCCTCCACCCGCTGATCGCCACCACCGTCTACGAGTCCATCCCGGACGGCACGCGCACCGCCATGCACGGCATCGCCGCGCAGGTCGTCACCGAGTCCGGACAAGGACCCGCGGCGGCGGCACGACACCTCATGCACGTCCATCCGGACGGCGACGAGGAACTCGTCGACCAGCTGCGCGAGGCCGCTCGCGAAAGCCGGGCGCTCGGCGCCCCGGACGCGGCCCGCCGTTTCCTGGAGCGCGCCCTGCTGGAACCGCCCCGCGAGGAGAGCCACGCGCACGTGCTCTACGAACTGGGCTGCGTCATCTCCCTCACCGCGCCCGCGACCACCATCGGGCACCTCCAGACCGCGCTCGCCCTGCCAGGACTGGAGGGCGACCTCCGCGTCGACGCCATCGTCAAGCTGTCCCAGGCCCTGCTGCACAACGACCAGGCCGAGGAAGCCGTCCGTACGGTCGAGGCAGAGGTGGCTCGGCACGAACCGGGACCGGCCCGGATGAGACTGCAGGCCGTCCAGTTCATGCTGGAGAACATCCACGGTGGCGAGGCGTCGGCACCGGGCCGCTCCGCACGGCTCGCCGAACTCGCCGGCACCTGTACCGGCCGGGACAACTCCGAGCGCGCGCTGCTCATGCTGCGTGGCTTCGACGCCATGGCTCACGGGGAGAACGCCGAGGAGGTCGTCGAGGTGTGCGACCGCGCCCTCGTCAACGGCCGCCTCGCCCCCGGACTCGGCTGGACCGACCCCGAGTGGGGCATCGAACTGCAGCTCATGCTGGCCTGCTCGTACGCCTACACCGACCGGCTCGACCGCGCCGAGGCCCTCTACAACGAGGCCTTGGGCGCCTATGTGTCGGCGGGCTGGAGCGACGGCCACCTCTCCCTCGCCCATGCCTACATCGGTCTCGGGCACCGCAGGCGGGGCCGTCTCGTCGAGGCCGAGACCTCCCTGCGCGAGTCCCTGCGCCTCGCCGAGCTGGTCGGCCGCGGACTGCCCCTGCACTGGTCGGCGACCTGCAACCTCGTCGACACCCTGCTCGCCCGCGGCAAGACCCAGGAAGCCTGGGACATCGCCGAGCAGTACGGCTTCGCCCCGCCCTACCCGTCCACCATCGTGCTGCCCGAACCCCGCGCCGTACGCGGCCGGTTGCTCCTCGCCGTGGGCCGCACGAAGGAGGGCATCAACGAGCTGGAGGCCGCCGAGAAGGCGGCGACCGCACGGGGCTTCCACAACCCGGTGGTCGCCACCTGGGCCGTCGACCTCGCCCGGGCCCTCGCGACGGAGGACCCGCTGCGCGCCGCCACCCTGGCCACCGACGCCCGCCGCAACGCCGAGCGCTTCGGCACGGACACCGCCATCGGCGAGGCCCTCCGCTGCGCGGCGAGCCTGGAGACCGGGCAGCGCGCGGTCCGCCTCGCCGCCCAGGCGGTCGCCTACCTGGAGTCGTCACCCTGCCAGTACGAACACGCGGCGGCCCGCGTCGAGTACGGCATCCTCTCTCGCTCGGTCACCGAGATCCAACGCGGTCTGACCCTGGCCAGGTCGTGCGGCGCCGACGGTCTGGTGGCCCAGGCCCGGGAAGTCCTGGAGACGGGCCGGGGCCTGCGCTGAACGCGCCGGGGGCGCCAGGCGGAGGTCACACCCGGAGCAACTGCTCCGTGACCTTCGCCAGGCGCCCGCGCACCTCCTCGTCGTACGCCTCCTCATGCGCCCGCGCCGGGCTCGTACCGTCGAAGTACCGTCCGCTGCCCGACTCCCGGGTCACCAGCGCGAGAACGCCCGCGGCGCCGTCGGCGACGCTCGACCAGGGGGTGACACCGGCCTCCCGGACCATCGTGGTGTCCATGTAGGTGGCCGGGTGCAGCACATTGACGGAGATGTCCCAGGCCGCCAACTCCTCGGCCAGCGTGAAGGTATGGGCGGCGAGCGCGAACTTGCTGCGGACGTACGCCGTCATCCCGCTGTAGCCACGGGCGAGTTCGGGATCGGCGAGGTCGAGGGGCGCCTGACCGGCCGAGCCGACGTTCACGATCCGCGAGGGCGCTCCCGCGCGCAGCGCGGGCAGCAGGGCGCGGGTGAGGACGACCGGCGCGAGGTAGTTCACCGCGAGCCGCAACTCGTGCCCGTCGACGCTCAGTTCACGCCCCGAGCCGCGCGGACCGGCCCCGACCCCCGCGTTGTTGACGAGCACGTCGAGCCCCGGATGCGCGGCCGAGACCTCGGCGCCCAACTGCCGTACGGCGGCGAGGGAAGCCAGGTCCGCGACGAACCCTTCGGCCGCGCCCTCGGTCCGCAACTCCGTGACGAGCCGTTCGGTACGCCCGGGGTCGCGCCCGTGGGCGAGCACGGTGTGACCGGAGCGGACCAGCTCGAAGGCGACGTACCGGCCGAGCCCCGAAGTGGCGCCGGTGATCAGAACAGTGGACATGCCACCACGGTAGACACGGCGGGCGGGTACGTACGAGATGCTGCTGGGACTACGACCGCCAGGGTCACCCTTCCGTCCGGTCCCCCTCGGCGGTGTCCTCCTCCGCGAGCACGCGCTGCGCCGCCGCGAACGCCGAGTTGGCCGCCGGAACCCCGCAGTACACGGCCGTCTGGAGCAGCACCGCGCCGATCTCCTCGGGGGTGAGGCCGTTGCGGCGAGCGGCCCGGACATGCATCGCCAGCTCGTCGTAGTGGCCGTGGGCGACCAGCGCGGTCAGCGTGATCATGCTGCGCTCGCGCCGGGTCAGCGTCGGGTCGGTCCAGATCTCGCCCCACGCGTACCGCGAGATGAAGTCCTGGAAACGGGCCGTGAACGGCGTCTGCCGCGACTGCGCCCGGTCCACGTGCGCGTCACCGAGCACCTCCCGCCGCACCTCCATGCCCCGCCGGGGCACCGCCCCGAAGTGCGGTCGCAGCGCGGCCAGTACGGCCTCCGGGCACTCGGCGACCGCCAGATGCGAGGCGCCCGCCAGCTCGACGAGGGTCGCCCCCGGCACGGCGTCCGCGATCTCCCGCAGATGCGCCGGGGGAGTGGCCGGGTCCTGCCGTCCGGCGACCACCAGCGTGCGCGTGTCGATCCCGGCCAGCCGCTCGCGTACGTCGAAGGCGGCCAGCGCGTCGCAGCAGGCGGCGTACCCCTCCGGATCGGCGTTCCGGTGGTCGGCGACCAGCTCGGGCACGGTGAACCCCGGGGTGAACCAGCGCGCGTCGGCAGTCTCGGCGAGCCCGGCCAGCCCCTCGCTCCGCACCAGCGCGGCCCGTTCCTCCCACGGCTTGCCGCCGTTGAAGTGGGCCGAGGAGCAGATCACGGCCAGCGAGGACACCCGCTCCGGGTGGTCGAGAGCCAGCTGCAGCCCGACGGCACCGCCCAAGGAGACGCCCGCGTAGGCGAATTGCTCGATCCCGAGCGAGTCGGCGAGGTCGAGCACCAGCGCGGCCAGATCACCGACGGTGGCGCCCGGTCCGATCAGGTCGGGCGCCGAACCCCCGTGCCCCGGCAGGTCCCAGCGGACCACGCGATGCGTGACGGACAGCTCGGGCGCCACCTTGTCCCAGAGGGCGTACGACGTCCCGAGCGAGGGCCCGAGCAGCAGCGGGGGAGCGGTGGCGGAGCCCTCGACGCGGTGGTGCGGCAGCTTGTCGGTCACGGTCGCTCCAGGGCACGGTCGGTGAGGTCTCCGGCGGAGCCGGTGTAACGGGCGGGGTCGGTCAGCTCGTCGAGCGGTAGGTCTTTCAACTCCGGCTCCTCGGCGAGGAGTTCGGCGAGCGGACGGCCCTCCGCGTAGGTGCGGGCGGCCACTTCGGTGAGCAGGGCCTTCGCGCGGGCCCGGCCGAGGACGGGCGCGAGTTCGGCGGCCAGCCGCTCGGAGACGATCAACCCGTGGGTGAGGCCGAGGTGTTGGCGCATGGTGTCGGCGTGGACCCGTAGCCCCTCGGTCAGTTCGGCGGCGTCCCGGGCGGCGCCCCCGGCGATCCGCAGCAGCTCCCTGAGCGGCTCCCACTCGGCGTGCCAGGCACCGGCGGGCCGCTCGTCCTCGGCGACCAGGGCGCCGTACAGGGTGGCCGCGAGCTGCGGTGCCCGTCGCGCGGCAGCCGCGATCAGTGTCGACCGTACGGGATTGGCCTTGTGCGGCATCGCCGACGAACCGCCGCCGCTGCCCTCGGACAGCTCGGCGATCTCGGTGCGGGCCAGTGTCAGCACATCGGCGGCGATCTTCCCCAGGGCGCCGGTGGTGAAGGCGAGTGCTCCGGCGAGGTCCGCGACCGGGGTGCGCAGGGTGTGCCAGGGCAACAGGGGTTCGGCGAGGCCGAGTTCGCGGGCGTAGGCGGCGACCAGGGCCTGTGTGTCGGTGGTTCCGAACACGGTGAACGCGGCCAAGGTGCCTGCGGCGCCGCCCAGTTGGGCGGGGAGGGTGTGGCGTACGGCCGTCAGGCGGTCGCGGGCGTCCAGGACCAGGGAACGCCAGCCCGCCGCCTTCAGGCCGAAGGTGGTCGGTACGGCGTGCTGGGTGAGCGTGCGGCCGGGCATCGCCGTGTCACGGTGTTCGGCGGCGAGCCGGGCGAGGGCCCGGGCGGTGCGGTCCAGGTCCGCGAGGACCAGGTCCAGGGTGCGGGCGGCGACCAGCATCGTCGCCGAGTCGAGGATGTCCTGGCTGGTCGCACCCCGGTGCACGTACGGCCCGTACTCCGCGCCGACCGTCGCCGTCAGGTCCGCGACCAGCGGGATCACCGGGTTGCCGCCGGCCCGGGCGCGCAGCGCGATCGACCGTACGTCGAAGGCGTCCGGGGAACCGGCCGCCGCGTCGACCGCCGTGGCCGCCTCTGCCGGGGCCAGCCCCAGCCCGGCCTGGGCGCGGGTCAGCGCGGCCTCGGCGTCCAGCAGCGCCCGCAGATACGCGGTGTCGCTCGTCGCGGAGGCCGCCGGGGAACCGGCCCACCCGGGGGAGAGCAGGCCGGTGTCGGACGCGGTGGCGGTGTCGGCAGGTGGTGTCACTCGAACTCCAGGAAGACCGTCTCGCCCTCGCCCTGAAGGCGGATGTCGAAACGGTACGTCCGCCGCTCGCCCTCGGCGGCGACCAGCGTGGCGCGTCGCCCGGCGGGCAGCGAGTCGAGCAGCGGGTCGGCGCCGTCCGCCAGGTACGCCCGCGTGTAGAGGTGGTGCAGCAGGCCGCGCGCGAAGACGCACACGCTGATGTACGGCAGGCCGGTGTTGCCCGGGGGCAGTGTGTACAGCGCGTAGTGGCCGTCGGCGTCGGTGGCGACCCGGCCGAAGCCCGTGAAGTCGGTGCCGTTGCGGCCGAGATGGCCACCGGTGACCGGGTCGCGGCGCAGGGAGCCGGGGGTGCCGGTGAGGGAGCCGTCGGGGGCCGCCTGCCAGAACTCCAGCAGGGCGTCCGGGATCGGGTCGCCCTCGCCGTCCAGGACGTAGCCGTGGAGGGTGATGGTGTCCGGGTGGCCCTTGGGGGCGACCTGCTCGCCCTCGGGGAAGGGGAGCGCGTAGCCGTAGAAGGGGCCGACGGTGTGGGAGGGGGTGGGGAGAAGTTTCTCCGGGGCCTTCGGGGAGACGCTCATCAGTCGCGGCCTTCTTCGATCCAGGTGGCGGAGGGACCGTCGAGGACGATGTCCCACTCGTAGCCGAGGGAGAACTCGGGCTGGGAGAGGTCGTGGTTGTACTGGGCGACGAGGCGGTCGCGGGCGGCCTCGTCGGTCACCGAGCGCAGGATCGGGTCGTAGCGGAACAGCGGGTCGTTCGGGAAGTACATCTGCGTCACGAGCCGCTGGGTGAACGCCGTGCCGAAGACGGAGAAGTGGATGTGCGCGGGCCGCCAGGCGTTGGTGTGGTTGCGCCACGGGTAGGCGCCCGGCTTGATCGTGGTGAACCTGTACCGCCCCTGATCATCCGTCAGGACCCGTCCCACACCGCTGAAGTTGGGGTCGAGCGGCGCCGGGTGCTGGTCGCGCAGATGGGCGTACCGGCCGGAGGCGTTGGCCTGCCACAGTTCTATCAACTGGCCGCGTATGGGGCGGCCTTGGCTGTCGAGGAGGCGGCCGGAGACGGTGATGCGTTCGCCGAGCGGCTCGCCCTGGTGCTGGACGGTGAGGTCGCTGTCGATGTCGGTGATGTCGGTGACCCCGAACACCGGCCCCGACAGCTCGACCGCCTCCGGGTCCCCGCCGCTCACGGCGACCAGCGGCTGTTTCGGGTAGCGGAGCACCGAACTGCGGTACGGGGCGTAGTCGCGCGGCGGATGGTTCTGGACGGGGGCGCCTTCGGCGACCGCCTTGTCGTAGGCGTCCTGGAGGTCGCCTACCTCGATGTCGATGTCCGACTGGGTGAGAGCCATGGGGAGTTCCTAGCGTTCGAGGACGAGGGCGAGGCCCTGGCCCACGCCGATGCAGAGGGTGGCCACGCCGACTCCCGTGCCCTGGCGGGCGAGTTGGTGGGCGACGGTCCCGGCGAGCCGGGCGCCGGACGCGCCGAGCGGGTGGCCGATGGCGATGGCTCCGCCCTGCGGGTTGAGGATCGCCGGGTCGAACTCGGGCCATTCGGCGACACAGCCGAGGACCTGGGCGGCGAACGCCTCGTTCAGTTCCAGAGTTGACAGATCATCAAATCCCTTGCCCGCCTTGGCGAGTGCCCGGTTGACGGCTTCGACGGGGGCGAGGCCGAAGTAGTCCGGGTCGATGGCCGAGACGCCGGTCGCGGAGACCCGGGCGAACGGCTCGCGGCCGGTGGCCTTCAGACCCTCCTCGTCGACGAGGAGCAGGGCGGCGGCGCCGTCGTTGAGCGGCGAGGCGTTGCCCGCCGTGACCGTGCCGCCCTCGGTGCGGAAGGACGGCTTGAGCTTGGCCATGGCGGCCAGGGAGGCGTCGGCGCGCACGGATTCGTCGGCGCCGAAGACGACCGGGTCGCCCTTGCGCTGCGGGACGGAGACGGGCGCGAGTTCGGCGTCGAACAGGCCTGCCTGCTGTGCCGCTGCCGCCTTCCGGTGGCTCGCGAGGGCGAACTCGTCCTGCTGCTCACGGCTGATCTTGTGCTTGTCGGCGATGAGTTCGGCGGACTCGCCCAGCGGGATGGTCCACTGCGGGTTCATGGCCGGGTTGGTCATGCGCCAGCCGAGGGTGGTCGAGTACAGCTCGGTGTGCCCGGCGGGGAAGGGCCGGTCGTTCTTGGGCAGCACGTACGGGGCGCGGGTCATCGACTCGACACCGCCCGCGAGGGCGATGGAGGCGTCGCCGACGGCGATGGCGCGGGCGGCCTGGATCACCGCTTCGAGGCCGGAGGCGCACAGCCGGTTGACCGTGACCCCGGGGACGGAGGTGGGCAGCCCGGCGAGGAGCCCGGCCATGCGGGCGACGTTGCGGTTCTCCTCGCCCGCGCCGTTGGCGTTGCCGAAGTAGACGTCCTCGATGCGGGCGGGGTCCAGGGCGGGGGTGCGGGCGAGGAGTTCGCGGATGGCGTGGGCGGCGAGGTCGTCCGGGCGCACCGACGCGAGGCCGCCGCTGTAGCGGCCGGTCGGGGTCCGTACGGCGTCGACGATGTACACGTCCTTGAGACGGCTCACGGCTGGATCTCCTGGTTCTCCTGGATCTCTTCGGGGACGCGGACCTTCGCGGCGGTCTTCGTCACGATCTCGTCGACGGTGACGCCCGGCGCGGTCTCGACCAGCGTCAGCCCGTCCGTGTTGACGTCGAGAACACCCAGATCGGTGATGACCCGGTTCACACAGGCCTTGCCGGTGAGCGGGAGTTCACACTGCTCCAGGATCTTCGGGGAACCGTCCTTCGCGGTGTGCGTCATCACCACGATGACCGTGCGGGCCCCGTGCACGAGGTCCATGGCACCGCCGATCCCGGTGATCAGCTTGCCCGGGATCGCCCAGTTCGCCAGATCCCCGCCCGCCGAGACCTGCATCGCGCCCAGCACGGCGACATCGATGTGCCCGCCGCGGATCATTCCGAAGGACAGCGCCGAGTCGAAGAAGGAGGCGCCCGGCAGGACGGTCACCGTCTCCTTGCCCGCGTTGATCAGATCGGGGTCGACCCGGTCGTCGGTGGGGTAGGGCCCGGTGCCCAGGATGCCGTTCTCCGACTCCAGGATCACCTCGACCCCGGCGGGGAGGTAGTTGGGGATCAGCGTCGGCAGACCGATGCCCAGATTGACGTACTGCCCGTCCCGCAGCTCGCGCGCGGCCCGCGCGGCCATTTCCTCACGTGTCCAGGCCATCAGCTGCTCACCGTCCGCTGCTCGATCTTCTTGTCGGCCGCCTGCTCGGGGGTGAGGGCGATCACGCGCTGCACGAAGATGCCCGGCAGATGCACCGCGTCCGGGTCGATCTCGCCGGGCTCGACCAGCTCCTCCACCTCGGCGACCGTGATCCGGCCGGCCATGGCGGAGAGGGGGTTGAAGTTCCGGGTGGCCTTGTTGAAGACGAGATTGCCGTGCCGGTCGCCCTTGGCGGCGCGGACCAGCGCGAAGTCGGTGCGGATACCGCGCTCCAGCACGTACTCCGTGCCGTCGAACTCCCGTACCTCCTTCGGCGGTGAGGCCAGGGCGACGCCGCCGGAGCCGTCGTACCGCCAGGGCAGTCCGCCTTCGGCGACCTGGGTGCCGACACCGGCCGGGGTGAAGAAGGCGGGGATGCCGGCGCCGCCGGCCCGCAGCCGCTCGGCGAGCGTGCCCTGCGGGATCAGCTCGACCTCCAGCTCACCGGCCAGATACTGACGCGCGAACTCCTTGTTGGCGCCGATGTACGACCCGGTGACCCGGGCGATACGGCCCGCCGCGAGCAGCACCGCGAGCCCCGACTCCATGGCTCCGCAGTTGTTGGACACCACCGACAGACCCGAGACCGCGCGCTCGTACAGCGCCTGGATCAGTACGTTCGGCACTCCGCTGAGCCCGAAACCACCCACCGCGAGCGACGCGCCGTCCGGCACATCGGCCACCGCCTCCAGGGCCGTGGCGACCACCTTGTCCATCCGTGAAGCCCCATCTCTGCCGAGTCCGCCGAGATCTCTTTCGAGCCTAATTACTCAGGGCACTGAGTATTTCAGCAAGGTTTCCCTCACGCTGCCACTCGCCGGTCACGGCGTCAAGAGGTGGGATGAAATGCCAGGTGGAAGCTGTTTTCCCGGACCGCAGACAGGGCGGGTGTGGAGTTGTATCGTCAGTACACGAACGAAATCCTGTGCCCTGACGCAGACGACCCCAGGAGCGGACATGGCCGCGGTGGACCTCTCCACCCACCCCGGGCACCTCGCCCGGCGACTGCAGCAGGCGCACTACCTGCTGTGGAACACGATGGTCTCCGAGGAGATCACCTCACCGCAGTTCGCGGTCCTGAACGCGCTGGTCGCCGAGCCCGGCATGGACCAGCGCACGGTCGGGGAGCGGGTCGGCCTCGACCGGTCCACGGTCGCCGAGGTCGTCAGCAGGCTCGGCCGCCGGGACCTCATCGACAAGGTGCGCGACCCGGAGGACGGCCGCCGCTCCCTGCTGCGCCCCACGGAGGACGGCGTACGCACCCACCGCAAGCTGACCGTGCGCACGGCCCGGATGAACCAGGTGTTCCTGGCCCCGCTCTCGGCCGCCGAGCAGACGGTGTTCCTCGACCTCATCCAGCGCGTGTCCGACGCGGCGGAGGGCCTGCGCAACCCGGCGGAGCCGATCGCCTCCCAGCGCTGACCCAGGGTTTGTCGTCAAGCTCCCGCCTGCCCACCGGCCGGGTCCGCTGGGCGGACCTGGGCCGGATACCGTGCGGGGGTGAGATCGCCCGCCTCGACTTTGGGACGGCCGGGCGGTCTGGCGGTCGGTCGGGAGTCGAGGAGGAGCAGGGATGGCGGTCGGAGGAGCCGGGGTGCCCGTGGCAGGGGGTGCGGGTGAGGCCGAGCCCGCGGGGATGCGTACCGTTCAGCGGGCCATCGACATCCTCGGGCTCTTCGACGAGGTCCGGCCCGCGCTGACCATCCGCGAGATCGTCAGCGCCTCCGGACTGCCGAAGACCAGCGTCCTGCGACTGCTCCAGACCCTGCGGCTCAACGGCCTGCTCTGGGTCGACGAGCACGGCCGCTACATCGCAGGACCCGCACTGCTGCGCTGGTCCCGGCTCGCCGAACAGGCCTGGCGGCTCCCGGCGACGGCCCAGGCACTCCTGCGCGACCTCGCCGCCGAGCACAAGGAGACGGTGCATCTGTACGTGCGCCGGGACGTGCGGCGCGTATGCATCGCGCAGGAGGAGGGGCCGCAGGCGCTGCGCCAGGTGGTGCGGGTGGGCGACGAACTCCCGCTCTGGGCGGGCGGCGTGGCCAAGGCCCTGCTCCTGGACGCCCCGGACGCGCTGCTGCTCCGGGTCGCGGAGACCTCACCGTACGGCGCCGGGCACCTGGCGACCCTGCGGACCTGGATCGCGGAGGCGCGCGAACAGGGGTACGCCGTGAGTCACGGCGAGCGCGAGGAGGGCTTGTCGGCGGTGGCCGTGCCGGTGCGGGGGAGGAGCGGGGCGGTGGTGGCGGCGCTGTCCTTCGGCGGGCCGAGTACGCGGTTCACGGAGGAGCGGGTGGGGCGGTTCGCGGAGGCGTTGCGGGCGGCGGCTGGGGAGTTGGGGCGGGCGGAGTTGGTTTTCGGGGTGTGAGGTGGGGTGTTCGGGGCGGCGGAGCGGTCGCCGAGGCGCTGCTCGCCGGGGGCAGCGGCCGGCCGGAGTTCGCAGCACGCCTGGGCCACCGCGCCTTCGCCGTACAGGGAGGTCAACGCGCCCGAGCCGTACGGGGACGTCAACGCGCCTGAGCCGTAAGGGGAGTTGGTCAGGCCGTCGCGAACACCACCCACACCTGCCCCTTCGCGAAGTTCACCGGCGTACCGTCCGCCGTCGTGAAGTCGGTTCCGTCAGTGGCCGTCGCCCGTTGCCACCGCACCTCGAACTCCCGCCCGTCGCGCAGGACTTGGGCGCGGCCCGAGCCCACGGTCTCGGTGTACGGCGTGTTGTTGCCGAGGAAGTCGTGGAACCGTGACTCGCGCACCTTCACGTACTGCACGACGACCGTCGGAGCGGCGAGCCGTTTGCCGTCGGTCGCGAGGGTCGGGGTGCCGTCCATCGAGACCAGCCAGCCGTGCCGGTCGGCGGACCAGGTGAAGGTGAAGCGCGCCGACGGGAAGCGGACGGTGCGTGAGGCGGTCGGGGTCCCGCCCTCGGCGGCGGCGCCGTAGCGGAAGCCGGTGGTGAGCGCGTCCGCGCCCGGTGCGGAGTCGTACAGCCGTTGCGGTCGGAGGTACAGGTTGTGCGGCGCGGCCTTGTTCCCGCCCCGGAAGTAGGCGCCGGACGCGGCCGACGACGGTGACTCGGCGTGCAGTGGCGCCTTGTCGATCAGCGGCAGCAGCTTGCCCTGGGCGCCGGAGAAGGCGAGCGTCGGCTCGTCGAACTGGCGTAGCAGCTCCAGGTCGGACTCGCGGGCGCTGCGCACAGGCCCGACCGCCTCGGGCAGCCGGGTCGCGTACACCGCCATCAGCCTGCTGAGACCGCCCTCGACCTGCTCGGCGTACACGATGTCCGCGGCCTCCAGACCCGTCTGGGGCCGGGCCGCGCGTACGTTGTCGATCTTCACTGCGAGGGCCGAGCCGGTGCTCATCGGGTCGTGCCGGTCGGATTCGCCCGGGCCGGGCTCCTGGCTGCGGCTGTGGGTCTGGCCCCGCCCGTCATCGGAGGGGCGGTCGCCCGAGGTGCAGCCGGCCAGCAGGGAGACAGCCATCGCACCGGCCACCAGCACCGTCGCCGCAGTGGTCGTACCCCGTCGCCGCGTCCGTGTCGTTCGCGCCATCTGTCGCATGTCCACCGTCGCCACCCAGTCCGTGTTTACGATTGTGCGCTAATCGGTTCATTGGTGGCCATACCCGATTGGTTCTGATCGTGCGCGGTGAAGGGACCGAACGGCCCATAGGAGAGCTACGAGAGCTGTCTGAAGGGTGACCTCAGCTCTGCGGGCCGAGGATCTCCGCGAGGTCGTACCCCACCGGCTCCTCCAGCTGGTCGTAGGTGCAGCTGTCGGCCGTACGGTCCGGGCGCCAGCGCCGGAAGCGGGCCGTGTGCCGGAAACGCACCCCGTTCTCCATATGGTCGTACGCGACCTCGGCCACCAGCTCGGGCCGCAACGGAATCCACGAGAAGTCCTTCTTCGCCGACCACCGGCTCGGTGCCCCCGGCAGCCGCGAGGCCTCGTGCGCGGCCTCGTCCGCCCAGGCGGCCCACGGATGCTCGCCCACGTCCGCCAGTCGCAGCGGCTCCAGCTCCTCGACGAGTTCGGCCCGCCGTTTCATCGGGAACGCGGCGCTCACCCCGATGTGCTGGAGGGTGCCCCGGGCGTCGTACAGCCCGAGCAGCAGCGAACCCACGATCGGCCCGCTCTTGTGCAGTCGGTACCCGGCGACCACGACATCCGCCGTCCGCTCGTGCTTGACCTTGAACATCAGCCGCTCGTCCTGCCGGTAGCGCAGGGTGAGCGGCTTGGCGACGATCCCGTCGAGACCGGCTCCCTCGTACTGCTCGAACCACTGCCGCGCGACCTCGATGTCGGTGGTCGCCGGTGCCACATGCACGGGCGCGGTCACGCCGGACAGGGCCATGGTGAGCAGCGCGCGCCGGTCGGCCAGCGGCACGTCGAGCAGTGACTCGTCGGCCAGCGCGAGCAGGTCGAACGCGACGAACGAGGCGGGCGTCCGCTCGGCCAGCGTCCGTACCCGGGACTCGGCCGGATGGATCCGCTCGGTCAGCGCGTCGAAGTCGAGCCGCCCCCCGAGCGCGATCACGATCTCCCCGTCCAGCACGCAACGCTCGGGCAGCCGCTCCCGCAAGGCCGCCACCAGCTCGGGAAAGTACCTGGTCAGGGGCTTGGTGTTACGGCTGGTGATCTCGACCTCGGGACCGTCCCGGAACACGATCGCCCGGAAACCGTCCCACTTCGCCTCGTAGTGCATGTCCGGGGGGATCTTGGCTGCGGACTTGGCGAGCATCGGCTTCACGGGAGGCATGACCGGCAGATCCATGATTCGACTCTACGAGCCGTCCATGGCGTCCGCTCGCTGCGCGATTCGGCGGCCACTGCCCGGCTGTCCCGCGTTCCCGGGTGCCCACTTGTGTCACAGAAACGTCACCTTGCCTACACGGTGCGTAGATGCGGCACATGATGTCCCCTCGGCTCACGCACCACCCTTGGGGGACACCATGCGCACCCGAACCGCCGCAGCCGCACTCGTCGCCGCGGCACTCCTCATGCTCACCGCCTGCGAAGGCGGCGAGAACGACAGCTCCAGCAAGCCGGACACCTCGACCCAGGACACAGGCGACCAGCCGACACAGGACGCGGGCACCGAGACGCCCGACACGGAGACGCCTGACACGGAAGCGCCCGACGAGGAGACGCCCGACACCGCCACCACCGCCGACTCCGAATCGGGGAAGCTGCCCAACCTCGTCGGCCGGGACCTCCAGGACGCCCAGGACGAGGCCCAGGCCGCGGGCTTCTACGACCTCGACGACCAGGACGCCAGCGGCCAGGGCCGGTTGCAGGTCCTGGACCGCAACTGGACGGTCTGCAGCCAGGAGCCCGACGCCGGCACGTACCCCACGGACACGCCCGTGATCCTGTACGCCGTGAAGGACACCGAGTCCTGCTGACTCACCGCTGACCCGCCGCTGAACCGGCCCGGATCACAACACGGACACACTGGCCGCGGACCCGTCTCGCGCCGAGCATGATGCCCACCTCGACACGCAGTCCAGGGGGAAGCATGCGCACGACCACCACCATCGCCTTCGGCGTCGCTCTGCTGCTCGCCGCGGCCACGGCCTGCTCCGGGGGTACCGGCGCCGAGAAGGTGTCGGTGAAGCCCACCGAGGAGAGCGCGGCGGCGAAGCCGAGCCCGAGCGTCGGTGCGCCCCGCCCGCTCGGGAAGCCGTTCTCCTTCACGACGGACGGGGCGACGATGGTGATGACCGTACTCGCGTACGAGCAGGGGAAGTTCCACCCGCAGCGGACTGCCGACGAGGAGTTCGGTACGACCGGATACACGTGGGCGGCCGTCGAGATCAAGGCGTGTCTGAAGAACGGCGTCGGCGCGGTGACCCGCTTCCCGTGGGCCCTCGCCTACGCGAACGGGGCACGGATCAAACCGAGCGGCGTGACGTACGACGACTTCCCGAAGCCCGAGTATCCGTACGCGAGGACCCTGAAGCCCGGCGGGTGCGTGCGGGGCAAGACGGTCTTCGCCGTGCCGGCGAAGCAGCGGCCCGAGAGCGTGCTGTACACCTCCACGTCGCTGGAGAAGCCCGCGGAATGGCTGGTTCCGCAGACGTAGCCGAACAAGGTCATCAGGGTGTGACTTTCTGTCTCTGGCTGTCTCTGACCAGCCTTTACGTCGACTGCGCGCACCCCCGGCCGTTATCACCCGGTATGCGGCCTTCGCGCCCTGCGCCTACCGTGGCTCCCATGGGCGAAGCGGTGGAGCTGGAGGCGTTCGGGCGGACGGTGCGGCTGTCCAGTCCGGGCAAGGTCTTCTTTCCGGAGCGTGGCTTCACCAAGCTCGACCTCGCCCAGTACTACCTCGCCGTCGGCCCCGGCATCCTGCGTGCGCTGCGCGACCGGCCCACCACCCTGGAGCGGTACCCGGACGGGGTGGCCGGTGAGAACTTCTTCCAGAAGCGGGCGCCCAAGAACATGCCCGACTGGATTCCGACCGCCCACATCACCTTCCCCAGCGGTCGCAGCGCCGACGAGATGTGCCCGACCGAGGTCGCCGCCGTGCTGTGGGCCGCCCAGTTCGGGACTCTGACCTTCCATCCGTGGCCGGTGCGGCGTGCCGATGTCGACAGTCCCGACGAACTGCGGATCGACCTCGACCCGCAGCCCGGTACGGACTACAACGACGCCGTCCGTGCCGCGCACGAACTGCGGTCCGTGCTCGACGAGTTCGGCGGTCTGCGGGGCTGGCCCAAGACCTCGGGCGGACGAGGGCTGCATGTCTTCGTGCCGATCGAGCCGCGCTGGACGTTCACACAGGTGCGCCGCGCGGCGATCGCCGTCGGGCGGGAGCTGGAGCGCCGGATGCCCGACCAGGTGACGACCAAGTGGTGGAAGGAGGAACGCGGGGAGCGGATCTTCGTCGACTACAACCAGACGGCGCGGGATCGCACCATCGCCTCCGCCTACTCCGTACGGCCCCGCCCGCACGCCCCCGTCTCGGCGCCCTTGACCTGGGACGAGGTCCCCGACGCCCAGCCCCGCGACTTCGACCTCGCCACCATGCCCGGACGGTTCGCCCGACTCGGCGATGTCCACGCCGACATGGACGACCACGCCTTCTCCCTCGACGCCCTCCTCGAACTCGCCCGCCGCGACGAACACGAGCACGGCCTCGGGGACCTGCCGTATCCCCCGGAGTACCCGAAGATGCCGGGCGAGCCGAAGCGCGTGCAGCCAAGTCGGGCCCGGAAGGACTGAGTTCACCGTTCACCGTTCACCGACTTGGCTGTCACGTCGATCGCCTACGTCCTGCCGACTCCTTTCGCGCCTTACAGGTCCTTGATCCGGATGTCCCGGTACGAGACCACGTCGGTCGTGCCGTGCACCTGGAGGCCGATATAGCCGGACGCGAACCGGCGTCCGTCCGTGCCCGGGTCGTCCGAGCGCGGCGGGGTGAAGTCCTGGCCGCCGATGTTGTCGAACTCGTTGATCAGGACGCCGTTTCGGTAGACCGAGTAGTGCTGGTCGACCACCCGGATCTCATAGTCGTTCCAGGTGCCCTTCTGGGTCACCCCCGCCCCGGCCAGACCCACGCGGTCGAAGCCGTAGACCGAGCCCGTCTTGTACATGTCGCCGTCCGGGCGGTCGAGCACCTGCACCTCGTGCCCGTACTTGATGGCGACCCACTCCGGCCGAGGCTCCTCCGGGTGCCCCTGGACCCACGGGAAGCGCACGAACACACCGGAGTTGGCGTTGCCCGTGCCCGGTGCGTCGTCACGCCACTGGAGCTTGAGGGAGAAGTCGCCGTACTTCCGCTCCGGGAACCACAGCATGCCCAGGCCCCCGACGGTCGTGCCGCTGGTGATCGACCCGTCGCCGTTGCGCGCGAACGAACCGCCGCCCACCTGCTGCCACTTGGCGAAGGACGCCGCCGTGCCGTCGAGGATCGTGCGGTAGCCCTCGGTCTGGCCCGGCCTGCCGATACCGGACTCGCGGGCCGCCTCGTCGATCGCCGCGTCCTCGCGTTCGTCGATGGCACCGTCCTTGAAGAGCTGGTCGAGGACGGTCCGTACGTGCTTGAGGAACAGGGCGTGGGACGTCCACTCCCGTTCGTCCTCGATCAACTCGCCTATCCGGCAACGGTTGTTCGTCACCCGGTTCGGGACACCCGAGTCGACCGTGCCGACGATCACCGTCAACCGCTCGTCGTACTCGGGGCAGTTGGGCGCCGGAACCCCGCCGCCCGCCACCACCGTGAGGCTCACCGACCGGGCCTCACTGGTGTTGCCCGCCTTGTCGCTCGCCCGGTACGTCACGGAGTGCGCGCCCGCCCGGTCGACCAACACCGGTGCGGTGTACGTGAGGTAGGGGCCGCCGTCGAGCGAGTACTCGACCACGGCGACACCCGAGCCGCCGTGCGGGTCCGTCGCGCTGATCGTCACCTTCGCGCTGTTCACGTAGGCGCCGTTCGCGTTCCGGGTGCCCTCGACCGTCACCCCGGTCACCGGCGGTGTCGTGTCCTCGGCGGGCTGTGCCACGACCGTGAACGCCACGCTCTTCTCGGCGGCGACGTTGCCCGCCTTGTCGGTGGCCCGGTAGCGGACCGTGTGGCTGCCGACCTGGTGCACCATCACCGGGCCCGTGTACGGCTGCCAACTCCCGCCGTTCACCGCGTACTCGACGGTGTTGACCCCGGACCCGGTGTCCGACGCGGAGACGGTCACCGTCGCCATGTCGAGATACGCCCCGTCCGGGTTCCGCTCACCGCTCACCGTCGCCGAGGTCTCCGGCGGCGCCGTGTCCTCCGTCGGCGGCGCGACCACCGTGAACGTGACGCTCTTCTCGGCGGCGGCGTTGCCCGTCTTGTCGAACGCCCGGTAGCGCACCGTGTGGCCGCCGACCTGGTCGATCACGACCGGCGTGGTGTACGGCTGCCAGGCACCGTCGGCCCCGATCGCGTACTCGACCCGGTCGACGCCGGACCCCTCGTCGGTCGCGCCGATCGCCACGCTCGCCGAACCGACGTACTGGCCCTGCGAGTTCTGCGCGCCCGTCACGTTCACCGAGGTCACCGGAGCCGTTGTGTCGGAGCCGCCGCCCTCCGTCACCACGAGGATGCCCTGCATCTGGCCGTGACCCGGAATCGTGCAGAAGTAGCGGTAGCGGCCGGGGGCGAGCGTGACCTCGGCGGTGTGCCTGCCGTCCTGGTCGTCGTTCGGGTTGGCGAGGATGTTGAGCGGCACGTCGTTGTTGTACTCGGGGTCGACGACGTCGAACGTCAACGTGTGCGGCATCCCCATGGTGTTGCCGGTCGCCGCGCTGTTCTCGAAGACGATCGTCGTCGCGCCCGCGACGGCTGTCGTGGGCGCCGAGCTGTACTTGGTGATGTCGTCGCCCGCCGTCCAGGTCAGGACCTGAGCGGCTGCGGGCTCGTCGGCCACCGGCTCGGCGGCCGTGCGCGCTCCCGCCGCCGACGTCAGCCCGAGCACCAGCAGCAGGGACGCCAACAGGGCCGTCCAGAGATGTCTGCGTCCGCGTGTCACTCCGCTGCTCCCCTCGCGAGATCGCCCAGCGCGGGCGTCGGGCCCCCGCCGGTGTAAGTGACCCGCCACAGCGCCGACTTGGCGTCCGAGGTGAAGAAACCCCGGCCGTAGTCGAGGACGTACAGCGCGCCGTCCGGACCGAACTTCCAGTCCATGAGGTTCTTGATGCCGTCGTTCCCGATCGGCACGATCTTCTTCAACGACTCGGCGTGGACGGGCAGTCCGCCGTCACCCAGGGTCTTCGGGTCCATGAGCACCGCGTTGCGCGGCTGGTCGGAGTCGTAGAAGTCGCCCACGAACCATTTGCCGTCCCAGTAGGCCGGCCACTTGGCCGTACTCGCGCTCGCCGCGTCGTAGCGGTACACCGGACCGTTCATCGCGGCCTGACCGCCGCCCTTCAGCCACGGCAGCAGATAGGTGCTCTCCGCCTGCTTGTAGGAGGGGATGCCGTTCGCATCGCGCGGGAAGTCCGGGGCGCCGCCCTGGGGCGAGTACCAGATGTTGTTGCCGGTGACCGGCGGCAGATTGACCAGGCCGTCGTTGTTCGGCGACTCGTTCTTCGGGTGGTCGCAGTCGTACCAGCCCAGCGGCTTCGACGGATCGGGCAGATTGCGGTCCCGGTAAGGCTGCTTGTTGCCCATGCAGTACGGCCAACCCCGGTTGCCCGCCCGGGTGATGGCGGCGAACGTGTCGTACTTCGCCGGACCCCAGGTCGTCGAGGGAGCGCCCGCGTCCGGTCCGACCCAGCCCGCGTACAGCGTGTCCGTCGTCTTGTCGACGGCGATCCGGGCCGGGTTCCTGACCCCCATCACATAGATCTCGCCGCGCGTCTTGCCGCCACCCTCGTCGGTCTCCCGGCCCGTGAACAGGTTGCCCTCGGGCAGTGTGTACGTGCCGTCGGACTCCGGATGGATGCGCAGGATCTTGCCGTTGAGGTTGTTGGTGTTGCCGGCGGTGCGCCGCGCGTCGGCGAACGACACGCCCTTGTACGCCGGTTGGGGGTTGTTGCCCGAGTAACCCTCGCTGAACTGGCTGGAGTTGTTGTCACCGGTCGCGATGTACAGGTTCCCCTTGGAGTCCCAGGCCAGCCCGCCGCCCGAGTGACAGCAACTGTGGATCTGCACCGGCCACTTGAGCAGCACCTTCTCGCTGTTCAGGTCGAGCCGGTTGGTGTTCAGGTCCAACGTGAAGCGGGAGACGTACCGCTCGGCCATCCTCGTGTCACGGTTGATCCGCGAGTGGGGCGTGTAGTGGAGATACACCCAGCCGTTGCGCTCGAAGGACGGGTCCAGCTCGATACCGAGCAGCCCCTCCTCGACCTTGGTCAGCTCGTCCCCGCCGCCCTTGTTGCCGAAGACGGTCAACTCGCCCGCCAGAGTGACCTTCTTGGTCCTCGGGTCGTAGACGTGGATCTGTCCCTTGCCCTTGCCGATGTTCGGGTTGTTCCAGTCGGTGACCACCGGCTGGGACGAGTCGGCGCCGCCTCTGCCGATGTAGAACACCCGCCCGTCGGGCGCGGTCACCAGCCCGTGCGGCTCGCCGATCTGGTCGTTCTGGGCCGGCTGATTGGGCTGGGTGAGCCGTTCCGCCTTGTAGTTGCCGTTGACGGTCGCCTTGCAGTCGGCCTGCGCCAGCCGGGTCGTCCACAGCAGCGCCCCGCGCAGATGGGCACGGAAGTCCGTCTCGTCGTACGACGACACAGTCCCGCCCATCGCGGTGTAGAAGGAACGCCCGCCGTCGTAGTCCCGGCACCAACTCACCGGGTGGTCCCAGCCGTTGGCGCTCGCACCGGGCTTGTACGTCGACTCGCGCACCCGGGCCACGGTGTGCACGTCGCCGGACGGGTTCTTCACCCAGTTCAGCCACTGGTCCGGCCGCTTCCACTGCGCAGGCAGATCCTTCGTCGCCGGATGGCGCCGGTCGCCGACCTCAACGGTCGCCCGCTGCACGGCTGTCGGGCTGGTCGCCGCCGGTCGGGCGCCCACCAGCCCCGTGAACCAGTCGGAGTACGGCTCCGCCCGGGCCGCGTCATGGATACCGACGAAACCGCCGCCCGCCTCCATGTACGTCTCCAGCCCGGCCTCCTGCTCCGGGTCGAGGACGTCACCGCCGCCGGTCAGGAAGACGACCGCGTTGAAGGTGCCGAGCCGGGGCCCGTCCGTGAACACCGAGGCGTCGTCCGTCGCCTCGACCTCGTAGCGCTGTTCCGCCGGGCCCGACAGCCCGATCCGCTCGATCGCCTCGATCCCGGCGTTCACGACCGGCGACTCGTCCCCGGCCGCCGCCGAACCGTGGAAGACCAGGACACGTACGCCGCTGCCACCGGGCGGCGACTTCACGGACATCGTTGTCACGGACGGCTCGGGTGCCGACCGCGCGTTCGCGGCGGGCCCCGACAGCAGCCCGGCAGTGACGACCGTGGCGGCGACGGTCGCCGCCCAGGTACGTCTGCGCCCGCTCAACCCTCGTAAAGCCATAGGTATTTGATGCGATGTGAACCGCATGTGGTCACCCACCCCTCTCCGGTCACAGCAAACGCCAAGGAAGCTAGACCCCTTTGGGCGGCCAGCCAAGAGGTATGACCGGGATCGCACGAACTTTGTCCTGGGTGTGGATAAACGGGTGGCGGGCCGCTACCGTCTCAGCGGTTCCTCTCGTTCCCGCTGCGCATCTTCCGTACCAGGGTGGGGAGTTCGGCATGGACAGACGTGACTTCAACCGGCGGGTGCTGCTCGGCGGCGCGGCCGTCGCGACATCGTTGTCGGTGGCCCCGGAGGCGGGCGGCGCGACCGCCGCGGCCGTGCTGCCACCGAAGACCGCCCCGGCCGGCGGTGAGGTACGGCATCTCCAGCTGTACGCCGAGCGGCTCGCCGACGGGCAGTTGGGCTACGGGTTCACGAGGGGTGCCGCGTCCGTCCCCGGCCCGCTGATCGAGCTGAACGAGGGCGACACCGCGCACATCACCCTGGAGAACACGACGGACATCGCCGTGAGTCTGCACGTCCACGGCATGGACTACGAGATCTCCAGCGACGGTACGAAACTGTCGCGCAGCGAGGTCGAGCCCGGCGGCAGTCGCACCTACACCTGGCGCACCCACGCACCGGGGCGTCGGGCGGACGGCACCTGGCGGGCGGGCAGCGCCGGTTACTGGCACTACCACGACCATGTCGTCGGCACCGAACACGGCACCGGCGGCATCCGCAAGGGCCTCTACGGGCCGGCGATCGTGCGGCGCAAGGGAGACATCCTCCCGGACACCACGTACACGATCGTCTTCAACGACATGACGATCAACAACCGGCCCGGTCACCAGAGCCCCAACTTCGAGGCCACGGTGGGGGATCGGGTCGAGTTCGTGATGATCACGCACGGCGAGTACTACCACACCTTCCACATGCACGGTCATCGCTGGGCGGACAACCGCACCGGCCTGCTCACCGGCCCCGACGACCCGAGCCAGGTCGTCGACAACAAGATCGTGGGACCGGCGGACTCCTTCGGCTTCCAGGTGATCGCCGGGGAAGGCGTCGGGGCCGGTGCGTGGATGTACCACTGCCATGTGCAGAGCCACTCGGACATGGGGATGGCGGGGCTGTTCCTGGTGCGGCGGACGGACGGGACGATTCCCGGGTACGAGCCCCACGGGGCGGCGGGTGCTCCTGCTGGTGCTGCCGCCGGGGAGGGGGAGGCGTCGTCGGCGCACGAGCACTGATCGGGCTCCGAGAGCGCTCTCATCCGGTGCCGGGGCGGGACTATCCTGATCGGCAACCGCCGATGAGGAGCCCCGAAGTGACCGAGACCGCGTCGCGTCCCACCCTGGAGGCCGTGGCCGCGCGGGCGGGCGTCTCCCGGGCCACCGCGTCACGGGTCGTGAACGGCGGCGACGGCGTGCGCGAACCCCTCGTCGAACGCGTCAGGCAGGCCGTCGAGGAACTCGGCTACGTCCCCAACCAGGCCGCCCGCTCCCTGGTCACCCGGCGGCACGACGCTGTCGCCGTCGTCATCGCCGAACCGGAGACCAGAGTCTTCGCCGACCCCTTCTTCGCCCTCCAACTCCGCGGCATCAGCAAGGAGTTGACCGCCCACGACTCCCAACTCGTGCTGCTGCTCACCGAAGGGCGCGACGACCACACCCGGGTCGGCCGGTATCTCGCCGGTGGCCATGTCGACGGCGCCCTCGTCTTCTCCCTGCACCTCGACGACCCGCTGCCCGGCCTCGTCCAACGCGCCGGGCTGCCCACCGTGTTCGGCGGCCGACCCGGCTGGAGCGACGGCACCCGTGATGCCGTGTACGTCGACAGCGACAACCGGGGCGGCGCGGGGGTCGCCGTACGGCATCTCCTCGGCCTGGGGCGGACGCGCGTCGCACACATCACGGGCGCCCTCGACCAGACCTCGGCGGTGGACCGGCTCGACGGGTTCCGGGAGGCCGCTCCGGACCCCGACCCCCGGTTGATCGCCGAGGGCGACTTCACCCCAGGGGGCGGGGAGCGGGCGATGCGTGAGCTGCTGGAGCGGCGGCCTGATCTGGACGCCGTGTTCGCGGCGAACGACCTCACCGCGGCGGGGGCGTTGAGGGTGTTGCGGGAGTGCGGGCGGCGGGTGCCGGAGGATGTCGCGGTGGTCGGCTTCGACGACATGTTGCCTGTCGCCGAGCAGACCGATCCGGCGTTGACGACTGTGCGTCAGCCCATCGAGGAGATGGGGAGGTTGATGGCTCGGTTGTTGGTGGGGGGTGAGGCGTCGAGTGTGGTGTTGCCGACGACGTTGGTGCGGCGCGTGTCGGCGTAGTGCTCCCCGGGACGGGTAGCTTGTCGGCCGACCACCGGTGGAGGCTGATCGCGCCCCTTAGACAGGCCTGGGCGCGCTCTTGATGATGGCGAACCGTGCCCCGTACGGGTCCGTCAGTTTGGCCATCGTGCCCACGCTCTCCACCTCCGTGGCCGGCATCCGCACCTGACCGCCCAGTTCCTGGGCCTTGGCGACCGTCGCCTCCGTGTCGGTGACCTCGAAGTACGGCAGCCAGTACGGGGTCGTCTCCGTGTGGGTCGGGTCGTCGGCCACGTCGATGACGCCGCCGAACACGCTGTCCTCCCCGCCGTCCGCCGGGTTCAGGCACGTGTACGAGCCGCCCGGGAACTCCACCCCCGACGTCTCCAGGCCCAGCACCCTGCCGTAGAACACGGCGGCCTTGGGCACGTCGTGCGTGTACAGCTCCACCCAGCACAGGGAGCCGGGTTCCCCGGCCACCTCCAGGCCCTTGATGCGGGCGGGCTGCCAGAGGCCGAAGACGGCGCCCGCGCTGTCCGTGACGACGGCCATCCGGCCCGCGTCCATCACGTCCATCGGCGGCATCGGCAGCGCGCCCCCGCTCTGCTCGGCGGCCTTGGCGGTCCCGTCGACGTCCGGGGTCTTGAAGGACACCGTCCACGACGGCGTGCCCCCCTGCTCCTCGGTCATCTGCATACCGCCCGCGGCGGTCCTGCCGCCCAGCTGGAAGAAGCCGTAGCCGCCGGCCTCGGGGCCCGCGTCCCGGAATTCCCAGCCGAAGAGCGCGCCGTAGAAGGAGGTGGCACCCTCGATGTCAGGGGTGCCGAGATCGATCCAGTTGGGAGCGCCGGTCACGAAACGGGTGGTGAGCATCTTCGCCCTCCTCAAGGGGCCCCGTCCTCGGTGACGGGCCTGTTGCCTGCTCTGCCGAGTCTCGCACCGCCCACTGACAATCGCTGCCGGAGCGGGACAATGCCGCCCGGAGCGCTGGAGCCGGTCACCCTGGGTGAGGGCGGGAACGCGCCTCGTCCAAGAACACTCCGCGCGCCGCCGTGCGCTCGCGCGTCCGGCGGGAGCATCATCGGGCGACCGGCGGGAACGCCCGGGCCGCTCGGCGGGCGGACCCGGCGGTCGCCGTCGATCGGACGTTGAGTGGACGTTGAGCGAACGTTTTTCGCGGTCCGGCACGATCTCGTCCATGCACTACGAGACGATCACCCCGATGGACGACGCCTGGCAGGCGCAGGCCCTGTGCGCGGAGACCGGGGCCGACTTCTTCTTTCCCGAGCCGGGCAGCTCGGTGCGCGAGGCCAAGCGCATCTGCGGGATGTGCGAGATGCGTCCCGCCTGCCTGGAGTACGCACTCAGCAACGACGAACGATTCGGCGTCTGGGGCGGCCTCTCCGAGAAGGAACGGCTCCAGCTCCGGCGCACCTCGCACACCTCCCACTGACCGCTCGGCGGCCAATTCCCGTACGCCGACCGGCACCGAGCGGCACAATCCAGCTCATGCTCCGAACCCCGCACCAGCAGGTCGACAGTCTGCTCGACGCCCTCGACCCGCTTCCGTACCCGCAGCGCATGCGCGAACTCGCCGCACGGACAAGAGAGTTCACTCACCTGCGGCCGGTGCTGACGGAGCTGGCGGAACGCGGCTCGTACGGCCGTGACCTCGCGATCGTCGCCGCGGCGATCGGGCGGGACGCCGACTGGATCGCGGACCGGATCGCCGACCCCGACCCCTTCGTGCGCGCGCACGCGCTCCGGGCCGCCGAGAACCTCCAAGTGCCCGACTCCGCCTACGAGTCGGGGCTCACCGACGCCTCCGAGGCGGTACGCCGGGACCTGCTGCGCGCGATCGTCGCGGGCGGGCGCACCGCACTCGCCGAACGGCTCCTGGACGGAGTGCGCCTGGAGCGCGGAGACGCGGAGGCGGCACGGCTGCTGCCCGGGTGCACACGGGAGACGGTGGCCCGGCTGCTCCCCGAGCTGTTCCACGCCTTCGACGGCTGGCACGCGCTCGCCCGACGCCACCCGGACCTGCTGCTGGACGCGCTGGAACGGGAGTTGGCCGAACTGCCGGCCGCGCTCCACGACTCCTGGTGGGAGTCCTTCGGCGGCGCCGTGGCCGCCGTCGCGCCGCACGACCCCCTGCGCGTCCTCGGCTTCCTGGAGCGCCGCCCGCCCAGGGTGTTCCCCCGCCGACTCGACTCCTGCCTGGGCCTGTTCGTCGCCGCGGCCCCCGGGCGCGTACTGCGCCTGCTCGGCACACCCGGCTGGTCCGCCCGCTGTGTGCGCTCGCTGAACACGTCCGTGCTGCGCGGGCTGGCCCGCTCCGGGGCGCCCGAACTCGTCGCCTACGGCAGGGTGCTGGCGGCCACCGGAGACCTCCCGGTACTGCTCGCCGCCATGCCGCCAGGACGCCGCCACGCCCTCCTCGCCGAGGTGCAGGAGGGCCGGGGCTCCGCCGTCGCCGACGTGGCGACCCTGGCGGTGCTGCCCCGCACCCACGCGCCCGACGAGGCCCGCCGCGCAGCCGCCGCCGCCCGTGAACGAGGCGCCGGCTGGTACGCCGTACTCCTCGTCGAATCGTTCCTGCCCGTCGCCGAGATACGCGCCCGGCTCCTCGACGCCACCCGTCGCCCGGCCGCCGAGGACCGCGCCCTGGCCTGGCCGTTGCTGATCGACAACGCCGCGCGCTCCGGCGACCCGGACGCCGTCACCGCCGTACTCGCGGAGATGGGGCGGCTGAGGAACGAACAGGACCCGGTGCGTTCGGCCGCGCTTGCGGCGCTCGCCGACGTCCGTGCGGCGCTGTTCACCGAGGACGCCGAACCGCACCTCGACCGGATCGCCGCGGACGCCGTCGAGGCGCGTGACTCCTCCGGACCCACCCGGCAGCGGCTCGGAGCCCTCGCCCTCGGGGTGCTGCGCGAGCACGCGGCGCGCGGGCCACGGGAGTTGGTGAACTGGGCGCTGCGCACCCTGGTCCGCATCACCGGCCACACCGGCACCATCGACCTCGGCCGGCTCGACCGGACCCTCGCGCACGGCCAGGAGCACCGCGTGTACGAGGCGCTGCGCCCCTGGATCGAGGCGGGCGCCGAAAAGGCCGACTACAGCCTCGCGTTCGCCCTCGCCCGGGCCGTCGGACGACGCGCCGCCGGTATGGCCGAACTCCAGGACCTGCTCTGGCAGGCCGTCCGCTACGGCGGCAAGGACGCGACCGTCCGCACGGCGATCGACCTCTGGCTGGAGCCGCCCGCCACCCGCGACGAACGCGTCGCACGCGTCCTCGCCCACGAACCCTCCGCCGGAGCACTGCCGTCGGTGTGGCGCACCCTCGCCGGCCGCCGTACCGACCTGCTCGACCCGTACCTCGCCGAGACCCCGCCGTACGGCCGCTTCCTGCCCGAGCGCGAGCCCTGGACCGCACCCGGCCACCACGGCGTCCGGCGCTGGCGGCCCCGCCAACAGCGCCGGTTCGTCGGCCGGTTGGCGGACCTCGCCGCCGACTCCGCGCTGCCGCTGCACCGTCGGGCCGCCGCGATCCAACAGGCCGCGCACGTACCGGAGTTTGGCGTCGCCCTCGTACGGCAGTGGACCGACTCCGGGGAGGTCGTCCTCGCCGAGGCGGCGCTCACCGCGCTCTCCCGCACCGACCGGCCCCACGAGGCGCTGCCCGAACTCCTCGCCCACGCGGGCGACGATCGCGCCCGGGTCGCCGTCCACGCGGCCACCCGGGCCTCGCGGTACGCGCCGCCGTCGCTGCTCGCCGGACAGCTCGCCGAGGTGCTGCGGGCCCCGGACACCAAGGTGACCAGCCGCAAGGAGGCGGTCCGGCTCGCGGTGACCCGGCTGCCCGCGCGGTCGGCCGTCGCGCTGCTCTGCGAGACGTACGGGCGGCCCGGCACCCACCGCGACGTCCGTACCGCGTGTGTGGCCTTCGCGGGCGGGCTCGTCGCGCACGAGCCGGTCTGGGAGCTGCTGCGCGACGCGGCCGGCGCCGAACCGGTGCTGCGCCGGGCCGTGCTGCGGATCCGCCCCCTCGATCTGCCCGAACCCCACCGCGAGCGCTACGCCCGCCTCGTGCACGCCGTGTGCGGCACCGACGACCCCGAGACCGCGGCCCTCGCCCTCGGCGCCCTGGCCCGGTGGACGCCCTGGTCGCCGGACGCGCCCGCGCTGCTGGCGCGGGCCGCGACGGACCTCGGCGACCGGACCAACTGGCAGGTGGCGGCCGGCGGCCTGGTGACCGTCGCGGAGGACTCCCCGCAGGGCGCCCACTGGCTCCTGGAGGCCCTACGGACCCTCGCCGGGCGCCCGGCGGACGGCGAGCCCGACCTGGACGCGGGGGAGGGGCGCGACCGTCCCGCCCACCGGCGGGTCGAGTACGTCGTCTCCTGCCTGCTCCGGCACGGCAGTCCGGCCGCCGGGAGCGTCCGGCCCGCCGCTCTCGCCGCGAGCGAGCTGCTCGCCGGGTACGACGCCCACGTACCGCGGGCCGCGACCCTGGCGGCGTACCACCTGGACCTCGACGCCCGGCCGCCCCGCCTCGGACAGCTGGCCGCGCTCACCGCCGGCCGCCCCGCACTGGCCGCCCGCACCGCCGGTCAGCTGGCCGAACGGCTGGCGCGGCCGGAACAGGAGGGCGACCCCGAGGCGCTGCTGGCCGAGGTCGGGCTGCTGACCGCCCACGGCGGCCACGCGGAGGGGCTGCTCGCGGTCGCCGTCACCGGGGCGCTGGGCGGCCGTACGGAGTGGGCCGGGCCCTGGCGGGAGCGGCTGACAGCACTGCGCCGCCACCCCGTGGCCGACGTGCGGGACGCGGCGCTGGACGAGGTGACGGCGTACGAGTGAGGGATGCGGCGGGGTCGAGGCGGGTCAGCCGGCGGCGCGGGCCGCCAGGCGGGCCTTGCGGGCCGCGAGCTTCTCGTCGAACTTGGCGGCTTCCGCGTCCAGGCCGCCCATGAACATGCCCAGTTCCTCCTGGGCCTGGAGACCCTCGCCGGTGAGGTCGCTCATGTCCATGACCTTGAGGTGGCGCAGGACCGGCTGGAGCACGTCGTCGTGGTGGATGCGCATGTTGTAGACCTCGCCGATCGCCATCTGCGCGGCGGCCCGCTCGAAGCCGGGCATGCCGTGACCGGGCATCCGGAAGTTGACGATCACGTCCCGGACCGCCTGCATCGTCAGGTCGGGCGCGAGTTCGAACGCGGCCTTCAGGAGGTTGCGGTAGAAGACCATGTGCAGGTTCTCGTCGGTCGCGATGCGGGCCAGCATGCGGTCGCAGACCGGGTCGCCCGACTGGTGGCCCGTGTTGCGGTGCGAGACGCGGGTGGCCAGCTCCTGGAAGGCGACGTACGCCACCGAGTGCAGCATCGAGTGCCGGTTGTCCGACTCGAAGCCCTCGGCCATGTGCTGCATACGGAACTCTTCGAGCTTGTCCGGGTCGACCGCGCGCGAGGCCAGCAGGTAGTCGCGCATCACGATGCCGTGTCGGCCCTCCTCCGCCGTCCAGCGGTGCACCCAGGTGCCCCAGGCGCCGTCGCGGCCGAACAGGCTGGCGATCTCGTGGTGGTAGCTGGGGAGGTTGTCCTCGGTGAGGAGGTTGACGACCAGGGCGATCCGGCCCAGCTCGGTGACCTTGGACTGCTCCTTGTCCCAGGCCTCGCCGTCCTCGAAGAAACCGGGGAAGTTGCGGGCGTCGCCCCACGGCACGTACTCGTGCGGCATCCAGTCCTTGGCGACCTTGAGATGCCGGTTGAGTTCGGTCTCGACCACTTCTTCCAGGGCGAACAGCAGCCGGGCGTCGGTCCAGGCGCCGGACGGGCTGCCGAGGTGCGGCGAAGTGATCGTCATGAATGCTCCAGAATGACGTGCGAGCGGAATACGCGGACTTCTCGGGGGACTGCCGGGGACTGCCGAGAACTCAACCTACGGCATCGTAGGCTACGTTCCCGTAGGTTACGCCACCGTAAGTTAAGAGTGCTGTAAAGATCGCTGATCAGCGGGTTTCGCACCAGGGAGAGGCGAAGCCCCAGGCTCGCAGGTCCAGGGCCGAACGGGTAGCCCGTTCGCCCGATCAGCTGTACAGCTCCCGCAGTCTCACCGAGAGGCAGGTCACACAGCCTTCGAGCTTCTCGAACTCGCTGATGTCGACCAGCACCGGCTCGTGGCCGAGATCGGCGAGCAGCTCGGCCGTCTTCGGCGCGCTCGCGGCCATCAGCAGCTTGCCGCCGCCCAGCAGCACCACATGCGCCCCCGACTCCTCCGGGACCGGCAGGAAGCGCGGGAAGAGCGTCGGACTGTCCACCAGGGGCGCGTGCCCGATGACGGTCCCGTCCGGCAGCGCGGTGACCGCCGACTTCAGATGCAGCACGCTGCTCACCGGTACGGCGACCACCCGGGCGCCCAGCGGTTCGAACACGGCCTTCAGCTGCTGTACGCCGGCGGCGTTCGTCCGCCCGCCCCGTCCTACGTAGATCGTGTCGCCGATCTTGAGGACGTCGCCGCCCTCCAGGGTGCCCGGCTCCCACACCCAGTTCACCGAGCAGCCGAGGCGGGCCACGGTCTCCTCGACGCCGCCCGTCTCGTCGCGCCGGGACTCGGCGCCGGGCCGGGCGATCAGGGCGACGTTCCGGTAGACGACCACCGCGTCCTCGACGAACACCGCGTCCGGGCAGTCGTCCGCCGGATCGACCTCGACGGTCTCCCAGCCGTGGGTGCGCAGCGCCTCCGCGTACGCCTCCCACTGCCGTTCGGCGAGGGCCGGGTCGATCTCCTCGCGCTCGATGTGCGTCACGAGGCCCTCGGCCAGGCGTGGGCTGGGGCGGCGTATGAGGGCCTTCTTGCTGGGCACGGGCGGAACTCCGAATCGCAGGGGGCGTCCGGGCACATCATGCCGGGCCGGGCTGTCCGGACAAAAGCCCCGGAGGTCAGACCGGGGCCGCCGCCCCGGCCCCGGCCCCCGACGTCAGCCCACCTCCGCCGGGTCGATCTCCCGCAGCTCGCCGTCCAGGAGCAGCCACCGGGTGATCCCGATCGACTCCAGGAACGGCAGGTCGTGGCTGGCCACGATCAGCGCGCCCTCGTACGACTCCAGGGCCGAGACGAGCTGGCGTGCGCTCGCCATGTCCAGGTTGTTGGTCGGCTCGTCCAGCATCAGCAGCTGGGGTGCGGGCTCGGCCAGCATCAGCGCGGCCAGCGCGGCCCGGAAGCGCTCGCCGCCGGACAGGGTCGCGGCCGGCTGGTCGGCGCGGGCGCCCCGGAACAGGAAGCGGGCCAGCCGCGCACGGACCCGGTTGTTGGTGGCGCCGGGCGAGAACCGGGCCACGTTCTCCGCGACGGTCAGCTCGTCGTCGAGGACGTCCAGCCGCTGCGGCAGAAAACGCAGCGGCACGTGCGCGCGTGCCTCCCCGGAGGCGGGGGCCAGCTCTCCGGAGACCGTCCGCAGCAGGGTCGTCTTGCCCGCGCCGTTACGCCCGATCAGCGCGACCCGCTCCGGCCCGCGCAGATCGAAGGAGCCCACGCTCGCGCCGTACGCCAGCTCCAGGTCCAGCAGCGTGAGGACGGTACGGCCGGGCGGTACGGCCGTGTACGGCAGGTCGACGCGGATCTCGTCGTCGTCCCGCACGGCGTCCACCGCCTCGTCGAGCCGCTCCTTGGCGCCGGCGAGCCGCTCCTCGTGCAGGATGCGGTGCTTGCCCGCCGACTCCTGCGCGGACCGCTTGCGCGCCCCCATGACGATCTTCGGCTCGCGCTTCTGGTCGGCCATCTTCTGCCCGTACTTCCTGCGGCGGGCCAACTTCAGGTGCGCGTCGGACAGTTCGCGCTTCTGCTTCTTCAGATCGGCCTCGGCGACCCGCACCATCCGCTCGGCCGCCTCCTGTTCGGTGGCGAGCGACTCCTCGTACGCCGAGAAGTTGCCGCCGTACCAGGTGACCTCGCCGGAGCGCAGATCGGCGATCTGGTCGACCAGGTCGAGGAGTTCACGGTCGTGGCTGACCACGACCATCACGCCGGGCCAGGAGGAGACGGCCGTGTAGAGGCGTCGGCGCGCGTACAGGTCCAGGTTGTTGGTCGGCTCGTCCAGCAGGAGCACGTCCGGGCGCTGCAGCAGCAGCGCGGCCAGGCGCAGCAGGACGGACTCACCGCCCGAGATCTCGCCGATCGTGCGGTCCAACTCGATCCGGCCGAGCCCGAGTTCGCCGAGCGTGGCCAGGGCGCGTTCTTCTACGTCCCAGTCGTCGCCGATCGTCTCGAAGTGCTCGTCGGCCACGTCACCCGCCTCGATGGCGTGCAGCGCGGCCCGTTTGGCGCGGATGCCGAGCGTTTCGTCCACGCGCAGGGTGGTGTCGAGGGTGACGGACTGCGGGAGGTAGCCGATGTCGCCCGCGACGCGGACGGTGCCGTCGGCGGGCTGGAGCCGACCGGCGATCAGCTTCAACAGGGTTGACTTTCCTGATCCGTTGACGCCGACGAGCCCGGTGCGGCCGGGGCCGACGGCGACGTCGAGGCCCTCGAAGACGGCGGTGCCGTCCGGCCAGGCGAAGGACAGGGAGGTGACGGCGATGGAAGTGGTGGCTGACATGCGGCCTCGCGGTTGCTTGGTTCGGTCGGGGCAAACGCGTGTCGAGACACCGGCGGGCGGCGGCGGAATGATCTTGGTGGCACGAGAAAGGCCCTGCTCCGGAAGGAGTCACGGACGGCTCGAACACCGAGGTCGCACGCTGTGCACACACACCACTGGAGGGTGTGGGGCGCGGTGTCTCAAGACCTCAGTAGAGCAACGTCCTTCTCCAATTCGACGGCAACAGGACCGCTGTCAGCGTAGGAAGTGGCGTTTCGGGCTGTCAAAGCATTAAAGGCGGCCGAGCGGTGCTGTCAGAGGGCGTCGCGCATCAGCTCCGCGAGGTCGTGGTCCAGGTCGGTCTGCAGATGCTCCAGGCCGACGGGCACCAGTTCGGTGGTGGCCGCCAGGAAGCGCCGCAGCTCGCCCGAGCGGACATGGACGACCGCGGTGCCCTCGGGGGCGTGGAACTCCAGCACCGTCCGGTCGTAGCCGTACGGCCGGACCCGGACGTCGCCGTGGCCCTGCGGTTCGCGCATGCCGTCGGAGAGCAGCTCGCGGGCGAAGGTCCAGCAGACCTCCACGCCCTCCAGCGTGGCCGGCGCGGGGAAGGTCATCCGGACGGCGAACGGATCGCGCCGGTCGTAGGTGAGTGTCGCGGGAATGCTCGGCATCCGCGGCGCGGCGGCGACGAGACGGGCTTCTACCAGCTGTTCGATGACGGTGGACATCGCCTTGCTCCCTTGTGACGGTTGGCCGCACTCCCGATTGGAACGGTCCGCACACTGAAGGAGACGCTGGAACGAGCCAAACAGTGCACCTGAATTTCTAGTGACCTCTGTCACCGAGTTCATTCACTGCTACCTTCGCCCGCCATGAGGATCTTGAGCCCGAAGCGGCAGGCCAGACGGACGATACGGATGAGCCGGACGAAGCGGACGAGTCGCGTGGTGATGGCGGGGGCGTACGCGGCGGCGCTCGCCGCCGTGGCCGCCGGACTGGCGGCGCCCGCGCAGGCGTACGAGGGGACCGGCTCCGGCGCAGGGCACCCGGCGCCGCACTGGGCGGCCAAGGACAGCGGGGCCGCCGACGTCCGCTTCCGCGGACTGTCCGCCGTGAGCCGGAACACCGCCTGGGTCGCCGGGACCGCGGGCACCGTGCTGCGCACCACCGACGGCGGCGCGAGCTGGCGAAACGTCTCTCCGCCGGGCGCGGCCGAGCTGCAGTTCCGGGACATCGAGGCGTTCGACGCGCGGCGTGCCGTGGTCCTGGCCATCGGCGAGGGCGAGGCCTCCCGGGTCTACCGCACCGACGACGGCGGCACGACCTGGACCGAGTCGTTCCGCAACACCGACGCCAGGGCCTTCTACGACTGCCTCACCTTCTTCGACAGCCGCCACGGCCTCGCCATGAGCGACCCGGTGGACGGCAGGTTCCGCATCCTGTCCACCGCCGACGGCGGACGCTCCTGGAAGGTGCTGCCCAGCGAGGGCATGCCGGCCGCGCTGGAGGGCGAGGCGGGCTTCGCGGCGAGCGGGCAGTGCCTGGTCAGCTCCGGGCCGCGTGACGTCTGGCTGGCCACGGGCGGGGGTGCACGCGCGCGCGTGCTGCACTCCGCCGACCGCGGGCTCACCTGGACGGCCGCCGACTCGCCGATCCCGGCGGGCGACGGGGCGCGCGGTGTCTTCGCGCTCGCCTTCCGCGACCGTACGCACGGACTCGCGGTCGGCGGCGACTACCGCGCCGACCAGCCCTCCCCGCGCGCGGGAGCGGTCACCAGGGACGGCGGCCGTACCTGGACCACCTCGGCCACACCCCCGCCCGCCTACCGCTCCGGCGTCGCCTGGCTCCCCTACAGCCGCACGGCCGCGCTCGCGGTCGGCCCGACCGGCACCGACCTCACCACGGACGCCGGGCGCACCTGGAAGACGGTGGACACCGGCTCGTACGACACCGTGGACTGCACCCCCGACCTGGGCTGCTGGGCGGCCGGCGAGAAGGGGCGCGTGGCACGGCTCGAATCGTGATGCCCGGGTACCCGTTCACGCGCGGACCGTCAACAAGGAGCACGCCCGTGCCGGTGAGTCCCGGACCGCCAGCCGTACGTCGACCGAGGACATGTCGTCCGGCAGGCGCGGCGGCCTGCGCTCGCACAAGGGCGCGCGGGGGCAGACGTACGAGCAGCTCTACGCGGAGGCGAGGCGGCGGAACGTGCACGGCCGCTCCGGCATGGACAAGGAGCAGCTGAAGCGGGTCCTCGGCGGCAAGTGACCTCCCGCGCCGGGGCCGTACGCTCGTCGTCATCATGGAGATGACGACGAGCGTGCCCGTTCCGGCGGACTGGCCCACGACCGAGGAAGGCGCCCGCGCGGTCCAGGACGAACTGCGGCTGCGGGTGGTGCTCGACGAGCCCGGACCGCCGCCCGGGACGGGGCACGTCACCGGCGTCGACGTCGCCTACGACGACGAACGGGACCTCGTCGTGGCCGCCGCGGTCGTCCTGGACGCGGCGACCCTGGGCGTCGTCGCCGAGGCCACGGCCGTCGGACGGGTTCCCTTTCCGTACGTGCCCGGCCTGCTCGCCTTCCGTGAGGTCCCGGCCGTCCTGGCAGCCCTCGACGCGCTGCCCGTCCCGCCCGGCCTCGTCGTGTGCGACGGCTACGGCCTGGCCCACCCGCGCCGCTTCGGTCTCGCCAGCCACCTCGGCGTCCTCACCGGGCTCCCCACGATCGGCGTCGCGAAGAACCCGTTCACCTTCACGTACGAGGAGCCGGGCACCCGGCGCGGCTCGGCGTCCCCGCTCCTGGCGGGCCCGGAGGAGGTCGGCCGCGCCCTGCGCACCCGGGACGGCGTCAAACCGGTGTTCGTCTCCGTCGGCCACCGCACGACCCTGGACGGGGCCTGCGCCCACGTCCTGGCGCTCACTCCGGACTACCGCCTCCCGGAGACGACCCGCCGCGCGGACGCCCTGTGCCGGCGGGCACTGAAGGAGGCCACCGCGGAGGGGGCTGTTGCGCAAGGGCCTACCGCGTAGGGCCTTCAAGTGATCATCTGAGTATGTGTTCTGAGTATCTGTACGGATGTCGGCGACCCTGAGCTGTCGGCAGGCTGTGCCCATGACCACGCACCGCGCCCCGAAGCCCGCCGCCAGCCCCGCCCAGCCCGTCGAGCGCGCCGTCACGGCCGCGCTGGTCGTCGCCGTACTGGCGGGACTCGCCTGGATCGTCGGCATGATCTGGACGGTCACGGGCTGGGCCCAGTAAGCCCCGCTGGAGCCGTCGTACGCCCTGCCGAGGGCCCGTCCGTCAGCGCGTGGCCGCCACCCGGAACGTGATGCCCGCCTTGCGCAGCCGGTCGATCAGCGCGTCGCCCATCGCCACGGCGGTGGTGACCTGCCCGGCCGTCGCCGGAAGGTCGTCGAAGGCCAGGGAGAGCGCCGACTCGGCGAACATCTTCGCCGTCTCGTCGTAGCCGGGGTCGCCGCCCGCGACCTCCGTGAACACCCGCTGCCCGCCGCCCTCGCCGACGAACCGCACCGAGAAGCTGCTCTTGGCCCGCCGCTCCGCGCTCGGCCCGTCGCCCGGCCGCAGCCGCCCCGACAGCCAGCGCCGCGCGGGCGGCACCTGGGCCGCCGCGAACACCGCGCCGACCGCGGCGACCCCGCCCACCGCGAACGGCAGCCGTCGTACCGCCGCGTAGTGGCGGTAACGGAAATCGGGGCCGTAGCGTTCCAGCGCGCGGGCCGAACGCACCACGACCTGCGGGTCGATGGTGGGCAGCGGCAGCGCCCAGGCGTCGACCTCCTTGGCGTACCGGGGTGCGCCCGAGGGGGCGGTCGCGCGGCGGCCCAGCAGCCGTGGCTCGTGCCGCCGTCGGTCGCGGGCGGCGGCCAGCATCCGGGGTCCCCGGGAGAACTGGTTGAGCGCCGAGGCGAAGGTGCCGCCCGAGAACATCGCGTCGGCGTGCACGAACCCGTCCACGGTCAGCGGCACGCCCTCGGGCAGCTGGGCGACGGTGAAGTAGGCGCCCAGGTCGTGCGGGACCGAGTCGAAACCGGCCGCGTGCACCAGCCGGGCGCCGGTCTCCCGCGCGCGTGCGTCGTGCCGGACGTACATCAGGTCCACGAACTCCGGCTCACCGCTGAGGTCCAGGTAGTCGGTGCCCGCGTCCGCGCAGGCGGCGACCAGCTCCTCGCCGTAGGTCAGGTAGGGGCCCACCGTCGTGGCCAGCACGCGCGTGTGCCCGGCGAGTTCGCGCAGGGAGGCCGGATCGGAGACGTCCGCCGCCAGCACGCCGACCTCGGCCGCCTTGCCGATGCCCGCGAGGCGCTCGCGCAGCGACTCCAGCCGCTCCGGGCTGCGGCCCGCGAGCGCCCAGCGCAGACCGTCGGGCGCGTGCGCGGCGAGGTACTCGGCGGTGAGCGCGCCGACGAAGCCGGTGGCTCCGAACAGCACGATGTCGTACGGGCGTTCCATCCTGTTCGGCCTGCTCATGACACCCCTCGTTGTGCGTTCCGCGCCGTTGTCGGTGGTCGAGGCTAGCGTGAGGGGGAGTGGGGTCGCGCGCCCGGTCCGTCCGTGGTGCGTGTCCGTCCGGAACGGGAGGCTTGGCCAAGCGCTTGCTTAATTTGTGCCCGGCGAAGCCTTGTGCGGAGCCTCGGGGCGTTCCTAGCATCGCTGGTGTCATGTCGGTTGTGTCACGGGAGTGGGGGACTCGATGTCGGTGGCAGGGGAGGCGGGCGGCGGTCCGCTCGCCGGGGTGCGGGTGGTCGAGCTGGCGGGCATCGGGCCCGGCCCGTTCGCCGCGATGCTCCTCGCCGACCTGGGCGCCGACGTGGTCCGCGTGGACCGGCCGGGCGGCACGGGACTGGCCATCGACCCCGAGTACGACGTCACGAACCGCAACAAGCGCTCGGTGATCGTCGACCTGAAGGCACCTGACGGTCCCGCCCGCGTGCTCGATCTCGCCGCCCGCGCCGACATCCTGGTCGAGGGCTACCGCCCCGGGGTCGCCGAGCGCCTCGGTGTCGGCCCCGAGAGCTGCCACGCCCGCAACCCGGGGCTCGTCTACGGCCGGATGACGGGCTGGGGCCAGGAGGGCCCCCTCGCCCGCCGCGCCGGGCACGACATCGCCTACCTCGCCCCGACCGGCGTCCTCGGCCTCATCGGCAGCCCGGACGCCCCGCCGCCCGCCCCGGCCAACCTCCTCGGCGACTACGCGGGCGGCTCCCTCTACCTCGTCGTCGGGGTCCTCGCGGCCCTGCACCACGCGCGCGCGACGGGCGCCGGCCAGGTCGTGGACGCCGCGATCGTCGACGGCGCCGCCCACCTCGCCACGATGCTCCACGGCATGCTCGCGGCGGGCGGCTGGCAGGACCGGCGCGGCGCCAACCTCCTCGACGGCGGCTGCCCGTACTACGGGACGTACGAGACCGCCGACGGCCGGTACATGGCGGTCGGCGCGCTGGAACCCCAGTTCTACGCCGAGTTCCTCGACCTGCTCGGCCTCCAGGAGCACTCCGCCGCCCGCAAGGACATCGCCCGCTGGAACGACCTGCGCGAGGCCGTCACCGCCCGGTTCAGGACCCGTACGAGGGACGAGTGGACGGCGGTCTTCGAGGGCTCCGACGCCTGCGTGGCGCCCGTCCTCTCGCTGCGCGAGGCCCCGCACCACCCGCACCTGGCCGCCCGCGGCACCTTCACCGACCACGGCGGCATCACCCAGCCCGCCCCCGCGCCCCGTTTCTCCGTGACCCACACGTCGATCCACGGCGGCCCCGCCCAGCCGGGCGCGGACACGGCGGACGTGGCCCGCGACTGGGACGTGCCCCGACTCCTGAAGGACGGCGGCTGACCCCCGGCCGGCGCCCGCTCCCGCACCCTCCCCGAAAGGCTGACCAGTGAGCACCGAAGCGTACGTGTACGACGCGATCCGCACCCCGCGCGGGCGCGGCAAGGCGAACGGATCCCTGCACGGCACCAAGCCCGTCGACCTCGTCGTGGGCCTCATCCACGAGATCAGGAACCGCTTCCCGGACCTCGACCCGGCCGCGATCGACGACGTCGTGCTCGGCGTCGTCGGACCGGTCGGCGACCAGGGCTCCGACATCGCGCGCGTGGCCGCCGTCGTCGCGGGACTGCCGGACACGGTGGCCGGCGTCCAGGAGAACCGCTTCTGTGCGTCGGGTCTGGAGGCCGTCAACATGGCCGCCGCCAAGGTGCGTTCGGGCTGGGAGGACCTCGTCCTCGCGGGCGGCGTCGAGTCGATGTCCCGGGTGCCGATGGCCTCGGACGGCGGCGCCTGGTTCAACGACCCGATGACCAACCTCGCCGTCAACTTCGTGCCGCAGGGCATCGGCGCCGACCTCATCGCCACCATCGAGGGCTTCTCGCGGCGCGACGTCGACGAGTACGCGGCCCTGTCCCAGGAGCGCGCGGCGACAGCGGTGAAGGACGGCCGCTTCGACCGGTCCCTCGTCCCGGTGAAGGACCGCAACGGCCTCGTCGTCCTCGACCACGACGAGCACCTGCGCCCCGGCACCACCGCCGACTCCCTGGCCCGCCTCAAGCCGTCGTTCGCCGACATCGGCGACCTGGGCGGCTTCGACGCGGTGGCCCTCCAGACGTACCACTGGGTCGAGAAGATCGACCACGTCCACCACGCGGGCAACTCCTCCGGCATCGTGGACGGCGCCTCGCTGGTCGCCATCGGCTCCCAGGAGGTCGGCGAGCGCTACGGCCTGCGCCCGCGCGCGCGGATCGTCTCCGCCGCCGTCTCCGGCTCCGAGCCGACCATCATGCTCACCGGCCCGGCGCCCGCGACCCGCAAGGCCCTCGCCAAGGCCGGGCTGACCATCGACGACATCGACCTCGTCGAGATCAACGAGGCCTTCGCGGCGGTAGTCCTCCGCTTCGCCCGAGACATGGGCCTGTCCCTGGACAAGGTCAACGTCAACGGCGGCGCCATCGCGCTCGGCCACCCGCTGGGCGCCACCGGCGCGATGATCCTCGGCACGCTCGTCGACGAACTGGAGCGCCAGGACAAGCGGTACGGCCTGGCCACGCTGTGCGTGGGCGGCGGGATGGGCATCGCGACGATCGTCGAACGGATCTGAACTCCCAGCGGATTCGGCCGATTCGGCGGAATCGACGCCAGCACGCGAGCGCGCCAGTAAGCCGGCGCGCCAGTACAGAGACTTTTTGAGCTGCTACGGAGATCCCCTCATGACACAGAGCACCACCATCCGCTGGGAGCAGGACCGCACCGGCCTCGTCACCCTCGTCCTCGACGACCCCGACCAGTCCGCGAACACCATGAACCAGGCGTTCCGTGACTCCCTCGCGGTGGTCACCGACCGGCTTGAGGCCGAGAAGGACACGATCCGCGGGATCATCCTCACCTCCGCCAAGAAGACGTTCTTCGCGGGCGGCGACCTGCGCGACCTGATCCGTGTCACCCCCGAGACGGCCCAGGAACTCCTCGACGGCGGCCTCGCCATCAAGCGGAACCTGCGCCGCATCGAGACCCTGGGCAAGCCGGTGGTCGCGGCGATCAACGGCGCGGCCCTGGGCGGCGGTTACGAACTCGCGCTGGCCTGCCACCACCGGATCGCCCTCGACACGCCCGGCACGAAGATCGGCTGTCCGGAGGTCACCCTCGGCCTCCTCCCCGGGGGTGGCGGAATCGTCCGTACGGTCCGCATGCTCGGCATCGCGGACGCGCTGCTGAAGGTGCTGCTCCAGGGCACGCAGTACAGCGCCCCGCGTGCGCTGAAGAACGGCCTGATCGACGAAGTGGCCACCACGCAGGACGAGTTGCTGGCCAAGGCGCGCGCCTTCATCGACGCCAACCCCGCCTCGCAGCAGCCCTGGGACAAGCCCGGCCACCGCATCCCGGGCGGCACCCCCGCCAGCCCCAAGTTCGCGGCGAACCTGCCCGCCTTCCCCGCCAACCTGCGCAAGCAGACGAACGGTGCCCCGTACCCGGCCCCCCGCGCCATCCTCGCGGCGGCCGTCGAGGGCGCCCAGGTCGACTTCGAGACCGCGCAGGTCATCGAGGCCCGCTACTTCGTGGAACTGGCCGCCGGACAGACCTCGAAGAACATGATCCAGGCGTTCTTCTTCGACCTCCAGGCAGTCAACTCGGGCGCCAACCGCCCCAAGGGCTTCGAACCGCGTCCGGTGCGCAGGGTGGCGGTGCTGGGCGCCGGGATGATGGGCGCGGGGATCGCGTACTCGTGCGCCCGCGCGGGCATCGAGGTGGTGCTGAAGGACGTCTCGGCGGAGGCGGCGGTACGGGGGAAGGGCTACTCGGAGAAACTGTGCGCGAAGGCGGTCGCCAGGGGGCGCACAACGCAGGAGAAGGCGGACGAACTGCTGGCCCGCATCACGCCGACCGCCGACCCGCAGGACGTGGCCGGCTGCGACGCGGTGATCGAGGCGGTCTTCGAGGACACGGCCCTGAAGCACAAGGTGTTCCAGGAGATCGAGCACATCGTCGACCCGGACGCGCTGCTGTGCTCGAACACGTCCACGCTCCCGATCACAGCCCTGGCGGAAGGAGTCGAACGCCAGACCGACTTCGTCGGCCTGCACTTCTTCTCACCGGTGGACAAGATGCCGCTCGTCGAGATCATCAAGGGCGAGCGGACGGGGGAGGCGGCGCTGGCGCGGGCCTTCGACCTGGTCCGCCAGATCCGGAAGACCCCGATCGTCGTGAACGACTCCAGGGGCTTCTTCACCTCACGGGTCATCGGCCACTTCATCAACGAGGGCGTCGCGATGGTCGGCGAGGGCATCGAGCCCGCGTCGATCGAACAGGCGGCGGCCCAGGCGGGCTATCCGGCGAAGGTGCTGTCCCTGATGGACGAACTGACGCTGACGCTGCCGCGCAAGATCCGGGCGGAGTCCAGGCGGGCGGTGGAGGAGGCGGGCGGCACGTGGCAGACGCACCCCGCGGAGGCGGTCATCGACCGGATGGTCGACGAGTTCGGCCGTACGGGGAGGAGTGGGGGCGGGGGCTTCTACGAGTACGGGGAGGACGGCAGGCGGGCGGGCCTGTGGCCCGGGCTGCGGGAGCACTTCGGGCGCGCCGAGGGCGCGGAGGGTGTACGGATCCCCTTCGTGGACATGCAGGAACGCATGCTGTTCTCCGAGGCGCTGGACACGGTACGGCTGCTGGAGGAGGGCGTGCTGACGTCGGTGGCCGACGCGAACATCGGCTCGATCTTCGGGATCGGGTTCCCGGGGTGGACGGGGGGCGTTCTGCAGTACATCAACGGGTACGAGGGCGGCCTGCCGGGGTTTGTCGCGCGGGCGCGTGAGTTGGCGGAGAGGTATGGGGAGCGGTTTGCTCCGCCGGCGTTGTTGGTGGGGAGGGCGGAGAAGGGGGAGGTTTTCGGGGCCGCGTAGCTTTCCTTCGCCCCCGCCGCCCCTACCCGTCCCATCCCTGGGGGCTGCCGCCCCGGACCCCGCTTTGTCCTCAAGCGCCGGACGGGCTGGGGGGTGGGTGGCGGGTTGGGGTGGGTGGGGAAGGCGGGGGTGGG
>NZ_PJME01000014.1 GCF_002954775.1 Streptomyces geranii
CTCGTCCTCAAACGCCGGACGGGCTAGGTATTCAGCCCGTCCGGCGTTTGAGGACGAGCGCGTTCAGCGCGATGCGGGGGTTCGGGGGCGGAGCCCCCGAAGGATGGGACGGGTAGGGGCGGCGGGGGCGAGGAAAAGTCGGTCAGGCCGGACCTACCCGCCGTTCGCCGCCGCCAGCCCCCTCCCGAACAAACTCCCGTGCTCCGAACTCCCCCCGAACAACGCGGAGTCCGCACCCCCCGCCGCCGCCAGCCTCAGCCCGTACCACAGCACCGCCTGGTTGGCGGTGATCACCGGCAACCCCAGCTCCCGCTCCAGCGGCACAACCGCCCCCTGGGCACGGAATCCGCTGCCCGGGACGAGGATGCCGTCGATCGAGTCGCCCTCCGACACCCCCTCCAACATCTCCTCCGCCACCGCCTCCACAGCGGCCAGCGTCTGGCGGCGAACCTCCTCCGCGTCCACCACCCAACGAGCCCCCTCGTCAAAGGCGTTGTACTTCGCCACCCCCGCCCACTCCGCCCCCAGGTCGAACTGGGCGATCCGCACACGCTCGACGCCCACGGCGGTCAGGTACCTCTCCGTGGCCTCGAAGGTCGGGGGAGTGAACCACGGCGGCATCATCACCAGCGGTCGCCGCACCCCGGAGGCCCGAAGCGCCGCCGTGATCGCCACCGCCGCCGTGTGGACCGGCGTGCCGTGCGAGTGGGTCTCCGCCTCGGCGACGAACTCCGCGTCGAAGGCCGGCCCGCCGAAGAAACTGCTCGACCCGAAGCACAGCGCGATACTGTCCGCGCCGAGCCGCCCGAGATGGTCCAGGCCCCGGGCCACCTCCGGATCCGCCGCGAACGCCCGCGCGGGACTGCCGACATACTCGGTGTCGACCGGCCGGGGGCACTCGAAGCGGGCGGTGTGGACGGAGACCCCGGGCGGGGCCATCGTCCACAACTCGGTCTCGGGGACAGGGTCGTTGTGGATGACGAGGATGCCGATGCGCGGGCCGCTATCGCCAACTCGCCTGTCCGTAGCCGAGACTGACGCCTCCTCAGTTGCCGCGCCCGCCGTCATGCCGTCCGCCCCTTCTCGTGCGCCGTCACCGGGTCCCCGGCCGACGCCCGCTCACCAGCTCCCGCTGCCCCCGCAGCCCCCACAACTCCCTGCTCCCCGACCGGAGTACGGAAGCCGAACCACGACCACACCGTGCCGGCCAGCGCGACCGCGCCCGCCAGCAGGAACGCGGGCAGGAAGGCGCCGTCGTCCGGGTTCGTGCCCAGGACGATCACCAGGACCGCCACCCCGAAGGCGCCGCCCGCGTACTGGGTGGTGGTCATCAGGGCACCCGCGACGCCCTGGTTCTCGTCGGCCACGTCCCGCGTGCCGCCGACGAACATCGAGGTGTAGATCATGCCGTGGCCCAGGCCGCTCACGACCAGGCCCGGCAGCAGCGCCACCCAGTAGGAGTGGTTGTGCACGGACACCGCCAGCAGCACCAGCCCCACCGCGCCGATCGTGAACGCCAGCGGCAGCGTCCGCCCCACGCCCAGCGTGTTGACCAGTTTGCCCGCGATGATGTTGCCGAGGGTGATGCACACGGCCAGCGGCAGGAAGGCGACGCCCGCCGCCAACGGCTCGAAGTCGCGGTTCTCCTGGAGGAACAGGGTGACCAGGTAGAACTCCGAGCCCGCCACGCTCGCCATGTACAGCGCGGAGGAGCCGCAGCCGACCAGGAGCGTACGGGTGCCGCGCAGCGCCGGTTCCACCAGCGGCTGGGCGCTGCCGCGCTCCCGTACGACGAAGAGCGCGAGGAGGACGACGGCCGCGCCGAAGCTGCCCAGCGCCAGCGGGTCGGTCCAGCCGACGTCGGCTGCGAGGGTCAGGCCCAGCACCGAGACCAGCACGGTCGCCGTGCAGAGCGCCGCGCTGAGGACGTTCAGCGGCGACGACGTACGCGAATCGTTTCTGCCCGGCAGCAGTCGCGGCGCCGCCAGGGCGCAGACGATCGCGAACGGCAGGTTCACGAAGAAGGTCCAGCGCCAGGAGACCGTGGTGAGCAGGCCGCCCAGGACCACACCGGCGGCCAGGCCGCTCGCGCCCACCGTGCCCCAGACAGCCAGCGCGCGGGTGCGCTCCCGGCCCGGCGCGAACGTCGTGTTGACGAGCGCGAGGATCGACGGCTGCAGTGCCGCCGCCGCGACTCCCTGCGCGCCTCGGGCGATCAGCAGCAGCGACGCGTCCCCGGCGATGCCGCCGGCCAGCGAGGCCACGCCGAACAGCAGCAGCGCGGCGATGAACATGTTGCGCGCGCCGATCCGGTCGGCGGCCCGTCCGCCGACCACGAGGAACCCGGCGAAGAAGACGGAGTAGGCGCTGACCACCCACTGGATGGCGCTGGCGGACAGATCGAGGTCCGTGCCCATGCTGGGCAGGGCCACGAAGATGACCGAGAAGTCGAGCGCGATGAGGAACTGGGCCGCGGACAGCGTGACCAGCCCGCCGATGGGACTGCCCGGCACCGCCCGGTCCGGTGTCGTGGGTGACGTCATTTCTCGGTAACCGCCTTGTCGTATCGTCCAGTTGTGTGCCGGTATCGGTGCCGGCACGGGGGTCGCCACACCGGTGCGTTCATGGCGCGTGCTGCCTCGGTGCAGTGGATCAGCTGCGATGAGTGATCGCGGCAGAAGATCGAAGACTACCCAGCGCCTCGCCGAGCGCCAGTACGGATTCGGACACCGATTCCGCCCCCGCGCTGGTCAACTGCCCCGCCGTGGCCACCCCGTACGCCACTCCGAGCGCACGCATCCCGGCCGCACCGGCCATCCGCATGTCGTCCACCGCGTCCCCGACGACCACGCAGTCGCCGGGCTCACGGCCCAACTCCCGTGCGGCCAGCAGCGCGAGGTCCGGATGCGGCTTGCCGCGCGGCGCCATGCCGTGGCAGACGACGGCGTCGAAGTGGTGGACCAGCCCGGCCGGTTCGAGCAGCTCCAGGGCACTGGGCCGGATCTTGCTCGTCACGATGGCCAGAGCGAGCCCCTGCGCGCGCAGCCGCTCCAGCAGCTCCGGGACGCCCGGGAAGATCAGCGACCTCGCCCCCGGCACCACGTCCTCGCGGAACAACTCCCGGAAGCGGGCCACCGATCGCTCCACCTCCCCGTGCTCCTGCTCCAGCTCCAGCAGCTCGGCGAAGACGGCCGCCAGCGGCCTGCCCACGGTCGCCCGCACCCGCTCCGGCGACGGCACGGGCCGCCCCGACTCCGCGAGCACCTTGTCCAGTACGGACACGATGGCGCCCGGCGTGTCCAGCAGCGTCCCGTCGAGGTCGAACAGCACGGCGGTTTCCTGAGGCGTGCCCGGCGTGCCCGGCGTGTTCGGAGTGCTCATACGGCTGCCGCCTCCCGCCGGGCGGTCTCCTCCGCGAGCCGGACCGCGAACTCGCCCGCCAGCGCCGTCGTCGACAGCAGCACCGAACGGTTGGCGGCGGCCGTCCGGCCCTCCGTCGCCCGCGCGATCGCCTTCAGCAGGTACGGGGTGATGGCCGGGCCCGTGATGCCGTCGCGGGCGGCGAGCGCGGTGGCGTCGGCGAGGGCCGCCTCGACGTCCTCGGAGGGGATGCCGTCGGCCGCCGTGATCGGGTGCGTGACCAGCACCGAGGTCTCGGTACCGGTGTCCCAGTGGGCGAGCGCGGCCGACGCGATCTGCCCGAGGTCGTCAAGGCGGTGCGGGTTGCGGACCCCGCTGCTCACACTGAAGTACGCCGGGAAGTCGTCGCAGCGGTAACCGATCACGGGGACCCCGGCCGTCTCCAGCCACTCCACCGTCCACTGCGGATGCAGCATCGACTTGGCCCCGGCGCACACCACGGCCGTACGGCTGCGGGTGAACTGGACCAGGTCCGCCGAGATGTCGAAGGTGAGCGGGGCGTCCCGGTGGACGCCGCCGATGCCGGCCACCGAGAACACCCGGATGCCCGCGAGGTCGGCGGCGACCAGCGACGAGGACACCGTGGTCGCCCCGGCCCCGCCACCCGCCAGGGCGATGCCCAGGTCGCGGGTGCTGACCTTGGGCATCTCCGGGTCGGCCGCGAAGCGCTCCAGGTGCTCCTTGGTCATCCCGACGAGGATCCGCCCGCCGAGGACGCCGACCCGGGCCGGGACGGCGCCCGAGGCGCGGACGGCGGAGTCGATGTCGTGGGCCAGCGCCAGATTGGCCGGGTACGGCAGACCGTGCGGGATCACCGACGATTCGAGGGCGACTACCGGCCGCCCCTCGTGCAGCGCCTCGGCGACTTCCTCGTCGATGGCGAGGGGTGCGGTGCGGGGCATGCGGGACTCCTCAAGGAAGGAAAGGAAGGGTGAGCGACTCGGGTCTCAGGAACGGGAGTTGGCCTCTGCCGCCAGTGAGCCACCGGCGACCGTCCCCGAGCCGTCCAGGAAGCGGGGGTGCGAGCGGCGCATGCTGTCCAGCACGAACTCGTAGGGCAGGTCGTCGAATTCGCCGTGCTCCTTGAGGAACTCCATCTGCGCGGACGGGCCTTGTGCGCCTGTGCCGTCGTACGGGTGGTACTGGCTGTCGGTGACCCCGTCGAAGTCCAGCGCGGGCATCCCGTACAGCCGGCACAGCAGCTTGTTGAAGACCGGAGTCGCCCTGATCCAGCGGCCGTTGAGATGCACGGACGTCAAGGAGTGGAAGAAGACCTCGCCGCCCACCAGCTCCTTGAGGCGGTCCGAGGCGAGATGGTTGCGGACGTCGGCGTAGACCAGCCTGCTCGGTACGCCCACGGCCCGTACGGCGGCGGCGAACAGTACCGACTTGTGCAGGCAGAAGCCCTGCCCGGCCGCGAGCACCGAGCTGGCGCTCAGGCCCCGCCGGGACAGGTCGGCGCCGTACACCTCGTAGAACAGGCCGTCGCGGACGGCGTAGTAGAGGTCGACGACCTGGCGTACCGGGTCGCCGGCCGAGGAGTCCTGGACGGACTTCGCCACGAACTCCCGTATCTGCGGGGACTCGTGGTCCAGGAACTCGGTGGAGCGGAGGAGGGGCGTCAGATCCTCGTGCTCGTCACTGTCGGGCATGTGTGGCATCCCTTCTCTCACAGGCCGGTCTCTCACAGGCCGAGCATCGCGGCGATGCGGGTGCGCTGGATCTCGGAGGTGCCCGAGTAGATGGTTCCGGCGAGGGCGTTGCGGACGTCCTTCTCGATGCCGTACTCGGTCATGTAGCCGTAGCCGCCGAAGATCTGCAGCGCGGACAGGGCGCTCGCGGTGTTGCCCTCGCTGGTGAGGATCTTGGCGATGGCCAGGTCGACGGTGACGTCCTCGTGGCGCAGCAGCTTGGCCGCCGTGTCGTACAGCCACTTGGCGGCCGTCTCGGTGGCGATCTTCATCTCGACGATGCGGTGGGACACCGCCTGGAACTTGCCGATGCTCTGCCCGAACTGCCGCCGCTCGCCCGCGTATTGGATGCAGCGGTCGAGGCGGTGGCGCATCTCGCCGAGGTTGACGGCGAAGGAGCAGAGGATCTCCCACTTCATGACGTGGTCGAGGACCAGGAACCCGGCGCCGGGCGAGCCGACCAGGTTGCGGGCCGGGACCCGGCAGTCGTCGAGGAACACCTCGGCGAGCGGGGAGGTCTTGAGGCCCATCTTCTCGATGGGCTCACCCACGGTCAGTCCGGGCGTGCCGCGTTCGACGAGGAAGGCGCTGAGGGCGGCCGGGCCGGCGGCGGCGCCCGTGCGGACGTACACCGTGAACAGGTCGGCGACCGGCCCGTTGCTGATGAAGATCTTGCTGCCGTTGAGGACGTAGTCGTCGCCGTCGCGCACGGCGGAGGTGCGCATGCTCATCGCGTCGGAACCGTGGTCGGGCTCGGTGATGGCGTGCGCGCCGATCGTCGTGCCGTCGCAGATGCCTTGCAGATAGCGGGACTTGAGATCCCTGGAGCCGAACCGCTGCAAGGGCACGCCGACGCTGACCATGTGCGTCGTCACCGAGAAGCTCAGGCCGCCGTCGCGGTTGGCCTCGCCGAGTCCTTCGAGGACGTACATGGTGGTGAGGAGGTCCTGGGCGAGGCCGCCGTACTCCTCGGCGAAGGGGAGCCGCAGCAGGTCCGACTTCATGACGGCCTGCCACTTCTCCCGGGGGAACTCCCCCCGTTTGTCCCAGGCGAGGTGGTCCTCGCCCAGCGACTCGAACACCGGCCGCATGGCGCTGCGGAGTTCTCGCTGGTCGTCGTTCCAGATGGTCACGCCGTTGCTCCCTGGTCGGTCAGCGGCCGAGGTGGTCGGACGGTCCGGCTGGTGCGGCAGCCGGACCGGCGGAAGGGGTCTGCGCGGGGCTCAGTAACGGGAGAAGCCGTCGGCCGTCAGATCGTGGACCTCGTCCCCGCGCAGGGCCGGCGTGAAGACGCACACCAGCCGCAAGTCCTCGTCGGCGGCGGCCAGTTCATGGGCGTCGTGCTGGTCGAGGGCGTAGAGCGTGCCGGGGGTGATCGGGTGCCTGGTGCCGTCGGTGGCGACGACCCAGCCGCTGCCCGAGATGCAGTAGCAGGCCTCCAGATGGCGCTGGTACTGGAGGTTGGAGGAGGTGCCGGCGCGGACGACGGTGTCGGTCACCGAGTACCCCATGCCGTCCGACTCCAGCAGGAAACGGCGGCTGATGCCGTTGCCCCAGTCGACGGTCTTGACCTCGTCCAGGCTGCGAACGATCATTTTCTCCCCTTGATGTGATCGAGCGGTGTCCAGAGTTGAGCCGAGCCGGTGCGGGTGGCCGGGGCGCGGTGGTGACCGGGCTCCGGAGGCCGGAAGTCGCCGGGACGGCCGGTTCACCCGGTGGCCGCCGGACTCGCCTGGCTCTGGGCGCTGCTCTCGACGAACGCCCGGATCGCGTTGACGCTGCGGAAGTTGTCCGGGGTGATCGGGACCTCGTCCAGCGGGATGCCGTTGGCGTCGCAGACCCAGGAGATCAGCCGCAGCAGCCGCAGACTGTCCACCACCCCGCTGTCGATGAGGTCGTAGTCGTCGTCGAGATCGGCGGGCGTGATGTCGGGTACGAACTGCTGGACGATCCAGGCCTTCAGGGGCGCGGAGTTCATGTCATCCCTTCGCGAGCTGGTGCTCTTCGGCGAGTTGGCGCTCTTTGGCGGACTGGCGTTCCTTGATGGACTGGCGGTCGGGCTTCCCCGTCGACGTGCGCGGCAGCGGCTCGTCGGTGATCTCCAGGGAGCCCGGGATGGCGGTCCGGGGCAGATGCCGGGCGCAATGGCTGCGCAGGACAAGGCTGTTGAGGCGTGCGCTGTCCCGGGTGGGCCGGACCACCGCGTGCAGCCGCGCCCCGGCCTCCGGGTCGGGCAGCGCGACGACCACCGCCTCGTCGACGTCCGGGTGCAGCAGCAGGGCCTGTTCGACGTCCTGGAGGTTGGTGCGCACGCCGCGCACCTTGACCTGGAAGTCGCTCCGGCCCCGCAGGGTGAGCGTGCCGTCGGCGGCCCGGTGCACGAGGTCGCCGGTGCGGTAGTGCACGGCGTCGGCGCCCGGCGGACGCAGGAAACGGTCCCCGTTCAGCGCCGGGTCGAGATAGCCGTCGGTCTGGAAGGGGGTGCGCACGACGAGTTCGCCGGTGCCCTCGCCCGTCAACTCCCGCCCGTCGTCGGCGAGAAGGGTCCAGCTGACGCCGGGCAGGGGCACACCCAGGGGCAGTTCGGTCCGCCCTCCGGCGCGCTCGACCTCGTACACGAAGCTGTCGTTGGTCTCCGTGCAGCCGTACACGTTGTGGATCCGGGCCGACGGGAAGAGCCGGGCCGTCCGCGCCAGCAGCTCCGGCGGGGTGGCCTCGCCGGTCAGCAGGACATGCCGTACGTCGGGCAGGGTCCGGCCGGCGCCCTCCGCCGCGTCGGCCAGCAGCCGGAACAACATCGGTACGGACTGCACGAGTTGGACCCGGGCGGCGGTCAGCGTCGCCAGCAGCCGCGCCGAGTCGGTGGCCCGCTCCGGCGGTACGAGGACGACGGTGCCGCCGACGGAGAGCGTGGCCCAGACGTCGAGCAGCGAGAGGTCGAAGTTGAGGGGCGCGTACGAAAGCACCCTGGTCCCCGGCGCCGTACCGAAGTGTGTGGTGGCCCAGGCCATGAAGCGGTCCATGCCGTCCTCGGGCAGCGGCACGATCTTGGGCAGTCCGGTGGAGCCGGAGGTGGTGAGGAGGAGGGGTGCCGAGGGGGCGGGGGACGCGGGGGGTGCGGGAGGTGTGGGGATGGTGTTCAGCGGGGTGACGGACAGGGCGTCGGTCGTCCCCTCGGGCGGGATCGACACGAGGTGGGTGCAGCGGGCCTGGGCGGCCAGCCGGTGCAGTACGTCGGTGCCCAACTCCGGGGAAGGCAGGAGCACTTGGCGCCGGTCCCGGAAGCAGGCCAGCAACAGGGCGACCGCTTCGGGGGACTTGGGGGCCACCACGCACAGGGGGCCGGCGCCGGTGTCCGGCGGGAGCAGGCGGGCCAGTTCGATGGACCGGTCGGCCAGTTCGCGGTAGGTGAGCCGGGTGTCGCCGGACACCAGGGCTTCGGCGTCGGGCGACTCCTGTGCGTGACGGCTCAGTGACATGACGAGACTGCTCGTGGGCACGGCTGATCCCCTTCGGAACCCGGACGGCGGAGGTGGCGGAAAGGCCTGCCGCCGGAGTCGGGGCGACGGCTCGATGGTTGTTCAGTGATCATTGAGTGGTCAATCAGGCCCGGAAGGGTTGACCTGAATTTGATCGCCGGGATTGGCCACCGGAGTGCGCGGAAATCGGCCATCGCGCAATGTTCTGGAAATCAAGGACCCGTCAAGAGCCCCTGGATTTGCGCCCGCGAGGTGCGGAGAGAGGTATTCCGCTTGTCTGTCCGGCAGGTGCCGGAATCAATCGCTGCGCTGTCGCTTTCCGGCCAGGTCTACGCGGGTCACTTGTCAGTAACCTGTGCCGGAGGTTTCCATGGGTGCAGGTCAGGGGCATGGTGTGACCTGGGCCATAGGCGATTGTGTACGTAGGTCCACTGTACTGGCGAGGCCGATGTGTTTCTATCACCCGAAGGGGGCGCACGACCGTGCAAGGCAATGGGGGACGCGTCGAGGCGTTGCGCAGGTTCAGTTCGCTCATCGGTGAGAGCGAGACCGGGTGGATGCATGGTCCGATTCGACGGTCGGGAGAATTGACGGACCGTGAATTCGAGGTATTCATCCTGCTGGGCCGGGGACTGTCGAACCAGGGGATTTCCGAACTGCTCTTCGTCACCGAGCGCACGGTCAAGGCCCATGTGACCCGGATACTCGCCAAGCTGCAGCTGGAGTCGAGACTGCAGGTAGGCCTGGTCGCCCAGGCCTACCTGTTCGGCGTGGCACTCACCGCCCGCGCGGACCGGACGGAGCGGGCGGAGGCGCCGCAGGCCTACGCGGTCTGAGCGGCGGGTGCGCCCCCGCCGCCCGTTCCACCTGCTGCGCCTGTTGTGCCTGCCCCGCCCGTCCCACCCGTCAGGCGTTCGGGTCGAACGAGATGCCCGACGGCAGGGCCTTGGTGAGGTGGGCGGCGAAGTTGGCGTCCTTGAGGCCGAAGTTGGCGCTGCCGAAGTCGTACGCGCTCAGGATGTCGCGCAGCCCCGACGGGTAGCCGTTCCAGCCGACCAGGTCCGGGTACTGCCAGGTGCCGTAGGCGTTCTCCGGCGGCTCGTCGTTCGAGCCCGCGAGCCGGAAGGTGTGGGTGCTCACCCCGTCCTTGTGGTAAACGATCTTGGGGTGCTTGCCGTCCCAGAGCACCGCACTGGCGGCGTAGGTGTTGAACTCGCCGTGCGCGGACGTGGAGACGTACTTCGCCGCGCCGTCCTGCACCCACACCACGACGTGCTCCCAGTCGTGCCGGTGGCCGCCGATCGTCGCCTGGTCCTTCTCGAAGTACAGGGCGTACATGATCGCGCACCAGCCGTTGTTGCACTTCTCGCGCGAGTAGCCGTTGGTGTTGTCGAGGTCCGAGGTGTCGTGGCACTCGCCGCTGACCGAACCGGACGGGTTGAGACCGCCGTTGACGGTTCCGGTGGGACCGATGGCCGGTGTGGGGTAGCAGCCGTCGGTGTCGTAGTCGTAGGCCGGCTGCCAGGTGTTCTCCAGCGTGTCCGCGTTGGCGGGCAGCGCGGACGGCGGGGCGGCGAAGGCGCTGCCGGGAACGGCCACGACCAGCGCGACGGCGCTGCCGAGAACCAGCGAGGCTCTGCGGACGCGCGAGGTGATCTTCACTGCGTGCTCCTGATGACCGTGGGGGGTGCGGGTGGAGGGCAACGCTCCGGTTGGCGTGCCCGGGTCAAAGTTGCCGCATCACCCGAAGGTCGGGAAGGTGACAGGTGTCACTGTGATGAAAACTCAACCAATAGTGGGGGTGAGGGAGTTGGGGCCGGAGGGAGCGGCCTCTTGTCAGGCCGGGCCGATCTCTTTATTGTTTGACCTCAAATGAAATGATGGGAGTGTGTACGGCCATGACCATGACTCCTCGTATGCAACTGGTCCTCAGCGAGAACTGGACCATGACCGGCGGGCGCGTGGACCTGCCGCTGCTGGTGCGCTGGGCCCGGGAGGCCGAGGACGCCGGGTTCGACTCGGTGATGGTCAGCGAGCACATCGTGCTCGGGCCCGACGCCGGCGTGAACGGCGTCATGGGCAACCCGCGCGACTGGGCGCTGCCGGGCAACCAGGACCCGTACACCCCCTGGCCGAACTCCCTGATGCTGCTCAGCGCGATAGCGGCGGTGACCGAGCGGGTCCGGCTCGCCGCCTCGGCGGTGATCGCCCCGCTGCGGCATCCCCTGCTGCTGGCACGGGAGTTGGGCACCCTCGACCTGCTCTCCGAGGGCCGTCTGATGGTGCTGCCCAACGTCAGCTGGAGCCGGGACGAGTACGACGCGCTCGGGGTGCCCTTCGCCCGGCGGGGCCGGCTGCTGGACGAGCATCTGGAGATCTGGGCCAAGCTGTGGAGGGCCTCGCCGGTGTCCCACGAGGGCGAGCACTACCGCTTCGAGGACGTGTACTTCGAGCCCAAGGCGTACTGGCCGGATGGGCCCCGGCTGTGCTTCGGCGGGGCGGGGATGCACGCGGCGATGGTGCGGCGGCTGGTGCGGTACGGGCACGCCTTCAATCCGCTGGGGCGGCCGACCGCCGAGGAGATGGGGGTGCTCGCGGCGGCGATGAAGGAGGCCGGGCGGGACGTCTCCGAGCTGGAGATGATCGGGGGGATCCGGGTGGAGTTCCCCGACGACCGCTCCTGTGCGGATCTCGGGGCGGCGCTGAGTTCCATCCCGGAGCAGGTGGAGCTGGGATTCACGACGTTCTGCGTGAAGCCGTCGCAGTTCACCGACGACCCGGCCGGTGTCGGTGGATTCTGCCGGGAGGTGATGCGGCGGGTCGCCCGAGGTTGACCCTCGTACAATTCGGTGCCGAACGACAACGGGCGCTCGGAACGGACCCTCGGAACGGACGGGTGGAACGGACGGGTGGAACGGACGGGTGGAGGGGAATCGCCGGTGACGCAGCGACCGATCGTCGAGACCGAGCAGCTGGTCAAGGCCAAACTGGGGGACATCGCCATCCGGCACGACCAGATGGCCGTCGTCGCGAACATCCACCGGGCCGCCTCCGCCGTGCGGCAGCATGTCGAGAACTCCGTGCTCCGGGGCGCCGATCTGACCTGGACCGGGTTCGTCGTGCTGTGGGTCGTCTGGATCTCCGGGGAGACCGAGACGCGGCTCGTGGCCGAGGAGGCCGGGATCTCCAAGGGGACGCTCACCGGCGTGGCCCGGACCCTGGAGTCCCGGGGACTGGTCCGCCGTATCGAACACCCCTCGGACGGCCGGCGGGTGCTGCTCGGGCTCACCGACGAGGGCGAGGAGCTGATGCGGACGCTGTTCCCCGACTTCAACGCCGAGGAGGCGTTCGTCGCCGCGCCGCTCAGCGCCGAGGAGTGCCGGTCCACCGCCGACGCGCTCCGCAAGATCGTCGTCCAGGTCGAGACCCACGGCGAGGAACGCAGGCTGGAACTGCTGGACGGTGCCGAACCCGCGCCGCGCCGCAGCGGACGGCGGGCCAAGGGCTGAGCCGTCACGCGTGCGGGTGCGGAACACGTGTGCAAGTACAGAACTGGAGAACCTCCGTGCGTGCCCTCCTCATACGTCACGACCATCTCTCACTGTCCGGTCCCGTCGGCGACCGGATCGCCCAACTCGGCTACGAGACAGACGAGTTGACCATCGTCCCGCCCGACCGGCACGACACCCCCGGCGTCGACTTCACCTTCCCCGACCCGGTCGGCTACGACCTGGTCGTGCTGCTCGGAGCACCCTGGTCGGTCTACGACCGGGCCTCCGTCGCGCCCTGGATCGACGGCGAACTTGAGCTGCTGCGCACCGCGCACGCCGCCGAACTCCCCGTCCTCGGCATCTGCTTCGGCGCGCAGGCCCTCGCCGCGGCGCTCGGCGGCGGCGTCGAGGCGGCACCCCGGCCCGAGATCGGCTGGACGGCCGTCGAGTCGGACGTACCCGGGCTGATTCCGGCCGGGCCGTGGTTCCAGTGGCACTTCGACCGGTTCACGGTGCCGCCGGGCGCGGTGGAGCTGGCCCGCAGCGCGGTCGGTCCGCAGGCGTTCCGGGCCGGACGGGCGCTCGGGGTGCAGTTCCATCCGGAACTCGCTGAGGAAACGTTGCTGCAGTGGCTGGAGGCCGGCGGCCGACGCGAGGCGGTGGCACACGGCGAGGACCCGGACCTGCTGCTCGCCGAGACCCGCGCCCGGAGCGAGGAGTCACGGCAGCGGGCGTACGACCTCGTGGACGCGTTTCTCGCCCAGATCGCGGGGGTTGAGGGGGTTGCGGGGATCGGAGGGATCGCCGGTACTGGTGGAGCTGACGGGGCTGGTGGAGTTGACGGAGCTGGTGGGGCTGGTGGGACTGATGAGGCTGGCGGGGATGCGGGCCTGAACGCCGGTGGTCGGGAGCAAGTGGCCTGAGGGCCTCCGGTTTCCGGGTGAACGAATTCCGGCGCGCTCGCGTCGTACTGGTTGCGGGTGTGCCGCCAGTCACTGGCCGGCAGCCGTTCACTTGTACAGGGGGATCACCATGGGTTCGGTCCGATTGCTGTCGTCCGTCGTGCTGGTCGGAGGGCTGGTGTGCGCGGCGGTCGGCTGCGGCGGTGACTCCGGGGCCTCGGTGGCCGGGGCGGACCCCACCTCCCCGTCACCCTCGTCCTCGTCCTCTTTCCTGTCGTTCGCGGAGTCCTGGGAGGAACCCGCCGCGTACGTCTACACGTTGACGTCGAGCGAGGGCGAGCGCAGCCTGATCGGCACGTTCCGGGTGACGGTCAGGGACGGGAGCGTGGTGAAGGCGGTCGGGCTCGACGAGAGCGGGCGCGGCGCGGTGGCGCGGGCCCCCGAGGAGGTGCCGACCATCGGCGCGCTCCTGGACCGGCTGTCCCGGGCCCACGACGAGGGCGCGGACACGGCGGAGGCGGAGTACGCGCCGGACGGCCACCCGGTGCGGATCACGCTGGACCCGCTGAAGGACGCGGTCGACGACGAGGAGTCGTACGTCATCAGAGGGTACGAGCCCGCTCAGCCCTGACCGGCGCTGCTCTCGGGGACGGGCCCCTGGCTGGCGGCCGTGCCCTGGCCCGTACCGCCCTGGACGCTCAGGTCCTCGACCGTGCCGCCGACCTTCTGGCGCAGCGGTGCCAGCAGCTTGGGGGCCGCGCTGATCACCCACTTGGTGCCGACCAGGTACTTGCCGCCGTACATGGAGGCGCTGTCCAGCCAGGTCAGCTTGAACTTCTCCTGCGGGAACGTGGTGATCAGATAATCGCCCAGACTGGTGTGGCAGACGCCCTCGCGCAGTTCGGCGGCGTCGGTGCGGATCTTCACCTTGCAGCCGGTCAGGTCGGCGATCACCTCGACCTTGGCGGGCGCGACCACGGCGGCGACGGGAGCGGGCGTCATCGACGCGGACGCCGCCTTCTTGCCGCCGTCGCCCGAGTCCGACGTACAGGCGGTGGTGAGGGGGAGGACGACGGCGGTCAGGAGCGCGGCGAGGGCGACGCCCCTGCGGGGGGACGGTCGCCGGGGGTGCTGGTGGGACACTGCGCCTCTCCAGGTCGGGTGAGGTGGCGGCGGACGTACGACTCGACCGAAGGTACGGACGGGCGGTGAACCGTGTTCACAGCCAGCCGTTGCGTTTGAAGCCGCGGTGGACGAAGAAGCAGGCCGTGGCGATGACGGCGAGGACGAGCGGGTAACCGAAGCGCCAGCGCAGTTCGGGCATGTGCTCGAAGTTCATGCCGTAGATCCCGCAGACCATCGTCGGTACGGCGACGATCGCGGCCCATGACGTGATCTTCCGCATGTCCTCGTTCTGGGCGACGGTGACCTGGGCGAGGTGGGCCTGGAGGATCGAGTCGAGCAGCGCGTCGAAGGCGTGGATCTGCTCGGTGGCGCGGATGAGGTGGTCGGAGACGTCGCGGAAGTAGGCCTGTATGGCCGGCTCGACGGAGGGCATCGGCTCGGTCGCGAGTTGCTGGAGGGGCCGGCCGAGGGGCACCACCGCCCGCTTGAGTTCGAGGAGTTCGCGCTTGAGCTGGTAGATGCGGCCGGCGTCGGCGGTGCGCGGGCTCTGCGGGGAGAAGACGTCCGACTCGACCTGGTCGATGTCGTCCTGGACGGAGTCCGTGACGTTCAGGTAGTCGTCGACGACGTGGTCGGCGATGGCGTGCAGGACGGCCGCCGGGCCCCGGCCGAGCTGCTCCGGGTCGGCCTCCAGCTCCTCGCGGAGGGGGCCGAGGGAGCCGTGCCTGCCGTGCCGGACGGTGACGACGAAGTCGGGGCCCGCGAAGACCATGATCTCGCCGGTGGTGACGACCTCGCTGGTCGCGGTGAGTTCCTCGTGCTCGACGTAGCAGACCGTCTTGAACACGGCGAACAGGACCTCGCCGTACCGCTCCACCTTCGGCCGCTGATGCGCCTGGACGGCGTCCTCGACGGCGAGCGGGTGCAGCCCGAACAGCTCGGCGACACGGGCGAACTCCTCCTCGCCGGGCTCGTGCAGCCCGAGCCAGACGAAGCCGCGGTTGTGCTTGCGGACGCGGGCGACGGATTCCTCGACGGTGGGGGCGGTGTCCTGGCGGACGCCCTCGCGGTAGATCACGCAGTTGACGACGGTCGAGCCGAGCGGTGAGCGGGCGGGGTGACTGAGGTCCACCCGCCGCCGCCCGCGCCGCGCCAGACGGGCCACTTTGCGCAGGCTGCCGACCATCGACATGCGGTTGCTCCTTGTCCGGGGTGGGACGGACAGTGTGGCAGGTGGGGGTAAGGGGGCAGTTTTCCGCCCCCGCCGCCCTTACCCGTTCCCATCCTTCTGGGGGCTGCCGCCCCCAGACCCCCGCTGTCGCGCTGGACGCGCTTGTCCTCAGGCGCCGGACGGGCTGGGGGCGGGGGCTGGGGTGAGTGGGTGAAGGGGAGGTCGGTGGGTGGGGAGTGTCGGTTGTCAGATCGTCAGGGGTTCCAGGTCGTGGTAGACGCGTTTTCCTGTTGTTGCCCGGCGGGTGACGTCGTTCTCCTCGCCGAGCAGCCTTGGTAGTTCCTTGAGGGCGCTTTCGCGGATGCGGCGGGCCTCGCTCTCGCGGCCGAGGGCTGTAAGGGTGAGGGCGAAGTTGGCGGCTGCGGCCAGGACCACCGGATGGTGCTGGCCGAGGATGCCGCTCAGGCTGTCCACGGCGTGTCCCTCCAGGATGCGTGCCTCCTCCAACTGGCCCTGGTCCGCGAGGACGTTGGCTTGGTTCATGGCGCAGACGAGGGTGTACGGATGCTGCTCGCCCAGCAGCTCCGCCATGCGCGGGCCCGCTTGGTGGAACGCCTCCTGCGCGAGGGCGATGTCACCGCATCCCCAGTGGTAGATGCCCAGGTTGTTGAGCGCGGCCTGGGTGTACGGGTGGGCCTCGCCCGGCACCCTCCTGTACTCCGCCAGCACCTCCCCGGCGACCCGGCGGGCCTCCTCGCGCTCGTCGGCCGCGAACAGGTCGGCGGCGAGGTTGAGGTCGCAGGCCAGCGAGTCCGGGGTCGGGTCGGGGTACTGGGCGAGGTAGTGGGCGCGGGTCGCCGTGGTGAGTCGGCGGGCGTCCTCGAACCGGCCCGCCCGGCGGAGCGACACGGCCAGCGACTTGGCGCAGCGCAGGGTGCCCGGGAACTCCTTGCCGAGGAGGCGTTTGCACGCGTCGTACGTCCGGGACAACAGGGCGACGGAGTCGGCGTAGCGGCCGACCTCGCGCAGGTCGCGGCCGAGGCGTTCGGCGGAGGCCAGGGTGTAGGGGTGGTCGGGGCCGAGGACTTCCTTGCGGCGGTCCAGGGTGTCCTGGTCCACGGCACGGGCGTCGCTGTAGCGGCCGACCATGCGCAGCGCGAGCGCCAGGTTGTTGGCGGCGCTCAGGGTGCGGCGGTGCGACTCGTGGAAGATCTGGGCGAACCCGTCGTGCGCCTCGCGCGCGAGGTCCACCGCGGACCTGTAGTCACCGAGGGCGGCGAGGTCGCTGGCGAGACTGGAGGTGGTGACGTAGGTGTGCGGATGGGACGTACCGAGGACCTGGCGCTGGCGTTCCAGCGTCCCGGCGTCCATGTCGCGGGCCTCCAGATAGTGTCCCTGCGAGCGCAGGACGCTGGCCAGCTGGCAGCGCAGATAGAGGTACTGGACGTCGTCCTCGCCGAGCGACTCCTTCCAGTGGGCGAGGAGTTCCTCGGCGCGGCGCTGGGCGCCGGGGAAGTCGCCGCGCTTCCAGAGGTAGCGGATCCGGTCGATGAGCAGCCGGCGGGGTGCGGGGTCGACGCAGTCGCGGGCGTCGGAGGGGGCGAGGTGCGGCCAGACGACCGCGAAGCGCGGCCAGTTCTCCGGATCGTCGGTCGGTTCGTCGCCATCCGGGCGGGCTCCGGCCAGCACCGTGTGGACGACGTGCCGGGCCTCCTGCTGCTCCTCCTCCGTCAGCTGGGCGCGGATCACCGCCTGCACCAGCCGGTGCACCTGGATGCTGCCGCTGACCTGGTCGACCTTGGCGAGCGCGAACCGGCCGATCTCCCGGATGACCCGCCCGAGCAGCAGAGTCTCCTGGAGCGAGGCGTCGTACGGCCGCAGGGCGTTGATCATCTCCTTGCCGTAGAGGAGGCGCGAGGAGATCGGCTCGGGGGCGAGAAAGGCGCACAGCTGGAGCAGCCGTACGGACGCGGGGGAGCTTTCCCTGAGCCGGGCGATGGAGACGTTCCAGGCGGCGGCCACCGAGTGCGGGTAGTCGACGGGCTGGTTGAGGGCAAGTACGTCGGTGGTCCGGTCGGCGAGCAGACGCAGGTACTCGTCGACCGGGGTGGCCGTCTCGGCGAGCCAGGCCGCCGTTTGCTCGACCGCGAGGGGCAGGTCGCCCACCGCCTGCGCGACCAGGTCGGCCTCTTCGAAGCTGAGACCCGGGGCCCGCTGGGTGAGGTGCGTGACGCTCTCCTCGCGGAGGAACACCTCTATCGGGATGGATGCCCCCAGCCGCGCCCAGGCCTGGTCGCGGGAGGTGACCAGGACATGCCCGCTGCCCTGTGGGATGTGGCGGGCCAGTGACGCCGGCTCTTCGGCGTTGTCGAACACGAGGAGCCACCGCTTCGTCGGCAGGCCCCGGGCGAGCATCTGTACGGCTTCCTGACCGGCCAGTGTCAGGTCGTCGCCCCCAGGTGCGCCGATGCGGGCGCCGAGTTCGGCGAGGGAGGCGGTCACGTCGTCCTCGTGCTCGGCCGGGACCCACCAGACCAGGTCGTAGTCGGCCATGAACCGGTGCGCGTACTCGACGGCGACCTGGGTCTTGCCGACCCCGCCGAGGCCGAACAGCGCGAGTGGCTGCCGAGCCGTCGCGGCCGTATCGCTGCCGAGCAGGTCGCGGACCTGGTCGAGGACGGTGCTGCGGCCGGTGAACGAGGTGTTGCGCTGGGGCGCGTTCCAGATCGCCGGGGTCGATTCGGGGAAGCGCGGACCGCTGGATCCGGGGTCGGCGGTCTGTCCCGGCAGACCGACGGCGCCGAGCAGTGCGCGGAGACTCGATGCCTCGTCGAGCCGGTGCAGGTCGACCGGGTCGTGGTAGAGGTGGGCGGTGGGCCGCGGCCGGGCCTCGTCGACTCTGAGCGCCACCACCGTGCCGGGCGGGACGGCCACTTCGGTTTCGGTGCCGGTGTCGGTGCCGGAACCGGTCGGGGCGTGCCAGACCGTGTCCGCGTACCGGGATTTCTGGAAGGCGTTCGACAGCAGGACGAGGGTGCGGGTCGAGGTGCCCGGGCGGTCGACGGGGCCAGTCGAGATGTCATGCGGCAGTACATTGCAGCCGGAGCGCTTCAGCACGGCCTCGATCCAGTCCGCCCACATGCGGTTCTCGGCGGCGTACACGACGACGACGTCCAGCGTGGTGGTCGTCGGCCGGCGCCGGGTGAACGCGTCGCGGCAGCGCTGCCGTACCGGTTCGGGGACGCGCGGCAGCGAGGTCACCCTGCCTTCCGAGATCACCGCGGTGAGCCGTTCGAACGCGGACAGCAGCGAGTTGGCGATGCCGCTCTCGTCGCCGACGGTGGCGAGGGTCTCCTCGTAGGCGTAGTAGGGGCGGTAGGGGATCTCGACGTTGCCCCAGTACGCGGTCAGTTCCTCGGGGCTCAGCCGGCTGCCGTCGAGATGCGTCGGCAGCCCGTCGAACCTCAGCCGGGCCAGCGCCCGCCCGGCGTCGGCCTTCTCCTTCTCGCCCTCGTCGATGCGCATCGGTACGGGGAGCACCCGGATCAGGCGCCGACGGTAACCGGCCTGGACGCTGCGGGCCACGGCGGCGGCGCCGTCCATCGACTGGTCGCTGAGGGTGAAGCAGTCCACGAGGACGTCCGGCAGCTGAAGGGTGCAGATGTCGGCGGTGTCGGACAGCCCGGTCCGGCTGTCGATGAGCACGTAGTCGTACGACGCCTTCATGCTGTCGCGCAGCGCGTCCAGGAAGATCCCGCCGCCGAGCCGCTCGTAGAAGTTGTCCCATTCGAACGACGAGACCGTCGCCGTGTACGAGCGGTCCTGACGCCCCGCGGAGAGGAAGTCGAGTGAACCGCCGTCCGCGAACCGAAGGCCCAGCCGCTCCGGAGTGAGCGACACGGCGTGCTGCTCGGCATTCGCGAAGTCCAGGTGCCAGGGGCCCGAGCGCTGTGTTCCGGTGGTCGCGGCCCAGGCGTACTCGCTGATGATGTCGATGACACCGGGAGTCGCGGCCAACGCGTCGGAGTCCAGGAACGGATGGAAGAAGCGGTGCAGCCCGGGCGCCTCCAGGTCCCAGTCGACGGCCAGGACGCGTTTGCCGCCCGCGGCCAGGATCCACGCGGTGTTGGCCAGGGCCATCGTGCGGCCCGTGCCCCCCTTGTACGAGTAGAAGGTGATGATCCGTCCGTCCCGCACGGCCGTCATGCTTCTCCTTCTCCTCCGTTGCCGGGTTCCGCCTCCGGAGCCGGCGGGTGGGTGGGGTCCATCAGCCGGGGCCGGGGCACATACGGGCCGGCGGGCGGGTGGGCCACGGCGTGCTTGAGGTACTGCTGGGTCGTATGCGCCACGACGGTCGGGAGGATGTCGGTGAAGGCCTTGAGGCTCGACACACCGTTGACGGCGATCCGGCAGTCGGTCCGTCTGCCCCGGTCGAGGATCAGCGGCAGCGTGAGTTCCAGCTCGGTGGTCAGCTGCCGGCCCTCCTCGCTGTGGCACTGAAGGTCCGCCCGGTTCCAGGGGATGATCGCGCTGACCCAGGGGCGGGCGCCGAGGTCGAACGCCCGCAGCCGGTACCGGCGTTCCTCATCGGTGAGCGCCCACCGGTCGATGAGCAGGATGCCGGGCCGCCCGGGCGGCGCCTTCTCGATGTCGCCGTCCGCAGGGTTCGTGGCGCTGCCGCCGCCGTGCCTGCCGTGGTCCTCGTCGTCGAAGGAGGAGATCGTGATCCGGTAGTCCAGCGACCGGATCAGCTCCTCGGCGAGGGCGGGCAGCGGCCGGGTGCTCTCGGAGTGGTACGGGTTCCAGTCCTGCGCGTCCTCTCCGTAAGGGCGCTTGTCCCGATGCGCCGGGATGCTGTCCCGGGTCGGCGCCGCCACGGTCAGATGGATACGGCGGGGGCCCTCGCCGCGCGGTTTGAACGCGCTGGGTGTGGACTCGTACGGCCTGGGCCGTACGGCAGGCAGCGGTGAGTCCTCGGCGACCCGCACGATCCGCTGGGCGAGGTCGAGCACGATCTCCTCGTACTCGTCGCGCAGCCGCTTCAGCTTGATCAGCCCGTAGATCCCGTGCGTCGCGTACCGGTCCCCGTAGGCGGCCTGGTCGAAGTGGATGTGCCTTACGGAGTCCGGGAGTTGGCCGTAGTCGACGTGCGTCCACATGGCCGGGACGATGGCGGGCACGTCACCGGCTCCCATGTTCCGGGCGTGCAGGATGCGCTCGTTGAACGCGAACCACTCCCGCCCGCACATCTCGCTCGTGAAGTAGCGCGGCGAGAACAACGGCACGAACACCCGGCAGGCGGCGAGGTTCTCGCTGAGCTTCTCCGGCCAGCCGTCCCCGGAACGCATCTCCCGGTCCATGAACCCCACGGCGCCCGCGGGCAGATCGGTCAGCGCCATGATGTGGTCGCACAGATCCGTGAACAGCATGCGCACCCAGCGGTCGGGATCGCCCCCGCCCGATCCCCAGGCCGGTGTGTGCGCGTAACTCAGGAAGAAATAGGGCCGGTTGTCCGGCCCATGATCCCGTGCGAGTGTGTTCACACGCCCCCCTGCCTGTTGACGAGCCGACCGTGCGTGTCGTTGGTTTCACGTCATTCGACGGCGATATCCGGACGCGACCCGGTATTCCGGGGCCCGCTTCGCGTCGAATTCCCGGAGGGCCTCAGGAAGAGGCCTGTGCAACAGAATTAGCAGTGATCGCAAGCGATGTGCTTTGCCGTGGTTGGGATGGCTGGATTCCGGTCAGAGCGCGGAGACGAGCGGGGCGTGACGCCGCCGCTTCGGTTGGGAGTCGGTGCATTCGAGACGGCTCTGGGTGCTCTTGTGCATAGTGATCTCGTCGCTCCCATTCAGCAGTTCGGCGTGCCAGGTCATCATGGTAGGAGATTCACGCGGAACTTATTGCAAGCTCGGGGGAGCCATGTATACCGGAACTCCAGGACCAAGTGTCACTTTGAGCGACAGTGATCTCCCACCGCTCTTCCGGATAAGTGATCACCGCGCGCTCGCCCGCCAGGGAGAATCGTTTCGCGCGGTGCGCACCCAACTCGTCACCCTGCTGATGGCCACCGGCGCCGCCCAGGTCGCGGAACGCCTCGACAGCCATGTCCCAGCGGTGCTGGCCCTTCTGCTGTACGCCGCCGCGATCGGCGTGGGCCTGCACATCACCCGGCGCCGGGCCCGGGCCCACTGGCGGGCCCACCGGGACGTCGCCGAGCTGCTCAAGTCGCTGGCCTGGCAGTACATGGTGCACGGCGGCCCCTTCCACTCCGGGGTCGCCGATCCCGACGGGCTGTTCGCGGAGCGGCTCGAAGGGCGGCTCGCGGAACTCCGGAAGGTCGGGTGGGTCGACGAATCGCGGCAAGGCAGCCGGGCCCGGGGGATCGCCCAGATCACCCCGGCCATGCGGGCCGTACGCGCCAAGCCGTTCGAGGCGCGACGGGACATCTATCTCCGTGACCGCCTCCTCGAACAGTTCGTCTGGCACTGCAACAAGGCCGCCCTGACCCACCGTTCGTCCGTGCACTGGTCGTACGTCACCGCTGTACTGACCTTCCTCGCCCTGGTGTCCGCCGGTCTGAGGGCCTTCGGGGTGGTCGAGGGCTGGGATCTCACCGGACTGCTCAGTGCCGCCGCGGCGGCGGGCGTGGCGTGGCAGGAGGTGCGCAGGCACCGGCCATTGGCTTACGCGTACGGGCTCATCAAGGACGATCTCGACATGCTGCGCATCACGATGACCAGGACCGTGACGGAGGCGAACTGGGCGCAGGCGGTGGAGGACGCCGAGCGGCTGGTGTCGCCCCAGCACACCGACTGGGTGGTGCGGTTCGGCGGCTGAGGCGGCTGAGGCGGCTGACGCTGCTCAAGGGGCTGAGGTGGCGGTGGCGGCCGGGGGCCGACAGGGCCGGGGGCTTGATGGGTCGAGGGCTTGAGGGGTTGGGCGGGTCGGCGGATCAGGACCGTAGCGTCCCCGGTCGCCACAGCACCGTCACCGGAACCCCCGTGCGCCGCGCGTACGCCACCACGTCCCCGGTGCCGCCGAGGCCCCGCGCAGGCAGTCCGTCCCATACCGCTACCAGCCGGTCGGCGTGGTCGACGATCCAGCGGCCCGCCGCGAAGTAGGCCTCCTCGTGGGTCGCCTCGACGGGCAGATTCACGCGCCTGCGGCAGGAGTTGAGGAGGCGGCGGTACGAGGCGCGGGTGTCGGCGTCGCCGAGGTGGGCCTCGTAGTCCATGCCGGGGATCACTGCCGTGAGCGGGATGCCGCGCTCCAGCGCGATGTCCGCGAACAGCTGGTCGGCGCCGGCCGCGAGGCTGCTCAGCGCCTCCAACTCCTCGTCGCCGGGCAGGAGTCGGCGGATGCCCGTCCGGATGGCGGGCAGGACGGCGGCGGGGATCGAGCGATGTCCCGTCACGCCGATCCGGGTACGGACGCGCGAGGCGGCGCGCGCTCCCGTGCCGGTGCCGGTGTCCATTCCCGTGTCGATGCACGCGCTGATGCGAGTGCCGATGAGCGTGCCGTTACGCGTGTCAGTGTCCGTCACTGGCTGCTCCTCCGCGTCGACGTTCCGTCACATCACCCCAGAGTGCCGTCTTCGAGCGGTGTCTGCCAGGTCGCCGTCGTCCCCGCGTGTTCGCCCGGAGCGTCATCGCCGGTGCCGCCACCGTCGTCGTGGACCGTCAGCCGTACGCCGTCCCGTCCGTCCGGCAGAACCGCCGTCGCGTCGACCGTGATCTCGACGCGGGTGACCCCGGGGCGGCGTACGGCGGAGGCGAGCGCCCGGCGCAGCGCAGTGAGGAGTCGGGCCGCCACCGGAGGCGGGATGCGGTGCTCGACGGGGCCGGTGAAGTGCACGGACGGCCGGCGGCCGAGCACCGCCGCCGCACCGGCCGTCTCCCGAAGTACCCTGCCGCGCAGGCTCGTCGGCGCGTCGGCCGGCGGCTGCTGGAGGGCGAAGATGGTCGTACGGACCTCCTGGACCGTGGCCTGGAGTTCGTCGACCGCCCGCCCGAGGATCTCGCGCACCCGTTCGTCCGACCCGGCCCGGCGCTGGGTGGACTCCAGCATCATGCCGGTGGCGAACAGCCGTTGGACGACGAGATCGTGCAGGTCGCGGGCGATCCGGTCGCGGTCCTCGTACACCGCGAGCCGGGCCTGCCTGCGCCGGGCCTCGGCGAGGACGAGCGCGAGGGCGGCCTGCGAGGCGAACTGTGTCGCCAGCAGCCGTTCCGTGTCGGTGTACGGGCGGTCTCCGCGCCGGCGCGGCAGCGCGAGCGTGCCGATCAGTCGCCCCTCGGCCTGCAACGGCAGCAGCATGCTCGGCCCGAACCGGTGCCGTACCGGGGTCGTCATGCGCGGGTCGGTCGCCGAGTCGTCGACGAACACCGGCTCCCCGCCGAGGAGTTGGACGAGTACCGGGCTCCCGGGCGCGATGGTGGTCCCGACGATGTCACCGTCACCCTCACCGCCACCGGTACGGGGATCGCCGCCGGGGGCGTCGAGCGTGGCGGCGGTCACGATCTCCATGCCGCCCTCGTCCGTCGGCTGCAGGATGACACCGGCGGCGGCGTCGGCGAGGAACCGGGCGCGGTCCGCGACCGTGAGCAGCGCGTCGTCGTCGGCCCCGCCGGTGAGCAGCGCGGTGGTGACTGCGGCGGCGCCCTCGATCCAGCGCTCGCGCTGCCGTGCGGTCTCGTACAGCCGGGCGTTGCCGATCGCGATCCCGGCCTGTGCGGCCAGCACGCTCAGCAACTGCCGGTCGGAGTCGGTGAACTGGCCGCCGTCCCGCTTCTCGGCGAGATACAGCCGCCCGAACTCCCCGCCCGCCACCGGGATCGGCACGTCGAGGACGGCGATGCCCTCCCGCTCCGCGCGCGCCAGATCGGCCTTGCGGATCTCGACGAGTCCGTCGGGCCCGGGGTCGGTCATCCCGAGCCCCGCGTACCGGGCACCGGTCAACTCGGCGGCGCCGTCCACGATGTGCTGGAGCGTGGTGCGCAGTTCGAGATCGGTACCGATGCCGAGCACGGCTTCGAGGCGGGGCGGAAGCGGAGGGGGAGGAGGAGAAGGGGGAGGCGGCGCGTCGCCCGGCATGTGGGTGGAGGTGCGGTGGTCGGCTCAGGTGGCCAGCGGGTCCAGGACCAGCGGCTCGATCTTGCCCTCCAGCATGTACCCGAGGCCCTGCACCGCGCACACGTCCGGCCGTTCGGCGATGTGCACCGGCATGCCCGTGGCCTCGCGGAGCATCTGGTCGAGGCCGGGGAGCAGCGCGCTGCCGCCGACCATCATGATCCCGCGGTCGGCGAGGTCGGCCACCAGGTCGGGCGGGCAGTCCCGCAGCACCTTGCCGATCCCGTCGAGCACGGCGGTCAGCGGCGTCTGGATGGCGTCGCGTACGGCGGCGGTGTCGACCTGGACGGAACGGGCGAGCCCGGTGGCGACATCGCGGCCGTGGATCTCGGTGGACGACGGGCCCTGCGCGGTGAGGCCGTTGCCGGAGAGGGCGAGCTGCAGCGGGCGTACCGACTGGCTCGGCAGCATCAGCTCGTGCTGATGCCGGAGATGCTGCACGATCGCGTGGTCCACGGCCTCGCCGCCGACCGGGATGCGCTCGGCGGTCACGATCGAGCCGAGGGAGAGCACGGCGAGCTGGGTGGCGGCGGCCCCGCACACCATGACCATGGTCGCCTCGGGCTGCTCGACGGGCAGTCCGCAGCCCACGGCGGCGGCGATGAGCGTGTCTACCAGCTCCACGCGCCGGGCGCCGAGTCCGACGAGCGTCTCGATGGCGGCGCGCTGGGCGAGCGGGTCGGCGTCGTGCGGGTAGCAGGCGGCGGCCCGCAGGAAGGGCTTGCGGCGCAGCGTGCGCCGTACCTTGTCGCCGATCAGGTGCCGCAGCATGCGCTGCGCCATCTCGATGTCGACGACCGTTCCGCCGGACACGGGCCGTACGACGCGGATGTAGTGCGGCGTACGTCCCGTCATCTTCTCGGCGAACTCCCCGACCGCGATCAGCGCGCCGGTCTTGGTGTTCACGGCGGCGACGGACGGCTGGTCGACGACCAGCCCCGCCCCCTTGACGTAGACGCGGGTCCGCGCGGCCCCGAGGTCGACGGCGAAATGGCAGCGGCGCATCTGTTCCAGACTGACGGTCATGGCAGATCCTCCCGAGAGCGCAGACCGTACGGGCCCGCCGGTCGGCGGGCCTCCACTGGCATCGTGCGGGGGGTGGGGGAGGGGGCGCCTGTTGTAGGGGGCCGGGTGGGGTGCCGCCGTATGGGTAATTTATCCGTTATGTCGCAATCAGGACCAAGGTCCCGAGCCGCCGGGTCCTGAGTCGTCTATTCCTGTGATGCCGCGTACCACGCCCAGCTCCACCAGGTCCTGCGGCCGGATCCGGAGCTGGTCGGCCGTCGCCTCCACCTCGTCCTCCGGCCGCTTGAGGATGGCCGCCGCCAGTTCCGGGGCGATGACGGAGAAGTAGCTGTCCGGGGTGGCCCAGGTGTTTCCGGGGGCGGCCAGCGCCAGGGCGCCGCCCGAGCCGCCCTCGCCGATCAGGAGGGTGGTCACCGGCGTACGGGCTGCGGCGACCGCGCCGAACAGATCCGCGATGGCGGCGCCCGCGCCCTCGCGCTCGGCGTCCGCGTCGTTGGCGGCGCCCGGGGTGTCGACCAGGGTCAGCACCGGGATGCCGAGCCGGTCCGCGAGCCGGATCAGCCGGGCGGCGGTGCGATAGCCGGCGGGACGGGTGGCGGTGCCGAGCTGGGCGGCGTACGCGACGGTCCGCCCGTCCGCCGCACTCTCGCCGAACCCGCACGCCATCCCGGCGTCGGTCCCGCCGCAGCGGTCGCCGCTGATCGCGACACGGTGGGCGAAGTAGGCGTCCAAGTAGGCGTCGGCGCGGGGGCGTTGGGGGGAGCGGGCACGCTGCACCGCGTCCCAGCCGGTGGTGGGGAGGGGGGTGGTGGCGCCGGGGAGCGCGGGAGGTGGGGCGGCTTCCGCCAACTCCGGGGAGCCGCCTGCGCCCGCTGTGCCCGTCGTACCGGCTGCACTCGCCGTGCCCGTTGTACCGGTTGCACCTGCTGTGCCCGTCGTACCGGCTGCGCCCGCCCTAGCCGTCGAATCGGCTGCACCCGCCGTACTCGCCGTATCGGCTGTGCCCGCCGTCCCGCCTGTTCCACCGCCTGCCGTTGCCGTGCCCGTGCCCGTGCTCAGCAGCCGCAGCCACAGTGCCAGCGTCTCCCTGAGCGCCTCCGGCCGTACGACCGCGTCCGCCGCGCCCGCCGTCACCTGGGCCTCCGCCGTGTACGCCGTCGGGTCCGCGTCCGGTGGTCGGACCCGGGAACCCGCGAAGCCCACCTGGGCGCCGGGGAGTGCGAGCACGATGTCGGCGCCCGCGCCCAGGGTTGCCCAGCCGCCGCCGGTCGTCGGGTCGCGGAGGACCGCGATCTGGGGGAGGCCCGCCTCCCGCGTGAGCACCGACTGCCTTGCCACGCGCTGGAGTTGGGTGAGTGCGAGCATGCCCTCCTGTATCCGGCTGCCGCCTGTCGCGACGAGCGGGACGACGGGGAGGCGGTGGGAGCGGGCGTGTTCGTACGCCGACTCCAGGCGGTCTCCGGTGCGTTCGCCCAGGGAGCCGCCGAGGAAGCCGAACTCGAAGACGATCAGGAGGGCCGGGGTGCCGCCGATGCGCGCGGTGCCGCAGACGACCGACTCCTCCTCGCCGGTGCGGGCGGCGGCGCGGGCGCGGGAGGCGTCGTAACCCTGCCAGGCGAGGGGGCCGTCGGTCTTGGACTCCCGTACCGGGTAGGGGAGTTCGGTGAAGGTCGAGCTGTCGCAGACGAGGTCGACGATCTCGCGGGCGGAACGGCGTCCGGGGGTCTGGTCAGTCACCGGGCAGGGCCCGCTTCATGATCTTCCCCATGTCGTTGCGCGGGAGGGCGTCCAAGTAGCGCACGACCCGTGGGCGTTTGTGCGGGGCGAGCCGACCGGCGACATGGTTCGCCAACTCCTCGGCGTCCGGAGGCAATTGGGGATCGGCGGGCACGATCCAGGCGACGATCCGCTCGCCCAGGTCGGCGTCCGGCTCCCCGGTCACCGCCGCCTCGCGCACCCCCGGGTGCTCAAGCAGCGCGTTCTCGATCTCACCCGCGCCGATCTTGTAACCCCCGCTCTTGATCAGGTCGGTGGCCTTCCGGCCGACGATACGGACGTACCCGTCGGGATCGCGCACCGCCATGTCGCCGGTGCGGAACCAGCCGTCGGCCGTGAAGGCGGCGGCGGTGGCGTCCGGCCGGTTCAGGTACTCGGTGAACAGGTTCGGCCCGCGCACCTGGATCTCGCCCACGGTCTCGCCGTCGTACGCCGTGATGGGCGCCCCGTCCTCCTCGACGAGCCGCACCTCGACGCCCGGCAGCGGTACGCCGACCGTGCCCGCGCGCGGCTCGCCGTCCGCACGGACGCTCGTGTTCATCAGGGTCTCGGTCATGCCGTAGCGCTCCACGACCCGTCGGCCGGTCGCGGCCGTGATCCGCTCGTGGTCGTGGACGGGCAGCGCCGCCGAACCGGAGACGAGGAGGCGGGCCCGGCCGAGTGCCCCGGCGAGGTCCGGGTCGCCGGGGAGGGTCTCCGCGATCCGGTGGTACATCGTCGGTACGCCGAACAGCATGGTCGCCCCGTCGGTCAGCTCCCGGGTCACGCCCTCCGTGCTGAACCGCCCGAGATGCCGCACCGAGCCGCCGCGCCGCAGCGGGCCGAGGATGCCGAGAATCAGCCCGTGCACATGAAAGAGCGGAAGCCCGTGCACCAGCACGTCCTCGGAGGTCCACTGCCAGGCGTCGGCGAGCGCGTCCAGGGTCGTGGCGATGGCCCGGCGCGGGATGACGGCGCCCTTGGGCGGGCCGGTGGTGCCGGAGGTGTAGACGATCAGGGCGGGGGACTCGGGATCGAGATCGGGCTTGGGCTTGGGCTTGGGATCTGGGGCTTCGGCGGGCACGGTCTCCGCCCCGGACGTACCCACCTCCACATCAACGCGCTCCAACGAACCGAAGGCGGACGGGAGTTGCTCACCCGGCCCGGCGAGCACGAGCGCCGGTGAGCTGTCCTTGAGGATGTGCCCCAGCTCGCTCTCGCCCGACTTCGGGTTGAGCGGCACCGCGGGCACCCCGGCCAGCAGTGCGGCGACGACACCCACGGCCGTCTCCAGCGTCGGCGTCGCCCACACCGCGACCCGGCCGGAGCCGCCGCCCACCCCGGAGATCCGCCCGGCGAGGGCTCCGGCGGTGGCGGCCAGCTCGGCGTACGTCAGCGAGCGCTCACCGAAGCGGAGGGCGGGCCGCTCGTCCGGGGTACCGGTCGGGCCGCCGGTCAGGCCGGGAAAGAGGGAGGACACGGCTGTCGTACTCCTTTGGTCGTCGATCGTCACGCCAGTCGATCAGGTGTAGCGGCGACTGTCACCCCCAGCCGGGCACCGCGAGGGCTCGGACGGCACGTACATCCGTCCGAGCCCTGCGCGACACTGGTCCGGTGATCGTCGAACGCGCGTATGCCCATCTCTCCTCGTACGACGAGGACACCTGGCCCTGGTCGGTGCCCTGCGTCCGGCAGTTGCTCGACGAAGGGCTGCGCTTCACCGCACCCGTGACCTTCCTGGTCGGTGAGAACGGTTCGGGGAAGTCGACTCTCGTCGAAGCGCTGGCGGAGGGGTTCGGTCTGGACTCCTACGGCGGCTCCCACGACTGGCGTTACGCCTCCCCGCGGGCCAAGTCGGTGCTCGGCGAGCGGGTGCGGTTCGACGCCGCCGCGCGTGGGCGCCGTATGGTCACCAGCTGGTCGGCCCGCAAGGGGTTCTTCCTGCGGGCCGAGACCGCGCTGGACGCCCTGGACCGGGAGGGGTTCTCGCCGGAGTCGCGCAGCCACGGTGAGGGATTCCTCGCGGCGTTCCGCGGCAAGTTCCTGCACGCCGGGCTCTATGTCCTCGACGAGCCCGAGGCGGCGCTCTCCTTCTCCTCCTGCCTCGAACTGATCGGCCACATCGACCGGTTGACCAAGGAGGGCGGCCAGGTCATCTGCGCCACGCACTCCCCGCTGCTGACCGCACTGCCGGGCGCGGACATCGTCGAGGTGGGCGAGCACGGCATGCGGAGGGTCGCCTGGCAGGAACTCGGCGTCGTGGATCACTGGCGCCGCTATCTCGCCGACCCGCAGGCCTATCTACGGCACATCGTCGAGCCGTAGTCAGCCCGCCCGCACCACATCGGCCACCACACAACTCACGTTGTCCGGGCCCCCGTTCGCGTTCGCCGCCGCGATCAGCGCGGCCGTCGCCGCGTCCGGGTCCGGGATCGTGGTGAGGACGTGGCGGATCGTCGTGTCCGGCACCGCCCTGGTCAGACCGTCCGAGCAGAGGAGGTAACGGTCGTCGGGGTGTGTGTCGTGCAGGCGCAGGTCCGGGGTGGCCGGGGTGCTGGTCAACGCCTTGCGGAGCAGGGTGCGTTGGGGATGCGTCGCCGCCTCCTCGGGGGTCAGGCTGCCCTCGTCGATCATCGACTGGACGAGGGTGTGGTCGTGGGTGATCAGGAACAGTTCGCCGTCCCGGAGCAGGTAGGCGCGGCTGTCCCCGATGTGTACGAGGGCCAGGCGCGAGCCCGTCCACACCATCGCCGTCAGCGTCGTGCCGACCTCGTTCTCGCCCTCCGTTCCCGTCGGACCGGCGATGTCCCTGACCGCCTGGGCGGCGCCCTGGACCGCGTCCTCCAGGAGGTTCAGGATGCTGCCCGCGGTCGGCAGCGGTTCCGTGTCCAGGAACTTCAGCGCCGCCACGGCCGCCGTGCCGGCCTGTGCGCCCTCGGGGCCGAAGCCGTCGGCGACGGCCAGGACCCGGGAACCGGCGTACGCGGTGTCCTGGTTGGCGGCCCGGACCAGACCGATGTCGGTGCGGGCGGCGTAACGCAGTTCGAGCAGTTCGGTGCCTGTCATGGGTGGGGTGTCCTTCCTCGGTGGTGTCGAGAGGTGGTCGACGAGGAACATGGCGAGGTCCCGCCGGGTCGCCGTCTCCGCCTCGACCCGGGCCCAGAAGGCGCGGATCTCCTGGGCGGCGGCCGGCGGTTCCATGGCCCCCACCTCGCGGATACGGGCCAACGGCATCCCCAGCCGGCGCAGCCAGGCCACCAGCCGGGCCTGCTCCAGCTGCTCGGCCGCGTAGTAGCGGTAACCGGTGTCGGGGTCGACGCGGGCGGGACGGAGCAGGTCCAGCTCGTCGTACAGCCGCAGCGCCTTCGGCGACAGCCTGCACGCCCTCGCGAACGCCCCGATCGTCAGCGTCTCCGGCGTCTCCGGCGTCTCCGGCTTCTCCGACAGCTCCGGTTTCTCCGGCCGTGTCATGGAGTACCTCGCTTCCTCGTTCCGCCACCGATGCTGGGGCTTCCCCGAAGGTGAAGGTCAAGCACCGGTTAATCTTCATTCGATACCAACAACAGTGGTGAAATGGCAGTACGCGCCTTACAGCACGCTCTGCAGCCCGCCTTACCGAGGGAGTCCCCGTGGTCCGCATCGCCGTCGTCACCTACGACCCCCGTCCGGAGCCCAGCAAGGACCGTGACTTCCCGGTCCTGGTGGAGGCGCTGACGGCGGCCGGCGCCGACACGGACGCCGTGTACTGGGACGACACCGACATCGACTGGGCGTCCTACGATCTCGCCCTGGTCCGCTCCACCTGGGACTACACCTGGCGCGCGGAGGAGTTCGCGGGCTGGCTGGATCGGGTCGGGAAGGCCACCCGGGTCGCGAACCCGGTCGATGTCCTGCGCTGGAACATGGACAAGCGGTACCTCGGCGAGCTGGCCGCCGCCGGTGTCCCCACGGTCCCCACCACCTACCTCGCCCCCGGCGACGCCCCCGACCTGCCCGACGACCGCGAGTACGTCGTCAAGCCGACATCAGGCGCGGGCGCCCGGTACGCCGCCCGCTACACCCCCGCGGACCGGGAGACGGCGGTACGGCATCTCGCGCGCATGCACGCCGAGGGGTTCACCGCGATGGTGCAGCCGTACGTCGGGAGCATCGACGTCACCGGGGAGCGTGCCCTGCAGTTCTTCGGGGGGCGGCTGCTGCACGCCAGCCGCAAGGGGGCGGTGCTGGCTCCTGGCACGGCGTACGACGCGGACAAGGTCGCGCATCCCGACCTCACCGTGTGGGACCCGACCCCGGCGGAGCTTGCTCTCGCGGAGAGGGCGTTGGCTGTTGTGCCGGGTAACTCCGGGTTGCTGTACGCGCGTGTGGACCTTGTGGTCGGTGAGGGGGGTGAACCTCTGGTCATGGAGCTGGAGTTGATCGAGCCCAATCTGTTTCTCGATCTGCATCCGGGGTCTGTGGTGGGGGTTGTTGAGGCGGTTCTGCGGGCTGCTGTCGACTAAGGGGGCGGGAGGGGCTGTGGTGTGTCGGCTGCCGGCTCGTCGTGGCTGGTCGCGCAGTTCCCCGCGCCCCTTTAGGGCGCTTCCCTCACCTCCACTCTCTGCAGCAGGCCCCACGTGAACTCCGCCGCGCACTCCCGTCTCGTCCCCGTCCCGTCCGGCGCTGTGAACGACAGGCCCCAGCGGGTCGGGGCCGTGCCCTCCAGGGGGCGGGCCGGGGCGAAGGCTCGGGCTACCTCGTCGACCGTGCAGGTCCAGGGGTGGAGGTCGGCCAGGGTGGTCAGGGCGGGGGAGGGGGCGCCCGGGGCTCGTACCAGCCACTCGTTCCAGGCGACGCCGTTCGCTGCCACGAGCACCTCGAAGCGCAGGTCGGGCCAGAGCGGGACCGGCCACAGCCAGGACTCGCACTCCAGGTCGCCGATCCTGCGGGGTGTCACCGACTCGGGGGTGCCCAGGACCGAGCGGTAGCGGGAGGCGGCGGCGCGGGCTCGGGGGGAGCGGAGCATCGCCTGCCAGCGCTTGTTCGCCTCGCGCATGTCCGCGAGCGAGACGCCCAGTTCATGGCGGGCGTCCTCCACCAGGTCCGGGTTGTGGTCGGCCATGCGGCGCAGCAGCACCAGCTGGAAGTCGCTCACCGTGAACATGCGGACCATGTTCTCGTACCCCGCACGCCCATTGCCCGCCCGGGACCTAGTGGTTAGCCTGTGCTCTGTTCGTCATGCCGACCGCGTGTTGAAATCTCGAACGCCACCATCGCTGTCGTCACCGAAAAGCAATAAAAAACAGAGGGGGCCGTCATGGGACGCCTCGTACCTGCCGTGACCCGGGCTCTCGACATCCTTGAGCTCTTCCTGGACGGAGACGGCACGCTCTCCGCCCCGGACATAGTGCGCCGGCTCCAGCTGCCGCGCACCACCGTGCACGAACTGGTGACGACGCTCGCCGCCCGTTCGTACATTGTGCAGGTCCCCGGCCAGCCGGGCCGCTACCGCCTGGGCGTACGCCCGTACCAGCTCGGCAGCCGTTACGCCGAGCAGCTCGACCTCGCGGCGGAGGGCCAGCAGGTGGCCAGGTCCGTCGCCGAGACCTGCGACGAGACGGTGCACGTGGCCATCCTCGAAGGCACGGACGTCATCTACATCGCCAAGGTGGACTCCACCCACGCGGTACGGATGGTGTCGGCCGCCGGGCGCCGCCTACCCGCCCACTGCACCTCCGTCGGCAAGATGCTGCTGGCCTCGCTCCCCGACCACGAGCTGAGCGCCCGCGTCCCCGACAACGTTCCCCTCACCGGGATGACGCCGAACAGCATCACCGACCCGGCGGCCCTGCGCGAGGCCCTCGCGGAGATCCGCCGCCGGGGCGTCGCCGTGGAGAACCGGGAGTCGAACCCGGACGTGAGCTGTGTCGCCGCGCCGGTGCACGACCGGACGGGCCGGGTGGTCGCCGCGCTGTCGATCTCCGTCCCGATGATCCGCTGGAGCGACGACCACCGTTCGGAGCTGGAACAGCTCGCCGCCAAGGGCGCCGCGGAACTCTCCGAGCGCCTCGGTCACCGGAGCGTGGCATGACGACGTACGAACCCGGGCTCGAAGTGGCCGTCCAGGCGCAGGCGACCCTCGGTGAGGGCCCCACCTGGGACGCGGCGAGGTCCCGTCTCATCTGGATCGACATCCTCGGCTCCCGCGTCAACACCTACGACCCGGCGACGGACCGCCGCACGGTCACGGCGACGGAACAGCACGTGGGCGCCGCCAAGCCCCGCACGGGCGGCGGCCTGGTCCTGAACCTGCGCGACGGAGTCGCCCTGTACGACGGGGAGGACGCAGCCACCGGCTTCCGCTGGCTGCACCACGACCCGACTCCCGGCCGCCGCGCCAACGACGCGGCCGTGGCCCCCGACGGCTCGCTCTGGGCGGGCACGATGCGCTACGACGAGGCCCCGGGCGGCGGCACCCTCTCCCGGCTCACCGGCGACGGCGAGGTCACGACCGTCCTGGACGACGTCGCGGTCAGCAACGGCACCGGCTGGAGCCCGGACGGCCGGCTCATGTACTACATCGACTCCCCGACCCGCCGCGTGGACGTCTTCGACGTGTCCGCCGACGGTCAAAGTGTCACCAACCGGCGTCAGTTGGCGGTCATCGAAGAGGGCGCGGGCTTCCCCGACGGCCTCACGGTCGACGCGGACGGCTGCGTCTGGGTCGCCCTCTGGGACGGCGGAGCGGTCCGCCGCTACACGCCCTCCGGCGCCCTCGACCGTACGATCACGCTCCCCACGGTCCGCCCGACGGCCTGTGCCTTCGGCGGTGCGGACCTCACGGACCTGTACATCACCACGGCCCGCGTGGGCCTGTCCGCCCCGCACCCGATGTCGGGCTCGCTGCTCGTCGTACCGGGCGCGGGCAAGGGGGTTGCCCAGCCCGCGTTCACGGGCTGAACTCCCCCCGAACTCCCCCGACTCGCCTACTCCGAGGCGGCCTTCCACTCCTCCGGCCGCAACGGCGGCCCGCTCAACGGTGGTTTGAGCGGGCCGATCGCCGCCGCGAGGAGCACGCTCGGCGCGAGCAGCACCTCCGAGCCCCGCTCCAGCGACGTCACGTCGGTGACCCGGCGTGCGATACGGCCGTTGCCGGTGGCCGTGCGCATCAGCCGGCCCACGTACGCCGCCAGCAGCCGGTCCCGAACCGTCGGGCCCTGCTCGGTGGCGCCGGGGTAGAAGATGTCCTGGCTGGTCGCCAGGTCCCAGGCCGCCGCGACCGGACCGGCCACCGCCTTCTGGACACGACGGGACAGCCCCGGCGAGCCCCAGCCCTGACGGCGGATCACATCCCGTAGCGCCACGGCGCTCTGGGCCGCGACCGACATGCCGTGGCCGTAGATCGGGTTGTACGCGGCGAGCGCGTCGCCGAGGACGGTGAAGTTCTCGGGCCAGACCGGCATGCGTTCGTAGTAGTGCCGCCGGTTCGACGTCGTACGGGTGACGGAGACCTCCGTCAGGGGCTCGGCGCCCGCGAGCAGGTCGGCGATCACCGGGTGGCGCAGTTTCTCGCGTGCGAAGCGGGTGAACTCGCCGCTGTCGGAAGGGGGTTCACCGCCCCGGGTGCCGGACAGGGAGACCAGCCAGCAGCCGTCCTCGATCGGCATCAGCACGCCCGCGCGGCCCGGACCGCCCGCCCTCGGGTCCGCCTGGACGTTGACCACCGGGAAGCCGTGCCTGGCCGGTTCGGGCGCCCGGTACATCCGGCTCGCGTACACCAGCCCGGAGTCGACCACCCGGCGGGCCGGTTCGGGCAGGCCCAGTTCGCGCAGCCAGTGCGGGGCACGCGAGGCACGTCCGGTGGCGTCGACGACCAGGTCGGCGTGCAGGGTGCGGCTGCTGCCGTCGCGGCTCCGCAACCGGACGCCGGTGACGGCCTCGTCGGTGCCCTTGAGGCCCAACACCTCGGCGTGCTCGACCAGTTTGATCCGGTCGTCGTCCAGGATCTGGGCGCGGAGCGTCGCGTCCAGCAGGTCCCTGCCGCTCAGCAGGACGTGGTGCGACTCCTGCCAGCGCCGGAACCAGCCCTGCGGTGCCAGCGCGACCATGTCCGTCGTGACCGCCAGCCGGTGCGCACCGGCGTCCAGGAGCAACTCGCCCGCGCCCGGCACCAGTTCCTCGACGGCGCGGGCACCCCCTGACCACAGCATGTGCACGTGCCTGGCCTGCGGGAGGTTGCGGCGCGGCTCCGGGCCGTCCGGCAGGACGTCACGCTCCACGACGGTCACGCGGTCGGCGAACTCGACCAGGGCACGGGCCGCGAGCAGCCCGGCGAGCGATCCACCGAGCACGACGGCGGATCTGACAGGGGACGGTTGATCACTCATATACGTGCAGGCTCTCTGCTGGGGCGGTCGCGAGGGTGCGCACCGCCTCGATCTCATCGGGGTGACTCAGGACCCGCGACACGGACTCGATGCCCTGGAGCAGGTCCGTGAGCAGATCCGTGGGCAAGTCCGTTCCGTGGTCCGGGACTTGGGGCCTGGGCGGCCGGGACCCGGCCCGCGCCTCGATCGCCTCCCGGATCGTCACCGCCGCCGCCAGCGCCCGCGCCCGGCCCGGTCCGCAGCCCAGGTCAAGCGCGGCCCCGTAGGCCCGTCGCCGCAGTTCCCCGTCGAAGTGGCGGGAGAGCTGGAGCAGGGCGTCGCGGATGAACGTCTCCCTGCGGGTCAGCCGCAGCTCCGGGGTGGCCCGCAGCGAGAAGGGGACGCCCTTGCCGGTGGCGGTGCGCAGCAGCTCGTACAGCGGACCGAGCCGCAGATGGGCGCGGCGGAGCTGCCAGCGGTCGCGCAGGTACTGGCCGGCGTGCGGCAGCACGAACCCCGTGGCGATCAGGACGGCGGCGAACCCCCCTGCGGCCGGGGCCAGTTCGGTGGAGAGCGGGTCGAGGTCGTGGCCGGTCCAGCGGGCGGCCACGGCCGTGCCCTTCGCCGCGTCGAACACCAGGTTGGCGGCGTAGCCGACGGCCAGGGACCTGAGGCCCCGGCGCAGCCACACGTCGAGCCCGGCGGTGTGGATCCAGTCGCGGATCAGCCGGTACGTCAGCACGCAGGACGTGGTGTGCGCGAGCAGGTAGAGCACGATCAGCTCACGCATGAAGGGCGTCCGGGCGTAGTACGTGTCCAGGTCCCGGCGGCGCTCCACGGGTACGTCGGCGAGCCCGAACAGCGTCCACAGCGTGAGGATCACGCCCGCGTGGCCGACGGCGACCCAGCGCATCGCGCACCGCGCCCGGGCCGATCCGCCCGACGGCCCGGCCAGGCCCCCGCGCCAGGCGATCATCAGCAGCAGGCTCGCCCCGCAGAACGCGACGATGATGCTGTAGACCAGCGGCGCCGCGAGGTTGGGCACGCCGGTGGCCCGGTTGACCCAGGCGATGACCGGCGGCGCCGCGAAGACGAAGATGCCGCAGGCGAGTAGCAGCAGCCCGCCGACCGCCCGCCGCAGCGGATCGCGCCACAGCCTGACGATGCTGGGCAGCTTGAACACCAGGGCGGCGGTCAGCACCGCGATCGGTGTCCCGAACACGAGGACGGAGTACGGCTCGCCCAGGAAGCCGGAGCCGGAACCGGAGCCGAGGGGGTTCATCGCCGGGCGTTTCCGCTTCCCCGGCCGCGATACCCCAGGGAGGCCTGCACCCCGCTGCTGCCCGGACTCGCCGTACGGCCCGCCACCCACGGCCGGAAGACGGTGGCGAGCCGGTGCCCGAACTCCTCGGCGTCGGCCTCCTCGGCCTCGCGGGAGCCGTTGCGGGCGGCGACGGTGAGCGCCAGATCCGGCCCCTGCGCCCACTGTTCGTCGGCGAGGACACGGGCGGCGGTCGCGCCGACGCTGTGGTGGTGACAGTGCCCGGCGTGCAGATGCCACAACTCGTGGCCCAGGATGACGAGTTGCTGCACGGCCTCGGCGCGCTCCTCGACGATCACGAGGTCGAAGTCGTGGAACTCCACCCACAGACCGGTGACTTCGATCTCGTCCGGGAACCGCTCGAAACGCAGCTCGACCCGCCGCCCGCGCCGCTCGCTCATCTCCTCGCACAGGGCCCGGCACAACTCCCGCACCCCGGAAGGGCCGTTGTCCCGCTCTCGATCCCGCTCTCGATCCCGCTCTCGAACCCGGTCCCGCTCCTGCTTCCGCAGCGCGGTGGTGAGCGCGCCCGTGAGGTCGCGCATCGCACCCCGGGTCCGCAGCCGGTGCGCGGCCCGGGCGGGCAGCAGCGCCGCCAGCGCATCCCTCGCAGTTGCCCGCGTCCCCCGTTTCGGCGTCATCGTTCCGACTCCTCGTCCGGTTCCTCGGCGCCGCTCAGCAGCCCTTCGAGCATCACCGCGAGGGCCTCCTGCTTGCGCGGGGTCAGCCGCCGGCCGCGCAGGGCCAGGGTGACGACGCCGTGCCGGGTCGCGAGCCGGACCAGTGGGCCCTCCTCGGCGCCGCCGAGTTCCGTGAGCAGCCGCCGGAGTTCACGGTTCAGGACGATCGGCGCGGGGTCGGTGAAGAAGCCGGTGCCCTGCTCGACGCCGAAGTACGCGGCGAGCGCGGTGAGATCGGGGACGTTCGGCATCTTCTTGCCGAGGAGCAGCTGACGCGCCCACTCGGGGCTGATCGACAGCGCGTCCGCGACCTCCTTGCAGACCTCGGCGCGCTTTCTGCCGTTCGCCGCGAGCCGCGTCTCGTGCAGCGTGCGCACCCGGCGCCGGATGCGGCCCTCGATGTCGTCGGCCGCCGCCTGCGCGTCCCCGGCCAGCAGGGCCTGGATCTCGCCCTCGGTGAGCGCGGTACGGGCCGACAGTCCTCGTACGTCGAGGACTTCGGCGCGATCGAGACGGGCGTCGGCGATGCGCTCGTCGAGGAGCGCGAGGGTGTTCGAGAGGGGGTCCGGAAGGTTCTCACTCACGGGCCGACCTTACGTGCCCGGACCCCTCCGCACCAGGAAAATCCAACGATCGTTGGAGGCGGCGGAACGATCGTTGGACAGGCGGGCCATTGACGTGCGAACACTCCAAAATTACGGTTTTGTTCGAAGTTACGAGCGGATACCGAGATACCGAACGCCGAAGTATCGAACGCCGAGAGGAACCCATGTCCCGCAGCGCCCGCTTCACCCTCGACCCCGCCTTCAAGGTCGGCGAGGTCAACCCCCGGCTCTTCGGCTCGTTCGTCGAACACCTCGGCCGCTGCGTCTACACCGGCATCCACGAGCCGGGCCACCCCGCCGCCGACGAGGCGGGCCTGCGCACCGACGTGCTGGAGCTGGTCCGGGAGCTGGGCGTCACCGCGATCCGCTACCCCGGCGGCAACTTCGTCTCCGGCTACAAGTGGGAGGACTCGGTCGGCCCGGTCGAGGACCGCCCCCGCCGCCTCGACCTCGCCTGGCGCTCCACCGAGACGAATCGTTTCGGCCTCGCCGAGTACATCGCCTTCCTGAAGAAGGTCGGCCCGCAGGCCGAGCCCATGATGGCCCTCAACCTCGGCACCCGGGGCGTCGCCGAGGCCATCGAACTCCAGGAGTACGCCAACCACCCGGCCGGCACCGCCCTGTCCGACCTCCGTGCCGCCCACGGCGACAAGGACCCCTTCGGCATCAAGGTCTGGTGCCTGGGCAACGAGATGGACGGCCCCTGGCAGACCGGCCACAAGACGGCCGAGGAGTACGGCCGGATCGCCGCCGAGACGGCCCGTGCGATGCGCCAGATCGACCCGGGCGTCGAACTCGTCGCCTGCGGCTCCTCCAGCCAGTCGATGCCGACGTTCGCCGAGTGGGAGGCGACGGTCCTGGCGGAGACGTACGACCTGGTCGACTACATCTCGCTGCACGCCTACTACCAGCCCGAGAACGGCGACATCGACTCCTTCCTGGCCTCGGCCGTCGACATGGAGTCCTTCATCGAGAACGTGGTCGCCACCGCCGACCACGTGGGCGCGAAGCTCAAGTCGAAGAAGAAGATCAACCTCTCCTTCGACGAGTGGAACGTCTGGTACATCTCGGAGTGGCACGAGATCGAGAACTCCGGCGAGCGGGACTGGGCGGAGGCCCCGCGCCTCCTGGAGGACGTCTACTCCGTCACCGACGCCGTCGTCTTCGGCTCGCTCCTGATCGCCCTGCTCCGGCACGCGGACCGCGTCACGGTCGCCTGTCTCGCCCAGCTCGTCAACGTCATCGCCCCGATCATGACCGAGCCCGGCGGCCCGGCCTGGCGCCAGACGACGTTCTTCCCCTTCGCGCAGGCCAGCAGGTACGGGCGCGGCGAGGTGCTCGACGTACGGGTGGACTCGCCGACGTACGAGACGAAGAAGTACGGCGAGACGGACCTGCTGCACGCCACCGCCGTGCGCGCCGCCGACGGCACGGTCACCGTCTTCGCCGTGAACCGCGACCGCACGCAGCCGCTGCCCCTCGAAGTCGCCCTGAACGGACTCGACCTGACCTCGGTCGTCGAGCACAGCGTGATCGCCGACGCCGACCCGGACGCCCGCAACACCCTGACCGACCCGGAGCGCGTCACCCCGCACCCGGCCACGGGCACCGCCCTCCAGGACGGCACGCTGACCGCCGTCCTGGAGCCGCTGTCCTGGAACGTGATCCGACTGGCCTAGATCCGACTGGGCTGGCCCGTACGGCGGTTCAGCGGCCGGGGGAGGGCACCACCGTCACCGGAACTCCCCCGGCCGAGCTGCCCGTCAGCGTCAGGCGTACGTCCCCCGGTCCCGACTCCGTCGTCCCGTCCGAAAGCACCGCCAGGGCAAGGGTGTTGGTGCCCCGGGTGCGCAGGATGCCGTTGGGGAGGGCGAAGGTGTGCTGGGGGCCCACGTCGTTGATGTACTGGCCCATGTTCCAGCCGTTCAGGAAGAGTTGGACGCGGTACGCGCGCGCCGGGTCGTCCGTCAGTTCCAGGCCGATCGACGCGTCGACCCCCGGGTCCACGGCGAGCCGGAACCCGGTCCGGTACCAGGTCACTCCTTGCCGCCGCCCCTCGGCGCGCGGCAGGGAGACCGCCTCCCAGCCCTCGTCCGCGTGTCCCGGCAGATGCCAGCCCGACCGTTCCCCGTACAGCCCACCGGTGTTGAGCGGCCCGCGCACCGGATCGGCGGCCGTGTCGCCCTGCAGCCGCCACCGGACGGCGGGCTTCGCGCCCTCGAAGGTCACGGCAGTCAGCCCCCGCGCGACCTTGTGCGTGTCCAGCGACTTCCCGTCCATGTCGTGCTGCATCCGCCGCACCAGCACGGACAGCACATGTCCGCCGCCCTTACGTGCCTCCTCCGGTACGGCGAAGGTGGCCGTAGCCGCCCAACTCCCCTTCCGTACCGTCTTCTTGTCCGGCACCGGCATCCGGTGCGCCCCCAGCGGCACCCCGTCCAGCCAGGCCAGCAGCAGCCCCTGCGTCCCAGTGCTGTAGGAGAGGGACACGGACTCCGCGCCCGTGGCGTCGGTGAGGCGGCCCCGGTACCAGACGTCCCCGTAGTGGAAGCCGTAGTCGTCGGCGAACAGCACGGGCTGCCCGTCGGGTACGGCGGTCGTGCTGAACGTCGAAGTGCGGTCGGCGAGCGTCCACTTGGAGTCGTCGAAGCCGGGCTCGGCCTCGGGGTTCTCCGTACGCCGCCGCCAGCCGCCCAGCGCGGGAAGCGTGACCGCCGGGACCCCCGCCAGCCGCCGCCCGGCCCGCAGACTCCCGGAGCCGGTCGCCGACACCGGCAACACCCCCTGGTTCCAGGTCACTTCACGCGTCCCGCGCGGCGCCCACACCTCCAGGTCGGCCGCCTCGACGGTGTCCCCGGTCAACCGCGCGACCCCGTCCCGCAGTTCGACGGTCCGCACCAGCGACGGCCCGTACACCAGCACCGACCCGGACGGGGTCTCGCGCGGCCACAGCCGTACGGAGGTGTCGTCGTCGGCGAGGAGGAGCAGGAGAGGTGCCTGGACCCCGCCGCCCTCCACCAACACCCTGGTCAGGCCGTCGAGTCGGGCGCTCACCCGGACCAGCCCGGCCGTGTACGAGACCTCCGCGGCGCCCGCCAGTACGGTCACCTTCGGCTCGCTCGCGCACTCCAGCGCCGTCACCGTCGGCTCGCCCGAGCGTCCCGTGAGCACGGCGATGTCCTGGCGCCCGGCGGTCAGCCACAGCATCGGCTGGGCGTTGGAGTACGCCAACTTCCGCCGCCCCAGGGCGATTCCGGCGGCCAGGAGGCGGGCGTCGGCGGCGGGCACGGTGACCGGCAGCGCGGTTCCGGCGACCGGGAGCGTCGAAGTGACCGCCTCCGTCGTGTCGTTGCGCACGACGTACACGTGGGCGTGCGTGTCGGGGTTGGTGAGGTGGTAGACCCTGAGCCGGTTGTCGGCCGCCGACACCTGCCGGGCGGCCCGGTCCAGTTTGGCCAACTCCGGTACCCGGCCCACCAGATGGCCGAACTGGTGCATGGGCACGACCTTCGGGGTGGCCCGGCGGCCCTCGTCGAAGGCGGCGCCGTAGTCGTACGACGTGTACACCTGCGGGGCGGGCAGCCAGCCCCAGCTGGTGCCGCCGTAGGTCATGTAGACGTTGTGCAGGGTGATGCCGTTGGCGAGGTTGGTGAGGTAGAAGCGCCGCTCGTAGGCCGCGTCCCGGGTGCGGGCCGAGCCCGCGTAGCCCGCGCCGTCGAACTCCGCCCCGCCCCACGGATCGAACCAGCCGCCCCCGAACTCCGGGATGAACCCCGGGGTCCCCGGACTCGCCGTCGCCCCGCCCTTCCGGCCGCCGATGCCGAAGTGCCCCCAGTCCGGCGGGAGTTGCTCCGGGTCCGGGTAGCCGTCGAAGCCGTACAGCCAACGGCCGCGCTCGCCACCGGTGTCGAAGGTGCCGGGGGCCCAGTAGCCGTTCCTGCCCAGGTCGTTGTGGAAGAGGGGGACGTCGATGCCGTCGGCGCGGACCTTGGCGTAGAGGTGGGACATGTAGTCGATGCCGGCGCGCTGGGTGACGTACGAGCCGTACTCGTTCTCGATCTGGTAGAGCAGGACCGTGCCGTCGCCCTGCGTGTAGAGGTGCCGGGCGGCGATCTCGTTCACCGCCGTCAGCCATTCGTCGACGTACCGGAGATAGGTGGGGTCGGAGGTGCGGGCCCGGCCCCTTGTCGCGGTCAGCCAGCCGGGGAAGCCGCCCGCGTCGACCTCGGCGTTGATGTAGGGGCCGGGGCGCAGGACGACGTACAGGCCCGTCTCGGCGGCCTGGCGGAGGAACAGGTCCAGGTCGCGGACGCCCGTGAAGTCGTACCTGCCGGGGGCGGGGGAGTGGTAGTTCCAGGCGACGTAGACGCTGACGGCGTTGTAGCCGTGTGCGCGCATCTTCTGGAGGACGTCCAGCCACAGGGACGGGCTGGGCAGCCGGAAGGGGTGCTTTTCGCCCGACCAGAGGACCAGCCGCTCGCCGTCGACGAGGAGGGAGTGGCGGTCGAAGTCGACCGTGTGGCGGCGGCCGGTCGCCGGGCCGCCCGTTCCCGTGCCCGCGCTGGCGCTGAGGGAGAGGCCGAGGGCGGCGGCGCCCGCGGCTGCGGTGAAGGTTCTTCTGCTCAGCACCAACGGGAATCTCCTCGTACACGTGTCCGGTCATTGTCCACACACCGCGACGACCGACAATGACCGCATGAGGATCTCGGCACGGGCGGACTACGCGGTGCGAGCGGTACTGGAGCTGGCCGTCCGGCAGGACGAGGGGCCGGTGAAGGCGGAGACCGTCGCCGCCGCGCAGGTGATTCCGCACAAGTTCCTTGAGGGCATCCTCGGGGATCTGCGGCGCGGCGGGATCGTCGACTCCCGGCGGGGCGGGAACGGGGGGTACCGGCTGGCGCGGGCCGCCGGGGAGATCACCGTCGCGGACGTCGTCCGGGCCGTCGACGGGCCCATCGTGTCGGTGCGCGGCGAACGCCCGACCGGCCTCGCCTACACCGGACCCGCCGAACCCCTGCTGCCGCTGTGGGTCGCGCTGCGCGCCAACGTCCGCAAGGTGCTGGAGGGGGTGACCTTCGCCGATCTGGCGGCGGGGGAGCTGCCCGAGCCGGTACGGGGGCTCGCCGAGGAACCGGCGGCCTGGGAGAACCCGTAGCCGAACCGCCTTTGGAGGAACGGCTCGTTGGGGCTTTAAGACAATCTTTCAGTCTTTCAGGGCAGTTTAGTGTGCTCCATCGGAGCGCTCGTAAACCACCGTGAAGGATGAGGCTCCGAGTTGATTGTTGACGGACACCACTCTCCCGATACCTTGACCCCGGCATGTGCATGTAATGCGTGGGGCTCAAGTGAAGGGTGTGCGTACGGGGATGAGTCTGCTGAGATCGCGTCGAGGGTGGGGCATCGGGGCCGTCGTGGCCGCCGGAGTGTCCGGGGTTCTGATCGTGCAGGGCGTGGGCGGCGGTGGCGCGGACAGCGCGGCCGACGACGGCAAGCCGGGCTCCGGGCCGATCGCGAGCGAGGAGTACGCGGCGGCGCTGAAGGTCGACGCCGACGGCGACTCGGCCACGCTGGCCAAGCGGGACACCAAGCCGTTCAGCATGCTCGGCGTCACCTGGTCCGACCCCAAGGCCAGCATGGCGGGCAAGGTCGAGGTCCGTACGCGTGACGCCGGCACCGACAACTGGTCGTCCTGGCTGGAGCTGGGCACGGACAGCGGACCCGGCGAGGAGGGCGCGACCCGCGCCGGTACCGAGCCCGCGTGGGTCGGCGCGTCCGACGGCGTGGAGGTCCGGGTCGACGGCAAGGAGGCGGCCGAGCTGCCCGCCGGACTGCGCGTCGACATGATCGACCCCGGCACCGGCTCGGTCTCCGACCTGGAACCCGCCGCGTTCGTGGCGGACGAGACCGCGACGCCCGACGCGACGGTGTCGCCCGAGGTGACGGAGTCGGTCTCGCCCACGGCGACGGACGCGGCGTCGTCCTCCGCCACCCCGACCGACGCGGCTTCCTCGTCCTCCGCCACGCCGACCGGGTCGCCGAGCGCCTCCACGGTGACCTCCGCCCCCGCGACGACCTCGGCCCCGGCCTCGCCGTCCGCCTCGGCGAGCAGCGGCCCCGCCGCCCCGACGTCCAGCGCCGCCAAGCCACCGATCACCTCGCGCGCTGGCTGGGGCGCGGACGAAAACCTGAGCCCCGAATCGCCGGACTACCTGGCCAACGGGATCAAGGCGGTGGCCGTCCACCACAGCGCGGGCACGAACGAATACACGTGCGACGAGTCGGCGTCGATCATCCGTGGCATTTACACGTACCACGTGAAGACGAACGGCTGGAAGGACATCGGCTACAACTTCCTGGTCGACAAGTGCGGCACCATCTTCGAGGGCCGCAAGGGCGGGGTCGACAAGGCGGTCCTGGGCGCGCACACCTACGGCTTCAACACCCAGACCACCGGCGTCTCCGTCCTCGGCGACTACAGCAAGGTCGCCCCGCCGACCGCCGTACTGACCTCCGTGGCCCGCGTCGCGGCCTGGAAGCTCGGCCAGTACGGGATCGACCCGACCGGCACGACCACGCTCACCGCGGGCGCCGGCGGTACCAGCGAGTACAACACCCGGACCTGGAAGACGGGCGACCAGCTCAGCTTCCCGACCATCTTCGGCCACGGCGACAGCTACGCCACCGAGTGCCCGGGGGTCAACCTGCACGCCGCGCTGCCCACCATCCGCACCTACGCGGCGGGCCCGGTCACCGGTCTCGCCGTCAAGTCGGTTACGGGCGCCGGTACTTCGGGCACCCGGACGTACACGAAGTCGGCCGCGACGATCAGTTGGGCGGCGACCACGCCCGCCGCGCTGATCGCCAAGTACGAGGTGCTGGTCGACGGCAAGGTGGTCGCGGCCCCGGCCGGTACGGCGACCTCCGCGCCGGTGACCCTGGCGCTCGGCACGCACGCCGTGGCCGTACGGGCCGTCCACATCTCCGGGAAGACGACGACCACCCCCGCCGCGACCGTCGTCGCCGAGACGACCCCGCCGACCTTCACCACGGCGCCGAACCTCGCCCTGGCCACCGGCACGGTGAACACGACGGCCGTCCCGGTCACCCTGAAGTGGAAGGCCACGGACACCGCCGCCCTGAAGGAGGTACGCCTGACGGCCCCGGTCGCCAAGACGTACGGCCCGACGGTGACCAGCGCCGCCCTGACCGCCAAGTCCGGTGCTGCGACCACCTGGTCGATGACCGCCTACGACCAGGCGGGCAACACCAGGGCGGCCTCGGTCGCCGGTACGCCGGTGATCCTCCAGGAGACCTCGGCGACCCGCACCGGCACCTGGACGACGAAGTCGTCGACCAGCTACCTGGGCGGCAAGTCGTACTCGAGCACCGCCAAGAATGCCTCGCTGACCTGGACGTTCACCGGCCGCTCGGCCGCCCTCGCGGTGTCGCGGGCCGCGACGTCCGGTCAGGTCAACGTGTTCGTGGACGGCGTCAAGGCCGCGACGGTGGACCTGAAGTCGGCGACGACGAAGTACCGCGACGCGATCTGGACGAAGACCTGGAGCGCGAGCGCCAAGCACACGGTCAAGATCGTGGTCGTCGGCACGACGGGCCGCCCGGCGGTCACCACGGACGGTCTGGTCTACCTGAAGTGACGTACTGGATCAGCTAGTTGACTGGATTGCCCGAACAGCCTGAGCCCCGTCCTCGCACGGGGCTCAGGCTGTCGGCGTTCCCGGCCCAGCAGATCCGCTACGGTCGCGGACCTTCTGGCGGGCGGGGGGCGGGTCAGTCGCTGTCGACGCCCACGGTGAGGGTGGCCTTGTAGCCGTCCGAGACGCTGGAGCCGAGGGCGGTGAGCGTCAGCAGGCCGGAGGAGGCGCCACCGTCGTCGTAGATGCTGTCGTTGGAGAGGGTGGTCTCCCTGGTGGTGTTCGCGGAGTACGGCGAGGTCGCCTGGATCTCCGTGTTGATGGCCTCGTCGAAGAAGAGCTGACCGGTGTGGATGACCTCGCCGCCGGTGTACGAGGTGTCGGTGAGCGTGACGTCGGTGTGCACCTGCATGTGGACGTGGGTGCAGCGCGAGACGTAGTGCCCGGGCCAGATCGAGGTGATGTTGGCCTGGCCGTTGGCGTCGGTCAGCACACCGCCGCGCAGGAAGGTGCCGTTGTCCGCCTCGGTGTGGCCGTTCTTGCCGACGAAGCCGGAGTACTCGCCGAGCGCGTCGGCGTGCCAGATCTCGACGAGGGCGCCCGCCAGCGGGGCGCAGTCGTTGGCGACGTCGACGACGGTGAAGGTGTACTGGACCTCGAAGCCCTCCTTGTCCTCGCGGATGTCCTCACGGACGAGCGCGCCGTCGAGGGAGTAAGGGCCTTCGGTGACCTCGGCGTTGAGGACGCAGACGCTCGCCGTGGTGGACGTGGAGCTGTCCTCGGTGGTGGTGGAGGAGGAGTCGGACTCCGTGGTCGTCGTGGTCTCGCTGGCGGAGGCGAATCCAGCCACCGCGAGGCCGCCGACCACCGCTGCCGTACCGCCGCCGATCAGGACGCGACGCCGCTTGAGGGTCTTGTCCAGCCGGTGCTTGCCCACGGAAGGGGCGGAGTCGGAGGAGGCTTCGAGGGCGCTGTTCTGGGGGTTCGTGTTCTCTGTCATGTCCCGGAAACTTAGGGGCGCACCTGAGGATTACCTTAAAACCGGGCTATGAATGCCCTGGGGACCTACCGCCCAACTCCATTGGTTTGGTGCGGAGTTGGGGCACACTCCGCGTGGCGTGAGGGCCGCCTGGGTGTCGCGTGATTGGCCGGAGATCGACCTGCCCGGTATCCGCCAGGACACCTATGCTGCGACCGCTCGACCTTCACAGGTATTTCACTGCTCAATCACAGGTTGAGTGCACAGTTCGCGTGATTCTCACCCCCCACGGCACCACCACGAAAGGGAGAAACATGGCTGCTGGCCTGATAGTCGGCGGAGCGATAGCCGCTCTGCTCGCCGCTGCGGTACCGGCGCAGAGCGCCGACGCGTTCGACGACCCGCCCGCCGACAAGATCGTGATCAGAGTCGCCACCGTGAACGGCTCCGGCTGTCCCGCGGGTACGGCCGCGGTCGCCGTCTCCGGCGACAACACTGCCTTCACCGTCACCTACAGCGACTACCTCGCCCAGGCCGGCGGCAACTCCGACCCGACGGCGTTCCGCAAGAACTGCCAGCTCAACCTGCTGGTGCATGTCCCGGCGGGCTTCACGTACGCCATCGCGAGCGTCGACTACCGAGGCTTCGCGGCACTGCAGCGGGGCGCGAGCGCCATCCAGCGGGCCTCGTACTACTTCCAGGGCTCGTCGAGCACGGCGTTCCGCACCCACTCGTACAACGGCCCGCTGAACGACAACTGGCAGGCCACCGACTCCACCGAGTGGGCCCAACTGGTCTGGGCGCCCTGTGGAGTTCAGCGCAACTTCAACATCAACACGGAGCTGCGGGTGAACGCCGGCACCTCGACGGGCACCAGCTTCATGGCGATGGACTCGACGGACGGCGAGATCAACACCATCTACCACCTGGCCTGGCAGCCCTGCCCGGCGAAGTGAGCGATGTGGGCGTAAGAACCGCAGGGGAGTTGTAGACCCGGGCGGCGATACGTTCTCTGGCCGTGGCGGTCGGCCGGTTCGCCGGCCGGCCGCCCGGCTGGTAACCAGGTGACGCGGAGTGCGGGGTGTGGGCATCACGGTCGTGTCCACACCCCGCCTCGAAGGGCTTACGTCGGTGCTGCGGGCGTCAGCTGCTCTCGACACCCACGGTCAGTGTCCCCGCGTACCCCGCCGAGGTCGAACTCCCCAGTGCGGTAAGGGTGAGCAGGCCGGAGGCGGCGCCGCCCTCGTCGTAGATCGAGTCCTGGGCGAGGGTGGTGCGGGTGACGGTGTTGGCCGCGTAGGTCGAGAGTGCGGCGACCTTGGCCGTGATCGTCTCGTCGAAGAACAGCTGGCCGGTGTGGAGTTCCCGGCCGCCGGTGAACGAGCCGTCGGACGTGAGGGTGACGTTCGTGTGGACCTTGAGGTGGATGTGGACGCAGCGGCCCCGGTACCAGCCGGGGTAGACGCTGGTGATGGCGGCGACACCGCTGGAGTTGGTCAGCACGCCGCCGCGCAGGAAGGTGCCGTTGTCCGGTTCGGAGTGGCCGTTGTTGCCGACGAAGCCGGAATACTCGCCGAGGGCGTCGCAGTGCCAGATCTCCACCAGCGCGTTGCTCAGCGGCGCGCAGGTGTCGTCGTCGACGACGGTCAGGGTGAGCTTCAGCGGGATGCCGGTCTTGGTCTCGTGGATGTCGGCGCGGACGAGCTGGCCGTCGAGGTAGTAGGGGCCTTCGGTCATCTCCTTCGTGAGCGTGCAGACGGCCGCGGCGGCGACCGGGGCGGTGGTGTCCGCGGTGGGGGTGGACGATTCGGGTACGGCGGCTGCCACGGCCAGGGTGGCGGCGGTGGCGCCGGTCGCGATCAGTACGGTGCGGCGGCCGATCGCCGTGGGGGGCGTTTCCGAAATCTCTGTCATGAACACGGCAAGATAGAGGTGGTTGCTGTCGATGAGCTGTCGGAGAGCTGGGGATCAGGTAAAGTGACGGGCCGTCAAGTCTCTTGTGAGACAAGGAGATCCGTCCCGGAAGCGTCAGTATTTGAAGGGCACCGGGCGGCCGGTGAACGCGTCCAGGAGGATGCGGTCGCCCAGCGGGCGGTCCAGCTTCACGGTCACCTTCTTGGAGAGCAGTTGGGCGGTGCAGGCGCCCTCCTGGTGGCCCCCGTTGACCGACGCCGACAGCACGACACTGCCGTCCGTCTCCAGGACGTCCACGGCGGGGCCGTCGTCGCAGGCGCCGTGGTGGGCGGCGACGGTGACGGAACGGCCGTCCTCGGAGGCCTCGATGAACTGGTCCAGCTCCCAGAGCCCGTCACGTGTCGTGATTCCGCCCGCGGCCACGCCTATCGGCGGCTTCGGGGCCTTCGACGACTTCAACGCGACCCGCTTGAGCGGCTCGTCGTACCCCTCAAGCGTGAACAGCCAGGCGGGCACGGTCGCCGGGCCCCGGCTGGTGGGGATCGTCATCTCCCCCAACTTGGCTCCGGTGACGGTGAGTTGGGGGTCCTCGGAACTGTCCACGCGGTCCAGGGCGGTGTACGTCTGCCGCGCGTCCAGCAGCGGGAGGGTGAGCGACTTGCCGCCCGCCCACTTCACCTGCCCCTTCTCCGGTGCGGTGGTGGGGAGTTCGCCGCGCAGGACGTAGTTCTCCAGCATGTGGGCGATCTTGTCGTCGTCGCTGTGGAACCCGTCGGCGGGCGAGGGAGCGGCCGGGCCCATCGGGTAGTAGCCGCCGCGCCACACCTCGGCGGCCTCGGAACCGTCCCAGGCGTCGGCGACCTGCTGGGCCCGGCCCGAGCTTTTCGCCGGGGCGGAGGGCTTCGAGACGTTGCTGTCCTCGGACGCCTTGTCGCCGCAGGCGGCTGCCATGGGCAGAACGAGGGTGAGGCTGAGCAGGAACTGGGCGGTGGTGCGGTTGAGGCGCGTGCGCATGGGTTCCCCCGGGTCCGGCGCTGACACTGTCGTGACTGTGACGCGTCGGACCCGGTATGCGTTCGTTCTTCTTACTTGCCGGTGTGTGCGACGAATCCGGCCCAGGTGGTGGGAGAGAGGGCGAGTTGGGGGCCGGTCTTGTCCTTGGAGTCGCGTATGTGGACAGTGCCGGGGCAGGTGGCGACCTCGACGCAGTCGTCGCCGGAGCCGCTGCTGTACGTGGACTTGCGCCAGGAGAGGGCGACTTCAACACAGTCGCCGGAACCGCTGCTGCTATAGCTCGACTTGAACCAGGTCGGCCCACCAGTACTCATAGTTCCCCTCGCATCCGCTCCAACAGGCTCATGGAGTCCTCAAGCGTGAGAGCCTGTGCACGCATCCTGGCATATCGCTGCTGGAGCACGCTGATCACTTTGGCATTGGAGATGAGCTGGCCGGACTCCGGGGCTTCGGTGTAGGCGTACCACTTGTTCTCTGGAGTTTCGAGAAGCTGCAAGGGGCCGTGCAGCCCGGCGTGCGACTTGCACACCAGCGGCATGACTTGGATCTCCACGTTTCGCTGCTGCGCGATCCGCAGTACGTGATCGATGAGGTCCAGTGTGACGTCCACGCCGCCCGTGCAACGACGGAACAGGTGCTCTTCCAGGATGAAGCTGAAGGCGGTGTTCGGGCGCTGCCGGAGCAGTTCCTGACGCTTGGCACGCGCGATCCAGTTGGCCTCGATCTCCTGGTCGCTCAGCGGAGGCAACTCGTCGACGAACAACTGCCGTGCGTACGCCTCTGTTTGCAGCAAGCCCGGAAGCATGCGGCACTCGTAGGTGCACAGGGAGATCGCCTTGGCCTCCAGCAGTGCCCAGCGGCGGAACCATGCCGCCAGACCCGGCTGGCGGTTCAGGAACTCCGCCGCCTTCTTGAGCGCACCCGTGTTGCCGAGGGCGGCGTCGGCCCGCTCGACGAACACCGGGTCCGGCATCCGCCTCCCCAACTCCACGGACGCCACCGTATGTTCGGAGAACTGCACCAGCCGTGCCAGTTCCTTCCTGCTCATCCCCATGTGCTCGCGCAGCGCCTGGACCACTGCTCCGAACGTCCGCAGGCTGTCCGAGATCTCCGGCTCGCCGCCCGTCGTCCCCCACGTACCTTCACCCATCGTCGGTCACCTCTCGCGCACTCGCCCCGCTGCACACTCCCGATCCGTCCATGGTCACGCCCGGTGACCGGTACTGTCCAGTCCGTGACCACGTACGCTGCCCCGGAGTACATGGCCACGACCTGGCGAAGTCCTGTTCCCGCCCGGCACATTGGGCCCATGAGCGCACCTTCAGCCCCTCAACTCCCGGTTACCGTACGTATGTTCAGGCAGCGGCTCAGTGCCACCCCGCGAGGCGCCCGCCTCGCCCGACGCCTCGCCGTGGGCCAGCTGAACGCCTGGCACATCCCGTACGGCTCCGACGCGTCCGAGGCCGTCGCGCTGATCGTCGCCGAGCTGGCGGCGAACGCGGTGACCCACGGACGTGTCCCCGGACGGGACTTCGAGCTGCGGCTCTCGCTCGTCCCGGGCAGCGTGCGCGTCGAGGTCACCGACAGCCGCAGCGGCTCACGTCCGCCGGGGCCGAAGGACGTACAGGCGCCGTTTCCGCTGGCGGAGTCGGGGCGCGGGCTGCTCGTGGTGGACGCGGTGGCGGACCGCTGGGAGGTGCTGGACCGGGAGCCACCCGGGAAGACGGTCCGGGCCGAGGTGGACGTACCGCAGTGGTGGTCGCTGGTGGGGCGGCGGGGGTAGGCGTGGATCCCCCCTCTCCCGTGACCGGCCTGTCACTCCTCTCTGCCACTCCTCTCTGTCACTCCTCGCGCCACCTGAGGGAGCCGTCCACCACCAGCGGGCGCTGAACGTCCCAGTTGCCGCGTTCCGTTCCGTCGGCGAAGGAGCTGAGCAGCTCGCCCAGGGAGAGGGAAGCCGTCGGGTCGGTCTCGTCCGAGCCGACCTCGGTGTACTGCAGCACGCGAGGTCCGGAAGGCCCGAGGGAACCGGACGTCTCCAGGGCGTAGCCGTAGCAGGCGCCCTCGAAGTCCCAGACGACCGGGATCAAGGAGGGCTGCCAGTAGCCCTCGGCCTCCTGTGCGATGTTCAGCAGCCGGGCGCGCGTCGCGACCAGCTCCTCGCAGCCCAGGAGCACCTTGCCGAACGGGAAGATCGCCGAGTCCAGGTGCTTGACGGGCACCACACGCCCGTTGGGGAGAGTCCGCGCGGTGTCCTTCGCGCCGCTGCCGTTGTTCAGCCGCAGCAGCGCCTCCAGTACGTCGGGGACGTCGAACCCCAGCGCCGTACGCAGACCGGCGATGTCCTCGTCCGTCGCCGGACCGCGCAGTGCCCGCGCCGAGACCGGCGCGTTCTCCGTGAGCCAGCGCACGATCCGCCGCCACGCCGACCGGACTTCCTCGGTCCCGTACATTCGACCCTTTCTGGTTGGGCAGTGCCGGACTGATCCCTCAGCCCGTACCGGCGACCAGTGCCTCGCCGAGCGGGGTGCGCCGGTAGAGCACCGAGCGGCCGGACCGGCCGCGGACGAGAAGGCCCGCGTCTCGCAGGATGGCGAGGTGGTCGCCCACCGCGCCGGGGGTCATGGCGAGGCTTCGGGCGAGGTGGCTGGTGCTGGCCGGGGCGTCCAGCGCCAGCAGCAGCCGGGCTCGGGCCCGGCCGACCAGGGCGGTCAGGGCGTCCGGCCGGGGGACGCTCTCCTGTTCGCCCCAGAGGGCGGCGGTGCCGCGGGCACGGTAGACCAGGGTCCTGGGCCAGGGGTCGTCCAGGTGGGCGGCGATGTTCGCGACGAAGACCGAAGGGATCAGCAGGAGCCCGTCACCGGCGAGGCGTACCGCTCCGACGTCGGAGAAGTGGCCGATCTCGATACCGCCGGTCTGCCAGGCGATGCTCGGGTGCAGGCTCTCGATGGCGGTGACCCAGCCGTGTTCGCCGATCACACCCACCCTGTGTACGACATCGCGCTCACAGATCGCGCGCAGTTGCGGCCAGTCCGCGGCGAGCAGCTCGTGCCAGGCCCGGTCCATCGCCTCGGCGATCCGGGCGACGGCGTCCGGCGAGTCCAGCACCGCGCGTACGCGGGGGTCGCGGGCGGTCGGGCCGGTCGCGTTGGTGGCGATCTCGTGGCGGGCCGCTTCCAGCGGGGTGGCCCGGATCGTGGCCAGGTCGTCCGCCCAGGTCTGGTTGAGGCCGCGCGGGGGCGGGGCGACGAAGTTCGGTCCGGACCGGGGGGTGTGCAGGGCGAGGACGACGTCCAGTTCGGTCTCGCGGCGAAGCCGTTCGAAGGCCGGCAGCAGCCGGGTGGCCCAGGCTCGCGGCAGCGGTCTGTCCTGGCCGGCGAGCGAACGCAGCAGGAAGCACAGGTCCATCGTGGGCGACAGGGCGAAGCGGCTGCGCAGCAGGTCCTCGACGGAGACTTCGAAGCGGAGCACCGCGCCATGCTACCGAGGGCCGCCGAGGGCCGCCGAGGGCCACTGAGGGCTATCGAGGGACGTCTGCTCCGATTCGTCCAGCGACGAATCATTGGTGAGCGGCGCGGGCGCACGCCGAGGCTGGGCGTCATGACCCAGACCGTCGGACCCGAACCCGGACCCGGACCCGAACCCGAACCCGAACCCGGACCCGAACCCGGACCCGTGCAGGGCGACCACCGTGCCACCTACCGGGAGGTGCTGGCCGAGCCACGCTTCCGGCTGCTCTTCTCGACCCGCACCGTCGCGATCACCGCGGACGCGCTGCGGATCACCACGTTCTCGGTGCTGGTCTTCTCGGCCACCGGCTCCGCGCTGCTGAGCGCGCTGGCCTTCGGCATCGGCTTCATCCCGCAGCTGTTCGGCTCGCTGCTGCTGGGCTCACTGGCCGACCGGCTGCCGCCCCGCGCGCTCATCACCGGCGGCTACGCCCTGACGTGCGCCGCCGCCCTGCTGCTCGCCCTGGTGCCGATGCCGATCGCGGCAAGCCTCGGTGTCGTCGCGCTGGTCGCCCTCGCCACACCGGTGTTCCACGGCGCGTCGAGCCGACTGGTCGCGGAGTCGCTGGAGGGCGACGCCTACGTACTGGGCCGGTCGCTGAACAACATCGCCGGTGCCGGCGCGCAGTTGTTCGGCCTGGCACTGGGAGGCGCGGCGGTCGCGGCACTCGGCCCGCGCCGGGCACTCGCGGTGAGCGCTGTCCTGTACCTCGGCTGCGCGCTCGCCATCCGCATCAGACTGCCACGGCTGCGACCGGGAGGGTCCGGGGGCGAACCTGGCAGCGCGCGGGGCGACGGCGGGGCCGTCCGGACAAGCCTGCGCGGTACCGGCCTGCTGCTGCGCGGACGCACGGTACGACGACTGATGCTGGCCCAGTGGCTGCCCGTCACGTTCGTGGCGAGCGCGGAGGGCCTCATCGTCGCCTACGCGGGAGAACGCCACTTCGCGCCCGGCTGGTACGCGGTACTGATGGGCTGTCTGCCGGTCGGCATGCTGGTCGGCGACCTACTGGTGGGCCGCCTGCTACGGCCGCCCACCCGGGAGCGACTGGTGGTCCCGTTGGCCGCGCTGATGGGCCTGCCGCTGATCGGCTTCGCCGCCGAGCCCGGAGTGCCCGTCTCGTCGGCTCTGCTGCTGCTCAGCGGCCTCGGCTACGCCTACGGCCTGGGCCTGCAACGCCCCTTCCTGGACGCCCTGCCACAGGACGGCCAGGGCCAGGCCTTCGGCCTGCTCGGCTCCGGCAACATGACACTGCAGGGCGTCGGACCGGTCTGCTTCGGCGCGGTGGCCGCGGGCACGGGAACAGGCGGAGCGATCGCCTTGGCGGGCGGCGCGGCGGCGCTCACCGCCGGGTGGATCCTGACCTGGCACTCGCCGGCCTCTCCGGTTCCCGTCCCGAAGGGAGGGTTGACCCCCGCTGGCGGCGAAACGATATCTCTCTAGGTGTCTACGCGGTATCGTTTTATGTCGGCAACCTCTCTGGAATGGCGGTAAGGACCATGGCGCGGACAGTCATCGACCTCGACGAAGAGATGGTCGCCCAGGCCATGCGCATCTTCGGCACCAAGACGAAGGCGAAGGCCGTGCGCCTGGCCATGGAGGACGCGGTCAAGCGCCATCTGCGCCAGGAGTTCTTCGACGCCATGGACTCGGGCGAACTCGATTTCAGCGAGATCGTCGAGAACACCGGCCCTCGCAACGCCGACGGCTCGCTCAAGCGAACGGGTGGCCGGGCAGCCTGATGCGGGACCGCTATCTGATCGACAAGTCCGCTCTGGCGCGATGGTCGAAACCGCAGGTCAAAGAGGTGCTCAAACCGTTGCACGAGCGCTACCTGCTCGCCGTGTGCCATCCCACCGAATACGAGATGGTGCACTCCGCCCGCACCACCGCAGAGGCCACCCGCATCAGTACCTGGCTCCACGCCTTCGACTACCTGGCCTGTGACGAGAACACTTTCACCCGCGCGCTGGAAACCCAACGCCACGCCCTGAACGCGGGCTTCCATCGGGCCCTGTCCCTGCCCGATCTGCTCATTGCCGCCACGGCGGAACTGCACCGGCGGACGGTCCTTCACTACGACGGCGACTTCGACATGATCGGCGACATCACCGGACAGCCGACCCAATGGGTGGTTCCCCCGGGTTCCGCCGACGGGTGAGGACGCCGCCACCGTCCTGACCGGGTTGGTGTGCGGCTACGGCTACGGCTACAGCTACGGCTGACCGGGGCCCAGGGACACCTCGGCGGAGTACACGGGCTCGGTGTCCGGGGCCGGGGTCGGCTCCGTGAAGCATTCCAGGAGCAACTCGCCCCGCAGGTCTTCCAGTTCGTCGCGCGCCTCCGCGAGGAACCTGGTCGCCCACGCCTCCAGGGACGAGTCGCGCAGGGCGGCGTTCGACACCTGGTTGAACTCCGGCCCGCCCAGCCCCTGCCAGCCGAGCCACTGCTCCTGGGCGACGCGGATGCGGACGCGGTACCAGTACGGCTGCCAGTACGGCTTCCTCATCGCGAGTCCGGGGCGGGGACGGCGTTGTCGACCAGGACGGTCGCGATCGCGGCGGCGGTGGTGAACGCCTCCGTGTCGAGGACCCGGCCGCGGGCCGAGGCGCCGTCCAGGAGCAACGCCAGCTGCTCGCCCAGCTGTTCGGGGTCGGCGGCGCCGGCCTCGCGCGCGGTGTCGGTGAGCCGGGCCGCGAAGGCGATCTTGTAGTCGCGGGCGTACACACGCGCCGGGTGCGCCGGGTCGGGGATCTCGACGGCCGCCGCGATGAACGGACACAGGGGCGCGTGCGCCTCGAACGCGGCGAGGAGCCGTTCGCGAGGTGTGAGGTCGGTGCGGTCGAACACCTCGGGCAGGATCTCCGGATCGAACCGCCGCAGACACTCGGCGACCAGCTCGTCCTTGCCGCCGAAGTGCTGGTAGAGCGTGCGCTTGGACACCGCGGCCACCGCGCAGAGCTGGTCCATGCCGGTGCAGTTGATGCCCTGCTCGCGGAACAACCGCTGTGACGCGCTGACGATCCGCTCACGCGCGCCCCTGCCGCGACGCAGCCCCCGCGGCCCCTTCTCCGACTCGGTCACATGCCCAACGTAGCCCACTGCGGTACGGATCGGTGTGCATAGCTTCCTGCGGAGCCTGATGGGCGAGGGCACCCTTCAGGTTTCCCTCAGCTGGGCCCCTCACCGTGTGTCCATGACAGCACACCGCCCCCGTACTCCCGAAGCCGAGCGCAGCCGCCGCTGGTTCATGAACAAGGCGCTGCTCACCGGCGGAGTCGCCGCCCTGGCGACCATGACCGGCTGTTCCTCCGGTTCCTCCGACTCTTCCGGCACCGCTGGTTCCGCCTCCTACGGCGGGCCGCCGAGCGGTATGCCCTCCGGCGGGCCCGGTGGCGGTGCCCCCGGTGGCGGGGGAGGCATGGGGCCCGGGGCCAGTGAGGTCAAGTACGCCGACTTCACCGGGGTCACCACCGACGGGAAGGTCGTCGACGACCTCTACTCCGTCCACTCCACCGGCGTCTCCACCGACGCCCTCGTCAAGGCCGCGCAGGCGTTCCTCGACGGGCTCTCCAGCGCCCAGCGGAAGTCCTGCGTGTTCGACGTGGACGACGACGAATGGCTGAAGTGGAGCAACGTCGACGGGTACGAGCGCCAGGGCGTCCGGATGGGCGACATCACCGACAAGCAGCGCGACCTCGGGTACGCGCTCCTCGGCACCGCGCTCTCCGCCGACGGGCTCACCCAGACCCGCAACATCATGAAGCTCAACGCGTTCCTCGGCGACTACAGCGGCGGTGGCCGGGACACCCTCACCGAAGGCGCCTACTTCTTCACCTTCATGGGGACCCCCTCCACCAGCAAGCCCTGGGGGTTCCAGTACGAGGGTCACCACGTCGCCATCAACTACTTCGTCCTCGGCGACCAGGTCGTCATGACCCCGACCTTCATGGGCTCCGAGCCGACCTCGGCCACGTACAAGGGCGAGAAGATCACCACCTTCAAGAAGGAGACCACCGCCGGTCTGGCGGCGCTGCGCGCGCTCACCGACGCCCAGCGCAAGAAGGTCATCTCCTCCGAGACCAAAGCCGGCGACAACCTCAAGGCCGGTGCCGGTCAGGACAACCTCAAGCTCGCCTACCAGGGCCTGGCCGCCGCCGAGTTCGGTGACACCGCGCGCGCAAAGCTGCTCGACCTCGTGCGCGTCTACGTCGGCAACATGGCCGACGCGCACGCCGAGGTACGGATGTCCGAGGTGGAGGAACATCTCGACGACACGTACTTCTACTGGATCGGCGAGACCAAGGATTCGTCAGCCTTCTACTACCGCGTGCACAGTCCCGTCGTACTCATCGAGTACGACGCCCAGTCGCCCCTCGCCTACGGCAACAAGTCGTCGAGCGGGAACGGCGGCGGAGGCATGGGCGGGCCCGGTGGTACGCCCACGCAGCAGCACATCCACACCATCGTCCGCACCCCCAACGGGGGCGACTACGGTGTGGATCTGCTCAAGCTCCATCTGCAGAACGACCACTGAGCCCCCAGCCGGCCCCATGGGCCGGTGGGATCAGCTGACCTGGCCCATGCCCGCCGCGTTCGGCCAGCTCTGGGCGGCGGGCCAGCCCGTCGCCGGGGCCGGGGCAAGGCCAGGGCCGGTCGTGCCGCGGACCTGGGCGGCCGTGAGGCCGTTGCGGGCCGGGACGCCGGACGGGGTCGGCTGCTGCTGGCCCATCGGCATCTGGGGCTGCTGCATCTGCATCTGCGGCTGGGGGACCGGCTGCTGCGGCTGCTGCATGGGTGCCTGCATCTGCATCTGCATGCCCGGACCGCCGTAGCTCTGCATGCCCTGGCCGCCGTAACTCTGCGCGGCCATCGCGGCCGGCATCTGCATGGCGGCGGGCATCGGCATCGGGGGTGCCATGCCCGGTATGCCGGTACCGGCTGCCGCGGCGGCTGCGAGCCCCGGCATACCGGTACCGAGGGCCTGAGCGGCTAGGCCCGGCATACCGCCCCCGTTGGTGGCACTGACCAGCCGGTCCACGGCCGCCGTACCCGAGCTGTAGTTGGCCGCTGCGGCCAGCTCGGGGACGGCGGCTCCCCTCCGGGTCCCGTAGAGCACCTGTTCCAGGCCGGACACCAGGCGACGTACGTCCGTCTGGGGGCGCACCACGAGACGTACGAAGCGGCTGGAGGAGCCGATCTTGTTGCCGCACTCGCGGATCAGGATGCGGTGCTCGGTGAGCATCCGGTCCCGGACCACGGTGCCCTCGGCGCCGACGGGAAGGCGCACGAAGAGGAAGTTGCCCTGCGACGGGTAGACCGTCAGACCGGGCAGGGAGGAGAGCTGGCTCGCCATGTCGAGGCGGTCGCGGCGCACCTGCTGGAGGCTCTGCATGTACTCGGCGCCGTGCTCCTTGAGCATGAACACCACGTACTCGGCGAAGGCGTTGAGGTTCCACTTCGGCAGCATGGAGCGGACGCGGCCCGCGAGCGACGGGTTGGCGACCATGTAGCCGAAGCGGATGCCGTGCAGACCGAAGTTCTTGCCGAGGCTGCGCAGGACGATCACGTTGGGGCGGATCATCGCCTCCTGCACGACGCTCGGCTCGGCCTCCGCGTCGGCGAACTCCAGGAACGACTCGTCGATGATGATCAGGTCGAGGTCGGCCATCGCGTCCATGAACTGCACGAGCGCGTGCTTGTGCAGGAAGCCGCCGTCGGGGTTGTTCGGGTTGCAGATGACGGCGACCCGGGTGCCGCGCGCGCGGATGAACTCGGCGTACTGGGCGAGGTCGAGGTTGAAGCCGCTGGACTCCTGGAGCGGGAACATGTCGACCCGCTTGCCGGTCTCCATGGGCTGGTCGGTCCAGCGGCCGAAGGTGGGGACGGGGACGGCGAGGGATTCACGCACCAGCAAGTGGTCGATCCACGTGATGAGTTCGGTCGAGCCGTTGCCCATCGCCACCGCCTGCGGCGGCAGTTGGAGCAGGTTGCACAGCTCGGCCGTGATCGTGTCGGCGCTGCTCGGGTAGTACGTGATGATGTCCCGCAGCCGTGCGGACATGGTGTCCATCATGGCCGGGGTGGGGAAGTACGGGTTGCACGGGATGCAGAAGTCGACCGGACCGGTCCCGTCGCTCTCTCGCGCCAGCGCAGCCATCGAGGGGCTGTGCGCCGCCGTGCTGCGAAAGAGCGAGGTGACGTTGTCGGCCATGGAACCTCCGTGTGTGGCGGACCCGTTGGGGAGGACGGGCCCTCCGACTCTTGGGTGGCCCGCGCGGGGGAGCACGGGCCGCCACTAGATACGGATGCCTGTGGGGCGCTGTTCAACCGCTGTGGTTTTGGTAGGAAATTGTGAAACCCCTGTGAAACCGATGACCATTCTCCGGCATCCGCCACCTCGGTCGACGACGCTCACGTCCCGAATGAGTGGATCGTCGATGTGTGATAGGTCTCACCGGGACGCAGCACCGTGGACGGGAAGTCCGGCCGGTTGGGGGAGTCCGGGAAGTGCTGGGTCTCCAGGCACAGCGCGTCGCCCTGGCGGTGGATCGCGCCGCCGCTCCCGACGAGGGTGCCGTCGAGGAAGTTGCCCGAGTAGAACTGCAGGCCGGGCTCGGTGGTCGCGATCCTCAACGTCCGCCCGGAGACGGGGTCCTTGAGGGTGGCGATGTGCTCGGGCTCGGCCGTGACGCCCTTGTCGAGCACCCAGTTGTGGTCGAACCCCTTGGCGTACAGCAGCTGTTGGTCGGCGGTGCGCAGATCGGCGCCGATCGTCTTCGGCACCCGGAAGTCGAAGGGCGTGCCCGCGACCTCGGCCGGCGCACCGGCGGGGATCAGACCGGCGTCCACGGGGGTGTAGCGGGCGGCGGCGATCTCCAGTTCGTGCCCGAGGACCGAACCGGCGTTCTCGCCCGCCAGGTTCCAGTAGACGTGGTTGGTGAGGTTGACGACCGTGGCCCGGTCGGTCGTCGCCTCGTAGTCGATCCGCCAGTCGCCGTCCCCGGTGAGGGTGTAGGTGACGGTCGTCGTGAGCGTGCCGGGGAAGCCCATCTCGCCGTCGGCGCTGGTGAGTCGGAGGACCAGCCCGACATCCGTACCGCGCTCGAAGGGCTCGACCTCCCACACGGCCTTGTCGAAGCCCGCGCTGCCGCCGTGCAGGCTGTTCTCGCCGTCGTTGACCGACAGTTGGTGGTCCGTGCCGTCCAGGGTGAAGCGGCCCGCGCCGATCCGGTTGCCGTACCGGCCGATCAGCGCGCCGAAGTAGGGGCTCGCCGCGACATAGTCGTCGAGGTCGTCGAAGCCCAGGGAGACATTGGCGTACCGGCCCTCGCGGTCCGGGATCTCCAGGGACTGCACGATCCCGCCGTACGACAGGACCCGCAGCCGGGTGCCGCCGTTCTCCACCGACCAGCGGTGGATCTCCGTACCGTCGGGGAGTTTGCCGAAGAGTTCCTTCACGGTGTTCCCGCCTCCATGACCACGTACAAAGCCGAAGGGTCCCGTGGGCGGACCGCCCACGGGACCCGCGGCACCACGTGCTTACGAACCGACCTTGCGCTTGTTCCACACGTCGAAGCCGACCGCCGCCAGCAGTACCAGGCCCTTGATGACCTGCTGCCAGTCGGTGCCGACGCCGACGAGGTTCATGCCGTTGTTGAGGACACCGAGGACGACACCGCCGATGATCGCGCCGAGGACGGTGCCCACCCCGCCGCTCATCGACGCGCCGCCGATGTACGCGGCGGCGATCGCCTCCAGCTCGAAGTTGAGGCCCGCCTTGGGCGAGGCCGCGTTGAAGCGGGCGGCGAAGACCAGACCGGCCAGCGCGGCCAGCATGCCCATGTTCACGAAGAGCAGGAAGACGACCTTCTTGTCCTTCACGCCGGACAGCTTGGCCGCGGGCAGGTTGCCGCCGATGGCGTACACATGGCGGCCGATGATCGCGTTGCGCATCACGTAGCCGAAGCCGACGACCAGCGCGCCGAGGATCAGCAGGACGATCGGGGCGCCCTTGTAGCTGGCGAGCAGCATCGTGACGGTGAGCACGGCCGCGGCGATCGCGACGAGCTTGAGGACGAACAGGTTCATCGGCGGCACGTCGAGCGCGAACTCCTGCTGCCTGCGCCGGTCGCGGAACTCCTGGAACACCACGAACGCGAGGAGGGCGAAGCCCAGCAGCAGCGTCAGGTTGTGGTAGTTGGTGTCCGGGCCGACCTCGGGCAGGAAGCCGTTGGCGACCTTCTGCAGGCCCTCGGGGAACGGGCCGAGGGTCTGGCCCTTCAGGAAGATCTCGGTCAGCCCGCGGAAGACGAGCATGCCCGCCAGGGTCACGATGAACGACGGGATACCGAGATACGAGATGAAGAAGCCCTGCGCGGCACCGGCGGCGGCGCCCACGGCCAGACACAGCAGGACGGCCAGCGGCCAGGCTATGTCGTTGTCGACCATGAAGACGGCGGCCATCGAGCCGATGAACGCGGTCAGCGAGCCCACGGACAGGTCGATGTGGCCCGCGATGATGATCAGCATCATGCCGATCGCGAGGATCAGGATGTAGCTGTTCTGCAGCACCAGGTTGGAGACGTTGCGCGGCAGCAGCAGGTCGCCGTCGGTCCACACGGCGAACAGCGCCACGATCAGACCCAGGGCGATCAGCATGCCGTACTGCCGCATGTTGCGGCGCAGGCCGTCCAGCACCAGCTGGAGCAGTCCGCCGCCCGCCGCCTCCCCGCTCCTGCCGGGCGCGGGGGCCGGGCTCTTGGCGGTCACATCCGTGCTCATCGCGTTACCTCTTTGTCCTTCGTCATCTGACGCATCAGCGATTCCTGCGTGGCCTCGGCACGCGAGAACTCACCGGTCAGCCGTCCCGCGGCCATCGTGTAGATGCGGTCGCACATCCCGAGCAGCTCCGGCAGCTCGGAGGAGATGAAGACGACCGCCTTGCCCTCGGCCGCCAGCTTGTCGATGACCGTGTAGATCTCGAACTTGGCGCCCACGTCGATCCCGCGGGTCGGCTCGTCCAGGATCAGCACATCCGGACCCGTGAAGATCCACTTGCTGAGGACGACCTTCTGCTGGTTGCCGCCCGACAGCTTGCCGACCGGCTCGAAGACGGTCGGCGCCTTGATGTTCATGGACTTGCGGAAGCCCTCGGAGACCTTCCGCTCCTCGTGCTCGTCGACCACACCGCGCTTGGTGACCTTGCTCAGGGCACTGAGCGAGATGTTGCGGTTGATGGTGTCGATGAGGTTGAGGCCGTAGTGCTTGCGGTCCTCGGTCACATAGGCGATGCCGTGCTTGACCGCCTCGGAGACGGTCTTCGTACGGATCTCCGTGCCGTCCTTGAGGACCGTCCCGTGCGTGTACCGGCCGTAGGTGCGCCCGAAGACGCTCATCGCGAGTTCGGTGCGCCCGGCGCCCATCAGGCCCGCGATACCGACGATCTCCCCGCGCCGCACGGAGATCGACACATCGTCGACCACCTTGCGCTGCTGGTCGATCGGGTGGTGCACGGTCCAGTCGCGGATCTCCAGCGCGGGCGCGGAACCCTCCTGCGCGTCGTGCGGGGTCCGCTCCGGGAAGCGGTGTTCGAGGTCGCGGCCGACCATGCCGCTGATGATCCGGTCCTCGGTGGTCTCCGCGGCCTTCACGTCGAGCGTCTCGATGGTCTGGCCGTCGCGCAGGATCGTCACCGAGTCGGCGACCGTCTCGATCTCGTTCAGCTTGTGCGAAATGATGATCGAGGTGATGCCCTGGTCCTTGAGGCCCAGGATGAGATCCAGGAGCTTGCCGCTGTCCTCGTCGTTCAGGGCGGCCGTCGGCTCGTCCAGGATGAGCAGCTTCACCTTCTTCGACAGCGCCTTGGCGATCTCGACGAGCTGCTGCTTGCCGACACCGATGTCGGCGACCCGCGTCTGCGGGTTCTCGTCCAGACCGACCCGGCGCAGCAGCTCGGCGGCGTGCTTCAGCGTGTCGTTCCAGCTGATGAACCCGCGGGTGGCGTGCTCGTTGCCGAGGAAGATGTTCTCCGCGATGGACATGTACGGCACCAGGGCCAGTTCCTGATGGATGATCACGATGCCGCGGTGCTCACTGGCCCTGATGTCCCTGAAGGAGACGACCTCACCCTCGAAGAGGATGTCCCCCTCGTAGGTGCCGTGCGGATGGACGCCGGAGAGGACCTTCATCAAGGTCGACTTGCCGGCGCCGTTCTCCCCGCAGATGGCATGGACCTCGCCCTGACGGACCGTCAGGTTGACGTCCGACAGCGCTTTGACGCCGGGAAAGGTCTTGACGATCGAGCGCATTTCCAGGACGGGTCCCGCCATGGTCGTGCCTTCCAATCTCTGGAGTGCGGGGGTTACTTGAGGTCGCTTTCCTTGATGTAACCCGAGTCGACGACGACCGTCTGGTAGTTCGTCTTGTCCACGCTCACCGGGGTGAGCAGGTAGGCCGGGACGACCTTCGAACCGTTGTCGTACGTCTTGGTGTCGTTGGTCTCCGGCGTCTTGCCGGTGAGCGCAGCGTCCACCATGTTCGAGGCCACCTTGGCGAGTTCGCGGGTGTCCTTGTAGACGGTCATCGACTGCTCGTCGGCGATGATCGACTTCACCGAGGCGACCTCGGCGTCCTGGCCGGTGACGATCGGCAGCGGCTTGCTCTTGGAGCCGTAGTCGTCCGACTTCAGCGCGGACAGGATGCCGATGGAGATGCCGTCGTACGGCGAGAGCACCGCGTCGACCCGGGACGACTTGTAGGCCGCGGTCAGGATGTCGTCCATGCGCTTCTGCGCGGTGCCGCCGTCCCAGCGCAGCGTGGTGACCTGGGTCAGCGCGGTCTGGCCGGAGCCGACGACGAGCTGCTTCTTGTCGATGTAGGGCTGCAGGATGTTCATCGCGCCCTGGAAGAAGTACTTCGTGTTGTTGTCGTCGTTCGAGCCGGCGAACAGCTCGATGTTGAACGGGCCCTTCTTCGAGCCGTCCGCGAGACCGAGCTTCTCGACGATGTACGTGCCCTGCAGCTCGCCGACCTTCTCGTTGTCGAAGGACGCGTAGTAGTCGACGTTCTTCGTGCCGAGGATCAGGCGGTCGTAGGAGATGACCGGGATCTTGGCGTCGGCGGCCTGCTGGAGCACGTTGTTCAGCGACTTGTTGTCGATGGCCGCGACGATCAGGGCCTTCACACCCTGCGTGATCAGGTTCTCGATCTGCGAGACCTGCTGGTCGGGGTCGTCCTCGCCGTAGACCAGCTGGGTCTTGTAGCCCTTGGACTCGAGGTCCTTGACCACGTTGGCGCCGTCGGCGATCCAGCGCTCCGAGGACTTGGTCGGCATCGCGATGCCGATGGTGCCGCCCTTGGCGTCGTCCGACGTCGACTCGCTGCCACCCTCGCTGCTCTGGCCGCAGGCCGTGAGGGAGAGGGCGAGGACGGCGGAGGAGGCTATGGCGGAGAGAGCGGCTCTGCGAGTACGCATGATCATCATCCTTGATGTCTTGAGGCGTGGGGCTTGTCCGGTCCCGCTCCGGCGAGGGTAAGAGGAGACCAAGAGAAGTCGTGTCGGAGTCTGTTCGACTGCGTCGCGTTTTGTGAAGGGGCGTTGTCCGTAACGTTATGCAGGCGTTTCGAACCGCTTCAGATCGCCGGGCAGTCGCGAGCCGAGCGGCGCCATGTCGCCGTCCGCCCCGTGCCGCGCGAGCAGGTCCAGGGCGAGCCGGCCGCGCCGCACCCGCTCCTTGGCCGTGGCCAGCGTCAGGTCGCGCATGTGGTTGCCGTAGGGGTAGATCCCGGGAGCCTTCGACAGACCGAACTTGAGGTAGAGCGGGGCGCCGCGCCGGATCAGCTCGGCGACCTCGTACATCCGGATGTAGCCGCCCAGATCGTCCGGCGCCTCGATGTACATGTCCATCGGAGCGCCCGACACCCGCCGGATCTCCGTGAGGTGATCGAGCGTCAGGTCGCTCGGCACGTTGATCGAGTCGCCGCCGAGGTTCTCGTACACGGCGTACGCGGTCGGGTTGACCGGACCGATCAGCGCCGACACCTTGAGCGTCGTGTCGGCCGGGATGATTCCGGCGACGCGCGCCCGGTGCAGGGTCCACAGCACACCCTCGTCGGCGACGAGCAGGCACTTGACGCCCAGCTCCGTCGCCCGCACGGCGTCCTCGACACACCCGGCGACCGCGTCGGCGCCCCGGGCGCGCAGCCCGCCGCCCTTGGAGTCGGTCCGGGTGGAGCCGCCGATGTCCCAGGTGCCGCGCGGACCGGTGAACAGGCACAGCTCGATGTCCCGCTCGGCCGTCGCCTCCACCATCTCGGTGATCTCGGCGTCGGTCAGCATCCAGATGCCGCTGCCCTGGCTGACCCGGTGGATCGGCACATCGAGCCGCGAGGACTCCTTGAGGACGACCCCGAGCGCCTCGGGCCCCTCCACGGAGGGCACCTCGGTACGCCAGCGACCGCCGCCGGGGAAGGTGTGCGGGGAGGAGTCCGCGGGGTCGAGGGCGGGCGCGTCCAGGCCGAGCGCGGCGAGCGCCTGCTCTCCCGGGCGGCGGGCTGCGGAGGCGGTGGTGTCGGTCACAATCTGTCCTTCAGGATCGGCCGGTTCGGCGTGTTCGGCATATCGGATGAGGTTCGCGGCTCTGGGTGCACAAGGCTTTGGATGTACGCCGGTACGGGGTCGTCAGGTACCCCGTACCGGCGTACGGCTCAGGGGTGTGTCACGGCCGCAGAAGGACCTTGCCGACCTTCGGGTCGCCGGACCCCACCAACTCGATGGCCTGCGGAAACTCCTCCAGCGGCAGCTCGTGCGTGACGAGCGGCAGCGGATCGAGCAGCCCGGCGCCGAAGACCCGCACGGTGTGCGCCCAGGCGTCCGGGGCCGCACCGAACACGGTGTGCACCTCCAGCTGCCGTACGACGAGATCGGTCGGGTCGAGCCCGTCCGCACCCGGCGCCGGAATCCCCGTGAGGACGAGCCGGCCACCGCGCCGCAGCAGGGCGGCGGCGGTACGCGCGGCGTCCGCGGACCCGGCGGTCTCGATGACGACGTCGAAGTCGTCCGGGAGTTCCTGGTCCTTCGTACGGAAGTCCGTGGCACCGAACTTCTTCGACAGCTCGGCCCGGTCCGGGCGCGTGCCCACGACGAGCAGTTCGGAGGGCGAACCCGCCTTCAGGAACTGCACGGCGAACATCCCGAGCGTCCCGGTGCCCACCACGGCCACCCGCTCACCCGGCACGGCGTTCGCCTTCAGCGCGGCGGCGGCGATGCACGCGGCCGGCTCAAGGAGCGCAGCCGCCGTGAGGTCCGCGTCGTCCGGCAGTACGTGCAGCAGCCGGGCCGGCAGCGTCAGCGTGGTCGCCATCGCGCCGGGCTCGGTGAACCCGGTCTCCTCGTACCCGGCACTGCACAACGTTGTCTCGCCCGCGTGACACCGGTCGCACACCTGGCAGTTGCGGAAACCCTCGCCAACCACCTTGCGGCCGAGCAGAGTTGGCGGCACGCCGGCGCCGACCGCAGTCACCGTGCCGGACCACTCGTGGCCCGGGGTGAGCGGGTAACGGACGTACCCCTCGGGCCTGTTGCCCTGGTAGACCTCGCGGTCGCTGCCGCAGATCCCGGCGGCATGGACCCGTACGAGGGCCTCGCCGGCCTCCGGCTGCCGAGGCTCGTGCGGCACCAGACGGTGCTCGCCCGGAGCCTCGATCACCACGGCGCTGCTCACTCGGTCCCCTTGGGCTTGCGCTGCTCCCAGCCCTCGGCCCACAGGTCGAAGCGGGCCTGCTGCTGCGGGAACTCCGCCGCCGCGTCCACGTCCAGCTCGACACCGAGGCCGGGCTTGTCGGAGAGGTGGAAGTAGCCGTCGATCACCTCGGGGGCGCCCGAGACGACCTTCTTGATCTCCGCGTCCGCGAAGTCGTTGAAGTGTTCGAGGACCTTGAAGTTCGGCGAGGTGAACCCGACCTGCAGCGAGGCCGCCGTCAGCACCGGCCCGCCCACGTTGTGCGGCGCGACCAGCACGTAGTGCGTCTCGGCGGTCGCGGCCAGCTTGCGGGTCTCCCAGATGCCGCCGATGTGACCGACGTCCGGCTGGATGATGTCCACGGCCTGGCTCTCGAAGAGCTCGCGGAACTCGATCCGGTCGTGGATGCGCTCACCCGTGGCGACCGGGATGTCGACCTTCGCGGCGACCTTCTCCAGCGCCTTCAGGTTCTCCGGCGGGCACGGCTCCTCCAGCCACGCGGGCTTGAAGGGCGCCAGGTCCTTGGCGAGCCGGATCGCGGTCGCGGGCGAGAAGCGGCCGTGCATCTCCAGCATCAGCTCGGCGTCCGGCCCGATGGCGTCGCGCACGGCCTCGATCAGGGAGACCGCGTACAGGCTCTGCTCGTGGTCCAGCTCGAAGTGGCCGGTCCCGAAGGGGTCGATCTTCAGCGCCTTGTAGCCGCGCTCGACGACGCCCTTGGCCGCCTTGTGGTACGCCTCGGGCGTGCGCTCCGTGGTGTACCAGCCGTTGGCGTACGCCTTGACCTTGTCGGTGACCTTGCCGCCGAGCAGCTGCCAGACCGGCACGCCGAGGGCCTTGCCCTTGATGTCCCAGCAGGCCATCTCGATGACGGCGATGCCGGACATCACGATCTCGCCGGCCCGGCCGTAGTCGCCGTACTTCATGCGCTTGACCAGATCCTCGACAGCGAACGGGTCGGAGCCGAGAATGTGGTTCGTCTTCGCCTCGTGCAGATAGCCGAGCAGCGCGTCGGTGTGGCCCAGCATGCGGGTCTCGCCGACGCCGGTGAGTCCCTCGTCGGTGTGCACCTGGACGTAGGTCAGGTTCCGCCACGGCGTCCCGACCACGTGCGTGCTGATTCCCGTGATGCGCACGGTACTCCCTAAGTCCTTGGCCTGTTCGAGATTTCGTCACTTGTTCGAAATGCTGTCGCGACAGTAAGGATGCTTCGGGCGGAGTGTCAATGGGTCGAACGCACAACCCTTCGCCGTGTCGTGGACGGCCGTCATGTGCGCCCACATTCCGGTGCCGCACCCCCGCTGCCCGCCGCTGACCGCGTTATCCAACCGTGACGCCTTCCTGACGCAGCCCTCTTGACCGCCATGAATTGTTAGCGCTCACAATGACCTCCGCTTCACCAGTTGTCATGCACGGCGTCCGAAGGAGGTACCAGCGTCATGTCGGCAGTGCCCCAACCGGCCGTCCCGCCGGGTGCCTCGGGGCAACCCGGAGCCCCGCAGTGAAGCGGGCGGCACGCCAACGACCGCCCGCGCCACAGGACTTACCCGCAGACGACCGCCAAGGAGGTGCAGCCGTGACCGAGTCGAACCACTCACCGCTCCGGCCGCCCACCATGGCCGACGTGGCACGCCAGGCAGGCGTGTCCCACCAGACCGTGTCCCGCGTACTGGGCGACCACCCCAACGTACGCATCGAGACCCGGGCAAAGGTGCTGCACGCCATCGAGGAGATGGGCTACCGTCGCAACTCCTCCGCACGGGCCCTGGCGACCAGACGCACCCTCACCCTGGGTGTGGTCGCCTCCAACACCACGCTCTACGGACCTGCCAGCACGCTCTTCGCGCTGGAGGACGCGGCCCGCGCGGAGGGGTATCTCGTCTCGACGGTCAGTCTTCGCGAACTGACCGTGGAGACACTGTCCGAGGCTCTGGACCGGCTCAGCGAAGGCGGGGTGGAGGGGGTGATCGCCCTCGCCCCCCAGCGCTCGGCGGTCGAGGCCCTCACCGAACTCCGCCACCCCTTCCCGGTGGTGGCCGTCGGAACCGGCTCCGGCGTGGAGATCCCCAGCGTCAACGTCGACCAGCGGCTGGGGGCCGAACTGGCCACCAACCATCTGCTCGCCATGGGCCACCGCACGGTCTGGCACCTCGCCGGACCCGAGGACTGGCACGAGGCGGCGGACCGGGTCGACGGCTGGCGGGCGACCCTCGAAGCGGCCGGCGTGGAACCGCCCGCGCCGCTGCGGGGGGACTGGAGTCCGCTGTCGGGCTACCGGGCAGGCCAGGAACTGGCGGGCTGGGTGGGCCGGGGTCTGACGGCCGTCTTCGTGGCGAACGACCAGATGGCACTGGGGGTGCTGCGGGCCCTGCGCGAGGCGGGCGTCCGTACTCCCCAGGACGTCGCGGTGGTCGGCTTCGACGACATCCCGGAGTCGGAGTTCTTCGCCCCGCCGCTCACCACCGTCCGGCAGGACTTCTCGGCGGTGGGCACGAGGTCCATCGCCCTGCTCCTCGACCTCATCGAGGGCCGGACGCCCTCGGGGACTTCCCGGGTCGCCATCGAGCCCCAACTCCTCGTCCGGGCAAGCACCTTCCCGTACCACCCCTAGGCAGCAACCCGATCGTCCCCACGTCACCAACGCGGTCGATATCTCGAACAATGATCGGCAGGCTGGACGCAGTGTGTGCGTCGGCTCTTCAAAGGAGAAGAACATGCTCAACAGACGGAACTTCCTCACTGCGGCGGTCGGCGTGGCGGCGGCGACGGGCCTGGCGGCCTGCGCGAAGGAGGACGACAGTTCCTCTGGCTCCACCTCCGGTGGCAGCAAGGCGATCGTCCTCGGCTTCTCCCAGGTCGGCTCCGAGAGCGGCTGGCGCAGCGCCAACACCGACTCGGTGAAGTCGGCGGCCAAGGAGGCGGGTTACACCCTCAAGTTCTCCGACGCGCAGCAGAAGCAGGAGAACCAGATCTCCGCGATCCGCAGCTACATCACCCAGGGCGTCGACGTCATCGCCTTCTCCCCGGTGGTCGTCACCGGCTGGGACGCGGTGCTCAAGGAGGCCAAGGCCAAGAAGATCCCGGTCGTCCTCACCGACCGCTCCGTCGAGACCTCCGACGAGTCCCTGTACGTCACCCTGGTCGGCTCCGACTTCACCGACGAGGGCCGCCGCGCGGGCAAGATCCTGGAGAAGGTCATCGCGAAGGCCGGCCTCAAGGGCGACGTGAAGATCGCCCAGCTGGAGGGCACCACCGGCGCGGCCCCCGCGATCGAGCGCGCCAAGGGCTTCAAGGAGGTCATGGACGCCGACCACGCGGACGACTGGAAGATCGTCGTCAGCCAGACCGGCGACTTCACCCGCGCCGGCGGCAAGCAGGTCATGGCCGCCTTCCTGCAGTCCAACCCGGACATCAACGTGCTGTTCGCGCACAACGACGACATGGGCATCGGCGCCATCCAGGCCATCGAGGCGGCCGGCAAGAAGCCCGGCAAGGACATCCTGATCGTCACGATCGACGGCGTGAAGGACGGCTTCATCGCGATGTCCGAGGGCAAGATCAACGCCATCGTCGAGTGCAACCCGCTGCTCGGCCCCCAGCTGATGGAGGTCGTCCAGAAGGTCAAGAACGGCGAGACGGTCGAGCGCTGGATCAAGACCAAGGAAGGCGACTTCATGCAGGACCAGGCCGCCGCCGCGCTCCCCACCCGCAAGTACTGACCCGCGTCCGCGAGTACTGACCGGCCGCACCCATCGGCAGGGAGCCCCCTCCACGAGCGGGGGCTCCCTGCGGGCCCGAACGCGGTTCAAGATCCAAGGCGATTCAAGAAGATTCAAAAGGAGCGCTGCCATGGCAGAGCCACGGCCCGTCCTGGAAATGACGGGCATAGTCAAGGAGTTTCCAGGGGTACGGGCTCTGTCGGGTGTCGACTTCCGGCTCTTCCCCGGCGAGATCCACGCCCTGATGGGCGAGAACGGAGCCGGCAAGTCCACCCTCATCAAGGTGCTGACCGGCGTCTACCCGCTGGACGGCGGCACGATCGCCCTCGACGGGCAGCCCGTCCGCATCGACAGCCCCTTCCAGGCCCAGCAGGCCGGCATCAGCACCGTCTACCAGGAGGTGAACCTCTGCCCCAACCTCTCGGTGGCGGAGAACATCTTCATCGGACGTGAGCCCACCCGCTACGGCCGCATCCAGTGGAGCCGGATGCGCAAGGAGGCCGCCGAGCTGGTCGACCGCCTCGGCCTGGACATCGACGTCACGGCGCCGCTGTCCTCGTACCCCCTCGCGGTCCAGCAACTGGTCGCGATCGTACGGTCGGTGGGCACCGGCGACAGCGACGGCGCCGGAGCCGGCACCAAGGTGCTGGTCCTCGACGAGCCGACGTCCAGCCTCGACCGCGACGAGGTCCTCGAACTGTTCCGCCTCATGCGGCAGTTGAGGGACGAGGGCGTGGCGATCCTGTTCGTCTCGCACTTCCTCGACCAGATCTACGAGATCTGCGACCGCATGACGGTCCTGCGCAACGGCACCCTCGTCGGCGAGCACCTGGTCAGCGAGCTGGACCAGGTCGGTCTGATCCACCTGATGATCGGCAAGGAGATGGACCAGCTGGAGGGCCTGCACGAGCAGCAACTCCACGCCGACGTGGGCGAACCGCTGGTCAAGGCGGACGGTCTCGGCCGCCAGGGCGGTATCTCCCCCTTCGACCTGGAGATCAAGAAGGGCGAGGTCGTCGGCCTCGCCGGACTGCTCGGCTCCGGCCGCACCGAACTCGCCCGGCTGCTCTTCGGCGCCGACCAGCCCGACAGCGGCAAGGTCAGCATCGACGGCAAGCAGGTCTCGATGAGCGCCCCGAACGACGCGATCGCCGCCGGGGTCGCCTTCTGCTCCGAGAACCGCAAGACCGAGGGCCTGGTCCCCGACCTGACGGTCCGCGAGAACATCATCCTGGCCCTCCAGGCGTCCCGCGGCTGGACCCGGCCCATCCCGGTCGCCCAGCGCGACGAACTGGTCGCCAAGTACATCAAGGCGTTGGACATCCGCCCCGCCAACCCGGAAGCCCGGGTAGGGCAGTTGAGCGGCGGCAACCAGCAGAAGGTGCTGCTGGCACGCTGGTTGATCACCCAGCCCAAGCTCCTGATCCTGGACGAGCCCACCCGAGGCATCGACGTCGGCGCGAAGGCGGAGATCCAGAAGCTCGTGGTCTCGCTCTCCGAGGAAGGCATGTCCGTGCTGTACATCGCGGCCGAGTTGGAGGAGGTGCTCCGGCTCAGCCACACCATCGGCGTGCTGCGCGACCGCAAGCTGGTCGCCCAGCTCGCCAACGGGCCCGAGATCACCCCCACCCGGATCCTGGAGACCATCGCGAGCGGAGAGCACCAGTGACCACCACTCCCCGCCTGCGGGCGCTGACGCAGCACCACCTGTTCTGGCCGGTGGCCGTACTCGTCGTCCTGCTGCTGATCAACGTCCCCTTCACCCCCGACTTCTTCTCGATCAAGATGACGGACGGCCACCTCTACGGCAGCCTCGTCTCGATCGTGCTCTTCGGCTCGCCGCTGATCCTGGTGGCGGTCGGCATGACCCTGGTCATCGCGACCGGCGGCATCGACCTCTCGGTCGGCGCGGTGGTCGCCATCACCGGCGCCCTGACCTGCTCGTACATCAGCGACCAGTCCGACCAGGGCGCCCTCGCCGGGGTCTTCCTGGCGATGGGCATCGGCCTGGTGGCGGCGGTCGTCTGCGGCCTCTGGAACGGCTTCCTGGTGGCCAGGATGGGCATCCAGCCGATCATCGCCACGCTGATCATCATGGTCGCGGGCCGAGGCGTGGCCCAGCTGATCACCGACGGCCAGATCATCACGATCAACAGCGAGCCGTACAAGCTGATCGGCGGCGGCTACTGGCTGACCCTGCCCTTCTCCATCTTCGTGGTGGCTGCGGTCGTCGCGGTCACGGTCGCCCTGACCCGCAAGACGGCCCTCGGCCTCCTGGTCGAGTCGGTCGGCGGCAACGCCGAGGCCAGCCGCCTGGTCGGCATCCGCTCCCGCCGTATCAAGATCATGTGCTACGTGTTCTGCGCGCTGTGCGCCGGTATTGCGGGCCTCATGATCAGCTCCAACACCTCGGCGGCGGACGGCAACAACGCCGGCCTGTGGATCGAGCTGGACGCGATCCTCGCGGTCGTCATCGGCGGTACGTCCCTGCTGGGCGGCCGGTTCTCGATCGGCGGCACGGTGGTGGGCGCCCTCGTCATCCAGACCCTGACCACCACGATCTACACCATCGGCGTACCGACCCAGACCAACCTGGTCTTCAAGGCCGCCGTCGTCATCGTCGTCTGTCTGCTGCAGTCGCCGAAGTTCCGCGCGAAGGTCTTCGGTAACAAGTTCGGCCCGGGGAAGCGCACCAAGGGCGGCGACACCACGTCCACCGCTCCGGCGGACGCCGCCCCGACGACCACGGCAGCCCCCAAGATGGAGGTGTCGTGATGAGCACGACCACACAGCCCCCCAAGATCCAGGACAGCCGTACGGGGACGTCCAGGGCCGCCCAACTGCTCGGCGACCGGCGGCTGCCCGTCGTCGTGACGGCCACGCTCTTCCTCGCGATGTACATCGTGGGCCTGAGCCGCTACCAGAACTACGGCTTCGGCGAACCGCAGGTGTTCCTCAACCTGTTCATCGACAACGGCTATCTGCTGGTCGCGGCCGTGGGCGCCACCTTCGTGATCCTCTCGGGCGGCATCGACCTCTCGGTCGGCTCGGTGATCGGCTTCACGACGATGCTGACGGCGTGGCTGGTGGAGAAGCAGGGCCTGCCGATCCTGGTGGTGATCCCCATCGCGCTGGGCGTGGGAGCGTTCGGCGGCTTCCTGATGGGCTACGTGATCCACAACTTCGAGATCCAGCCGTTCATCGTGACCCTGGCGGGACTCTTCCTCTTCCGGGGCCTGTGCCTGGTCATCAGCAAGGAGTCGATCGCCATCGACGACTCCTCGGTGAGCAGCATGGCCCAGGCGCAGGTCCAACTGGGCGCGGGCTTCCTGTCGATCGGCGCGATAGTCGCGCTCGTCGTCCTCACGGCGGCCTTCTACATCCTCCACTACACCCGCTTCGGCCGCCGGGTGTACGCCATCGGCGGCAACGAGCAGTCGGCGCTGCTGATGGGCCTCCCGCAGGGCGGCACGAAGATCGCGGTCTACACGGTGAGCGGCTTCTGCTCGGCCCTTGCAGGCCTCCTCTTCACCCTCTACATCCAGTCCGGCGACCCGCTGCACGCGACGGGCATGGAGCTGGACGCGATCGCCGCGGTCGTCATCGGCGGCACCCTGCTGACGGGCGGCTCGGGCTATGTCCTGGGCACCCTCTTCGGTGTCCTGGTGCTGGGCCTGATCAAGAGCATCATCCAGTTCGAGGGCACGCTCAGCTCCTGGTGGACGAAGATCGCGACGGGCGTGCTGCTCTGCGCGTTCATCCTGATCCAGCGGGCGATGACGGCACGCGGAAAGACGTGAGCCGGAGAGGGCCGCGATGATCTCCGACCATTCCGCGTCAGAAGATGACGGGGAATGGTCGGACTTGCTCCCGGTAGCTCAAACATGAAACGCCGCTTCCACACGGAATCTTCACAGGACCCCCTAGGAACGCACCCTTCAGGGAACTTATTCTTCCCGCGTCATGGACTACTGCGACCAGTGCCGACGGCACCTCGACGGGGCACTTGCCTGCCCGGAGTGCGGCACGCCGGACGAGGGCGGTTCCGCCGAGTCGCCGCGCCCCGGGCGGGCGGCTGCCCGGAACCGCGCACGCGGCGGTGGACGTGGCCGTGGACGCGCACGTGGACGTGGCCGTCGCCGTACGCGGCCCATGGCCCAGGATGTCGAGGACTCCCAGGACTCCGATGACGCCGAGGACACCCAGGACGTCGAGGTCCCGCCGGACGCCGAGGGCGTCGAGGGCACCGGCCGGGCGGGCGTCAGCAGGCGTGACCGCAAGGCGGCGGCGCACCGGCGGCGACGGAAGCGGGCGCTCCTCGTGGTCGTGGGGTTCGTGCTCGCGGCGGGTGGACTGAGCCTCGCCGAACTGGGCGTGGACGCCCCGGGGAGCACCCCGAACCCCGCGGCGGCGACCGACGAGGCGGCGGACGGTACGGCGACGGCCGAGGCCGACGACACGGAGTCCCCCGGGTCCGGCGAGTCGGCCGCGACGGACGACGAAGCGCCGGACCCGGCGTCCGCGGACACGCCGAAGTCACCGTCCGCGCCGGAGAGTTCGGGATCGAAGGCGCCCTCGGACTCGTCGAGCGGCAGCGCGGCCCCACAGTTGACGCCGGTCGTCGTGGCGCCGACGCCGACGAGGGCCGAGTCCTCGGCGTCCCCCTCCGCGTCGGCGTCCCCCTCCGCGGACCCGACGACAGCGGACCCGACCCCGGAGGCGTCCCCTTCGGAGACGTGCGAACTCCTTCTGGGCTGCGGCTGAGAGCTGCCGGCCGGAGGCCGCCGCAGCGGACCTCGGGGGCGAGGCCCGGTCCTCCCCGCTCACACCGGCCGAAGCCGAGGGAGCCGGCCAGGCTGTTCGCCCCTCATGACAGGGCCTAGGCCCTGTCGGGGCGGCCCTACGCCTCCACCATCCGCACCAGCAGCCCCCGCAGCAGCACCCGCTCCTCGTCCGACAGCCCCGCCAGCGGCTCCCGCGCGAAGTCCAGCGACTCACGCAGACTCCGCGCGACCCGGACCCCCTCCTCCGTGCACGCGGCCAGCTTCACCCGGCGGTCCGAGGGGTCGGGGCGGCGCTCGACCAGGTCCCGGGACTCCAGCCGGTCGACGATCCCGGTGACGTTCGACGGCTCGCAGCGCAGCTTCCGGGCCAGCTGCCGCATGGGCAGCGGGCCCAGTGACAGCAGGCTCAGGAGGCGGGCCTGCGCCCCGGTGAGGGAGTGCTGGGTGGCCGCCTCCTCGTACTCCTGGTGGTAGCGGGCCACGACCGCGCCGATGAGGTCGACGACTTCAAGGGTCAGGGGGTCGGGGCGGCGGGTCTTCTCCGGTGTGGCCATGCCCTCCAGGCTACCCCGTTACTTGACAACATGAAATATTCAGAGGCATTGTTGTTTCACGCACTGAAGTATTTGAGCCGCACCGGAGGGTCCCCCATGTCCGACAGCCCCGCTCCCGCACTCCCCACCGTCAACCGCGAATGGCACCTCCTCAGCCGTCCGGTCGGCGTGCCCAGGGCCGAGGACTTCGCCCTGGTCGAGTCCGAGGTCCCGCAGCCCCGCGAGGGCCAGGTGCTGGTGCGGAACCTGTTCGTCTCCGTGGACCCCTACATGCGCGGCCGGATGAGCGACGCCAAGTCGTACGTCGCCCCCTTCGAGCTGGGCAAGGTCATGCAGGCCGGCGCCGTCGGCGAGGTGATCGCCTCCAACGCCGAGGGCATCTCCGTCGGCGACCACGTCCTGCACTTCCTCGGCTGGCGCGAGTACGCGGCCGTGAACGCGAAGGACGCCGTCAAGGTCGACCCCGAGGCCGCCCCGCTCTCCACGTACCTCGGCGTCCTCGGCATGACCGGCCTCACCGCCTACGCGGGCCTGCTGCGCACCGCCTCCTTCAAGGAGGGCGACACCGTGTTCGTGTCCGGCGCCGCCGGCGCGGTGGGCGGCCAGGTCGGCCAGATCGCCAAGCTCAAGGGCGCCGCCCGGGTCATCGGCTCGGCCGGCTCCGACGAGAAGGTCAAGCTGCTGGTGGAGGAGTACGGCTTCGACGCCGCCTTCAACTACAAGGACGGACCGGTCGGCAAGCAGCTCCGCGAGGCCGCCCCCGACGGCATCGACGTCTACTTCGACAACGTCGGCGGCGAGCACCTTGAGGCGGCCATCGGCTCCCTCAACCTGCACGGCCGGATCGCCATCTGCGGCATGATCTCCGTCTACAACAACACCGAGGCCGCCCCCGGCCCGAAGAACCTCGCCCGCCTCATCGCCACCCGCGGCCGGATCGAGGGCCTCCTCGTCGGCGACCACTACGACCTCCAGCCGCAGTTCGTCCAGGAGGTCGGCGCCTGGGTCCGCTCCGGCGAACTCAAGTACCGCGAGACGGTCGTCGAGGGCATCGAGAACAACCTGGAGGCCTTCTTCGGCGTCCTGCGCGGCGACAACACCGGCAAGATGATCGTCAAGTACTGAGTCGCGCGGTGAAGTGACCTTCGCACGACGGTAGTTGTCGAGTACGACCGAGGCCGCACCCCTGGACGTGGGGTGCGGCCTCTCGCAGTCGGCTGTTCAGCCGCGCAGCGCCGCCTCGTGCGCCGCGCTCACGAACCGCTCGTTCTCCGGCGCCGCCCCGCCCGGGAAGGCGAACCGGCGGCGCGTGTAGCCGTAGGCCAGACCGCTGTGCGGGTCGGCGAAGGCCTGGGAGCCGCCCGCGCCGCTGTGCCCGATCGTGCCCGCGCCCAGGAACGGGTAGGCCACGTCCGCCGTCTTCTGGAAGCCGAGCCCGAACGACCGGTGGGCCCGGGACACCAGGTCGTAGCCGGTCGAGTGGAACTGCCCGAACTCCGCCACCGTGTCCGGCTTCAGCAGCGGAGCGTGCTCGCCCACCGCACTGATCGCCGCCGCGTACAGCCCCGCCAGCCCCCGCGCCGACGCCACCCCGCCGACCGACGCCGGACCCTTGGCGCGGACCACCCGGTGGTTGGGCAGCGACTCCAGATCGGTCGGTTCGGCCCCGTGCCGGTTGAAGGCGATCGACGCGAGCGTGTGCGGCCCGGAGGGCAGCGAGTCGAGCAACTCCCGCTCCTGAGGCGTCGGTCGCATCGGCTGTACGGACCTGAAGCGCGGCTCCAGCGCCTCGGGCAGCCCCAGATAGAAGTCCAGGCCGTACGGGACGCGCACCCGCTCCTCGTGCACCTGCTGGAGCGTACGGCCGGTCGCGCGCCGGACGATCTCACCGGTCAACGCCCCGATGACATAGGCGTGGTAGCCGAACGCCGTGCCCGGGCGCCAGAACGGGCGCTGGTCGGCGAGGCGTTCGGCGATCAACCGGTCGGAGGCCAGCTCCTCCAGGGTGAAACCGGCGTCGGCGCCGACCAGGCCCGACCGGTGTGCGAGCAGATCACGCAGGGTCAGTGTCGACTTGTCCTCGGCGGCGAACTCCGGCCAGTAGTAGGTGACTTTGCGGTTCAGCTCCAGCGTGCCCTCCTGGACCAGGACGGCGACCACGAGATGGGCGGCGCCCTTCGTGGACGAGTACACGCCGTAGAGGGTGTCGGGTCCGGTGTCCGGTCCCGCCCACAGGTCGACGACCCGCCTGCCGTGCACATACGCGCACAACTGGCCCTCGTAGTCGGGCTGTTCACCGGCGACGTACGCGGCGAACTCCTCCCGTACCGCCTCGAACCCGTCGCTGACAGTGCCGTGGATCTCCTGCGTCATCCGCTCTCCTCACCTACCGCAGCCGTGCTGTGCGGGGTACCACCGTGAACAACGCCCGTGCGACCTGCGCGAACTCCCCCTTGGGATGATCTCGGAAGAGCGGCTCCGTACCGAACAGTACGGCTCCCGGGCCGCTGACCACGGACGGCCGCCCGGCAGCGGCCGTGGGCCCGCCCGAGCCGTCCGCCAGCGCCCGCCAGTGCCCGGAGACGAGCGGATTGCCGCTCGCGTACGACTGCTCGACCCGGACGGAGGGGCCGAGACCGGTGAACCAGACGGGCGCGTACACGAAGCCGTGCCCGGGGGCACCGGCGGTCACCGGTCCCGAATTCACCACCCGTACAACGCCGTTGGCGTCCCCGTTCCCCTCGACCGCCGTGGCCGCCAGCACCCCGGCGGCGGAGTTCAGCGCGGCCCCGGCGGCGCCCCGGCCGACCAGCCCTCGGGAGCCGAGGAAGGCGCCGAGTGCCGTACGGGCGGCCGGGTTCAGCCCCTCGTACTCGACCCCCTGCGACACGAACAGCACCTCCACCCCCGACCAGTCGAAACCGGCGTTGAGGACGGCCGTCGACACCGGGGTCACCTCGAAGTTCATCTCCCGCAGCGCGAACAGCTCCCCGGGCGTGACGGCAGCCGCGACACGGGTGCGCCGCAGGGGAGTCGTGCCGACGGCCTTCGTCGCGTCGAAGGCCACGTCGTAGGTACGGGCGGCCACGACCGCCTTCGCCCGCGCCGACGCCGGCACGATCGCACTCCCGTCCGCCGCCCGCCGTACCGAAACCCCGGCCCGCAGCAGGGAGTTGAGGGCGGCGATCTCCCGCGCGTCGTCCAGCCGCAGCCGCAGAGTGCCACGCGGGGCGACGTACCCGACCCGTGCGGCGGCGCTCACGGCACGCACGGGCACGCCCGACAGGCTTCCGCCGCTGACCGGTTGGACGGTCGCGCCCCACAGCCTCCCCAGGCTCCAGCCCGAGATGTCGTACATCACCGACACCTTGTCGCTGATGTCCCGCCCGTCGGCGAGCAGCACATTGGCGAGCCCGCGCTTCGGCTGGCGCATGTCGACGACGTACGAGCCCTTCGCGTACGTCCGTCCGCCGAGCCGGAAGTCACGGGTGGCGCGGCCGACCCTGACATCGTTGGCGAGGAGATGGTCGACGAGCCGGGCTGCGGCGGGCGCCGAGCGCTGGGCCGAGGCGCCCGCCGGAATGACGTACGCCCGGGGGAAGTCGGCGGTGTACACGTCCTCGGGCCCGATCCCCGGAACCCCCGGGACTGTCTCGGCCGACACCGGCACCTGCGCGGCCCCGACCGCCCCGCGCCGGAAGACCTCGATCTGGTCGGCGACGAGTGAAGTCCGGTGCTTCTGGACGTAGTCGAGGGTCGCCGTGATGGCCGCACCCGCCACGGCCGTGTTGATCGCGGACCGGCGGCGCAGTTCGGTCACCGAAAGGGTGTCGTAGGCGCGGTTGTTGACTGTCAGCGGGATCTCGACGGTGTGCGCGGCGACCGTGCCGTGGAAGGCCGCGTACTGCGGGGTGAAGATCGGCGGCCAGTCGTCCCAGCCCTCCTCCTGGTCCCTGAACGGGATCTGGGCGGGCTCGACGCCGTCCTTCGCCGGGGTGTAGCCGAGGCCGTTGACGGCGGCCTCCATGCCGAGGGCGTTGGCGTAGGTGTTCTTCAGGAAGAGGTCGTACTCGTAGTTCTCGCCGTGCGGGGGAGTGGTCGGCTCGATGAGCGTGCCGTTGACGTAGCCGTGCAGATCGAGCATGACCGTCGGCTGCTTGTCGATCTCGATCTGCCGCATCGCCCGCCCCTCGGGCTGCGAGGAGGTCACGAAGTCCCGGTTCAGATCGAAGCCGTTGGCGTTCGCCCGGGTACCGGCGATCCGGCCGTCCGGGTTCGCGGTGATGTTGAAGTAGAGCCGGGAGTGGGCGAGCAGGTCCTTCGTGCCGGCGTCCGTCGCGGTCGCGAGCCGCTCGATCAGCTTCAGGGAGGCGTCGGTGCCCTCCCACTCGTTGCCGTGGATGTTGTTGTTGAAGAAGACGGGAGCCTTGTAACTCCGCTTGACGGCCTGGCTCTTGGCGGCGATCGCGGGCGCGTTCTCGATCAGCTCGCGCATGCCCTCCTGGGCGCGCGTCTGGGCGGCGCTCTCCGGCGCGGTGACCGTGACGAGGTAGAGCCGGTGCCCGCCCGCCGACCGGCCCGCGACCTCGACGCTCACCCGATCGCCCAGCCCCTGAAGGGAGTTCAGCTTCGGCGCGATGGCGTGGTACGGGGTCAGCCCCAGCTTGATGGACTTGTCGGCCGGGTTCACCGGGTCGGGGGACAGGGTCTGTTCGCGGGGGTAGCCGCGCCCGGCGCCGGTGAGTTCGGTGACGGGCGCGGCGAGGGCGCGGGTGGCGGCGCCGACGGGGGCCGTGGCGGCCCGCTCACCGCCCGCCTCCTCACGGGTGACGGGCCTGCGGTCGGCGGTGGCGGTGGTGCTGAGGGGGGTGAGCAGGAGCGAGCCCGCCGTGGTGACGGCGAGCACGGCGAGCAGGACAGGCCGGTGAACCGGTGTCGGCGGAACGGGTCTTGTGAGACGCACGCTTGGCTCCTCCAGTGCTTCCTGGGATCGGTACGCGAGATGTACCTTCCCGACTCAACGCCAACAAGAGGGCCTTCGCGCCACGCGTCCCCCGGACGGATCACCCGCCCCCGATAGAGTTCCCCCATGAGCGATCTCGCGACAGGTTTCCGCTACCTCCTGAAGGGCCAAGGCTGGGTCGCCCGACACGGCAAGCAGTACGGATTCGGGCTGCTGCCCGGCCTCCTCACCCTCGTCCTCTACCTCGCCGCCCTGGTCGCCCTCGCCCTGTACGGCACCGACCTCACCACCTGGGCCACCCCCTTCGCGGACGACTGGTCGAGCCCCTGGCAGGGCCTCTTCCGGGGTTTCCTGACCGTCCTGCTCTTCGCCCTGGCGCTGCTCCTGTCGGTCCTCACCTTCACGGCGATGACTCTCCTCATCGGCCAGCCCTTCTACGAGAACCTCTCCGAGAAGGTCGACCGTGACGTGTCCCCGGACGGCACGGCCCCCGAGTCGGGCCTGCCGCTGATCAGGGAGCTGTGGATCTCGGCCCGCGACAGCCTCCGGGTCCTCGTCCGGGCCCTGTGCTGGGCCGTGCTCCTCTTCGCTCTCGGCTTCGTCCCGTTCGTCGGGCAGACCGTCGTACCCGTGATCGGCTTCATGGTCACCGGCTTCTTCCTCACCGAGGAGCTGACCGGGGTCGCCCTGCAGCGCCGCAAGGTCGAACTCCGGGAGCGGCTCGCCCTGTTGCGCTCCCGCAGACTGCTCGTGTGGGGCTTCGGCACACCGCTCGCGCTGGCCTTCGTGGTGCCGTTCGTGGCCGTCTTCCTGATGCCGGGCGCGGTCGCGGGCGCCACGCTGATGGCCCGCGACCTGCTCGGCGAGGAGACGGTGGATCAGGAGACGCCGGAGGAGGCGACCGCCTGACCGGACGCGTCGACGGCCACGGTCAGGATCGACCGCACCTGGTCGATGATGTCCAGCCGGTTCCGCACGAACTCGGGATCGGTCACCGCCCCGGTCGCCGGATCGGTGTTGCCGGTCCCGAACTGCAGTACAGGCGTGTGCACATGCCCGCCGGGCAGCGTGCCGCCGAGCCCGAGCCGGTCGCGCAGCAGGGTGGCCCGGTAGGCGATCTCGTTGGACAGGTAGTTCCCGCCGCCCCCGGCCCGCGCCGTGGACCCTGCGGTGGGCCCGTCCGCCCGTACGACGGGATCGGTGCCGCCCGCCGGTATCTCGGTCACGCTCGTGTTGTCGTACACCGGGAAGCGCCCGGTGTTCGCGGCCACAATCGCCTTGTACGGCAAGGTCGTCGACGTCCACTGCGGCTGCGAGGCCGGGTCGGTGACCGGGACCGTCTCGGTCCGCCCGATGTTCTCGTTGTCCGGGAAGCCGCCCCGCCAGGCCCCGTTGGTCCGCTCCACGTCGAACCGCCCGACCCGCCCCTGACTCACGGTCGCGAACAGATCGACCTTCGGCAGGACCGGCTTCAGCGTCCGCTCCACCGTCCGGTCGGCGAAGTCCTGCCAGCGCACCGGGAACACGGCGGTCTCGACCCGGGCGGGCCCGTCCGCCGTCTGGATCACCGTGCCGTCGAGCGCGAGCGCGGTGGCCCCGGACGGATTGGAGATCCGCACGTCCCGGTCGAGCGTGAACGGATCGAACCCGGTCACCAGCACCCGCTTCACCGCCCCGCCCCCGCACGGATACCGGATCGCGGTCTGCCCACGCGAGTTCCGCTCCAACTCGCCCAGCAGCGCGGCCCGTTGTGTGTCGCTCACCCCGAACGACGGCGCCCAGAGCCGCAGTTCACGCACCAGCGCGAGCCGCGCCCAGTACAGCGGCCGGTCGTCGTCCCGGCTCAGATCACCCCCGGCCGGTCCGCGCCCCTGCGCCCGGTCGACGGCCCGCTGCCACAGCGCCGACGCCTGCCGTACGACGACCCCGCGAGCCCGCGCGTACGAGCGCGCGTGGCCGAGCGCCCGCGCGAACTCCGGTGCCACCGCGTCGAATCCGGACCGCCGCAGGATCTCCTGCGGCGCCGCCCGGTCGAGCCGCTGCTCCTCGACGGTCGGCGCGGCCGGGGCCTCGGCGGCGGAGGCGGTGACGGGCGCGGCGAGCCCGGCCAGCAGGGCGAGCCCGAGCACGCCGATCCGGACCCGTGCGGAGGGAAGCAGAGGAGAGAGAAGCGGGGGGAAACGCAGCTGACTCAAGGGAGTTCAGACCTTCCGTCGCCGTGGGGAGCAAGCAGTGAGGTGCTGTCGACGGCGGCAGTATTACGTGACGGAAGTGGTCTACGCCATAGCGCCGGGGTCGTTCCCGGCACCGGAGCCGTCCGCGCCGCCCAGCAGCGTGACGAAGTCCCGGAACGCGGCGGGCATGTCCACCGCCTCCGGATCCAGCAGCCACTGGTACTGGAGCCCGTCCATCACCGCCACGAGCAGGGGAGCGGCCCGCTCGGGGGTGAGCCCGCTCGGCAGCCGGTCGCCGAACTCGGTGCGCAGGGCGCCCGCCATGCTTGTACGGACGTCGGTGTACCGCCCGGTGAAGAACTCGCGCGCCGGATGCCCCTCCGTGACGCTCTCGCCGAGCAGGGCGGAGAAGGTCTGGATGATGCCGGGCCGCATGGCGTTGTACTCGACGAGCTGGGCCAGCAGATCGACCCGCCACCGGGTCTCGGGGAGGGCGTCCCACTGGTCCCGTTCCCTGAGCACCGCCACCAGCAGCGCCTCCTTGGTGGGGAAGTGGTGCAGCAGCCCCTGCTGGGTCAGCCCGACCCGCTCGGCCACCGCCGCAAGGCTCGCCCCCCGGTAACCGCGCTCGGCGATCACCTCCAGGGCGGCCCGGACGATCTCGGCCCGCCGCTCCTCGCTCCTGGTCGTCCTGGCGCTCATGCCGTCACCGTACGGCATCCGACCCCTACGGGTAACGTCAGGGTAACGAAACCTACCGCTTTACAGGTAATCGATGCACGATGGGGACACAGCACTCGCACTCAATGAGGAGGCACCCCCATGTCGGGTACGGAAGCGGCTGTCGAGGCGGCCCTCGGCAAGCTCGATCTGGACGCCAAGGCCCGGCTGCTGGGCGGCCAGGACATGTGGTCGCTCCCCGAACTGCCCGAGATCGGCCTCGGCTCCCTGGTGATGTCCGACGGCCCGATCGGCGTCCGGGGCACCCGCTGGACCGCCGACGACCCCTCCGTCGCCCTGCCCTCCCCGACCGCCCTCGCCGCCACCTGGGACCCCGGACTGGCCTACCGGGCGGGCGTGCTGCTGGCCCAGGAGGCCCGCCGCAAGGGCGTCCACGTCCTCCTAGCGCCCACCGTCAACCTGCACCGCTCCCCGCTCGGCGGCCGGCACTTCGAGGCGTACAGCGAGGACCCGTATCTGACCGGCCGGATCGGCGCGGGTTATGTGAACGGCGTCCAGTCCGGCGGCGTCGGCACCACCGTCAAGCACTTCGTGGCCAACGACGCCGAGACCGACCGCTTCACCGTCGACAACCTGGTCTCCGCCCGCGCCCTGCGCGAGCTGTACCTGGCCCCCTTCGAGGCGATCGTCGAGAACGCCCACCCCTGGGGCATCATGACCGCCTACAACACGGTCAACGGCACGACGATGAGCGAGCACCGCTACCTGGTCAACGAGATCCTGCGCGGCGAATGGGGCTTCGACGGCTACAACGTCTCCGACTGGACGGCCGCCCGCTCCACCACCGGCGCCATCACCGGCGGCCTCGACGTCGCGATGCCCGGCCCGAAGACGGTCTACGGCGCCCCGCTCGCGCAGGCCGTCCGGGACGGCGAGGTCTCCGAGGACACCCTCGACGGCGCCGTGCGCAACGTCCTGCGCCTCGCCGCCCGCGTCGGCATCCTGGAGGGCGCCGAACCCGCCGTCACCGAACTCCCGGCGACCGTCGACGGCGAGGCATTGGCCCGCGAGATCGCCCACCGCTCGTTCGTCCTGGTCCGCAACGAGGGCGACGCCCTGCCGCTGCCCGCCGGACACACCGTCGCCCTCAGCGGAGCCGCCGCCCGCGACGCCCGCGTCCTCGGCGGCGGCTCCGCCACCGTCTTCCCGGCCCGGATCGTCTCCCCGCTCGACGGCCTCACCGCCGCCCTCCCCGAAGGCGCCCTGACGTACGCGGTCGGCGCCGACCCGAACACCGAACTGGCCGTGGCGGACAAGGGGTTCACCCTGCACGCCGTCTGCCGCGACGCCGCAGGCACGGTCCTCGGCACCGGCTCCGCGCCCAACGGCCAGATCAACTGGATGGGTGCGGACCTCCCCGAGGGAGTCACCCACGAGTCGCTCCACACCGTCGAACTCACCGGAACCTTCACGCCGCGCCACACCGGCCGGCACAGTTTCGGCATCAAGGGCCTCGGCGCCTTCGCCCTCACCATCGACGGCACGACGTACTACGACGACGTCCAGACCACCGACAGCGACGACCCGTTCATCTCGTTCTTCGGCGACCCCGAACTCCGTGCCGAGGTGCGACTCACCGCCGACACACCGGTCGAGGTGTCCCTCACCTATGTCGTCGACATCCCCGAGGACGCGGCGCTGAAGTCCGTCGGCTTCAGCCTCTGCCACCAGGAACCGCAGCGCGCCGCCGACGAACTGATCGCCGAGGCCGCCGAGGCCGCCCGCGCCGCCGACACCGCCGTCGTCGTGGTCGCCACCACCGACCGTGTCGAGTCCGAGGGCTTCGACCGCGCCGACCTCCGCCTTCCCGGCCGCCAGGACGACCTGGTGCGCGCGGTTGCCGCCGCCAACCCGAACACCGTCGTGGTCGTCAACGCCGGCTCCCCGGTCGAACTGCCCTGGCGCGACGAGGTGGCCGCCGTGCTGCTGAGCTGGTTCCCCGGCCAGGAGGGCGGCGCGGCCCTCGCGGACGTCCTCACCGGCGCCGAGGAACCCGGCGGCCGGCTCCCCACCACCTGGGGCGCCCTGGCCGACGCCCCGGTCACCCAGGTCGTCCCGGTCGACGGTGAACTCCCCTACACGGAGGGCGTGTTCATCGGCTACCGCGCCTGGGAGAAGGAGGGCAAGGTCCCCTCGTACCCCTTCGGCCACGGCCTCGGCTACACCGACTGGACCTACGGGACGGCGGAGGCGGACGGCCTGACCCTCACGGTCCGGGTCACCAACTCCGGTACGCGCCCCGGCCGCGAGGTGGTCCAGGCGTACCTCGCCCCGTCCCTCGCCGAATCCCAGGCCCCCGACCGCCCGGCCCGCTGGCTCGCCGCCTTCGCCGGGATCGAGGCCGGACCGGGCGAAACGGTGGAAGTCGTCCTCGAACTCCCGCGCCGCGCCTTCGAGATCTGGGACGAGCAGGCGAACGCCTGGTCCTTTGTGAAAGGTTCGTACGAAATCCAGGTCGGCCGCTCGATCACCGACCACCGGCTCACCGCGCCGATTACGGTCTAGCGCGAGGGCAGTCGGTCACACCGGCCGCCCCCACCAGCCGGCCCCGGTCCGGGACCTGACCCCCGGACCGGGGCCAACCTCACCCCTCAGTCCCGCACCACTCGGCCCCGCAGCCCTCAGTCGCGCACGCCGAACCCGTACACCGTCTCCGAGCGGTACGTGCTTCCCGGCCGCAGCTCCGTGCTCGGGAACCCGGGCCGGTTCGGGGAGTCGGGGAAGTGCTGGGTCTCCAGCGCGACGCCCCGCCGGGGACCGAACGGCTCGCCCAGGTGGTCGGCGGTGTAGAGCTGCAGGCCCGGCTCGGTCGTCGCCACCGTCAGGAAGCGCCCCGAGGCCGGGTCGAACAGCTCGGCGACCTCCACCGCGTCCGCTGTCCGGCCCTTGTCGAGGACGAAGTTGTGGTCGTACCACGCACCCACCTCCCGGTCCTTGCCGAAGTCGAAGCGGGAGCCCGCCACCGGCTCGATGCCCGCCGGAATCCGGTCCGCGTCCACCGGGGTGTACCGCGAGGCGTCGATGCGCAGTTCGTGCAGGGAGGCGCTGCCGGAGGCGTGCCCCGACATGTTCCAGTACGTGTGGTTCGTCAGGTTGATGATCGTCGGCGCGTCCGTGACCGCCTCGTACGAGATCCGCAGCGCCCCGTCCGCGTCCAGCGCGTACGTCGCCGAGACCGTCAGCCGCCCCGGGAACCCCTCCTCGCCGTCCGGGCTCACCCGGGACAGCCGCACCCCGTGCTCGACCGGCTCCGCGTCCCACACCCGCTTGTCGAAGCCGTGGACGCCGCCGTGCAGGGAGTTGGGGTCGTTGTTCCGCGCCAGCTCGTAGGTCCGCCCGTCCAGCGGGAAGGAGCCGCCCGCGATGCGGTTCGCGTACCGGCCCACCAGCGCGCCGAAGTACGGCTCCGGGTGCGCCAGATAGCCGGCCAGGTCAGCGAAGCCCAGCACCACGTCCACGGCCCGCCCCTCCCGGTCCGGGACCTCCACCGACTGCACGATCCCGCCGTACGTCAGCACGCGCACCCGGACCCCGGCCCGCTCCAGGGTCCAGCGGTGGACCGGAGTGCCGTCGGAAAGTGTGCCGAAAAGTTCGTTCATGTGGGCCATACGGAAAACCCTAGGTCACCGCCTTCGCGGCCGTGACCCCGCGATACGCGATCTCGGCGAGCCGCGCCTGGCCGTCCCGGCTCGGATGGAACCAGTCCCAGGGGCTCAACTGCCGGGTCCCGAAGGCGTAGTCGAAGACCGCGCCCCCGTCGAACCGGCACAACCGGTCCGTCGCGCACACCTCCTCCAGCGCCGAGTTGTACGCCTCCACCCGCCCCCGCACCTCGTCCCGCCGCGCGGTCGCCGCCGGGTCGACCGCGTCCGGATCGGCCAGCATCGACTGGCACAGCCCCAGCTTCCACACCGTCCTGCTCATCGAGTTGGTCCGCCCCTCCGACCAGAGCCGCTTCAGATCCGGCACGCTCGCCACGTACACCTGGCTCTTCGGCGAGGCCGTACGCAGGGTCCGCAGCGCCTGCTCGAACGACGCCCGGAAGTCCGCCACCGACGTCATGTCCGCCACCGACGACCGGCACGCGTCGTTGGCCCCCGCCATCACCGTGACCAGCGCGGGCCGGTGCACGGCGGCCTTCGTCATCTGTGCGGGCAGATCGTCCATCAGGGACCCGGTGACGGCGTGGTTCCAGCTCCGCCGAGCGGCCCCGGACGCCCCCAGCAGCCGTACCGCCAGACTGTTGACCTCCTTGTCGCTGCCGGTCGCCCAGGACACCTCGGGACAGTCGGACAGCACCGAACAGGCGTCGAAGCCACGTGTGATGGAGTCGCCCACGGCCGCCACGGACGCCGGACTGCGGTCCCAGGCGGACGCCGGACTCGCCGACGGCTTCGCCTTCGCCCGCGTCCCGTCCGGAGCCGGCGATCCGTCACCACCCGAACCGCACCCGGCGACACCCAGCAGAACCGCCGCCGACCCCACGGCAACGACGGCCCGCGAACGACGACTTCGTTTCCGCATCCCCTGGGTCCCCTCGGTCGGCCTGCAACGCCCCTCGCCCATAACAACGCACGCAAGTTCCCGAACCGAAAACAACTAATGCCCCAAACATCGCAACGTCGCACACCCGTACAAGCGTCCCCCTGGGTGAATGGCGGGCGTTTCATGGCATCGGGACCGACCGTACGTCGCACTCCTCGTGCCGCCGCACGGTAGCCTCGCCATCAACGTGGCTGCCCTGCCGCCGCCGCTCAGCCAGTTAGCAAGATGTCCCGCTCTGTCCGGAGGTCCCAGTGACGACACGTGGAGTTCTGTACGTGCACTCCGCGCCGCGCGCGCTGTGCCCGCACGTCGAGTGGGCCGTCGCCGGGGTGCTCGGCACCCGCGTCAGCCTCGACTGGATCCGCCAGCCCGCCGCGCCCGGCACCTGGCGCTCCGAGTTCTCCTGGAAGGGCCAGGTCGGCACGGCCTCCAAGCTCGCGTCGGCCCTGCGCGGCTGGCAGTTGCTCCGCTTCGAGGTCACCGCCGAACCCTGCGCCACCGCCGAGGGCGAGCGCTACAGCTGCACCCCCGACCTCGGCATCTACCACGCAGTCACCGGCATCCACGGCGACATCCTCATCCCCGAGGACCGCCTCCGCGCCGCCCTGACCCGCTCCCAGCGGGGCGAGACGGACCTGGAGGCAGAGTTGGCCAAACTCCTGGGCAAGCCCTGGGACGACGAACTGGAGCCCTTCAGATACGCGGGCGAGGGCGCCCCGGTGAGATGGCTCCACCAGGTCGTATAACCAGGCGTTCAGTGGTGTCTTTAGGGGCGCGGGGCTGTGCACATTTGCGGCTCCGCCGCGGGGCGCGACCAGCCCCCACCGACCGGCGGCCGACACACAACGAAAAGTGGCCCGAACTCCAACAAGGAGTCCGGGCCACACCCGCGTTCACGGCAAAGATCAAACCGACCGGAACGCCAGCACCACGTTGTGCCCACCGAACCCGAACGAGTCGTTCAGCGCGGCGATTCGCCCGTCGACAGGCAACTTACGAGCCTCACCACGCACGATGTCCGCATCGGCCTCGGGATCAAGGTCCTCGACATTGATCGTCGGCGGAGCAACCCGGTGGTACAGCGCGAGCACGGTCGCAACCGTCTCGACCCCACCCGCACCCCCCAGCAGATGCCCCGTCATCGACTTCGTCGCGGACACGGCCATGTGGTCGACGTCATCGCCGAACACATTCCGCAGCGCCTTCAGCTCGGCCACGTCACCGGCCGGGGTGGACGTGGCGTGCGCGTTGACGTGCACGATCTCCGCCGGATCGAGATCCGTCGCGGCCAGCAGATTCCGCAGTGCCGCGGAGATCCCGCGCCCCTCCGGCTCCGGCTGCACGATGTCGTGACCGTCGGCCGAGATGCCCTGGCCGACCGCCTCCGCGTACACCCGCGCACCGCGCGCCGCGGCGTGCTCGGCGGACTCCAGCACGATCACACCGGAGCCCTCACCCATCACGAAGCCGTCGCGGCCCGTGTCGTACGGACGCGAGGCGCCCTCGGGGTTCTCGTTGTTCTTGGACATCGCCATCATGTTGCCGAAGGCGGCGATGGGCAGCGGATGGATGGCCGCCTCCGTACCACCGGCGACGACGACGTCGGCGCGGCCGGTGCGGATCATCTCGATGGCGTACCCGATGGCCTCGGCGCCCGACGCGCAGGCGGAGACCGGGGTGTGCACACCGGCGCGGGCGCCGACGAGCAGACCCACGTTGGCGGAGGGGCTGTTGGGCATCAGCATCGGCACGGTGTGCGGGGAGACGCGGCGTACGCCCTTCTCCTTCATCACGTCGTACTGGTCGAGCAGGGTCGTCACTCCGCCGATGCCCGAGGCGATGACCGTACCGAGCCGGTCGGGGTCGACGGCCGGGCTCTCGCCCTCGGCGGCGCCCTCGCCCGCCCGCTCGGTGAAGCCTGCGTCGGCCCACGCCTCCTTGGCCGCGATCAGCGCGAACTGCGCCGAGCGGTCCAGCCGGCGGGCCTGGGGCCGCGGAATGATCTCGGACGGTTCCACGGCGATCTGTGCGGCGATACGGACGGCCGACTCGGCCGCCCACTCCTGCTCCAGGGCACGGACACCGGACTTGCCGGCGACCAGCCCCTCCCAGGTAGAGGCCGCGTCGCCACCCAGCGGTGTGGTTGCGCCGATACCGGTGACGACCACGGTGCGATTGGTCGGGCTCACGGGAATTCCTTCTCCAACGGATACGGGAGGACAACCCCCGCACAGGCGGGGAGAACGGCGCCACCGCCGGGTGGCGGGGCTGAGGGACTGAGGAAACCGGTCAGCGGACCGGCGCTCCAGCCCCCGCGGTCAGTCCTGGTTCTTGAGGATGTACGCGGTCGCGTCGCCGACCGTCTTGAGGTTCTTGACGTCCTCGTCGGGGATCTTGACGTCGAAGCGCTCTTCGGCGGCGACGACGACCTCGACCATGGACAGCGAGTCGACGTCCAGGTCGTCGGTGAAGGACTTGTCCAGCTGGACGTCCTCAACCGGGATGCCGGCGATCTCGTTCACGATGTCGGCGAGACCGGCGACGATCTCTTCCTGAGTGGCGGCCATGGCAGGCGCTCCTTCTTGTGTATCTATCCAGAGAGGGTTGGCAGTTGTCCCCGTGCCGGTTCCGGGGATCCGGATCCGGTGCGGGGTGCCTAGGGGAGGGTAACGACCGTCGCGGCGTACACGAGACCCGCCCCGAAGCCGATGACGAGCGCGGTGTCGCCGCTCTTCGCCTCGCCGGTCGCCAGGAGCCGCTCCATCGCGAGCGGGATCGAGGCTGCCGACGTGTTGCCGGTGGTGCGCACGTCGCGTGCGACCGTGACGTGCTCCGGCAGTTTCAGTGTCTTCACCATCGAGTCGATGATCCGCTCGTTGGCCTGGTGGGGAATGAAGACGTCCAGGTCGTCCGGGGTGATCCCGGCCGCGTCCAGGGCCTGCTGCGCGACCTTCGCCATCTCGAACACGGCCCAGCGGAACACCGCCTGGCCCTCCTGCGTGATCGCAGGAAACTTGCCGGAACTGTCGTACTCGTTCCAGGGAACGGTCTGCTTGATCGTGTCCGACTTGTCGCCCTCGGAGCCCCATACGGTCGGACCGATGTGCGGTTCCTGGGAGGGGCCCACGACGACCGCGCCCGCGCCGTCACCGAAGAGGAAGGCGGTCGCCCGGTCCTCCAGGTCGGTCAGGTCGGACAGCCGCTCGACGCCGATGACGAGTACGTACTCCGCCGAGCCGTCGACGATCATGCCCTTGGCGAGGGTCAGGCCGTAGCCGAAGCCCGCGCAGCCCGCCGAGATGTCGAACGCGGCGGCCTTGGCCGTACCCAGCTTGTCGGCGATCTCGGTGGCCACGGCCGGGGTCTGCTTGAAGTGCGACACGGTCGCGACGACCACGCCGCCGATCTGCTCGGCGCTGATGCCGGCGTCCGCGATCGCCTTGCCGGACGCCTCGATCGACATCGCGGCGACGGTCTCCTCGTCGGAGGCCCAGTGCCGGGTCTCGATGCCGGAGCGGGAGCGGATCCACTCGTCGGACGAGTCGATCGTCTCCAGGATCACGTCGTTGGGCACGACCCGGACCGGCCGGTACCCGCCCACACCCAGGATGCGCGCGTACGGTGCGCCCTTACCGGGCTTGATCTTCGACATTGCGCGGAGCTCCTCTCAGGCACCCGCCGCGTCAGCGGCAGAGGTCGGGATCAGCGACTCGGCGATCAGCTCACGAGCGGCGTCGAGATCGGCGGGGGTCTTCAGGGCCAGGGTCTTCACGCCGGGCAGCGCCCGCTTGGCGAGCCCGGTGAGGGTGCCGCCGGGGCACACCTCGACGAACGCGGTCACGCCCAGCGTCTTGAACGTCTCCATGCACAGGTCCCAGCGCACGGGGTTGGCGACCTGCCCGACCAGCCGCGCGAGCACCTCGGAGCCGTCGGCGACGGTCTGCCCGTCCTTGTTCGAGACATACGTGATCGTCGGGTCGCCGGGCGTCAGGGAGTTGGCGGCAGCGGCGAGCACATCAACAGCCGGAGCCATGTGATGGGTATGAAAAGCCCCGGCCACCTGCAGCTTGACGACCTTGCGCACACCTTCGGGCTTGTCGTCGACGAGGGCGTCGATCTGCTCGATCGTCCCCGCGGCGACGATCTGCCCGGCGCCGTTGACGTTGGCCGGGGTCAGCCCCAGCTTCTCCAGATGGGCCACGCTGACCTCGGGGTCACCACCGAGGAGCGCCGCCATACCGGTCTTCGTGACGGCGGCGGCCTCGGCCATGGCCAGGCCGCGCTTGCGTACGAGGGTCAGCGCGGCGGTGTCGTCCAGTACCCCCGCGAAGGCGGCGGCCGTGATCTCACCGACACTGTGCCCGGCGACGGCGCCCGGGACGAGGTCGCCGCCCATGGCACCCAGTGCCGAGGCGGACAGTATCCCGGCCGCGACCAGCAGCGGCTGGGCCACCGAGGTGTCACGGATCGCGTCGGCGTCGGCCTCGGTCCCGTAGTGGACGAGGTCGAGCCCGATGGCGTCGGACCACGCGGCGACGCGCTCGGCGGCACCGGGCAGTTCGAGCCAAGGAGTCAGGAAGCCGGGCGACTGGGCGCCTTGGCCGGGAGCGACGAGTACGAGCACTCTCACACTCTCTCTTGGTTACGGGCACGGCCGCCCGTGGGGACAGGGACGAAGAACGGCAGGGGGTTTTGTAGGGGCCCGACAAAAGCCTAGAGCTGGAGATCTCCATCGGCCAGGCGCCCGAGAATCAGCGCGATCCGCAATGTGAATGCGGATCGTACATCTGAAGGCGACCAGCCGGTGACGTCAGTCACACGTCGAAGCCGGTAGCGCACGGTGTTGGGATGAACGAAGAGCATTCGTGCCGCGCCCTCCAGACTGCTCGCCTGTTCGAGATAGACGGAGAGCGTTTCCAGGAGCGCGGACCCGGCCTCCTCCAGTGGTCTGTAGATCTCCTCCACCAACTGGTCACGCGCGCCGGGGTCGCCGGCGATGGCGCGCTCCGGCAGCAGATCGTCGGCCAGCACGGGTCGCGGAGCGTCCTGCCAGGCGGAACAGGCCTTGAGCCCGGCGGCGGCGGCCTGCGCGGACCGGGTGGCGGCGAGCAGATCGGGCACGATCGGCCCCGCGACGACGGGCCCGGCGGCATAAGGCCCGATCAGCGACTTGGCGACGGCGAGGGGGTTGTCGTTCCCGCCCGCGATGACGACAAGCCGGTCCCCGAGCACCCCCGTGAGCACCTGCAACTTGGCGTGCCGGGCGGCCCGCCGGATCGCCTCGACGGTCAACTCACTGTCACCGTCGGGGGCGGTTCCGAGCACCACACACACATGGTCGGGCGAATTCCAGCCAAGCGCGGCGGCCCGCGAAACGGCCCCTTCGTCGGCCTCCCCACTGAGCACGGCATTGACGACGAGGGACTCAAGCCGGGCGTCCCAGGCACCCCGTGCCTCGGCGGCCTGGGCGTACACCTGTGCGGTGGCGAAGGCGATCTCACGGGCGTAGACGAGCAGAGCCTCACGCAGCACACCTTCATCACCGGGAGCGGCAACTTCGTCAATGGCGCTCTCCATGACCTCGATGGTCGTACGGACCATCTCGACGGTCTGCCGCAGGGTGATCGCCCTGGTCAGCTCACGGGGAGCGGTACCGAAGACATCGGTGGAGATGGCTTGGGGCGCATCAGGATGCCGAAACCACTCGGTGAAGGCGGCGATACCGGCCTGGGCGACCAGCCCGATCCAGGAACGGTTCTCCGGTGGCATCACCCGGTACCACGACAGCGTCTCGTCCATGCGCGTGATCGCCTGCGCGGCAAGACTCCCGGACGACTTCTCCAGCCGCTTCAGAGTCGCCGGGTGCGGGTGCTCGGGACGGGCGGTGGGCGCGGGGCGATGGGATTCGGGTTCGGGCACGGGACAAGACTGCCTTATCAGGACGGGGGCGTGCGGCGTCGGGTCTACGGTGGGTGCGTGATGGACGTACGGCGCGCGGACGAGCGCTATCCAGGGGGTGACCCGGCGGCCGGTATCGAATCCTGGCACGCCTTCTCCTTCGGCCCCCACTACGACCCGGACAACCTGCGCTTCGGCGCGATGATCGCCTGCAACGAGGAGCGGCTGGCTCCCGGCGCGGGCTTCGACGAGCACCCGCACAGCCACATGGAGATCGTGACGTGGGTGGTGGAGGGGGAGCTGACCCACCGCGACTCGACGGGCAGGGAGACGGTGGTGGTCGCCGGGGACGTGCAACGCCTGAGCGCGGCGGCGGGGGTACGCCACGTGGAACGCAACGCCGGACCGGCGCCGTTGACGTTCATCCAAACCTGGCTGGCCCCCTTGCACCCCGGTGGCACCCCGTCCTACGAGACGGTCCACGGCATCGCGGACTCCACGCCGTACGCGATCCCGGAGGCGGGCGCGATGCTGCACATCCGCCGCCTGTCGGCGGGCGAACGAACGGCGGTACCGGACGCGGCGTGCGTGTACGTCCACGTGGTGCGGGGGGAGGTCCGCCTGGGGGCGGAGAAGCTGGGGGAGGGGGACGCGGTGAGGCTGACGGGGGAGGAGGGGGCGGAGGCGATAGGTGTGACGGCGACGGAGTTGCTGGTGTGGGAGCTACCGAGCTAGGACCAGCATTTCCCTCGCCCCCGCCGCCCCTACCCGTCCCATCCTTCGGGGGCTCCGCCCCCGAACCCCCGTATCGCGCTGAACGCGCTCGTCCTCAAACTCCCCCAGAGGGGGGACCCCCAACGGGCTGGGTATGTCAGCCCGTCCGGCGTTTGAGGACAAAGCGGGGGTCCGGGGGCGGCAGCCCCCGGGGATGGGACGGGTAGGGGCGGCGGGGGCGAAAAAGATCAAGGCCTCAGCCCCGCAGCTCACCCACCACCCCATCCGTGAACCCCGGCCAAACCCCCACCGCCCACGCCCCGAACGCCCGATCCGTCAGCGCCACGCACCCCACCCCCACCACCGGGTCGACCCACACGAACGTCCCCGCCTGCCCGAAGTGCCCGAACGTCCGAGCCGAAGACGAACTCCCCGTCCAGTGCGGCGACTTCGAGCCCCGGATCTCGAACCCCAGACCCCAGTCGTTCGGGTTCTGGTGGCCGTACCCGGGAAGCACCCCCTTCGTCCCGGGGAACTGCACCGTCATCGCCTCGGCCACCGTCCGCACATCGAGCAACCGAGGCGCCTGCACCTCCGCGAGGAACCGCACCAGGTCCCCGGCGGTCGACACACCGTCCTTGGCCGGCGAACCCTCGACCCCCGTGGCCCCCATCCCCAACGGCTCAAGCACCGCCTGCCGCACATACTCCGCGAACGGCATCTCCACCGCCTTCGCCACATGATCCCCCAGCACCTCGAACCCGGCGTTGGAGTACAGCCGCCGCTCCCCGGCCGGCGCCATCACACGGTGCTCGTCGAAGGCGAGCCCCGAGGTGTGCGCGAGGAGGTGCCGGACCGTCGATCCGGGCGGCCCGGCCGGCTCGTCCAGCTCGATCGCGCCCTCCTCGTACGCGACGAGCACGGCGTACGCGGCGATCGGCTTGGTGACCGAGGCCAGCGCGAACCGGTGGTCGAGCGGACCGTGGCCGCCGAGAACGGCACCGTCCGCCCGTACGACGGCCGCGGCGGCGGTGGGCACGGGCCAGCTCTCGATCGACGCGAGGCTCTTCAACGAATCCGACGACTTCGACGACATGCCGTCGAGCTTAGGAGCTGGGCAACCTCAGCCGCAGGTAGGGGTCCGGCTGACGCGTGAACCCCAGCGACGCGTACAGCGGCTCCGCCTCCGGGGACGCGGTGAGGTCGATCTGCCGTACCCCCTGCTCCCGGTACCACTCCAGCAGCGCCTCCATGCACGCCCGCGCGTACCCCCGCCGACGCGCGTCCGGATCCGTGGCGACGCTGAACACGAACCCGACCCGCCCGTGCGGATTGCCCGCCCGTCCGATCCGGTACTCGATGGTCCCCACGACCAGCGCGGCCAGCGCGCCCGGCCGCTCGGGCCGGTCCGGATGGTCGACGACGAACGCCGCGAAACCGCTGTCCGGATCGGCCAGCCTCGCGGTCACGGTGGCCAGGGACTCCGACTGCCAGGCGGGGTCGGTGTTCGCCCCGTGCATCGAGTCGATCATCACCTGACGCAGTCGCAGCAGCTCTTCGGCGTCATCGGGAGTGGCACGGCGTACGAGAGTCATGATCCGTACGCTAATGAGCCGGGACCGGCCAAGTCTCCGCAATATCGAGGATTCCGCTTGCTTGGAGTGCACTCCAAGGTTTTAGCGTGGGGACCATGACGGTGCTGGAGACCACGAACCCCACCACGAACTCCGACGACTGTGCGGGCCCGAGGCGCCAGGACCGGCGCCCGGACGGACAGGACCGCTACACGATCAGCGAGGTCGTCGTCTTCACGGGACTGACCGCGCACACCCTGCGCTGGTACGAGCGCATCGGGCTGATGCCGCACATCGACCGCTCCCACACCGGCCAGCGCCGCTACAGCAACCGCGACCTCGACTGGCTCGATTTCGTCGGCAAGCTCCGGCTCACCGGGATGCCGGTCGCGGACATGGTGCGGTACGCCGAACTGGTGCGCGAGGGCGACCACACGTACGGCGAACGCTTCGAACTCCTCGAATCGACCCGCCGGGCCGTCCTGGACCGGATCACCGAACTCCAGGACACCCTCGCCGTACTCGACCGGAAGATCAGTTTCTACGCGGAGGCGGACCTCGACGCGGGTCTCGCCCGACAGGTGGAGAGTGCCCGATGACGAACGACGACACCACCAGGCTGACCACCGCCCCGCTCGGCGCCGACGGCCCCGAGGTCGGCGTACAGGGCCTCGGCTGCATGGGCATGAGCGTCGCGTACGGCCCCACGGACGCCGACGAGGCCCGCGCCACCCTGGAGCGCGCCCTCGAACTCGGCGTGACCCTCTACGACACGGCGGACGCCTACGGCGACGGCGAGAACGAACGTTTCCTGTCCCCGTTCTTCAAGGCCCACCGCGACGAGGTCGTCGTCGCGACCAAGTTCGCCCTGGCGATGCCGGCCGGCATCACGGGCCCACGGGTCGTCAACAACGACCCGGCCTACATCCGCCAGGCGGTCGAGGCCAGCCTCCGCAACCTAGACCTCGACGTCATCGACCTCTACTACATGCACCGCCGTGACGTGAACATCCCCATCGAGGACACCGTCGGCGTGATGGCCGACCTGGTGCGCCAGGGCAAGGTCAAGCAGCTGGGCCTGAGCGAGGTCACGGGCCCGGAGCTGCGCGCGGCCCAGGGCGTGCACCCGATCGCCGCCGTCCAGTCGGAGTGGTCCCTGTTCAGCCGGGACATCGAGGCCTCGGTCGTCCCGACGGCCCGCGAACTGGGCGTCACCCTGGTCCCGTACTCCCCCCTGGGCCGGGGCTTCCTCACCGGCAGCTTCACCAACGCCGACCAGGAACTCACCGAGGACGACTACCGCCGCACCCAGCCCCGCTTCACCGGCACCAACGCCACCACCAACGCGGCCCTCCTGACCCCCATCCGAGCGGTGGCAGAGTCCCACGGCGCCTCGGCCGGCCAGATCGCCCTGGCCTGGGTCCAACAACAGGCGGCCGTGCACAACCTCCCGGTGATCCCGATCCCGGGCACACGGAGGAGGACAAGGGTCGAGGAGAACACAGCGGCGACACGCATTGTGCTCACCGAGCAGGACCTGGCCCTACTGACGCCGATCGCCGCAGCGGTCGCAGGCACCCGCTACCCCGACATGAGCTTCGCATCGGCGGGACGAGAGGTCTTCTAGGGGCGCGGGGAACTGCGCGAGCAACCACAACGGACCCGCACCCGCCGACGACCGCAGCCCCCCACCCCCGTAGGCGCCTACAACTCCGCCAACAACTCAGCCTTCTTCAAAGAGAACTCCTCATCCGTCACCAGCCCCGCCGAGTGCAACTCCCCAAGATGCCGAATCCGTTCAGCCACATCCCCCGGATCACGCCGCCCGGAGTTCAACTGAACCGCAGCCGCCCCACCCGCGGAGCGAACCGCCGCCAACACCGCCGCCGCGAACGGCAACGACTCGTGCACCGGCCCGTACCCCAGCCCGAACATCACCGACGCCGGATCCTGGTCGACCGGCGCGGCCTGATCGACCGGCGAAGCCCCCCGCAGCAGCCGCAGATACCCCTCGAACACCTCGGGTGACCGCCACTCCACCCCGCTCAGGTCGGCGACCGGGAACGTCTGGTCGCCGGCCTTCCACTTCGCCGACGACGCGCCCGTCCAGAACCAGCGGAAGGACACCGCGCGGCCGTCGAAGGACGCCTTCGCGTCGTACGCCTTGAAGGCCCGCGGCACCTCGGGCGCGGCCACCAGGAACCTTTCAGCAGGGCCCTGCTGGGTCAGCTGGGCGCGCAACTCGTCGGCGTAGTACTCGGCGAGCGTCTCCTTGTCGGCCGGCAGTACCAGCCGGTACGGGTCGCAGCCCTCCTTTAGCTGGCCGTCGGCCGCCTCCATCAACGGGTCGGCGCCCGGCCGGGGTTCGGCGCGCAGCACCACCGTCCCGCGCTTGCCCGGGGTCAGCGTCACCCCCGCGATCGCCTCCAGCGGGATCCGGCGTTCACCGAGTGCCTGGAACAGCTTCGGCGTACGGATTCCCCGTTCGAAGCGGATGAGCACGGAGTCGGACTCGAACTCCCAGGCGGCATGAAATCCGGCCAGTACGTCACCCATGCGGCTCATCGTATGCGGCAAGAGCTTCATAGTCCCCTCCCCGGGCACACCGTGATTTCTGCGTCTTCTACGCGCGTCCGGCCATCGCCCCGTCGGACAAACCCTTCAGACACACGTCATCCTTGCGGTTCTGCTGATCGCTGCCATCGTTCTGATCCCGCCGGTCGCAGCGCACGGCGTCGAACGCGCCGACGCCGATCTCGGCGAAGTTGTACAGACTCTCCGTACCCGGTTCGAAATAGCCGCCGTGCCCCTTCGCGCCCCGCGCGGACAGCACCCGGGCGCCGAACGCGGACGACACCGGATCGGCGCCGTGTCCGAGGCCGCCGACCTCCAGGTACGGCACGTCCTGGATCCAGTCGTCGGCGTCCCGCATCGACCACACCCGGGCCGAGGTGCGCAGTTGAGCCGCGTTCTCGACCCGCATCCCGGGGCTGCCGGCCACCGCGATGTCCGTCACCCGGCCCGGCAGCGCGTGCGCGGCGACCCCGCACACCACCGAGCCGTAGCTGTGGCAGTACAGCGCGACCGGCGCCCGGCCGGGCAGGGCGCGCACCAGCGCGTTCAGCCGCAGCGCGCCCGAGTTGGCGCGCATCGCGGTCGCCGCGTCCATGCCGAGCCCGTTGGGCGCGGTGTAGTCGGCCCAGGCGATCACGGCCGTACGCGTCGTCGGGCTCGCCTCCCACTCCGCGCGGTACAGCGCCGAGGCCATGCCGACCGGCGCCGAGTACTTGCGGTTGGTGCGCTGGAAGGTGAGGACGTCGGTGTCCACGCCGGGCACGACCACCGAGACGCGCTGTGCCCGGTCGAGGTCACCGAGGACCTCGGCGACCCGGCCGTTGCCCTCGGGGTCGAAGGCCAGGATCTGGCGGCCGTACGCCAGCAGGTCGTCGTAGCGGTTCATCCGGCGGCCCGCCTCGTGCTGGCCGACGGGTGAGAGCCGGTTGTCGTGCATGCGCACCCGCTCGGTCTCCCGGGCCGCGTGCAGCGCGATCCGGTTGGCGCGGTAGCGCAGCGCGACGGGGGCGCCGTTCATGTTGCCGACCGCCAGCGGATAGCTCCGGACGAGCCGGGTCTGCTGGTGGACGGTGAGCGAGGCGAAGAACCTGGCCAGCCGGCCGGGTGCCGCGTCCGGGTCGGGCAGCGCGTGGCCGCCGATCCGGCCGTGCTCCCACGCGGAGAGCGACGCCTGGAGCGGTGAGGGCGTGCGATGGCTGCGGACCGCGGTCCAGCCGGTCGTCGCGAGCATCACGAAGACCACGGCCAGCGCGAGCAGTGCGCGCCAGACGTTCAGTTGCGGGGAGGTGTCGAAGGAAGTCACTGAAAGGACACACTAGGAGAACGAGAGGGTCTCGCGTTAACCGAGTGACGGGGATCACGTTTCGATAACCGTCACTGGGAATATCAGCGCGTACGCACACGCGTACGGCCCGTCATTGCGGTTCCGTACGCCAGTTCCCCGCCAGCGCCGGCCCCATCGCGTCGAGGTACGTGCTGGTCAGCTCGCGCATCGCGGCCACACTCAGGTCCGTTCCCGCGCCCCACCGCCGTTCCGTCAGCCGCATCAGCCCGCTGAACAGGGCCACCACCACCCGTGGCCGCAGATCCACGTCCACGTCGACGCCCTCGCGCTCGGCGATCAGTCGCGCCACCGCCTCCTCCGTCTCCGCGGAGCGGCGCATGTGGGCGGCGAGCAGCGCCGGAGTCGACTCGATCACGTGGTACATGCGCATCTGCAACTCGGGCGGTACGACGGACTCCACGGCCTCGTTGATGTGGTGCCAGCCGTCCAGCACGGCCCGGCTCAGTGCCTCCAGCGGGGCCTCGTGGGACGGGCGTCCGCGCACCGCCTCGATGAAGTGCGCCTCCGCGATGCGGTGCACGGCGAAGGCGGCGTCCTCCTTGCCGGCGAAGTAGCGGAAGAAGGTGCGCTGCGAGACCTCGACGGCCTCGGCGATCTCGTCGACGGTCGTGTGTTCGTATCCCTTGCTGGTGAACAGCACGAGGGCGGCGCGCACCAGCGCGTCCCGGGTGCGCTGCTTCTTGCGCTCGCGCAGACCGCTCATGGTGATCAGGCCTCTTCGTTCTTATCGGGCGACGACGTGTCAGTTACCGGCTTGTGAACTCGTTTGTCAATTGTCAGTGGCTGTCACTAGCCTCGAACGCATGACTAGTCAGACCACCATCGAGACGACCGGACCGGGGGACAAGGCACCTGTCTCGCCCCTGGATCCCACGCCTGCCAAGGGGCTGCGCGGCCATCCGTGGCTGACCCTGATATCCGTGGCCGTCGGGGTCATGATGGTGGCCCTGGACGGCACCATCGTGGCCATCGCCAACCCGGCCATCCAGAAGGACCTGGGCGCGAGTTTCCCGCAGATCCAGTGGATCACCAACGGCTACTTCCTCGCGCTCGCGGTCACCCTCATCACCGCGGGCAAGCTCGGCGACCGCTTCGGGCACCGGCAGACCTTCCTGGTCGGCATCGTCGGCTTCGCCGCCGCGTCGGCGGCCATCGGACTGTCCAGCAGCATCGCCCTGGTGGTCACCTTCCGGGTGTTCCAGGGGCTGTTCGGCGCGCTGCTGATGCCGGCCGCGCTCGGCCTGCTGCGGGCCACCTTCCCCGCCGAGAAGCTGAACATGGCCATCGGCATCTGGGGCATGGTCATCGGCGCCTCCACCGCGGGCGGCCCGATCCTCGGCGGACTGCTCGTGGAGCACGTCAGCTGGCAGTCGGTGTTCTTCATCAACGTGCCCGTGGGCGTCCTGGCCCTCGTCATCGGCCTGGTGATCCTGGTCGACCACCGCGCGGAGAACGCCCCGCGCTCCTTCGACCTGCTCGGTATCGCCCTGCTCTCCGGCGCGATGTTCTGCCTGGTGTGGGCGCTCATCAAGGCTCCGGCGTGGGGCTGGGGCGCCGGCTGGACCTGGCTGTTCCTGCTGGTGTCGATGGCGGGCTTCGGGGCCTTCGCGTTCTGGGAGCAGAGGGTCAAGGAGCCACTGATCCCGCTCAACCTCTTCCGCTCGGTCCCGTTGTCGGCGGGCGTGGTGCTGATGGTCCTGATGGCCATCGCCTTCATGGGCGGCCTCTTCTTCGTCACCTTCTATCTGCAGAACGTGCACGGTATGAGCCCGATCGACGCGGGTCTGCATCTGCTCCCGCTCACCGGGATGATGATCGTCGGCTCGCCGCTGGCGGGCGCGATGATCAGCAAGACGGGTCCGCGCATCCCGCTCGCGGGCGGCATGGCCTGCGTCGCGATCGCCATGTTCGGCATGTCCACGCTGGAGACGGACACCGGCAGCGGCATCATGTCCGTCTGGTTCGCCCTGCTCGGCCTCGGCCTCGCCCCGGTCATGGTCGGCGCGACGGAGGTCATCGTCGGCAACGCCCCGATGGAGCTGTCCGGTGTTGCCGGCGGCCTCCAGCAGGCGGCGATGCAGATCGGCGGCAGCCTCGGTACGGCGGTGCTGGGCGCGGTCATGGCCTCCAAGGTCGACAACGACCTCGCGGGCAACTGGACGGCCGCGGGTCTCCCGGAACTCACCCCGGAGCAGCAGGCGCAGGCCTCGGAAGCGGTCCAGGTCGGGGTGCCCCCGGTGGCACCGGGCACTCCGGAGACGGTCGTCGCCCAGATTACGAAGGTCGCCCACGACACCTTCATCTCCGGCATGAGCCTGGCCTGTCTGGTCGCGGCCGGCGTGGCCGTGGTGGCCGTAGCGGTCGCGTTCCTGACGAAGCGTGGGGAGAACGCCGGGGCGGGGGCGGGCGCCGCGCACATCTGAGGCGCGTACACCGGCACACATGGCTATGCGCGGCGCATATATCTATGCGATGTGCGGGGAAATTCCCCTATCCGAGTGACTCCCCTAAAGATTCCTCCCCATCGGCACTCGGGGCAGGTCACAGTTAGTCAAGTCCTCCGCACGGCATGGTCCGTAAGACATGTACGACACGGAGGATCGCCGGGCCGCGGCGCGCTGCCGGAGGGGGACAGCGCGCCGACGGGCCCGTCGGACAGGGCGGCCACCTCGGCCCGCAGTGCCCGCACCTCGTCGGTGAGCGCGGCGATCGCCGCCGTCTGGCGCCGTTCCTCCGCGTCGTCCATCTCGAACCGGGAGATGAACCACGCGGCGATGTTCGCGGTGACCAGACCGAGCAGCGCGATCCCGGAGAGCATCAGCCCGACCGCGAGAATCCGGCCCACTCCGGTCGTCGGCGCGTGGTCCCCGTACCCCACGGTCGTCATCGTGGTGAACGACCACCACAGCGCGTCATCCAGCGTTCGGATGTTCCCTTCCGGTGACGCGCGTTCCACGGACAGCACGGCCAGCGAGCCGAACATCAGCAGCCCTACCACGGCCCCGCCGACATAGGTCGTCAGCCGCACCTGAGACGCCATCTGGGCCCGCCGGCCCACCAGCATCAGCGTGGACACGACCCGCAGCAGCCGCAAGGGCTGGAGCAGCGGCAGCAGCACGGCGAACAGGTCCAGCCAGTGCCGCCGCACATAATCCCGCCGCCGCTCGGCAAGAGCGACCCGCACGAGGTAGTCGACGGCGAAGGCGCCCCACACCACCCACTCGGCGACCGTGCACGCCACCGACACGGACCGGCTCGCGGGACTGTCCACGATCGGCACCGCATAGGCACCGGCGAACAAGACCGCCAGCACCATCAGGGGCCGCTGCGTCGCCCTCTCCCAACGAGCCTGCGCAGACTCATCCTTCATGCTGCGCATATTAAGCGCCCCTGTAGAGCGCCCCGAAGGGGCAGCTCTACAGGGGCGCGGGGAACTGCGCGACCAGCCACAACGAACCGCCAGCCGAAGTACTACAACTACGCGTCGCCACCTGCCGCACCCGGGTCAGCCGCAGCCACATCCAGCAACTGATACCGATCAATCGCCTGCTTCAGCACCGACCGATCAACCTTCCCCTCCCGAGCCAACTCCGTAAGCACCCCCACCACGATCGACTGAGCGTCGATGTGGAAGAACCGCCGAGCGGCCCCACGAGTGTCGGCGAACCCGAACCCGTCCGCCCCCAGCGACTGGTAAGTCCCCGGCACCCACCGAGAGATCTGGTCCGGAACAGACCGCATCCAGTCGGAAACGGCCACGAACGGACCCTCGGCGCCGCTCAACTTCCGCGTCACATACGGAACCCGCTGCTCCTCCTCCGGGTGCAGCAGATTGTGCTGCTCCACCGCGACCGCCTCGCGCCGCAGCTCGTTCCAGGAGGTCGCGGACCACACGTCCGCCTTGACGTTCCAGTCCTCGGCGAGGATCCGCTGCGCCTCCAGCGCCCACGGCACAGCGACCCCGGACGCGATGACCTGCGCCGGAATGGTGCCCGAAGTCCCTTCGCCCACCCGGTGGATGCCCTTGAGGATGCCGTCGACATCCACATTCTCGGGCTCGGCCGGGTGCTGGATCGGCTCGTTGTAGACGGTGAGGTAGTAGAAGACGTCCTCACTGTCCGGCCCGTACATGCGGCGCAGACCGTCCTGCACGATGTACGCGATCTCGTACGAGTACGCCGGGTCGTACGCCACACAGCCCGGGTTCGTCGAGGCGAGCAGCTGCGAGTGGCCGTCGGCGTGCTGCAGACCCTCGCCGGTCAGAGTCGTACGGCCCGCGGTCGCGCCCAGTACGAAACCGCGCGCCAACTGGTCGGCCATCTGCCAGAACTGGTCGCCGGTGCGCTGGAAACCGAACATCGAGTAGAAGACGTAGACCGGGATGAGCGGCTCGCCGTGCGTGGCGTACGCCGAACCCGCCGCGATCAGCGAGGCCGTGCAGCCCGCCTCCGAGATGCCGTCGTGCAGCATCTGGCCGGTCGGCGACTCCTTGTACGCGAGGAGCAGCTCGCGGTCCACGGCCTCGTACTGCTGGCCGAGCGGGTTGTAGATCTTCGCGCTCGGGAAGAACGAGTCCATGCCGAACGTGCGGTACTCGTCCGGCGCGATCAGCACGAAACGCCTGCCGATCTCCTTGTCCCGCATGAGGTCCTTGAGCAGCCGGACGAACGCCATGGTCGTGGCGATCGACTGCTGGCCCGAGCCCTTCTTCACACTCGCGTACGTCTTCTCCGGCGGCAGCTCCAGCGGCTTGGCGCGGACGACGCGGGTGGGGACGTAACCGCCGAGGGAGTTGCGGCGGTCGTGCATGTACTGGATCTCCTCCGAGTTCCGGCCCGGGTGGTAGTACGGCGGTGCGCCGCCCTCCAGCTCCTGGTCGGAGATCGGCAGGTGCAGCCGGTCGCGGAAGCCCTTGAGGTCGGCGACCGTCAGCTTCTTCATCTGGTGCGTGGCGTTGCGGCCCTCGAAGTTGGGGCCGAGCGTCCAGCCCTTGACCGTCTTGGCGAGGATGACCGTCGGCTGGCCCTTGTGCGCCTTGGCCGCCGCGAACGCCGCGAAGATCTTCCGGTGGTCGTGGCCACCGCGCCCGAGGTGCAGCACCTGGTCGTCGCTCATGCCCTCGACCATCGCGCGCAGCCGCGAGTCGTCACCGAAGAAGTGGTCGCGGATGTAGGAGCCGGTCTCGGTGGCGTACGTCTGGAACTGCCCGTCGGGGGTGGTGTTCATCTTGTTGACGAGCACGCCGTCCCGGTCCTGCGCGAGCAGCGGGTCCCAGCTGCGGTCCCAGACCAGCTTCACGACGTTCCAGCCGGCGCCCCGGAACTGCGACTCCAGCTCCTGGATGATCTTGCCGTTGCCGCGCACCGGGCCGTCGAGCCGCTGCAGGTTGCAGTTGACGACGAAGGTCAGGTTGTCGAGGCCCTCGCGGGCGGCGATCGACAGCTGGCCGAGCGACTCCGGCTCGTCCATCTCGCCGTCGCCGAGGAACGCCCACACATGCGACTTGGAGGTGTCCGCGATCCCGCGCGCCTCCATGTAGCGGTTCATCCGCGCCTGGAAGATCGCGCCGAGCGGGCCGAGGCCCATCGAGACGGTCGGGAACTCCCAGAAGTCCGGCATCAGGCGCGGGTGGGGGTACGAGGACAGGCCGTACGGCGCCTTCGACTTCTCCTGGCGGAACGCGTCGAGCTGCTGCTCGCTGAGCCGGTCCAGGAGGAAGGCCCGGGCGTAGATACCGGGGGAGGCGTGGCCCTGGAAGAAGATCTGGTCGCCGCCGTCGCCCTCGTCCTTGCCCCGGAAGAAGTGGTTGAAGCCCACGTCGTAGAGGGAGGCGGAGGAGGCGAAGGTCGCGATGTGGCCGCCGACGCCGATACCGGGCCGCTGGGCGCGCGAGACCATCACGGCCGCGTTCCAGCGGGTCGCGTTGAGGATGCGGCGCTCGATCTCCTCGTTGCCGGGGAAGAAGGGCTCGTCCTTCGTCGCGATCGTGTTGACGTAGTCCGTGCTCCGCATCTCGGGCACGGCCACGCGCTTCTCGCGGGCCCGCTCGATCAGCCGCAGCATCAGATAGCGGGCCCGCTCCCGGCCGCGTTCGTCAACCGCGGCGTCGAGGGAGTCGAGCCACTCCTGGGTTTCTTCGGGATCGAAGTCAGGAACCTGACTCGGAAGGCCGCCAATGATGATCGGGTTGCGATCTGATCCGGAAGCCACGCTGTTCCTTCGCTCTCGGGAGACTTGTTCCGGGGCACGCTGTGGGCCTGTCCCGGGGCTGCGAATGCACTGGCCCCATCGTGTACCCCGAGGCCGGGTACGTCACCTCTACTCAGAGGTAGCCCCGGAGGAGATGTCCGGGCCGGGTGTGGGCCGGGGTGGTCGCAGCCAAATCGCAACGATACGCCCAGTCCGTGACGTGTTCCGTAAAGCGATTCGGATCTCGCACGTATGTGTGAGAGGTTCGGGAGCCACCGGTGAGCAGCAAAACCGCAAAGCGGGCAGAATGGCGTGACGTGGGTCACTTGTTCCCGGGAACCGCTGTCTGAAGTTGCGGCGACACCGCCAGGATCGTCACCGTTTCGGCGGTCTGAACGGCCGGGTACTTGCGCGATCCGCCCCGCCCGTGTGGACTACGGCCAATGCTTCGCGCACGCGCGTGGCTGGACATTTCTCGAACATGATCAGGAGGCAACCCGTGAGCGCGACCGCGGACCACGCGGAGGAGCGGACTAACCCTGCCGCAAGGCTGGGGTTCCTGCCCGAGCAGGTGGTCCAGGAGATCGGCTACGACGACGACGTCGACCAGGAGCTCCGCGAGGCCATTGAGGAAGTCATCGGCAGCGATCTCGTGGACGAGGAGTACGACGACGTCGCAGATGCCGTGGTGCTGTGGTTCCGCGACGAGGACGGCGACCTGACCGATGCGCTGGTGGACGCCACCACGTACATCGAGGAAGGCGGCGCGATCCTGCTCCTCACGCCCAAGACGGGCCGTGACGGCTACGTGGAGCCGAGCGACATCTCTGAAGCCGCGACGACGGCGGGTCTGTCGGCGACGAAGAGCGTCAGTGTGGGCAAGGACTGGAGTGGGAGCCGCCTGGCGACACCCAAGGCAGCCAAGTCCAAGAAGTAGGCAGTGACCGTGGCCGAAGCGGGCCGTCGTCCGGGGGCTGCCGCCCCCGGACCCCCGCTTCGGCCCTGAACGGGCCTCCCGCGATCGGTGGTCACTAGGGTGTCCTCACCCGAACAGCCCACCGAAGGGATGCAGGAATCATGGCGATCGAGGTCGGCGACAAGGCCCCGGACTTCGAGCTCAAGGACAACCACGGCGCCACCGTGCGGCTCTCGGACTTCCGCGGCGCGAAGAACGTGGTGCTGCTCTTCTACCCCTTCGCCTTCACCGGCGTCTGCACCGGCGAGCTGTGCGCCCTGCGCGACAACCTGCCGAGGTTCGCCGACCGCGACACCCAGCTGCTCGCGGTCTCCAACGACTCCATCCACACCCTGCGCGTCTTCGGCGAGCAGGAGGGCCTCGAATACCCCCTGCTGTCCGACTTCTGGCCGCACGGCAACATTTCGCGCGCGTACGGCGTCTTCGACGAGGACAAGGGTTGCGCGGTGCGCGGGACCTTCGTCATCGACAAGGAGGGTGTCGTGCGGTGGACCGTCGTCAACGGCCTGCCCGACGCGCGCGACCTGAACGAGTACGTGAAGGCACTCGACACCCTGTGATTCTTCGGGTCCAAGCCCTGCGAGGGGCGGGAACCCGTCACTAGGATCTGCACGTTGATCCGATAACGGCGCACGACGGGGCACACCGCCCCCGGCGGCAGACGAGACACCAATGGAGGACTCGTGGGAGTCAGCCTCAGCAAGGGCGGCAACGTATCGCTGACGAAGGAGGCCCCGGGTCTCACCGCGGTCATCGTCGGTCTGGGGTGGGACATCCGTACCACCACCGGCACCGACTTCGACCTCGACGCCTCCGCGATCCTGACGGGCGCGGACGGCAAGGTCAGCAGCGACGCCAACTTCGTGTTCTTCAACAACCTCAAGAGCCCGGACGGCTCGGTCGAGCACACCGGTGACAACACCACCGGTGAGGGCGAGGGTGACGACGAGCAGATCAAGGTCAACCTCGCGGCGGTCCCCGCCGACATCGACAAGATCGTGTTCCCGGTCTCGATCTACGACGCCGAGAACCGCCAGCAGTCCTTCGGCCAGGTCCGCAACGCGTTCATCCGCGTCGTGAACCAGGCCGGCGAGGCCGAACTGGCGCGCTACGACCTCTCCGAGGACGCCTCGACGGAGACCGCCATGGTCTTCGGCGAGCTGTACCGGCACGGCGCGGAGTGGAAGTTCCGCGCCATCGGCCAGGGGTACGCGTCGGGCCTGCGCGGCATCGCGCAGGACTTCGGGGTGAACGTCTGAGCCGGACGTCCTCCGGCTCCGAGGTCCGGCGTCGCATCTCCCGGTGCGGCGCCGGACGCGCTCGGTTCCACGATGTCCGGTACGACCGCGATCTCCGGTAACACCACGATCTTCAGTACGACCACGATCTTCGGCATGACCAGGCTTCACCTCGGGGAGGACCAGCAGCATGGGCGTCACACTTGCCAAGGGGGGCAATGTCTCCCTCTCCAAAGCCGCACCGAACCTCACCCAGGTGTTGGTCGGGCTCGGCTGGGACGCGCGTTCCACCACCGGCGCTCCGTTCGACCTCGACGCCAGCGCGCTGCTGTGCGGCGGCGGTCGGGTCCTCGGCGACGAGTGGTTCATCTTCTACAACCAGCTCACCAGCCCCGACGGCTCGGTCGAGCACACCGGCGACAACCTCACCGGTGAGGGCGAGGGCGACGACGAGTCGCTGATCGTCGACCTCTCCAAGGTGCCGGCCGCCTGCGACAAGATCATCTTCCCCGTCTCCATCCATGACGCGGACAACCGCGGCCAGACCTTCGGCCAGGTCAGCAACGCCTTCATCCGGGTCGTCAACCAGGCCGACGGCCAGGAACTGGCGCGCTACGACCTGAGCGAGGACGCGGGGACCGAGACCGCGATGATCTTCGGCGAGCTGTACCGCTACCAGGGCGAGTGGAAGTTCCGTGCAGTAGGACAGGGGTACGCGTCGGGTCTGAGGGGCATCGCTCTAGACTTCGGAGTCAACGTTTCGTAAAGCCGAGTACGGCAGCGGGGGAGACCCGTAAACACACGATTGGGTAGCCAGTGATTCTGAAAACCTTCGGCTGGTCGTTCGCGGTCACCGCGCTCGGCCTGGTCGCGGCGGTCTTCTACGGGGGGTGGACCGGCTTCGGTGTCGTGGCGATCCTCTCCATCCTCGAAATCTCGCTGTCCTTCGACAACGCGGTGGTCAACGCCGGAATCCTGAAGAAGATGAGTGCCTTCTGGCAGAAGATCTTCCTCACCATCGGTGTCCTCATCGCCGTCTTCGGTATGCGGCTCGTCTTCCCGGTCGTGATCGTGGCCATCAGCGCCAAGATCGGTCCCATCGACGCGGTCGACCTCGCGCTCAACAACAAGGACCACTACCAGGAACTGGTCACCGACGCCCACCCGGCGATCGCCGCCTTCGGTGGCATGTTCCTGCTGATGATCTTCCTCGACTTCATCTTCGAGGACCGTGACATCAAGTGGCTCGGCTGGCTGGAACGCCCGCTCGCCAAGCTCGGCAAGGTCGACATGCTGGCGGTCTGCATCGCGCTGATCGTCCTGCTCGTCTCCGCCATGACCTTCGCGACCAACGCCCACCAGCACGGCGGCGCCCATGTCGACAAGGCACAGACGGTCCTCATCTCCGGTGTCGCCGGTCTGATCACCTACATGATCGTCGGCGGACTCTCCGGCTACTTCGAGAACAAACTCGAAGAAGAGGAGGAGCGAGAGCACGAGGAGGAGGAAGAGGCCGAGCGCACCGGCAAGAAGAAGCCGGCCATCGTCCTCGCCGGCCAGGCCGCGTTCTTCATGTTCCTCTACCTCGAAGTCCTCGACGCCTCCTTCTCCTTCGACGGTGTCATCGGCGCCTTCGCCGTCACGAACGACATCGTGCTGATGGCCCTGGGCCTCGGTATCGGCGCGATGTACGTCCGTTCGCTGACCGTGTACCTGGTCCGCCAGGGCACCCTCGACGACTACGTCTACCTGGAGCACGGCGCGCACTACGCGATCGGCGCCCTCGCCGCCATCCTGCTCATCACCATCCAGTACGAGATCCACGAGGTCATCACCGGCCTCGTCGGCGTCGTCCTCATCGCCTGGTCCTTCTGGTCCTCGGTGCGCCGCAACAAGGCGCTGGCAGCGGCAGAGGGAAAAGCGACGGGCTCGGACGAGAAGACTGAGGTCCCGTCCGGGGTGTGACAACCTCCGCAGTGAGGGAACGCTCTGAGCGGGGCGGCTACGAGGAATCGTCCTCGTAGCCGCCCCGCCGCGTTCACGGGCGGCGGAGTGACGGAATTGCGGGGGCGGGACAGGTGGGGGCGGGATGAGTTTCTGGGAAGATCTGTGGCGCAGGCGCCAGGCGGACTTCGACGCCGGCAGCGCGGCGAGCAACTCCATCGAGCTGACCAAACGGCACCAGCGGGTCTCACTCACCAGGCAGGGCGCGGCCACCGGCCATCTGCGCATCAACCTGTCCTGGCGGATGCGTACGTCGGACATCGGCGGCCCCAAGCGGCAGAGCCTGTGGCGGCACCCCTTCCAGGCCCTGAAGCCCGAGGAAGTGCAGGGGCACACCCAGAGCATGGTGAACGTCGACCTCGACCTGGGCATCCTGTACGAGCTGGCGGACGGCACCAAGGGCGTCGTACAGCCCCTGGGCGGCTTCCTCGGCGACACCAACGCGCCGCCGTACGTGAAGCTGAGCGGGGACGACCGGTTCGGGTCGGCGTCCGGGGAGACGGCGTACGTCAATCTTGATCACCGGGACGAGATCAAGCGGTTGCTGGTCTTCGTCTACATCTACGACCAGACGCCGGCGTTCGACCGGACCCACGCGGTCGTCACGCTCTACCCGAGCAACGGGCCGCGGATCGAGATAGGCCTTGACGAGCGGCACTCGCAGGCGCGGTCGTGTGCGGTCGTGATGATCGAGAACGTGAAGAACGAGCTGATCGTCCGGCGGGAGGTCAAGTTCGTCTACGGGTTTCAGGCGGAGCTTGATCGGTTGTACGGGTGGGGGTTGCAGTGGGGGCGGGGGTACAAGAGCAAGGCTGAGCGGTGATCTTGGGCGCCTCTGAACTCGGGGGGTTCTGTTCGATGGCGGGTGCGGGTTCGTCGTGGTTGCTCGCGCAGTTCCCCGCGCCCCTTTGGGGCGCTCCCCTCAGCGTCCGATGAACTGTGGCCCTTGCGGCGGCAGGCTGAAGTCCGGGTACGGCGGGGACTGGGGTACCGGTACCGGCTGGGGGTAGCCGTACGCCGGCTGCGGGGGGAGTGTCGGGGGCTGCTGGACCGTCGTGGCCGCTGAGGGGTCCGCTGTCGGGGTGGCCTCCGGGAAAGGGGCCGTCGAGGGGGGCTGGTCCTCCACCGAGATGCCGAAGTCCGTCGCCAGGCCCTCCAGGCCGTTCGAGTAGCCCTCGCCCAGCGCGCGGAACTTCCAGCCCTCGCCGCGGCGGTACAGCTCGCCGCAGATCAGGGCCGTCTCCTCGCCCGTCTCCGGCTTGACGTCGAAGTACGCCAGCGGTTCGCCGTCCGCGACGGTGGCGTCGTACAGCAGGATGCGCAGGGAGCGTACGCGGTCGAACGCGACGCCGTCCGCCGAGGCGACCAGCAGAATCTGTCCGACTCCGGACTCGACACCGGTCAGATCCGTCTGGATCGTGTCGGTCAGACCCTCGGCCACCCGTTTCTTGCCGAGCCGCCAGACCTTGCCCGAGGGGTGCCGGGGCTGGTTGTAGAAGACGAAGTCCTCGTCGGAGCGCACACGACCGTCGGGGCCGAGGAGCAGCGCCGAGGCATCGACATCCGGAACCCCCTGCCCGGGCGTCCAGCGCAGCACGGCGCGCACCGTCGTGGCTTCGAGCGGGACGTTCGATCCCTTCAGCATCGCGTGCGTCATGCGGTCATCCTGCCCTCTCGGTCCTGGTCACGACAACGCGGGGGCATCGGTTCTGCGTGTTCGCGTTACCTGAACTTCATTCCCGGTGGGAACCCTCGACATGGATCCCTACGTACTATTACCGGCCACCCATAAACACCCGGCACACATCCGATCAACACCCGACCGGCAGTCCAGCCGCCACAGGGGAGTCTCATGCGTCATTTCGGGCACATCGCCCCCGAGGTACGACAGCGTCTGTTCCACCAGGAGCCGTGCGAGTTCACCGCCGCCTCCCCGGCCCGGCTGCTCTCCGCGGCCCTGGGCGCGACCCTGTACAGCCCGGCCACCCGCCCGCGTCTCGCCGACGCCGTCGTCAAGCAGGTCGCCCGCGGTGTCGTCTCGATGGTGCTGTGCCTGGAGGACTCGATCGACGACTCGGAGGTCCCGGCCGCCGAGGAGAACCTCGTACGGGAGCTGGGTGTGCTCGCCGAGCGCCCCGACGCCGCCACCGGGCTGCCCCTGCTGTTCGTCCGGGTGCGTACGCCCGAACAGATCCCCGACCTCGTCCGGCGCCTCGGGCCCGCCGCCCGGCTGCTCTCCGGCTTCGTGATGCCGAAGTTCACCGAGGAACGCGGCATGCCCTTCCTGGAGGCCCTCGCCGACGCCGAGGCCGCCAGCGGCCACCGCCTGTTCGGCATGCCCGTGCTCGAATCCCCCGAGCTGATGTACCGCGAGACGCGCGTAGAGACCCTGGAGGGCATCTCCCGCGCCGTCGACAAGTACCGCGACCGCGTCCTCGCCCTGCGCCTCGGCGTCACCGACTTCTGCTCCTCGTACGGCCTGCGCAGAGCCCCCGACATGACCGCGTACGACGTCCATGTCGTCGCCTCCGTCATCGCCGACGTCGTCAACATGCTGGGGCGGGCCGACGGCACCGGGTTCACCGTCACCGGGCCCGTCTGGGAGTACTTCCGGGTGCAGGAACGTATGTTCAAGCCGCAGCTGCGCCGCAGCCCCTTCCTGGACGGCCAGGCCGAGGAACTGCGCGAGAAGCTCATCGAGCACGCCATGGACGGGCTGCTCCGCGAGATCAGCCTCGACCAGGCCAACGGACTGCTCGGCAAGACCTGCATCCACCCCTCGCACGTACTGCCCGTGCACGCCCTGTCCGTGGTCAGCCACGAGGAGTTCAGCGACGCCCAGGACATCCTGCGGCCCGAGCGCTGCGGCGGAGGTGTGCTGCGGTCGGCGTACACGAACAAGATGAACGAGGTGAAGCCGCACCGCGCCTGGGCCGAGCGGACGCTGCTGCGCGCCGAGGTCTTCGGCGTCGCCAACGAGGACATCGGCTTCGTGGAGCTGCTCACGGCAGGTATCCCCGACTGACCCGATCGTCCTTCCCCCCAACCACCATCCACTAGGGACTCATGAACAACGCTGTGCACAACGGGGTCTGGTCCGGCACCTGGGTCGCCGAGCGGCTCGGGGTCGAGCTGGTCGGCGGCGACGACCTGCGCGAGATGCTCGGACTGGCCCTGCGGCGCAACCCCAAGCGGGCGCACCTGCTGGTGTCGAACGTGCTCGGCAAGCACGTCCCGCAGTCGCCCGCCGTCGTCTACGGCCACGGCTTCGCCCTGGGCGAGCGGGTGCGCGAGCTGCTCGGCGCCGACGAGTCCCGGCGCGCGGTCGTCCTCGGGTACGCCGAGACGGCCACCGGGCTCGGCCACTGCGTCGCCGACGGCGTGGGCCTCGCGCCCTACCTGCACTCCACCCGGCGGCCGGTCGAGGGCGTGGCCCGGGCGGGCGGCTTCGAGGAGTCCCACTCGCACGCCACCTCCCACCTCCTCCTCCCGGAGAACCCCGCGCTGCTGGCCGGCCCCGGCCCCCTGGTCCTGGTCGACGACGAGTTCTCCACCGGCAACACCGTCCTCAACACCATCCGCGCCCTGCACGAGCGCTACCCGCGAGAGCGGTACGTCATAGTCGCCCTGGTCGACATGCGCGCCCCGGCGGACGTGGCCCGCCTGGACGAGTTCGCCGACGAGATCGGTGCGCAGATAGACCTGGTGGCGGCGGCGAACGGCACCGTAAGCCTGCCTGAAGGGGTCCTGGAGAAGGGCCAGCAGCTGGTAGCAGAGTTCGAGGCCCCCCACCCAGGGGCGCGGGGCTCTGTTGAATTTGCGGCTACCGCCGCGTGGGCGCGACAAGCCACGACGGCGCCGCAGCCGCCACACAACCGCTCCACCCGAGTCGATCTGCGCTGGCCGGCACGACTGCCGGACGGCGGCAGACACGGCTTCACCCCAGGCCACCGAATACGCCTGGAGACCGCCCTCCCCACGATGGCCGCAAGCCTCGCCGAAACCCTCCCCGAAAACGCCCACCGCATCCTGGTCCTCGGTTTCGAAGAGCTGATGTACGCGCCCCTCCGCCTCGCCCTCGAACTGGAACAGGTCGCGCAGGGTGTCGAGGTCCGCTACTCGACAACCACCCGCTCACCCGTCCTCGCCGTGGACGACCCGGGCTACGCCATCCGCAGCAGCCTCGTCTTCCCCGCCCACGACACCCCCGCCGACGGCCCCGGCGAGCGCTACGCCTACAACGTGGCCGGCGCCGGCTTCGACGCCGTCGTCGTGGTCGTCGACTCCACCGCCGACACCCCCGAACTGCACGCCCCCGACGGTCTGTTGGCCACGCTCGCCGCGCACACGCCGAACGTCGTGCTCGCCGTCGTCCCCTCCTACGTACCCGCACTTCCGCACGTACCCGAAAGGCCCCGCATGCTGCCAGAGCCCCTCCGCGGACCCGCGTTCTCCTCGTACCCACCGGACGAGGTCGGCTGGCTGCTGCGGGACCTCTCGGACGTCAGCCTGGAGGCGCCGACCGAGGAGCGCGAGGAGGCGATCCAGGCGGGCGGCGCGCACTACGCCGAGTCGCTGCCGGTCGAGTACCAGCCCAGCGACCAGTACCAGGAGCTGTTCCGCGCCGCCCTCGATACCTCCGCCGCCCGTATCGCCCAAGCCGTGGGCGCCGTAACGGAGTTGGTGCTCGCGGAGCGCTCGCCGCGTCCCGTGCTCGTGTCGCTCGCCCGGGCCGGAACGCCCGTCGGTGCGCTGATGCGGCGCTGGGCCCAGCACCGGCACGGGCTCGAACTGCCGCACTACGCCGTCTCGATCGTCCGGGGCCGGGGCATCGACGCCAACGCGCTGCGCTGGCTCGCCGCCCACCACGACCCCGCCGACGTCGTGTTCGTCGACGGCTGGACCGGCAAGGGCGCCATCACCCGCGAACTCGCCGACGCCATCGAGGAGTTCGAGGCCTCCGACGGCATCACGGGCTTCGACCCGGAGATCGCGGTCCTCGCCGACCCGGGTTCATGTGTCCGGACGTACGGCACCCGCGAGGACTTCCTCATCCCCTCCGCCTGCCTCAACTCCACCGTGTCGGGGCTGATTTCACGGACCGTGCTGCGCGCCGACCTCGTCGGCCCGGGCGACTTCCACGGTGCCAAGTTCTACCGCGAACTCGCCGGCGCCGATGTCTCGGTCGACTTCCTCGACGCGGTCTCCGCCCGCTTCCCCGAGGTCGCGGACGCCGTCGGCACGGCGGTGAAGGAGCTGCTGGCCGCCGACCGCAGCCCGACCTGGGAGGGCTGGGCGGCAGTCGAGCGCATCAGCGAGGAGTACGAGATCCACGACGTGAACCTCGTCAAGCCCGGCGTCGGCGAGACCACCCGGGTGCTGCTGCGCCGCGTCCCCTGGAAGATCCTGGCCCGGGCCGGGGCGGGCGCCGACCTCGACCATGTCCGGCTGCTCGCGGAACAGCGGGGCGTACCTGTCGAGGAGGTCGCCGAACTCCCGTACACCTGCGTCGGGTTGATCCACCCCAAGTACACGCGCGGCGCGACCGGTGCCGACGGCAAGGCGGTGTCCGTATGAGTCCCGTGCTCGTCGCCAGCGATCTCGACCGTACGCTCATCTACTCCGCCGCGGCCCTCGCGCTGACCATGCCGGACGCCCGCGCGCCCCGGCTGCTCTGCGTCGAGGTGCACGAGGCCCGGCCGCTGTCCTACATGACGGAGACCGCCGCCGGGCTGCTCACCGAACTCGGGGACGCGGCCGTGTTCGTGCCGACGACCACCCGGACCCGTAAGCAGTACCAGCGGATCAATCTGCCGGGTCCGGTACCGAAGTACGCGATCTGCGCGAACGGCGGGCACATCCTCGTCGACGGGGTCGCCGACCTGGACTGGCACGCGAGTGTGCAGGCGCGGCTGGCGGCGGAGTGCGCGCCGCTGGACGAGGTCCGCGACCATCTCGCGGCCACCGCCGATCCGCTCTGGGTGCGCAAGCACCGTATCGCCGAGGACTTCTTCGCCTATCTCGTCGTCGAGCGCGAACTGTTGCCCGAGGAGTGGGTGAAGGAGCTGGCGGTGTGGGCGGAGAACCGGGGGTGGACGGTGTCGTTGCAGGGGCGCAAGATCTATGCGGTGCCGAAGCCGCTGACGAAGAGTGCGGCGATGAGGGAGGTCGCGCGGCGTACCGGTGCGACGCTCACTCTGGCTGCCGGTGACTCCCTGCTGGACGCCGATCTGCTGCTTGCCGCGGATCGTGGGTGGCGGCCTGGGCATGGGGAGTTGGCGGAGACGGAGTTCGTGGCCGAGACGGTTACCGCGCTTCCCGAGCGGGGGGTTGCTGCGGGGGAGCGGATTCTTCGGGAGTTTCTTCGGGAGACTCGTTAGGGGTTGTCGGGGGGCTGCTGCGCCGTCGTGGCTTGGCGCGCAGTTCCCCGCGCCCCTTTGGGGCGCTCCCCTGAGCGGCGTTTGATTCGTACCGTTACGAAGGCGGCCAGGGCCAGCGCCGCTCCTGCCAGTACCACCTTCGAGTACGCGGAGACGACTGTCGTCACCTCGGTCCAGTTGTCGCCCAGCGAGTAGCCCGCGCAGACGAACGCCGTGTTCCACAGGGCGCTGCCCAGGGTGGTGAGGGTGAGGAACACCGGCAGGGGCATGCGTTCCACGCCCGCGGGGACGGAGATCAGGCTGCGGAAGACCGGGATCATGCGGCCGAAGAACACCGCCTTCGTGCCGTGGCGCAGGAACCACGCCTCGGTCTTCTCGATGTCCGTCACCTTGACCAGCGGCAGCCGGGCGGCGATGGCCACCGTGCGGTCGCGGCCGAGCAGGGCGCCGACGCCGTAGAGGGCGAGTGCGCCGATCACCGAGCCCGCTGTCGTCCAGAGCAGGGCGGCGAGCAGGGTCATCTGGCCCGTGCTCGCCGCGAAACCGGCCAGCGGCAGGATGACCTCGCTCGGCAGCGGTGGGAAGAGGTTCTCCAGCGCGATGGCGAGACCCGCGCCGGGGGCGCCCAGCGTGTCCATGAGGTCGGCGACCCATTGCGGGGCGCCCGGCGTGGCTGTCGTCATACGGCCACGCTAGGGAAGCCAACCTGAAGGGACCCTGAACCTCCCCTACGGGCGGTCCCTAGCCGCAGCAGCCCCCGCCGCAGCAACCGCCCCCGCCGCCCCCGCCGCTCGGGCGGGCGGCCGGTGCGGAGGCTGAGCCGCCGACGGCGACCGTCGACAGCAGCTTCACGGTGTCTCCATGACCGGAGGGGCAGTCCGCGGGCGCGGCCGACTCGGCCATCGGGCGGCTCAGTTCGAAGGTGTCTCCGCAGGTGCGGCAGCGGTACTCGTAGCGAGGCATGCGGACAGGTTAATGCCCATTTGCTCGGGCCGGGCGACCGGGGTTTCGGCCCTGTCTTCTTTTGTTCATTCCCCATGTGGAGACCTTGCGAAGATCGCTGGTAATTTGTGTACGCCGCGATGAGCCGTGTGGCCGGGGAATTCGGGGTTTTCGTGGAGTGCGGAGGACTGTGTCGTGACTCATGAACCGGGTGAATCGGACGTCACTCTGCAATTACGGATACCCGTTCCGGGAAACAGGCGTAAAGCCCGATTGGCTCGTAAAACCCGCAGATTCTCCCTTCCCGCACCGAAGTATCCGCGACCCGGCCGCACCGGCTGGCGGCGCTGGATACCCTCCTGGCGGCAGTGGACGGGCGGTGTCCTCGCCTCCGTGGGGCTGAGTGCGCTGCTCCTGGGTATCGCCTACGCGGCCACCGACATTCCCGCCGACCTCAACACGTACGCCACCCAGCAGGACAATGTGTACTTCTGGGCCGACGGCACTCCTATGGCCCGTACCGGCTTCGTCCAGCGGCAGGCGATGCCGCTGAACGAGATTCCCGAGGATGTCCGCTGGGCGGTGCTCGCCGCCGAGAACGCGAGTTTTTACAGTGATTCCGGCATTTCCGTCAAGGGCATCAGTCGCGCCCTTTTCCGTACCGTCGGCCAGGGCGACACCCAGGGCGGATCCACGATCACCCAGCAGTACGTCAAGAACGTCTACCTCAGCCAGGAGCAGACGGTCAGCCGGAAGTTCACCGAGGCGATGATCGCCCTCAAGCTCGACAACCGGATGAGCAAGGACGACATCCTGGAGGGCTACCTCAACACCAGCTGGTTCGGCCGCGGCTGCTACGGCATCCAGCGCGCCGCCCAGGCCTACTACGGCAAGGACGTCAGCGAACTCGACGCGAGCGAGGGCGCGTTCCTCGCCTCCCTGCTCAAGGGCGCAGGGCTCTACGACCCCACCCTGAGCGCCGCCAACCGGGCCCGGGCCGAGGAGCGCTGGGCCTGGACCCTCGACCGGATGGTCGACCTCGGCAGACTGACCAAGGCCGAGCGGGCCGGGTACACGGAGTTCCCCGAGCCGCTGAAGAGCAACCCGCTGTACGACACCGGCGAACAGACCGACTACCTGGTGGAAGTGGCCTCGCAGTACGCCAAGAAGGCCGGCGGGATCTCCGACAAGGACTTCGACCTCGGCGGCTACCAGGTCTACACGACCTTCGACCGCACCCGGGAGCGCAAGCTCGCCGACGCCGTGACCAAGGCCCGCAAGCAGGCCGTCCAGGACGACCCGAGCGCCGCGAAGACCGCGCACTACGGCGCCGCCTCGGTCACCGCCGACGGACGGGTCCTCGCGGTCTACGGCGGCCCCGACCACCGTACCCAGGGCTACAACGAGTCCAACTCGACCACCGTGCCAGCCGGTTCGGCCTTCCTGCCGTTCGTGTACGCCGCGGGCCTCGAACACGGTGTCACCAAGAGCCGCGACGAGGAGGCGACACGTGTAACGGGGGAGACCCTGTACGACGGGAACGACGACGTGCCGGTGACCACCCCCGAGGGCCCCTACTGGGACCGCAGCGGCAGGAAGGTGGCCGCCAGCAACGACGGCGACCTCTCCTACGGGCAGATCTCCCTGCGCCGGGCGCTGGAGCTGTCGGTGAACACGCCGTTCATGCAGCTCGGCGTGGACACCGGCCTCGACAACGTCCGTGCGACCGCCGAGGCCGCCGGGCTGCTGCCCGCCAGCATCGGGGCACAGGTCCCCGCGCTGTCGATGGGCACCTCCACACCCAGCGCGATCCGGATGGCCGGCGGCTACACGACCTTCGTCGCGGGCGGCAAACGCACCGAGCCGTACTCGGTCCGCAAGGTCACCCACAACGGCCTCGGCGTCCCGCTGGACACCCCCAGGCCCACCCGCGCGTTCGGCGCCGACGTCGCCGCGGAGGTCACTTCCGCCCTCACCGACGCCTTCCGCACCGCCCACCCCGCCGCCGCGGCGTCCACCGACGCGACGGTGACCGGGAAGGCGGGCACCACCTCGGACGACACCGCCTCCTGGTACGTCGGCACGCACAAGTTCGTGTCCACGGCCGTCGTCGTCTACCGCATCGACCTGGCCAAGAGCCTCGAACCGCTGCCGCTGAAGGGCCTCGCAGGCACCGCCGACGACAGCGTTCCGTACGGCATCTGGTCAGGCGCAATGGGACCGCTCGGCTGACCACCGGCGGGGCCCCCACCCCCCTCGAAATGAGCAGCACATGACACATCCGTCGGGCCGCCGTCGCAAGGCCCCGGCAACGCCTCCCCCCGTCAGCAACCGCCCGCGGATCGCGGCGTATCTCGTCGTCGCGTCCCTGACCGTCGCCTCCCTGACCGCCGGATACCTGACGCTGGTCCGCGCCGACCGGACCGTGCCGACGGCCTCCGTGGGGCACGAGGGAACCACCAAGGCCTCCGCGAAGGCGACCCAGGAACCGCAGTGGGACGGCAGGACCGAGGTCCTCGGGGACGGTTCCACCTCCTACACCGGGCCGCAGCAGGGCCGGTTGAAGCCGGTGCCGCTCAAGCCCGGTGAGAAACCACCCCAGTTCGTCGTCTTCTCCTGGGACGGCGCGCTGTCGGGCGACGACGAACTCTTCGCCCACTACCTGGAGTTGTCCGAGAAGTACAACGCCAACATGACGTACTTCCTCACGGGCATCTACCTGCTGCCCAAGGACAAGGCCGACCTCTACCAGCCCCCGCAGCACCCCGAGGGCTCGGCGGCGATCAGCTACGCCACCGACGACCACATCCGCACCACCCTCGAACAGCTGGGCAGGGCCTGGGAGTCGGGCAACGAGATCGGCACCCACTTCAACGGCCACTTCTGCGGCGAGAAGGGCGGCGGCGACTGGAGCGTCGCCGAGTGGAAGAGCGAGATCGACCAGTTCTTCTCCTTCGTGGAGAAGTGGAAGACCAACACCGGCTACACCGACCTCGATCCGCTGCCGTTCGACATCAGGGAAGAGGTCACAGGCGGGCGCGCGCCCTGCCTGGAGGGCCAGGCGAACCTGCTGAAGGCCGCCGAGAGCTACGGCTGGCGCTACGACGCCAGTTCGGCCGGTGACTTCCAGATCTGGCCGGCGAAGAAGAACGGCATGTGGGACTTCCCGCTGCAGATGCTCCCCTACGAGGGCGGCGACTACCAGGGCCTCTCCATGGACTTCAACTTCCTCTACAACCAGTCCGACGGCGAGACCGACGGCGCCCCGGCCAACTACCCGCAGTGGCAGCAGGAGACCGTCGACTCCTACATGGCCGGCTTCGACCGCGTGTACTACGGCAGCCGCGCCCCGCTGTTCATCGGCAACCACTTCGAGGACTGGAACGGCGGCATCTACATGAAGGCCGTCGACGAGGTCATCGCGACCATGTGCACGAAGGCGGAGGTCAAGTGTGTCTCCTTCAAGGAACTCGCCGACTGGCTCGACGTGCAGACCCCGGCGACGCTGGAGCGGCTGCGCGGCCTGGACCCGGCGCAGTCGCCGGACTGGTCGACCGTTGTGAAGTGATCGTCCCGACCTGACAGTCCTGACCTGATTGTCCGTCAACTTCCTTATGAGTAAAGGGAGTTCAAAGGGCATCCCCCTTCACGGGGCCTTCACAGGGCATGCAAAAATTCCACGACCCGGCATCCCCCATCGCCGGGCCAAGAGGGGAACATTCGTGAAGTCAAGCAACATGGGCCGTACGCGCCGACGCGCCGCCATAGTCGTCGCGGCGGCTGCCTCGGCCGCCGTGGGAGCGACGCTGCTGCCGGCCGCGAGCGCGAGCGCGGCGGACCGGCAGGTGGACCAGCGGACCAGGGCCACCTTCCAGCGGCTGGCCGACGCGGTCCTCACCGACCGTACGGACGCGCTGGTCGACCGCGGACAGGGCACCCGGAAGAAGCCGCTGACCAACGGCTTCTCCGGTCACGTCCGGCTGTCCGCCGCACTGGCCCGCAGCGAGGGCACCGCGCTGTCCTCGCTGGAGACCCGCAGGAACCGGCTCGCCGCACTCGGCGAGAAGTACGGCAAGGCCGACACCGCCGTCACCCTGAACAGCACCCGCCTCCAGGGCGGCAAGGCCGAGGTCGAGGTCACCGAGACCACGACCCTGACGTACAAGAAGGTCCGCGGCGACGAACCGGCGACCACCGGCTTCCAGGCCCACCACCGGCTGACGTTCACCGCCGACGCGCGCGGCGACTGGCAGCTCACGGGCATCCGGAACACCGACCCGGCCGCCGGTGTCGCGGTGAACCAGCCGACCGCCGACGCGACCGCCAAGCCGTCCGTCTCCGCCATGGTCGCGACCGTGGCCGCCGCCGACGACACCATGCCCAACGCCCCCCGCGCGGCCCTCACCCGCCCGGCCCCGGCCAACGCCAAGACCCTCACCGGCGGCGCCTACGACTACAAGGCCATGGCGACGTACGCGGAGAAGTACTGGAGCACCTACAACCCCGACTACCCCAACTTCAACGGGCACGGCGCGGGCGGCGACTGCACCAACTTCGTCAGCCAGTCCCTGAAGGCGGGCGGCTGGAAGCACGCGCCCGGCTATGTGTACGACTACACCAAGTGGTTCGGCAACGCCGAGATCCAGTCGGACTCGTTCGTCGGCGTCAACGAGTGGTCCTGGTTCGCCCAGAACTCCAAGCGCACCAAGAGCCTCGCGAACGTCTACCAGATGGACGTCGGTGACGTCCTCCAGATGGACTTCGACCGGGACGGCTCCAAGGACCACACGATGATCGTCACGTACCGCAACGCCCAGGGCGTGCCGTACCTGACCTACCACTCCGCCAACACCTACCGCAGGTCGCTGGCGAGCATCATCTCCTCGGAACCCAACGCCTGGTACTACGCCTACCGCACCTGACCGGCCCGCCCCCGCCGCTCCGGCCCCCTCCAGGGCCGGGCGGCGGTCGCGGCAGGTGGTGGCTCAGTGGGCGGTCATGCCGCGCTCCTCGCGGATGAGGGCCACCACACCGGCGACCACCTGCCGCACGGCCTCCGTCTCCGTCAGGAAGTGCCAGTAGTCGGGGTGCCGGCCCTCCAGCGAGGCGATCGCCCGGTCCAGCCGGGCCACCGACTCGTCCAGCGGACGGGCGTGCCGGGGGTCCGGGGTGTTGCGCCCCGACATGGCCAGCCGCTGCGCGTCCCGGATCGCGAAGCGCGTACGGTCGATCTCGCCCTGCGGGTCCTTCTGCACGGCGTTCAGCCGCCGCAGCCGCTCCCCGGCCGCCGACACCGCCTCGTCGGTGGTGTTCAGCAGCGCCCGCGCCGTCGACAGCAGTGACGTCGCGTCCGGCCAGCGCTGGGCGTCCCGCGCCGTCTGCGCCTCCTTCAGCCTCGCCTCGGCCTGCCGTACGTGGTCAGTGGCCTGCTCCGGCACCTGCTGGAGGTCCTGCCAGCACGCCGCCGAGAACCGCCGCCGCAGCTCGCTCAGCACCGGCTGCACCTGCCCCGACCTGGTGGTCAGCGCCTCGGCGCGAGTCCGCAGCGACACCAGCCGGTGGTCGATCTCCGCCGCCCGCTCGGGCAGCCGCTCCGCCTCCGCCCGCACCGCCTCCGCCTCACGCGCGACCCGGTCGGCCCGCTCCAGCGTGTCCGGTACGCCGTGCTGCCCCGCGCCCTGGTTGAGGCGCGTCAGTTCGGGCCCGAGGGCGGCGAGCCTGGCGGCCAGGTCGTCCGCCCGCAGCCCCGAGCCCCGTGCCGTGTCCAGCGCGTTCGACGCGGCCAGCAGCGACTGGCGGGCCCGCTCCACCGAGGGCGCCAGCCGGGCCAGCTGCGTCTCCGCCTTGCCGAGCAGCGGCCCGAGTCCGTCCGCGAAGCGGTCCAGGTCCTGCTTGACCCGCCCCAGCTCCTCCTTGGCCCGGGTCAGCTCACCACGGGCCTGGTTGGCGGCCGAGGCCTCCAGATCGTCACGGTCGAGATCATGCGCGTCCACGGCGTTGATGTACTGGCCGCTGGCCTCGTCGATCCGGCGCCCGAGCCCCTCGAAGTCGGCGACGGCACGCCGGGCGGCGGGGGTGTCGTCGACGGCCCTGATGGTCTCTATCGAGATCCGCAGATCCCGCTGGGCGGTGTCCAGTTCGTAGAAGGCAGCGGCGGCGGCGTCCTTCGCGGCCTGCGCCTCGGCCCGCTGACTCTCGGCCCGCCCACCGAACCACCGCCGCGTACCGCCCCCGGCGAAGGAGGCGGGCAGGGCGAGGAGCAGCGGCAACGGCAGCAGTACGAGCGTCAGCGCGTCCCGGGCGGCGGCGCGCACGCCGGTGCGGGGTGCCGCGGGCGGGCGGCGCGGTGCCGAGGGTTCCGGGGGACGGGGCGACCGGTGCGTGCCTGACGCAGGCGGCGCAAGCGACGCGGTCGGCGCAATCGGCGTGTACGGCTCAGAATTGGTCGCCGTCACATCCCTCTCCCGTGCTGTGAACTGCCCTGCCCGGTTCATTCTCCCACCGGTAGAGGACGAACACACGGCCCGGTCGGTTCGCGCTGCGCGTACCCGGCCGTACTCCGGGGTGCGCACCGGGCCACGGCGAGGCTCACTCCCCGGCGACGCGCACCCGTATGCTCCCGTCCTGCGTCTTCGCCGACACCACGTGGGCACTGCTCTCGGCGCGCGGTACGGACACCTTCACGGAGCCGTCGTCCGAGTCGGCCGTCACGCGGTACGTCTCGCGGGGCAGCTCGATCGTGAGCGAGCCGTCGTCGCTGCTCGCCTCGACGAGGTCGGGCGCGGAGCCGAGTTCGAGCCGCACCGAGCCGTCCTCCGAGTGCGCCCGCACCTGCTGGGAACGTACCCCGAGGGCGCGGATCGCCCCGTCGTCCGTGTACAGCTTCAGCGGTCCCGTGGAGTCCTTGACGGTGACGGAGCCGTCCTCGGAGCGGATGTCGAGGGGCTGCTCGAAGCCGCGCGCGGTGACCCTCCCGTCGTCGTTCCGCACGACCACCGAGACACCGGCGGGCACCTCGATGCGGTGCTCGGCGGAGCAGTCGGCGACCACGCCCGAGCACTTCACCCGCAGCTTGAGCCGGTCGTCCTTCATGGACCAGGTCACCTTGGGATCCTTGCCGAGCGTGACGGAGCCCTGGAACCAGCGGGTCACCTCGATCCGCCCCGGCTCACCCGAGTCGACGGCGACGATGTCGAGCGCCGACTCGTTCGACTCGACGGTGAGCGTCCGCCCCTCCAGAGCGAAGGAACGCCGCTCCGGATCCTTGTCGTCCCCGGCGGACGCACAGGCCGACGCGGTGAGGACGAGCGCGGCCACGACGCCGGTGACGGCGACGGAACGGGTGCGCGGAAACGCTGATACTGACGCTGATCGGGCCATGGTCCTGCTCCCCCAGAGGCGAATGCCGAGACTCTTCGACGACTCTTCGACCGTACGGATCCGTCACCCGCCGGGGCATCCGGGACGCTCCCCGATTCGTACGGGGGAAAACCCCCGAAGACCTCCGGGTCGGATACGGGTTTGGTGGGCAGTGCCCCGGGCAATGTAGGCTGACGACTCGTCCTGGGCGCGTAGCTCAGTGGTAGAGCGCCGCCCTTACAAGGCGGATGTCGGCGGTTCGAAACCGTCCGCGCCCACCAGGGCTGGACAGCAGGATCAGGTAAGAGGCCCCCGGCGGTTCGCCGGGGGCCTCTTCGTGTGGTGAACGCGACCTTCGCATCGGCCCCTTACGCACGCCGGTTATCGTGAGCTGCAATTGCGCTGGGATCGGAGAGGCCGGAGAGGGCTGACGTGTCGGACGTGTCGGACGAGGGGCGGCTCATCGCCGGGCGGTATCGGCTGACCGAGCAGATCGGCCGGGGCGGCATGGGGACCGTATGGCTCGCCGCCGACGAGATGCTCAACCGGCGGGTCGCGCTCAAACGACTGCACGAGGACTCGCGGTTCGCCGACGACGAGCTGGCCCTGATGTACGAGCGGACCCGGCGCGAGGCGCAGAGCGCCGCCCGGATCGCGCATCCGAACGTGGTCGTCGTCCATGACGTCGTCGAGGACGACGGGCTGCCCTGCATCGTCATGGAGTACGTCCCCTCCACCACCCTGGGCGCCCTGCTCAAGAGCGGCGGAACCGTTTCGCCCGAGGAGGCCGCCCGGGTCGGCCGGGGCATGGTCGGCGCGCTGCGGGCCGCTCACGAGGCCGGCGTACTCCACCGCGACGTCAAGCCGGGCAACGTCCTGCTCACCGAGGGCGGCCGGGTCGTGCTCACCGACTTCGGCATCGCCACCGCGACCGGCACCACCACCCTCACCCGGACCGGCGAGATCGTCGGCTCCATCGACTACATGGCACCGGAGCGCATCCAGGGCGACACCCCAGGACCCGCCTCCGACCTCTGGGCGCTCGGCGCGACCCTCTACCAGGCGGTGGAGGGACGGCCGCCGTTCCGCAGGCTCACGCCGGTCGAGACGGCGTACTCCATCGTCACCGCACCCGTGGAGCCGATGAAGCTGGCCGGACCGCTGGAGCCGCTGATCACCGCCCTGCTGGCCAAGGACCCCGCCGAGCGGCCCTCGGCCGAGGAGACGGAACTCGCGCTGCGCGGGGTGACCGCGGACACCGAGCCGCGCGCGTGGACGGCGTCCGCCCCGATGTCGATACCGGGCCCCGACCCCGACCGTACCGGGGGCACCCGGAGGCGGACCGGCACGGGGAAGGCGGCCCCGGTGAAGCCCCGGCGCGGGCGCCTGACCGTCCTGTGGAGCGCGGTCGCGGTGGTCCTGATCGCCGGGGGCACGGCGGGCGGCGTCTACTACGTGAACTCCTCCGGCGCCGACAGCACGGCGAACGCGGGCCCGGCCTCGACTCCGGCCACGACGTACGCGCCCTCGCCCGTCCCCGACGGCTACCACCTGGTCACGGAGAAGGCGCTCGGCATCGCCTTCCCGGTGCCGGACGGCTGGACGCTGAACAAGCGGACGTCCGGCGCGGTGGTCTACATCGACGAGACCAGGCTGGCCAGCGTCACCGTCGGCATCGTGGACCCCGCGGGCGACACCCTCGCGCACTTCAAGGACATCGAGGCGAACACCAAGCTCAACTACCCCGGGGGCAAGTACCGCAAGCTCTACATGCAGCGCACGACCTACCGGGGTCAGAAGGGCGCCATCTGGGAGTTCACCTTCCAGGGCCGGGCGCGTGTCTTCCACGCCATCAACCTCGGCTTCGGGCAGGAGGGCGGCCGGGAGTACGACATCTACGTCTCGGCGCCCGAGAAGCAGTGGGACACCTACCGGCCGGTCTTCGACCGGGTGCGGGAAGGTTTCCGTACCACTCCCTGATTACTCCCTGACCGCTTCCCGACTGCTTCCTGAGGGTCACTCACCGCTGTCCCCGGCCCCTCGGTCCCCGCTGTTCTCGCCGTCCTCGTGCGCGTGCTTCAGCCGGGTGCGGGCGTCCACCCGGTCCGGTCCCGTGACCTCGGCCCAGAAGCGGTGGCCGCTCACGAACACCGCCAACTCGTGCTCCCGGCGCCGGAGTTTCTCCACCTCGGCCTGTTCGTCGGCCGTCCAGCCCGGCGACGCGGGGCGCTCCACCTTGCGCCAGCCGCCGGTGTCACTGAACCCGTCCAGCGGCTCGACCGACCAGGGGAGCCGCTTCAGCAGGATCGACAGCTCGGCCCGGACCTGATGCAGCTCCTCCTGACCGGCCAGGAGGTCACTCGGGAAGTCATAGGTCGTCGCCACGCGGTAATGGTACGCCTGTTCGATTTTGGGATGCGAGTTCCTTCGGGGACTTCCTCCGCTCCTTCACTCGAACGTGTCCGGCCTCCCGCGGACGGCGGTCGGTCAGCGCGCCCCGGCCGTCAGCTCCCGCACCACCCGAGTCGCCACCGGTACGGCCACGCCGTGCCGTTCGGCCGCGCGCAGCAGGGCTCCGCCGATCGCGTCCAGCTCCAGCGGCCGGCCCGCCTCGGCGTCGCGCTGCATCGAGGACTTCGTGGCCGGGGCGAAGGCGTCGTAGCGGGCCAGGGCCTCGGCGGCGCCCGACGGGCCGCCGGAGGCCAGGCTCACCGCCGCCGTCTCCTCGACCAGGGCGGCCAGTTCGTCGCGGTGGCGGGTGCGGACCTCGCCCAGCGGGAGGCCGTACCGGGTGGTCAGCAGGGCGAAGGGCGCGAGGAACGACATCTTCGCCCACAGCGCCGCCGTCTCGTCCGGCAGGACGCGGGTGACCGGTCCGGCGGCCGTGAAGGCGGCGGCCAGCGCGTCCAGGCGCTCACGCGGTACGGGGTCACCGGCCACGTCGATCTCCACGAAGGGGCTCGTGTGTTCGATCACGCCGGGTGCCGTACGGGTCGACTCGACGCGGATCACGGCCGGGGCGACGCGGTCGGCGCCGTAGCGGGCGCGCAGTGCGGCCGGGTGTTCGACACCGTTCAGGAACGGTACGACCAGGGCGTCGCCCAGCGCCTTCGCGGGGACGCGTTCCAGGGCCGCGTCGAGGTGGGTGTGCTTGACGGTGACGAGAACGGCATCGAGAACGGCGTCGAGGGGGCCTGATGTCTCCGTCAGGCCGGTCGACGCGTCCACCGGTGCCGTGAACTCGCCGAACCGGCCGCTGCGGACCCGTATCCCGCCCTCGCGGAGCGTGCGCGCGGTGTCCTCACCGGCCAGGCAGAGCACACGGTGGCCGGCCCGGGAGAGCAAAGCGGCGAGGAGGCCGCCGACGCCTCCGGGGCCGAGTACGGCGATGGTGAGCGGGTCCTGACGTACGCCTGCGGGTGTGTCCGTCTGCATGTCTGGTCGAGCCTCTCCTCGGTCGGCCCCTGAACAGGTGGCCGCTTCGCGGAGCATGATCGCAGCCGGTACGGCCGCAGGGAACGCCCCTTTCAGCATGCGGGCGGCGCGGATCGCCACGTACGCGCGAAACTGGACGTATGTGCCGCAGCATCAAGACCCTCCGCCCGCCCGTCCTCCCCGAAGAGGCCACCGAGGACGAGATCAGGGCCGCCGCCCTCCAGTACGTCCGCAAGGTCTCCGGCTTCCGGGCCCCCGCCGCCCACAACCAGGAGGTCTTCGAACACGCCGTCGACGTCATCGCGGCGGCCACGGCTGAGCTGCTGGCGGGAATAGAGGTACGGGGCGGAGGCGGTGGTACGACAACAGCTCGGCACGCGTCCTGAGGACGCGTGCCGAGCTGCAGCCTTTAGGGGCGCGGGGAACTGCGCGACCAGCCCCCACGGACCCGCGGCAAAAGAACTGCCTCCATCAACGGAGCGCTAGCTCAAGGTCCACTTCTGGTTGGCCCCAGTGCCGCAGGCCCAAAGCACCAGCTGCGTACCGTTCACCGTGCCCGCCCCGTACGCGTCCAGGCACAGCCCCGCGTTGACGTTCGTGATCGTCCCGTCGCTGTTGACGTTCCACTTCTGGTTGTTGCCGCCGTGGCAGTCCCAGATGACGACCTTCGTGCCGTTGGCCGTGCCGCTGTCCCAGGCGTCCAGGCACTTGTTGCCGTAGACGACCAGTTCCTTGCGGGCGGTGTACGTCCACGCCTGGTTCCGGCCGCCGTTGCAGTCCCACAGCGCGGCCTGGGTGCCGTTGGTGATCGTGTTGTTGTAGATGTCCACGCAACGGCTCGACTGGGTGCCGACGACCAGGTTCCCGTTCGTACCGGGCACCGGCTGGACGGTCAGCGTGCCCAGGGTCGGGCCGTTGGTGACGGTGAGCGTGTTGGCGGTGCCCTTGGTGAGGGAGACCTGGACGGAGATCGTGCCCGGGGTCGAGCCCGTCGGCGGGAACGACACCGCGGTCGAGGTCTGGCCGTTGACCTGGAGGGTCGCCTTGCGGGCCGTGCTCGTGTTGTTCGTGTACGTGAAGTCGGCGACCGCGAGACCGGTGTTCGCCGCGCTCACCGCGGTGTAGGCGGCGGCGGAGTTGGGCTCGTACGCGGTGCTCGCCGCCTCCGTACCGCCGGTGATGGAGAGCAGGACCGAGCCGCCCGCCGGGACGCTGGCGGTGTAACTCGTGGCGTACGTACCGATGTTCGTACGGCTCCACAGGTCACGGACGGTCGCGGACGCGCTCGTCAGGCCCAGGTCGGCCCAGCGGACGGTGATGTTCTGGGCGGAGGAGGTGCGGTTGAGCAGCACGGCGGCGCGCTTGCCGGTGCCGGCCAGCACCTTCCCGTACACCTGTGCGCCCGAGACGTCCTCGGCGACCTTGACGCCCTGGAGGCCGCGCGGGTCCTGGTCGACCGCGATGACCTCGGGGTTCTTGAGGATCGCGGCGGACTCGGCGGTCATGGTGGTGAGGTCGTTGCCGGCCAGCAGCGGGGCGCCGGAGATCGCCCACAGGGCCATGTGGGTGCGGTCCTGGGCGGCGGTGAGCCCCTTGCCGACCATCAGCATGTCGGGGTCGTTGTAGTACCCGGTGTGCTGGGCCGTGGGGTGCAGGTTCCGGTCGTGGGCCGTCAGTACGTTGGCGTACGTGAAGGTCTGGCCGTGGTAGAAGATGTCCGTGTTCGTACGCCACATCGGGCCCATGCCGGGCGCCCAGTTCCAGGGGTTGGAGTAGCCCCAGTTGCACAGGGAGAGGGCGAGCGGGCGGCCGGTGGTGGCGGTCGCGGTGGCCACGGCGTCACTGATCGCCTGGTAGGTCGTCTTCGGGTCGAGGCCCTCGGCGTCACCGCCGCACCAGTCGACCTTCACGAAGTCGAAGCCCCACTGGGAGAACTGGGTCATGTCCTGGACGTAGTGGCCCTCGCTGCCGCTGCCCGGGGCGGCGGGGCGGCCGGTCGGGAAGTAGTAGCCGCAGCCGTCCTTGCCCGCGTCGGTGTAGATGCCGGCCTTGAGACCCTTGCTGTGGATGTAGTCGGCGATGGCCTTCATCCCGCCGGGCCACTCGGCCTCGTCGACGGTGATGTTGCCGGCACTGTCCCGGGTGCCCTGCCACCAGCCCTCGTCGATGTTGATGTAGTCGTAGCCGGCCTCGGGGAGTCCGGCCGCGACGAACGCGTCGACCTGGCCCTTGATGACGTTGTAGTCGACGACCGCCGCGAAGCTGTTCCAGGAGGCCCAGCCCATGGGGGCGGCGGGGACCGGGATCTGACGGGTGGAGGCGGCCACGGGGGTGGTGTTGTCCAGGGTGGTCGTCTTCTCCGCTTGCGGCTGAGCGAAGACGAGGGCGGCTGCTGCGGCTGTCGCCAGGGCGAGGGTGCGTATCGCTGTGCGCCTGAAGAGGGATGAGCGCGGCGGGGGGTACATGCGGCTCCCGGGAGGAATGGTCGGTATTTCGAACCGCGATCGGCGAACCGAACGAGGGGGCGCGCTGAAATTAGAGCGGGGGGAGGGCGAAGTCAACGGTTGTGACAGAAGTGGTCTTCTCAACCGGGGGGATTCGGAGGGGGGTTGGGGTGCCTAAGGGGGTGGGGGGTTCTGTCGGGGGGCGGGTGCGGGCTGTGTGTGGTTGGTCGCGCCCCGCGGCGGAGCCGCACAATGACACAGCCCCGCGCCCCTTTGGGGCGCGTCTCCTGGAAACAGTTATCCGTGTGCGCCCGCTGTTCTCGGGCGGCGCATGAGGAAGGCTGCTGCCGCTCCCGCGCCGAAGAGGGCCGCCACCGATACGGCCGTCGCCAGCCAGGTCGCGCCCAGCCACTGGCCGCCGAAGTAGCCGAGGGCGACGCTGTACGCCGCCCAGGCCAGGCCCGCGACGATGGACCAGGGGAGGAACTCGCCGACCTTGCGGTGGGCCGCGCCGGCGCCCAGGGAGACGACCGAGCGGCCGGCCGGGGCGAAGCGGGCCACGACGACCAGGATGCCGCCGCTGTGGGCGAGGGCCTGGCCGAGACGTTCCTGCGCGTCGGTCAGGCGGCGGGAGCGGGCGATGGCGCGGTCCAGGCGGGCCCCGCCGTGCCAGGCCAGCCGGTACGCCACCAGGTCGCCGAGGACCGACGCCGTGGCTGCGCACAGGGTGAGCGCGAGGATGTCGGGGACCTCCTGCGGCACCTGCCCGGTGGCCGCGCCCGAACCGGCGGCGGCTGCCGTGGCGGCCGTGATGACCAGGACTCCGCTCGGCAGTACCGGCACAAGGACGTCGAACAGGACGGACACGCCCACCAGGGCGTAGATCCAAGGGGTCCCGGTCAGTGACCCCACACTCTCAAGCACCGCAGACTCCCCGAGACTCCCCCGTTCGCCCGATCTCGTGCCGCTACCTCGCGGGGGAGCGGCGGGCGGCGTGTGACAGCCATACAGCGTACGCCGGGGGTCCGACAGGAGATCCACCGGGGGCTCATGTGTTCGGCACACCATGTTCACTCTGACGTACGCCGTGCACGCCGCGTACGTCACGTGTGCCGCGAACGCCGGTGCCCGCCCCCGGGGATGCGGGGACGGGCACCGGCGTACGGGGTGCGGGGTGCGGCGGGTGGTGTCAGGCCGCTACCGGGGTCTTGTCCCGGGACGCCTTCGTCGCCGACGACGCGCGCTTCGTGAAGAAGCGGTCCAGGCCGAAGGCGCCGGAGCCGGTGAAGACCAGCAGGAAGAACGCCCAGCAGAAGGCGGCGGCCAGTTCGCCCTGGTTCTGGATCGGGAACAGGGCGCTGGGCTGGTGGACGTCGAAGTACGCGTACGCCATCGCGCCGGAGGCGATGAACGAGGCGACGCGGGTGCCGAGGCCCAGCAGGACCAGGGTGCCGCCGACCAGTTCGATCACGGCCGCGTACCAGCCGGGCCAGGTGCCGGCCGCGACGGTCTCCCCGCCGCCGAGGACGCCGAAGAGCGAACGGGCGCCGTGGCAGGCGAAGAGCAGGCCGACCACGATCCGGAAGAGGCCGATGGCGTAGGGCTGAGCCTTGTTGAGGCGAACGGACATGGCTGACATGTGGGGGATGTCTCCTTCGGTCTGGATCGATCCGTCCGGGGACGGATCGGTCGTGGGGGGAACCGAGCGGGTAATCCACCGTAGGGGCGCTCAATCAATGCTTGCAAGTTCAACATTTAGCCACGGCTTTGCGCCAAGACGGGCCTCCGTTTCCTCTTCCCATGCGTCAATCGCCGCATGTGGGGCGGCCGGTGGGGGCATCCGCAGCACCGCGCGAGCCACCGCATCCGCGTCCGAAAGTGTGACCGAATCCGCGCCGGGCCTGACCCCGGCCGCCGTCACCCAGTGCACCCCTTCCGTGGGCACCCCGAACGCCAACCGCCTTGACTGCGGCCTTCCTTGACGATCCATCAGGTAGTACGGGCGCGCTGTCACGTCCAGTCCGCCGGTCTCGTAGCCGTCGATCATGTGGGGCCGGGCCCGGCCCGTCCGCAGCAGCCCGGCGAGGAGCGGGTCCGCCGTGCGGCGCAGATCGGCCTCCGGGAGGCGGGCCTCCACGAGGGAGGTCACGCGTACGGCCGAGCCCGGCACGTCGGGGGAGTGCGCCACCCAGGCGCCGTCCTCGGCCCGTACACCGAGCCGGGGTCCGAGCACCTCCACCACGCCCGCCGTCACCAGCGCCGCCAGCTCCCGCACCCGGCGCCGGGGCGGGCCGATCGACAGGAAGGCGTTGAGCGGGGTGTACCAGCGGTCCAGGTGGTCCCGGCGCGAGTCGCCCGGCAGCCCGCCGTGGTCGACGATCAGCCGCAACTCGTTGCGCAGGTCGCGCAGTACGTCCTGGGCGGCCTTCACCGGCCCGTCGACATTGCCCAGCGCGGCCTGGGACACGTCCTCGCGGAGATGGCCCAGCAGCCAGCTCCGCCAGTCGGCCGGACCGGCGAAGACCTCACCGGCGTACGGCCTCGACGTCCGCTCCCACGACCAGCGTTCGGCCGCCGGGACACCGAACTCGTCGAGTACGGCGGCCTCTTGGGGGGTGCCGTGCGGGGCGGCGAGGAAGCCGTCCCGGAAGTCGTCGAGCGGACGGTGTCCGGTCGTCTCGGTCGACTCCCGTGTCCTCAGCAGGGTTTCGTAGTAGACCGTCTCGACCTCCTTCGCCACCAGCGGCCAGATCTCCGTGCGGAAGTCGGGTGCCTCGCCGGAGTCGGCGCGCTTGCGGAAGCCCGTTATCGCCGCGTCGGTGAGGACGAGCGGGACGTGCCTGCCGTACGGGCCCTTCGCGTTGTCGCCGCGTGCCTGGTGCGGGATGCCGCGCCGCGAACCGGCGTACAGGCGCGGTTCGCGACCCGAGGGCAGATAGCGCAGCTCGCCGTCCGGGCCGTCGGCGAAACGGCCGCCCCGGCCCGTCGTCAACAGGGTGACGTGGTCGAAGAAGTTGAGGCCCAGGCCGCGCAGCAGGACCGGTTCGCCCGGGGCGAGCGAGGAGAGGTCCACGTCCGCCGGGTTGGCGGGCGGGATGTGGCACAGGCCGTGCCAGCGGGCGTACGAGGTGAGCTGCCGCTGCTCCTCGTCCGGGAGGACGGGGAGGTGGCCCTGGGTGAGGACGACGGCCGAAAGGGCGGACAGCGTACGGCCGTTGTCGAGCGTGAGCGTCTGGCTGCCGTCGGGGGCGTCGTCGAGGCGGACCGCGCGTGCCCGGTGCGTCTCGACGCGTACGGCGGGCGGCGCCTCGCGCACGGTCTTCGCGAACACCCACTCCAGGTACCGCCCGTAGTGGGCGCGGGTCGGATAGTCGTCCGGCCCCAACTCGCCCTCTCCGTCAGGTGCGTCGAGCGCCCACTCGTAGAGGCTCGGGCCCGGCCGGACGGGGCCCGAGCAGTCCACGCTGTCGTCGGTGAACAGGGTCACCTGGCAGGCCACGGTGTTCATCAGCAGCCGGGGCGACTGCGAGGTGCGCCAGACCTGGCCCGCGCCCGGCGGTGCCGGGTCGACGACATGGACGGTCAACCGGGCCCCGGGCCGCAGGAGTTCCGGTGCGGAGGCACACAGGCGCTCCAGTACGCAGGTGCCGCGCGGCCCGGCACCGACCAGGGCGACGGACACGGAGGGGGGCCGGGGCGTGGCCTCCGGGGCGGTCCTGGACGGCGGCTCGACGGGCGCTGGAGACAAGGGAGTTACTCCCGGGGCGTGTGGGGGCGCGATGGCAGCAGGCCGTCCACGGGAAGCGGACGGTCCGCCTCATCATGCCGCCGGGAGGTGCGGGAGCAGGGCGACAAGGGCCGGTGGAGCCGCGGGTGTGGGAAGCCTCACCCGCTCACCTGGGACTCCGTGACCGTCTCCAGCCGCGCCTTCCCGCCCTTCACCTCGCGCACCCGGTCCAGCCGCAGCCGGGCCGAACGCCCGCTCAGGGTCAGGGTCATCAGCATGTTGCCGAACCAAGGGCCGCCCGTCCGGCGCCACTTGACCGGCGGACGCGGCACCCGGCCGTGCCGGGCGAAGCGCCGGCCCACCGCGCGGCCCAGGCCGCTCCAGCCGAGCCGGAAGCCGACCTTTATGTAGAGCGGTATGGCGTTGTGGACGGGGGAGCAGGTGAGTTGGAGGACACGGGCGTCCGGTCCCTCGGTCCCGGGCCAGGTCGGCTCGGCGGCGTAGGCGTGATGGACGTCGCCCGACAGGACCAGCACCGTCGCCGGGGCGTCGGGGCCGGAGCCGGCCTCCGCGATCAGTTCGGCCAGGTCGGTGAAGGAGGTGGTGAACGCCGCCCAGTGTTCTAGGTCGGCGGCCCGGCGCAGTTTCTCCCCGAACCGGGCCCATCGGGGCCCCCGTTCACCCCGGCACAGGGCCTCGTCCCAGGCCTCGGCGTCGTGCACGAGGTGCGGCAGCAGCCAGGGCAGCGACGTACCGATGAGGAGGTGGTCGTAGGAGCCGGGGGCGTCCAGCGCCTGCTCCCGCACCCAGGCCGCCTCGCCCGGGTCCAGCATCGCGCGGCTGTCCTCGTCGAGAACGCGGGCCGCCCTGGTGTCGACGATCAGCAGGCGTACGCGGCCGAAGTCGCGCCGGTAGCTCCAGCGGACCGAGGCCGGGTCGGCGTCCGCCCGGGCGGCGAAGGCCCGCAGGACGTCCGTACCGTCGGGGCTCTCGCGTACGGCCGTATACAGCGGGTCGGTGGCCAGCTCGGCCGGGGTGAGGTTGCCGAGGTGCTGGTGCACCCAGTACGACATCAGCCCGCTCAGCAGCCGCTCGCGCCACCACGGGGTCCCGCGCATGTCGGCGAGCCAGGAAGCGCTGGTGTTCCAGTCGTCGATCACGTCATGATCGTCGAAGATCATGCAGGTGGGGACGGTGGAGAGGAGCCAGCGGACCTCGGGGTCGAGCCAGGACTCGTAGTAGAGGTGGGTGTACTCCTCGTAGTCCGCGACCTCGGCGCCCGGAGGTTCGGACAGATCGCGGCGGGCGCCGAGCCAGCGGCGCGTGGCGTCGGACACCTCGTCGGCGTACACCTGGTCGCCCAACAGCAGGAGTACGTCCGGGCGTTCGCCCGTGGGGTCGGCCGCGATGCGCGCGGCCAGGGTGTCGAGGGCGTCCGCGCCGACCGGGTCCTTGTCGTTCGCGGGCGGCGCGGCCCAGCGGCAGGAGCCGAAGGCGACGCGGAATCCGTCGGCCAGGGCGTCGGCCTTCCCTTCGGCCGCTCCGTCGGCGGCGGTGCGGATGACGGAGGGCGGGAACCGGGAGGAGCCGGTGTCGGGCAGCGGCCACACCCGGACGCCGTCCAGGAACACCTCGTACGGAGTCGTCGTGCCCGGGGTGAGGCCGGTGACCGGGATCAACGCGTAGTGATGGCCCGCCACTTGGAAGGTACGGGCCTCGCCGCCGGAACCGTCCGCACAGCGTGCCTCGGCGGTGCACGGGCGGCTCGCCTCGACCCAGACGGTCGCGGACGATTCGTCGGCGTACCTCAGCAGTGGTCCCAGGCGAAGTGTCGCCAAGCTGATCACCCGACTCCTTTCATGGTCGGGCTCGCCTCCGGGGCGCCTCAGCCGGTGTCGAGACGGCGAACGTGCTCAGCCCTTCGGGCCTCCGCGCGTTCGCCGTCTCGACACCGGCGCACCCCTTCAGCTCGCCCTCCGACGTCGCACCGTACGGTACGGACGACGGGGGAGGGCGGGGAGGTTCCGTGCATGATGCAGTTGATCAGTGGTTCAGCCAGTGAGCCATGCGATGGCTGATCAGCAGCCGCTGAGTACCGAGCTGAGCTTCGTCTTCTCGGCCGAGTCGATCGAGAGGTCGTAGTAGTACTTCACCTGGACCCAGGCGCGCACGTACGTGCAGGCGTAGGAGCTGACGGGCGGCATCCACTCGGCCGGGTCCTGGTCGCTCTTCGACTGGTTCACGTTGTCCGTGACGGCGATGAGCTGGGGCCGGGTGAGGTCGTTGGCGAACGCCTGGCGCTGGGCGGTGGTCCAGCTGTCGGCGCCCGAGTCCCAGGCCTCGGCGAGCGGGACCAGGTGGTCGATGTCGAGGTCGGAGGCGGCGGTCCAGGTGGCGCCGTCGTACACCGAGTACCAGGAGCCGCTGGTCGCGGCGCAGGCGGAGCTGGTGACGACGTTCGTACCGTCCCGCTTGAGGACCGTCTCACGGGTGTTGCAGGTGCCGGAGATCGTGATCCAGTGCGGGAAGAGGTCGCGGTCGTAGCCGGTGCGGTCCTCGGTCGCCACGGTGAGCGAGGCGAGGTAGGTGCGGGCGGTGGCCGCGCTGACCGGGGTGGGGAGAGCGGCGGAGGCGGTCGGACCGTTGAAAAGTCCGACCGAGGCTATGAGCCCGGTGAGCGCGGCGAGTATGCTGAGCCGTCGACGCGCGTAGAACTTCGGCATGCGAACTCCCTCGGGGGATGGGGGTGTTGAGCGCCAGCGAGTGAATGGTGGCGTCGCCGGATTGCCGTGAGATGTGCGGTTGGTAAGAAGTTAGTGACGTGGGCATGACATGACAACCCTTTGCGGTCGGCTATCCTGGACCGCGCAGAAGGGGAGTAGCTCTTCGCCGGACCGTCGACATACTGCTCAGCTCGTCTGAGCCGGCGCCCGGAGGCAGGTTCCGCACGGATGTGCGGGGACCGGCCAGCGAGACCTTCGGCCAGTAGTGCACTGACTGTGTGCTGCCGTGCCGAGGTGTCGTTCAGCGGTAACACTCTCGGTGGGGCGGCCCCGACCGATTGAGGAACCTTGATCAGCTTCACCGTGACGGCGCTCGTCTTCGGCGTCGTCTTCCTTGCCGAACTGCCGGACAAGACCGCCCTCGCCGGGCTCGTCCTCGGCACCCGCTATCGCGCCTCGTACGTCTTCGCCGGTGTCGCCGCCGCGTTCACCCTGCATGTCGTGCTCGCGGTCGCCGCGGGCAGTGTCCTCACGCTGCTGCCGCAGCAGCTTCTCCACGCGCTGACCGGTGTGCTGTTCCTGGGGGGCGCGGCCGTGCTGCTCATGAAGAAGGGGGAGGACGAGGCGGAGGTGCGGCGGCCCGAGGACCAGTCCTTCTGGAAGGTGTCCGGGGCCGGGTTCATGCTCATTCTCGTCGCCGAGTTCGGTGATCTCACGCAGATCATGACGGCCAACCTCGCCGCCCGTTACGACGATCCGCTGTCCGTCGGGCTCGGTGCGGTGCTCGCCCTGTGGGCCGTGGCGGGGCTGGGGATCGTGGGCGGGCGGGCGCTGATGAAGCGGGTGCCGTTGGAGTTGATCACCAAGATCGCGGCCGTGCTGATGCTGGGGCTCGGGGTGTGGAGTCTTTGGGAGGCGGTGGCCGGGTAGGGGAGTGGCGTCTCCCTCGGGTGGCCGGTTGGTGAACTGTTGTCGACAGCGGTGGCGGGCGGTGCCGTTTCTTTTGTACCGTGTAGGAACAAAGTGGCTCCCGCCCGTTCTCCCTGACCGGCGGGCGGGGCCGCCTTGGTCCCCCCTGCCTGGGTCTCAGCCCGCGCCTGCGCTTGGAGCCTGCCGATGACGGTCCCCGTCGTGCTCACCGCCCGTGCCCTTCTGCTCGACATGGACGGCACCCTCGTCAACTCGGACGCCGTCGTCGAGCGCATCTGGCGGCGCTGGGCCGACCGGCACGGGCTGGACGGCGACGAGGTCATGAAGGTGGTGCACGGGCGGCAGGGGTACGCCTCGATGGCCGTGCTGCTGCCCGACCGGCCGATGGAGCGGAACCACGCGGACAACGCGCGGATGCTCGCCGAGGAGACCGCGGATCTTGACGGGGTCGTCGCGATACCGGGGGCGGTCGAGTTCCTCGCCTCGCTGGCGGGGCTGCCGCACGCGCTGGTGACCTCGGCGGATGTCGCGCTGTCCGCTGCGCGGATGGGGGCGGCGGGGTTGGGGTTGCCCGATGTCCGGATCACCGCGGAGTCGGTGGGGGCGAGCAAGCCGGATCCTGAGGGGTTTTTGAAGGGGGCGGCGGAGTTGGGGGTCGATCCGGCCGACTGTGTTGTTTTCGAGGATTCCGGGGCTGGGATCTCGGCGGGGCGCTCCGCGGGGATGCGGGTGGTGGGGGTTGGGCCTCGGGCCCGTCGTCATCGGCCTGATGTGGTGGTGGGGGATTTGACGGGGGTGCGGGTTGTTGGTGTTGGGGGTGGGGAGTTGCGGGTGTACGTGGGGTGAGTGGGTGTGGGGAGGGGAGGGGAGGGGTGAGTGGGTGTGGGGTGTTGAGTTTTGGGTGCCGGTCGGTGGGGGCTGGTCGCGCAGTTCCCCGCGCCCCTAAAAGCAGGTGGGTCCAGTTGCCCGGCGCTTTCCCGTGCCCCTAGTGGGCGCTCCGCGCCCCCTCGTGGCCCTACGGCTCTGTTGTTTCTGATTCCAGGCGTTCTCGGGTTGTCCTGTCGTAGACGCCCTGTTCCTCCGTGTTGATGTTGCGGGTCGTCTGGTAGGCCGTCACCGCGTTTTCGACGTTGTCGTCGTAGACGCCGTCCAGGTCGTTGACGTACAGGGCCAACTGGCGCAGGCGCAGCTGGAGTTCCAGGACCTCGTCGCCCTGGTCGCCGGGGCGCAGGACCGGGCCGTTGTCCTTGTCCTCGTTGCCCGGGGACGGGCTGATCGTGCCCGTGGCCTGGGCCGTCGTCGGTGCCTGGGTCGGGGTGGGCGAGCTGGACGGGGTCGGGGCCGCCGTCGACCGGGTCGGGGCCGGGGCCGGGGCCTCGCTCAGGGTCGGGGTGGGGGTGAGGGTGGGGGACTCGGACTCCGTGGGGCTGCTGGACGGGGTCGGAGTCGTCACGCTGGACGTCGTCGTGACCGGGACGCTCTCCCGTACGTCCTGGGCTGCCGTGTCGTCACGGGACGGCTTGTCGTACGTGAACATCCCGCCGGCCAGTCCGCCCGCCGCCAGGACGGCGACCACCGCTCCGGCCACGCCCAGGAGGAGGACCTTGGGGCGAGCGCGCGAGCCGCCGTTCCGCTCGTCGTCCTCGTCGCCCTCGTCGGGCTCGGTCGCGTATCCACCCGTGTAGTCGGCCGGGGGCTGCGGGATCGCCGTCGTCGGGGTCCCGTCAGGGTGGTCCGGCTCCCGTATCGGTGGCAGCGGCATCGTGACGTCGGACGCCTGGGGCGGGGGTGGCGGCTGCGATTCCGGGGTCAGTTCCACGTACGGGCGTATGCGCAGGGGGTCGAAGTCCTCCGCCGCCGCTGCCTCCGCCGTGCGGTTCTCTATGTGTGCGTCGGCCGCGCGTTCGGCGCAGGCGCAGGAGGGCGTGTTGTCGGCTCCCCGGGGCGTGCCGCACTCCGGACACACATGCCCCTTCGGATCGTTCACTGCGCGTCTGTTCCTTCCCCGTGCGTTGCTCCGCACGAACCCCCGTGCGAATGCCAGAGATTATCCGGCGCCCCTTCACACCTTCTCCCGGAAGCCCCCGGAATCCGGGATTCCGCCGAATCTCGTGGGGGTTCGACAGGCCATAACCGGTCACACCGCCCACGATGGGGGTGTAACGAGAGTCACTGGAGGACTTCATGGCCGGGGAAGCACGCGGTAGGACGGGAGACGTGGCGGACGAAAGGCGGACGGCTCCCGGGTCCGAACACGTGCCCGGGAACGTTCTCGTCTCCATCGGCGCCCTGCTCCTCGGCATGCTGCTCGCCGCCCTGGACCAGACCATCGTGTCGACCGCGCTGCCGACCATCGTCAGCGATCTCGGCGGGATGGATCACCTGTCCTGGGTGGTCACCGCGTATCTGCTGGCCTCCACCGCGGCCACCCCGCTCTGGGGCAAACTCGGCGACCAGTACGGCCGGAAACAGCTCTTCCAGGCCGCGATCGTGATCTTTCTCATCGGCTCCGCGCTCTGCGGCATGGCGCAGAACATGCCCCAGTTGATCGGGTTCCGGGCGCTTCAGGGGCTCGGCGGCGGTGGGCTGATGGTGCTGTCGATGGCGATCGTGGGGGATCTCGTCCCGCCGCGCGAACGCGGGCGCTACCAGGGGCTGTTCGGTGCCGTGTTCGGGGCGACCAGCGTGCTCGGGCCGCTGCTCGGCGGGCTCTTCACCGAACACCTCAGCTGGCGCTGGGTGTTCTACGTCAACCTGCCCGTCGGCGCCGTCGCCCTCGCCGTCATCGCGACCGTCCTGCGCATCCCGCGCAGGTCCGAACGGCACGTCATCGACTACCTCGGCACCCTTCTCATCGCCTCCGTCGCCACCTGTCTGATCCTCGTCACCTCGCTCGGCGCCTCGTGGGGATGGGGCTCGGTCCGGATCGTCGGGCTCGCGGTGCTGGGGGTCGTCCTCGCCTTCGTCTTCGTCCGCGTCGAGCGGCGGGCCGCCGAGCCCGTCCTGCCGCTCAAGCTGTTCCGGCTGCGCACCTTCACCCTCACCGCCGTCATCAGCTTCATCGTCGGTTTCGCCATGTTCGGCGCGATGACCTATCTGCCGACCTTCCTCCAGGTCGTCCACGGCGTCTCCCCGACGATGTCCGGCGTGCACATGCTGCCGATGGTGTTCGGGCTGCTCGTCGCCTCCACCGCCTCCGGCCAGATCGTCAGCCGCACCGGCCGCTGGAAGGTCTTCCCCATCGCGGGCACCGGCGTCACCGCCCTCGGCCTCCTCCTGCTCCACCGGCTCGACGAGCACAGCTCCACCGCCGAGATGAGCGCCTACTTCCTCGTCTTCGGCATCGGCCTCGGCCTGGTCATGCAGGTCCTCGTGCTGATCGTGCAGAACGCGGTCTCGTACGCCGACCTGGGCGTCGCCACCTCCGGCGCCACCTTCTTCCGCTCCATCGGCGCCTCCTTCGGCGTAGCCGTCTTCGGTACGGTCTTCGCGAGCCGCCTCGGCGACAAGCTCACCGACGCCTTCCGGGGGGCCCAACTGCCCACCGGGGTCTCGGTGGACGCCCTGGAGTCCGACCCGCGCGGCCTCGCCGCCCTTCCCTCGGCGCTGCGCCCGGCCGCGCTGGAGGCGTACGCGTCCGCAATCACCGACGTCTTCCTGTACGCCGCCCCGGTCGCCGTCCTCGGCTTCGTCCTCGCCTGGTTCCTGCGCGAGGACCGGCTGCGCGGCTCGGTGACCGCCCCCGACGTCACCGAGACCCTCGCCAGCAACCCCGTACAGCGGTCCTCCTACGACGAGGTGTGCCGCGCCCTGTCCGTGCTCGGCACCCGCGAGGGGCGCCGCGAGATCTACCGGACGATCACCGAACGGGCCGGCTACGACCTCTACCCGGCGGCCAGTTGGCTGCTGCTGCGCATCCGGCGGTACGGCTGGGCGGAGCCCGCGGTGCTGGCCGAGCGCAGCTCCGTACCGCTCACCGTGATCATCGAGGCCGCCCGGCAGGTCGAGGAACGGCGGCTCGGGGTGCGCGAGGGGCTCGACATGGTCCTCACCGACGAGGGGCGCGAGGTCGCCGAACGGCTGGCGCGGGCCCGGGAGGAGTCCCTGGCCGAGCTGCTGGGCGACTGGTGGGGGCCTGACCGGCCCACCGACCTGGTCCAGCTGGTGAAGCTGCTCAACGAGGAGCTGTGCGGCTCGGACGCGGAGCAGCCGCACAACGGCTCGGCGGACAAGGCCGGTTGAGGCTCAGCCGAGGCCGTCCGAACTCCTCAGGGTCTTCCGGAACCAGTGCTCCGCGTACTTGTCGTCGTTGTGGGGCCCGGTCTCCGTGTACCCCAGGCGCGCGTACAGGGCGCGTGCCTCGACCAGGTCGGCCCGGGTGTCGAGGACCAGGTGCCGGGCGCCGAGAACCCGTGCCGCGTCCTCCGCCGCGGCCACGAGGAGCGCGGCGCCGCCCCTGCCCCGCATCCTCTCGTACAGGAAGACCCGGGTCAGCTCGGCGGTCGTGGCGTCGAGGAGCCGTACGCCCGCACTGCCCGCGGGCTCGCCCTTGTGCCGGGCGACAAGCAACCGCCCGCCCGGCGGGGCGAGTTCGGCGCCGGAGTGGGTCGCGACCTCCCGATCCAGCTCACCGGGGTCCGTGGGCCGGCCCTCGTGCAGGAGGTACCAGCGGTCGCTGACCTCCGTGTAGTACGCCCGCCAGAGCGCGACGGCGATGGGGGAGTCGAAGGGTTCCGGGGCGACGGTCCAGGTCATGGGCGGCATTCTCCACCGGGTCGTTTGGGGAGCGGCTTCCGGGCAACTCGGTGACTGAACCGGCCTGTTCGTCGAGGAAATCCGGAAGGCAGCCATGTCCACACCAGTGCTCATCGTTCTGATCGTGATCGTCGTCGCGGTCCTCGCCGTCGGCGCGGTCACCCTGAACCGGCGGGCCGCCGGTAGTCACGGCCCACGCAGTCTGAAACGGCGCTTCGGGCCCGAGTACGACCGGGTCGTCTCCCGGCACGACGGGGACACCAAGGCCGCCGACCGCGAACTCGCCGAGCGCGTCCAGCGCCACGGCGACCTGCGGGAACTGCCGTTGGAGCCCGCCGAGCGCGAACGCTTCGAGGCCCGCTGGGCAGCCGCCCAGGAGCATTTCGTCGAGTCGCCGCAGCAGGCGCTCGCCGATGTCGACCGGCTCCTCGCCGAGCTGGCCGGCGCCCGTGGCTTCCCGGACGGCGACCGGCACGCGGACCGCATCGACGCGCTCTCCGTGCACCACGCCCAGCATGTGCACGGCTACCGGCGCCTGCACGACGCGACCCAGGGGGAGCAGGCCGACACGGAGGAGATGCGCGAGGCGATGATCGACGCCCGGGCTCTCTTCGACGACCTGGTCAGCCAGCCGGAGCAGCACCGACCGAGGTCGAAGTCACGGCACAACAAGCTTCAATTGAAGGGGAGTTGACCCACATGGCGGACATCGAGAACCGTGACGTGAAGAAGCTGGACGCCCAGCAGCAGGACTCACGGCAGCAGCAGGACCCGAGGCAGTCGGACACCCGGCAGCCGAACTCCGAGAGGCCCGGCGCCGAGCGGGCGGGTACCGAGCGGCCCGACAGTGACAAGTCGGACTCCGGGAAGCCGGACATCGCGCGGTCGGACGGCGAGAGGGCTCGCACCGACCGGGCGGCCACCGAGCGCGTGGCCACCGGGCGGCCCGAGGCGGGCAAGACGCACGGCGGCGCTCCCGTCGTACCGCCGCCGTCCGCCGCACCCGCGCCCGTCAGGCCGTCGGTGGACGGGGCCGACCGGGCCGACCGGGCCGACCGGGCCTCCGGTCAGTCGTCGCACGGGATGGCGCTGCTCGCGCAGGACGAGCGGGACAAGCTCACGCTCCGGCTGCAGCACGCCGTCTCCGGGTTCGTGGACGGGCCCAAGGACTCCGTCGAGGAGGCCGACCGTGTGCTCGCCGAGGTCGCCGAGCGGTTCACGGAGGCGGTGGAGCGCACTCGTCGTACCGTGCGCGGGTCCTGGCAGTCCGGCGGTGGCGCCGCCGGCGACAGCGACACCGAGAAGCTCCGGCTCGCCCTGCGCGACTACCGCGAACTGGCGGAACGCCTGCTCCACAGCTGAGCCGGCCGCACCCCCGCTTCGCCGCTACTCCGCCCGCGCCTCCCGCCACTGCCGTACGACCTCGTCGATGTCGTACGGCTTGAGACCCAGCGGGGGGCCGGGCGGCGGCTTGAACATCATGTCGCGGATCTTGGCGTTGATCTCCGTCACGATCCGGCGCACCGCCCCCTCCGAGGGGGCTTTGTGCGCTGCCGCGAGCGCGTCCTCCGCCTCCTTGCGCAGGGCCAGCGTCGGCGGCAGCACGGAGAGGCCCTCGCGGGCCATCTTCTGCTTGACCCACCACAGTTCGTCGTACGACGTGTCAGGACCGTCGGCCAGTGGCTTGCCCGCTCCGGGCAGCTCGGCGAACTCCCCGCGGGCCTCCGCCTCGCGGATCTGTCGGTCGACCCAGGTCTCGAAACTCACACCAGGCGGTTTGCGATCGGTCATGTGTCCATTGTGCCGGACCTTGCCCGACCCGACGATGGGACGAATTATCATGCGGCGGCGGTGCGTCAACATTGCTGCCGTACAGGAATTGCTCATCTGAAGGAGCGCACGTGCTCGAACTCACCATGGCTACCGTCTCAGGGACGGACGCCGGCGCCACGGCCGGCATGCTCATGGCCGAGGCGCCCAGCGAACCGGGGGCCATCATGCGGGTGGGCAGGGACAAGGCAGTGTGCCGTCTCGTCACCCCGGACGACTGGCTGTTCGTCTCAAGGGTCCATCTGGAGTTCCTGTGCGGCCCCGACAACACCTGGCATCTCTCCTGGCTGCAGGGCTCGCAGCCCGACCCGTCCTCGGAAGTCCGCCTGGTGGTGGGCGAGTACGCCCAGACCGTGCCGTACGGCGGGAGCGTGCCGCTGCCCCGGGGCGGGGCCGGCGAGATCATCGTCCAGGACCGCACCGGGCCGCGCAGCGTCAACGTGGGCTTCTACCACGAGGGTTGAGACCAGGGCCCAGGGCTCCCGGTTACGCCACGACCCGCGCCAGCGCGAAGCCGTCGTACCCCTTGCTGCCCACCGTCTGGATCGCCGTGCCGCTCAACCTCGGGTGGTCGGCGATGAGTTGGAGGGCGGCGCGGGTGCCGCGCACGCTCGGGTCGGCGGAGTCCGCGTCGGTCACCTCGCCGCCGCGGACCACGTTGTCGACGATGATCAGGCTGCCGGTGGTGGTCAGCCGCAGCGCCCACTCCACGTAGTGCGGGTTGTTGACCTTGTCGGCGTCGATGAAGACCAGGTCGAAGGGCTCGGGGTTCTCGTCGGCCAGCTTGGGCAGCGACTCCAGGGCGGGACCCGTGCGCACCTCGGCGATGGCGTCGAGGCCCGCGCGGGCGAGGTTGCGGCGGGCGACCTCGGCGTGCTTCCCGTCGTACTCCAGGGTGACCAGCCGGCCGTCGGCCGGGAGCGCGCGGCCCAGCCAGATGGTGCTGTAGCCGCCGAGGGTGCCGATCTCCAGGATCGTGCGGGCGCCCTGGAGCTGGGCGAGGAGCTGGAGCAGCTTGCCCTGGTTCGGGGCGACGTTGATGGGCGGCAGTCCCGCCGCGTCGCTGTCGCGCAGCGCCGCTTCCAGGGTGTCGTCCGCCGGGGCCAGGAGGCCGGCGAAGTAGTCGTCGACGTCATCCCAGCGCTGGGACTCGCTCATGAGAGTCGTACCTTCCGGTCGTGACCGGCGTGACCGGCGTGATCGGGGTGATCAGGGTGATCGGGGTGCGAAGTACGCAGTGTGTGTCCAAGTGTGTGCCGAAAGTGTGAACCGCGTCAGTCGTGGCCCTCGCGGGCGATCACTTCCCTGATCCGCGCCGCGTCGAGTTCGTAGACCGTCTCGCCCGCGCGCGGGTCGCGGGCGTGCAGCGTGTGGAAGAGCGGGCCGTGCGGCGACCCCAGGTCGACGAGCGTGGCCGAGGCCCCGCGCACCGCCCGTTCGGTGCCCGCCGGGCCGGTCAGGTCGACCCGGTTGTACACGCCAGGCGTGACCCACACCGGCACCGCCTCCAGGAAGCCCATGATCTGGAGGTGGAAGTGCCCGCACAGGATGAGTCGTACGTCGCTGCCACGCACGGCGTCGGCCAGGTCCGCCGGGTCGGCCAGCCCGAGGGCCCGCTGGAGCGGGTTGTCGAGGGTGATCGGCGGATGGTGCAGGACGACTGTGGTGCCGTGCGGCGCGGGGGTGCGCAACAGCTCGCGCAGCCAGTCGAGTTGGGCGGCGCCGAGGCGGCCGTACACCTTGCCGGGGACGAGCGAGTCGAGGGTGACCATCCGATGCCCGTCGACGGTGCTCGCCGCCGCCAACTCGCCGCCGGGGGAGGTGAGTCGGAGGTCGGCCCGGTCGCCGCCCGCCGGATCGAGATGCCCGCTGCCCAGCACTTTCGCGAAGGCGCCGCGCTCGTCGTGGTTGCCGGTGGTGCAGAACACGGGGATGCCCCGCTCCCGGGCGAACCCGCCCACGAGGTCCCGTACGACCGTGTACTCCTCGGCGGCTCCGCTGTCCGCGAGATCCCCGCTGACGACGACGGCCCCGAGCCCGGCGAGCTGCCCCGCGTCGGCCAGCATCCGGCGGAGCGACGCGGTGGTGTCGACGCCGTGGCGGTTGGGGGCGCCGGCGTGATCGATGTGCGTGTCGGAGAGATGCAGGATGCGCATCCCGCCGACGCTACTCCCGGTGCCCGGCCGACCACGATCGTCTTTGGGCCGAGGCTGTCCGTTCCGGCATGAAAGCGGACGGTTTCTCGCCTCTGTGCGATCTGTGGCGGTGCCGGGGGAGGGAACCCCGCCCCAGGCCGACTATCGTCGTCCGGACGAAAGCCAGGGGTCCCTCAGGTAAAGAGGGGGTTGCTCGCGTCCTTCATCGGAGGCAGTGCGATTCTCTAGGGATTCGTACAGGATGAGACGCGTGGGACAGACGGTGCCCATGGGGCGTATGGGACGAACGGGGCGGGAGGCCTACGGCGCGTGGCGAACGCAGAGCACGGTGGTGGAGCGGGAGGTGCCTTCGGAGTGGGCGCCGCCGGGGCGGCGCAGGCACGGCTGAAGGCGGCCCGTGCGGCGCTGTGGCTCGTCGTCGCCGTCCTCGCGGCACGGCAGGTGGCCGCAGTCCTCAGCACCCCGAAGGCGGACCGGCTCACGGATCTGGAGACCTGGGTCGGGACCAACGGCGTCCTGCATGTCAACGGCTCGCTCTACGACTCCACGCAGTTCACCGGCACCCCCTTCGGCGGACTCGTCCTCAAGCCCCTCACCCGCGCCGCCGAGCAGGCCCTCGGCTGGGGCTGGACCTTCGGCACCCTGCTCCTGGTCGTCGCCCTCGGCGTGGTCGCCGCCCGCGCCCTGCCGCAGCCCGTGAGCCGCCGTACGGCGCTGCTAGCCGCGCCCGTCGCCATCAGCCTGCTGATGCTGTCGCTGCCCGTGCGCAACACCCTGCACCTTGGCCAGACCAGCATCATCCCCGTCCTCCTCGTCCTGCTCGGCTGCTTCGTCGCCCGTGAGGAACGCGCCGCCGGTGCCCTCATCGGCCTCGCGGCGGCCCTCCAGCCCACCGTGCTGCTCTTCGCGCCGCTGCTGTACTTCACCGGCCGACGCCGGGCCGCCGCCTCCGCCGGGATCACCTTCGCCGCCTGCACCGCGCTCGCGTGGGTCACCATGGCGGACGACTCGTACACCTACTGGGTCCACCACATGGGCGGCGTCGGACTCGGCGGCGCCGCCGACGACCTCGCCAACCAGTCCCTGCACGGCGCGCTGCTGCGGCTCGGCGTCGAGGGGCCGCTCGAAATCACCCTGTTCCTCGTGCTCGGCGCGGGCGTCGCCGTCCTCGGGCTGCGGCGGGCCGTGCGGTACGCGCGGGACGGGCAGCTGCTGCTCGCCGTCGCGATCACCGGGTGCGCCGCCATCGCCGTGTCCCCGACCACCTGGCAGCACCAGCTGCTGTGGCTGCTGCTCGCGGTCGTCGGGCGGGTCGGCAAGCGGGCCTCCGACCGCTACATGTGGCCGGTCGCCGTCATCATCGTGATGACGCTGCCCGCCAAGATGGTCATCCCGAACATGGGCGCGCTGCACCCGGTCCGGGACAACGTCGTACTGCTCGCCGCGGTCGCCGCCGCGACCGTTGTGCCGTTCCTGTCCCGCACCTCGGAGCACTACCGCTCACCGGTGCCGACGGACTACGCCGCGCCGGTCCCGGCCCGCTTCGGCTGGGTGCCGCTGCTGCCGTTCATGCGGCGGGTGCTCACGCGGCCCAACCTGCTGCTCGAACTGCTGCTGATCCGGGTCACGTACGCCGCCTACCAGAAGGTCCGGCTCGCCGCGACCGGCGGGACGACCACGGGCGGGCGGTCCACCGCCGAGGCGCACGGCCACGAGATCCACGACATCGAGAAGTTCCTGCACATCGACATCGAGCACTGGGTCAACCACACGGTCGTGAAGATCGGCTGGCTGCGGGACTTCTTCGACTTCTACTACACGTCGTTCCACTTCGTGGTGCCGCTGACCGTGCTGGGGGTTCTGTACTGGCGGCGGCCGGTCGACTACCGGTGGGCGCGGGCGTCTCTCGGGTTCGCGACGCTGCTCGCGCTGGTCGGGTTCTGGCTGTATCCGCTGGCTCCGCCCCGGTTGATGCCGGGGCTGGGGATCATCGACACGGTGCACGGCGTGCAGGACTTTTCCAAGCCGGACTATGGGACTTTGACCGCGCTCACCAATCAGTACGCCGCGATGCCCTCGCTGCACTTCGGGTGGTCTTTGTGGTGTGGGCTGGTGATCGCGATCGTGGCGCCGAAGTGGTGGATGAAGGTTTTGGGGTTGCTGCATCCGTTGTTCACGGTGTCGGCGATCGTTGCTACCGGGAATCACTGGGTGTTGGACGCGGTGGGTGGGGCTGCGGTGGTTCTGGCCGGGTTCGGGCTGTCGTATGCGTTCATGGGGCCGCGGGCTCGGGTGGGGGCGGGTGGTGAGGTTGTTCGTCGGGTGCCGGCCGGTGGGGGCTTGTCGCGCCCACGCGGCGGAGCCGCACATTGATACAGCCCCGCGCCCCTAAAAACCTTCGGCGCCCCTCGGCTCAAGTGCAGGTAGGTCCAGTGGGCGTCGGCCCGCTGCCAGTATCCGGACGCACTCGATCGGGTTGTCCCGTACGGGGCCCCGGGTCACTGCCGCGCCCATCGCACTTGCCCGGCGCAGGCGGTGGTCGTGCAGGAGGATCACGAAGCGGGTCAACGGGCGTTGTTCCTCGGGGAGTTCGGCGATGATCCTCGTCGCCTCGCGGAGGGTCGCGTGGGCCGTCGACGCCGTGGCCGCGAGCAGGGAACGTACTCCGGGGAGGTCCCGGCCCCGCTCCAGGTCCGCCCGTACGACCCCGTGTTTCTCCAGGTCGTCCGTCGGGAGGTAGAGGCGGCCGTCGCGGAGGTCCTCGGCCAGGTCGGTCAGGAAGTCGGTGCGCTGGCAGGCGTCCGCCAGCAGGCGGCAGCTGTCCGCGTACGCCCTGCTGCCGCCGCCCGGCATCGACAGGCCCGAGGTGATCATCAGGAACGGCCAGGTGAGGGTCTCGATGTACGCCTGGTAGTCCTCCTCGGTCGTGAAACCGCCGAAGTCCAGGTCGATTCGGGCCCCGACCAGGTACGAGTCCACCCAGGCGCGCGGCAGTTCGCGTTTCTCGGCGGTGTGCAGGAAGGCGCGGAGGAGGGGGTGGCGGGCGGTGCCCGTGTCCAGGGCCGCCCGGACCTGCTCGGCCCAGCCCTCGTAGCGGCGCGTCCGCTCCGGGACCGTGCCCCTGTCGCACAGGTCGTCCGTGAACGACGCGAACGCGTATCCGGCGAGGATGTGGGGCTGCAGGCGGGGCGGGATCAGCAGCCGTACCGCCAGATGGCCGGCGGGTTCCCGGCTCAGCATGAACTGCTTGGCCTTCAGGTAGGCGGCGCGGTCACTGCCGCTCGTCACTCCCGCCGCGTCCAGACAACGTTGCCAGGATCGCACCGGCACGCCTCACCGTCGTAGTTGCAATTGCAGTCGTCCAAGAAGTCTACGGGCGGTGCGAGGCATGGCCGGAGGCAGGGGCGGGGCGCAGGGGTTGGCCCCTGCCTCACGTGAGGACGGGCCGGCGGCGCCGGGATGCCGCCGGCCCGAGTCTCTTCGGGGTGTTCCGGGTTTTGCCGTGTTCGGTCTCAGTGGGCGTTCACCTGGAGTTCCTTGACGCCGTTGACCCAGGCCGAGCGCAGGCGGCGGGGGTCTCCCGCCAGGGTGAGGCCCGGCATGGCGTCGGCCAGGGCGTTGAAGATCAGGTTGATCTCCATGACGGCCAGCGACTTGCCGAGGCAGAAGTGCGGGCCGCCGCCGCCGAAGCCGAGGTGCGGGTTGGGGTCGCGGGTGATGTCGAAGACGTCCGGGGATTCGAAGACCTCGGGGTCGCGGTTGGCGGAGGAGTAGAACAGGCCTACCCGGTCGCCCTCCTTGATCTTCTGGCCGCCCAACTCCGTGTCCTGGGTGGCCGTTCGCTGGAAGGAGACGATGGGTGTGGCGAAGCGGACGATCTCCTCGGCGGTGGTGGCCGGGCGTTCGCTCTTGTACAGCTCCCACTGGTCGGGGTGGGTGAGGAAGGCGTGCATGCCGTGGGTGATCGCGTTGCGGGTCGTCTCGTTGCCCGCCACCGCCAGCATGAGGACGAAGAAGCCGAACTCGTCCGAGGCGAGGTTGCCCTCGTTCTCCGCCGCCACCAGTGTCGTGACGATGTCCTTCGCGGGACACTGCTTGCGGTCGGCGGACATGTTCATCGCGTACGCGATGAGATCCATGGCCGACTGCTGGCCGACCTCCTCGGTGATCGCGTACTCCGGATCGTCGTACGAGATCATCTTGTTGGACCAGTCGAAGATCCTGAGCCGGTCCTCCTGCGGGATGCCGATCAGCTCGGCGATGGCCTGCAGGGGCAGTTCGCAGGCGACCTCCGTGACGAAGTCGAAGGGGCCGCCCAGGGCGGCGGCGTTCGCCGCTATCGCGAGTGCCCGGCTCCGGAGGTTGTCCTCCAGGGCGCGGATCGCCCGCGGGGTGAAGCCGCGCTGCACGATCTGGCGGACCCGGGTGTGCTCGGGCGGGTCCATGTTGAGCAGGATCAGCCGCTGCGCGTCGATCGCGTCGCGCTCGATGCGCTCGTTGAAGCGGATGATCGCCGTGTTGGTGGTGGACGAGAACAACTCCGGGTGCGTGGACACGTACTTGACGTCCGCGTGCCGGGTCACCGCCCAGTAGCCCTCGTCGGCGAAGCCCGCGATACCGGGGTGCTGGGATATCCAGTGGACCGGTTCGGTGGCGCGTAGCTCGGCGAACTCCGGCAGGGGTATGCGGTGTTGGAGCACGTCAGGGTCGGTGAAGTCGAACCCTTCGGGCAGCGCGGGGCATCGCGCCATCGGAAACTCCCGTCATCTGAGCAGTATCTGACGGTCCATCAGGAATAGTGGTGCCGTGAAGGTAGTAACGGGTTCTAGAAGAGGCAAGGGGTGCGACGAACCCAATTCCGGGCACCACTTGTGGTATCGGGCGCTGCAAGGGGGTTGCGATGTCGGACGGCCCGTCAGCAGACTGCAACCAGAACTAGAACGCGTACTAGTTCTGCGTGGCGGGTGGCCGGGACGCCCGCGCCGCGCGGGTGACCTGAGGAGAGGAACTCCCCACCATGGCCGCGGAACCCGTGATCGTCGAAGCCGTACGCACCCCCATCGGCAGGCGCGGCGGCGCGCTCGCCAACCTGCACCCCGCCTATCTGCTGGGCGAGACCTACCGCGAGATCCTCGGCCGCACCGGCATCCCCGCCGACTGCGTCGAGCAGATCGTCGGCGGCGCGGTCACCCAGGCCGGCGAACAGTCCGCCAACCCCACCCGCACGGCCTGGCTGACCATGGGCCTGCCGTACGAGACCGCGGCGACGACCGTCAACGCGCAGTGCGGGTCCTCGCAGCAGGCCTCGCACATGGTCGCCAACATGATCTCGGCGGGAGTCATCGACGTCGGGATCAGCTGCGGGGTGGAGTCGATGTCGCGGGTGCCGCTGGGGGCGGCGTCCAAGCACGGGCCCGGGAAGCCGTTCCCGGAGGAGTGGAACATCGACCTGCCCAACCAGTTCGAGGCGGCCGAGCGGATCGCCCGCAGGCGTGGGCTGAGCCGCGAGGACGTGGACGGGCTGGGCCTGCTCTCGCAGGAGCGGGCCGCCGTCGCCTGGGCGGAGGAGCGGTTCAAGCGGGAGACGTTCGCCGTCCAGGTGCCCACCACGGAGGAGGAACAGGGCGCGGGGCAGGGCATGTGGCGGCTCGTCGACCGTGACGAGGGGCTGCGGGACACCACCGCCGAGGGGCTGGCCCGGCTCAAGCCGATCATGCCCACGGCCGTGCACACGGCGGGCAACTCCTCCCAGATCAGCGACGGTTCGGCCGCGCTGCTGTGGGCGTCCAAGCGGATGGCGCGGGCGCTGAAGCTGCGGCCGAGGGCACGCGTGGTGGCCCAGGCGCTGGTCGGCGCCGACCCGCACTTCCATCTGGACGGTCCCGTCGACGCGACCCGGGCCGTGCTCGGCAAGGCGGGCATGACGCTGAAGGACATCGACCTGATCGAGATCAACGAGGCCTTCGCCTCGGTGGTGCTGAGCTGGGCGCGGGTCTTCGGCCAGGACCTGGAGAAGGTGAACGTCAACGGCGGGGCCATCGCCCTCGGGCACCCGGTCGGCGCGACCGGGGCCCGGTTGATCGCCACCGCCCTGCACGAACTGGAGCGCGCGGACAAGGAGTTCGCGCTGATCACCATGTGCGCGGGCGGGGCGCTCGCCACGGGGACGATCATCCAGCGGCTGTGAGGCCCCGGAGAGCGGCAGGTCGCCCGTCAAGAGGGCGATCACCCGCAGAGGGGGTGTCCTGACCTTTTCCTGTGCCCTGCGCATCCATTGAACTACCGTGCGTGAGAATCATGGGTGCGCAGGGTAGGGATGCGATGTCACAGCGACCACAGCGACCGCAGAGACGTACGGTGACGAGTCGCAGCCAGGAGCCCCGGGCGCGGTTCGCCGAGGAACTGAGGGCGCTGCGCGAGCGGAACGGCGACAGTCTGCGGCAGTTGGGCGACCGCGTCGGCTGGGACTTCTCGCTCTTCGGGAAGATGGAGAAGGGCCACACGCTGGGCAGCGCGGACGTGGTCGTCGCGCTGGACCAGTACTTCGGCGTGGACGGCTTCCTGGTGACGCTGTGGGAGCTGGCGCTCGGGGACAGGTCCGAGTTCAGGGAGCCCTACCGCGAGTACATGCGGCTGGAGTCCGAGGCGGTGAGCCTGTGGCACTTCGGTGTCACCAGGGTGCCGGGCGTGCTCCAGACCCGGGGGTACGCGACCGAGGTACTGGGCGCGGGCGACATCCGGGGCGACGAACTCGCCCAGCAGGTCGAGGCGCGGCTCGGCCGGGGGGAGTTGCTGACCCGGGAGGGCGGTCCGCGCTTCCGCACCATCCTGTACGAGGCCGTCCTGCGCGTGGCGCTGCGCGAACGGGGCGCGTGGCGCGAGCAGTTGGAGCATCTGCTGCGGGCCTCCGAGCTGCCGTACGTCACCATCCAGGTGCTGCCTTTCAGCGCCGGGCCGTGCAGCCTGGACAGCACCGACGTGATGTTCCTGCAGCTGGCGAACGGCCGTACGGTCGCCTATGTGGAGACCGCCCAGTGGGGTGAACTCGTCCAGGAGCACACCCCGCTCGACCGGCTGCAGCACGCCTACGACGCGCTGCGCGACCAGGCTCTGTCCCCGGCCGGGTCGCGCGCGTACCTCGGGCGGCTGCTGGAGGAAGCACCGTGCGAGGCATCGACCTGAAGGCGGCGAGATGGCGCAGGAGCAGCTACAGCAACTCCGAGGGCGGCCAGTGTGTCGAGGTCGCCGCCGACCTCCCCGTCGTACCGGTCCGTGACTCCAAGAAGCCGGACATTCCAGCCCTTGTCTTCCCCGCCCCCGCCTGGACGTCCTTCGTTGCCGCGTTCGTGACCCCCGGTTCTGATCGAAACCCTGTGCGTAAGCGCGGGCTGGGTTAGCCTCGTTGCTGCCAGTAGCACGAACTGGCGTTCCCAGCACATCACTTCGGGGGTTCCGTGACGGACGAAGCTGCCGCACTGCGGCAGACGGGCGCCGCGCCGTTGCGCCCCACCGACCCCGAACGCGTCGGCCCCTACGTGCCGTTGGCGCTGCTCGGCAGCGGTGGGATGGGGCGCGTCTATCTCGCGCGCCCCTCGGACGACACGCTCGGCCTGTTCGCCGTCAAGGTGATCCGCCCGGAGTACGCCGAGGACGCGATGTTCCGCCGCCGCTTCGAGCAGGAGGCACTGGTCCACGGCCGGGTCCGCACCCCGCGCGCACCGAGGCTGTGCGGTACGGGGTTCCAGGACGAGCTGCTGTGGATGGCCACGGAGTATCTCCCCGCGATCGACCTCTCCGACGCCGTACGGGAGGGCGGCGCCCTCACGCCGGGCGCCGTCTGGCGGCTGGTGGCGGAACTGGGCCAGGCGCTCGCCGATCTCGCGGCCACGGGAATCGTGCACCGGGACCTGAAGCCGTCCAACGTGCTGCTGTCCCTGGGCGGCGCCCATGTCATCGACTTCGGCATCTCCAAGGCCGCCGACGCGAGTTCGATCACCGGCACCGGCAACCGGGTCGGCACACCCGCCTACATGTCACCCGAGTACCTGCGCACCGGCCACAGCGACGCCGCCTCCGACGTGTTCTCGCTCGCGGGCACCCTGATCTACGCGGCGGCCGGCCGGGCCCCCTTCGGCGACGGCACCGGCGTGGACGTGATGCACCGGGTCGCCTTCGAGGAACCCGCCGCCGAGGTGATCGCCGAGATCACGGCGGCGGACCCGGCCCTGGGCACCCTCCTGTCGGCCTGTCTGGCGAAGGAACCGGAACGCCGCCCGGCCCCGGCGGCACTGATCGACGCGGCGACGGCGGCGCTGGCCCGAGGGGCGGCTTGGCGGTCGGCGTCGGGAAGGCAGACGGACGGGGGCGGCGGGCAGCGTGCGCTGGGCCCGGGCGGGCGCGGGCAGGGTGACGTGCGTTCGGGTGGGCATGCGAGTGGCTCGCCGGAGGCGCCCCTGTGGCCGGACCCGCCGCGCGACGGCAACGACGGGCGTGGGCAGCGTGGTGACATGCGTCCGGGTGGGCGTGCGGACGGCTTGCCGGAGGTGGCCCCCTGGCCGGACCCGTTGCTCGGCGGCGGTGACGACGGCCATGGCGGCCGGCGTGCCGTGGGTCCGGGTGGGCGTGCCGGTGGTTCGGTGGCCGACTCCCCGTGGCCCGAGCCCCTGCTCGGCCGGGTGCTGGAGCGGCAGCGGGCGTACGACGTGCTGTACCGCGTCCCCGTCGCGCGGGCGGCGGAACTGCGCTCCCCGGGGCACCGGCCGAACCCCGCGCTGCCCGTCCCGGTCGCCGCCGGGGGCGCCGAGCCGTCGGCTGCCGAGCGGGCCGAGTCGGCCGGGGCCGCGTCCGCCGAGACGTCCCCAGGGCAGCGGCGGCCGGGGGGAGTTGTCGCCTGGGTCCGGGGCAGACCCGTACCGGCCGTTGCCCTGGTCCTTGCCCTGGGTGCCGTGGCCGCGCTGGTCGTCGTACTCGCCCGCCCGGCGGACGACGCGAGCGCCGCGCCGCCGGAGACCCTCGCGACGGACTCCGCAGGCACCGTGGCCGAAGGCGGTGCCTCCGCGCCGGTGCGGGAGAAGGCGGACGGGAAGTCGGGCCCGACCACGTCCGGCAGCGGTACCGAGAGCGCCGACGGCCCCGCCGTACCCTCGCAGTCCGCCGGTTCCGGAGGGGGCGGTGACGACGGCGAGGACGACCCCGCGAACCCCGACACCGGCACGGACCCCACCACGGGCACGGACGACACGGACACCGGTACCGGTACCGGTACCGACGGGGGAACGGACGGCGGCACCGGCACCACCCCCACTCCCACGCCGTCCCCGGTCGTCTCCACGACCGAGCCCGCGAACACCGCACCCTGGGTCACCGACTGCACGTACTACGCGGGCAAGGTCCGCACGGCCATCGGCAACACCGGGGTGCGCGTCAAGCAGGTCCAGTGCATCCTCATGCTGCGCGGGTACGACATCGGCGGCACCGGCGTGGACGGTGTGTTCGGTGAGGGGCTGGAGACCGCGATGAAGAACTTCCAGATCGACAAGGGACTGGCCGTGAACGGCATCGTCAAGCGGGCGACCTGGGACAACCTGCGGGCGTCGAAGTGACTCCGCCCCGGTGACGGGACGGAGTCACCCGGCAGTTGTCGCCGGAGAGGATCCAACCAGAGTTTGACGAGTCGTCAGCAGGTCGACCTGTACACGTACTTGCTCACGTTCGCGTCGCCCAGGTTGTCCGCCGTGATCGACACGAACGACGTCCCGATCGTCTTCGTCACCTTCTTGCCCTGAACCGCGTTCACCGCCTGCCGCACCGCCTCCGCGCCGATCTCCTCCGCCTTCTGCGCGATCAGCGCCTGCACCGTGCCCTTCTTCAGCTGCTCGACCTGCGCCGGGCCCGCGTCGAAGCCGACGACCTTCACCTTGCCGACCTTGCCCGCGTCCTTGATGGCGTTGTTGGCACCGTCGCTCGCCGGGGTGCTGATGGAGAAGATGCCCGCCAGGTCCGGGTCCTTGGAGAGGGAGGCGGCGGTGAGGCGGGCGGCCTCGACCACGCCGCCGCTCGGGGTGGAGGGCTGGACGCCGACGAAGGTGATGTCCGGGTACTTCTTGATCTCGGTCTCGAAGCCCTTGATCCGCTGGTCGGCCGTGGTGACACCCGGGGTGCCGCCGATGATGACGACCTTGCCCTTCTCGCCGACCAGCTTCGCGAGGGTACGGGCCGCCTCGGCGCCGCCCTCCTCGTTGTTGGAGGAGACGGCGGAGGAGATGAAGCTCGTGTCGTCGAGGCCCGTGTCCGCCGTCACGATCTTGATGCCGGCCTCGTTGGCCTGCTTCAGCGGCGTACCCAGCGCCTTCGAGTCGGTCGGCGCGATGACGATCGCGTTCGGCTTCTTCGCGACCGTGCTGGTGAGGATCGGGGTCTGGGTCGCCGGGTCGAAGGTGGTCGCGCCCTGGACGTCCACCGTGGCGCCGAGCTTCTTGCCCTCGGCCTTCGCGCCGCAGCCCAGGGTGTTGTAGAAGGAGTCGGACGCGGTGCCGAGGATGACGGTCACCTTGGGGTTGGCGGTGGAGGAGGCGGAGTCGCCGGACCCGCAGGCGGTGGCGCCCAGGAGGACGGCGGTGGCGAGGGCGGCGCCTCTGAGGGTGAGGTTGGCGGTCTTCATGGTGCAACTCCATTGGTGCGACGGGGCGTTGAGCGGGGACCAGCAAGTGAGGGGGGTTTAGGGGGTTAACGGAGCGTGCGGCGGCGCCGGTTGACGTGGTCGACGTACACGACCCCCGCCAACACCGCGCCCACGGCGACCTGTTGCCAGAACGGCTGGAGGCCGATGATGACCAGGCCGTTGCTGAGCACGGCCGGGATGAGGGAGCCGAAGGCGGTGCCCAGGACGCTGCCGACGCCGCCGAAGAGGCTGGTGCCGCCGAGGACGGTGGCGACGATCGCCTGGAGGTTGTCGCCGGTGTGGCCGCCGACGGTCGTGGTGGAGAAGCGGGCCAGGTTGACGTACGCGGCGATCCCGGCGAGGAGTCCGCACAGCGCGTACACCTTGATGAGGTGACGGTCGACGGCCACTCCGGCGCGGCGGGCGGCCTCGACGTTGGAGCCGATCGTGCGGGTGTAGGTGCCGAAGCGGGTGAGGCCGAGGACGATCGCGCCCGCGATGGTGAGGCCGATGGCCAGCCACACCGTGTACGGGATGCCCAGGAAGCGGCCGAAGCCGAGGCCGCTGACCAGGGAGTCGGGCACACCGCGCAGGTCCAGGCCGTTGGTGAGGACCAGCGCGCCGCCGCCCGCCGCCGACAGGGTCGCCAACGTGGCGATCAGGGGCGGGAGTTTGGCCTTCGTGACGAGGAGGCCGTTCAGGACGCCCCAGGCCAGACCCGTTGCCATCGTTGTCACCAGGCCCGCGAACAGGGTCAGCGGGCCCTCGCCGCCCAGCGCCGACATCACCTTCACGCCCACGACCCCGGAGAAGATCAGCACCGAGCCGACCGACAGGTCGATGCCGCCGGTGGTCATCACGAACGTCATCCCGATGGCCAGGACGCAGTAGGACGCGGCCTCGATGGCCACGCTGCGCAGGTTGTACGCGGTGAGGAAGTTGTCGGGGTAGGCCGCGCCGAACACCGCGAGGAGCACCAGCAGGACGACCAGGGCGAGGCTCCGGGTGCCCTTCATGTTCCGCCAGGCTGCGGCCAGGGCGGCGGAGCGGAGGGGACGGGGGCCGTCCTCGCCCGGTCCTGCGGGCGCGGACTTCACCTCGGTACCGGGGGTCATGACTGTTCCTCGCTGTCTGCCGGGGTGAGGGCGGGATCGGACGCGTCCTCGAAGGTGAGGGCGCCCGTCATGGCGCCGAGGACGTTCTCGCTGGTGGCCGTCGCACCGGACAGCCGGGCCACCCGCTGCCCGAGCCGCAGCACCTCGATGCGGTCCGCGTACTCGAAGACGAACGGCAGGTTGTGGCTGATCAGGACCACCGCGACGCCCGAGGACCGGACCCGCTGGATCAGCTGTCCGACCCGCTCGGTCTGTACGACGCCCAGTGCGGCCGTCGGCTCGTCCATCAGCAGCACGCGGTCCGCCCAGTTGACCGCCCGGCCGACCGCGATGCCCTGGCGCTGGCCGCCGGACATCGTGACGACCTGCGCGGCGGTGTCCTGGATGCCGACGCCGAGCGAGCCGAACGCCTCGTCGGCCTTGGCCCGCATGGCCTTCCGGTCCAGGAAGCCGAGCTTGCCGAGCAGCCCGGGGCGCATGATCTCGCGGCCGAGGAAGAGGTTCTCGGCGGGGTCCAGGTCGGGCGCGAGGGCGAGATCCTGGTAGACGGTCTCGATGCCGAGGCGACGGGCGGCGATCGGGTCCGGGATGGTCACCGGCCGGCCGTCGACCCTGATCTCGCCCGCGTCGGGCTGGATCACCCCGGAGATGACCTTGATCGTCGTACTCTTCCCGGCGCCGTTGTCACCGACCAGCGCGACGACCTCGCCCGGATAGACGGTGAGCGCGGCCCCGCGCAGCGCCTGGACCTGGCCGTAGCTCTTGACGATGCCGGACAGTTCGAGGACCGGGGTGGCGAGGGCGGTGGCCCCGTGCGGAGCCGGGCCGACCGAAGCTGTGCCGGCCGGAGCCGGGCCGGTCGGAGCCGGGTCTGCGGGACTGGGGGTGCTCATGGCTTCTGCTCTCCGCTTCCACGGGGGATCAGTACGGTGCCTAGCTCGACCCGGCGGGGTGGTCCGCTCTGGCCCGCGATCCGGGTCAGCAGCAGTCGGGTCGCCTCGCGGCCCATCTCGTCGGCGTCCCCGGACACGACCGTCACGGGGGTGGGCAGCAGGTCGGCGAAGGGGAAGTCGTCGAAGCCGACCAGCGCCGTGCCCTGCCCCGGGCCCATGGCGCGCAGGGCGCCGTGGGTCAGGAAGTTGGTGGTGGTGAACAGGGCCGTGGGGCGCCGGTCCGGGGGCAGTGCGAGGAGTTCGGCGGCGGCCTGCTCGGCCTCGGCGCGGGTGCCGTGCTCCAGCCTCGCGACCAGGGCCTCGTCGACCTCGCCGAAGGCGGCGCGCATGGCGTCCAGATAGCCGTCGAGGCGGCGCCCCGTGGTGTGGTGGCTGGCGGCCACGACGACGCCGATCCGCCGGTGGCCCGCCGCGATCAGATGCTCGGTGGCCTTACGGGCACCCCCGTGGTTGTCCAGCAGCACGGTGTCCGCGTCCAGGCCCAGCGCGGGCCGGTCCAGGAAGACCACCGGGGTGCCCTGGTCGACCTCGCGGCCGAGGTAGCCGTAGTCCATGGCGCCCGGCACGATCAGCAGCCCGGCGACCCGCTGCCCGAGCAGGTCGTCGATGCCCCGGCGCTCGGCCTCGGGGTCCTCGTCGGAGCTGGCCAGCACGACGTTGTGGCCGTGGGCGCGGGCCACGCCCATGACGCCGTTGGCGATCGAACCGTAGAACGGGTTGGTCAGATCGCCGACCAGCAGCGCCAGCGTGGTGCTGCGCTGGCCGGGGCGCAGGCTCCGGGCGAGGTCGTTGCGGCGGTAACCGGTCTCGTCTATGGCAGCGCGCACCCGCTCCGCGATCGCGGGGGAGACCGTCTCGTCACCGTTGACGAACCGGGAGACGGTCTTGATCGACACCCCGGCGAGGGCGGCGACCTCCCGCATGGTGGGCGTTCGCATGTCCGGCATCACTCCGAAAAGGCTTACTTCGCGACAAAGGCCGCTGCGCGTCGTTGCGTGCCGCACAGCAAACCCCCGTGAAACAACGTTGTCAATGGAATGGAACCGGGATTTTGCACGCCTTGCGCGGCCCGGGGGTCGGTACGTATGGTCCGACAACGTTGTTTCAAAACAACGTTGTCTCAGCTCGCGACGGAGTACGTGGAGGATGATCATGCGGCTTGCCAACGAGTCGGGAAGCGAGCTGCCGGAAGGCCTCCGCGCCCTGAGCGCCGACGTCCACCGCGAGCTGCGCTCCCTCGACCCGCGCGCCGCCGACCGCTTCACCGGGCTGCTCACCGGCACCTGGGGCCGCGCCATGCGCCCGCAGCCCGACGGCGAGGTCTTCGTCCTCACCGGCGACATCCCCGCGATGTGGCTGCGCGACAGCACCGCCCAGGTCCGCCCCTACCTCCTCGCCGCCGACGACCCGGCCGTCGCCGCCGCCCTCACCGGCGTCCTGCGCCGCCAGCTGCGCTACGTCCTCGCCGACCCCTACGCCAACGCCTTCAACGCCGAACCCGACGGCTCCGGCGCCGGCTACGTCGACGACCCGGTCCCCGCCCCGCTGGTCTGGGAGCAGAAGTACGAGATCGACTCGCTCTGCGCCCCGCTCCAGCTGGCCTACGGCATCTGGCGGGCCACCGGAAGCCTCGGCCACCTCACCGCCGACGACCGCTTCGTCCGCGCCGCCCGCCGGATCATCACCCTGTGGCGGGTCGAGCAGGACCACGAGAACAGCTCGCCGTACGAGTTCCGGCGCGAGGGCGACTGGGAGTACGACACGCTGGCCCGCGACGGTCGGGGCGCCCCGACCGCGCCCACCGGGATGACCTGGTCCGGCTTCCGCCCCAGCGACGACCGCTGCGAGTACGGCTACCTCGTCCCCGCCAACGCCATGGCGGCCGTCGCCCTGCGCGGCCTCGCCGAACTGGCGACCGCCCTCGGCTACCCCGGCCTCGCCGCCGACGCCACCGCCCTGTCGGGCGAGATCGCCACCGGGATACGTACGCACGGGGTGACCTCCGGGGCAGACCCGGCGGTGTACGCGTACGAGGTCGACGGTCTCGGCGGGCAGTCGCTCATGGACGACGCCAACATCCCGAGCCTCCTCTCGCTGCCCTACCTCGGCTGGTGCGACCCCGGCGACCAGCTCTACCTGCGCACCCGCGAGTTCGTCCTCAGTGACGCCAACCCCTTCTACTACAGCGGGAGTTCGGCCTCCGGCATCGGCAGCCCGCACACCCCGCCCGGGCACGTCTGGCCGCTCTCCCTCACCATGCAGGCCCTGACCAGCGACGACGAGGCCGAACGGGTCCGCCTCGCCGAGCAGTTGCTGCGCACCGACGCGGGCACGGGTTCCGTGCACGAGAGCTTCCACGTCGACGACCCCGCCAACTACACCCGCCCCTGGTTCGGTTGGGGCGACGCCCTCTTCGCCGAACTGCTCCTCGACCTCACCGGACGCTCGACCGCCCGGCTCCACCCCCGGCCGCCGGTGGCCGAACGGCCCGTACGGTAGGGCCGCTCGCGGTCCTCGCGGCGGCGCCGCTCGCTACGATCGCGGCGTGTGCGCAAACATCGTCGTCGCCGAAGACGACCCGAAGCAGGCCGAACTGGTGCGCCGCTATCTGGAGCACGAGGGCCACACCGTCACGGTCGTCGAGGACGGCCGGACCGCCCTGGAGACGGTCCGGCAGCAGAGCCCCGACCTGGTCGTCCTCGACGTGATGATGCCCAGAGCCGACGGCCTGGACGTCGTACGCATCCTGCGCGCCGAACGCCGCGAGGTGCCGGTGCTGATGCTCACGGCCCGCAGCACCGAGGACGATCTGCTGCTCGGCCTCGACCTCGGCGCCGACGACTACATGACCAAGCCGTTCAGCCCCCGCGAACTGACGGCCCGGGTACGGACGTTGCTGCGCCGCCACCGGCACGGCACCGAGCCCGACCCCGGGCCCGCACCCGCTCCCGAACCCCAAGCCGCCCCGGACGACGAGGTGTTGGCGGTCGGCGCGCTCCGGGTCGACCCCGCGCGGCACGAGGTGTCCGTCGGGGGCGCGGCGGTCGAGTGCACGCCCGGTGAGTTCCGGATCCTCGCGGCGATGGCCGCCGAGCCCGGCCGGGTCTTCACCAGGGCGCGGCTGCTGGAGGAACTGCACGGCTTCGACAAGTACATCAGCGGCCGGACCGTCGACGTGCACATCATGAACCTGCGCAAGAAGATCGAGCGCGCTCCCCGGCGGCCGTCCCGCATCGTCACCGTCTTCGGCGTCGGCTACAAGCTCCTTGACCCGGCGAGGAACGTGCGCCATGCGTCGTCCTGACCGGGGGAAGGGCGCGGCGGGCGGCCGGCTGCCGCTCCGTAGGAGCCTGGCCGGGCGGCTGCTGACGGTGACCGCGCTGGTCGCGTCCTGCTCGGTGGCCGCCACCGCCTGGCTCGCCGTGCAGACGACCACCGTCGCGATCCGACAGGAGCAGGGGCAGAACCTCAAGTCCGACGCGAAGATCTACAACACCCTCCTCGGCTATGCGGCCACCCACCCCGACTGGGACGGCGTCGACGCGACCGTGCGCGAACTGGCCCGGCAGTCCGGGCGCAGGATCGTGCTCACCACCCCGGGCCGCCGCCCGTTCGCCGACTCGGCCGAGTCCCAGTCCGAATCCGAATCCGAGTCCAACTCTGCTTCCCGCAAGGGGAGTTCGGCGGCGGCCTCGCTCGCCGGCCAGCCCTCGGCGATCGTCGACCCGCTGGCCGTCGACACCGTGCTGGTGCCCGACGCCGCCGAGACCGGCGCGGACCGCGTCGACCCCCGGGCCGTCGGCCCGTTCCGGCTGCCCGCGAAGGAACGTTCCGTGCTGCGCAAGGCCTCCGCCGGGCGGGTGCAGTGCCTCGGCAAGATGGGCATCGCCGCGGACATCGTCGAGAGCCCGGCCGGCCGGCCCCGCGTGGAGTTCGTGAGCAACGAGACGGACAGCGCGGCCGAGGACGAGATCGCCCGCGCCACCGAGGCGAAGTGCCTGGACGCCTTCCCGGTGTCGCCCACCCCGACCGAGCGCAAGGCCCTGCGCGCCCTCAACCAGCTCGCCGACTCCTGCCTGACCCGGCAGGGCCGTACGGGCGTGACCCTCAACCTCGACCTCTCCTGGGACCGGAGCTGGGGATACGGCCAGGACGGCGCGAGCCGGGTCACCGGGGAGGGCATCGACCGCGAGACGGCGGTGAAGGCGGCGCAGGACGAGCGGCTGGCCGCCAAACTGGCCGAGGACGCCAGGGTCGCCAAGGCCGCCGCGGCTGCGGAGGCGGCCGAGGCCGCCAAGCGGAGGGCCGCCGCCGTCGACGGCAAGCTCTACGACGACCCGGCCGAGACCCTGGACAGCGGGTACGACCGGGCCATCGCCGAGTGCGTCGGCAGCGCCCGCCGGGAGCAGCTCAGCGCCTATGTCGCCGAGTCCGCACTGCTGTTCATCGACGGCCCCGGCGCCGCCGGAGTCCCCGGCCTCGACCTCTCCCCGGCCAGCACCGCCCGGATCGCCGGGGTCACCGCCCTGGTGCTGGCCCTCACCGTCGGCGCCTCGGTCCTCGCGGGCGGCAGGCTCGTACGCCCCCTGCACGCGCTGACCGGCGCCGCCCAGCGGATGCGGGACGGCCTCGACTCGACGCCGGTGCCCGTCCCTGTCGGCTCCGACAACGAGATCGGGCGGCTGGCGGCGGCCTTCAACGACATGGCCGCCCACCGGGCCAGACTGGAGGAGCAGCGCAAGGTGATGGTCAGCGATGTCGCGCACGAGCTGCGTACGCCGCTGAGCAACATCCGGGGCTGGCTGGAGGCCGCCCACGACGGGCTCGCCGAACCCGACCCGGCGTTCGTCTCCTCGCTCCTGGAGGAGGCGGTGCAGCTCCAGCACCTCATCAACGACCTCCAGGACCTGGGCGCGGCCGACGCGGGCGCGCTGCGACTGCACCGCAAGCCGGTGCGCGTGGCCGAGCTGCTCGCCCAAGTCGCCTCCGCACACCAGGGGTTGGCGGAGACGGCGGGCGTCACGCTCACCCTCCCCGAGCCCCCGCCGGGCACCCCACCCCTCCCGCTCCTCGACGCCGACCCGGTACGGCTGCGCCAGGCCGTCAGCAACCTCGTCTCCAACGCGGTCCGCCACACCCCGGCGGGCGGCAGGGTGAGTCTGCGCCCGTACGTCACCGGCGCGGGCGCTTCCGGTGACGAACTGGCGGTGGAGGTGGCCGACACCGGCAGCGGCATCCCGGCGGCCGATCTCCCGTACGTCTTCGACCGGTTCTGGCGGGCCGAGAAGTCCCGCAACCGCAGCACCGGCGGCAGCGGGCTGGGCCTGGCGATCGTCCTCAAGCTGGCCGAGGCGCACGGCGGCACGGTCGACGTGGTGAGCACGGAGGGGGAGGGGGCCGCCTTCACCCTGCGGCTGCCCGTGAGCAGCGCGGCCGGCCCTGATCGGATGACGACGGCGATCTGACAGATTCCTCACAACTGGCGGCCAGGGTGGGGGCATGCCCGGAACCTGGTGCGGATCGAGCACCCAGGTACGACCAAGGCCGGGCTGGAACTGGAGTCCCACATGTCCCGCCGTCTCACCCTGCGCCCGCTGCGTCTCGCCGTACTGACCGGCGTCGCGGCCGGCGCGCTGCTCGTCCCGGCCTCCGCGGCCTTCGCCACCGACCCGACCCCGACGCCGGGCGCGACCGACCTGACCCCGGAGCAGAAGGAGGCCCTGGAGAAGAAGAAGGCCGAGGACGCCAGGACGCTCAAGGAGGCCGAGGCCAGGAAGGCGGAGGCCGCCAAGAAGGGCGGCAAGGACTACCCCCGCGGCGGCGTCGCGGCGGGCGAGGCCCCGGCCGACGACAACAACACCACCACCCTGATCGGCACGGCCACGGGCACCCTGCTCCTCGCGGGCGCGGGCACCTACGTCGTACGCCGCCGCACGGCGGCCCGCCGCTAGATCCTGGGCCGTGTCCGCCAGGGGGTGCCCCCCCGGCCCGGCGACGCCCGGCGCGTGCTCCGGGCCGGAGGCGACGGGACCTCGCGGACGTGAGCCGCGGCCGGCCGGCCAGTACCACCTCTCGTACGGCACGGCGGCGTCGTCCTTCATCGGGCGGCGCCCTGTGCGTTCCGGCGTACCTCCCCGCACCCTGTTCTGGAGCCCGAGTTGTCCCCTGCACACCGTCCGGCCCTGTCCCGGTCCCGTACCGTCGTCGCGTTGTTCGCGACCCTCGTCCTTCTTGTGCTCGTCGGCCTGCTCACCGGGTGTTCGGCGGTGCCCGATCCGAAGGTCCGGGTCGCCACCGGCGCCTCGGTGCCCGGCGCGGGGGTCGCGACCGCCGGCGCGTCCGACGCTCCGGCGGACCCGGCCGCGCCGGCCGAGGTCGCCGTGCCCTCGCTCGGGATCAGCGGTTCGCTGATGGAGCTGGGGCTCAACGCGGACGGCACGGTCGAGGTTCCGCCGGCCGAGCGGGGGATGACCGCCGGCTGGTACACCGGCGGGGTGCTGCCCGGCCAGGTCGGTGCGGCCGTCGTCATCGGGCACAACGACACCCGCTTCGGCCGGGCCGTCTTCCACGACCTCAAGAAGATCGCCAAGGGCGCCGACATCACCGTCACCGACACGAACGGCGACACGGCCCACTTCACCGTCACGGCTACGGAGAGTGTCGGCAAGCACGCCTTCCCCACCGAGAAGGTCTACGGCCCGACCCAGGACCGCGCCCTCCGGCTGATCACCTGCGACGGCGACTTCGACGCCCAGGGCCATCCGGTCAACAACCTCATCGTCTACGCCGAGTTGAGCTGACTGTCGTACCGAGAGGGCGCAGATCCGGAACGAGTCGTGCCGGATTCGTCCCGGCGTCACGAGTAACGTCCGGACAGTCCCTGCCTGAAGTCTCAAGTAATGGCCACGACTTGGCCGGTTGCGTACTCCAACTGCCCCTCCAGCACCTACTCTCCCTCCAAGTCCATATGAACGGGGAACAGGCGAGCTGAGGAAAATGGAGCCACTTCGTCCCACGGATCCGGAGCAGTTGGGGCCGTACCGTACTGTCGCGCGACTGGGCGCCGGGGGGATGGGGGAGGTCTTTCTCGCCAAGGACGACCGGCAACAGACCGTGGCCGTCAAGGTGATCCGGCCCGAACTGGCCTCGGGCCGGGCCTTCCGCAACCGCTTCCGCCGCGAGGTCGACGCGGCCCGGGCGGTGAGCGGCACCTACACGGCGTCCGTCCTGGACGCCGACCCGGACGGCCCCGTCCCCTGGCTGGCCACCACGCACATCCTCGGCCCGACCCTCGCCGAGGCCGTCGAGGCGTACGGCCCGCTGCCGCCGAGAACCGTGCTGGCCCTCGGCGCCGGACTCGCCGAGGCGCTGATCGCCGTGCATTCGGCGGGACTTGTGCACCGCGACCTCAAGCCGTCCAACGTGCTGCTCTCCGCCGAGGGCCCGCGCGTCATCGACTTCGGCATCGTCCGGGCCACCGACGGCTACGAACTCACCCTGTCCGGCGTGCTGTTGGGCTCCCCGCGCTACATGTGCCCGGAGCACGCCACGGGCGATCCGATGGGCCCGGCGGGGGACGTCTTCTGTCTGGGCTCGGTGCTGGCCTACGCGGCCACCGGCAAGTCGCCCTTCGACGGCTCGTCGGCGGCCACCCTGCTCTACCAAGTCGTGCACGGCACACCGGATCTGACGGGTGTTCAGGACCCCCTGGACACGATCATCGGGCTCTGTCTCGAAAAGTCCCCGGCGGCCAGGCCCAGCCCCGACCGGGTGTCGGCGGCCTGCGCGCCCGCCGGCGCCGACGCGCTGAACTGGCACGACTGGCTGCCGGACCCCGTGAACTCCTGGATCCGGCACCAGGCAGCCGCCCTCATGGACCTCGACCTCGACTTCGGGGCGGGCGGGACGACAGCCCTCCACGGACGCGAGCGCGGACGCGAGCACGGACGGGAACGTGAGCGGGAGTCCGCCCGCGTCGGCGCCACCGCCGCCCCCGTGCCGGCCCCCGCCGCCGGATCGGCCCCCGGTGGCGTGCGCGTCGACCCGCGCCTCGCCGCCGTACAACGACTGATCACCGAGCGCCGCCCGAGCGGCCCCCAGCGCGTGGTCTTCCCCGACCACGCCGAACACCCCGAGCACCCCGGCGGCCCCGACCGCCCGGGGCCGCCGAAGACCGGCGGGGACACCCGCGAGCGCACGCCCGTGCCCCCGTCGCCCGCCCAGTCGCCCAGCGAGCGCGGCACCCATCGTGCCCGGCGGTCGCTGAACCCCGGCCCCTCCCGGCGCGGGGTCCTCGCGGCCGGCGCGCTCGCCCTGGGCGTCGGCGCGATCGCGCTGCTCCACGGCTCGGGCGACGACCGGGCGAACGGCGGCGGAGCGGCCAAGCCGTCCGGCCGGGCGCCGGAACCGCTGTGGACGTACGACAGCAGCCCGCTCGTACAGGCACCGGCGGTCTTCTACAACGACACGGCCCTGATGAAGACGCAGTCGGGCACGATGTTCAGCCTCGGCCTCGTCGACGGCACCAAGCCCCGCTGGATCTACCGGGGCATCAGCCAATCGCCCACCCCGCCGCTGCTCGTCTCGGACGTCGCCGTCGCCCTCGGCACCGGCGCGACCGTGATCGGCGTCGACCCGGTCACCGGCGCCGAGCGGTACTCCCTGGACTTCGGGTCGGACTTCCGCTTCGACACCCTGCTCGGCGGGGTCGGCACCACCGTCTCCATCATCGGACTGCGGTTCGACCGCCAGCAGGGCCCGGACGGCGCGCAGGGGTCGGGTTCGGCCACCTCGACCAACGTTGTCCTCGGTACGAATCTGCGGGCACGCCTGGCCAGCGTCATCCCCATCGACGCACAGGACATCGGGCTCGACCTGAAGCCGGTCATCGACGCCAACCGCTTCGTCTACCTCGACGGACTGCACCGTCTCACGGCCCGCAGCAGCGACGGGCGCGGAACCGTGGTGTGGAGCCGGCGGATGACGTCCGAGTCGGAGACCCGTTCGGCGCCGGTCCTGCTCGACGGGACCGTCTTCGCCGCCGACAGCGAGCTGATCGCCGTGGACCTGGACTCCGGCGCGGTGCGCTGGCGGGCGAAGCGGGACAACGGCGGCTTCGCCTCCGTCGCCGCCGCGGACGGCACGGTGTACGGCATGACCAGGAACCCGCACGGCGTCGAGGCGTTCGACGCCGTCAGCGGTGCCCGGCGCTGGTTCCGCGAGACGCCCCGGCTGGACCTGGAGAACCCGCTGATCGCGGGCGGCGGCTCGGTCTTCGTCACGGCCGAGGCCAACAAGGACGGTTTCTACGCGCTCGACGCGCGACAGGGCGAGCTGCTCTGGAACTTCACCGACGGCCGGGACACCGGCATCAACGACTGGCAGCTCTCCTGCGACCCGGGCGCCGACGGTGACCACCCGCTGATCGCCCAGCACTTCGACAAGGTGTACGCGCTGCCGATGCCCCGGATCTGAGAGGCATCGACAGCGCTACTCCGCGGCGCCGAGATCCTCCGCCGGGTCGGCGTCGAATCCAGGAGTGCCTTCGGCGAAGGCCGGCGCCTGGAAGGGGTTGAGCACCGGAGTCGGGGTGTCGGTCCGTTCGTGGACCGGCAGCTGTTCCGGAGCGGAGAACAGTGAGGTCGTCCCTACGGCAGAGCTCACAGAACGGTCAGCTTGGCGTAGGGGCTGGTGATCCGCTCCTGCATGCCGCCGAAGTCGACGAGCACCGCGATGCCGTCCTCGACGGTGGTCACTCGGCCGAGGCCGAACACGTCGTGAGTGACCCGGTCTCCTACCGCGAACCGCTTGGCAGGTGGGGCCACAGGGGCTTTGAAGGGACTGGTGGGCAGATGGGCCTTGGTCACCGCTGTCTTAGTCATTGACGTCAGTATGCTCCGCTTCCGACCGGCGCGGGCCCGTCGAGCGCCTCTGACTCTCGCCGGCCACTTCCGCGCCCGCCGCGGGAACGGCCCCGCGCACGCCGGAAAATCCCGCCCGCCGACACAGCACGCGCAGGTCAAACGGGGTGCGGCGGACCGATCCCGGCCCATACGGGCATCCGCGGGACGGAGGGACCCGACCCCGGGCGATCCCCAAGCGTTATCGATCGGTAGCCACTTTCGACAGCCACTCGGGGCCTTCGAACGACAGTGCCGGCCCGCGAAGCCGGGCCGGCGGGCCCCGCCGGGGGCTTCCGGCCCGCGTTCCGTCCGGCTTCCGGCCCGGGCGGCGTCGACGGTTCGGACCGCTTCCTCGTCCTCACTCCCGCCCCGAGGCGCACACCGCCAGTACGCCCACCACCACGGCCGTGACCAGCAGCGGGAGCCCCAGGCCGTGGTGGAGGTACAGCCACGCGCCGAGCAGCGCGCCCAGGGCCATCGCCGCCACCGAGGCCGAACGGCGCGGGGAGTGCCGGCCCGTGCCGCCGGCCGCGCGGGAGTCGGCGGCGAGGCCGGTCAGGGTCATCGTCAGGACGGTGGTCGTCAGGTCGGGGACGCCCAGTCTGCGTACGGTCGCGTTGCGCAGGCCCATCGCGAAGGCGGTGACCGAGATCAGGGCGTACACGGTGGCCGTCGCGTCCGGCGCGGCGAAGGCGACCGCCGAGGACACGCCCAGGAGCAGCGCCTCGACGGCCAGGGTGATCCGGGCCCACCGCCGGCGCGAGCCGCCGCCGAGGCGCCCCGCGACCCGGCCGCCGGCCACGGCGCCCACCACGAACGACGTCAGGGACACCAGCGTGTGCGGTACGGAGAAGCCGGGCGCACCGGCGGCGGCGAAGCCCAGGACGACGACGTTGCCGGTCATGTTCGCGGTGAACACATGCCCGAGCCCGAGATAGCTGACGGCGTCGATCAGCCCGCTGACCACCGTCAGCACCAGCAGGACGGCCACGAGCCGCAGACCGCGTGATTCGGGGTCGTACGACGGAGACTGCAGCGTCGGCCCGCTTGCCTCGGTACTCATGCGAGCCAGTTCACCACGGACGGCCGGGGAGGGACACGGAGGGAAGGGCGCTGAGGGAGGGACACGGCGGGTGGGACGGGAAAGGCGACGGCCCCCGACTCGGGTGAGTCGGGGCCGTCGCGCCGGTCGAACCGGGTCGGGCGGCTCAGTACCAGCCGTTGGCCTGCCAGAAGTTCCAGGCGGCGACCGGGCTGCCGTAGCGGTCGTTCATGTAGTCCAGGCCCCACTCGATCTGGGTGGCGGCGCTGGTCTTCCAGTCGGCGCCGGCCGAGGCCATCTTCGAACCGGGGAGGGCCTGGACCAGGCCGTACGCGCCGGAGGACGAGTTGGTGGCGTCGACGTCCCAGCCGCTCTCGTGCTCGACGATCTTGCTGAACGCGTTGTACTGGGCGTCGTCCGGGATCATCTTCTGCGCTATCGCCTTCGCGTCGGAGGCGGAGGCGGTGGTCGCCGCCTGGGCCGGGGCCGCGGCCAGGACCATACCGGCGGTGGCGGCGGCCACGGCGGCGGTGGTGAGGGCCTTCTTCGGGGAGGCGATGGTGCGGGCGATGCGGGAGACGAACACGGAGAACCTTTTCCTCGGGGTCAGGGCGGTCGCGGGCTGTCCGACGCCACGTGTGCTGCGTACTGCCGGTGCGGCGGTGACATGCGGCGGCGCCGCGACCCGTGAGGGTTCGTCGGCGCCGTGCGACTGCTCCAGAGAAACAGGCTGGACCGGCGTCCGCAATCACCCCTTTTGCTAGTTGTGGTCGTATGTGGGGTATAGGCGGCGTTTGTGACCTGGCTCTCAATGCGCAGGTCAGCGGCGGTTTCTGTGTGGGCATGACACGCGCATCGAGCTACTACTCCGCCTAGTAAGTGACCTGCGTCCTATGGGCCGCTTCACGCGCCGGGCGCCTCGAAAGTGACCTGGGTCTCGAAGGCGGCCCGGCGGGTGGCCCTCCGGAGCGCCTTGAGGAGGGTCGGGCCGAGGGTGATCGTCAGGACGACGGTGAGCACCGCGCGTCCCAGGTCCCAGCCGAGCGAGGTGGCCAGGCAGTACGTGACGAAGCGGGCGAGGTTCGCGGGGACGGGGGCGTCCGGCACGAAGGCGATGTTCGAGGCCAGCTCGCCCATGAAGGGCCAGCCCGCCAGGTTCATGACCGTGCCGTAGGCGAAGGCGGCGAGGAAGCCGTACCCGGCGAGAAGGAGCAGCTCGGCCCGGCCGCGCAGCCGCTCCGCGCCCGGCAGCAGGCCCGCGCCCATCGTGAACCAGCCCATCGCGAGCATCTGGAACGGCATCCAGGGCCCCACCCCGCCCGTGAGCAGCGCGGACGCGAACATGGTCACCGACCCGAGGACGAACCCGAACCCGGGCCCCAGCACCCGCCCGCTGAGCACCATCAGGAAGAACATCGGCTCCAGCCCGGCCGTACCGGCACCCAGCGGACGCAGCGCCGCCCCGGCCGCCGCCAGCACACCGAGCATCGCCACCGCCTTCGGCCCGAGCCCCGACTCGGAGATCGCCGCCGCGACGACGGCGACGAGCAGCACGAGCAGCCCCGCGAAGAGCCAGGGCGCGTCCTGGGCGTGCGCGCTCACGGCGGAGCCGGGCGGCGCGAGAAAGGGCCACCCGAAGCCGGCCACTCCCACGGCACCGACGAGAAGAAGCGCGGCGGTGGAGCGCGGCCCGAGCCGGACGGGACGCGGCTTGCGGATGCCGTTCATAGGAGGCCCTCCCCGAGGCGGGTGGCAGTGAAGCGGGCCGTGGGCCGGGCAGGGCGTGACTGCCCGGTCGGCCCGCTCATCGGAGGGCCTCCGCCACCTGGGCCACCGTGAGCCAGCGCTGCGGGGCCAGGATCTTGGTCACCTGCGGCGCGAAGGACGGCGACGCCACGACCACCTCGGCCGTCGGACCGTCGGCCACCACCTCGCCGTCGGCCAGGATCACCACCCGGTGGGCCAGCTCGGCGGCCAGTTCCACGTCGTGCGTGGCCAGCACGATCGCGTGCCCCTCGGCCGCCAGCGCACGCAGCACGCCGACCAGCCGGGCCTTCGCCGCGTAGTCGAGCCCCCGGGTCGGCTCGTCGAGCAGCAGCAGGGGCGGCCGGGCGGTCAGTACGACGGCCAGCGCGAGCGCCAGCCGCTGCCCCTCGGACAGATCACGCGGGTGCGTGTCGTCGGTGATGCCCGGCAGCAGCTCGGAGACCAGGGCCCGGCAGCTCCCCGCCCCGGCGCCCGCATCGGCGTCGGCCGCCGCGCACTCGGCGGCGACCGTGTCCGCGTACAGCAGATCGCGCGGCTCCTGCGGTACGAGACCCACGCGGCGTACGAGGTCCCGGGGCGCCGTCCGGTGCGGCACAGCGCCCCCGACCCGCACCGAACCGCCGACCGGCTCGACGAGCCCGACCAGCGCGCCGAGCAACGTGGACTTCCCGGCGCCGTTGCGCCCCATCAGGGCGACGGTCTCGCCGGGGGAGACGGCGAGCGTGACGCGCCGCAGCGCTTCGACGCGGGCGTGGGCGCGGCGGACGGTGAGGGCGTGAACTTCGGCCGGGGGAAGGGGGGTTGGGGGAGTCGGGGGCGGCGGGGCCTTGCGGAAGAACCGGCGAGGTGTGATCGACGACGGCTCCACTACGGGTTCTACGGGCTTTACGGGTTCTACTGCGGGCGCTGGTGCGGGAGTTGGCGTAGGTGCCGGATACGGGCGGTCCGCGAGCCGTTCCCGCAGCTCTCCGGCGCTGCGGCGGGCGTCGCGGACGGTCAGCGGGAGCGGGGACCAGCCCGCCAGGCGGCCGAGGGCGACCACGGGCGGGTACACCGGCGAGGACGCCATCACCTCCGCCGGGGTGCCGACGACGGGCGCGGCGCCGGGGGCGGGAAGGAGGACGACGCGGTCGGCGTACTGGACGACCCGTTCCAGCCGGTGCTCGGCCATCAGGACCGTCGTCCCGAGGTCGTGGACGAGGCGCTGCAGGACCGCCAGCACCTCCTCCGCAGCCGCCGGATCGAGCGCCGACGTCGGCTCGTCGAGGACCAGGACCCTCGGGTGCGGGGTGAGGACCGAGCCGATCGCCACCCGCTGCCGCTGGCCCCCGGAGAGCGTGGCGATCGGGCGGTCGCGCAGCTCGGCCAGGCCCAGCAGGTCCAGGGTCTCCTCCACCCGGCGCCGCATCACGTCCGGGGCGAGGCCCAACGACTCCATGCCGTACGCGAGTTCGTCCTCGACGGTGTCCGTCACGAAGTGGGCGAGCGGGTCCTGGCCCACCGTGCCGACCACGTCGGCGAGTTCACGCGGCTTGTGGGTACGGGTGTCGCGGCCGGCGACGGTCACCCGGCCGCGCAGGGTGCCCCCGGTGAAGTGCGGGACGAGCCCGCTGACGGCTCCCAGAACCGTCGACTTGCCGACGCCCGACGGGCCGACGAGCAGCACGAGTTCGCCCTCCGGCACCTCGAAGTCGACGTGCTGGACGGCGGGTTGGGGTGCCTCGTCGTAGCTGACGGAGACGTCCTCGAAGCGGATCACGACGGCTCCTTCACGGCGATCGGCCTGACTGGCTCTGGGGGTGTAGGACTTGGGGCGACGAAGGCCGGGAGCAGGCCCAGCAGCACGGCCGCGGCCGGCCACAGCGGCAGGGTCGGGGAGACGAGCGGTACGACGCCGGGACGCAGCGCCGCCGAGCCGCCGGAGCGGACGGAGGCGAGGACCATCAGCGCCGCCACGGCCACCCCCGACCCCGCGACCAGCCACGCCCGTACGCCCCACACGTCCGGCCGGTACCGGGTGCGCGGCGAACGCCGGCCGCCGAGCCACAGCCCGCCCAGCGCCGCCGCCAACCCGGCCAGCAGCACCGGCAGTCCGTACGTCCCGCCCGCCGCCGTGAGCAGTCCGTACGTGCCCGCGCAGACGCCGAGCAGGCCGCCCAGGGTGAGGGTGGCGGTCGTACGGCGTACGGCGGCCGGTACTTCGGCGGTGCGGCCGTATCCGCGCGCCTCCATGGCTGCCGCCAGTGCGACCGACCGCTCCAACGCGCCCTCCAGTACCGGGAGTCCGACCTGCAGCAGCCCCCGTACACCACGGTCCGGACGGCCGCGCAGCCGACGGGCGGCGCGCAGTCGCTGGACGTCCGCGATGAGGTTCGGCGCGAAGGTGAGGGCGACGACGACCGCGACCCCGATCTCGTACAGCGCGCCGGGGAGCGACTTGAGGAGCCGGGCCGGGTTCGCGAGGGCGTTCGCGGCGCCGACGCAGATGAGGAGCGCGGCGAGCCGCAGCCCGTCGTACAGCGCGAAGACCAGCCCCTCGGCGGTCACCCGACCACCGACGCGTACCCCCTGCGCCCAGTCGGGCAAGGGGAGTTCGGGGAGCGTGAGGAGAACGTGCGAGCCGGGGATCGGCGAGCCGAGGACGACGGCGAACACGAGCCGGATGACGAGCACGGCGAGCCCGAGCTTGACGAAGGCGGCGTAGGAACGGGCCCAGGGGGCGTCGGTGCGGCGCGCGGCGACGACGTAACCGGCGACGGCGATGAGGAGGCCGAGGAGGAGGGGATTGGTGGTGCGAGTGGCAGCGGCACCGAGCCCGAGCGACCAGACCCACCAGGCGCCCGGGTGGATGGTTGAAGGGGCGCTCGCGCCCCGAAACCGAAAGGGGCGCGGCCGGCCCCCACCGGCGCGCGGCCGAAGAACCGCCCACCCATCGGCCCGCTCAGACATGCCGACGACGCCGCGTCTGCCAGACGGCCGCCGAGCCGAGCAGCAAGACAGCGCCGATGCCCGCGAACAGGCCGACGGACGGGCCGCCGTCCGAATCCGTGGCCCCGGCGGACTCGCCCGCCGACACCGCCTCACCGCACCCCGTACGCGGATACCCGGCGATGGCGCACAGCAGCGCACCGGAGTTGTAGCGCAGGGGCTTGGCGACGGAGGCGAGGGCGTCGGCGCTGGTCGCGTCGGCGGAGACGCGGGCGCAAACCGTACGCGTCGCGGGCGGACGCTCACCGGCAGGCGCGTCGGCGGACGTGCCGAAGTCGATGACGAGCGCGACCCGCTTCTGCCCCTCCCGCGCGGGAGTCCGGGCACAGATGACCCCGAACACCGCACCGCCGCGCGGCTGTACGGCGTCCGCGGAGTCCTCGCTGACGGCGAACCGGAACCCCTGCACGTCACCGTCGGAGGGCCGCGCGGCGGACGGCCCGAGCGTGGCGTAGGTCCAACTGCCGCCGCCGCGCTCCCAGAAGGACCAGTAGCGATAGCCGGTGGCCTGGGCGGACCCGGCGCCGACCCAGAGAAGGAGCGAGGCAAGAAGAACAAGAAGAAGGGGCGGAACCAGAACCCGGCGCCGAATCACGACTGCTGCCGCTTCCGCCGCCCACTGAGCAGAAACCCGATACCGATACCGGCGACGAGGAACACACCGACGGTCCACCACACCCCGAACCTACTGTCGTCGTCCTCGGCGGAGGCGGAGGCGGAGGCGGAGGCGGACGGGGACGAGGAGGAGGCTGGAGAAGCGGGCACGGAAGCGGGCGCGGGTCCGGTCGAGTTGAGGAGGCTCACGAGATCCTGCCCGCCGAAGTCACGCGGATCGGCGGACCCGGCGTCGGCGGCGAGGATCAGCTGCGCGTACGCGGCGGGCCCGGACTCCTTCGCCCACTGCGCGGAGTTGGCCTCCAGCCAGCCCAGCGAGTCGGCGGCCCGCTCACCCTCGCCGACGGCCGCGAGGGCGACGACGGCATCGGCGGTGTTGCCGTGGTCGGGCTGGTCCTCGGCCCCGGCCAGCGCGGAGGTGAGGTGCTTGTCCTTGGCGAGGGCCTGTACGAGATAGGCGGCGCCGTTACGGGCGACCTGTGCGGGCGCGGTGGACTTGGCGCAGCTCAGGGAGCCGTCCGTCGCACTCCCGGCCGCCGAGGCCCCACCGAACCCTTTCCCCAGCAGGCCGACCACGGCCGCGGCGGTGGCATCGGCGTTGGCGACGAGCGTGCCCTTCTTGTCGGGCTGATAGGCGAAGGCACCGCCACCGCTCCCACCGCACGGCAGAGCGAACTTCACGAGCAGGTCGTACGGGGACTTGCCACCCTTTCTGACCTCGCCGGGCTTCTCACCGGCGGCGGCGAGGGCCCCGATGACCACGGAGGTGGAGTTGGCATCGCTGGCGCCACCGGCCGCGTACCCCCAGCCGCCGTCCGCGTTCTGCACCGACTTCAGCCAGCCGACGGCCTTGCCGACGACGGCGTCCTGCCCGCCGAGCGCGGCGAGGGCCTGGACGGCGGCGCCGGTGCTGTTGGTGTCGACGAGGGTCTTGGCACCGCAGGCCGCACCGGCATCGCTCCGGAAGGCGGCGAACCCGCCGTCGGCACACTGCTGCCCGGCCAGCCACGCCACCCCCGATGCGGCGGGCTTCACCCCCACCGCGTCCTGGGCGAGCAGGGCGAGGGACTGCCGCCAGACACCGTCGTAGGTGGGATCGCCGGAACCGTACAACCCGGAGGGAAGGGAGACAGAGGGAGAAGAGGAAGGAGAAGGAGAGGCGGCAAAGGCCGGACCGCTCCCGCTCCCGCTCCCGGCGAGGGCGACGACGACGGCGATGACGGCCGGAACCGCGGCGCTGCGGCGGACATTCATGATCGGCGGATGCCTCTCCCTGCACGGGGAGCCGGACAGCACGGGGAGACCCACCCCGGGCGGCTCGGCTCCGTATACCTCGACGGTGCCGTACACCGGCGGACCACCGGTGACACGAGCCGGTCACGATCCACACGGGGCGATCCGGCTCACGGTTCCCGCCCGACACGACCAGGACCGCTCACGGTTGCGGGTCAGCGCCGGATTCGCACCGGCTTCTCCCCGTACGGGTGTGATGACGACCCGCTCACTGTACCGGCCCGTAGCAAAGCGCTGAGAGGACCCTGTGACGGCGGATAGGTTCACCGCATGGGGACAGAAACGGGGATGGGGCCGGGTATGAGTACGAGTACGGGGAGACTGCTCGGCTCCGGGCGTACGGCGGATGTGTACGAGCTGGCCGGGACGGCGTGGGTGCTCCGCCGCTACCGGGACGGATACGGGGACCCGGCGGCGGAGGCGGCCGTCATGGAGCACGTACGGGGCCACGGCTACCCGGTGCCCGAGGTGCGGGCGGGGACCGGTACCGATCTGGTCCTGGAGCGGCTGTCCGGCCCGACGATGCTGGAGGCGCTGGGCGCGGGTCTGCTGGCCGCGAGCGAGGGCGGCGAGATGCTGGCCGTCCTGCTGCACAGCCTGCACGCCGTCCCGCCGCGTCTGCCGGGTGCCGGCCCGGGGACGTGCGTCCTCCACCTCGACCTGCACCCGGAGAACGTGATCCTTACTCCCGACGGCCCCCGCGTCATCGACTGGGCCAACGCCGAGGAGGGGCCGCCGGGTCTGGACCGGGCCATGTCCGCCGTGATCCTGGCCCAAGTCGCGGTGTCCGTCGACCCGTTGGCCGCACCCGCCCGCGAGATGCTCACCGCGCTGCTGACGGCTCCGTCCGCTGTGCCGGAGGCGGGCCGTACGGCGGAGGGCCTGCCGGAGGCGCGCAGGCGCCGCGCGGCGAACCCGACGATGAGCCGGACGGAAGTCGAACTGCTGGGCACGGCAGAGGACTTGATCCGAACACTGCTGCCGTGAAGCCCCCTGCCCCCTGCCCCGGGCCCGCTTCCCTCTGCCCGCGGCCCGTTGGGTCGGCCGGAGCCGCGCGGGTCAAACCGCCACGTAAGTAACCGGATCGCTCCCCGTGACCGCCTCCGCCTGACCCAGTTTGACCAGGCGGCGGACGTGGGCCTCGGCCTCCGAGACCGCGATGTTTCTTGAGCCCGGGGGGATTTCGGGCCAGGGGCGGTTCCACTCCATGCGTTCCGCCAGTTGCCAGGGGGTGAGGGGGGTGGTGAGGAGGGCGCGTAGGTCGGCCAGGCGGTCGTCGTGGTGGGTGAGGAGTTCCTGTACGCGGGTTGTCGCGTCGGGGAAGGGGTGGCGGTGGGCCGGGAGGACCTCTGACGGGGTCAGGCGGCCGATGCGTTCCAGGGAGGCCAGGTAGTCGCCGAGGGGGTCGGCGATCGTCGTGTCCTCCGGGTCCTCGTACAGGCCGATGTGCGGGGTGATGCCGGGGAGCAGGTGGTCGCCGGAGAACAGGCGGCCGTTGCCCGGGAGTTGGGCGGGGTGGGTCTCCTCCAGGTGGAGGCAGACATGGCCGGGGGTGTGGCCCGGGGTCCAGATCGCGCGCAGGCGGCGGCCGGGGAGGTCGAGGAGTTCGCCGGGGACGATCTCGCGGTCGGGGAGGGCGGGGGAGAAGCTCGGGAGGGTGCCGAGCTGGGTCGTGCGGAGGGTCTCCACGTGGTCGGCGGGGGCGCCGGCCGCCGCCAGTTTCGCCGTCATGTACGTGAACCAGCGCTCGGCGCGGTTGTCCCGGGTCCGCCTGACCAGGGAGATGTCGGCCTCGTGCATCGCGATCCAGGCCCCGGACGCCTCGCGGACCCGGCCCGACAGGCCGTGGTGGTCCGGGTGGTGGTGGGTGATCACCACGCCCTTGACCTCGGCGGCCGAGGTGCCGCAGGCGGTCAGGCCCGCGGCGAGGGTGTCCCAGGACAGCGGGTCGTCCCAGCCCGTGTCGACGAGCACCGGTCCGGTGTCGGTGTCCACGACGTACACGAGCGTGTAGCCGAGGGGGTTGTTCGGGATCGGGACCCGGATGGACCGTACGCCCCCGCCGTGATCGGTCACCTGCGTCGACACCTGTGTCATGTGCTCCCCCGTGGCCGGTTGCCGCAACTATAACTAGAACCAGTTTCAATGGGAGCCCAAGTCACTCACCCCGTATGCCCCGTAGTCGCGCTTGGTGCTGTGAGGGCTGTGGACTCCTCCGGGGGGAACTGGTAACTGTCTCGGTACCTATCTATCTGACGAACCGTCAGAGACGGTATCCGGAGAGGCAGTCGGCCATGACCGAGCTCGTGGAACACGGACAGCTGTTCATCGGCGGGGAGTTGACCGACCCCCTAGGCAAGGACGTCATCGAGGTCATCTCCCCGCACACCGAAGAGGTCATCGGCCGGGTGCCGCACGCCTCCACGGCCGACGTCGACCGGGCCGTCGCCGCCGCGCGCACCGCCTTCGACGAGGGACCCTGGCCGCGCACGACCCTCGACGAGCGGATCGCCGTCGTCACCCGCATCAAGGACGGGATCGCCGCCCGCTACGAGGAGATCGGCCGCGTCATCTCCTCCGAGAACGGCTCCCCGTACTCCTGGAGCATCCTCGCCCAGGCCCTCGGCGCGGTGATGGTGTGGGACGCGGCGATCACGGTCGCCCGCGACTTCCCGTACGAGGAGTCGCGCGACGGAGCGCTCGGCAGGATCCTCGTCCGGCGCGAGCCGGTGGGTGTCGTCGCGGCCGTGGTCCCCTGGAACGTCCCCCAGTTCGTGGCCGCCGCCAAGCTCGCGCCGGCGCTGCTCACCGGCTGCACGGTGGTGCTGAAGCCGTCGCCCGAGTCGCCGCTCGACGCGTACATCCTGGCGGAGATAACGAAGGAGGCGGGTCTTCCGGAGGGCGTCCTGTCCATCCTCCCGGCCGACCGCGAGGTGAGCGAGTACCTGGTCGGACACCCCGGCATCGACAAGGTGGCGTTCACCGGCTCGGTAGCGGCAGGCAAGCGCGTCATGGAGGTGGCGGCCCGCCGACTCACCCGGGTGACACTGGAGTTGGGCGGCAAGTCGGCGGCGATCGTCCTCCCGGACGCGGACCTCGACACCACCGTCCCCGGCATCGTCTCCGCCGCCTGGATGAACAACGGCCAGGCGTGCGTCGCCCAGACCCGCATCCTCCTCCCGCGTTCCCGCTACGACGAGTTCGCGGACGCCTTCACCCAGGCGGCGAGCGCCCTGGTGGTGGGCGACCCGCTCGACCCGGCGACCCAGGTCGGCCCGCTCGTCGCGAAGCGCCAGCAGCAGCGCAACCTCGACTACATCCGCATCGGCCAGGAGGAGGGCGCCAAGATCCTCACCGGCGGTGGCCGCCCCGCCGGCCTCGACCGGGGCTGGTACGTGGAACCGACCCTCTTCGGGGACGTCGACAACTCGATGCGCATCGCCCGCGAGGAGATCTTCGGCCCGGTGATCTGCCTCCTCCCGTACGGCGACGAGACCGAGGCCGTGAAGATCGCGAACGACTCCGACTACGGCCTGAGCGGCAGCGTGTGGACGGCCGACGTGGCGCACGGCATCGAGATCGCGAGGCAGGTCCGTACCGGAACGTACTCGGTGAACACCTTCAGCCTGGACATGCTCGGCCCGTTCGGCGGCTACAAGAACTCGGGGCTGGGGCGGGAGTTCGGCCCGGAGGGGTTCGGCGAGTACCTGGAGCACAAGATGATCCACCTCCCGGCCGGCTGGGAGGGCTAGAGGCCATGGGCGACCGCTGGCACGTGGAGGTGGACCGCTCGCTGTGCATCGGCTCGGCCCAGTGCGTCCACCGGGCGCCGGGCGGGTTCCGGCTGGACGCCGGGATGCAGTCACATCCGGTGGAGCCGGACCTGGACGCGAACGAGAGGGTGCTTGCGGCGGCGGAGAACTGTCCGGTGGAGGCGATCATGATCACGCTGGTGGGGGGCGGAGAGGGGGTGTTTCCGCCGGAGGACTGAGGGTCCCTGCGGGTGGCGGCGGGGGCGAAAAAACGCCCTACCGTTCCGCCGTCCCCGACGGATCCGTCAGGTCGATCAACCGGCACACCGTCTCGATGTCGATCTTCACCTGGGCGATCGACGCCCGCCCCGACAGCCACGTGATCAGCGCCGAGTGCCACGTGTGCTCGATGACCCGCACAGCCGACAACTGCTCGGGCGTCGGATGCCCCGCCCCCGGCTCACCCAGCCCCATCGAGTCCAGGATGATCGCCGTCGTCTGACGCGAGACCTGGTCGACCTCCGGGGAGACACTGCGGTCCGCGAACGTCAGCGCCCGCACCATCGCGTCCGCGAGATGCGGCTCCCGCTGCAGCGCCCGGAACGCCCGCATCAGCGTCTCCGCCACCCGCTCCGCCGCCGTCTCGCCCGTGGGCGGCTTCTTCCGCAGCGTGCCGTGCATGTGCTCCAGCTGGTCCTGCATCGTCGCGACCAGCAGATGCACCTTCGACGGGAAGTACCGGTACAGCGTGCCGAGCGCGACCTGCGAGGACTCCGCGACCTCCCGCATCTGCACCGCGTCGAAACCGCCCCGCGCCGCCAACTGCGCGCTCGCGTGCAGGATCCGGCGCCTGCGGGCCTCCTGCCGCTCGGTGAGCGGAGCGGAGGGCGGCGGCGAACCCGGTCGCGCCGTACGTGCTTCCACCTTCGCGTCGGCAGCCATGGGTCGTCCCGTTCCGTGACAGTCGGTGATCGCGCGGGCGATCGGGCAGTCATGTGTCGGCAACAGCCGGCAACAGTTTGCGACCGGTCAGCATTCGGTCAGCGATCCGTCAGCATGGCACGTCCGCGTCGTGCGTCCGCCGTGGCGCGAATCACCTGATCCACCGCTCACAGCCGAGGTGCCTGCCGGTAGATTCGGAGCCTCCTGAACGATCAAGTCTGAAACTTGTTCTAGATTAGCGTCCCGACGTAGTCTCGCGGGAAAACGCGGGCAGAAGGGGGCCGGGAGTGACCGCTGAGGCCAGCGAGGCGGGTCCTCTTGGGGATCTCGGGGATCTTGCCGCGGACGGCGAGCGACCGCTCAACATCGCGCTTCTGACCTATAAGGGGAACCCGTTCTGCGGCGGCCAGGGCGTCTACGTACGCCACCTGTCCCGCGAACTGGCCCGCCTCGGCCACCGCGTCGAGGTCATCGGCTCGCAGCCGTACCCCGTACTGGACGTACTCGACGGCCGAGCCGGGGCCGAGGCAGGTACGGACCCGGGCCCCGACCCCGTCCTCACCGAACTCCCCAGCCTCGACCTGTACCGCCAGCCCGACCCCTTCCGCACCCCGGCACGGGACGAGTACCGCGACTGGATCGACGCCCTCGAAGTCGCCACCATGTGGACCGGCGGCTTCCCGGAGCCCCTCACCTTCTCCCTCCGCGCACGCCGCCAACTCCTGGCCCGGCGCGGTGAGTTCGACGTCGTGCACGACAACCAGACGCTCGGGTACGGCCTGTTGGGCGACCTCGGTGCCCCGCTCGTCACGACGATCCACCACCCCATCACCGTGGACCGCCAGTTGGAGCTGGACGCGGCCGACGGCATACGACGCCGGATGTCCGTACGCCGCTGGTACGGCTTCACCCGGATGCAGAAGCGCGTCGCGCGCCGGCTGCCCTCCGTGCTCACCGTCTCCGGTACGTCGCGCCAGGAGATCGTCGACCATCTCGGCGTACGGGACGAGCGCATCCACGTCGTGCACATCGGCGCCGACACCGACCTCTTCTCGCCCGACCCGGCGGTACGCCAGGTGCCGGGCCGCATCGTGACCACGTCAAGCGCGGACGTCCCCCTCAAGGGCCTGGTCTTCCTCGTCGAGGCGCTCGCCAAGGTACGTACGGAACATCCCGCCGCCCACCTGGTGGTCGTCGGCAAGCGTGCCGAGGACGGGCCCGTCGCCCAGGCCATCGAGCGGTACGGCCTCGAAGGCGCCGTCGAGTTCGTCAAGGGCATCTCGGACGGGGAACTCGTCGACCTGGTGCGCTCGGCGGAGATCGCCTGCGTACCGTCCCTGTACGAGGGCTTCTCGCTCCCGGCGGCGGAGGCGATGGCCACCGGTACGCCCCTGGTCGCCACGACGGGCGGCGCGATCCCGGAGGTGTCGGGCCCCGACGGCGAGACCTGCCTCTCCGTACCCCCCGGCGACCCCGGAGCCCTGGCCACCGCCCTGGCCACCCTCCTCGCCGACCCGGAACTCCGCGCCCGCCTCGGCCGCGCGGGCCGTGAGCGCGTACTGACCCGCTTCACCTGGGCCCGAGCGGCAGAGGGCACGGCGGCCCACTACCGCGAGGCAATGGCCCGCTCCGCGCCCCACACCCCACCTTCGGCCCGCTCCGCGCCCCCCACACCCCCTACGGGCCGCTCCGCGCCCAAGCCACCCCGCCGCTCCGCGGCCACCCCCGCCCCTGACACGACCCCTGACGCGACCCCCGACCCCGCCTCCGAGGTCACCCCCGACCCCACCCCCACCGTGACCCCCGACCGCGAAAGCAGGACCCCGTGCTGACCGTCGATTTCACCCGGTTCCCGCTCGCCCCGGGCGACCGCGTACTGGACCTCGGCTGCGGAGCCGGCCGGCACGCGTTCGAGTGCTACCGGCGCGGCGCCCAGGTCGTGGCGCTGGACCAGAACCGGGACGAGATCCGCGAGGTCGCCAAGTGGTTCGCGGCGATGGAGGAGGCGGGCGAGGCACCGGCGGGGGCAACCGCGACAGCCATGGAGGGCGACGCCCTGGCGCTGCCGTTCCCGGACGAGTCCTTCGACGTCGTGATCATCTCCGAGGTCATGGAGCACATCCCGGACGACAAGGGCGTACTCGCGGAGATGGTCCGGGTGCTCAAGCCCGGCGGCCGGATCGCGATCACCGTGCCGCGCTACGGGCCCGAGAAGGTCTGCTGGTCCCTCTCCGACGCCTACCACGAGGTCGAGGGCGGCCACATCCGCATCTACAAGGCGGACGAACTCCTCGCGAAGATCGAGGAAGCCGGGCTGAAGCCGTACGGCACGCACCACGCGCACGCGCTGCACTCGCCCTACTGGTGGCTGAAGTGCGCGTTCGGCGTCGACAACGACAAGGCGCTGCCGGTCCGGGCGTACCACCAGCTGCTGGTCTGGGACATCATGAAGAAACCGCTGGTCACCCGGGTCGCCGAACAGGCGCTCAACCCGGTGATCGGCAAGAGTTTTGTGGCGTACGCGACCAAGCCGCACCTGCCCCCGGTGGAGGCCGACGCGGATACCGAGGCGGATACCAAGACGGACAGCAAGACGGACAGCAAGACGAAGGCCAAGGTGGCGGCGAAGTGACGACGCCCCGGACAGAACACCTCGTCCTGCCCGGGGTCCTCACCGCCGAGCAGGCCGCCGTCACCGTCCGCGGGATCCTCGCGGAGCAGCGGGCGGACGGGGCCCTTCCGTGGTTCCGGGGGCACCATCTCGACCCGTGGGACCACATCGAGGCCGCGATGGCCCTGGACGCGGCCGGCGAGCACGAGGCCGCCGAGCGGGCGTACCTGTGGCTGGCCGCCCATCAGGTGGAGGACGGCTCCTGGTACGCCGCGTACGCCGACGGGGACGCGGACGCCGTCACCGACCGGGGCCGGGAGACCAACTTCGTCGCCTACATAGCGGTCGGCGTCTGGCACCACTACCTCGCCACCGGCGACGACACCTTCCTGGACCGGCTGTGGCCGACCGTCTTCGCCGCCGTCGAGTTCGTGCTCCAGCTGCAGCAGCCCGGCGGCGAGATCGGGTGGAAGCGCGAGGACGACGGTACGGACCTCAAGGACGCGCTGCTGACCGGGAGTTCGTCGATCCATCACGCGCTGCGCTGTGCGCTCGCCATCGCCGACGAACGTGAAGAGCCGCAGCCCGACTGGGAGTTGGCGGTCGGCGCGCTGCGGCACGCGATCCGCAGGCACCCGGAGCGGTTCCTCGACAAGGACCGCTACTCGATGGACTGGTACTACCCGGTCCTGGGCGGCGCGTTGACGGGTACGGAGGCCAAGTCCCGTATCGAGCAGGGCTGGGAGCGCTTCGTCGTGCCCGGGCTCGGGGTGCGGTGCGTGGTGCCCAACCCGTGGGTGACGGGCGGTGAGTCGGCCGAACTCGCCCTGGCCCTCTGGGCGGTGGGCGAGTCCGACCGCGCGCTGGAGATCCTGCAGTCGATCCAGCATCTGCGGGACGCGGACAGCGGGCTGTACTGGACGGGTTACGTGTTCGACGCCCGGCAGATCTGGCCGCGCGAACTCACCACGTGGACGGCGGGTTCGCTGCTCCTCGCTGTCGCGGCACTTGGCGGTCATGAGGCGACGTGCGCGGTGTTCGGAGGCGAGCTGCTGCCGACGGGACTGGACCCCGACTGCTGTACCTGACCGGCGCTCACCGGCATCGGTGCCGGCGCTCAGCCACGGCCCACGCGGCTGAGCGCATGGCCCACGAACAGGTAGACGACGGCGGCCAGTCCGTACCCGGCGACCACCCGCGCCCACTGCTCGTCGAAGGTGAACAGGTCGTACGACCAGCCCGCCAGCCACGTGGCCGCGTCGTGGACGAACTCCACGAAGCCGTTCGCGCGGTCCGCGTCGAGCAGGTAGAACAGGATCCAGAGCCCGAGAATGAGGGCCATGATGTCGGCGACGATCGCGAAGATCGAGCCGGCCCGGGTGGCACTGCGGCGAGTTCGAGGGGACATGTCCTCCGGGTGCCCCCGAATCGGGGATGAAATCAGCGCGGCGAGGGAATGAGGCGGTGGGGACGGCCGCCATTTACCTCCCGTTCGGCCGGAGTTGACGCTTCCAGGGGGCTGAGTTCGATGCCGTACCTGATGATCCTTCACCCGGGGGAGAGGCAGGGACAGCGGTGTCCGACGAGAACAGACCGCCCGTCGTCGAGGAACCGAGACTCACGACCCGGCGCCGCAGATCCAGACGCCGTCTCCCGCGCCATGTCGTCGTGGCGATGCCACTCGCCCTCGCCGGGCTGATCTCCCTGCTGGTCTCCGGCAACGCGCTGCGCCCCTTCGAACGCATCACGACCATCCAGGCCAAGATGGCCTCGAAGTCCGACTACTTCCAAGACCCGGAAGTACGGCGGCTGTTGCTCAGGCACGGCATCCGGGTCGAGGTCCAGCGGCTCGGGTCACGGGGCATCGCCCAGCAGTCGCTGGCGGGTATGGACGTGGTCTTCCCGTCCGGCCAGCCCGCCGCCAAGACCATCCTCGACAAGCAGGGCCGGACCCTCGACTCGGTCCGCCCCTTCGTCACCCCGCTCGTGCTCGCGACCTTCCGGGACTACGCCGAGACCCTGCGGGAGCTGGGCGTGGCCGAGCCCCAGAAGTCCGGCGGGAACACGCTCTACTACAACCTCAGGATGGACGAGTTCACCAAGCTGCTGGACGGCATCAGCGTCGACAGGGCGGGGAAACCGGTCGACCAGGACGGCGACGGGAAGGTCGAACCCGCGGACACCTGGAACGGCATCGGCTTCGACGACGTCAACAAGGGCGAGAGCAACGGCGGCCGGGTCCTCGTCCGCACCTCCAGCGTGTGCGAGTCCAACTCGGCCGGCACCTACCTCAGCATCCTCTCCTTCGTGCGGAACGGGCAGCGTGTGCCGGTTGCCGAGGACCAGGTGGTCGACCTCGCCAAGGCCGTCAAGCCCCTGATCAACCTCCAGGGCATGTGGTCCGACGAGCAGGCCGACAGCTACTTCTCCGGCGAGGGCGAGAGCATCGCGCCCATCGCGGTGATCTACGAGCACCAGTACCTCGCCCACCAACTCGCCTACCGGGAGCGGCACAAGAAGCAGGACACCCAGCGCGTCCTGCTCTACCCCACGCCCTACGCCCTCACCGAGCCCCAGCTCATCGGCCTCACCGACGACGGCGACCGGCTCGTCGAGATCATCCGCACCGACGCCGAACTGCGCCAGCGGGCCACCGAGTTGGGCTTCCGCGTCCGGTTCTCCGGCGAGGACGGCAGCAGCGACCAGCTGAACGCCTACCTTCGCGGACACGGGATACAGGTCCCGGCCCGCAACAGCGACCAGACCAAGGTCGACATCCCCGACCTGAACGTCCTGGAGCGGATCATCGACTACGTCGGCGACTGCCCGGCCGCCGAACAGGCCACCCCGTGAGGCGCGTCTCCCGGGCCGCGACCGCCTGTCTCGCCCTGGCCCTCCTCGCCACGCTCGGCTCCGGCTGCACCCGGGGCCGGGACGACGTCACCCTGACCGTCCTCGCCAGCCCCGAACTCGCCGACCTGGCACCCCTGCTGGCCGACCTGAAGGAGGACACGGGCGTCGAGCTGGACATGCGGTACAAGGCGACCCCCGACCTCACCGCGGCCTCCTCGGACTCCGCCTACGACCTGGCCTGGCCCGCCTCCGACCGCTCCTTCCTGCTGCGCCTCCAGGAGTCCGGCGGCCGGACGGCCCGGCCCGAGTCGACCGCCATCATGCGCTCACCCGTGGTCGTCGGCCTCACCCCCGAGGTCGCCCGGCAGTTGCGGGCGGCCGTCCCCGGCGGCCGGCTCTCCTGGGCGGACATCGCGGACGCCGCCGCCGACGGCACCGTACGGTTCGGGATGGCCGATCCGCGGAGCAGCGACACCGGCCGCGCGGCCCTCGTCGGCGTCGCCACGGCGGCGGCCGGGACGGGCGGCGCCCTGCGCCAACAGGACGTCTCCTGCGACCGGTTGCGGGGCTTCCGCTCGGGCCAGACCCTCACCGCCGCCGGCTCCCGCGCCCTGCTCGACGCCTACACCGCCCACCAGGACGACGCCAACGCCCTCATCGCCCACGAGTCCGAACTGCTCACCCTGAACGCCACCGGAAAGCTCACCGCGCCCCTGGAGATCGTGTACCCCGAGGACGGCATGGTGCTGTCCGACTTCCCGCTGCTGCTCCTCGACCCGGACCGGCACTCCGCGTACGTCAAGGTGGTCGACTGGCTGAAGAGCGCCGACGTACAGCGGAAGTTGATGCAGCGCACCCACCGGCGCCCGGTGAACCAGGACGTCGAGCCCTCGGCGAGCCTGCGCGCCGACGTCGGCAACGCCCTGTCCTACCCCGACAGGACGGCCGTCGTGGATCAACTGGTCGCCGACTACGGCGATCCGGCGAGTACGACCGCCGACCAGGTCGTGTTCGTGCTCGACTTCTCGCCCTCGATGCGCGGCGAACGCATGGCCGGACTCCGCGCCGCCTTCGCGGGCCTCAGCGGCGCCGACACCACCGCCACCGGCAAGTTCGCCCGCTTCTACCGGGGCGAGCGCCTGACGGTCGTCCGGTTCGCGGGCCGCGTACTGGAGGAACGGACCGTCACCGTCCGGGGCGACGGCGATCTCCGCACACTCGACAAGGTGGTGGCGGAAGGGGACTTCGCCGAGGACACCGCCGTCTGGTCGGCCCTCGACCGGGGTTACCGGATCGCCGTCGAGGCGGTGCGCGAGGAGCCCGCCCGGCCGGTGTCGATCGTGCTGATGACGGACGGCGAGAGCAACTCCGGTATCGGCTACGAGGAGTTCCTGCGCCGCCACCGTCAACTGGCCGCCGACGCGGCCGAGGTGAGCGAGGTGCCCACCTTCCCCGTCCAGTTCGGAGAGGCCGACGCCGCCGCCCTGAGGAAGGCCGCCGACGCGACCGGCGGCCGGATGGTCGACGCCGGACTCTCCTCGCTCTCCGACGCGTTCAAGGAGATCCGTGGGTGTCACTGAGAGTCAGTGGTGGAGCCAGTGGTGGCCGTGGCTGGCCGTCTGGGCGGTGACGGCGGTCAGTATCGGCGTCCTGCTCCGGTACGCGCTGGTCGACCGTGGGTGGCCGCGCCGCCGGCGCCGGGGCGTCGGGCGTACCGACCTGGGCATGTGCTTCTACCTGCACAAGCAGCGCGTGATGGACATCTACCAGGCCGGCGGCTTCTCGGAGGCCCTGGAGCAGGAGGTCGCCGACAAGATCAACGTCAACGGCGGCTTCGGGCTGTGGGCCAAGACCCTCGGCCTGCTGGGCATCAACGCCCACCGGGACGTGGCCAAGGAGCGCGTCATCAGGTTCATCCGCGAGAGCACGCCCATCATGGTGATCCGGGTGCTCATGGACACGATGCGGAAAGAGGACGTCGTCGTCGACGCCGACCTCACCACCGGCCGTCTGCTCCCCAACGGGACCCTCACGGAGGCGCTGCGCGACCGCGCCGACGGCGGAACGGGCGCGGGTACCGGCATCGGGACGGTACCGCTGAGCGCGGTGATGACCGAGTTCGTCTCGGTCACCGGCCTGTTCTCCGCCCGCCGCACGGAGAGCGGGGACGTCGTCCTGCGGGCACGGTACGAGGGGGCGCCCGCCGCCCAGGTGAAGGTCACCTGCGCCGAGTCCGAGGGGCTCGGCGAGTTCCGCGACGCGGACTACTACACGGGGGCGTTCCAGGCGCGCTGCCTGGGCAAGGTGCGCACCTGGGACCGGGAGACGGGCGAACTGACCCTGGACCCGATCGCCATCTTCCGCTGACCGGGCACGAGTTGAGACGAGTCGAGACGGCTCTACGAGTTCAGCTCGGCGAGGACCCGCAGGGTGTGCGGATCGGGGGAGAGCACGAGCAGGTCGGTCACCGGGCCCTTGCGCCACAACTCCAGCCGCTCGGCGATGCGTTCGCGCGGCCCGACGAGGGAGATCTCGTCGGCGAAGGCGTCCGGCACGGCCAGCACGGCCTCCTCGCGGCGCCCGGCGAGGAACAGTTCCTGGATCCGCCGGGCCTCCTCCTCGTACCCCATCCGCGCCATCAGATCGGCGTGGAAGTTACGGGCCGCGTGTCCCATCCCGCCGATGTAGAACCCGAGCATCGTCTTGACGGGCAGCAGCCCTTCGGCGACGTCGGCGCAGACCCGGGCCTGCGCCATGGGCGCGACGAGGAACCCGTCGGGAGCGCCGCTGAGCGGCTCCTCGTACAGCCCGGCCCGCAGCGGGGACCAGTACAGGGGCAGCCAGCCGTCCGCGATACGGGCCGTCTGGGCGATGTTCCTCGGCCCCTCCGCCCCGAGCAGCACGGGGAGTTGGGCGCGCAGGGGATGGGTGATGGACTTGAGGGGCTTGCCGATGCCCGTCCCGTCCGGCCCGTCGTAGGGCAGGGAGTGGAAGCGCCCCGACACCTGAACCGGGGCCTCGCGCCTGAGGACTTGGCGTACGACGTCCACGTACTCCCGGGTCGCGGTGAGCGGCGACTTCGGGAACGGGCGCCCGTACCACCCTTCCACGACCTGCGGGCCGGACAGCCCCAGCCCGAGAAGAACACGGCCGCCGGAGAGGTGGTCGAGGGTGAGGGCGTGCATCGCGGTGGTCGTCGGCGACCGGGCCGCCATCTGGGCAACGGCCGTACCCAGCTTGATCCTTGACGTCTGAGCCGCGATCCAGGTCAGCGGGGTGAACGCGTCCGAGCCCCAGGACTCGGCCGTCCACACGGAGTCGTAGCCGAGCCGTTCGGCCTCCTGGGCGAGCGGGACGTGGTCCGGGGAGGGGCCGCGCCCCCAGTAGCCGAGCGCGAGACCGAGCCGCATGCCTGCCTCCTGACGATCCGTCAGATACAAGAGAGCTGGCGGCGACTGTACGACAACGGCCCCTCACCGGGAAGGGTGAGGGGCCGAGGCGGTACGCGGCGGTACGCGACGGGGCTAGCCGCGCTGGATGCCGGACGTGTCCTGGAGGACACCCCGGCGGCCGTCCTGCGTCTGGGCGATGAGGCCCTGGCCGCGCTGCTCGACGGCCAGGTACCAGGTGCCGGGGGCCAGTTCGGCGATCGGCGCGGACGAACCGTCCTCCGCGAAGAGCGGACGCGGCACCGGGACGGCGAACCAGAAGGGGGAGAAGTCGGGGGCCGGGGCCTGCGCCTGCTGCTGACCGGCACCCGCACCGGCACCGGCACCGGCGCCGAAGGGCTGACCGGCCTGCGGCTGGCCGCCGTACGGCTGCGGCTGCGCACCGGCACCCGGGTAGCCGTAGCCGCCCTGGGGCTGGCCACCGGGGTAGGGCTGGCCGCCGCCGTAGGGCTGCGGGGCGGGCGGCTTGGGGGCGCCGATGAGGGCGCCCTTGAGGGCCGGGACCAGCGGGGTGGCGACCGCGGCGGCGGCCATGACGACCGTCGCGACGAGGGAGAGGATCAGACCGGTACCGGCGTCCGGGCCCGAACCGGCGTTGACGCCGACGTTGTCGATGCCGCCCGCCGGGTCGAAGACGTTGCCCAGGGCGCTCCAGGCGGCGAAGACGGTGAAGGCGACACCGAACTGGCCGAGGTCGATGCCCGCCACCTTCGGCACCTGGGGCAGACCGTGCGACACCACGACGAGCGCGGCACCGATGAGACCCGCGAGGACGACGCCCAACAGGACCGGTCCACTGGCCCAGGCGCTAGGCATGTCGACGTTCGTGGCACCGTCGACGGAGTAGATGTCGAGGAACGACGCGATGAACAGCAACACCGCTGCTCCGATCACCACGCCGTCGCCTCGAGTGAGGGAGCGGATATTCACTTCAGGTCCTCAGGTCCTTCGTAGGTCGTGTCGTCGTCAATCGATCGTTCGTAGGGGCACGACATTATCGTCCGTCCGAGCGGACTGTCCGCCGGGATGCACGCGTTGATCACGAACCGCGCAGGAAACTCACGATTCCTTCAGAGATCCCCTCGGCCGCCTTCTCCCGCCAGACCCCACTGGTCAGCAGGGCGGCGTCCTTGCTGTCGCGCATGTTGCCGCACTCGATGAACACCTTCGGAACCGTTGACAGATTGAGACCGCCGAGGTCCGTACGGGTGTCGAGACCGGTGCCGCCGCCGATGTAGTTGGAGGGCGCGGAGCCGGTCTCGCGGGCGAACCCGGCCTTGACGTCCTCGCCGAGCACCTTGGAGGAGGCGACGATCGGCCGGGTGTCGGCGGCGCCCTCGTCCACAACACCCGGCAGGATCACATGGAAGCCCCGGTTGCCGGCCGAACTCCCGTCCGCGTGGATGGAGACGACGGCGTCGGCACGCGCGGCGTTCCCGATCCGGGCCCGCTCGTCCACGCACGGCCCGAAGGCCCGGTCGTCGGTCTTGCCGCCGTCCTGGGTCAACTTCACGGTGGCGCCCAGCTGTTCGAGCACCGTCCGCAGCCGCCGCGCGACATCGAGGGTGAACTCGGCCTCCGTGAACCCGCTGTTGGTGGCGGTACCGGTGGTGTCGCACTCCTTGGAGCCCGTCCCGATGTTCACCTTGCGGTTGATCTCGGCGGTGTGCGTGAAGTTCCCGGGATTGTGCCCCGGGTCGATCACGACGACCTTCCCCGCGAGCGGCGCGGCGGCCTCACTCGGCACGACGATGCCGGGCGTCCCGATGGGCGAGAGGGGCGAGTAGTCGTCGGCGGCCGAACTGCCCTCCTTCCCACCACCGTCGTCGGCGACGGCCCCCCAGACGAACCACCCTCCGCCGCCCAGCACCAGCACGGCGAGGGCGACGGCCAGCGGACGGCGCACGAAGGAACGAGGGGGCTGGGACGGCTCGAAGCCGGGGCCTGCGTAGGACACGTCAGCGACTCTAACCGGCCTCAGACCCCGGCTCCCGTTCGCCGCAGCACACGCAGCGAGCGGGTCGCGGAGACCTCGGTGAAGGCGCCGGAGGCGAGGGCACGGAGGTAGACGCGGTAGGGGGCCTGGCCGGTGAACTCGTCCTCGGGGTCCGGAAAGACGTCGTGGATGAGCAGGAGCCCGCCCTCGGCGACATGCGGGGCCCAGCCCTCGTAGTCGGCGGTGGCGTGCTCGTCGGTGTGGCCGCCGTCGACGAAGACGAGCCCGAGCGGCGAGTTCCAGACCCGCGCGACCTGCGGCGACCGTCCGACGACCGCGATCACGTGGTCCTCCAGCCCGGCCCGGTGCAGGGCCCGCCGGAAGAGGGGAAGCGTGTCCATGACCCCGAGCACCGGGTCGACGGTCTCCGGGTCGTGGTAGTCCCACCCCGGCTGCTGCTCCTCACTGCCCCGATGGTGATCGACGGTGACCGCCGAGACCCCGGTCGCCCGAGCGGCATCGGCGAGCAGAATCGTGGACCGCCCGCAGTACGTCCCCACTTCGAGCAGCGGCAGCCCCAACGCACCCGCCTCGACGGCAGCCGCGTAGAGCGCGAGCCCCTCGTCGGCGGGCATGAACCCCTTGGCCCCCTCGAACGCGTCCAGAATCTCGGGCTTGGGCGCGGTGGGGGCCATGGGGGGTCCTCTCAGTCGTACGTGCGTGCGGGAACCCCCATGCTGCCGCACAACGTGGGTGCCGGAATGACCAGGGGCGCCCGCAAAGGGGCGCGAGGAACTGCGCGACCAGCCACGTCCGGCCCGCAGCCAACACACAACCCCGCGCCGGGCGCGCAGCGCCTAGGCGCTTACGGTCTCCTCGGGCAGGGAGAGGTCCACATCGACCGGCCCGTCCCCACGACCCGCATGCGTCGCGGACGAAGCATGCGGCCCATACCCGGAAGCCCGTGCGGCCAGCACATACGCCCCGTCGGACGGAACCGCGAGCACATAACTCCCGTCCGACGCGGACAACGTCGCCCCCGCCTGCCGCCCCCGCTGGTCGATCAAGGTGACCTTGGCCCGAGCGACGGGCACCCCGTCGGCCCCGAGCACCCGCCCACGGAACCCGGCGCCGGAGCCGGCCCCCGCGCCCAGCACAGCCTCCTCGCTGCCGGCCAGCAGCTGATGCCCGCCCACAGTCCGCCGCCGCCCCGGCAGGAACAGCGCCAGCACCAGCCCGATCGCCACCGCCCCCGTCGCGATCACGAACGACACCCGGAACCCGTGCATGGTCGGGATCGCGACCCCGCCCACATGGTTCGCGGTGTTGGCCAGCACCATCCCGATGACGGCGCTCGACACCGACGTACCGATGGAACGCATCAGGGTGTTCAGGCCGTTGGCCGCGCCGGTCTCGGAGGCCGGGACCGCCCCGACGATCAGGGCAGGAAGGGAGGAGTAGGCGAGCCCGATGCCCGCGCCCAGTACCACCGCGATGACCACCGACTGCCAGGCGGCGGTCATCAGGCCGAGGCCGGCACCGTAGCCGATGCCGATGATCAGCAGGCCGAGGACCAGGGTGACCTTGGGGCCGTACTTGGCGGACAGCCGGGCGTAGACCGGGGCCGTGAACATCATCGTCAGGCCCAGCGGTGCCACGATCAGGCCCGCCGTGACCATGGACTGGCCGAGGCCGTAGCCGGTGGAGGTGGGCAGCTGGAGGAGCTGGGGGAGGACGAGCGAGACGACGTAGAAGGAGACGCCGACCATGATCGAGGCGAGGTTGGTGAACAGCACCGCCGGGCGGGCAGTGGTCCGCAGGTCCACCAGGGGGGCCTTCAGGCGCAGCTCCAGGACGCCCCACAGGAGGAGTACGAGGGCGGACGCGCCGAACAGGCCCAGCGTCGTGCCGGAGGTCCAGCCCCAGTCGCTGCCCTTGGTGATCGGCAGGAGGAAGAGGACCAGGCCGGCGGAGAGGCCGATCGCGCCGAGCACGTCGAAGGTGCCCTCCGCGCGCATCCGGGACTCCGGTACGACGAACAGGGTGAGGGCGATGGCGAGGGCGCCGAGGCCCGCGGCGCCGTAGAAGAGCGCGTGCCAGTCGGAGTGCTGGGCGATCAGCGCGGCGAGGGGGAGGGCGAGGCCGCCGCCGACGCCGATGGAGGAGCTCATCAGGGCCATCGCCGAGGGGAGCTTCTCGCGGGGGAGCATGTCGCGCATCAGGCCGATGCCGAGGGGGATGGCGCCCATGGCGAAGCCCTGGAGGGTACGGCCCACGATCATGGTCAGCAGGTCGCTGGTGAGCGCGCTGACCAGGGCGCCGACCACCATCACGGAGAGGCTGGCGATCAGCAGCCGCCGCTTGCCGTACAGGTCACCGAGGCGGCCCATGATCGGCGTGGCCACGGCTCCGGAGAGGAGGGTCGAGGTCAGTACCCAGGTGGCGTTGCTGGGCGAGGTGCTCAGCAGCTGGGGCAGGTCCTTGATGACCGGGACGAGCAGGGTCTGCATGACCGCGACGACGATGCCCGCGAAGGCGAGCACCGGGACGATGGCTCCGCCCCTTCTACCGGTTTCATGCGTCATGGGGTGGAGCCTCCAGGCAGGGTCGAGCGCGGTGGGACGGGGATACGTGCTGGTTGAACCTGTGCGCCTGGGCAACTATTCCGATGTTTTGGCGTACTAACTATTAACTAACTAATCCTTGACCTTCCCATGGGTATCGCCCCCGCCCGGAGCCGGAGCCGTCAGCGGATCGGGCCCGGCGCTGAGCGCGACGGCGGCCAGGGCCGGGTCGACGACCGTCTCGCCGGTCAGCACCCGGCGGATCGCCGCCGCCAGCTCCTCCACCGGACCGTCCTTGACCAGGAAACCGGCGGCGCCCGCCTCCATGGCCCGGCGCAGATGGCCCGGGCGGCCGAAGGTGGTCAGGATCAGCACCCGGCAGTCCGGGGCCTCGTCGCGCAGCAGGGCGGCGGCTTCGAGGCCGCTGATGCCGGGCAGCTCGATGTCGAGGAGGGCCACGTCCGGGCGGTGCAGCAGCGCCGCGTCGACGATCTCGTCGCCGGTCCCGACCTGGGCGACGACCTGGAGGTCCGGCTCCATCCCGAGCAACAGGGCGAGGGCGCCCCGCGCCATTCCCTGGTCCTCGGCGAGCAGGACCCTGACGGACTTCGCGGGACGGTGGTCCCGGGGCATCTCGTTCACGGGGTCAGCGTAGGACGGATGTGCGCGCTGAGCTGGGCGGACGACAGCTCCACGGGCGGTACGTCCAAGGGCGGCCCGGCGGTCACCAGGAACCCCGCCCCCGGGCACCGGCCCCGCCGCCGGCGAACCGCCCGCCGCCGCCAGGCGCTCCCCGAGCCCCTTGAGCCCGGTGCCGCCGACGCCGGGTCGCGAGGATCCCACGGGCGTGGGCTGTACGCCGGTGCCGTCGTCCTCGACGCTCAGCCGCACCCGCTCGCCCGCGCGTCCGCTCGGCCCGTCGTTCCACAGCCCGGCGGGCGGCCTCTCGCATCCTGAACGTGGGCAAAGGCGTACGAAGCGATCGCCGGGCCGGGCGGAGACCGATGTGCGGACTCCGGCAGGACAAATGTCCCGGCCCGGTGGACCCGGGTGCCTCCCGGCTTCTCTCCGCCCCTCGACACATAGCTGACGAGGCGTCAGGAGCCTTCACAACTCAGGACCGCTCGGCTATACAACAGGGGGCGCCGGACTGGAACGCGTTCTAGAACGGCCCGAAACGACCTCGGTGCGGCCGACGGTGCGGACGACCGTACCGAGGTCTCAGTCCCGCGAGACCGCCGTCAGTTCCCGGCCAGTTGATCAGGAGCCCCATGCCCATTGACGCCGCCAAGGCCGTCGCCGCCGAACCCCGGTCCGCAGAGATCGCCTGGGGCCGCAAGGACGTCCAGCTCTACCACCTGGGCATCGGCGCCGGCGTCCCCGCGACCGATCCCGGCGAACTCCGCTACACCCTCGAATCCCGGCTGCACGTCCTGCCCAGCTTCGCCACCGTCGCGGGCAACGACTCCCCGGACGTGATCAGCGGCCTCTCCATGCCCGGCGTCGACGTCGACCTCGCCCACGTCCTGCACGGCGGCCAGAGCATCGAGGTGCACCGCCCGATCCCGGTCGCGGGCAAAGCACGCGCCACCGGGAGCATCGCCGCCGTGTACGACAAGGGCAGCGCCGCCATCCTCGTCATGCGCACCGAAGTCGCCGACACCGACGGGCCGTTGTGGACCAGCGACGCGCAGATCTTCGTACGGGGGGAGGGCGGCTGGGGCGGCGACCGCGGCCCCTCGACCCGGCTCCCGGCGCCCGACGGCGACCCCGTGAAGGTCGTCGAGCGGACCGTCCGCGAGGACCAGGCGCTGCTCTACCGCCTCTCCGGCGACTGGAACCCCCTGCACGCCGACCCCGAGTTCGCCGCCCGCGCCGGCTTCGACCGGCCCATCCTGCACGGGCTGTGCACCTACGGCATCACCCTCAAGTCGGTCGTCGACACGGTCCTCGGCGGCGACGTCGCCCGGGTCCGCGCCTACCGCACCCGCTTCGCCGGGATCGTGTTCCCCGGCGAGACCCTGCGCATCCGCATGTGGACGCCCGGACCGGACCGCGTCCAGGTGTCGGTCACCGCCGTAGAGCGGGACGACGCGCCGGTACTGGCCGACACGGTCGTCGAACACACCGTATGAACCGCACGCCCCTGGCTTGAAGCTCCAGCCTTCCAGCTCTCCACCCCCAACCCCCCCAACCCCCCTAACCCCCCAACCTCGAACCGAGCACATTCCCGTACGTCCCGAAGGGAGCCGCGTGATGCGCGCAGCCGTACTGCACGAGATCGGGCAGGACAAGCTCGACGTCCTCGACGACGTCGAGGCCGTGGGCTTCGGCCCCGGCAGGGTGAGGATCCGGGTACGGGCCACCGGGCTGTGCCACTCGGACCTCTCCGCCATGAACGGCGTACTGCCGCAGCCCGCGCCCTTCGTCCCCGGCCACGAGGGCGCCGGCGAGATCCTCGAAGTCGGGGACGGGGTAACCCACTTGAAGCCCGGTGACCGGGTCGTCGTCTGCTGGCTGCCCGCCTGCGGTGTCTGTCCCGCCTGCAAGCGCGGCCAGACCGAGCTGTGTCTCGCCGGGTTCATGAACGCGGGCACCCCCAACTTCCGCCGCCCCGGCGGAGATGTCTTCGGCATGGCCGGCACCGGCACCTTCACCGAGGAGGTCGTCGTCGACGCGGGCTGCGCCGTGCCCATCCCCGACGACGTGCCCTTCGACATCGCCGCGCTCATCGGCTGCGGGGTCACCACCGGACTCGGCGCCGCCATCAACACCGCAGCCGTGCAGGCCGGTTCGTCGGTCGCCGTCATCGGCTGCGGGGGCGTCGGCATCTCCGCGATACAGGGCGCCCGGCTCCAGGGCGCCGCCGAGATCGTCGCCGTCGACCCGGTCCAGTCGCGCCGGGAGGCCGCGCTCAAGTTCGGTGCCACGAAGGCGGTTTCACCGGAGGAGCTGGCCGACGCCAAGCAACAGCTCACCGCGGGCGAGGGGTTCGACTACGTCTTCGAGGTCGTCGGCCGCTCCGCCACCGCCCGCACCGCCTACGACACCACCCGGCGCGGCGGCACGATGGTCGTCGTCGGCGCGGGCGCCATGGACGACAACCTCCAACTCAACATGTTCGAGCTGTTCTTCGACGAGAAGCGCATCCTGCCGTCCATGTACGGCGGCGGCGACGTACTGCGCTCCTACGAGCGCACGATCGCCCTCTGGCGGGCCGGCCGCGTCGACCTCGAAGGCCTCATCACGCACCGGGTGCCGCTCTCCGGCATCAACGAGGCCCTCGACCAGATGCGCACGGGGACCGCGCTGCGTACGTGCATCGAGATCTGACAGCTGAAGCCGGAGGACTGTGGATGTCACTGCCACTCGATGGGCTCGCCGCGATCGTCACCGGCGCCGGGCGCGGGCTCGGCCGGGTCGAGGCGCTGGAGTTGGCCCGGCTCGGCGCGGCCGTCGTCGTCAACGACTACGGTCAGCCCGGCCGGGACGGCTCGGGCGAGGCGTCCGCCACCCCCGCCGAGGAGGTCGTCGCCGAGATCCGCACGGCGGGCGGCACGGCGGTCGCCCACACCGGAGACGTCGCCGACCACCAACAGGCCCGGGAACTGGTCGAGTTGGCGATCGCCGAGTTCGGCAAACTGGACGTCCTCGTCAACAACGCGGGCATCCTGCGCGACCGCATGGTCTTCTCCATGACGGAGGGGGAGTGGGACGCCGTCATCCGGGTCCACCTCAAGGGCCACTTCAACACGACCCACTTCGCCGCCGCGCACTGGCGGGGGCGGTCCAAGGCGAGCGGCGCCCCGGTGTACGGGCGGATCGTGAACACGTCCTCGGAGGCGTTCCTCGCCGGTTCGGCGGGACAGCCCAACTACGCCGCCGCGAAAGGCGGAATCGTCGGCCTGACCACCTCCACGGCCCTCGCCCTCGCCAAGTACGGCGTGACGGCGAACGCGATCTGCCCCCGCGCCCGGACCCGGATGACCGAGGACGTCTTCCAGGGCCTGGGCCAACCCGAGGCGGGCCTCGACCCGCTCGCCCCCGAGCATGTCGCCCCGCTCGTCGGCTACTTGGCGTCCCCGGCCGCCGCACACGTCAACGGCCAGCTCCTCGTAGTCCACGGTGGCATGGTCGCCGTCGTCGAACGCCCCCGGGTGGCCGCCAAGTTCGACAGCAAGCAGGACACCTTCACCTACGACGAACTGGACGCCCTCCTCACCCCGCACTACGCGCAGCGGCCCCCGGGCGAGACGTTCGCGGCGGCGGAGGTGCTCGGCCTCAAACGTGCCTGAGACGGCAGCGGCTCCGCCCGTACGAGAGGGGCGGAGCCGTGCCGAACCTGCTTACCGTCAGGCCCTGTTGTCGGCCTGCTCGGACGGCTTGCGGTGCCGGCCGTTCGGGGTCGCCTCGTCGTTGTGGACCGAGACCGGACCCCGGTGCTTGCCGTGGCCGCCTCCGTGACCCGTGCCCTCCTGGGCATCGGCGGACAGCGGGTGCGTGATGCTTGCGTCGTTCATCGGAATGGTTCACCCCGTCAACATGATCTTTCTAACAGCCGGACGATCTTAACCGGCACAGATCGGGGTGACACGAGCCGCACGCGCCGACCGGGACTACTTCGTTACAAGCGTCGTCACTTCGTTACCGGGCTTCCCGCTCTTCGCCACGACCCGTGCCAGCGGCGCCTGTTGCAACGGCACCGGCCGGGCCACCATGACGGGCGCCGGAGCGCTCACCTCGGGCTCCCCGTCCCGTGCGTCGCCCTGCGCGTCGTCCCGCGTCTCGACCCGCACCCGGGCCACCCCGCACGGCACCTCCCCCGTCGCGTACGGCAGTTGAAGCTCCCCGTCCCTGCTCCACAGCCCGACCCCGCGCAACCACCCCTCCGGCGCCGGAAGATGCCGCACCCGTCGCCCGGCCGGCCGCCACACGCCCACCCAACTTCCTGCCGCCCCCTCGACCCGCAGCGCGACCCCGCACCCCTCCGGCGTCAGCACCTGCCCCGGCTGGATCGCGAACGGCGTCAGCGTGCACCCGTCGATCCGCAGGCACTCCGGGAACCGCACCGGCAGCGTGCTGCCGAGCACCCCCCAGCCCAGCCGCTGCGGCCCGCCCGGCGCGGGCGCGTCCGAGCCGATCAGCAGCAGCCCGCTGTCCGCGTCCGCGAGCAGCAGCCGGTCGTCGCTGTCCGCCGAGATCTGCAGCAGCGGCGACACCTCGCCGTCCCGCTCCAGATCGACCACGACCGCCTTCGTCCGCCCCCCGACCTCCCGGTCAAGGGCCAGCAGCCGCCCCGTACGGTCCAGCCAGACCCCGCCCGAGCAGCGCCCGGGCACCTCCGTGACGTACTCGGGCCCGAAGGCGCCGCCCGCGACCAGCCACACCGTCGTCGAACGCCGGCCCAGCGCGAGGGCGTACGCGCGGTCGCCGCCCGGCGCCGGGGGCAGCAGCCGCAGCGGGGTGGCGGGGTCGGGGCACTCGACGGCGCCGAGGGGGAGTTCGCCGGTGCCGGGCCCGGTCGGATAGAGCAGCGCGAAGGTGTGCCTGCCGTCCACCAGCCGGTGGATCAGCACCCGCCCGTCGCCCATCGGCAGCACCTGCGTGCCGGGCTCCTCGGGCTGGTTGCCGGGCAGCGGTACGGCGTACGGCTCGGGTCCGTCGAGCGTCCAGCGCTCCGGGAACCAGGAGTCGCCGCTGCGCGCGAGCCGGGCCGCGTAGGCACCGTCCGCGGTGATCACGCACTCCGCCGCCGGGGACAACCCGTCCTCCGTGCCGGGTTCGATCGCACAGGCCGTCATCGATCGGTCACCTCCGGCGACGAAACTAGTTATCGCACGTACAGACGTGGGACCGGGCGGCGACCACTTCACACATAAGGGTGGCCAAGTAACGATTCACCTGAGGAAACGGTGGCGCGTGTGCTGGCCGGGACCGGGGCGACAACGGGAGAGCCGCACCGGTTCAGCCGTACGGACCAGCCAGGTAGCCTTGCGTTCGTGCCCCGTCTGTCTGTGCCCCGTCTGTCGGAAGTCATCGCCGCGCTCGACGCCCTCTGGCCCCCCGAGCGGGCCGAGAGCTGGGACGCGGTCGGCACCGTCGCGGGCGACCCCGACCAGGAGGTCTCACGGGTCCTGTTCGCGGTGGACCCCGTCCAGGACATCGTCGACGAGGCGGTGAAGCTGGGCGCCGACCTGCTGGTCACCCACCACCCGCTCTACCTCCGGGGTACGACGACGGTCGCGGCGGACACCTTCAAGGGCCGCGTCGTGCACACCCTGATCAAGCACGACATCGCCCTGCACGTCGCCCACACCAACGCCGACCGCGCCGACCCGGGAGTCAGCGACGCCCTCGCCGGCGCCCTGGACCTGCGGGTCGTACGCCCCCTGGTCCCGGACCCCGCCGACCCGGCGGGCCGACGCGGCCTCGGCCGGGTGTGCGAGCTGGACCACCCGCTGACCGTCCGCGAGTTCGCCGCCCGCGCCGCCGAACGGCTGCCCGCGACCGCGCAGGGCATCCGCGTCGCGGGCGACCCCGAGGCCCTCGTCCGCACGGTCGCCGTCAGCGGCGGCTCCGGCGACAGCCTCTTCGACGACGTACGCGCGGCCGGTGTGGACGCCTTCCTCACCGCCGACCTCCGCCACCACCCGGTCTCGGAGGCCCGCGCCCAAAGCACCGACGGAAACCACCAGCCCCTCGCGCTGCTCGACGCGGCGCACTGGGCCACCGAGTGGCCCTGGTGCGAGCTGGCCGCCGCCCAGCTCGACGAGATCTCCGACCGGCACGGCTGGGGCCTGCGGGTCCACGTCTCCGCCACGGTCACCGACCCCTGGACCGCCCACGCGGCGTCCACCACCACCTCTGAAGCACTGGGAGCCCCCAACTGAACGCCGCGCCCGCCGACCAGATCCGCCTTCTCGACGTCCAGTCCCTCGACGTTCGCCTCCAGCAGCTCACGCACAAGCGCAAGTCGCTGCCCGAGCACGCCGAGATCGAGTCGCTGACCAAGGACCTCACCCAGCTGCGCGACCTGCTGGTGGCGTCGACGACCGAGGAGAGCGACTGCGCCCGCGAGCAGACCAAGGCCGAGCAGGACGTGGACCAGGTGCGCCAGCGCGCCACCCGCGACCAGCAGCGCCTGGACTCCGGCGCCGTCAGCTCGTCCAAGGACCTGGAGAACCTGCAGCGCGAGATCGTCTCCCTCGCCAAGCGGCAGGGCGACCTGGAGGACGTCGTCCTTGAGGTCATGGAGCGCCGTGAGTCCGCCCAGGAGCGGGTCGCCGAGCTGACCGAGCGGGTCGGCGCCGTCCAGGGCAAGATCGACGACGCGACGGCGCGGCGCGAGGCGGCGTACGAGACCCTCGACGGCGAGGGCGCCACGGTGACCAAGGAGCGCGCGGTCATCGCGGGTTCGGTCCCCGAGGACCTCCTCAAGCTGTACGACAAGCTGCGCGCGCAGCAGGGCGGCGTCGGCGCCGCGCGCCTCTACCAGCGCCGCTGCGAGGGCTGCCGCCTGGAGCTGAACATCACCGAGGTCAACGAGGTGAAGGCGGCGGCTCCGGACGCCGTACTGCGCTGCGAGAACTGCCGCCGCATCCTGGTGCGTACGTCGGAGTCGGGTCTCTAGACCCACGAACGGATAGCCAACGGGTAGCTAAGGAGCTTGTGGCGTGCGGGAGTTCATCGTCGAGGCGGACGGCGGTTCCCGGGGCAACCCGGGACCCGCGGGCTACGGTTCGGTCGTCATCGACGCGGCCACGGGCGAGACACTGGCGGAGACGGCCGAGTACATCGGCGTCGCCACGAACAACGTCGCTGAGTACCGGGGCCTGATCGCCGGCCTGCGCGCGGCCCACGAACTGGACCCGACCGCCGCGATCCGGGTCCGGATGGACTCCAAGCTGGTCGTCGAGCAGATGTCGGGCCGCTGGCAGATCAAGCACCCGGCCATGAAGCCGCTGGCGGCGGAGGCCGCCATGGTGTTCCCGGTCGTGCAGGTGACGTACGAGTGGATCCCGCGCGAGCAGAACAAGCACGCGGACAGGCTCGCCAACGAGGCGATGGACGCGGGCAAGCGCGGCGAACAATGGATCGCGGGCTCAGGCCGGCAACCCAAGGGGCGCGAGGAACTGCGCGACCAGCCCCCACCGGCCGCAACCGCGACGACTACCGCTGAGGCGAAAGCCGAAGCCGACGCCCGCGCCGCAGGCAAAGTAGCCACCCCCCGCACAGGTTGGGCCCCCGCGGACATGGGCGCCCCCGCCACCTTCGTACTGCTCCGCCACGGCGAAACCCCCCTCACCCCCCAGAAACGCTTCTCGGGCAGCGGCGGCACGGACCCGTCCCTCTCGGACGTGGGCCGGGACCAGGCCGAGCGGGCGGCGGCGTCGCTGGCCGTGCGCGGCACGATCGAGGCGATCGTCGCGTCCCCCCTGACCCGCACCCGCCAGACCGCCGCCGCCGTCGCGACCCGCCTCGGCCTCGACGTGACGATCGACGACGGCCTGCGCGAGACGGACTTCGGCGCGTGGGAGGGCCTGACCTTCGGCGAGGTGCGCGAGCGCTACCCGGACGACATGAACACCTGGCTGGCCGACCCGGAGGCCGAACCGACCGGCGGCGGCGAGAGCTTCGCGGCGACCGCACGCCGGATGGCGGTCACCCGCGACAAGCTGGTGGCGGCGTACGCGGGCCGTACGGTCCTGCTGGTCACCCACGTGACCCCGATCAAGACCCTGGTCCGGCTGGCCCTGGGCGCCCCGCCCGAGTCCCTGTTCCGCATGGAACTCTCGGCGGCCTCACTGTCGACGGTGGCGTACTTCGCGGACGGCAACGCGAGCGTACGACTGTTCAACGACACGTCCCACCTGCGCTGAGCCGCGCCACCACCTACTTGAGGGCGGCTGCCTCGCGGGCCAGCGCCTCGACCCGACCCCAGTCGCGGGCGGCGACGGCATCCGCAGGAAGCATCCAACTCCCGCCCACACAGGCGACGTTGGGCAACGCGAGGTAGTCGGGTGCGTTGGCGGGCCCGATCCCCCCGGTCGGGCAGAACCGGGCCTGGGGGAGCGGCCCGGACAGCGACTTCAGATAGGCGGTCCCGCCGGCGGCCTGCGCCGGAAAGAACTTCATCTCCGACACGCCGCGCTCCAACAGCGCCACGACCTCCGAGGCCGTGGACACCCCCGGCAGGAACGGCACCCCGGACGCCCGCATCGACTCCAGCAGTACGTCGGTCCAGCCCGGGCTGACGAGAAAGCGCGCCCCGGCCGCCAGCACGTCGGACACCTGCGCGGGCGAGATGACGGTCCCGGCGCCGACCACGGCGCCCGGCACCTCGTCGGCGATGGCCCGAACGGCGTCCAGGGCGACAGGCGTACGCAGGGTGACCTCAATGGCGGGCAGCCCCCCGGCGACGAGCGCCCGGGCGAGCGGCACGGCATCGCCCAACTCCTCGACGACGACCACGGGGATGACGGGGGCGAGATCGAGGACGGAGGGGGCGGGTGAGGCGCTCATGCCTCACATCCTGCCGAGCCTTTGCGTGACATGCAAAGGACGTTGCACATGTTGCAATGCGACCAGGTCGTCCACCTAGGTCGTGTCCGCAAAGTGGTTGGCGCGTTGGTCTGTTCGTGGTGCGTCGTCATGAGCTGACTGATCAGGCATGGGCAGTGATCGAGCCGCTGCTGGTTCCGCCTCGGATGGGACGGCCGGTGCGG
>NZ_PJME01000015.1 GCF_002954775.1 Streptomyces geranii
CGCCCACCCTCACCCCCACCCCCGTCCGCCGACCCGGACACCTGTTGTCTTTCGACAAGGACTTCGTATGACAGCCACGATCACACCCCCGGGTGCCCCCTCGCCGTACGCGGGGATCAAAGCGCCGACCGCGGCTCGCAGGGTGCTCACGGCGCCTACCACCGGGCCGCTGGTCGCCCTGCTCCTGGCCTGTGCCTTTTTTTCCTTCTCTACCGAGCAGTTTCTGACCGGCGGGAACTTCTCGCTGATCGTGCAGCAGGTCATGGTCGTGGGGACGCTCGCCATCGGGCAGACGCTGATCATCCTGACCGCCGGGATCGACCTGTCGTGCGGGGCGGTGATGGCGTTCGGGAGCATCGTGATCGCCAAGATGGCCGCCGAGGGGTCGCTGCCGCCGCTCGTCGCCATCGCCCTCGGGATCGGTGTCTGTGGCGGGTTCGGGCTGGTCAACGGGCTGCTGGTGCAGAAGATCCCGCTGCCGCCGTTCATCGTCACCCTCGGCATGCTCAACGTGGCGTTCGCACTGACCCACATCTACTCCGAGGAGCAGACGGTCAGTGATCTGCCCGGCCCGTTGACCGCCCTCGGCGAGACCTTTCCCCTCGGGCACACCGACATCACGTACGGCTCCCTCGTCACGATCGGCCTGTTCCTGCTCCTCGCCTACTCGCTGAGCAACACCGCCTGGGGCCGGCACGTGTACGCGCTGGGCAACAGCGCCGAGGCCGCGCGGCTGAACGGCATCCGTACGTCCCGGCTCACCATCGGCATCTACACCGTGGCCGGTCTGCTGTACGGCATCGCCGCCCTGCTGCTCATCTCCCGTACCGGGGTGGGCGATCCGCAGGCGGGGCAGACCGACAACCTCGACAGCATCACGGCCGTGGTCCTCGGCGGTACGAGCCTCTTCGGGGGACGTGGCTCGGTGCTCGGCACCTTCATCGGTGTACTCATCGTCGGTGTGTTCCGCAACGGGCTGCAGCTGATGGGCGTCGCCTCCATCTACCAGACCCTGATCACCGGCGTCCTGGTGATCCTCGCGGTGACCGTCGACCAGCTCTCCCGGAAGAAGGCCCGATGACCGGCATCGCCACCTCCTCCCCCGTACCCGTCGTACCCGTCGTCCCCGTCCTTCAGGCTCGTGGGCTGGTGAAGCGGTACGGGCACGTCACCGCCATCGACGGCGCCGACTTCGATCTGCTGCCCGGTGAGGTCCTCGCCGTGATCGGCGACAACGGCGCGGGCAAGACCAGCCTGATCAAGGCCCTCACGGGTGCGGTGACCCCGGACGCGGGCGAGATACGGCTCAACGGCGAGCCGATCACCTTCTCCGGGCCGCAGAGCGCCCGCGCCCACGGCATCGAGACCGTCTACCAGGACCTCGCCGTCGCCGCGTCCATGGACATCGCCTCGAACGTGTTCCTGGGGCGCGAACTGCGCCGCCCCGGCGTCCTCGGCAGTGTCTTCCGCATGCTCGACAAGAAGCGCATGCGGCAGGAGGCCGCCGAGCACATGGCCGATCTGAAGATCGGACTGCGTTCGCTGACCCAGTCGGTGGAGACGCTCTCCGGCGGTCAGCGGCAGGCCGTCGCGGTCGCCCGTTCCGTCGCCTGGGCCAGCAGTGTCGTGGTCATGGACGAGCCCACCGCCGCGCTCGGCGTCAAGGAGTCCGGCCAGGTCCTGGACCTGATCCGCCGGGTCCGGGACAAGGGCATGCCGGTCGTCCTGATCAGCCACAACATGCCGCACGTCTTCGAGATCGCCGACCGGATCCACGTACACCGACTCGGCCGCCGCGCGGCCGTGATCAAGCCCTCCGACCACTCCATGGCCGAGGTCGTCGCCATCATGACCGGCGCTCTCACGGTCGACGCGGCCGGAGATACTGTCGTAGCGGACTCCGAGGCGGCGAAGGCCGCCGGGGTCCAGGCCACCTGACAGCACAACCCGGCTCTCCTGGTGTCCGGCCGAGGCCGCGGCCGGAACCGCGAGCCCACAGGACGGTTTCTCCATGGCAGCGAACCGCCGCCCCACCCTGACCGATGTCGCCCGCGAAGTCGGCGTCAGCGCCAAGACGGTCTCCCGGGTCCTCAACGAGGACGGACCCGCCTCCGCGCGGACCAGGGAGCAGGTGCTCGCCGCGGTGGCCAGGCTCGGCTTCCAGCCGAACCTCATGGCCCGCAACATCCGCGTCGGCGGGCCCGACACCACCGTCGGACTGGTCATCCCCGACCTCGGCAACCCGTTCTTCGGCGCGGTGGCCCAGAGCATCGAGGACACCGTCCGCGACCGGGGCCTGACCCTGCTGATGGGCTCCTCCGCGGACGACCCCGAACGCGAGCGCGCCCTGACGGACAAGTTCCTCGCCCGCCGGGTCAGCATCCTGATCGTCGTACCGTCCGTCGGCGCCGACCACTCCCACCTCAAGTCACACCGTACGGCGGGACTGCCGGTGATCTTCCTCGACCGGCCCGGCGTCGGACTCGCCACGGACAGCATCGTCAGCTCCAACCGCGCCGGAGCCCACGACGGCGTCGCCCACCTCGTCGCCCACGGGCACCGGCGCATCGGCTTCGTCGGCGACCTGCCCCTCAAGCTGTACACACGCCGGGAGCGGCTGGCCGGCTACCGCTCGGCGCTGCGGGAGGCCGGCCTCCCGGACGACCGCTCGCTCGTCACCAACGCCCACGACCAGCAGGGCGCCGAGGCCGCGACCGCCCGGCTCCTCGCGCTGGCCGATCCGCCGACCGCCCTGTTCGCCGGGAACAACATCACGGCGCTGGGCATCGTCGCCGAACTCGCCCGCAGCAAGCGCAAGGACGTCGCCGTCGTGGCCTTCGACGACCTGTCGCTGGCCGAGGCCCTCGAACCCGCCCTGACGGTCGTCGCCCAGGAGGCGGAGGAACTCGGCAGAGCAGCCGCGACCACCGCCCTGACCCGCCTCGACGGCGACCGCACCCGGGCCCGCACGATCACCGTGCCCACCCGGCTGATCGTCCGCGGCTCGGGCGAGCAGCGGGCGCCCAAGCGGTAGCCCCGCCGGGGCAGGAGCGCACACACCGAACTCGCCGGAGGACTTGGCGCCCCGAAGGCCCGTGCTCCGGCGCTTGGGTCCTCCGATGCTCCAGCGCTCTGAATACTTCGGCGCTCCGACGCTTCGGGTTCACCCGCCGTCGGGTCGTCCCGTCACCCGTCGTACCAGGTCCGTCCAGGTGGCCTGGAGTCGCGCCACCGGGATCTGGCGTCCGATGCGCAGGTAGTCCGTCGTCTCGAAGGTCGTGAAGGCGAGGAGGGCGTGGGCGAGCATGTCGTGGTCGCCGTCGACTCCGGCCTCTCGCAGGAGAGTTGAGATGTGCTGGTGGAAGGCGTGGCCGGTGGTGGAGGCGTGGCGGCGTTCGTGGCGGAGTTGGCGGCCGAGGGCGGCGCCCAGGTCCGCGTCGGCGGCGACGCGGGCGATCAGGGCGGCGCCGAACGCCTCCAGCCGTTCCCTCGGGGGTGCGCCCGGGCCCAGCGGCGGGGCGCCTTCGGTGTACGCCTCCTGGAACGCGGCCTCGGCCTCGTCCAGCAGGGCGAGCAGGAGGCCGTCGCGGTCGCCGAAGCGGCGGAAGAGGGTGCCCTTGCCGACTCCGGCGGCCTCGGCGACCGCCCGCATGGTCAGGTGCTCGGCCCCGTGTTCGGCGACCAGCCGGGCTGCCGCCGCCAGCAGCAGGGCGCGGTTGCGGGCGGCGTCGGCACGCTCGGCCGCGGTGTTCCTGGTGTGGCCTGGGCCGCGTCTCGTCACGGGGTGAGCTGCTGGTGCCCTATGACCGAGAGCAGTTCCAGCTTGCTGTGGCTCTCCGTGCCGGGGCGGGTGGTCAGTACCACCAGGGTCTGGGCGCGGTTCTCGGTGAACAGGACCTGGCCGTCGACCTCGATACGGCCCAGCTCGGGGTGAATGATGGTCTTGCCCTCGTCGTAGCGCTGGGCGACCTCCTGGAGTTCCCAGAAACGGACGAACTCGGGGCTGTGTGACCGGAGTTCGGCGAGGATGCGGGCGGCTCGGGGGATGTCGCTGCCTGCGGTCAGTGCGACCCGTAGGCGTGCTGCCTGGGCGCGGCCGTGGCGGTCGTGGTCCTCCTCCGGGTACACCAGGCGCTCGGCGGGGTCCATGAACCAGCGGTGGTAGGCGCTGCGGGACAGGCCGGTGTGTCGGGTCTGGTCGCCGAGGAGGGCGAGGGCCAGGGGGTTCATCGCGAGGGTGTCGGCCATGTCGGTCAGTACGAGGGCCGGGGAGTCGTCCAGGCGGTCCAGGACCCGCATCAGGGTCGGGCTGACGTGTTCGGAGCGGTGGAGACGGGCCGGGGCGTTGTGGCCGATGAGGACGAAGAGGTGGTCGCGCTCGTCCAGGGTCAGCCGCAGTGCCCGGGCGAGGGCGGTGGTGATCTGGACGGACGGCTGCGGGGCGCGCTGCTGCTCCAGCCGGGCGTAGTAGTCGGTGGACATGCCGGCGAGCTGCGCGACCTCCTCGCGGCGCAGCCCCTGGGTACGCCTGCGCGCACCCTCGGCCAGGCCGACGTCACGCGGTCGCAGTGCCTCACGCCGGTGACGCAGGAATCCGGCCAGTTCCTTCTTGTCCATGCCCACCATGCCCACCATCCTCACCGCTCGCCGCCCGGCTATCCAGAGACCGCCGATCCGTGGCTGAGCGGTCTGTACGCGCGTACGACGGTGTTCAGGCGCCGCTGAGGACGGCGAGGACGTCGTCGTAGGAGCCGTTTGCCTCCGCGTCGCGCACGAACCGGGCGCGTTCCACGACGAGTTCCTTCGCGTCGGGCTCGTCGCGCAGGATCCCGAGGGTCTCGTCGAGGAACTCCTCCAGCGGCATGGAGTTCTCGTCGTCCTGCTGACCCAGCAGTGTCGTCCGCACGCCCGGCGGCGCCACCTCGATCACCTGGACACCGGCGTCGGCCTGCGCGAGCTGCACGCGCAGGCTCTCGGAGAAGGAGTGCAGCGCGGCCTTCGTCGCGTTGTAGGTGGGGGTGATCGGCAGCGGTACGAACGCCAGCGCCGAGGTGACGTTCACGACGGCCGCGTCGGCCCTGCCGACCAGCAGCGGCAGGAAGGCGTACGTCACCCGGATCGTGCCGAGCAGGTTGACGGTGACGTGGTCCTCGGCGACCGGGAGCGAGGCCGGGTCGAGGAGGTTCTCGCGCTGCATGATGCCGGCGTTGTTGACCAGGACGTTCAGGTCGGGGTAGGTCGCCGCCACGGTCTCGCGGACCCGGGCGATCGAGCCGGGGTCCGCGACGTCGAGGACGAGCCCGTCGATGCCCGGGTGCCCGGCCGTGATCTCGTCGAGCAACTCCTCGCGCCGCCCGGCGACGACCACCTTGTTCCCGGCCTCGTGCAGCCGCAGGGCCAGCCCGAGCCCGATACCCGAGGTACCGCCGGTGATCAGGATCGTGTTGCCGGTCAACTTCATGGGATCTCTCTCCTTGGTCGAGGCTGCCGCGGGCTGGTGAACACCTGCGGCAGCCTCGACCGTAGGAGCGTCGGCGGAGGCGCGGGAGAGGAAGGTTTATCCGTGGATCAGCGGTCTCCGCCTGGTGGCGGCGGTGCACTCCGTGTGCGCTGCGGGCGCCTGCGCCCCTACCCGACAAGCTCCTTCCACAGTTCGAGTTCGGGTGCCTCCGACTTGTACGGGCGAGTACGTTCAGGGCGAGCCGCCTGGTAGCGGGCCACCAGCGACCTCGCAGTCCGTACGGTGGCGGCCGGCAGGTCGTGCTCGATCGCCTTCTCCCAGGGAAACGCCGACATGGCGTCGTGCAGGGCGTGCAGGGGCAGGGGCTGGGTCAGGGAACGGCAGGCCTTCCAGCAGATCAGTTCCGGCGCGTACTCGATCAGGTGGCCGTACCCCTGCCGAGCCCTCTTCGGCATCGCCGCCAGTGCCGCGTGCGCGGACTCCCATGCCTCGACGGCCCGCATCACGCCCACCGGGGTCATGCTCCTGTGGAAGAGGCTCCGGTAGACGGGGGAGGCGTGGTCCTCCCACAGGGCTTCCCGTCCTCCCGGGGTGGCGGCCAGGTTCGCCGCGACCGGCTGCGGGGCGGCCGACAGACAGGCCAGGGCAGACGTCACGTCCGCCATGGAGAAGCGCCGTCCACGGGGTCCTGCCGTCATGCCCCGACGGGGATCGAAGTAGCCCTTCTCCCAGTCGCCCCGCATCAGGTTCACGATGTTCGGGCACCGGATCAGGCGGTCCTGGGCCGTCGACGGGTTGAGAAGGCGATCCGCGACGTCGTGGACCCGACGGGCCCGATCCCGCTCGGGGCCGCGACGGATCTCAAGGCGGACGACGGCGCGCTGCAGGTGCTCGTACGGCAACCGGTGTCGCATGTCCGCGATGACCTTCAGGCGCTGCATACCGTCGATGCACTCCGGGCCGATGATGTGCACCGAGTCTCCGAACAGCCCACGGCTGGCCTGGACTTCGACCGTGTCCGCACCGAGCACGATGCAGCCCACGGCGCCGAAGTCCTCGGGCCGCTCCTCCAGCATCCGCGCCAGCCCGCTGTTGGCCTCGGTCGCCCCGAGGTGGCCCCGCCTGGCGGAGAGCTGACGCGTGGCGTCGACCGGTCCGGCGACCATGACGAGGTCGGCGGCGGTGACATCCACGGCCCAGCCCCGGGTCAACTGCGCGACGCGCAAGGGCCGGAGGCTGAGGACGTGTTCGGCCGAGAGTGGACGCTCGGCGGACGAGAAGATCGAATTCACGCCTGTTCAACGCAGCAGAGCGTGGTGTGTGACGGTATCCGGCCACACAACATCCCGGAGTTGACCACCCCCGCCGGAAGTAATGCGCGCGGCCGGCTCTGGCAGGTCATCCACTGGTCATCGGCTGAGCCCGACCGTCGGTTGGGTCCCGGACGTGTCTCCGGGCCGCCCCCGGACAGGACGGGGATGCAACCATTCACTACGGAGCTGGAACCCCCGGAAGCCGACCGCGCACTTGAGACCGTAGTCGTCGGCACTGACAACGGGTCCGACCGTGATGGACCCCGTGACCGCCAATCACGTCCGCTGGTTGTGTCCGCTCCGTGCTCAGGCCGTCCCCCGCGGTCTCACCAACCCGCTCTCGTACGCCAAGATCGTCGCCTGTACCCGGTCCCTCAACCCCAGCTTGGACAGCAGGGCGTTCACATGGGTCTTCACCGTGCCTGTCGTCACGCCCAGGGTGGAGGCGATTTCCGCGTTCGTCAGGCCCGACGCTATGTGCAGCAGGACCTGCCCCTCCCTCGGGGTCAGGGACGACAGGGCTCCCGTCATCGGCGGGGGTGGTGGGGCGGCTTGGGCGAAAGTGGTGATCAGGCGGCGGGTGATCGTCGGGGACAGGATCGCCTCTCCTGTGGCCACCACTCGGATCGCCGTCAGGAGGTCCTCCGGGAACGCGTCCTTCAGGAGGAAGCCCGACGCTCCGGCTCGCAACGCCTCGTAGACGTGGGCGTCCAGGTCGAAGGTGGTCAGGATCAGGATGCGGGGGGCGTTCTGCCGGGACGTGATCAGGCGGGTTGCCGTCAGGCCGTCCATGCCTGGCATGCGGATGTCCATCAACACCAGGTCCGGGGTCTTCTCGGCGGCCAGCGAAACCGCCGTCGCGCCGTCGCCCGCCTCGGCAACCACCGTCAGGTCGGGTTCGGCATCCACTATCGCGGCGAATCCAGCTCGGACCACCGCCTGGTCGTCCACGACCATCACTCTGGTCAGGGTGGGGGTGGGGGTCACGAGGGGACCTCCCCAATGGGCTTCGTCGGCTTCGGGAGCCTCGGGGTGGACAGCAACACCCGTACCGTACCTGTCCGTTCCAGGGTGATCCTGCCGCCCGTTCCTTCGCCCACCTGGACCCTCAGGCGTTCCGCCACCGGGTCCGTCGTCGCCAGTCGTACGCCCGTCACCGTCAGTTGGAGGGTGTCCCTTCGTCTGCGCAGCGTGATTCCTGACGGGGTTCTGTCTCCTGCCGTCAGTGCCGCCTCCACTATTCGGTACGCCGACAGAGTCACCGTGGGCGGCAGGTTCTGTGTCGCCTCCGGCAGGCCCCTCAGGGTTATCTCCCTGCCCGTCGCCCGTAGCGTCGCGCACAGGGTGGGGATGTCCTCCGCCGTGGGGGTCGGGGGGAGGGGGTGACTCGGGTTCTCGTCCGGGGTGGCCAGGTCGTGGAGGAGTTCTCGCATCGCCTTCAGCGCCGAGCGCGCCCCCGTCGCCACCTCCTCCAGGCGGCCCCTGCCCGCGTGTTCGACCACCTTCGCCGTGGGGTGCAGGACCGATTCGTGCAACTTCCTTGCCAGGCGGTGGCGTTCGGCGTCCGCCGCGCGTTCCGCTTGCCACAGGGCGCCGGCCAGCGCGTAGTCGTCCCAGGCCAGGGTGCTCAGGCGTTGGTGACGTACCGCCAGTCCTGCGCCCCACAGGGCTGCCATCAGCGCCGCCAGCGCCAGAGTCAGGGGTACCGACATCAGTACTGCGGTGGGCCATTGTGTGGGCCTGCCCAGCAACTCGCCGTCCGCGCCCGCCGTCGCCACCAGGGTTGCGGCCAGCGACACCGAACCCGCGCACCACGCCGGCCAGGTGCGGTCCGCTCCACCGCCGTAGACCGCCACCGCGTACACCGCCAGCAGTTCCGCCAGCGCGCCTCCCGCGAAGAACTCCGACACCCTCGGGTGCAGGCCGAACACCGTCACCGCCGGCGGCCACAGCCATGACGTGGCCAGCACTCCGGCAAGTGCCTTCCCCGGTGCGCGTCTTCGCCACAGCAGGGGGAGCGCGTGTGTCGTCAGCAGTACGGTCACCAGCAGTAGGTCCGGGAGAGTGGACCGTCGGCTCGTGGTCGGCCATTCCTCCACCGTGATCAGGGCGAAGACCAAGGGGAGGAGTGTCGCCGTCAGCACCAACGCCGGGTCTGCCAGGCGTTGTTCGCGTAGCACGTCGCGTCTGGGTCGGCCCTCCGGCGGGGTCCGCGGGCCCGTCGTGTCGGGGAGGGTGGCGTGGACCCGCCAGCCGCCGTCGGGTGCGGGGCCGGCCGTCAACTCCCCGCCCACGGAAGCCGCCCGCTCCCTCATGCCCGCGACACCGCGACCCGAGCCCAGGCCTCCCACGCCTTCCTGCGCCGTGCCTCGCGGGGGTGCGTTGGTGACGGTCAGTTCCAGTACGCCCTCGCCTCGTACGACGTTCACGTGCGCGGCGGAGCCCGGGGCGTGGCGCAGGGCGTTCGTCAGGGCCTCGCGGACGATTCCGTGGACCGCCTCGGCCGCCGGACCGGCCAGGTCGTCGGGGAGTACGGCGTCGATCGGACGGCCCAACCTGCCGAATCCCGCGATGAGTTCCTCGATACGGGCCGTCATCGGGCGGGGGTCCGGGCGGTCCGTCTCGTGCAGCAGGCCCACGAGGCGCTGCAGTGTCGTCAGGGTCTCGGTGCCCGTGCGCTCCGCGAACTCCAGCGCCTCCGCCGTCAACTCCGGTCTGCTGTCGCCCAGTCGGTGCGCCGCGTCCGCCGTGATGACCACCGAGGTGAGGTGGTGGGCGCTCACGTCGTGGAGTTCTCGGGCCAGTCGGCGGCGTTCCGTTTCGCCCGCGCTGCGGCGGGTCTCCTCCGCTCCCGCCAGGCGGCGGGTCGCCAGCGTACGGCCCTTCAGCCACTGGCGCCTCGCCTCGCCGAGGCCCGCGCAGGCCACGTACAGCAGTGCGCCCAGCGTCAACTCCGCGGCCAGTGCCGGGCGTAGGCCGAGGTGGAGGAGGGAGAGGAGCCACTCCACGCCCACGGTCGCCGCGACCGCTCGTATCGTCGTCGGTACCGGGCAGCGGACCGCCACCGAGTACAGCGCGATCGGTGTGCCCGCCCCCAAGTAGCCGTCCTGCCAGGTCAGTTGGCCCAGGATCAGGGCTGCCAGTGACCAGGCCAGGGCGGGGAGCGGGGTCTGTCGGCGTCCGGCCAGCGCGGTCGTCTCGACTGCCGTCGCCAGCAGTACCGCCGCCAGTGCCGCCGGGGCCGGCACCTCCGCGCCCGCCAGGCCGGCTCCCGGCCACAGCCACGCCAGTTGTGCGGTGGCGAGCAGTGCGGGGAGCAGCCAGTTGCGTATCGTCTCCGTCTCCGCCTCCATCGTCCGCACGAGCGTAGGACCAGGGTGCTACGGCGGGCACCGGACCCAGGTATTACAGCGCCATCTACCTTCCGGCATAGGCGGCGCTCGTGCTCGCGGGCGATGTGCGGGCCATGGGTCCGCGGGGAGGCTTGCCCCCATGAACACTCCCATGAGCACTCCGGTCAACATTCCGGTGAACATTCCGGCCGACGCCGCTCCCCTCCCCGAGGCTCTTGCCTATCACCGCATGGCACGCTCCTCGGTTCGCCATCGATGGTGGCGGTCCTTGCTCGGCACCGGGTTCGTGGTCGTCGCGGGGGTGGTCGCGGCCGTGCTCGTCTATGGGATCGGGTCTGTCCTCGGGATGGTCAAGGGGTATCCCGAATCCCCGGACGGGACCGTCGAGTTCGGGCTCGTCAGCGGCACCGCGCTCGATCTGCTGGCCATCGCCTCCGCCGTGCCCGTCGTGCTGCTCGCGGTGCGGTGGATCGGGCGGCGGCCGGCCGGCACCGTCTCGTCCGTGACCGGGCGGCTGCGGTGGGGGTGGCTGGGGTGGTGCGTGCTGGCGGCGCTGCCCGTTCTCGCCCTGACCACCGGGGGCGTCTTCCTGCTGCCCGTGGACGATGCCGAACCGATGCCGTGGGCGGGCTGGGCGGTCTTCGGGCCCGCCCTCGCCATGCTGCTGGTCCTCGTGCCGTTGCAGGCCGCCGCCGAGGAGTACGTCTTCCGGGGCTGGCTCACCCAGGCGGTCGGCGGCCTGCTGCGCAACCCGTGGTGGGCGCTCGTGCCGCAGGCCTTGCTGTTCGCCGCCGCGCACGGCTGGGGCACACCGTGGGGCTTCGCCGATCTGGCCGTGTTCGGGGTGGTCGCGGGCTGGCTGACCGTCCGCACGGGCGGGCTGGAGGCGGCGATCGGGCTGCACGCCGTGAACAACCTGCTGGCCTTCGGTGTCTCGGCCGCCGTCGTCGACGGCCTCAAGAGCGACGAGACCGCCGCCGACGCGCCCTGGCAGCTCGTCGCCGTCGACCTCGCGGGCATCGCCCTGTACGCGGCGGCCGTGCTGTGGCTGGCGCGACGACGGCCGCCGGTTCGTACCGTCCCCGCGCCCGTACTCGTCCCGGCGCCCGTGCCGGTCCCGGCGCCGCTGACCGTCCACCCCGCTCGTCTCCAGGCGCCCACCGCTGACGGTCCGTGGAGCCGTCCATGAGCGCACACCCCGCCCCTTCGAAGGTGTGTGCGAGCACCGGTTCGCCCCGAACGTGGTACGCCGCCACCACCAGGTCGGCCGCTTTCCGTGCCGTACCGCCTGTCACCTCGGAGTTGTCCGTCAGCCGGGCGTGCGCGGCGGTCACGGCCGTCCGCCGGGTCGGCGCATCGCGCCGGGGCTCACGCCCCACGTCACTGCTACGGCCCTCCTCGATCAGGTGATTTCTGTCCAGTCGGTGACGTAACTGGACCTAATATCCCGTCTCATGACAGAAAGCCAGACCCGGAGCACCGCCGACGTGGTCATCCTCGGCGCCGGACCCGCAGGGCTCGTACTCGGCAATCTCCTTCAGGACAGCGGCGTCGACTGTGTCGTCCTGGAGCGGGCCGAGCGCGCGCACGTCCAGACGCGGGCGCGTGCCGGGTTCCTGGCGGCCAACACCGTGCGCATCCTGGAGCGGCACGGGCTGGCCGAGGGGCTGCGGCGGCGCGGACAGGCCCACAGCACCTGCGAGTTCCGTACCGCCGACGGCCGGTTCCGGCTGGACTACAGCGGGCTCGGGCACGGCGAGCGGCACACCGTGTATCCCCAACAGGAGCTGGTCACCGACCTGTTGACCCGGTTCCTGGCGGTCGGCGGGCGGATCGGCTTCGGCGTCGAGGCCGTCGCCGTCCTCGACGCCGACACCGACCGGCCCTCGGTGACCGTGCGCGACGCGGACGGACGGCCCGGCACCTGGCGGGCGCGGTACGTCGCCGGCTGCGACGGGCGGCACGGCGCGGCCCGGCGCTCGCTGCCTGCCGGGTCGGTGCGCCGGCACCACTGCGACCACGGCGTGACCTGGCTCGGCCTGCTCGCCGAGGCACCGCCCAGCCTGGACGCCGTCGGCTACGCGGTGCACGAGCGCGGTTTCGCCGGGCACATGGCCCGTACGAGCGAGATCACCCGCTACTACGTGCAGTGCGAGCGCGGTACGGCGGCCGGCTCCTGGTCCGAGGAACGGATCTGGGACGAGCTGGACCTGCGGATGCGCGGCGCCGAGTACGGCCCGCTGCACCGGGGCCGCGTCGTCCAGCGGACCGTCGTCGACCTGGACTCCGACGTGCTCGAACCCCTGCGGCACGGCTCGCTGTTCCTGGCCGGCGACGCCGCCGGTCTCGTCAGCCCGTCCGCGGCGAAGGGCGCCAACCTCGCCGTCCTGGCGGCGGAGATCCTCGCCGAGGGTCTGACCGACGCCCTCCTGCGCGACAACTCCGCCGCGCTGGACGCCTATTCGGCGCGCTGTCTGGCGTACATCTGGCGGGCGCAGGAGTTCTCGCACTGGATGATCCGGCTGCTGCACGGCCCGACCGGCTCAGACGAAACGTCACTGTTCCACAACTCCCTGCGGCACTCCCGCATCACCTCGCTGCGCACCTCGCGCAGCCACCAGGACTGGTTCGCCGAGCACTACGTCGGCGTCTGACAGCCAAGTCCCCCCTCCCCACCGGGCGTACGCCATCCGAAGTCCCCAACCGAAGTCCCCAACCGAATGAGGAACCCCGCAATGATCACGACGTTGTCGGGCGACACGTCCCGCCTGCTCGCGACCGTCGACTTCGTCAGGGAGCAGGACACCGCCGCCCTGCTGCCGCTGCTGTTCCCCGGGCTCGACGGTCCCGAGCTGCGCACTCTCGTGGAGCACTGCCGCTTCTCGCACGCCGCGCTGCTCGTCTTCCCGTCCGACGAGGCCGAGTTGGGCGCCATGCTCGGCGACTGCGGGCTCGTCGCGGCCCTGCCCGCGCGGCCGAGTGTCGTCGTACGGGAGCGGCTCGCCGTACGACACCGGCGGCGGGCGGCCGAGCTGGACGTCGGCATCCTGCGGCCGGCCGTGGTAGGCGCGGACGGGGCGGACCGGATGGTCGAGGTGTTCGCGCTGACCGTGCCGCCGGGTTCGGGCCTCGATCCGATCGCCGTGCACGAGCGCGAGCTGCAGCACGAGACGCACGTCGCCTTCGACGTCGTATCGCCCGATCCGCTGCTGCTGCGCGGCCTGTGCGCGACCTTCGCGCGGTACGGGGCCGTCCCGGACGGCGGCGGCTACAACCCGCACGAGAACGGCACGGTCTTCTACTTCGGCGCCCCCGCCGAGGCCAAGGTCGGCTACCGGCGCGTCGAGCTGTACGTCCCCGGCGACCACCGCGACGTACTCGCCGCGCATCTCGACGAACACCGCGCCCGGCAACCAGCCGAAACGCTCCTGCGCCTGCTGACCGGGGCCTGGACGACGCAGGCGCTGGCCGCGTTCACCCAGCTGCGGGTGCCCGACGCCATGGAGGTCGGGCGCGGGACCGACGTCGAGGAACTGGCGCGGGAGGTCGGCGCGCGGCCCGGGAATCTGGCGACCCTGCTGCGCTATCTCGCGATGCTCGGCGCGGTCACGGAGGGCCGGGACGGCTTCCGGCTCACCGAGACGGGCGCCCTGCTGCGGACCGGGGCCCCGGGCTCGATGCGGGCGCTGGCGCTGATGTACGGCGGCCCGTTCTACGAGTCCTTCGCCGGGCTCGGGCACACCGTACGCACCGGAGAGGTCGCCTTCGAGCACCTCTTCGGCGAGAACCACTTCGACCACTTCGCCCGCGATCCCCGACTCGCCGAACTCTTCGACCAGTCGATGGCCGCCGGGTCCGCCATGTTCGACCCGGTCCCCACGCACCCGGCGCTCGTCGCGGCGGCCGAGGCGCCCGCCGGGGCCACGGTGGTCGACATCGCGGGCGGCAACGGGGAGTTGCTCGGCCGCGTCCTCGCCGCGCACCCCGGCCTGAACGGGGTCCTGCTGGAGCGCCCGCACGCCGTCGAGGCGGCCCGGCTGCGGCTGGCGGAGGCCGGCCACGGCGCCCGGTGCGCCTTCGTCACCGGCGACTTCGCGGACGTACCGCCCGGCGGTGACGTGTACGTCCTGGCCCGCGTCCTGCACGACTGGGACGACGACCGCTGCCGCGAGATCCTGCGCCACTGCGCCCGCGCGATGCCGGACCACGCCGATCTGCTCGTCGTCGAACGCGTCCTGCCCGCCGACGGCTCGGTCTCGCTGGCGACCGCGTGGGACCTCCACATGATGTGCAACGTCGGCGGACGAGAACGCCAACTCGGGCACTACGACCGGCTGTTCGCCGACGCGGGGCTCGCCCTGGTGGGCCGTTCACCGCTGCCGCTGGACGGCAATGTGCTGCACGTGCGGAAGGCAGAGGGGGTACGGGCGTCGGTACGGCCCGGTCAGGCAGTATGTAATGCATGACGAGCACCGATAACCCTTACGAACTGAGTGCCGGCGTCCCTTCCGTCGAGGTGTTCCGCCGTCTGCGGACCGACGCCGGCCTCTCGGACAAGTCCCCCGAGGCGGTCGAACTCGCCCTGCCCCACACCTGGTTCGGCGTGGTCCTGAGTCACGGGGGCGAGCCCATCGGCATGGGGCGGATCATCGGGGACGGCGGTACGGCGTTCCAGATCGTCGACGTCTGCGTGCACCCCGCGCACCAGGGGCGGGGGCTCGGCAGGCGCATCATGGCAGCGCTGACCGGGGAGTTGGAGCGCCGGGCGCCCGCGACCGCGTACGTCTCGCTCATCGCGGACGGCCCCGCCCGCTTCCTCTACGAGAAGTTCGGCTTCGCCGACACCGCCAGCCACGGCTCGATCGGCATGTACCGCGTGATGACGTGATTGACGTGATGACGCCCGCTGTTCCCCCCCGTTGTCCGGGAACCACACCGGGATTGTCCGTGATCGGTAACGGACGCATCCTGTGGCCCCTGTTCCTCGTCATGCCAGTTGGTCGCGAAGTGACCGAGGGGTCGGCGAGGAACTGCGGGAAAGCGGGGCGGACATGGCGCGGCACGGTGGCGGTCGGGGCTGGTACGGCAAGGTGCTCGGCGCGGCGCTCGGGGTGACGCTGCTCGCCACCGGCGCGTCGGTGTGGACCGCGCAGGCCGGCGCCGTGGGCGGTCCGTCCGCGAAGGCGAGCGCACCGGCCGAGCCGGCCACCGCCGTGAAGCCGGTCGCGGTGACCATCGCGCACGCCTCGGACGCGGGCGCACGCGGCGTCAACATCACCATCGACGACGGCCCCGACCCCGAGTGGACGCCCCAAGTCCTCGACGTGCTCAAGGAGTTCGGGGTGAAGGCGACGTTCTGCATCGTGGGGACGCAGGCACAGGCGCACCCCGAGCTGGTGAAGGACGTGGTCGCGGCCGGGCACCGGCTGTGCGACCACTCGGTGTCGCACGACACGACGATGGACAAGAAGTCCGAGGCCTACCAGTCGCAGCAGATCCTCGACGCCGAACGCATGATCACCGAGGCGTCGGGCGGCGTACGCCCGATGTACTACCGCGCCCCCGGCGGCGCCTTCACCCCCTACAGCCGCAAGCTCGCCGCCTCCCACGGCATGCGCCCGCTGGGCTGGAACGTCGACACGAAGGACTTCGAACAGCCGGGCGCGGACGCCATCGTCGCGACGGTCGAACGGGAACTGCCGAACGGCCCGACCCTCCTCTTCCACGACGCGGGCGGCGACCGCTCCCAGACGGTGGAGGCACTGCGGCGGGTGCTGCCGCTGCTCAAGGCAGAGGGGTATTCGTTCGGGTTCCCGGTGCGCTGAACCAGGGGGATGGAGCAGCGCGCGCTCGCCGACCTCGGTGTCGATCCCATCGTGGCGCAGACGCTGGAGCGGGCCCGCGAGCGGCTCGAAGCAACCATGCCGGACATCACTCGCATCCGAAACCGCGCTCCTCCACTTCGAGAACTGGTCGCGTGGCGAGGGCTTTGGCCTGCCGACACAGCTGGTCAGGGCAGGCAGCGAGGCAAGCACACCACCGAGCTGCGTGACGCCGTGGTCCAAGCCCTCACCGACGCCGAAGTGCCAGTCCGACGATCCAGGTGTTCACCTCGCCACCGGACAGGCACTCCGTATCGAGGCACATCCCGCGCGCACCACCGCCGTCGTGCGGCAGAACTGACGGCTCATCGGTAGTCTCACCCTCCGCACCGTGGAGGTGGGGGGAATCATGGGAACTGCCAGGCGGATTCAGGTTGTTGTCGGTGTTTCAGTCGTCTTGGCGGCCTGGACGACGGCAGCCCTGCTGACCCGAGTGTCGGTGATGGTCATCGCGCTGCCGGTGGTCGGAGCGCTCTGGCTGCTGGTTCTCCTGGAGAGCGGATATCTGCTCGGCAGGGAGTGGGCTCACCGTCGACGGCGCAGGGCAGGCAGGCCTCGACGTACGGCCTGGGCCCCCGCGCCCGAGGTGCGCAGACCGATCGACTACCCGAACATCGTGGCGCGTCCGGCGGGAGACACTCCGGTGGACCAGCAAGGGCGGTTCCGGGCGACCGGCATCCGCCTCGCCGTGCTGCCCGCGCTGGCGGTGGTGTTCCTGACCGTCCAGACCGTGTTCCTCCAGCACGGCAGCGACCTGGGACTGGGCTTCGTCCTCGCTGAATGCCTGCTTCTCGTCTCCATGGTCTGGACGGTGTGGACCGAACAGGAGCCGTCCCGTCCCTGGGTCACCAGCCGGATCAGGGCCGAGTTCTTCCGCCGTGAGATGTTCCTCCTCCTCACGGCCGTCGGGCCCTATCTGGGCAAGTCCGACGAAGAGGCGGAGCGGATACGGGACGCCAGGCTGAACCTGCTCGCCGCGGCAGGCCCGACCGAGCTCGACGGATTCGCCCGCCTCGCGGACCGGCACCCGGACGGCTCGGAGAGCCACTGGCAGGACGAGGTCCGGCGCCTGCCCGGTGTCGCCGGTTCCGACATCACCGAACGGATGAGCACCTACCTCGACTACCGGATCAGGCGCCAGGGGCTGTTCTTCGAGCTGGCCACCGAGAAGTGCGGGCGTACCGAGAGCATCCTCGGCAGAGTCGCCAAGGGCGCGGTCCTGGCAGCCGTGGTCATCGCCCTCGCCTATGCCGCGCTCCTGCTGTCGGGCCGGAACGGGGACGAGCCGTCGGTGGTCGCCTCGGTCATCGCCCTGCTCGCCGCGGGGCTGCCGCCCCTGTGCAACACGGTGCTGGCCGTGCAGAACCTGCTCGCCGCCCAGCGACTGGCCGTCTCGTACCAGGAGACCCGCCAGGAACTGCTGGGGCACGAGAACACGCTCCGCAAACTGCTCGCCGAGCCCGTCGGCCCGGAACTCGCGGTCTCCTTCCGGGCCTTGGCAGTCCGCGTCGAATCGACGCTCACGGAGGAGCTGCGCCGCTGGCGGATCATCGTCGCCAAGCCCGAGTTCGACGCGGGTTTGTGAGACTTTCCCCCACGACGGCTGACGATGGATCACAATCGGCGTCGTGGGGGAAGTCTTCATCAGTCATAGCGCCCGGGGCGACACGTTCGCCATGGCTGTCCTGAAAGAGATCGAAGAGCGTCTCAAGACGGAGTTGAACCACACCCCGCTGGTGGACGAGTCGGACATCCGGCCCGGCGCCGAGTGGTACCCCGAGATCGTCTGCTGGCTCGCCCGCTGTGACGCGGCTGTCGTTCTGCTCAACGCGAAGGCACTGAAGTCCACCTGGGTACAGCGCGAGGTCAACATCCTGCTGTGGCGAAAAGCGCTCGGCTCACCTCTGCTCGTGATACCGGTCCTGCTGGACGGGCTACAGACCAAGGACGTCAAGACCGCCGGACTGGCCGAGCTGGGGCCTATCCAGTACGCCCGGACCCCGCGGGACGAACAGCCGGATGTCAAAACCCTCTGCGACAAAATTCTGAATGAGTTCGCCAAGCTGCCCGAAGCGGCCACGGGCGACGATCCCATGGGCAAGTGGCTCGGGCGCATGGCCCTGTACCTCTCCGAGGCCCAGCAGCGGTCCAGCCTGTTGGTCGACACCGCGAGGGCCCTCAAGGCCGAGAACGAGTACCCGGCCGATGTCACCGGTCGGCACGGCGGCTGTCTGTTCCTGGCCCACCAGTTCCTGGTGGCTCCGCCCGACCGGATGGAGGATGCCTTCAACGTCCTCGCCCCGGCGCTGACCGACGGCACCCTCCGCCGACTGGCCGCCGAGCTGGCCCCCACCTGGGTAGACGAGGAAGCCGCCCGCGGTCTGCTCCCGGAACCGGACAGCCCGCCCCACAGGATGACGGTCCTGCTCAACGCCCGGGCTACCGGCACCGCCGAACAGTACATACGGCGAGCCACCTGCGCCGTCTCCCACGGCTTCGAAATGAAGTCGATCGGCAGTCTGCCGCTGGGCGAGGACCGGGTCGGAGAGCGGTTCCGCCTGTGGGAGACCGCGGTGTGGCGGGAGTTCTTCGAGGCCGACGCCGACGAGGACCGAGTCCTGCCCCACGATGTCGACAAGCGGACCCACTATCTTGTCATCAACGAACTCTGCCCGCCCGACGCCGAGTTCGCAGCGGCCGTCAAGCGATTGCACGAGGCCTTCTCCTGGCTGATCGTCCTGGTGGCGACAGGCACGCCGGAGCCGGACGACCAGGTCCTGGCAGCCTTCCAGGACGCCGTGCTGCTGCGACCCCTGCTCACGGCACAGGACGAAAAGACGGCGAAGCTCCGCAACAACCGCCTCAGCAAGAAGCACGAACATCTAGCCGGTATGTACCCATAGGAGCCCTCGTGACCGATCCCGTCTCGTACGGTCCCGACTCCAGGGACGGCCGGGTCTACGACATGCCGGACGGCCTCGGACTGGCCATCGATGTCGCGCTGGCCACCGACCGGCCCCTGCTGCTGAGCGGGGACCCCGGGTCGGGCAAGTCGTCCCTCGCCCCGTTCTACGCCCGCGCCAACGACATGCGGTACTACGAGCACGTGGTCACGTCCCGCACCCAGGCCACCGACCTGCTGTGGACGTTCGACAGCGTGCGCAGGCTGGCCGACGCGCAGACCCACCGCGGCATGCTGAACGACGGCGACTACATCGACCCCGGTGTCCTGTGGTGGTCGCTCGCCCCCGAGTCGGCCCACACCCGCGGCGGTCTCCTCAGGCCGCGCCACCGGCACGATCCGCTCGACCGGTTCTACCGGCAGCACCTGACGAAGGGTGCCGTCGTCCTCATCGACGAGATCGACAAGGCCGACCCGGACGTGCCCAACAGCCTGCTGGTGCCGCTGGGTTCGCAGGAGTTCACCGTCGCCGAGACCGGGACGCCCGTCCGCCGCGAGCCAGGCGCCGGCACGCCGCTGATCGTCATCACCACCAACGGGGAACGTGAACTGCCGCAGGCGTTCCTACGGCGCTGTATCACCTTCACCCTGCCCGACCCGACCCACGCGAGTCTGATGAGGATCGCGGCGCTGCATCTGCGGGAAGAGGGAGTGGACCTCGACCAGCAGACGGTGGACCTCGCCCATGCGCTCGCCGATGAGCTGATGAAGGCACGGACGGACGTGGGCGACCGGCGCGAGCGCCTGCCCAGCACCGCCGAGTACCTGGACGCCCTGCGCGCCTGCCGTGCGCTCGGCCTCGGGCCGGGCCATCCGCAGTGGCCCCTCGTCCGCAGTCTGACGCTGGCCAAGTCCCCGCAGCGGGAGCGGTGACGCGATGCGTCCGCAGATCTGGGCGGCCGATGTCGTCCGGGCCCTGAAGGTGGCGCGGACCGAGCGCGAGCGGGAACAGGTCCTGGAGATGCTGGGACTGGCCGGCGGCGTGCCCCGCACCGTCGATGTCCCGCCCCCGGTACGTCCTCCCGCACCGGAGCGTCCGGCCGAGGCCGTCCGGGAGGAACCCGACGCGAGGCCCGCCGACGAACGGACACCCGGTCCCGACGACGAGGACCGGAACGAGGCCGCGGACGTGACGGCGGAGTTGCCGCTGCTCCGTCCGGCACGTGTCGAGAGCACGGGCGTGCCGCGCGATCCGGTGGAGCCGCTCGCCAGACCGACAGCGGAGCGTGTTCCGCTCCCGCACCTGCCCCTACTCGTCCCGCGCTGGACCAGCGCGATCCTTCGCGCCATGCTCTCCTTGCAGGTGCGCGAGGGCCCCGTGGACATTCCGGCGCTGATCGACACGCTCGCCCACGGACGTCCGGTGGCACGACTGCCCCGCCGCCCCGTGCCCACCCTGCGGTACGGCGTCCAGGTGCTGGTCGACCGAGGCGTCGGTATGCAGCCGTTCCGCCGCGATCAGGACCAGCTCGTCGGTCAGATCCGTACGGTGGTCGGGTCCGGTCTGGTGGAGGTGGGCTACTTCTCCGATCTGCCCCAGCACGGCACGGGGCCCGGCGCCCGCTGGACGCGCACCGCGTACACCCCTCCCGAGGCGGGCAGGCGCATCCTGCTGCTCTCGGATCTCGGGCTCGGTGGCCCGCCTGACAACCCTCACCGCGCCCTCCGGACCGACTGGGAGGAATTCGTCGGTCTGGTCACCCGGGCCGGTTGCAGCGTCGTCGCGCTCTCGCCGTATCCGCCCGAACGCTGGCCGGGGTGGATGACGAGGCTGCTGCCACTGGTCAGTTGGGACCGCACCACCACCGCGAGCCGCACAAAGGTGAGGGTGCGATGACGGCACGACCGCAGGACCTGCCGCCCCCGCCCCCGGCAGGAGCACTGGAGCTGGCCACTCTCCTGAGCATCGCCACCCGTATCGAACCCGAACTGATCCGCGCGGTCCGACTCCGGCTGCTGCCGCACCTGGATGTCGGCGCCGAGGCCGACCTGTGGTTCTGCGACTGGGTGGGCGCCCGTACGCCCGAGGCCATCGCGCTCCTCCCGGAGTGCCTGCCCTACCTGCGCGCCGGTCTCGTACAGCGGCTGGAGACCGATCCGCGTCTCCGGGAGATCATCGACATCGTCACGGAGGTGCACCGCGGCCTGTCCCCGGCGCTGCTCCTGGAGGAACAGGTCACCTGGAGCACGCTGACCGGAGACACCGAGGCCGCGGCCCAGCACCTCAACCGGGCCTTGCACGCCCTGGTACGGGAGAACCGCTCCGGCCTGGCCGGCTGGTTCGCGGAGGCGTGGACGAGACTGCCCGTCGAGACCCGTGCGACCACCACCGCCTGGAGTCTCGCCAACGCGGCCCGCCCCCACGTCCCGTCCCTCGACCCGGGTACGGCGCCGGAACTCACCCTCACCACCGTCTCGTCCATCGCCACGGCCGTCGGGGAGGCCCGGCTCGGCGTCCAGCGCGAGGGGTCCGCGCTGCTGCTGGGAGACGTACGCGGGACATCCGCAGCCGAGATCCTCGTCCCCGACACCCATCCGCGCGTCGTCGAGGTCGTCACAGGCTCCAGCACCCGGACAGTTCGGGTCGACGCGACCGCGGTCGTCCGCGTCGAGGTGGGGCTCGGGCGGGTCGACCTCCGCACGGGTGCCGGGCATGTCTACGAGCTGGATCGGCCGGCCCAGCCTTCGCAACGGACCGGGAGTTCCGACTACCAGCTGCTGCGCAACCTCCTCGGCCCCGATCCACGGCCCGAGGTGGTTGTGCCACTGACCTGGGCGATGCAAGACCTTGTCCACCGGTTCCGCCTGGAGGACGACCTCGCAGCCCTGCGCGAGGCATTCGATCTGGCCGAGCGTGTCGTGGCGGTCGGATACGACCTGGCCGTCTTCCCCGAGCTGGGCGCGGAGGCCGCAGAGGCCGCGTACCTCCAGGGCTTCCGGCACGGCACCCGGAAGCCGCTTGAGCTGGCTGTCCGGATCGGCCAGGACCTGCTCGACACCGCGGACCCCGAAACGGTCGTACGCGTCAGGTCCGTGCTCGGCGCCGCCTTCCGTGAGCTGTTCTCCCACACGGGTGAGCCGGCTCAGCTGGACAGGTCCGTGGACACCCTCGAAAGGCCCTTGGACCGGCTGTCGGCGAGCGGGGTCGACACCCAGCAGCTCGTCTCCGAGTTGCTGCGGACGTATGTGGTTCTCCACGAGGTCGAACAGCACGAGGGGATTCCGCGGCGCGCGATGGCACTCGCCGCGGAAGCCTCCAGGACCGCTGACTCCCCGGAGGCCTCGGCACTGCCGCTGGCACAGATCCTCGTGGCTCACCACAGGACGACAGGGAGTCCCGAGGACCTCGATCGTGCGGAGTGGCTGGCCCGTCGCCGCTCGACGGCCGAGGAACCCAGAGCCGTCCAGTCCGAACGGGCAGCCACCGTCGCCGCCGTGAACCTTGCCCGGTTCTGGGCGACCGGCTCACAGGTGGCACTCGCCGACGCGCTGGAGGACTCACTGTCGGCAATGACTCTCAGCCCTCCGGGCGACCGTCTCCGCCTGGCCCGGCTACGGATCGCGCGCGCCGATGTGCTGCGCGTGTCGTTCGCCCTGTCGGGCGACCCGGCAGAACTCGCCGAGGCCGTGACCCGTACCGAACAAGCGGTCAAGTCCCTGCCCAGGATGTCGCCCTGGCGGAAGGCCGCGTACAACAGCCTGACTCGGTGTCTGCTCGACAGGTTCCGGCAGGGAGGCGACGTGTCCGACCTCGACCGGGCCATCGACGCCTCCATGGAGGTCGTCACCGACGACCTACCCGACACCGGACTCCCGTACCGGTACACGGCGCTCGTACAGGAGGCCGAGTGCCAGTTCTTGCAGTACCGGGCGACCATGGACATCGACTTCCTGCACAGGGCCGTCACCAGCTTCCGGGAAGCGAGGGCGAGTGGTCCTCGTGTCACCTCCGCCCAGCATGTGGCCTGGGTCACCGGCTACGCGTCCGCCCTGCTCGAAGTGCACACGATCGACGGTTCGCACGCCGCCCTCGCCAGCGGACTCACCGAGCTGGACTCCGTACTGGAGGAGGTCTCCGCCTCTGAGCACGTGTACGCCATGCTGGCGTCCGCGCTGCTGGCCAGGGGCGAGGTGATCTCGCGTATGGCGGACTCGTCCGACTCATGGATCAGGCCTGCGGCGGACGACGCGAGGCTGATCGCCCGTGAACCGTTCGCGCAGCCGCTGCAACGGCTGCGGGCCGCACTGCTCTGGGGAAGCCTCGCGATGCGAATGGGCCTCCACGACGAGGTCGTCCAAAGCTACGAAACCGTCACCAAGGAGCTCCCGCCGGTCCTGCTGCTGCCCGGCGGCGAACGCGGAGCCATCATCAGGGCCTGGGAGGAGCGGAGCCGGGAAGCCGCGGCCTGCGCGATCGAGGAGGGAGAACCGGAGCGCGCGCTGGAGTTCCTCGAACAGCGGAGCGTTCTGCTGTCGGCGTGGACCATGGACTCCCATGCCGAGGTGGACCGGCTGACCAGAGCCGCGCCGAGTCTCGCCACGGAGCTCCGGTGGCTGTGGACGCTGCTCCACCTGGACAACGGCCCCGCCGACAAGGTGGCTTTCCGGCAAAGAGGCCCCCTGCAGGCCCGGATGGCCCATCTGGTCGAAGCGGTCCGGGCCGTTCCCGGCTTCGAGTCCTTCCTCGCCCCGCTGACCGCCGACCGGATGATCACGGCGGCACGCGAGGGACCCGTCGTCGTGCTCAGCGCCGTCGCGCGCCGCTGCGACGCACTGCTCGTGACCCGCAAAGGGGTGTCTGCACTCCCGCTGCCGAACCTGAGCCTGGCCGAGCTGACAGACCAGGCGCGTCGGTATCACCGTGCCTGGGCCAGAAGCCCGGGGCTGCCGGACGACGGCGAGGCCTGGGGCGTACTCGGCTGGTTGTGGGAGACCACGGTGTGGCCGGTCCTCTCCGCTCTCGGGCTCGCCGACCCCACCACGTTCAGCCCCGCCATGTCCGACCCCGACAGGTCGGTGTCCAGGGCGCCGGACTCACGGACGCACAGCCTGATCCCGTCCGACTTCCTCCCCCGGATCTGGTGGTGTCCCACCGGCCCGTTCACGGTGCTTCCCCTTCACGTGGCGGGACAGCCCGAGAGAACAGCCCTGGACCATGCGGTCCACTCCTATACGCCCAGTCTCGAAGCGCTCATGACCGCGCGAAACCGCGAGAGGCACCAGGGCAAGAGCCAGGAGCAGCGAATGCTTCTGGTGCTCGCGGAGGAGGGGCTGCGGTATGGGGCGACGGAGGTCGACGTGATCCAGGGAATCGTTCCCGACGCTCACGTCCTTCGTGGTCCAGAGGCCACGGTCTCGAATGTCGCCATGCGACTCGCCGATTACTCCTTCTTCCACTTCACCGGGCACGCCCACCTCCAACACGGCGTCCCCCAACTGCAGTTCGCCGCCGGCGAAGGACTCGACTGGCGGCACCTTCCGCAGAATCTCTTGGCCGACGGGGCACTGGCCTATCTCGCCGCCTGCGAAACGGCGGGCGACGACCGGGGATTCGAAAGCGGGGGATGGACGATCGCCGCGTCCTTCCAGGCCGCCGGATACCGCCATGTGATCGGGGTACTGGGCATGATCACGGACAGGGAATCCACGCGCATCGCGGTTCAGGTGTACGAGTTGCTCGTGGACTCCGTCGGACGGCTTCGTCCGGAAAACGCGGCGCGCGCCCTTCACACAGCCACACAGCAGGCCCTCGCCACTTCCCACCCTCGCTCGCTCGCCTCTGCCAACGTGGTGCACCTGGGCCCCTGAGCCGCCTGCCATCAGCTGTCAGCTGTGACAGACATGCGGCCGTTGGCCGTCGCAGAGGCCCGAACCCGTTCCATGCCGACCGCCCGTTTCCGCCATACGATGACATGACGACTGGGTCCATCCGTCGTCGGCGTCCGCGCAGACAGGAGCAGGGCATGATCCGTTCAGCCGACATCCGTGAGTGGCGCAACCAGGACGTGGTCGACGTCAAGCAGCGGCGGATCGGGATGCTCGAAGCGGTGTACGTGGACACGGCCACCGACGAACCCGCCATGGCCACCGTCCGGACCGGGCTGCCCACCCGTCACCGGCTGGTCTTCGTCCCGCTCGACGACGTGGTCCTCGGGCCGGGGTACGTCCAGGTCGCCTACGACAAGGGGCAGGTGCGCAAGGCCCCGTCGATCGGTACGGACGACGTGCTGCCCGCCGAGCAGGAGGAGGAGATCTTCCTGCACTACGGCATGACCTACCGGCCGGGCGCCGGGGGCGAACGGCAGCTCGCCCGTCGCTGAACGTACGGAGGAGGTGGTCCGGTGTGATGGCGCTCTTTCTTCTGCTGGTTCTCGTGGCCGTTGTCCTGGGAATCATCGGGACGGTCGCGGACGGGCTGGGGATTCTCCTGGCCGTCGGGATCGTGATCTTCGCCGCCGATCTAGTGTTCTTCGGGGCGCGGCTGTCCCGGCGGGCCCGGCGGCGGCCCGTTCGTTGACGGACGGCGACTCCTACTGCCCCTACTGCTCCTACCGCTCCTACCGCCCGGCGGCTACCGCAGGCGTTACGTCGCAGGTGCCCGACCTTGTCGTGCCGTCCTGGCCCCGCAGCTCCACGGCGATCCGGCCGTCCGGGTCCTGACCGTAGGCGATCGTGCAGGTCAGCTGGCGTAGAGCCGTGCTGTTCAGGGGTCTGAGGGGGAAGGGCAGGAGGGTGGTGATCCTGCCGGACCGGGAGCGGTCCACCTCGATCTTCGCGCCGGGGCGGACCTTCGGGAGGGACGTGGCCAGGCCCGCCGCCAGGTCTGCGGTCTTCGGGCCGGTCAGCAGCTCCGCCACGATCTGCTCCGTCGGTACGGGGCCCGGGTCGTCCTCGGTGTTCTCACTCTCGGTTTCCGGGTAGTAGTAGGTGCCGCCGAACTCGGACGCCGACGGGCGCGTCGAGCGGATCACGGGGCTCAGGCCGCCGTCGGAGGCGTGGAAGAAGAGCACCATGTCGTGGTCGCGGTCGAGGAAGGCCTGCACGCTGGCCGGGGCGCCCGCCTCGATGACGTCGGTCTCCGGGATGCCGGTGCCGCAGCCGCCGAGCAGCAGCGGCATCGCCAGCGCGACAGCTGCCCGCACGGCTGCCTTTGCCGTGGCGGCAGCCGGCCCCCCGCCTCGTCTCATCCGGCTGCTCCCTCCACGTTCAGCGGTATCTCGACCGCGAAGACGGCGCCGCCTCCCGGGCGGTTCCCGGCGTGGATGGTTCCGCCGTGCAGCTTCACGTTCTCCAGGGTGATCGCGAGGCCCAGGCCGCTGCCCGCCGAGCGGGTGCGGGCCGCGTCGGCCTTGTAGAAGCGGTCGAAGATGTGCGGGAGGGACTCCGGGCGGATGCCGGGGCCGCTGTCCACGACGTCGGTGATCAGTACGGACGGGCCCTGGGCGCGGGTCTCGGTGCGCAGGCGCACGGTGACGGGGGCGCCGCCGTGCCGCAGGGCGTTGCCGACCAGGTTCGCGATCACGACGTCGAAGCGGCGCGGGTCGAGCCGCGCCCTTACGCCCTCGGGGAGTTCGGTGCGGATGCGGTCGTCGGTCCAGTGCCGGTTGCCGAGGGTCTTGCGGATCGCCTCGGCCACGTCCACCTCGTCGGCGTTCAGCTCGGCCGCGCGGGCGTCGAAGCGGGAGATCTCCATCAAGTCCTCGACCAGCACGGCGAGTTTGCCGGTCTCCGCGCTCACCAGCCGGACCGCGCGGGCGGTGTCGGCGTCCAGGCCGTCGTCGTCCGCGCCCTCGTCGAGCACCTCGGTGACGGCGAGCATGCCGGCCAGGGGGGTACGCAGTTCGTGCGAGACGTCGGAGGCGAAGCGGCGGGCGCGCGCCTCCGCCTCGCGCAACTCCCGCACCGAACGCTCCAGTTGGGCCGCCGTCTCGTTGAAGGTACGGGCCAGGTCGGCGAGTTCGTCGCTGCCGCGCACCGGAATCCTGGTGTCGAGCCGGCCGCTGCCCATGTGCTGGGCCGCCTCGCGCAGTTTCCGTACCGGACGCAGCACGCTGCGGGCGGCGACCAGGGCCGGGACCAGCGCGACGGCGAGGCCGGGCAGGGCGCCGTCACGGCCGGCCATGAGCAGGGCGTCGACGTTCAGCTCCTCGTCGGTCAGCCGCATGACGGCGTACAGGACGAGCCCGGTGGGCAGCACGCTGTCCGGGCTGGTCTTGAAGACGGTGGGCATGGCGATCGTGAGGTAGGGGACGCCGTCCTTGACGACCCGCTCGAAGCTGCCGTGCGGGTTGGCCCCGGTGACCCCGGCGGCCCGTGCGCTGCGGCGCAGTTCGGGCGTGATGACGGTGGACACCGGGTGCTCGCCGGAGGAGACGCGGATCGAGCCGTACTCGGCGAACACCACCCAGGGGTGCGGCTTGCCCTTGCGGGCGATGTCCCGCAGCACGTCCTGCATGCCCTCCTCCCCCACGGGCAGCCCGAAGCCGGTCAGCTGGACCTGCTCACGGAAGTGGGCGACCGCCGTGTCCTGGGCGGTCTCCAGCAGCGCGTTGCGGGCCTCGCGGTAGGTCAGCGCGGCCGTCGTGCCCGCGCTGACGGCGGCGACCAGCAGGAACGCCAGCAGCAGCCTCGTACGCAGCCCGAACGCTCTGATCCGCGGGCGCCCTGGGCGGGAGCCGCCGGTCACAGGGGGCCGAAGCGGTAGCCGAAGCCCCGCAGGGTCTGGACGTAGCGGGGGCTGCCGTCCGTGTCCTCGATCTTGCCGCGCAGCCGGGCCACGCACGCGTCGACCAGCCGGGCGTCGGCGTGGAAGCTGTGCTCCCAGACGTGCTCAAGGAGCTGCTGCCTGCTGAACACCTGCTCGGGGGCGGCGGCCAGGTGCAGCAGGAGCTTCAGCTCGGAGGGCGCGAGCGCGAGCGGGCGGCCCGCCTTGGTGACGGTCAACCCGGCCCGGTCGATGGTGAGTTCGCCGTACACCTCGATGGCAGGGCGGCCCGTGCCGCCGTCGTCGAGGCGGCGCAGTACGGCCCGGATGCGGGCCTCGATCACCTCGGGGCGGGCGGGCTTGACGATGTAGTCGTCGGCGCCCGCCTCCAGGCCGATGACGACGTCGAAGTCGTCGCCGCGCGCGGTGAGCATGATGATCGGCAGCTGGCTGCGCTCGCGGACCTGGCGGCAGACCTGTACGCCGTTCATGCCGGGCAGCATCAGGTCGAGCAGGAGCAGGTCGGGCCGGAACTCGGCGAGCGCGACGAGACCGGCCTCGCCGGTGGCAGCCGCCCGTACGTCGTGGCCTCGGCGGCGCAGACCGAGTTCGACCCCTTCGCGTACGGAGGGGTCGTCCTCGATGAGGAGCACGCGGGGCATCGGTGGTTCTCCCTAGGTGGTGAGTGGGGGTGATGGGGAGGGGTGGGGTGGGATGGGGTGGGATGGGGTGGGCGTGATGGGGAGGGGTGTTCAGGTGCGGGGCCGTCGTCGGCGTACGCCGTCGAGCAGTGCGTCGAGTTCGGTGAGCCGCAGTGGGCGGATGAGCAGGGCGAAGGTGAGGACGACGGCAGCGGCCCCGGCAGTTGCAGCGGCCGGCGGGCCTGATGGTGCCATGCCATGGGCCGCCAGGTGGCCGAGGGCGGTTGCCGGGACCGCCGCCAGGAGCAGACGGGCGTGGGTGCCGACGGCCGAGGTGCGCAGGGGGCGGCTGACGGCCAGGCGGCGGCTGAGCACCAGGGCGGTCAGCGCCCAGCCCGCGCACAGGGCGAGGGAGTACGCCGCCGCCATGCCGGTCACGGCCCAGCGGGCGGGCAGGAGGTGGGCGGCGGCCAGCGACAGGCCCGCGTTCAGGGTGACGATCACGAGGTTGAGCAGGAACGGCGTACGGGTGTCGGAGAGGGCGTAGAAGGCGCGGGACAGGACGTACTGGCCGGACAGCGCGACCAGGCCCGGCGCGAAGGCCATCAGGATGCCCGCCATGGCCGTCGTGTCGTCGGCGCCTGTCCTGCCGTAGCCGAAGACGAGAGCCATGACCGGCTGCGCGAGGGCGAACAGCGCGCAGGCGGCGGGGACGACGGCGGACGCGCAGACGCGCAGGGCGTGCGAGACGTCGCGGCGTACGGCGGCGGTGTCGCCGTCGGCCGCCGCCGCGCTCATCCGGGGCATCAGCGCCGTGACGACGGAGACGGTGACGATGCCGTGCGGTACGACCCACAGGGCGTAGGCGTTGTTGTAGGCGCCGTAGCCGGGGCCGCCGTCGAGGCCCGCGGTGGTGGCGAGGCGGGTGGTGACCCAGTAGGCGGCCTGGTTGGCGAGGACCAGCAGCACCAGCCAGCCCGCCGCGCGCAGCGGGCGGGTCAGTCCGCTGCCGCGCCAGTCGAAACGGGGGCGCCAGCGGAAGCGGGCCGCGCGCAGGGCGGGGAGGAGGGCGAGGGCCTGGACGGCGATACCGGCGGTGGTGCCCCAGCCGAGTACGGCGGTCTCGGTGGCGGTGAGGGTGTCGTCGCCGCCTCCCATCGCCAGGGCCAGGTACAGGCCGAACACGGTGATCACGACCAGGTTGTTGAGGACCGGCGCCCACATCATGGCGCCGAACCGGCCCCGGGCGTTGAGGACTTGGCCGAGGAGGGTGAACAGGCCGAGGAAGAGGATCTGGGGGAGGCAGTAGCGGGCGAGGGCGGTGGTCATGGCGGCCTGTGGGCCGGTGTAGTCGGTGTACGCGTCGACGATCGCGGGGGCCGCCCAGACGGCGGTCGCGGTGATCGCCAGCAGGGCGATCAGGCAGACGGTGACGAGCCGGTCGGTGTAGGCGGCGCCGCCGTCCTCGTGCTCCTTGGCGGCCCTGACCAGCTCGGGCACGAAGACGGCGTTCAGGGCGCCGCCGAGGAGCAGGACGTAGACGATGGTGGGCAGGGCGTTGCCGACCGCGTAGCCGTCGGCGACGGGGCCGATGGTGCCGAGGGCTGCCGCGACGACGGCGGAGCGGGCGAAGCCGGTGGCCCGGGAGACGATCGAGCCCGCGGCCATGACAGCCATGGCGGCACCGCCACGGGTCGCCGCCGACTTCAGCTGCGTAGTGGTGGTCGGGGTCGTCTGGGTCGTCCGGGTCATCGGCGGTTCAGGTAGGCCTGGAAGGCGCGGTGGAGGGTGTGGTTGGCGCTGCCCGCCAGGGGCCGCTCCCACTCCCCCAGCGTCTCGACGACCTGTCCGCCGGTGCCGAGCTTCCAGCGCAGCAAGCCGTACGTCCGGACGTCCGGATCGAGGGTGGAGGGCACCCCGCGCATGTCGTAGACGTCGGCGCCCAGGGCGTGGGCGTCGAGCAGCATGCGCCACTGGAGGGCGTTGGAGGGGCGGACCTCGCGGCGGTGGTCGGCGGAGGCGCCGGTCTGGTACCAGGCCCGGCGGCCGACGGTGATCATCGTGTGGGCGGCGAGGATCTCGCCCCGGTGACGGGCGAGGTACAGCTTCATCCGGCCGGGTTCCTCGGCGTTGAGGGCGGCGTACTGGCGCTCGTAGTAGGCGAGGGAGCGGCCGAGGCGGAAGCCGTCGCGTCGCTCGGTGATGCCCAACAGGCGGTGGAACTCGGTGAGTTCGGCCGCACTGCCGACGACCACCTCCACGCCCTCCTTCTGGGCGCGGCGGACGTTGCGGCGCCATTCCTGGTTGAGGCCGGACCAGAGGTCCTCGGTGGTGCGGCCGGCGAGGGGCACCTGGAAGACGTGCCGGGGCTGGGCGTCAGCGTCCCCTCCGGTTCCGCCCGCTCCGGTGCCGTCGCCGCCGCAGCGGCGCCAGCCCCGGGCGCGCAGCCGTTCGGCGACGGCGGTGCCGAGGGGGTCGACCTCGCTGGCGAGTACGTCGCCGAGGCGGCGGCCGGGTCCGGCGAGCGGCTTGAGCAGGGCGGCGTCCCAGCGGCGGTAGGCGGGCGAGGGGCCGATACGGACGGCGAAGGCGCCGGTGCGGCGCAGGTGGTCGAGGAGCGGGCCGAGCCAGCGGTCGAGGTCGGGGTCGGCCCAGTCGGCGACGGGTCCCTCGGGGAGGTAGGCGAAGTACTTGCGGGTGCCGGGGAACTGGCGCAGCAGCACGAGGGCGACGCCGGTGAGCCGGCCGGCCTCGGGATCCGGTCCCCAGCCGAGGAGTTGGGACCGCCAGCCCTCCTTGACGTCGGCCCAGGAGGGGCACTGGAGGAATCCGGCGCCGAGGGCGGACCCGGCGGGGGACGCGAGGAAGGCGCGGTAGGTCTCCGCGGTGATGGTTCGCAGGGCCACGCCCCGGTCCCGTGCGTGGGGCAGGTGGCTGGGCGGCACGAGCAGCGCTGACACAGTCTGGCCTCTCCTTCTCCCCGGGCGTTTTCGCGGGCCTGGTCCCAGGCCTTCTCGCGGGCCTGTCCTCAGACCTTTCGCGGGCCTCTTCGCGGGCCTTTTTCGTGGGGTCGCAAAGGATGCTCACAGCCGACCGTGACCGCTCCGTCCGGCGAATGTGACCGGAGCATGACCGTTCCTCACCAGTGGCCGTCATACAGCCCGAAGGCGGCTGACCTCGGGTTTTACGGCTCTACAGTCACGACATCCGCCGACTCGGCAAACCCTTTGTCACCTCGCTCCCGCCTCCCGGAGGTCCAGATGTCTCGCACACCCGCATCAACGAACGCCCGCGTCCGGGCCACCGTCGTGACGGCGCTGCTGGCCCCGCTCACCCTGGCCGCGTGCACGTCGAACGGCGCTACCGGCGCGCCGGACGCGAAGGTGAAGCCGACCGTCGCGGACCGCCCGGTGACGGTGACCGTCACGCCCACGGGCGAACGGGTCCCGGCGGGCGCCCCGGTACGGGTCAGGGCGACGGGCGGCCGGCTCACCTCGGTGACGGTCACCGACGCCGAGGGCCACCGGCTCACGGGGAAGGTCGCCGCCGACGGCCGCTCATGGGTCTCCGCCCGCAAGGCGGCACCCGGCGCGGCCTACACGGTCACGGCGGCGACCAGGACGACCGGGAGCGGCAAGGCGGCGACCACCAAGGCCGCCTTCACCACGGCTCCGGCGGAGAAGGTGAACAAGGTGGACTGGCGCCCGGGCGCGGGTGCGACGGTCGGTGTCGCCCAGCCGATCTCCCTGGTCTTCGACAACCCGGTGAAGAACAGGGCCGAGGTGGAGAAGCAGCTGCGCATCACCACCTCGAACGACACCGAGGGCTCCTGGGGCTGGATAACCGACTGGTCGGGCAAGGACCGGGTGGACTGGCGCCCCCGGACGTACTGGCAGCCGGGCACGAAGGTCACCCTGAACGCCGCCCTGAACGGCACGGACTCGGGCACGGCGGGCGGCTGGTTCGTACGGGACTACACGACGACGTTCACCATCGGCGCCCAACAGATCGCCAAGGTCGACCTGGACAACCACCAACTCACCCTGGTCCGCGACGGCAAGACGATCCGCACCATCCCGGTCTCCGGCGGCACCCCCGGCGGCGACCGGCGCTCCTGGCGCGGAACGGCCGTACTGATGGCCAAGGAGGGCACGATCAACATGAACTCCGAGACGGTGAACCTGGGCAACGCCTACAACAAGATGGTCGACCACTCGATGCGCCTGACCTGGTCGGGCATGTACGCCCACGCGGCCCCCTGGAACGCCCGCTACTTCGGCAACTCCAACCACAGCTCGGGCTGCATAGGCATGAGCGACGCGGACGCGGCGTGGTTCTACGACCAGGTGCGGCCGGGCGACCCCTTCGAGATCACGGGCAAGGACACGAAGGGGGTGGTGGCGCCGGGGAACGGGTTCGGGGCGTGGAATCTGTCGTGGGGCGCTTGGCAGGGGAAGAGTGCGTTGCGTTGAGGGAGTTGGGGGAGTCGAGGTAGCTGGGCAAACCGAGGCCTTGCGGGGTGGCGACGACCCCGACGTCCCAGCGCCGCCCGTGCGCCGCGTCGACCAACTTGCCGCCCCGCCCAGCTCGAAGCCCCAGCTCGAAGCCCCAGGTCAAGGACCCGGGGCCAAGGGCAGGGCACGTTTGGACCGGGGAGTCAGCTCGTTGAGCCGAAGTCCTGGGTCCAGTAGTTGCCCGGTTGGGCCAGGCCTATGCCTATTTCCTTGAAGCCGCAGTTCAGGATGTTCGCTCGGTGGCCCGAGCTGTTCATCCAGCCGTCCATGACGCTCTCCGGCGTCGTGTAGCCCGCCGCCACGTTCTCGCCCGCCGACCTGAACTTGTAGCCGACGCGGGTCAGGCGGTCGCTCATCGACGAGCCGTCCGAGCCGGTGTGGGACATGTTCTGGTGGTCCGCCATGTCCTGGCTGTGGTCCTGGGCCGCCTTCGTGAGCTTCTCGTTCTCCGTCAGGGCCGCGCAACCCGCCTTCGCCCGTTCGGCGTTGACCAGGGTCAGGACTCGTTCCGTGGGCGTCGGGGTCGCTGCCGCGGTCGGGGTCGACGTGGTCTCCGTCGGCGTGCTGCTCGGGGTCGCCGTCGGGGTCTGGTCCTCCAGCGTGCCCGCCGTGGGCGTTGCCGTCGGGGTGGCCGTCGTCGGCGAGGGGGACGCGCTCGGGGTCGCCTTCGCGGGCGACTCGCTCGGAGTCGCGGACGGTGTCGCCGGCGTGGTCGCGGACGGGGTCGGGGACGCCGTCGGGGTCGGGGTGCTCGACGGCTTCGGGGGTGTTGGCGGGGTCTGCTTTCCCCAGCCCCACCACGAGAACGAGACGATGCTCCAGCCGCCCGCATCGCTGCCGCTCGCCTGAGCCGCCGTGGGAATGCCCACGGCGCCCACGACCACCACAGCGGCGACCGCGCCGGTTATCTTCCGGCGTCTCGGTTTCTGGCGGTGCTTGGTCGTACGTCCGGTCATGCGTGGCCTCTTTCAGTGGTCCGGTTACCGCCGGTAAATGGGTCCCCCACAGCCCGTTCACCGGCCTTGGCCCTGCAGAGCCCGGTCATTATGGGGAGCGCCGAGCACGCCGGGCAACGAACACCCCCTCCGCCGAACGGCGTTCGGCGGAGGGGGTGTTGACAGGGCGTCCGGTCGGCGGGAGGGCGGGAACCGGCCCGTCCTCACCCTCCCTTCGCCCCTTGCGCACACTTGCCACCAGCGCAAAGGTTCATTTTTGCGACCGCGATCATCGGCGCGACACTCTCGGCGAATGAGCCTCTCCTGGCGGCAAGGTCCCGTTCGGTCACCAAAACGGCACAGTTGCCGCTATTGGCGATCAGCCAATTACCTCCAACGAGTGCAATTCCGGCGTGATACAGATCACCTCGAATTGAGGTGTGGGAGTCCGCGGCCCGGCTGTGAATCGAAAGTGAACGGAATTCGGCGGCAACCTATTCGCCGTGGGCGGCAACTGATACCACCAAAACCGCCTCCCTCACGGCGCCACCACGCGCCGTCGCCCGCGACCGTCAACTGGTCGGCATCAGCACCGTGTCGACGATGTAGACGTTGGCGTTGGCGGTCTTCACGTCGCCGCAGACCACCTTCGCCGAGTCGTTCACGGTGTACGACTCCCCCGAACCTGCCGTCGTCAGCTTCGACTTCTCCAGCGTGTCGAAGGAACCGCTCGCCAGATCCGTAGGCGTCAGCTTCTGGCCGACCACGTGGTACGTGAGGATCTTCGTCAACTGGGCCTTGTCGGCCAGGACCTTGTCCAGCGTCGCCTTGGGGATCTTGGCGAAGGCGTCGTTCGTCGGCGCGAACACCGTGATGTTCTGGGCGTTGTTGAGGGTGTCGACCAGCCCCGCCTTCTGCACGGCCGCCACCAGCGTCGACAGGGCCGGGTTGTTGGACGCGGCCGTGGCCACCGGGTCCTTCGCCATGCCGTCGAAGGAACCGGCGCCGTCCGCCGGGACCGACGAACAGGCCGGCCCGAAGGGGGCGTCCGCCGAAGAGGCGTTGCCGCTGCCGGAGTTGGTCATGCCGTCGTCCTCCGTGGCGGCCGGGGCCGACGCCTTCGTGGAGGCGTCCGACTTGGCCGAGTCGGCGTCGTTGTCGGAGCACGCCGTCAGGGCCAGCGGCAGGACGGCCGCCGCGGCCACGGTCATGGCGATTCGGCGCATGCGTGTGTTCATGGTGTCTCTCCTGGGGGTGAATTGCATGGATGTGCGGATGGATGTACGGGTGGGTCAGTCGACGGTCACGACCACCGAGTGGTGGCCGGCGGCGCCGTCGGGGATCGTGGGCGTGCGTTTCGCGGGCTGGACCGTGCCGGTGCGGTCGGTGGCGCGCACGGTGAGGGTGTGGCCGCCCCTGGTGGCCTGCCAGGGGAAGGACCACTGGCGCCAGGTGTCCCGGGAGTCCTCGGCCGCGAGCCGGGCCTCCTGCCAGGGGCCGTCGTCCACCCGGACCTCGACCCTGTCGACGCCCCGGTGCTGCGCCCAGGCGACCCCGCCGACCATGACGGGACCGGCCTCGGGGCGGGCGAAGGGCTTCGGGGTGTCGATGCGCGACTGGGTCCTGACCGGCGCCCTGCGGGCCCAGCCGCGCTTGACCCAGTAGGGGTCGTAGGCGTCGAACGTGGTCAGCTCGATGTCCTCGATCCACTTGCAGGCGGACACGAACCCGTACAGGCCGGGCACCACCATGCGGACCGGGAAGCCATGGGCGAAGGGGAGCGGTTCGCCGTTCATGCCGACGGCGAGCAGGGCGTCGCGGCCGTCAAGCACGTCCTCGACCGGGCTGCCGATGGTCATGCCGTCCACCGACCGGGCCACCAGCTGGTCGGCCGGTCCGCCCCGCGACGGCGGCCTCACCCCGCACTCGGCCAGCAGCTCGTCCAGTCGTACGCCGATCCAGCGGGCGTTGCCGACGTAGGGGCCGCCGACCTCGTTCGACACACAGGTGAGGGTGATGTCGCGTTCGATCAGCTCGCGCCGGAGGAGGTCGTCGAAGGACAGCGTTACCGGGCGGGTGACGCCCCGGCCGTGGATGCGCAGCCGCCACGCGGTCGCGTCGACCTTGGGCACCACCAGCGCGGTGTCCACCCGGTAGAAGTCCTTGTTCGGTGTCGTGAAGGGGCTGATGCCGGGAATCCGGAGCTGCGCGCCCCTGGGGACCGCGGGGGCCGGGGAGGCCGGTGCGGGCAGCACCAGGTTCGCCCGGGAGGCGACGGCGTCACGCCCTCGCGTCCCGTTCAGCGCCCGCCCCAGCACCCCGGCCCCGGCGGACGCCACCGCGGCGGCGGACGCGGCCAGCACGAACCCGCGCCGGTCCCAGCCGGGCCCCTGCGGAGTCTCGACGGATTCCCTCGTGGGCGGGTCCGGCACCGCCCCGCCCGCCATGAGCCGACCGGCGAGCACGAACAGCACAACCGCCCCGGCCACCGCGCCCACCGCCGACGGCAGTGCGTCCGCCGGGCCCGTCGAGTCCGGTCTGCCCGTGGCCGCCAGGGCGCCGACGACCCCGAACAGCAGGACCCCCGCCGCCCCGGTCCGCCGGTACCGCAGCGCGGTAATTCCCAGTGCCAGCGCGAAAAGGGTCAGGACCGCCAGAATTCCGAGCTGCAGGACCAATTTGTCGTCGGTGCCGAAATTCCGGATCGCCCAGTCCTTGACCCCGGCCGGCGTACGGTCGATCGCCGCACCGCCGACCGCGACGACGGGTCCGGCCTCCGGCCGCACGCCCGCCGAGACCAGCTCGGCGACGGCGAGCGAGGCGAAACCCGCGAGAACGCCGCTGAACGCCCCGAGCGCCCGCCTCGACCACCGGCGGCTAAGCCGGTGCCGGGAAGACCACCGCAGGGAATTCCGCGCTTCCTTCTCGTTCTCCTCGTTCGTCACGTGGGGAATCCGGCCCTGAAAGCCCGGCGGATTGGTCGGTCACCCGATCGAGGGAAATTGCTTTTCAGACCAATCCGCTCGCCCCGCAGCTTCGGATTACGCGCGAGATCCATGTCCGCGTCCGACCGGGAGGAGAGGCGATGTCACCCACGCCAGCAAGCGCCGCGCAGGGGCGGGAGCGGGAGCGGCGTACCGCTGTGATCGGCAGCGGAGTGGCGGGCCTGACCGCCGCCCATGTGCTCGCGCGAGCACACCACGTCACGCTGTACGAGGCCGACGACCGGCTCGGCGGGCACGCCCACACCCACGAACTGGTGTCACACGGCGAGACGTACCGCGTCGACTCCGGCTTCATCGTGCACAACCACCGCACCTACCCGAACCTCCTCCAGCTCTTCGCCGAACTCGGCGTAGCCACACAGGAGTCGGAGATGAGCATGTCGGTACGGTGCGAGGGCTGCGGACTGGAGTACGCCGGCGCCCGCGGCCCCGCCGGACTGCTCGCCCGCCCCCGCAACGCCCTCAGCCCGGCCTATCTGCGCCTCCTCACCGAGGTCCCCGCCTTCCACCGCACCGCCCGCCGACTCCTCACGCAGGATGAGCAACAGGCACTCACCCTCGGGGAGTTCCTGGACGCCGAACGCTTCTCCCCTTACTTCCGCACCCACTTCATGACCCCGGTCGTATCCGCCGTCTGGTCCTGCGACGCCGAAACCGCCCTGCGGTACCCGGCCGCCTACCTGTTCCGCTTCCTGGAGCACCACGGCATGCTCTCGGTGGGCGGTTCGCCGACCTGGCGCACCGTCACCGGCGGCTCCCGCTCCTACGTCGACGAAGTCGCCGCCCGGCTGGGCGCGATACGCCTCGCCGACCCGGTCCGCGCCCTGCGCCGGCACCCCGACGGCGTCAGCCTCACCACCGAGGACGGCACGACACACTCGTACGACTCCGTGGTCGTCGCCACCCACCCGGACCAGGCGCTGCGGCTGCTGGCCGACGCCACCCCGCAGGAGAAGGAGGTGCTCGGCGCCTTCCGTTACTCCCGCAACACCACCCTGCTGCACACCGACACCCGGCTGCTGCCCCGGGCGCGCGGGGCGCGGGCCTCGTGGAACTACCTGATGCCCGCCTGCGACGCGGGCGCCGACCGGGTCCGGGTCAGCTACGACATGAACCGGCTCCAACGGCTCGACGCCGCCGAGACGTTCGTCGTCACGCTCGGCGGCGAGGACCGGGTCGACCCCGCCCTGGTCCGGGCCCGGATGGTCTACGAACACCCCGTCTACACCCCGGAGTCGGTGGCCGCCCAGCAGCGGCTGCCCGAACTGGCCACCTCCGTGACGGCGTTCGCGGGCGCCTACCACGGCTGGGGCTTCCACGAGGACGGCTGCCGCTCCGGCGTGGAGGCCGCCGCCGCACTGGGGGTGCGATGGTGACCGCCTCGCCACCGGCTCTCATACCGGCACCCGCGCCCGCCCTGTACCGCTGCGCGATCGTCCACGTACGCACCGCGCCCTGGCGGTACACGCTCCGCCACCGCACCTACATGTGGCTCGTCGACCCCGACCGGATCCCCCAACTCCCGTGCCCACTGCGCCCGTTGGCCCGTTTCGAGGCACGTGACCACTTCACCGGCGAGCACGCGTCCGTCCGCGCCGGACTGGACGCCTTCCTCGCCGGCCAGGGGGCTGAACCGGCCGGCGGACGGGTCGTGATGCTCACCCACGCCCGGGTGTTCGGGTACGTCTTCAACCCGCTCACCCTCTACTGGTGCCACGACCCCGAAGGCACCGTCCGCCATGTCGTCGCCGAGGTCCACAACACGTACGGCGAACGCCACTCCTACCTGCTCCACCCGGACGCCTCGGGTACGGCGGAGGTGGACAAGGAGTTCTACGTCTCGCCGTTCTTCCCGGTCGACGGCCACTACCGCATGCGCCTGCCCGCGCCCGGCGAACGGCTCGACCTCACCGTGCACCTCGAACGCGAGGGCGGCAGGCCGTTCACCGCGACCGTACGCGGCACCCGGCACGAGGTCCGCACCGGAACCCTGCTGCGGCTCGCCCTGCGCCGCCCCTGGTCCACCCTCGCCGTCGCCGCCGCCATCCGCGTGCACGGCATCCGCCTGTATCTGCGCGGGCTACCGATCCAGCCCAGACCAGTCCACGATCACAAGAACAGGGAGAACTCCGTATGACGACAGCCGAACTGCGCACCGGCGACGCGGGGCGGACCGTGGCCGTGCCCCTCGGGCGGGCCGCCGTGGACGCCGACCGCTGGCCCGACGTCGCCGCGCCCCCGGACGCCTCGCGGGCCCGGACGGCCGTCGCCGCAGCCGTCGTACGACGTGCCCTGCGCGAACTGCCGCTGCACGTACGGTTCCCCGACGGCGGCTCGCTCGGGAAGGGCGGGCCTGTGGTGGACGTACACGATCCGAAGGCGTTCCACGGGCGGATCGGCGCGCAGGGGCTCGTCGGGTTCGGGGAGTCGTACATGGCGGGCGAGTGGGACGCGCCCGATCTCGTCGGCGCGCTCACCGTGCTGGCCGGGCACGCGGCCGAGCTGATCCCCGTACCGCTGCAACGGCTGCGCGGGCTGTGGGCGCTGCGGCACCCGGACGCCCAGCGGAACACCCCCGAGGGCTCCCGCGCCAACATCAGCCACCACTACGACCTTTCCAACGACCTCTTCGCCCTCTTCCTCGACGACACCCTCAGCTACTCCTCGGCCGTGTTCCGCGGCTTCCCCGCCGATTGGGACCTGCTCGCCGCCGCCCAGCACCGGAAGATCGACCGGCTGCTCGACCTCGCCGAGGTGCGGGAGGGCAGCCGGGTGCTGGAAATCGGTACCGGGTGGGGCGAGTTGGCGATCCGGGCCGCCGCGCGCGGCGCGGACGTCACCTCGCTCACCCTCTCCCGGGAACAGCGCGACCTCGCCCGTGAACGGGTCGCGGCGGCCGGTCTCGCCGACCGCGTCTCGATCGAACTGTGCGACTACCGCGAGGCGCGCGGCAGTTACGACGCCGTCGTGAGCGTCGAGATGATCGAGGCCGTCGGCGCCGACTTCTGGCCCGTCTACTTCCGCACCCTCGACGAACGCCTGGTCCCCGGCGGACGCGCCGCCCTCCAGGCGATCACCATGCCCCACGACCGGATGCTGGCCTCCCGTTCCACCTTCACCTGGATCCACAAGTACGTGTTCCCCGGCGGCCTGTTGCCCTCCGTGGAAGCCGTCGCCGACACCGTCCGCGACCACACCCGGCTCACGGTCACCCGCCGGGACGCGTACGGCGCCCACTACGCGGAGACCCTGCGCCTGTGGCGCGAACGCTTCACCGAACACGCCGACGACGTGGCCGCGCTCGGCTTCGACGAGACGTTCCGGCGGATGTGGACCTTCTATCTCGCCTACTCCGAGGCCGGTTTCCGCTCCGGGTATCTGGACGTCCAGCAGTACCTGCTGACCAAGGGAGCGGAGAGGGCGGAGGGAGCGCAGGGGGCGGAAGGGACGGAGGAGGTGGATCTGCCGTGAACGGGTTCGACTGGGCCGCCTTCGGCAGCGGACTCGGCTGGTCCGCCGTCGCCGCCCTCGGCGTCATGCTGGCCACCTTCGGTGTCGCCCTGCGCAAGGGCATGCACCGGATCGTGGACGTCGCCTGGGGGCTCGCGTTCGCCGCCGTCGCGCTGGTGGGGTTCGTGGCGTCGGCGGGGATCGGGGACCCCGGTCGGCGGGTGCTGGTCACCGTCCTGACGGTCGGGTGGGGGCTGCGGCTGGCGGGGCACATCGCCCTGCGCGGACGCGGCCACGGCGAGGACCCGCGTTACGAGGCCATGCTGGCCAAGGCCCCGGGCAGCCCGAACCTGTACGCGCTGCGCATGGTCTATCTGCTCCAGGGCGCCCTGGTGTGGCTGGTGTCGCTGCCGGTGCAGGCGGCCCAGTACATCGCCGGGCCCATGAGTGCGGTGGCCTGGGCGGGCGGCTGTCTCTGGGCCGTGGGGGTGTTCTTCGAGGCGGTCGGGGACGCCCAGCTGGCACGGTTCAAGGGGGACCCGGCGAACAAGGGGCGGATCATGGACCGGGGGCTGTGGCGCTACACCCGGCACCCCAACTACTTCGGGGACTTCTGTGTGTGGTGGGGGCTGTTCCTGATCGCCTGCGACTCGCCGGCCGCGGCGGCGGTCTCCGTCGTCTCGCCCGTGGTGATGAGCCTGCTGCTCACCAAGGGGAGCGGGCAGCGGCTGCTGGAGCGGCACATGGCTCAGCGGCCGGGGTATGCCGAGTACGTGGCCCGGACCAGCGGGTTCTTTCCGCTGCCGCCCAGGTAGACCACACCAGGACGGGCGGAGCCCTCCCCTGCGGGGCTCCGCCCGTCCCGTACTCGGTGGGGCAGTTCTCGGTGGGGCAGTTCTCGGTGGGGCAGTACGAGGTGGGGCAGTACTCGGTGGGGCCCGGTTCAGGCGGGCAGGCTCATCAGTGCCAGCGGTGCCGAGGTCGGCTCCTCGGAGCCGCCCGCCGGTTCGACGGTGATCCCCATGCCCGACGCCGTGCCGACGTTGCCTTGCAGCAGGACGGCCTGGTCGGTCTGGCCGGGGTCCATGAGCCCGGCGGAGCGCATCGTGCCGCCGCCCTCGTCGAACCAGAGTTGGTAGACCTTGCCGCGCGGCGGATCCGTCATCCCGGAGACGACGAACACGGCCCGGTCCCGGTCCGCGGAGACGACGACGGTGCCGGTGGCCCCGCCGCCGAGTTTCGCCGTACTGGTCCTGGCGTCCGGCGCCGCGAGCACGGCGGCGATCCGGTCGGCGGCCTGTTCCGCGCGCCGGGCCTGGGCCACGGCGTCCTCGGCCCGCTGGTGCTGCCACACGGCGGTGCCGCCGAGCGCGACGGCGCCCGCGAGACAGGCGGCGAGCGCCCACCGCGAGAGCGCGCGCCCCCGTACGGCCGTACGGACCGCGCGGGGCAGGACCGGCTCGCGGGGTGTCTCCTGGCGGACGGTGGTGATCCGGCGCAGCACCTGCTCGCGCAGCGCCGGGCGGGGCGTGACCGAGACGGCGAGGCCGAGGCGGGCGGCGGTGGCGGCGAGTTCGGCGGTCTCCTGGGCGCACTGCTCGCAGGCCGCGAGGTGGCGCTCGAAGGCGTCACGTTCGTCGTCGGACAGCGCGTGCAGGGCGTAGGCGCCGGTCAGGGTGTGGAGGTCGGCGGTGGTCGTCACGCGGTCACCCCCAGGCAGTCGCGCAGCCGGATGAGTCCGTCGCGCAGGCGGGTCTTGACGGTGCCCAGGGGGAGGGTGAGGGCCTCCGCGACCTGGCGGTAGGTGAGCCCCCGGTAGTACGCGAGGGTGACGGCCTGGCGCTGGAGGTCGGTCAGGGTGCGCAGACAGCGCCGTACCTGCTCCCGTTCCAGCCGGGCCTCGACCTGTTCGGTGACCTCGTCGTACTCGGGGGTGTGGTCCAGCAGGGCCGCCTTGTGGTCGCGGGCGGCGGCGGCCTCGGCGTAGCGCACGCGGTCGACCGCGCGGCGGTGCGCGAGGGTGAGGATCCAGTTCATCGCCGTGCCACGGTCGGGCCGGTAGCGGGGCGCGGTGCGCCACACCTCCACCAGGACCTCCTGGGTCACCTCCTCCGACTGCGCCTGGTCGCGCAGAACGGCACGGGCGACACCGAGGACGGGGCTCGCCACAGCGTCGTACACCTGCCCGAACGCGGACTCGTCGCCCAGGGCGACACGGCCCACCAGTTCCTGCAGATCGGGCTCGGTGGACGGGTTTCTGCCGATATGCACGGCTTCTTTCACGGGGGGCCTCCGTGGTCGGGACATCTCCGGACGTAATCCGATCCTGTACAGGTCGCGGATTGGTCCCGTGCTCATGAAAACGCAGGTGAAACCGGACGGCATGGGCAGAAGTCCGGGAAACGTGCACCATGGGGCGGCACGCGGGTGCCGCCGGGCGGCCAATCCGCGCGCGGACCGGCGACGGATCACCTGTGGGACGACGGCGGAACGACAGCATGGGCGAGGAGAGCGGATGACGGTGCACGAGCGGGAACCGGCACACGGTACGGCCGGTGCGCCTGCCGCGCTGGTGTCGCGCCGCGACCCCGGTACGACGCCCCGGGCGGCCGTCCTCTTCCTGCACGGCGGCACCGACGAGAGCCGGTCCCCGTGCCGGCCCTGGCAGCCGGCGGCCCTGCGGATGCGGCCCTTCGTACGGGCGGTCGCGTCCGCGCTCCCGGCGGGCGGCGCCGGAGTCTTCCTGGGCGAGGTCCGCTACCGCGTACGCGGCTGGAACGGCCCCGACGAGGACGCGCTACGGGACGCACACCGGGCCCTCGAAGAGCTGGCCCTGCGCGCCGGTGACGTCCCGGTGGTCCTGGTGGGCCACTCGATGGGCGGCAGGGCGGCGCTGCGGGCGGCGGCGGCTCCACAGGTCAGGGCGGTACTGGCGCTGGCCCCCTGGTGCCCGGAGGGCGAGCCGGTGACCCACCTGCGCGACAAGGAGGTCGTCGTCCTCCACGGCGACCACGACCGGGTGACGGACCCTCGCGCCTCGGTGACCTACGTGACCCGAGCGCAGGAAGCGGGCTCCCAGGCAACCATCCACCTGGTACCAGGAGGCGACCACGCAATGCTCCACGGCGCCAGAAACTGGCACCGCACGGCAGCATCGACGACGGCAGCTTTGCTGGGCTTGTAGGTCTTTGGGCTTTTGGGCTTTGGGCTTTTGGGCTTTGGGCTTTTAGTCCTTTCGTCCTTTAGGGGCGCGGGGAACTGCGCGCTCAACTCCCACCCACCCGCACCCGAACAACCACACCCCCAACCCCCGTTCACCCAGACGAGTGAACGAACTTCCCGCTCCGGCCCGCAGGCCGGACAGACTGCCCGGGTGCTGAGCGATCTCCCCGACATCCCTGACGACTTCATCGGCCGCGACACCGAACTGGCCCACCTCACCGACGCGTTGAACCACCACCGCCTCACCACCCTCACCGGAACGGGCGGCGTGGGAAAGAGCCGCCTCGCTCTGCACCTCGCCCACACGGTGCGGACCCACCGCGAAGTGATCTGGGCGGAGTTGTGGCCCCTGCGGGACGGCCAGCTCCTCGCCTCGGCCGTCGCGGACGCCGCCGGCTTCGCCGACCACTCCGCCGGTACCCCCCTGGACGCCCTCTGCGCCTGGCTCGCCGACCGGGACGCCCTCCTCGTGCTCGACTCCTGCGAGCACCTCCTCGACGACTGCCGCCACCTCGTCGCCGACCTGCTCATGACCTGCCCCTCCCTCACCGTCCTCGCGACCAGCCGGGCCCGCCTTGAGGTACCCGGCGAACACCTCGTCACCGTCCGCCCGTTGCCGGTCGCGACCCACGCCCAGGAACTGCTCCGCAGCCGGGCCGCCGCAGCGGGCGCCCCCCTGACCGACCCGGCGGACCTGGTGACCGCCGCCCGCGTGTGCGCCTGGCTGGAGGGAGTACCGCTGGCCCTGGAACTGGTCGCGGGACAGCTCGGCCAGCGCACGATCGGCGAGGTCGTCCGCACCCTGCGCTCCCGTCTGGACCTGGGCACGGAGGCCACCAAGGACACCGGGGCCGTGTCGGGTCCGGGCCGGCACCGGTCGCTCCGTACCGCCATCGGCTGGAGCCACGAACTGTGCGAGCCCGCGGAACGGCTGCTCTGGGCGCGGCTGTCCGTCTTCCGGGGCACGGTCGACCGGGACACCGTACGAGCCGTGTGCGGCGGCGGACCCCTGCACCCCAGGGCCCTGGACGCCGCGCTGTCGGGCCTGGTCGCCAAGTCCGTACTGTCGCGCGGGCCCGAGGACGGCTACCGGATGCTCGACACCGTGCGCGAGTACGGACGTATGTGGCTGGACCAGGTCGGCGAGGGCGACGCGCTCGCCGAGCGGCACGCCGCCCACTTCCTGCACCTCGCCCGCGCCGCCCACCGCGACTGGACCGGCCCCCGGCAGGCGGCCCGGTACCGCGAGATCGGCCGGGTCCACGCCGACCTGTGCGCCGCGCTCGACCATCTGCTGGCCACCCGTCCCCGCGCGGCGCTCGACATGAGCGGGCTGCTCGCCTTCTTCTGGAGCTGCTGCGGACACCTCCGCGAGGCCACCCACTACGTGGAGGCGGCGCTGCGCGCGGACGCGGAGCCCGGTGCCGCCCGGGCCCGCGCCCAGTGGGCCCTCGGCGTGACCTGCGCCCTGCGGGGCGAGTACGCGGCGGCCGACGCGCTGGCGACGTCCGCCCGTACGCACGCGGCGGCCCGCCAGGACGCCGAGGGCATGCTGACGGCGGCGTACCTCTCGGGCCTGGTCCACCTGCTGCGGGGCCGCCCGCTGACGGCCAGATGGCTGGTGGAGGGCGCGCTGAACCTCGTAGAAGGAACCGAAGGAGTGGAAGGGACCGGCGGCCGTCCCGATCCCGCCGCCCGGGGGCGGGCCATGTGTCGTCTCGTGCGCGTGTTCGCCCTTACCTCGGAGGGTCGCCTGGACCACTCCCGCCGCGAGGCGGAGGCCCTGTACGACGACTGCGTGGCGCGCGGCGAGTGGTGGACCCGGTCCTACGCCGCCTACCAACTGGCCCTGATCGCCGTGTTCGAGGACCGCACGGAGGACGCGGCGGCGCACGCCAGATGCATGCTGGAGGGCAAGCGGCTGATCGGCGACAGCTTCGGCCTCGCCCTCGGCCTCGATCTGCTCGCCTCCGCACTCGCCGCCCAGGGCTCGGCCGAGCTGGCCGTCACGGCGTTCGGGGCGGGCGAGGCGTACTGGAGCGCCGTCGGTCACCCCCAGCGGGGCACCCCGGAGCTGAGACACCTGCGCGACCGCCTCGAACAGACCGCCCGGCACGCCCTGGGCGACGACGCGTACGACGAGACCCTGCTCCGTGTGATGGGCCGGAATCCCGAGTCCGTACTGCGCGACCTGCTGGACGTGCCGTAATAGATGAGCGGGGCTCAGTCCATAGCCGCCCCCGCCGGCCGGGTCGCCGGCACCGCTCCGTGGCCCAGTTGTTCGGGGTAGCCGTTGTCCGCGCCGTAGATCTGCACCCGGTAGTACGAGACGGCCCCCGCCGGTGCCGCCGTGTCCAGGTAGGACGTCTGCGTGGCGGGGAGGGACGAGGTCAGTTCGTCCCAGGTCTGGGTGGTGGTGTTCCAGCGCTGGATCGCGGTGTAGGACGGGGACGCGCAGGGTTCCCAGCGGCAGGCCCACGTCCAGCTGAGCAGGATGCCGTCCGGGGAGCTGTCGGCGGTCAGCGTCATGGAGTTGCCGAAGCCCTCGCCCATCCAGGGCAGCACCTTCGCCTCGGAGCGGACGCCCGCCGCGTTCACGGCGATGACGGCGTAGTAGCCGTTGGAGTAGTCGACCATCGCGTCGGTGTCGGTCACCGTCGCGGTCGTCACCGGCTGGTCCTGGATACGGATGCCGGGGTGGGCGGCGTCGTTCCAGTACCGGTAGACGAGGTAGCCGGTGGCGTCGGCGACCGGCTGCCAGGACAGCACCACCGTCAGGTCGCCGGTACGGCGTCCCGTGAGGTCGGCGGGCCGGGCGGGGCGCGTGACGCCGTCGGCGTACGGGCGTACGGCGCAGGTGTTCTCGGAGAAGTTCGAGCGGACGCCCGTCGCGCTCACCGCGATGACCTGGTAGCAGGAGGGGATGCCGGCCGGGGCGCCGGTGTCGGTCCACTCCGGGGCGGCCGACGCGGTGATGCCGTCGGCCTTCTTGATGTGGACGGCGTCCGTCTCGGTGCGCCGCCAGACCTCGTAGCTCGCCGCCGCCGGGTCGTTGAGCGGCCAGGTCAGCCGGATGCCGTCGGCGGTCGCCGTGGTGGCCGGTGTCTCCGGGATCTGCGGGGCGCCGGGCAGCGGTCCGTCGTTCGGGTCGGGCACGTCGACCGAGATCCAGTCGCTGTAGTTGCCCTCGAAGCCGCGTACGCGCACGCAGTAGCGGGTCTTGCGGTACGGATTCGGGTCCAGCTGATAGGAGTCGGCCGTCTCGAAGGTGTAGGTGCCCATGTCGCACACGCCGCCGTAGTTCGTGCGGAACACGTGGTAGCGGTAGACCTCGGAGGGCGGGGAGTCGTTCCAGTCGAGCAGGATGCCGCCGGTGGAGGGGTCGCGGGTGGCGGTCAGTCCGGTGGGCGTCGGCGGCTCGGGCGCGGGCGGGGCCAGCCGCTGGAGCCGTACGACGGTGCCGCCTGAGCGGTTGCCCAGCTGGTCGACGGCGACGACCCGGTAGTACGGGCTGTCGTCGGCGGCGACCGGGCTGTCGGTGAGGGTGCAGCGGACCTGCTCCTCGCCGTCCGGCACGGCCGCGCACTGCGGCGTACGGGCGCCGCCGACGTCGGTGAACGGGCCTTCGGCGTCCGCGCTGCGGGTGACCTGGTAGCCCGCGAAGTCCTGCTCGTAGCCGGGCCAGCCGGTGGTGGTCCAGGTCAGGGTGGCGGTGGTGGCGCCGACGGGTGCGGTGACCACGGGCGCGGCGGGCGCCTGGGGCGCGGTGGTGTCCGGCGGCAGCGGACGGCTGACGGAGACCGGCGCGGTCCAGGCCGAGTACGTGCGCGGGGTGTCGGCGTCGACGACCTTGCCGACGGTACGGACGCGGTAGTGCCGGGTGCCGCCCACGGGTACGCCGGAGTCGGTGAACGCGGACGAGGTGAGCGGATCGGCGGCGTCGACGAGCAGGTCCCAGGGGCCGTCGGCCGAGGCGGCGGACTGCACCTGGTAACCGGCGCCGAGGCCGTGCACGGGGCTGCCGACCGCGTTGTCCGCCCAGTCCAGGACGGCGGTCTCGCCGCTCAGTGTGCCGGTGAGCCCGGTCGGCACCTGCGGCGGGTACAGCCCGGTGTCGGGGCGCAGCGCGGAGGCGACGGTACGGGCGTACTCACCGGCCTCGGTGACGGCAGGCGCGGACTCGTTGCCCGCCGTGTCGACGGCCGTGACCTTGTAGTACGCGGTGACGCCGATCGGCGCTGCCTTGTCGGCGTACGCGTTGTCCTGGACGACCCGGGTGTCGGCGGCGCGGATCCTGGTCCAGGGGCCGGCGGGGGCGGTGGCGCGGTAGACGTGGTAGCCCGCGAAGGCGTCCGTCGTGGTGTAGTCGTCGTCCCAACTCGGCGCCCAGGTGAGGTGGTTCTCGCCGAGGTCGTCGCCCGCGTCCGGTACGCCGTTGTCGTTGAGGTCGATGTCGCCGTAGCCGTCGGCGCCGAGGAGGTCCGGGGCGCGGGGCGGGGTCTTGTCGGCGGGGAGCGCGGAGACGTCGGCGGAGGCGCGGGACTGGTTGCCCGCGCGGTCCACCGCGGTGACGGCGAACCAGTACTTGGTGCCGTTGCGCAGTCCGGTCGAGTCGAAGGAGGCGCCGGTGAGCAGGGCGGAGCCGCTGACCCGGTGGGCGGTGTCGATCTTCACGGGGGTGCTGGTGGAGCGGTAGACGCGGTAACCGGCCAGGTCCGCCTCGGCGTTGCGGGCCCAGCCGACGGTCGCCTTGCCGTCCCCTGCCACGACCTTCACCGAACCGGGGGCCAGCGGGGCCACCTTGTCCGGGGTGGTCGGGGCGAGGGAGGCGGAGACGTTGGCGGCGCCCGTGACGGCGACGTAGTCGACGCGGACGGTGTGCGTCCCGGCGGGCACGGTCACCTTGACGTTCGCGCGCTGGGTGGAGGCGTAGTCGCGCCAGAGATCGACGTACCGCTTGCCGTCGACCCAGACCCGGATGCCGTCCTGGGCGGCGGTCCTCAGCAGGAAGGGCCCGCCGCCGCCGAAGTTCTTGCGCATGGTCCAGCGGACGCCGAAGCGATCATTGGGCAGGGAGATCCCGGCCGGGTGCCCCGTACCCCAGTTCTCGCTGACGGCCTTGTCGCACAGGGACTTGCGGGGTGTGCCGGTGAGGCTGGTGTTGGCGTAGTAGTCCGCCTTCCACACCCCGTCGGCACAGCTCACGGCCGCGACGGGCACCGCGTCCGGCCGAGCCGGGGGCGCGGGCGGGGTCTGCACGGTACTGGCGACGAGCGCGACCCCGGCAACGGCGGTGACCGGCAGCGTCAGCCGGGGCCGTACGCGGACACGGGATCGCGGGGGAACGGGTCTGCCCATGCGGGGCGGCATCCTTCCTCGGACCCGGGGCAGCACACATGACCAGATGGCAGGACGGATCGGACGGCTCCCCCGGGTGATCACTTTTCCTGCCCCGCGATGATGGCATGGGAACAGATATTCGCGTGCGGATTGGGCAGAACTCGTACGTAAATCGCACCCATATCCCCATCCGGATGCCGCCGTTCCGAGTCGGGTTCCGAGTCGGGGGTTCAGTCGCCCCCGGCGCCTTCCGCCGCCAGGTCAGACCAGTTCGAGTCGGCGTTCCGGATTCTGCTCCGCGTCCGAGTCCACGCCCGCGCCCGGTCGCTTCTCCCTCGGCCCGGCCGTCGCCGTCGCGTCCCACGCCCTCGTGGTCCTGATGTACGCGACGATCACCGACGCCATCGTCAGCAGGAGCAGCGGGCCGTACAGCCAGGGGCGGTCGGCCAGTTCCAGGGGCAGGAAGCGGTACGACAGGAGGAGTCCGGCGAAGGCCGCCGTGCCGTGTGCGACCAGCAGGGTCGCCGAACGGTCCCAGCCTCGGGCCTGTGCGCGCAGGCTCGCCTCGACCGTGAGGGCGAAGACGACGCCGGCCACGAGGTCCGCGCCGTAGTGGTAGCCGAAGCCCAGTGTCGCTGTGAGCGTGGCGGCCAGCCAGAAGGTGCCCCCGTGGCGCAGCAGGCGCGGGCCCCTGCGGGAGTGCAGGAAGATCGCGGTGGCCCAGGCCGTGTGGAGGCTCGGCATGCAGTTGCGGGGCGTGATCTCGTCGTACGGGATCGGTCCCGGGGCGGTGAGCGGCAGGGGCGTGTTCGGCCACAGGTCGGCGACCGCCCAGTGCGCGCCGCCCGTGCCGAAGGCGCCGGAGCCGTAGGCGAAGACCGGGCCGACCACGGGGAAGACCATGTAGACCGCCGGGCCCAGGACGCCGATCGCGAGGAACGTGCGGACCACGTGGTGGCGGGGGAAACGGCCGTCGGCCGCCACGTTGCGCAGCTGGTAGAGGGCGACGAGGACGGCGGCCACCGCTAGCTGGATGTAGACCCAGTCGAGGAGGTGAGCGGTGATCGGGCCCGCGGCGCGGACGAGCCGGCCCATCAGCCACGCCGGGTCACCCAGCGCGTGGTCGGCGGTCGCGACGTACTGGTCGAGCACCGCAGGGCGGGTCTTCGCCGTGATCAGCAGCCAGGTGTCGCCCGCCTTGCGGCCGGCCACCAGCAGCAGGGCCAGGCCGACGCCCTTCAGCAGCAGGGCCCGTTCACGGCCCGTGCGGCGCGTGACGGCGAGGACCCCGCAGCCCAGGATCACCCACAGCGCGCCGTTGCCGAAGCAGTGGCTGCCGCCCGTACCGGCGCCGGCCGCCCAGCGCACCAGCGCGAAGACGAGGTCGATGCCGATCGCCGCACCGACCGCGACGAGGCGCTGTCTGCGGCCGAGCACCACCAGCATCAGCGCCATGCTCGCGTACAGCAAAGGCCCTGATTTCGGGGCGAATATCACTTCTCGCGCTTGACCGGTGATCGGTCCCGGCAGGCCGTAGCGGCGTGCGGCGAATTCCAGCGCGAGCAGGAATCCGGAGGCCGCGACGGCCGCCACGGCCCAGGGTCTGTGCCGCGCGAGCAGGTCTTTTGTGCTTTTTATTCGCTTTGTATCTTTTGCAAGCTTTGACTGCTCTACAAGTTTTGCTTGCTTTGCTTGCCTTGCTTGCTTTGCTTGCGAAGGTACGGGCGATGTCATACGTGGCTTTCCCTTCTATTCACCGGGTTTCTATTTAGGCCCCCGGCAGAGGAAGAGGGAAAGATTACGGTTCGGGTTGCTTCTACCGCGTCAGTGGTGCCGGACGGTAAGGCGTGTACGCCGCTCCGTCCAGGCCGAGCGCGACCGCGGACCGCTGGAGCGCGGCCGGGGTCGCCACCGCGTCCCAGCGGCCGGTGTCGACACGGTGTTCGAGGGCACGCAGGGCGGCGACCGTCTCGGCGGTGGTGAAGGCGCAGTGGCCCTGCCGCTCGACGTACGCCTGCCGCAGCAGCGCGCCGTCGCCCGAGGCGCGCACCCGCGCGGCGAAGCTGCTCTCCTGCTCCACCGGGACCAGGTTGTCGGCGGTGGTGTGGACGTCGAGCAGCGGCACCTCAAGTCCCTGACCGGCGGAGGAGGTCCGCCGTGCGGTGCGGACGGCGGCGGGGTCGGCGGTGATCGTGGCGTCCTTCGTCAAGGTGCGCAGGTCTGCGCGGAGATCGAGCCCCGCCGTCCGGTAGAGGGCGCGGACCAGGGGCGCGTGCTGCGAACCGGCGAGCAGCCGGGTGTAGTCGACGCCCTTGGTCCAGGAGTTGTTGCCGCCCACGGACTGCTCGATGGCGTACCGGCCGCCCTCGACGAACGTCAGAATGCCCTGCGCGAACCAGTCGTACTGCTGCGCCTGCTGCTCCGCCCAGTCGGTCGGGGCGGGCCGCTCCTTGCCGGGCGACCAGGCGGGCAGGTTGAGGAAGGCGGCGGCCAGGGCGACCCGGGCGCGGCCCTGCGGGGTGGCCTGGGCTGCGGTGACCGCCTTCGTGAGCAGCCCGGCGGTGGCCGCCGCGTCGGCGGGACTGTCGAACCGTACGAGCTTCACGTCCTGTTCGGGCAGCAGCAGGCGCGCGATCGTGTACTCGGCGTCGAGCTGGTAGTTCTCCAGGTCGGTGGCGCCCGCGACCAGGCCGCACTGGCCGAGGGCGCCGTCGATGCGCCCGCCGCCGTCCCGGGCGAGCTGGGCGTTGACGAGGCCGCCCATGGACTGGCCGATGGCGAGGGTGCGGCGCGGGGTGCCGATCTTCGCGGTGACCGCGTCGAGGGTGGCGAACTGGTCGCGTTCGGCGCTCTCCAGGGCCCACATCGAGCCGTTGGGGTCGTACGACGACCCGGTCAACGCATAGCCCTGGCCGAGGAGTTCGGTGCGTACGGCCTCGGTGGGGGCGTTGCGCGCGACGAGCGGGCCGAAGCCGTGGCTGAACAGCAGCAGGGTGCCGTTCCAGTCCTCGGGGACGTCGGCGATCCAGGTGGCGCCGTCGGCGAGGGTGCCGGTGAGCCGGCCGCTGACCGAGGTGTGGGTGGCGGTGTCGACGGCGGCGGCCGGTGCGGGGAGGGTGGTGAGCGTGGCGGAGGTGAGCGCGGCGAGCGCGACCAGGGCGATGCGCAGACGGGTGCTGGCGGGCATGGGGCGGCTCCTCGTGGGGGGCGCGGCGGGGCCCGCATCGGACAGCCGGTGGGGGCGCGTGTCCGGTGCGTGCGGGCGGACGGTCGGTGCGCGGGAGTACGGAGACGTCGAGGAATGTAGGGCTTATTTGTTACGGCCGTCAATGGAATGCACAACCTTGAAGGGCTCGCGCTCGCTAGTGGGCGCGGAGGGCGTCCGCGGGCGGGGTGCGCAGGGCCTGGCGGGTGGGCAGTTCGATGGTGAGGAACGCGGTGACGGTGACCGTCAGGGCGAGCGCGGGCAGCAGCCACACCGGGCCCGCCGGCCAGGGGCGGCCGAGGAAGCCCTGGCCCAGCAGGGCGAGGGGTACGGCGGACAGCAGCAGGGCGGTGACCAGCGCGGTGGCCGCGGTGACCGCCGCCTCGCGGCGCATCATGGCGCGGATCTGGCGGGGCGTCGTGCCGTTGAGGCGCAGGGCGCCCAGTTCGACCCGGCGCTGGGCGGTCGCGGCGACGAGCTTGTTGGCGATGCTGAGCAGCAGATAGACCAGCAGGACGACGATCGTGGCCAGGTTGATCCACACCTCCGGCGGCGCGTCCGCGAGACCCTCGCCGGTGGCGGCCGGACCGGTGTCCTCGACCGCGAGGCCGGGGCGGGACGCGGCGAAGGCGGCCACCGCCTGCCGGGCGTCCGCCGTGCCGTCCGTACGGACCAGGACGTTCTCGTCGAGCCCGGTCGTGGTGTGGCCCGCGGCGAGGTCGCGGGAGAGGACGACCGAGCCGAAGCCGAGGCCCCGGTCGTAGACGGCGACCACCTCGGCGTCGACCTTCGCGCCGTCGCCGAGCACGAGCCCCACCCGGCGCCCCACCGACGCGCCGCGCGACCCGGCGACCTCGCTGCTGACGGCGACGGTCGCACCGGTGAGCCGGCTCAGACCGCCGTCCCGCACACCGAGGTCGAGGACGCCCGCCGCGTCCGGGGTGAGGATCAGCGCGGACCCCGCCTCGGCCTGCGGTTCGCCGAACTGCTCGTACGTCCACACCACGCTGGTCTCGCTCACGGTCGCCGCCGCCCGCACACCGTCCACCCGCCGTACGTCGGCGAGCGTCCCGGCGGGCAGTCCGCCCAGGCCGGGGGCGCCGAGGCGCTGCTGGGCGAGGGTGCCGGTGCGGGTGTCGTCGGCGGTGGCGGCCAGCACGGTGGTCTGGGTGAGGGTGTACGTCAGCACGAACACGACCGCCATCGCCAGGGTGCTGACGATCCCGGCGTTGCGCAGGGCGTAGGCGCGGAGGTTCGCCATCGCCAGCCAGGTCGGCGCGGAGGCCCCGGAACGGGTCAGCCGGGCCGCGCCGCCGCCGATGCCCCGGACGAGGGCCGGGCCGGTCATGGCGAGCCCGATCGCCCCGAGAATCCCGGCGATGGAGGTGGCGGTCGCGCCGATGACCGTACGGGAGAACAGCGGCAGAGCGGACATGGCCGTCGCGCCGACGATGACGAGGACACCGACACGCGTCCGCACCCGCGAGGGCTCACGCGGCTCACTGCGCGACTCGGCGACCGCCTCGGTGGCCGCCATCCGCGAGACCCGCCACGCGGAACCCCGGGCGGCGACCTGCACGGTGAGCGCCATGAGCAGCACGGCCGCGAGCGCGGGCAACGGGCTGACGGTGAGCGGCAGTTCGCCCGGGACGACACCCCGGTCCGCCAGCAGCCCACGGAACTGTCCGGCCAGCAAGTAGCCGAGGGCCACACCGGGTACGAGGGCCACGGCGGCGACGAGGGTCGACTGGGCGGCGGCAAGTCGCCGTATCTGGCGCGGAGTTGCCCCGACGGCCCGCATCAGCGCGAGGTCACGGCGCTGCCCGCCGAGGGAGACGGCGAGCGCACTCGCCAGCACGAAGCCGGTGATCAGCAGAACGATGCCGGAGAGCGAACCGGCGAGCAGGACGAGAAGCGAACGGGAGGCACCGGCACCGGGCGACACGAGGTCGCCGCGCTGGGCGCCGGTGACTGTCTTGAGTCCGGTGCCGTTGAGCTTCGCTCGGACTTCGGCGGCGACTTGGGGGGTTGTGTCGGGGGCGGTTCGGAGGGCTATCAGGTCGACGGTTCCTGGGCGTTGGGCACTCGTGGCGGGGCTGGTGGCGGGGGCGCCGCCGGTGGCTGCGGCTGCGGCTGCGGCTGCGGCGGGCGCGTCGCCGGTGGTGGTGCCGGTATCGCTGCCGTCTCCGGCGCCGGGAGTGAAGGTGCCGCTGTTTCCGGTGCTTGGGCTCGCGCCCGTGCTGGTGGCTCGCCCGTTTCCGGTGCCCATGCGGGTGCGGGTGCTGGTGCTGGTGGCGTGGCCGGTCGCTGCGGTGAGCGCGTCGCCGGTGCCGGTGCGGTCGCTGCCGTCTCCAGTGCCGGGGCTGGAGGCCGTGCCGGTGTCTCCGCTGGCCCGGCTCGACAGCCGTGCTGCCGTGCGGTCCGTGAAGAAGACGCCGGCGTCCGGGGCGTTCATGATCGCCGAGACGCGGTAGTCCTCGGCCGGGCGGGCGCCCGTCGACACCTGGACCTTGTCGCCCACCTCGGCGCCCGCCGCCTTCGCCGTGGCGCTGTCCAGGGCGATCTCGGCGGCACCGGCGGGCTCGGCGCCCTCGATCCGGGCGTCGTCCAGGAGTCGCACCGAGGACCAGCCGTGCCCGGCGGACTTGGGGTCGCCGGACGCCGGTACGACCCTGCCGTGGGCGTCGATGAGCGCGGCCGGGAAGCCGAGGTCGCCGACAGCCGCGGTGACCCCGGGCAACTTGGCCAGTTCGGCGACCAGTTGGGCAGGCACCGTACGGCGTTCCGGGAGCGCGATCGGCAGGTCGCCCGGCGGATGGAACTCCTGGTCGGCGGCGACGATCACGTCCGCGCCGGCCAGGCGGCCCGCGGGCAGGTGCGAGCGCAGGCCGGACTCGGCGAGCACGCCCGTACCGGTGATCAGGGCCGCGCCGCCGAGAACCGCGCAGGCCACGGCGACCAGCGCGGCGGTCCGGTGCCGGACCATCTGTACGGCGAGACCGGTGAGGCCGGAGAGACGGGCAGAGCTGAAAGAACCGGCGGAACCGGAGGAACCGGCGGAACCGTCGGCACCGAGGGAACCGGCGGAGCCGGAGGAACCGAGAGAACCGTGGGCCCTGTGGGCACCGTCGGCACTGTCGGCACTGTCGGAAGCTAGCTTGGCGGACATGGTCAGACCTCTCCCAACTCGACGAGACGGCTCGCTAGTTCAGGGGCGGTCGGCGCGTCGAGGGACTCGACGACCCGGCCGTCGGCCATCACCAGTACCCGGTGTGCGCGGGCCGCCGCTGCCGGGTCGTGGGTGACCATCACGACCGTCTGGCCCAGCTCGTCGACCAAGTCCCGCAGCAGGTCCAGCACTTCGTGGGCGCTGCGCAGATCCAGCGCCCCGGTCGGCTCGTCGGCGAACACGACAGCCGGTCTCGCCACCAACGCCCGTACGACGGCCGCCCGTTGCTGCTGCCCGCCGGACAGTTCCGCCGGGCGGTGGGCGAGCCGGGCGCCGAGGCCGACCCGGTCCACCAGGGTCCGCAGCCAGTCGCCGTCCGGCGTACGGCCCGCCAGGCGCAACGGCAGCGTGATGTTGTCCTCGATACTGAGCGAGGGGATCAGGTTGTACGCCTGGAACACGAACCCGACGCGCTCCCGGCGCAGTTCGGTACGGCGGGTCTCGTTCAGGCCCGCGATCTCGTGACCGTCGATCCGGACACTGCCGGAGGTCGGGGAGTCGAGCCCGGCGGCGCAGTGCATCAGCGTGCTCTTGCCGGAACCCGAGGGGCCCATCACCGCGAGGAACGTGCCGCATTCCACGGTCAACGACACCTCGTCGAGGGCGCGTACGCCACCCGCGTACTCCTTGCCGACCCGGTCCAGGGCGATGGCCGGTGCCGTCGCGTCGTACCCGGTGGCCGCCGGGCGGCGGCGGGCCCGGGCGAAGACGGGGCTCATCGACGGCCCCGCAGGCTGCGTACGACGAGGGTGCCGCCGCAGAGCACGGTGACCGCGCCGCAGCACAGGCTCACCCAGGTGTGCGTGCCGCCGAACGACGCCGCCATGTTGGCGACGGCGCTGGCCACGACCAGGCTCCAGAGCAGGCCGCGGACCAGGTCGGCACGGGTGGGGGCGGGCAACTGCGGTTCGAGCGGCGGGTGTTGGCCGGTGTGCTGCATGGGGTTCCTCCGGGGGTCGGCTGTCGTCACCGACGCTATGGATCCGGACCCCCTCCGGCCGATCCCGCAGCCCGCCCGGTCCGGGGTACAGCAGGCTGTACCTTCCGCGCCCCGGGCGGACGGCGAACACGCTTACGCCCTAGGGTCGTTGGCGACAGCGGGATGGGCAGGACGGCAGGGGGAGGGCACATGGCCGGTCCGTCGGAGGCCGCCGACGCCACCACCACCGGCGCCGACTGGCGTTCGGGGCTCACGGACACCGTCGTACGGAGTCTGAGTGCCGCGCGCGCCGCCACCGGCGAACTCGCGTCCGGGCTCGGCACCGCCCTCCCCGCGCTGCTGTTGCTGCTCTGGCTGGCCGTCACCGCCGTCACGAGCGTGGTCGGTGTCGGCCTGCTGATGGCTCCCGCGCCGCTGCGCACGCTGCACTCCCTCGCCGCCCGCGAGCGCGCACGGCTCGGCCGCCGGGGCCCGGAGGTCGTCGCGCCCGAGCCCCCGCCGACCCGGCTGCGGCCCGCCCTGGTCGACCCCACCACCCGGCGCGAACTGCGCTGGCTGGTCCGGCACGCCACCCTGGGACTGGCGCTCGGGCTGCTCGGCGTGCTCCTGCCGCTCGTCGCCGTACGGGACACGCTCTTTCCGCTGTACTGGAAGTTCATGCCGGGCAACATGACGGCCACGTCGGTGGGTTACGGCAACGCGCACTCCTGGCCGGACGCCCTCGCCGTGGCCATGCTGGGCCTGGGCTGGGTCTTCATCGTCCTGGGGCTCGGCCCCGGCATGGCCAGGCTGCAGGCCAGGCCCGGGCGCCAACTCCTCGCGGCCGGGCCGGAGACGGACCTGTCCCTCCGTATCGTCGAACTCACCGCCACCCGGGCCGCCGCGCTCGACGCGCACGCCACCGAACTCCGGCGGATCGAGCGGTCGTTGCACGACGGCACGCAGAACCGGATCGTCTCCGTGACCGTGCTGCTCGGCGCGGCCCGGCGGATGGTGGCCCGCGACCCGGCGGGCGCCGACGCGCTCCTCGAACGCGCCCAGTCCGCCGCCGAACAGGCGTTGGCAGAGCTGCGTACCGTCTCCCGGAGCATCCTGCCGCCGGTGCTCGCCGACCGGGGGCTGGCCGGAGCGCTCTCGGGGCTCGCCGCCAACTGCGCGGTGCCGTGCCGGATCGACGTGGACGTGCCCGCCCGCTGCGCGGCCTCCGTCGAGGCGACGGCCTACTTCGTCGTCGCCGAGGCCCTGACCAACATCGCCAAGCACAGCGGCGCCGAACACGCCACCGTCACCGCGTACAGCAGGGGCGGCCGTCTCGTGCTGTGCGTCGAGGACGACGGGCGGGGCGGCGCCGACGAGGACGGCGGCTCCGGACTCACCGGCATCCGCGACCGGATCGCCGCCCACGACGGCACCCTGTCCCTCACCAGCCCGACCGGCGGCCCGACGACCCTGAAGGTGGAACTTCCCTGTGGAGCATGACCGTACGGATACCGGCACGAACGCCGGTACGGACGCCGGTACGAACGCGGGCACGAACGCGGGCACGCGCATCGTGATCGCCGAGGACGACGCCCTGCTGCGCGAGGGCCTGGCCCTCCTGCTGCGCGCCGAGGGCCTCGACGTCGTCGCCACCGCGGGCAACCCCGACGAGGCGCTCGCCGCGATCGACGAACACAAGCCGGACGTCGCGATCCTCGACGTACGGATGCCGCCGACGCACACCGACGAGGGCATCGTCGCGGCGGTCGAGGCCCGGCGCCGACGGCCCGACCTGGCCGTCCTCGTGCTCTCCGCCTACGTCGAACAGAGCTTCGCCACCGAGCTGTTGGGCGGCGGGGTGGGCGGGCTCGGCTATCTCCTCAAGGAACGCGTGGGCAGGGTCGAGGAGTTCCTCGACGCCCTGCACCGCGTGGCATCCGGCGGCACCGCCATCGACCCCGAGGTCGTGGCCCAACTCTTCACCCGTTCCCGCCAGGACAGCCGCCTGGAACGGCTCAGCCCGCGCGAACGGGACGTACTCGCCCTGATGGCCGAAGGCCTCGGCAACACGGCCATCGCGGAACGCCTCGTCGTCACCGAGGGCGCCGTCCACAAGCACATCCGCAGCATCTTCGCGAAGCTGGACCTCGCTCCGACGGACCGGGTGGACCGGCGGGTGGCGGCGGTTCTGCGGTATCTGGAGGATCTACGGCGGCTGGGGTAGGGGGAGTTGCATGCGTTGAGGTGCGTTGAGGTGAGCTGGGGTGGGGTGACGTGCGGTGGGGTGGGGTGGGGTGAATCGGGGGAGGTGAACTGGGGTGGGGCGCCGGGATCCGGCTTCCTGCGGGGGCAGTTGTCCTCACGGTCGGCCGCCCCCTCCCCCGCCGCCGAAGCCGCCGCCCTCGGGTGCGTCGCCCGCCGTGACCGTCGTGGCCTTCTCCGCTGAGCCCAGTTCGCCCGACTCGGCCAGGCCGCCGGTGTCGGTGCCCGAGACGGTGCCGCCGGTGTAGATCGTGTACTCCTCGCCGTCCTTGATGGCCTTGCCGGAGTAGACGATGTTCTGGGCCGCCTTCGAAGTCACGTACGACGCAACGACCTTGCCGTCGGAGTCGGCGATGTGGACGGTCGTGCCCGCCGCGAGCGTCGAGTCGAGGGTGGCCGAGAGCCAGCCCTGTCCGGACTCCTCGTCGGGGGCGACGACCATGCCCGCGCTGCCCGCCGCGAGCAGGGTGCCGCCGCTGACGGTGAAGCTGCCGTTGACGTCGAGCGCGCCGTTGCCGTTGCGCTCAGGTCCGTTGACGACGACCGTGCCGCCGGTGATCTCGGCGGTGCCGTTGGAGTCGAAGCCGTCGCCCTCGGAGTCGATGACCAGGGTGCCGCCGGTCACCTCGACGGTGTAGTCGCCGACGCCCTCGCCACCACCGCCCCCGCCGGGACCGCCGCCGAAGCCGCCCTGTTGCTGACCCTCGCTCGAACTGGCCTCGCTGCCCGACGCGTTGATGCCGTCGTCGGCGGACACGACGTCCGTCCTGCCGCCGCTGACGAGGATGCCCTTGCCCTCCAGGCCCTCGTTGGCCCGGGTGATCCGTACCGTGCCCGCGCTGATGACGAGGTCGCCCTCCGCGTGGACGCCGTCGTCGCCTGCGGCAAGGGTCGTGGTGGCGCCGCCGAGGTGGACGGCGCCGTCGCCGTGCAGGGCGTCGGCGGAGGCGGTGACGTCGACGGTGCCGGCCTCAAGGACCGTGATGACACCGGACTTCAGCCCGTGGGCGGAGGAACCGTCGGAGGAGCCGTCGGAGGACTCGCTCGTGACGGTCACCTTGCCGCCGGTGGCGACCAGGTCGGTGGCCGCGTCGACCCCGTCCCCCGCGCTGGTCACCTTGACCGTGCCGCCGTCGACGGCGATGTAACCCCGGTCGGTGTCCTCGGTGTTGTCGGCCTTGAGGCCGTCGCCCCCGGCGGTGACGGTGACCGTGCCGCCGGTCACCACCACATAGTCCTTGCCCCGGATGCCGTCGTCGGCGGCGTCCACGGTGATGGTGCCGCCCTGGATCACCAGCCCGTCAGTGCTGGTGATGCCGTCGTTGCCGTTGCCCTTGACGGTGAGCGAGCCGCCGCCCCCGATCGTCAGGTCGGCGGCACTGTGCAGGGCCGCGTTCGCGGTCGCGTCCTCGGCGTACGAGTCGGCGTCGCCGAGGGTGTTCGCGGTGCCGTCGGCGAGGACGACCACGACCTCGTCGGCCGCGGTGACATCGATCGCGGCGCCCTTGGAGTTGGCGACCTTCACCCCGTCGAGGATCAACGTCACTTTGGCGTCAGGGGCGTTGACGACGACCTGTCCGTCGTCGAGGGTGCCGCTGATCCGGTAGACGCCCGCCGCACTGACCGTGACGGTAGCCCCGTCGGCCTTGACGCCGTCCCCGTCGGAGGTGGCGGAGTCCCCCTTCAACTCGACGCCGACGACCTCCGAACCATCGGCGTCCACATCCGTGTCGCCGTCCTCCGCGTGCGCGTCCTGGTTGTCGGCGAGCACGGCGGCGGCCTTCTGGGATCCGTCGACAGCGGCGGCGGCCGAGGAGGCCGAGCCCGAACCGGCCTCGGCGGAACCGGAGTTGTCGCCGGAGGACGACGAACACCCGACGAGCGCGGCGGCGGCAAGTCCCACCGAGGCGAGCACACCCGCCAGTCTGTACGTCCTCGTCCTCGTCCTCGTCCTCATGCTGCGCTCCCGTGAAGTGCGTGCGGATCGTTCGGTGTGTGCGGATCGGTCGAGACGTGCGGACCGGTCGGTGTGAGCGGATCGGTCGGTACGTGGGGCGGGTTGGGAAAGTGGCGCCGCAGTACGGGCAGCCACCGGTGTGCGGGCAGTCCGGGCCGCAGCGCGGCGAGGCCGGTGCCGTACTTGGAGAGCGGGACGGGCCGGTGCTTCAGCGACCACAGCAGCCGGTCCGCCTCGGACCCGGCCCGCCCCGACTTGGTCTCGACGACGGCCCGGTCCGGAGTGCCGAGGCCGGTGCCGTCGGGCAGCGCCCAGGTCAGCCCGGTGTCGACGGTCACCCTGCTGTCGCTCGCGGGCAGGAACAGGGTCGTACGCCGGTACGAGGTGATCAGCGTCGGCACGAACCGGAACCCGGCGGAGTCGATCCCGGCCCCGGCGAGCACGTCGTCGGCGAACGCCCGCGCCTCGGGGGTCAGACGGCGCGAGTCACCGTCGTACGGGATGCGCTGCTTGACCGTCGTACCGCGCGGGCCGGGTGTCTTGACCTCGAAGTAGTGGTCGCCGGAGTCGAGATAGGTGCGGACGCGCAGCTTGAAGCGGCGTCGGCGGCGACGGGCGGTGCGCAGATAGCCGTCCAGCTCGGGGGTGTCGAAGTAGACGGACCGGTACCCGAAGTCCCGCTCGCCGCCCATCTCCAGAACCCGCGCCCCGACCCCCGCCCCCAACCCACCGACCACCAGGGGGAGTTCGCGAACCGGCAGCATGTATTTGCGGTCCAGCCGGGTCAACAGCGAGGCACGGTCGACGAGTTCGTCGAGCGAGATCGGCCGCAGGGCGCCGACGACCGGCCCGAGGGAGAGGGAGGCGGGTGCGGTCACGCGCCAACCCCCTGCCGTGCGGCGGAGGTTCCGGCCTCCCGGGGCACCTGAGTACCCCCGGTGACGACGTAACGGACGTCGACCTGGGTGGTGTCGTTGACGAGGTCGACGCCCTTGACGGACATGTTCACCACGCGCCCGCCGAGCAGCACCTCCAGGTGCGCCCGAAGGGCCTCGTCGTCGGTGTAGGCGGAGTCGAGCCGGAGGCTGAGCTGCCGGTGCCGGCCGAAGAGACGGGGGTGGTCGCCGACGTACATCGTGAGGACGATCAGGCCCATCAGGGCGGCCGTCAGCGCGTTGACGCTCGCGGGGAGGCCGGCGAGGAGGCCGAGGGCGAGAGCGGAGAAGTAGTACGCGATCTCGTGCTGGGCGATCTCGTACGACCGCAGACGGATGATCGACAGGACCCCGAACAGCCCCATGCCCAGGCCGATCCCGACCGATGCCGAGCTGAGCGTCATCGCGACGGAGAGAACCCCGACGTTCACACCGAGGAAGGCGGCGATCAGGTCCCTGCGGTGGTGACGGGGGAAGTACACCCCGAAGGCGAGGACGGCGATAGCGACGAGGTCGACGGCGACGAGCAGCGACTGGTTCACGACATATACCCAGTCTTTGCGGTTACTTGGCTCATTGTTCAACCATGGGCAACCGGTCTGTGAATCAACTGGGCCGTTTCTTAAGGAACTCTGAGAATCGCAGGGGACACGACAGGGCCCGGCAGTCCCGCCAACAGGCCCACCGCGGGGCCGCCGCAGGCCTGTTGGCGGGCGCACTGCATCTGCACACGGCGTACCTACGCTCCCGTGGCATCCATCGTCCACGCGCGCAGGGAGTCGTCCGTGTCACTGGTCATCGCCACCGCAACACCCTTCCACGGTCATGTGCAGCCCGTCCTCACCGTCGCCGCCGACCTGGTGCGGCGGGGGCACGAGGTCGTCGTACTGACGGGGAGCCGGTTCGCCGATCAGGTCAGGGCCGTAGGGGCCATTCATGTGTCGCTGCCGTCGGCCGCGGACTTCGACGACCGGAAACTGGAGCTGTACTTCCCCGAACGCGCCGCCCTCCCCGCCGGACCGGCGCAGCTCGACTACGACATGAAGTACATCTTCGGCGACCCGACCGCGGCCCAGTACGGCGCCCTGCGCAACCTCCTGGACCGCCGCTTCCCGGCGTCCGTCGTGATCAGCGACCCGCTGTTCCTCGGCACGACTGCGCTGACCCTCTCCGCGCCGCCGGGCCGCAGACCGGTCACCGTCAGTCTGGGCATCACGATGCCGACCCTGCTCAGCGACGACGCCCCACCGGTGGGCCTGGGCATGCCACCGTTCAGGGGCGAGGGCGCGACCGAACGCCACCGCCAGCTGAACGCGCAGGTGCAGCAGATCATGGCAAGCGCCCAATGCCACATGGAGGAGAACTTCGGCGAGAGCGGCACCGAACTCCCCGGCTTCATCCTCGACTGCCTGGTGACGGTCCCGGACCACTACCTCCAACTGACCGTCCCCGGCTTCGAGTACGCCCGCGGCGACGCCCCGCAGTCCTTCCGCTTCGTCGGCCCCCTGGCCGGCGGCCCGCGCGCCGACGCGGAGGAACGCCCGGAGGAACTCCCGGAGTGGTGGGCCGACGTACGCGACACGGACCGCCCGGTCGTCGTGGTCACGCAGGGCACGTTCGACAACCGCGACCTGGGCCGCCTCGTACGCCCCACCCTGGACGCCCTGGCCGACGAGGACGTCCTGGTGGTCGCGACGACAGGCCGCCCGGAGGGCCCCGCCGAGATAGAGGCAGCGGGCCCGGTCCCCGCCAACGCCCGCCTGGCGGGCTACGTCCCCTTCGAACTCCTCCTCCCCCACACCGCCGCGATGGTCACCAACGGCGGCTACGGCGGAGTCCACCAGGCCCTCCAGCACGGCGTCCCCCTCGTGGTGGGCGGCGACGGCGAGGACAAACCGGAGATCGCGGCAAGGGTGGAATGGAGCGGCGTGGGCATCGACCTGCACACCGGCGAACCGTCCCCGGCGGACATCCGCAAGGCGGTGCTCACGGTGCTGGGCGAGCCGGGGTATCTGAAGCGGGCGGGGGAGTTGCGGACGGAGTTCGAGGGGTATGACGCGTTGGGGGCGATTGCGGGGGTGGTGGAGGCGGCCGGCGCGGCCTGAGCTGATGTGGGCCGCAGGTGAGGCCTTCGGCCAGGAAGAGGTGGATCAATTCGGTGGCCAGGACGGCGACCGTGCCGTCCTGGCCGCGGGCCACGAGCGCTGAGGCGTCGCACGCGGCCTCCGGCCGGGATGTGCCGGTCACGGCCCGGGAGCGCAGCCGCCCGCTCCGACAGCCAGGCGACGAACGGGAGTCGGGAGTTACCGCCAGCCGTGCTCATCAAGGCGGTTGGTGCCGTTCAGGTAGCCGAGGAGGCCGACTTCGGGGTACTCGATGATGTCGTCGGGCAGTTCGTCCACGCGGAACCATTCGAGTGCGAGGCACTTCTCGGGTTCCTGATTGCGTGGCACTCCTTCCCACTCGGTGGCCTCGAAGAAGAAGCCGATCCGGTCGACCTCCTCGTCCTGCTGGTGGTGCACGACGTGTACGAGGCGGAGGTGGGCGGGGTCGACGGTGACGTCCGTCTCCTCCAGCAACTCCCGTGCCGCGCCGACACTCAAGGGTTCGCCCTTGTCGAGCTTGCCCGAGGGCATGTGCCATCGGTAGCGGCCGTAGGGGCCCGCGCGCTGCGACATGAGGATTCTGTCGCCGTCGCGGAGGATGACGTGGGTGTCGATGATGGGCTGTGCAAGTTGCTCGCTCATGGGTCCTGGGGGGGGCTGGATCGTCGGACGGTGCGACCGACGCCGACGCTAGCGGCAGAGGCGGGATGACACCGTCGATTCGGCGCGCTACGTCCGTTGGTGTGATTACGGAGACTTCGCAGCCCTTCTCAAGGAAGCGCTCGGCGCCCTCGCCATCGAGATCGCCCGTACCGCCGGCTGAAGCGCATCGGCAGCCCGGGCGTGGCTCGACCTCGCCGCGCAGGTCAGGAGCAATTGCAGGACGTCCACGCATAGGCGGCGAACAGCGCGGCCACCGTGAATGTCGCGGTCGCCGCGCGGGCCAGTCGTCCGGGTCGGCCCGGCTTCGCCGGACGGAGCAGCTCCCAGCCGCCGTAGGCGAGGAAGACCAGCACCGCACCGCCTACGCCCCCTGCGGCGAGCGGGCTGTACCCCCATCCCCAGACGAACGCCAGGGCCAGGACAAGGAGCAGGGACAGCGCGAGAAAGCAGACGAGCAGCGTCACTACCGCCTCGCCCAACAGCTCCTCCAGGAGTTCCTTCAAGAACGAGCCGATGCTCCGTATGAAGCGAGCAGCACGGCTCCGCGCCGCAGGAACAGTCACCTGTCCTCCTCCCTCAGCGTCTGTCCCGAATGATCGGACCTACGGAGGCGCAATTTGTCGGGGAAGAGCAGGCAACGCCGTGCAGTTGGGGCCTGCCGAACTCTCGAAGTATGACCACCGGACGGGGGCCCCGTGCGATGTACCGGCCGAGTGACAAAACCCCGCCGCGCCCTAAATGTCCCACCCCGTGAGTCCCCTCCCCGCCCGTACCTAGCATGAGGGCCCGGTCCGGGGTGGAGGTGGAGGGTGTCGGAAGAGGCCGTTCCTCTGCGGTTCAGGGTTCTGGGGTGAAGTGCGGGTCCGGCGGGGTGGGGTCGAGGTCGATCCCGGGCCCCTGGGCGGCGGACCCTTCTCGTGCTGTTGCTGGCGCGGGCCGGTTCGCCCGCCGCGCCCCCGACCACTCTCCCGACCGCTCTCCCGGTCACAAGCCAGGCACACTTCGTCCACTCCCCCCTGCCTACGCTCCCGCCATCATCGCCAACACCCGTACACGGGGAGCAAGTTCAATGACGTACAGCATGATCAACGGAAACCGGCTGTTCCACACCGACGAGGGGCCCGCCGCCGACAGCCGGGGCGAGACGCTGCTGCTGGTGCACGGCGCCACCTGCGACTCCCACGACTGGTCCGCGCAGATCGACGCGTTCGCCACGAAGCACCGGGTGATCGTGCCCGACCTGCGGGGGCACGGCCGTTCCTCCGGGCTCACCGGTGGTCAGCGTCCGCGGGACTTCGCCGGTGACCTCGCTGAGCTGCTCGACAGCATCGACTCCGGGCCGGTGGTCGTGGTCGGGCACTCGCTGGGTGCCGTCGTCGCCTCCGTCCTCGCGGTCGAACACCCTTCGCTGGTACGGGCCGTGGTAGCCGTCGACCCCGGCTACGGCTTCGAGGAGGGGTTCGCCCCGCAGGTCGCCGCCGCCTTCCGCGTCCCCGACCCGGTCGGCACCGCCGCCGCGGTCATCGGCGGCCTGGAGAACAACGCGACCTCCGGCCCCGAGGCCGAAGCGCTGCGATCCTGGCACCGTCGGCGGATACTCGGCATGGACCCGATGACCGTACGGGACGTCTTCCACGGGCTGTTCGACGAGGCGGCCACGCCGCTGACCTCGCGACCCGGCGTCGAGACGTTCCTGTCGCGCCGGGCCTGCCCGGTGCTGTCGGTGTCGGCCGCGGCCTCGCTCAAGGCCAAGGGCATCGACGGGGACTGGGAGGAGGGGCTGAGCGGACACCCGTACAGCGCCTCGCTGGTGCTGGAGGGGGTCGGCCACTGGCTCTTCCAGGAGCGGCCGGCCGAGTTCAACTCGCTGGTGCTGAACTGGCTGGAGGGACTGCCCGCCGTCTGACGGAGAGTACGGACGGCGGGGCAAATCGGGGGCGTACGTGCGGGGCTATAGCGGGAGTTACGACGGTGACGATGCGGTTCTCGGTACTGGGACCGGTACGGGTGTGGCGCGACAGCGGGGAGGTGCGGCTGGGGGCCGCGCAGCAACGGCTGTTGCTGGCACTGCTGATGGCGCACGCGGGTCAGCCCGTGACCATGGAGGAGACGGTGCGGGCGCTGTGGGGCGAGTCGCCCCCGGGCCGGCCCGCCAACGCCGTGTACCGGCACATCGGGGTGCTGCGCCGGTTGCTGGAACCGGAGTTGGCGATGCGTGCGACCGGCGGCTGGCTGGTGCGGGACATCGGCGGGTACCGGCTCAACGCCTCGCCCGACAGCCTGGACCTGCTGCGTTTCCGGGAGTTGGTGCGCCGGGCGCGCACCGCTCGTGGCTCCGGCGGCATGGGTGGCACGGGTGGCGACAGCGGTGGTTCGGCAACCGCCGCCGTACCGCTCTTTCTTGAGGCCCTCGCCCTGCGAACCGGCGCCGTCGCCACGGGAATTCCGGCCGAGGCCCGCTCGCATCCCGCCATCGAGGCGCTCGAACGCGAGTATCTGACGGTGGTGAAGGAGGCCGCCGACGTGCCGATGACCCCCGCCGCCGCCGGTCAGCTGCTTGCCGTCCTGCACCGCACCGCCGCCGACCACCCGCTCGACGAGCCCCTCCAGGCCCGGCTCGTCCGCACCCTCGCGGCCACCGGGCAGCGCGCGGAGGCCCTCGACACCTGGCATCGGGTACGGCTGCTGCTCGACGCCGAGCTGGGCGTGGCACCCGGCGCCGAACTGCGGGCCGCCCAGCGGGACGTACTCCGCCAGGACGAGCCCGTCGCCACCAGGCTCGCGGCCGGCCCCACCCGCACGAACAGTACGAGCAGTGCGAACGGCAATAGTCCCAACCGTACGAACGGCACGAGCGGCACGAACTCGACAGGGAGCAAGGGCTCGCCCGGTGTCGCCCGCCTCAACGGCACCACCCGCACCGGTGGTTCGGACGGCGCGAACGGCAAGTCCCGTTCCATACGCCCCTTGCGCACCGAGCGCCCGAAGACCGTGCCGGCCGGTCGACTCGCCGTCGTCCCCGCACTTGAGGACGCCCAGGCCCGGCACGGGCGGGACACGGCCGGGACGGGCGGCGCCGGGCCCTTCGTACGGGCCGTGCCCGATCCCTTCGTGCGGCCCGCCCAACTCCCGGCGGACCTGGTCACGTTCGCCGGGCGGCGGGCCGAACTCGCCCAGGTGACCGGGCTGTCGGCGGACCCGGCACCCGGGCTGCGGATCGCCGCCATCAGCGGCATGGGCGGCATCGGCAAGACCACACTCGCCGTCCGCTGGGCCCACCGCATCGCCCACCGCTTCCCGGACGGACAGCTGTACGTCAATCTGCGCGGCTTCGACCCGGGCGGCGCGGCCACCGACCCCGGGCAGGCGCTGCGCGGGTTCCTGGAGGCCCTCGGCGTGCCCGGGCAGCGCATACCGGCCGGGGCCAACGCCCAAACCGGCCTGTACCGCACCCTGTTGGCGCGGCGCCGGGTGCTGATCCTGCTGGACAACGCGCGCGACGCCGAACAGGTCCGCCCGCTGCTCCCCGGCAGCCCCGGCTGTCTGGTCGTCGTCACCAGCCGCGACCGGCTGCTCGGCCTGGTCACCGCCGAGGCCGCCCGCCCGCTGGCCCTGGACCGGCTGCCCGCCGCCGAGGCCCGCGAGTCCCTGGCCCGGCGGCTGGGCGCCGACCGGCTGCTGGCCGACCCCGCCGCCGTCGACGAGATCGTCGCCCGCTGCGCGGGACTCCCGCTGGCCCTCGCGGTGGTCGCCACCCGCGCCGCCGCCAACCCGGACTTCCCGCTCACCGCCGTCGCCGACGAACTCCGCACCGCCCACGGCAGTTTGGACGCCTTCACGGACACGGACCCGGCCGGGGACGTACGCGCGGTGTTCTCCTGGTCCTACCGCGCGCTCAGCCCCGGCGCCGCCCGGCTGCTGCGGCTGCTGTCCCTGCACCCGGGCCCGGACGTCACCGTGTCCGCCGCCGCGGCCGTCGCCGACGTCGAACCGGACGCCGCGCGCCTGCTGCTGGCCGAACTCACCCGCTCCCACCTGCTCACCGAGCACGCGCCCGGCCGCTACAACTGCCACGACCTGCTGCGCACCTACGCCATGGAACGCGCGGGCCGCGACGAGACGACGGAGGCCCGCGAGGCCGCCGTACACCGCCTCCTGGACCACTACCTGCACACCGCGCACGCCGCCGGACTCCTCTACTCCCCGCTGTGGCGGACCAGTCCGCTGACCGCCGCCACAGCGGGCGCCCGCCCCGAGGCCCTCGCCGACGACAAGCGGGCGCTGCGCTGGTACACGGCCGAACGCCAGGTGCTGCCCGCCGTCGCCGGGCTCGCCGCCGAGCAGGGGTACGACGGCCATGTCTGGTCCCTGGCCTGGACGTTGGAGCGGTTCATGGACCGGCAGGGGCACTGGCACGAATCCGTGGCCCTGCACCGGGCCGGCCTCGACGCGGCCGTCCGGGACGGCGACCGCGTCGCCCAGGCCCATCTGCTGCGCGGACTGGCCCGCGCCTCGGCCCGGCTGGAACGGTACGACGACGCCCGCACCCACATCGGCCGCTCCCTCGCCCTGTGCGCCGAACTCGGCGACCTGCCCGGCCTCGCCCACGCCCACCGCAGCCACGCCTGGCTCCTGGACCGGCTCGCCGACTACGACGGCGCCCTCGACGCGGCCGGCCGCGCGCTCGCCCTGTACCGGACCATCGGCGACCACGGCGCGGCCACCAGCGCGCAGCACGCCCTGGGCTGGACCCACGTACTGCGCGGCGACCACCGCCAGGCCACCGTGCACCTGGAGGAGGCCCTGGCCGGGCTCGACGGCCTCTACGGCACCCGCTACGGCAAGGCCGGCACCTGGGACAGCCTCGGCATCGCCCGCCACCACCTGGGCGAACACCAGCGGGCCATCGCCGCCTTCCAGTGCGCGCTGCGGCTGTACCGCGAGGTCGGCGACACCTACAGCGAGGCCGGTACGCTCCGCCACCTCGGCGACACCTACCTCGCCGTCGGCGACCCCGGCTCGGCCCGCACGGTCTGGGAACACGCCCTGCGCCTGCTCACCCCGGCCGACCCGACGGCGGCCTCGGAACTCCGTACGAGGCTCCAGGCTCTGGGCGACGCGGTCCCGGCGCCGAGGATCAGCGCGGTCACGGCGAGCCCCTGAGAGACGGTTCCGGGTGGGGTGCCGTGGGCGGCATCACCAGGAGAGGGCGTCGGCCATCTCCTGCTGCCAGTACGTGACGCGGATCGAGTCGTCGACGTACACGCCCTTCGCGGGCAGCGACGGGCGGGCCGGGCTCGTGGCGGCCGAGTTGAAGAAGACCTTCAGGGTCCTGGCCGTGTAGCCGTTGGACCCGCTGCCGTCGGCGGCCGAGACCAGGACACCCGCGTACCCCGACTCGCCCGGCGCCAGCGTGACCACGGCCTGCGGCTGGGAGTCCTCGATGACCGGCGGCACGGACTGCGCCTCCCCGAACCGCACGGCCGGGTAGTAGGCGAGGTCGCAGTTCCCGGAGCCGGTGTTGGTGACGGTGAGGAGTACGTGGTTCAGGGGGCGGGAGACGACCGTGGCGGTGGTCCTGGTGGTGGCGGGAGAGCAGGGGGCGAGGGCGGAGTCGAAGTCGGCGTCCGAGTCGGAGTCGGCGTCCGCCTCCGCGTCCGAGTTCGAGCCACTGGTGCCGGTCGAGCCCGTGGTGCCGGTCGAGCCCGTGGAGCCCGTGGTTCCCGTCGTGCCCGTCGTGCCGGTCGCTCCCGTAGTGCCGGTGCTCCCCGTCGTGCCCTTGTCGCTCGCCTGGCCCGCCCCCGTGGACGTACCTCCGCTCTTCGCGGGCGACGAGGCGGGCGACGAGGCCGACGCATCGGACGAGGCGCCCTCGTCGCGGGTGCCCTCCGCGTTGCCGCACGCCGTCATCGTCAGGGTGGCGACCGTGAGCGCGGCGGCGGCGAGGAGATGGGTACGGGCGGTGCGGGCCGTACGGGCCGTACGGGCCGTACGGGCAGCGCGGATGGTACGTGCGGACATGTGATTCCCCGATTTCGCTACAAGAAGGGTTCGTGCGCAGGCCGCCCGGCCGGGTGGCGGGAGCGGCGTGCTTGGATGACCAGAGCTTGTGCGGTGATCCGTCCCAGCCGCCACAGTTGACGGGGCATCCGGAACGCTGGAACGTTCGCACGGCTCTGACCTGGGGGAATGTCCGCCGCCTGGAACGGTGGTCCGGGACGCGGAGAGAGGGAGGAACGGTGACGGGGGATGAGTTCCCGGAGCTGCTCGGCCGGTTGAAGGAGCGGTCCGGGCTCAGCTACGGAAGCCTCGGGAAGCGGCTGCACATGAGTGCGTCCACGCTTCACCGGTACGTCAACGGGGACGCCGTACCGACGGACTACGCACCGGTGGAACGGTTCGCCCGGCTGTGCAGGGCGACTCCCGAGGAGCTGGTGGAGCTGCACCGCCGGTGGATCCTCGCGGACGCCATGCGGGGCCAGCCGAAGTCGACCCCGACGGCCCCAGCAGCCCCGACGGCCCCTGCCGTTCCGGCGACCCAGGCGGCTCCGGATGCTCCTGCCGTTCCGGCAACCCCGGCCGCTCCTGCCGCCCCGCCGGAGGAATCCGTTCCCCCGGCCCGGCGCCGCCGTACCGTCGTGCTCGCCGGGGCCGCCGTGGTCGCCGCCGCCGTCGCCGCCGCGCTGGTGGTGAACCTCGTACCCGGCGAGGGGGCCGACGACCGGAGCGGGCAGCGGCCCGTGGGAGCCGTCGCCTCCGGTTCCCCGGGCGCCGGGCCCGCCGCCTCCGCCGTACCGACCGCGTCGAAGAGCGGATCGGCGACGCCGTCCGCGTCTCCCAGCAGCAGTTCTACGGTGTCCTCCTCGCCCGGTGTCTCCGCCTCCCGGAGCGCTGCCGCCGGGGTCGCGCAGGGCGGCGCCGGGGTCGAGGACGGGGCGACCGCGCCGACCGTCACCGTCAATCCGTACAAGTGGGAAGACCCGTGCGGCCCGCACGTCCTGATCGACCGGGAGCCCGACCAGGTGCCCCCGCCGCCCAACGAGCCGGACGCGCGCGGCTGGCTCACCGCGCTCGGCGGGGTCACCGCCGGTCAGCAGCTGGTCGCGCTGACCGTGCAGGGCACCGGTCAGGCCACCGTCGTCCTGGAGGACCTGCACGTACGGGTGGTGGCGAGGAACGAGCCGCTGGCCTGGAACGACTACCAGATGCACGACGGCTGCGGCGGCGGCGTGGACACGAAGGCCTTCGACGTGGACCTCGACGACGGGCGGCCCCTGGTCGCGCCCAGGTCGGGGCAGCGCGGCTTCCCGTACAAGGTGAGCGAGTCGGATCCCGAGGTCTTCTACGTGTTCGCGGACGCGCGGGCGTACGACGTGGGCTGGTATCTGGAGCTGGAGTGGTCCAGCGGGAAGCGGCACGGAATCCTGCGTGTCGACGACAACGGCAGCCCCTTCCGCACGAGCGGCAACGGCGGCCGGCCCTCGTACATCCACCGGAACGGTTCCTCCGAGTGGACGCGCGACGAGTACGCGCCCAACATTCCCGGCTGACCGCACTGACCGCACTGACCGTACTGAGGACGGTGGAGTCACCTACACCGGCGGCCGGGGAGGGTGCTCCCTCGTGCCGTCCGCCCGTCCGCGGAATCGTGGGTTCCCGTGAACCCGAACCGTCCCGGCCCCGCCGACGTCGCCGTCGCCGGCGCCGTCTTCGCCTGTGCCTTCCCCGGCAGTGTCTTCACCCTCCCCGGTGGGCCCGAACTCCCCTGGGAGCCGGGCGCGTTGCTGACCGGCGTCTCCTGCGTGGCGCTGCTCTGGTACCGCTGCCTGCCCCGGACGACCGTGGTGGTGACCGCCCTGAGCGCCACCGCCATGGTCGGTATCGGCCATGTCCTGTCGGTGCTGCTGCTCGGGCCGCTCATGGTCGCGCTCTACTCGCTGGCCCTGCGCACCGACCGCAGGACCGCCAACTCCTTCACCCTCGGCGGTATCGCCCTGCTGGTCGGCACGGCGTTCCTGGTCGGCCCCGCCGGTGAACCCCTGGTCCTCAAGCTGGGCGGGCCCGCCGCCTGGCTGCTGCTCCCGACCTCCCTCGGTACGGCGAACCGGCTGCGTGGCGCCTATCTGGAGGCGGTGCGGGCGCGCGCCGAGCACGCGGAGCGCACCCGGGAGGAGGAGGCGCTGCGGCGGGTCGCCGAGGAGCGGATACGGATCGCGCGCGACCTGCACGACGTCGTGGCCCACCATCTGGTCCTGGCCAACCTCCAGGCGGGCGCGGTGGCCCGGCAGCTGCCCGAGCGGCCCGTCGAGGCGGCCCGGATCGTCGCCGAGCTGACCGGCACCACCGCCGCGGCCCTTCGTGAACTCAAGTCTACCGTCGGCCTGTTGAGGCACTCTGACGACCGGGACCGGCCTACGGAACCCACCCCCGGCCTGGCCCGGCTGCCGGAGCTGGCGGCCTCCTTCGAGCACGCGGGGCTCAAGGTCGCCGTCCGTGTCGAGGGCGAGCCCCGGCCGCTGTCGGCGGGCGCGGACGTCACGGCGTACCGGATAGCGCAGGAGGCGCTGACCAACGTCACCAAGCACGCCGACGCCCGCTCGGCGGAGGTGCGGCTCGTGTACTCCGCGGTGGCCCTCGTGCTGACGGTCAGGGACGACGGGCCGGGGCCGGGGACGCGGACGCGCGCCGCGCCGGGCGGGGGGTACGGGCTCATCGGGATGCGGGAACGGGCCCATTCGGTGGGTGGGCGGTTCCGGGCGGAGCGCCGGCGCGAGGGCGGGTTCGAGGTGGTCGCCGAGCTGCCGCTCCAGACCTGAGCCCCCTGCTGCCGCTCATTGTGATCCACGCCACCATCCCACCTCCTGAATTAACTTGCGTAAGTCAAGCAATCCTGATTATGGTTGCGTAAGTCAAGTAACTGACTGCCTCCCCTCGCTGATCCCCCTCCTGGAAGGCCCGAAGCCATGTCCGACGCCCTTACCCGTCCCGCCGGAGCGGGGACAACCGCCCCGCCGCGGCCGAACGCCGTGGTGGCGGTGCTGGCCCTGGCCGGGATCGTCGTCTCGCTGATGCAGACGCTGGTCATCCCGATCGTGCCCGAGCTGCCGAAGCTCCTGGACGCCCCCGCGTCCGACACCGCCTGGGCGGTCACCGCCACCCTGCTCGCGGCCTCCGTGGCCACGCCGGTGGTCGGCAGGCTCGGCGACATGTTCGGCAAGCGCCGGATGCTGCTGGTCAGCATCGTGCTGCTGGTCTCCGGCTCGCTGGTCTGCGCGATGGCCGACTCCCTCGTACCGATGATCGTCGGGCGTGCACTGCAGGGCCTGTCCGCCGCGGTCGTCCCGCTCGGCATCAGCATCATGCGGGACGCGCTGCCCGCCGACCGGCTGGCCGGCTCCACCGCGCTGATGAGCGCCTCGCTCGGTGTCGGCGGCGCCCTCGGTCTGCCCACGGCCGCGTTCATCGCGGACCGCTGGGACTGGCACCTCCTCTTCTGGGTCTCCGCCGCGCTCGGCGCCGTCGCCCTCGTGCTGGTCCTGCTGATCGTGCCGGAGTCGAAGGTGCGTACCGGCGGCCGGTTCGACCTGGTCGGCACGGTGGGCCTCTCGGCCGGACTGATCTCCCTGCTGCTGGCCGTCTCCAAGGGCGGCGACTGGGGCTGGACCAGCGCCACCACGCTCGGCCTGGGCACCGCCTCCGTCGTGATCCTGCTGAGCTGGGGCTGGTGGGAGCTGCGCAGCCCGCAGCCGCTGGTCGACCTGCGTACGACCGTCCGCCCGCAGGTGCTGTTCACCAACCTCGCCTCGATCGCGCTCGGCTTCTCGATGTTCGCGATGTCCCTGGTCCTGCCGCAGCTGCTCCAGCTGCCTGAGCAGACCGGCTACGGCCTCGGCAAGTCCATGCTGACCGTCGGCCTGGTGCTGGCTCCGCAGGGCCTGGTGATGATGGTGATGTCGGCGGTCTCCGCGAAGGTCACCAAGGCCAAGGGCCCGAAGGTCACGCTGATGATCGGCGCGCTGATCGTGGCCGGCGGCTACGGCCTGAACCTCCTCCTGATGTCCGAGGTCTGGCACCTGGTCCTGGTCTCCTGCGTCATCGGCGCCGGTATCGGCTTCACCTACGGCGCGCTGCCCGCCCTGATCATGGGCGCCGTCGACCCGACCCAGACGGGCGCGGCGAACAGCCTCAACACCCTGATGCGGTCCCTGGGCACGTCCTTCGCCAGCGCCCTCGCCGGCGTGATCCTGGCCCAGATGACCACCGACTTCGGCGGTACGGCCCTGCCCTCCGAGAGCGGCTTCAAGGTCGTCATGGCCATCGGCGCGGGCGCCGCCCTGCTCGCCTTCTTCCTCGCCTCCTTCATCCCGCGCCACCGGGAGCCGGCGCGGGGCGCGGTGGCGGACAGCCCGGCGGGTACGCCGGAGGCGGAGACCGCGACGGTGAAGGCACAGGCGTAGGCGCTACGTCCACACAGGCGCCGTCCGCGCGAGAGGCCGCCGTCCGCACCAGCGGGCGGCGGCCTCGGCGTCGTTCCGGCCCGCCCTGGACCGGACCCGGACCGGTCAGCGCCAGGCCCCGGACAGGTCCCGGGCGACGACGGCGGTGAGGACCCGTACGCCGTGCGTCGAGGCCGGGTCGATGTCGGTGAGTTCGCGTACCCGGCGGAGGCGGTAGTCGAGGGTGCGGGGGTGGATGTTGAGGGCAGCGGCGGCGGGGCCGCGGTTCATGTCGTGGCGGTAGTAGGCGTCGAGGGTGACGAACAGGTCCGGGCCGGGTTCGAGGCGCCGGGCGGTCGTACGGAGCCAGTCGTCGACGAACGGCACCTCGGCGACGGCGAGTTCGACGAGTACGTCCGCCAGGGTGTGCGGTCTCAGTCGCGCGGACGCCCGCCGCAGCGGGGCCGCCCTGCTGATCCGCCGGGCCCGTTCGAAGGCACCGGCGAGACCGGTGAGCGGGGCGGTGGCGGTGCCGGCGGCGCAGGGGCGGGCGACGACGTCGGCGCAGTCGCGTAAGAGGTCGGGGACGGGGTCCTCCGGGGCGAGGGCGGGGGCGGGTGTCGTCGCGTGGCCCGGTGCCGTGCCGGAGACGGGTTCCGGTACCAGGGCGACCAGTTCACCCGCTCCGTACGCACCCGTGCCCGTACCGCTGCCCGTGCCTCTGTTTGTACCGCTGCCCGTACCACTACCCGGGTCCTCGCCCTCCGGGTACCAGGTGATCGGCACCTGGTGAGCCTTCACCAGTGCCTCGATATCGTTGTCCAGGTCGCCGGGGCCGACCGGGGCGACCGGGACGCGGATCACCAACACCGTGTACGCCTCGGCCAGTCGCAGGTCGGCGAGCTGGGCGAGTTCCGCCGCCGAGCCGTCCTCCGACAGCAACGCCCTTGCCAACAGGGAGACTTGTTCGACGTACGGCATCCGGCCGCGCAGCACCGACACGAAGCCCCTCCGGTAGGCGCCGATGCCGCGCTCGCCCTGGGGGGCGAACCAGCCCATGATGCGCATGAGTTCGTCGAGGTCGCCGCCGCGCCGGGCCTCCGTGGCCTCGTTGATCTCGCGCAGCATCAGCTCGGTGTGCACCCGCAGGATCTGCTGCCGCGCGGCCGGCGACATGCCCGCGTCGGCGCGCGCCTCGCCCATCGACGCGATGTAGGCGAGGTCGTCGTCGGTCAGCATGCCGTTGTCCGGGGCCAGTTCGACCGTACGGCGGCGGAACCAGACCGAGTACTCCAGGGTCTGCGCCCTGGTGCGGGAACTCGTGGCCAGGGACCCGAGTTCCGGTATCTCGCGCTCGTATGTCTCGACCTCGCGGCGGGCGTTGGTCGTCGCCCGGCGGGCCAGCTCGGCGAAAAGGCTCCCCATATGCGTGAGCATGGCAGCCGGGGTGAGGCGCCGACAGACGAAAACCGGACGGGCATTTATCAATCCGGGTGAAAGCGTGAAGGGTGTGCTGGTGGCGCGTTTGTCACAGTGCGCAAAGTTCCCGTACCAGGGCGTTCTTGTCGTCCGATCCGCTTGTGGGGGTGGTCCGGCCTGGGCTTAATGAGAACCGGGACGCGGCCCAGAGGGACCGATTCGAAAAGGACCAGATCGAATTCGCGGGGTCCGCCGACCGACGGTCTTCATTCAAACGGGAGGGTAACAATGCTGAAAGCACTGAATTCCGGGACCAGAAAGAGAATCGCGACGACGGTCGCCGTCATGGCCGCGGCGACCGCGCTCACGGTGAGCGCGCCGGGCGCCAGCTCCGCCGCGCCGGCCGCCGTGCCGAGCCTGCGGGCGTTCGGGATCACCGGTGACGGCACGATCATGGTGACGTTCACCACCGACAACCCGCAGGTGCTCAACTGGGTCCGGGCCGTCACCGGGCTCAGCGGCGACACCAAGCTGGTCGGGATCGACCACCGGGTGCAGAACGGTCTGCTGTACGGGCTCGGCGAGAAGGGCGGCATCTACACGATCACGACCCCGTCGCCCGGCGGCAGCGGCAACGTGGTCGTCACCAAGGTCTCCCAGCTCCAGGTCGCGCTCTACGGCACGGCCTTCGACATCGACTTCAACCCGGCGGCCGACCGGCTGCGGGTGATCAGCAACAACGGCCAGAACCTGCGGCACAACCTGAACGACGGTACGACGGTCGCCGACTCCGCCCTGAACATCCCGCCGTCGACGTCGGCGGCCGTGGGCGTGACCGGGGCCGCGTACACGAACAACGACCTGGTCGGCTCCACCGGGACCACGCTGACCGACGTGGACACCTACAACGACCAGATCGTCATCCAGTCGCCGCCGAACGCCGGCAACCTCGTGGCGACCGGGGGGCTCGGCTTCGACGCCAACCTCGACGCCGGGTACGACATCTTCAGCACCACCGTGGGCGGCAAGACCACCGCCAACACCGCCTTCGCCTCGCTGACTCCGTACGGGGCGAGCACGCCGTCCCTCTACGGCATCGACATCCTCACCGGCACGCCGACGGTCATCGGCCAGTTCCCGCTGAACATCACGGACATCACGATCACCATCAGCGGCAGCTGACGCTCGGCCTCCGCGCGCTGCTCTCGCTCCGCGCGCTCCTCGTGCTCCGCGTGCTCAACCGCTCGCCGCGGCCCCGCTGTTCGGGGTCGCGGCGGGTGCGGTTCCGCCGTCACCCGGCGGTGGCGGCGACCCGGAAGCCGACGGTCGGGTAGCGGCCCGACGGGTCGCGGCCCTCGCCCCGGTAGACGGCGGTGCAGCTGTTGAGGTTGGCGTACCAGGAGCCGCCACGGATGGCGTTGACCTGCCGGCCCATCTCGCCGCCGTGGGTCGCGGTGATGACGGAGGTGGTCCACTCCCAGCAGTTGCCGCACAGGTCGAGGAGACCGGCCGCGCTCGCCCCGCCCGGGTAGGCGGTGACGGGGGTGGTGTAGCCGCCGGTGTCGGTGAGGGCGTCGTAGACGTCGGTGTAGACGAAGCCGGTTCGGCTGGCGGTGACGTTCCAGCCGGCGACGGTTCCGGTGGCGCCGATGGAGAGGATCTCGGAGATCGGGAGGCTCTGCCCGTAGAGGGCGGACCCGCTGTCGGTGTAGGTGGCCAACTCGCCTCCGTGCTCGGCGAGTTCGTAGGCCGCGCAGACCGCCATGTAGTTGTAGTCGCTGGTCAGCACGAGGTCCGCGTAGGTGGTGCCCGCCGTGTCGCCCCAGGGGTAGGTGAGGGCGTCGGGGCCGGAGGCGGCGTACTCCCACTCGGCCTCGCTGGGCAGCCGGAAGGTCCAACCCTCCGCGTCCGCCTGTCCGTTGAGCCAGGCGCAGTAGGCGGTGGCGGAGTCGAGGGAGACCGTCAGCACGGGGTGGTCGGCCTTGCCGTCGGGATAGGTGCCGCCGTCCCAGTAGGGCGGGGCCGCCTGGCCGGTGTCGGTGACGAAGTCCAGGTACTGGGCGTTGGTGACCTCGTGGACGCCGAGCCAGTAGTCGGCGCCGATGGGTGAGGCCTCGCCCGAACCGGCGGTGCCGGCGAGGTCGGTGGCGAAGACGAAGTCCGGGTTCGCGGAGATCCCGGCCAGCTCCTGACCGGCGGCGGTGGTGGTCTCGGCGGCGGTCTCGGCGGTGCTTGTCCGGGTGGCCGCGGTGGAGGGCCGTACGAGCGCTGCCGCGCCCGCGAGGGTGAGAAGGGCGAGGAGAGGCCTTCTGCCGATACCGGGGGAAGTCGGGCGCATGGCAAACAACTCCTGACGGCTCCTGGGGTGATGGTGTCGCGCGTCGCGCGCAGCCCTGATGCTCCATCAACTCCCATGAGCTGTCGACACTTTGGGCTGTAACAGTCCCCTGAGAGGAGCCTGTGAGCGCAAAGCGTCGACAGCACGCGGCTCAGCGTGAAGGTAGGCCTGGAGGGTCAGGCGCCCAGCGTCCCCCGTACCGTCGTCGCGAGTTCGCCGACCGCGACGACCAGCGGGGTCACCGGCTGGACGAACTCGGTCAGCCGGTCCAGGGCGCGGCGCAGCACCGTCGGCTGCGGCTCCTCCTCGTCGAGTTCCTCGCGCAGGCGCCGCAGTTCGCGGTCGGTCGCCTCGGGGTCGGCCAGCGCGGCCCGATGCTCGGACAGCAACTGCTGGACGTGCACGAGGAGTTCGGCCGTACGGGCGGCGGCCTGCGCCGGGTCCTGGGGCTGGAAGGCGACCGAGCCGGAGAAGGCCTGGGCCTGGTGGCCGATGGCCTGGTTGCCGACGTAGTGGGTACCGCCGTTGATCACCAGGCCGTTGTTGACGGGCGGTTGGGCCACATGAGGCCCGAGGTCACCACGGCCACTGTCACCGCTACTGCTGCTGACCACGAAGTTCCCCTCCCCTCTCTACTGTTGATCTCTACTTCTGGGCGGTGGTGCTGGCGGCGGCCGGCCCGGGCTGCTGCGGAAGGTTCTGGGTGGCCTTGGCGCCCGCGCCGATCGCCTGGTTGCCGACGATGCTGGTGCCGCCCTGCTGGATGACGCCCTGGTTGAGGATGGTCTGCTGCTGGGCGCGGAAGTCGGTGGTGTCGTAGCCGCGCGCGTCGAGGAACTCCCGGATCGCGACGAGGGTGTGGCGCTGCACCGCCGAGGTGATGCGTTCGGCGTCCACGACCTGGAAGTAGTTGTGGTAGGTCGGGCTGAGCGCCATCTCCCGTACGCTCAGCCGGGCGCCGTAGTCGAAGGCCGGGTCCTGCTCCATGGCGGTGAGTTCGTCGACCAGCCGTCTGCCGCGCCGGGACTCGAAGAGGGCCTGGTCCATCGCGCGGGAGGGCGCCCCGAGGAACGCCGTGGCGGTACGGCCGACGGCCTCGGCCACCAGCCCGCGCTCCCGTTCCGGGGTGAGCGGGTCCCGCAGCCGGTCGACGGCGTGGTAGGCGGCGGCCACCGGGCCGAGGACGTGGTTGCTGCAGTGCACGTGCAGGGTCCGGCCCTCGACGGAGAAGTGCAGGAACACGCTCGGCACGACGTCCCCGCCCCACAACGGCACATGGACCGCGAGGTGGTGGCGGACCGTGCCGGTCGGGCGCAGCACGATCTCCTCGACGGCCTCGGCGGACAGCCGTACGGTCGGGGTGAGTTCGGCGGGCGCGATGAACCGGCCGTCGTCGCCGATGGTGGCGCCGTTCACGAAGACGCGGTCCTCGACGGTGAGGGACCGAAGGGTCTCAGGCACGGCGTCCGCGACCCCACCCCCGTTGCCGTTGCCATTGCCGTTCGCACCGCTCTCGGTGCCCGCGCGGGCGGCGACCTCGCGCAGCTGTTCCCGTACGTGGTCGACGAGTTGGACGGCGGTGAAGGCCTCGGGCCCGCCCGGCCGGGAAGCGACGCGCGGTCCCGCGCCGACGGGGTCCTCGGCGGGCAGCAGCGGCACGGCGAGCGGCCAGTCGGAGGCGGCCCCGGCGTAGCCGATGAACGGCGCGAACCCGCTGTACACGGTGACGTTCCCGTTCTGCGCGGCCCTGACGACCGCGAGCCGCTTGGCGATCCAGGACTTGGACGGTACGGGCGGCAGGGGCCCGCGGCCGAACTTCTCGCGGGTCATGCTGGAGCGCAGCAGCCGGTCGGTGCCGAGGTCGTGGCGTACGACGGTCGCGTAGGCGAACAGCACCGCGCCGACGGACGCGAACACGGCCGGGATCCCGGCGAGATAGGCGCCGAGCAGCCAGGCGGCGAAGCCGGGCAGGTCCTGTGCGGCGAGGCTGGAGGCGAGGTAGAAGGCGTACACGGTCAGCACGGCGGCGGCGATCCCGGCGCGCACGAGGGAGCCGCTGCCGGTCTGCTGCCGACCGCGGGAGGCGAGACCGGGCCGGGCGCGTCCGGCCAGCGCCGCCAGCCAGAGGAACACTCCGCTGAACACGAGCCACAGCGGCGCGAACACCGCGACGACCCCGAACGCCCCGGCCAGCCGCAGATCGCGTTCGCGCCTGATCTCCTGTGCGGCCAGGCAGTGGTGGGCCACGGCCACCAGGTCGACACCGGGCGAGGGAGCCACCGCACCGGCCTCGTCGGACAGGACGTCCTCCACCACCCGGCCGGCGAACCCCTCGTCGACGTAGGCCGCGGCGCACAGATACCGGGTGACGTCACCCGGCGCACTCCCGACCGGCATGTACGTCTGCGGGGTCGTCGTCATGGTGGCAGCTCCCTTTCTCCGACGGGGCGTTGGACGGGACAGTGCACGGAACGGCGTATGCAGGCCGGACAGCCCGACGGTGAGCAGGGCGACCAGAACGCCGACGACCAGCCCGAACGCGAGGGGCGCGTGCAGGAGTTCGGTACGCAGCCAGCCGTCGGGCAGCTCAAGCCCGTCGACGAACGTCTCCAACATCCACCACCGCACCAGAGCCACGGCTTCGGAGACGAGCACGACGACGAGCAGGCACCGCCCCCACCCGGCGGTGCCACGCGCCCGCAGCCTCTTCATCGCCAGGGCGAGCCCCAGCAGCAGCAGTACGACGCTGATGTTCTGCACGACGACCATGGAGGAGCCGAGGTAGTCGATGTACTCGTCGGCGGAGAAGTCCCACCGGGGGACGAACGCCCCCTCGACGAACCAGCGCGTGACCTCGTCGTCGTAGTGGTCCACGTAGTAGTCGCCCACCTGCCGCTGCCCCCAGGGGCTGCCCACGACAAGCAGGAACAGACACAGCAGGCCGATGCGCCCGCGTAAGGAGGTTCCGGATCTGGACACGGTCCATCGAGGCATCAACACGTGGCGTTCCCCCTGTCGCCGTCCCCCGCGGCCCGTGGCCGCACCCTATGGCTATCCCCGCTCCCGACGATCGGGAATCCGGGAACTGACGTGCTCCAAGGGTCAGTTGTGGCCACGGACCGCCGCCCCCTACTGCTACTGCTGCGTAGTGAGGTAGGCCCGCTCGATCGTCTGGACCAGCGTGTTGCCGGACCGGTCGGTCAGCTTGGCGCGCAGGGAGACCGAGCCCGGTGCGGCCGGGTGGGTCAGTGCCAGGTGTGTGCCGCCGACGGACCTGGCGTGCTGCCATGTCGCGCCGTCGTCGTAGCTGACCTCGAAGGCCAGCTTCGCGGGCCGTTGGCCGGCCGCCGCGCCCTCGACCGTGAAGGGCACCGAGAACCGCTTGCCCGCCTTGGCCGCCGCCGTGCTGGACAGGCTCAGGTCGGGCGAGAAGCGGACCACCGACAGCGGCAGCCTGGTCGTCCCGTCCTCCGGTGTGGTGGCGGAGCGGAAGGTCCACTCCGCGCGCACGCGCGTGGAGACCGGATACACCGCCGGATCACGGGAGTCGTCGACCGTCAGCTTGTAGGTCGTGTCCGCTGCCGGGACCGTGTACTCGGTGATGCCCTCGCTCGGCAGGATGCCGTAGTCGTCCTTGATCTCCTTGCCGTCGGCCTCCAGGGTGCCGGTGATCGCGGTGGTGTCGCTGATGCCCCAGTGCCCGGCGCCGTCGCCGAACAGCGGCAGGTAGGCGCGGATGACGTTGCCGTACCGCACGACCCCGGGGAATCCCCGTTCCGGGCCGAGGTCGCCTGCGGCGGGCAGGGCCGGGCCGAAGACGCCGACGTTGAAGCGCTCGCTGTAGGTACGGCCGGCCTGCCAGTTCCTCGGCATCCGCATCAGGAAGTTCTCCCAGACGGTGTCGTGGCCCTCGCCGCTGGTCTGCCAGCTGCGGAAGGACCACTTGACGTCGCCCGCGAGGACGTAGTCGGTCGTGCTCAGCGGCAGGGTGCCGCGCAGGTCGTGGTCGGTGAAGATCAGCTCCCCGTCGGGGGTGTGCGGCGACACCTCGACCTGGACGCGCCTGCCCTCGACGGGCACGCCCACTTGCAGGTCGACCTTCGCGAGCTGCTCGCGCCGGACGTCGGCGGTGAAGCCGTCCAGTCGGCCGGCGCGGTTCCAGCCCAGGTGGTAGGTGACGGGCCGGCCCGCGTCGTCCGCACGGGTCCAGTCACCGGCGAACACCGCGGACATGCCGTCCGCGCCGGTGTCCTCGCCGAGCTGCCCGAACCGCGAGCCCTGGAAGGTCGGCAGGATGTACTGGTAGCTGCCCGGGCTCAGGTCCCCGCCCCGGTCGTAGCTGAAGAAGACGGTGGCCTCGGTGTTCTCGGCCGCCGCGTCGGGCACGGTGACCTCCACCGGCCGCGCCTTGCGCCCGTCGACGACGACGGTGGTGTCCTCGTCCAGGCTCAGCCTCGGCTGCACCAGCATCGCGTGGGTCGCGGACTCGTACGACGGATGGATCACCCCGCCGAGCGTGTACTCGCCCTTCGGTAGCCGCACGGTCAGCTCGCCGTCCCGCTCGTCGGCGTAGCTCTCGTAGAAGTCGCCGTCGAGATCCGCGACGGAGGTGACGGCGTCGCCGGTCGGCGCACCGTTCTCGTCGAGATGCCTGAGGGTCAGGCTGTACGACTCCACCTCGCGCTCCACGCCCACAGCGGTACGCACCTGTGTCGTGCCGTCGGCGGAAGTGGCCTGAACCGAACCGCCGAAGGAGCCGTCGGCCGTACCGGCCCGGCTGTCGGCGGTGACGGAGGCGCTCGCCTCGCCACCCGCAGGGACGGTGATCCGCCCCGGCGACACCGCGAACATGCCCTCGGCGGCGGGCTTGCCGTCCACCGCGAGCGCGTCGACGGCCAGATCGAGGGTGACCGGTTCCGTACCGAGATTCCGGTACGTCACCTGCTTGGTCACCGGGGTGTCGTCGCCGTGCGGCCACTGCTGGAGCCCGAAGTCGAGCGGCTGCTGCTGCTCGGTGACGACGCCCTGCTCCAGCGCCCGCACCAGATCCGTACGCCCGGTGCCCTGCTGGAAGGAGCTGTACGAGCCCGGCGCGGCCGACCCGGTCAGCACCGCCTTGATGCGCTCGCCGGTCCAGTCGGGGTGCTGCTGGGCGAGGATCGCGGCGGCGCCCGCGACATGCGGGGTCGCCATGGAGGTGCCGTCGAGGGTGAGGTAACCGGGTATGTCGGAGGGGTACCACTCCTCCAGCACGCTGCCGGAGGCCGCGGCGGCGGTGATGGCGACGCCGGGTGCGGTCAGGTCGGGCTTGACCCCGCCGTCCCCGACCCGGGGGCCGCGGCTGGAGAAGTCGGCAAGCGCGTCGGCGTCGTCGACCGCGCCCACGGTGAGCGCGGCGGCGGCGCTGCCCGGCGAGCCGACGGTGCTCTCGCCGAACTCGCCCTCGTTGCCTGCCGCGATGACGAAGAGCGAGTCGGACTCGGCGGAGAGCCGGTTGACCGCCTCCTCCATCGGGTCGATGCCGGGCAGGTCCGTGCCGCCGAGGCTGAGGTTGACGACATCGGCGCCCTGCGCCACCGCCCACTCCATGCCCGCGATGATCCCGGAGTCGTAGCCGCCGCCCTCGTCGTCGAGCACCTTGCCGTTGAGGATCCTCGCGCCCGGCGCGACACCCTTGTACTTGCCGCCGGACCCGGCGGGAGTGGCGGCACCGGTCCCGGCGGTGATCGACGCCACGTGCGTGCCGTGGCCGAACCTGTCGGCGGTGCCGGACGCGGAACCGGTGAAGTCCTGCTCGGCGACCACCTGACCGGTGAGATCGGCGTGCGCCTTGTCGACACCGGTGTCCAGCACGGCGACCTTGACGCCGGTGCCGTCGTACCCGGCGGCCCAGGCCGTCGGCGCCCCGATCTGCGGCACGCTCTTGTCGAGGCTCGCCTTGCGCCGCCCGTCGAGCCACACCTTCTCGACGGCGGTGGCCGCGGTGAACCCCGTCGCCGTCCCGTCGGTCACGGCGTCCCAGAAGTCGGCGGCGCGCTTCTTCACGGGCCGCATCGCCTTCCCGTTGACCACCGGAAGCGCCCGCCCGAGCTTCGCCCCGGCCCCGGTGAACGGGGTCATCGAGGGCGCCTTCTTCCCCCGGAAGGTGACGATCAGCGGTACGTCGGTACGGCCCGCGTCGTCGTACCCGTCGGCGACGAGCTGCGTGACGTCGAACAGCCGGGCGTCCAACCTGCCCTGCGCCAGCAGCAGTTCGGCGTCCCCGGGGACGACCCGGGTGTGCCCGTCGACCACCCGGACGGTGAACGGCACCCGTTCCCTGCCCGCCGCCCGCACCACACCGGTGGCCTGTCCGGCACCGTCGACCAGGACCTGGTCACCGGTGACCAGCGTCACCGTCTTCACCGCCCTGGCCGTACCGGCCGCGGTGACACGGCTCGCGTCCTGCGCCTCGGCACCCGGCATCCCGGCCAGCAGCAGGGCCGTGGAAGCCACCCCCGCCGCCACGACCGCACGCTTCGATCTCGCGTGTAACTCCATCTGAACTCCTGACACTTGGGAATCGAAAGGCTTCGCGCCAAGAGACGGACGGGGGTGGCACCGGGTTGGAAAAAGATCCGGCGTGTATCTGACGGAAGATCACCGGATGATCGCCCGCGGGACGCCCTCCTCAGCCATTCGGCCAGTACAGAGGCGGTAACGGTCCACAGGTTCCGGCCGTTAGGCCGAGGCGGGGGTGCCCTCGGGGGCAGCAGATTGGGCTACCGGGCCCCACGGGGGTGCACGGGGTGACACGAGCCGCAGAGGAGTCGGACATGACGAGGACACCACCGCACGGCGCACGGCCGAGGCGGCATCTGGCGCGGGTCACCACGCTGGCCGTGGCCGCGCTGATCGCCACGCAGTGGCTCGCCTCGGCGGCGGGTCTCCCCGCCCACTGACCGGAACGCAACTCAGGAGAGCAGGGCGGCATGACGAACGGGACGGCAATTCGGGTGGTCGTCGTCGACGACCAGGACATGGTGCGCTCGGGATTCGCCGCGCTGCTGTCCGCGCAGAGCGACATCGACATCGTGGGCGAGGCGCCCAACGGCAGACTCGGGGTCGAGGTCAGTCGGCACACCCACCCCGACCTCGTGCTGATGGACGTACGGATGCCGGAGATGGACGGCCTGGAGGCGACCCGGCAGCTGCTGGCCCCGCCGCGCGGTGTCGTCCACCGGCCGAAGGTGCTCATGCTGACCACCTTCGACATCGACGACTACATCTACGAGGCGCTGCAGGCCGGCGCCAGCGGCTTCCTGCTCAAGGACGCGCCGGTCGCCCAGCTGGTGCAGGCGGTTCGGGTGATCGCCGCCGGTGACGCGCTGCTCGCGCCGTCCATCACCCGGCGCCTCATCGAGGACGTGGTCCGGCGCCGCGCCACCCCGCCCCGGACCGCCCGGCTGCGCCTGAACGGCCTCACGCCCCGGGAGCGGGAGGTGCTGACGCTGGTGGCGCGGGGCCTGTCGAACACGGAGATCGCGCAGCGGCTGGTGGTCGCCGAGCAGACCGTCAAGACCCACATGACCCGGCTGCTCACCAAGCTCGGCGCCCGCGACCGGGCGCAGCTGGTCGTCCTCGCCTACGAGTCGGGGCTCATCGTGCCGGGCGCCTCGCCGACCTGACCCTCATCTCGCGTTGTCATACCCAGGTGTGAGGTCCGAATTGGCACCTGGGTGTGATGTGCGGCCCGGTACCCGCGCTCCAGCATCACCGAGTCCCGACCACGGATCGGTTTCGCAGGAGCGTGACGCATGCACCACCAGCCCATCGACCCCCGCAGCACGGACGCGCGGCCGGCCGCCGGCCCGGCCATCGACCTCGACCACATCAGCCGCCTCTACCGCACCTTCGCCGAGGACCTGGACCGGGCCCGCGAGCGCCAGCGCGCCCTGCTCGCCCCGCCCGCCTCGATGAAGGCCCAACTGGACGACATAGAGGCGGAGATCACCTATCTCCTGCTGCGCGAGGCCCGCCCGGAGACGGTCGTGGAGATAGGCACCTTCCACGGCTGGTCGACCACCTGGATCCTGCGCGCCCTGCGTGACAACGGCACGGGCCACCTCCACTCGTACGACATCGTCGACCACGTCGTACGAGAGGTGCCGGACGCCCTCGCGACGGGCCGCTGGACGTTCACGCAGGGGGACGCGCGGAAGAACGCGGAGCGGATACCGGCGACCGCCGACTTCCTGTTCATCGACGCGGCGCACTCCGCGAGCTTCGCCCGCTGGTACGTCCGCGAGCTGTTCCCGCGCCTGCGCCCGGGCATACCGGTGTGCGTCCACGACGTCTTCCACGGGCGCAGGGCGCTGCCGTTCACCGAGGGTGCGGTCGTGCTGCGCTGGCTGGCGGAGCGGGAGAACACCTGCTTCACCGCCTCCCGGGCGCGCGCCCCCGAGATCCACGACCGGCTCAAGGACGTCAAGCGGTCCCTCGCCCTGGGCCATCCCGTCCGCGAGAGCACCGACAATCCGATGATCTTCTTCACCCTGCGCTGAGGTCCGTCCACCGCCCCCTACCAGGGTGCTACGCCGAGGTTGGCTCCCCGGTGTGACGCGGGCCGGCCTCCCCACTCCCTACCTTCCGCACATCGACGAAATCTCGGGAAGCACGGGAATCACGGGATGCACGGGATGCACGGGAAACGGGGAGGCACATGATGAAGCGTCTGCGGCGCAGGCTGGTCGTCTGCGCGCTGGTGCTGGCCACGATCGCGGGGACGGCGGGCTGGGCGGCGGGCGATGTACAGACCGCCGTCACGGGCCCACCCCCGGGCACGGCGGCCTGGGCGGCCGACCGAACCCTGGGCAGCCGGCTGCCGGACCCGCAGTCGACCCCTCCGGCGCGGATCGCCCGCTTCTTCACCACCCTGACGCCGGCCCGCCGGACAACCCTGGCCGCACACCACCCCCTGATCGTGGGCGACCTGGACGGCGCCCCACCCGAACTGCGGTACGAGGCGAACGCCCGCGCCCTGACCATCGAACGCGCCCGCGAACTGACCAGCGCCACGGCCCGGTCCCGGGCAAGAGCGGCGGCATACGCCGAACTCCTCGCCCCCGGCCGCCAGATCCTCGCCTTCGACCCCCGGGGCCGCGGACAGCTCGCCGAGGTGTACGGCGACCTGCGCACCGCCCGCCGGATCGCGGTCCTCGTACCGGGCTCCGACACCGACCTGGCCTCGTACGACGCGGCGGCCCGGATGGCCCGGAACCTCCGCGCCGAGATGACCCGGCTCGCGCCCGCGGACCACCCGGCGGTGATCGCGTGGGTCGGCTACACGACCCCGGTGGGCGTCGGCTGGGACGCGGCGACCGGACACCTGGCGGAGGAGGGCGCCCCGCGCCTGCTCCGCTTCCTGGACGGCCTGGCGGCGACGACCCGCCCGGCCACCCCACCCGCCCTCTTCTGCCACAGCTACGGCTCGGTGCTGTGCGGCATCGCCGCCCAGCGGCTGACCGACCGCCAGGTGTCCGACCTGGTGGTCGCGGCCTCCCCCGGCATGCGCCTGGCCCACGCCGGCCAGGTCCCGGTCGGCGCCCGGTCCCACCTCTGGGCGACGGCCCGGAACACGACGGACTGGATCCGCTGGGTCCCCCCGGTCGAGCTGTTCGGTCTCGGTCACGGCGCCGACCCGGCGGACCCGGACTTCGGCGCCCGAGTCGTGTCCTCGACCGGCGCGAAGGGCCACACCGGCTACTTCGACCCGGGCACGGCCTCACTGCGCAACTACGCGGACATAGCGGTCGGCGCCTACGCCTCGATCACCTGCGCCCCGACGACCACGTCCGACCAGGAGAACTGCCGCCATGGGCTCACCTGACACCCGCAACCCACCACCCACGACTCGCCACACCCCCCTGTCCCCGGCCACCGCACGGCGACACCCCGCGACCGCCACCACAACCATCGCGGTGGCCGCCGCAGCAGCCGCCGCCCGCATAGAGCGCCACACCCCCGCCCACCGGGACCGCGCCCTCGACGGCCTACGGGCCCTCGCCCTGGTCTCCGTCCCCCTGGGCCACTGGCTGCTGGGCGGCCTCACCCTCGGCCCCGGGGGCGAGCTGCACAACTCCAGCCCACTGACCGCGTTCGGCTTCCTGGCCCCGGTGAGCTGGGTACTGCAGACGCTCGGCATCTTCTTCCTCGTCGGCGGCTGCGCCTCGGCCCTGTCGCTGCGCCGCTCGGCCGGACGCGGAGTGCCGACGGACGTCTGGCTGCGCGGCCGGCTGGCCCGGCTCGGGCGCCCCGTCCTGGGGGTCGCGGCGGTGTGGGCCGTACTCCTGCCGGTGCTGTACGCGGCCGGGGTACCGGCCGGGACCCTGCGCACCGGGGTGGTGCTGGTGGTCCAGCCGCTGTGGTTCGTCGGCATATACGTGCTGGTGACGGCCCTGACACCGTGGTGCGTGCGCGCGGCGCGGAGATACGGCGCGTGGTCCGCCGTACCGCTGCTCGCTTCGGTCGCCGTGATCGACCTGCTGCGCTACGGCCCCTGGACGCAGGCCGTGCCGTCCTGGCTGGGCCTGCTCAACCTCGGCCCGGGCTGGCTGTTCGCCTACCAACTGGGCGTCTGCTGGGGCGAGGGACGACTCGCGATGCGCGGGGCGTGGCGGCTGCTGCTCGGCGGTGGGGCGCTGTTCGCCGTACTGCTCCTGGCCTTCCACTATCCGGCGAGCATGGTCGGCGTACCGGGCACGGCCCGCACCAACTCCCACCCGCCCTCGCTGCTCGTGCCGGCGCTGGCCTGTGCGCAGTGCGGCGCGGCGATCCTGCTGCGGGACCGGCTCGACGCGCTGCTGCGCCGAAGGCGCGGCCTGTGGGCGGTGGTCGTGACGGTCAACCTGGCCGCGATGACGATCCTCTGCTGGCACCAGACGGCCCTGCTCACCCTGGCGATACCGGGCTCGTACACCGGCATCCCGATACCGGGCCTCACGACTCCCCCGGACACCACCACCTGGATACTCGCCCGACTGGCCTGGCTGCCGCTCGTCGCCGCCACCCTGCTCGGCCTGGTCCGCCTGACCCACCGCTTCGAAGCGCCCTGGACCGGGATACGGGGGCCATGGCGGGTGGCGGTCGCGGGGCTGGCGGGGGCGTTCGCCTGGTACGCGCTGACGGTCGTCTGACCAGGCCGGACCGCCCGCAGTACCCGATGCGAGCCCGATACGAGTCCGGTGTGCACCCGGTGTGCGCCACGTCTCACCGCCGCGCTGTTACGCCAGGAGCGCCTGCGGTGTCTCCATGCCGAGTCCACAGCACTAGGGAGACATCATGAGCGGGAACCGGAACGGGACTGTCGAGGTGGTCGTCGTCGGTGGCGGGTACGGGGGTGTGACCGCCGCCAATCGGCTGGCCCGGCGGGACGGGGTCTCCGTGACGCTGGTCAATCCGCGGGCCGAGTTCGTCGAGCGGATCCGGCTGCACCAGCTCGTGACCGGCTCCGACGACGCGGTTCAGGGGTTCGGCCATGTGCTGGGGGCCGGTGTCCGACTGGTGGTCGACACCGCGACCCGGATCGATGCCGCCGAGCGACGGGTGGTGCTGGCGGGCGGTGACCCGGTCCCGTACGACTATCTCGTCTACGCCGTCGGCAGCGGGGCCGCCGATCCCGGGGTGCCCGGAGCGGCGGAGTTCGCCCACTGGGTGTCCGACCTGGAGGGGGCCGAGCGGCTGCGGGCGACGCTGGAGGAGGCGCCCGAATCGGCGGCGGTGATCGTCGTCGGGGCCGGGCCGACCGGGCTGGAGACCGCCGCCGAGCTGGCGGAGACCGGGCGCAAGGTGACGTTGGTGTGCGGTGCGGTGCTCGGTCCCTCGCTGCATGCCCGGGTCCGCCGGCCGGTCGCGCGTCGGCTCGCGCGGCTCGGCGTGACCGTCCTCGAAGGTGCCGGTGCGCAGGTGACGGAGGTTACGGCCGGTGGCGTGCGGCTCGGTGACGGGCGGGAGGTGGCCGGTGCGGTGACCGTCTGGACGGCGGGGTTCCGGGTGCCCGACCTGGCCGCCCACAGCGGGCTGCGTACCGACAGCGCGGGGCGGCTGCTCACCGACGCGACGCTGACCAGCGTGGACGACGTGCGGATCGTCGCCGCCGGGGACGCGGGGGTGATGCCGGAACACCCGTTCCGGATGAGCTGCCAGGCCGCCGTGCAGCTGGGCCCGGCCGCCGCCGACACGATCCTGCGCCGGATCGCGGGGAAGTCGCCCGCTCCGGTCCGGATGTTCTTCGCCGGGCAGTGCCTCAGCCTCGGCCGGAAGGAGGGCGTCACCCAGTTCTCCTACCCGAACGACAAGGTGAACGCGCTCAGCATCAGCGGGCGGACCGGGGCCGGCGTCAAGGAGGTCGCCTGCCGGTTCACCCTCAACAAGCTGGTGTCCGGGGCACGCAAGGCCGGCCGCAACGCCGGTCAGCAGGCCGGTTCGCGCCCGGACCGCGACGACACCACCGACCGCCCGACACCGTCGGACGCCCGGCCCGCCGCCTAGGGTCGGAGCAACCGGCATGGGGGACCTGGACCTACCGCGAGAGAGTGACACCCACGACATGGACGCCGACGACCACGTCACCGACCCTGCCCCCGACCTCAACCCCGACTCCGTCACCGACCCGGCCACCGACGTCTTCGTCGAGCACCGCGACCTCCTCTTCACCGTCGCCTACGAGATGCTCGGCTCGGCGGCCGATGCCGAGGACGTCCTTCAGGAGGCCTGGCTGCGGTGGGCGGAGGTCGAGCTGGCTCAGGTGCGGGACCCGCGGGCGTATCTGGTGCGGATCACGACTCGGCAGGCGCTCAATCGGCTGCGCACGCTGAAGCGGCGCAAGGAGGCCTACGTCGGGCCCTGGCTGCCGGAGCCGTTGCTCACCGCGCCGGACGTGGCCGAGGACGTCGTACTGGCGGAGAGTCTGTCGCTGGCGCTCATGTTCGTGCTCGAAACCCTCTCGCCGACCGAGCGGGCCGTCTTCGTACTGCACGAGGTCTTCGACTTCGGGTACGACGACATCGCGGCGGCGATCGGCAAGAGTCCGTCCGCCGCACGTCAGACGGCCTACCGGGCCCGGCGGCACGTCGACGCCCGACGGCCGCGGACGCCGGTGTCGGCGGCGGAGACGCGGGCGGCGCTGGAGTCGTTCCGGCTGGCGCTCGCGACCGGGGATCTGCAGGGGCTGCTCGATGTGCTCGCCCCGGACGTCGTCTTCGTCAGCGACGGCGGCGGGCTGAGGCTTGCGGCGCTGAAGCCGGTCGTCGGCGTCGACAAGGTGCTCCGTTACATGGCGGGCAGCGCGGGCAAGGCCGGTGGCGTCCTCACCGGTGAGCCGACGACGGTCAACGGCAACCCGGGGCTCGTCCTGCGGGTGGACGGCGTGATCGACGGCGTACTGGCCGCTCGGGTGGAGAACGCCCGCGTCACCGCCCTCTACTACGTCCGCAACCCCGAGAAGCTCACCCGTGTCGAGTCCGAGACCGCTCTGACCTCCCGTTGACGGGGAGGTGGGCGGGGCCGGGCAGTGGCGGGCCGTGGCCCGTCCCCGCCCGGCCCCTGTCGGGAACCGCGTCCGGCGCCGGTCTCAGACGTCGAAGTCGCGTTCCCGGGTCTCCGGCAGCGCCAGCAGGCACAGCAGGCTGACCAGGCAGAGGCCGCCGGTGTAGAAGCCGAGGACCAGTGGCGATCCCCAGTGGCTGTTCAGCCAGGTCGCGACCGACGGGGCGAAGCCGCCGCCGAGGGTGTTGGCCAGGATGAAGGCGGCGGAGGCGCCGGTGTAGCGCAGCCGGGCCGGGAACAGTTCCGGGAGGAAGGCCGCCACCGGGGAGAACATCAGGGCGAGGAACATCAGGCCGACCGTGTAGGCGCCGGTGATCACCAGGCCGTTGCGGGAGCTGAGCGAGGCGTACATGGGTATCGCCCAGACCACGCAGCCGACCGCCCCGGCCAGCATCAGCGGGCGGCGGCCGATCCGGTCGGACAGTCTGGCCACCGGGAGGGTGATGGCGATGCCGGCCGCCGCGCCGATGCTCGCCGCCGTCAGCATCGTGTTGCGGGGGATGCCGAGTTCCTGTGGGCCGTAGGACAGGCTGTAGACGATCGTCAGGTAGTAGACGGCCGAGCCGCCGATCGCCGCGCCGGTGCCGAGGAGCAGCCGGCCGGGGTACTGCCTGACGAGCGTGCCCAGGGGGAAGCGGGGCTCGGACCTGGACTCCGGCCGGGGCGCCTGCGCGTTCTTCGTCGCCTGCGCCTTGAAGACCGGAGACTCGGACACCGTCGCCCGCACCCACAGGCCGACCGCGACCAGCACCGTGCTGAGCAGGAACGGGATGCGCCAGGCCCAGTCGGTGAAGGCCTCCATGCCCACGATGTTCATCGTCGGCAGGATCACCGCGGTGGAGAGCAGGAAGCCGAGCGAGGGGCCGATGTTCGGAATGGACGCGTAGAGCGCGCGGCGGCCGGGTGGTGCGTGTTCGGCGGCGAGGAGCACCGCCCCGCCCCACTCGCCGCCCATGCTGACGCCCTGGAGCAGACGGAGTGTCACCAGCAGTACGGGGGCGAGGAGTCCGGCGGTCTCGTACGTGGGGAGCAGGCCCACGCCGACCGTGGCCACGCCCATCAGCAGCAGCGAGACCACCAGCGCCTGTCTTCGGCCCAGCCGGTCGCCGATCGTGCCGAACAGGACGACGCCGAGGGGGCGGGAGAGGAAGGCCGCGGAGAAGGTGAGGAACGCGGCCAGGGACGAGAGGGTCGCGTTGCCCGAGGGGAAGAAGGCGGGGCCGAGGACGAGTGCGGAGGCGGTGCCGTACACGGCGAAGTCGTAGTACTCGATCGTCGTGCCGACCAGACTCGCCACGGCGACCTTCGGCGCCTCGGTCTTTTCCGACCGTTGTGGGGAAACGGTCATTGTCGGTAATTCAGGCATGGGGGGTCACTTCCAGGTCCTGAGAGGGGTCCTGATTGGGGAGGGGAGTCACCCTAATCATCGAAATTCAATTTCGACAAGAAACGATTCCTGTCAGTTGGCTGTCAATGTTTAGCTGGATATTCATGCCGCCAGCCGTATAAAAATTTACCGACGGTTACACCTTGCCAACCGCCAGTCACACGAGAATGCTCGTGATCGCTTAACTTGAAAGTTCTACAACCATCGATTTTCGGACACGGAGAATCACAATTCCCATGCTGAAAACGGGCAAGCAATTACGCTTGAGAAGACTTTCGCTCGCGGGTGACGACCGACATCTGCTCGTACCGCTCGACCACAGCGTTTCGGACGGTCCAATCGTTCCCGCCGACAAATGGGACGACCTGCTGCGGGCCCTGGTGGCCGGCGGTGCCGACGGGATCATCGTCCACAAGGGACGCGCCCGCTCCTTCGCGCCGGACATCCTGAAGAGCTGCGCGCTGGTGGTGCATCTCAGCGCCAGTACGTCCTGTTCCGCCGACGTCCACGCCAAGGTGCTGGTCTCCGACGTCGAGGAGGCACTGACGCTCGGCGCCGACGCGGTCAGCGTCCATGTGAACATCGGCTCGGACACCGAGGCCCAGCAGCTGGCCGATCTGGGGGCGGTGGCCCGGTCCTGCGACGCGTGGGGCATGCCGCTGATCGCCATGGTCTATCCGCGCGGCCCGCGCATCGAGGACCCGCGCGACCCCGCCCTCCTCTCCCACCTGGCCAACGTCGCCGCCGACCTGGGCGCGGACATGGTGAAGACGTCCGTCGCGCTGCCGGTGGAGCGGATGGCCGAGGTCGTCGCCAACAGTCCGATTCCCGTCCTCGCGGCGGGCGGCCCACCGGACGGCTCCGATCTGGTCGAGTACGGCACCGCCGTGATGGCCGCCGGGTGCCGGGGGCTGGCGATCGGCCGCCGGATCTTCTCCCACCCGGCGCCCGCAGCGCTGGTGTCCCGGCTGTCCGCGGTCGTGCACGGCGACGGGCTCTCTACTGACATGCGCATGACTGATTACTCGACGATCGTGGCAGGAGTGGCATGAGGTTCGCATGGATCGACCTGCGTGAGGTTCCCCGTCCGCAGCTCCAGGCGGTGGTGGACACGGCAATCCACGCCCGGATGGCGGGAGTTGTCGCCTCCGACGCCGAGTTGCTGGGGACCCTGCCGCCCACTGTCACCCGGGTGCTGGTCTCCGAGGGCGGAGTCCCGGTCCCCGCCGCCGCCGTGAAGAAGTCCGGCGACAAGGAGGCGAAGCCTGGCGACAAGGACTCCAAAGCTCCTTCCGGCGCCGGGATCGACGTACTCCTGCGGAAGTTCTCCACCCAGGACGAACTGGACGCCCTCGCCGCCGAACACCGTGCCAGCCCCGCGAAGAGCGGTGGTGACCGGCAGATCTCCGGGTTCATCGACGTACGGGACGACCGCACCCTCCAACTGTCCTGCGCCGGCGCCATGGTGCTGCCGTACACGGTGATCCACTTCGCCGACCCGACGAAGATCCCGCTGGAGATCGTGCTCGCGGCGGCCGAGTCCGCCGAGGGCAAGCTGGTGACGGTGGTCGACGGTCTCGAGGAGGCGGCGATCGTCTTCGACGTCCTCGAACGCGGCTCGGACGGCATCCTCTTCACCCCCCGCAGCGCCGACGAAGTCTTCGCGCTGGCCCGCCTGTTGGAGGCGACGACGCCCCAACTGGAGCTGTCCACACTGACCGTGGAGAGCATCCGGCACGTCGGGCTCGGCGACCGGGTCTGTGTCGACACCTGCTCGCACTTCGAGGAGGACGAGGGCATCCTCGTCGGCTCCTACTCCTCCGGGTTCGTGCTGTGCTGCAGCGAGACACACCCGCTGCCGTACATGCCGACCAGGCCGTTCCGGGTCAACGCCGGTGCCCTGCACTCGTACACGCTCGGCCCCGACAACCGCACCAACTACCTCAGCGAGGTCGGCTCGGGCAGCGCGCTGCTCGCCGTCGGCGCCGACGGGCGGACCCGGCGGGTCGTCGTCGGGCGCGCGAAGCTCGAATCCCGGCCGCTCCTTGAGATCCGTACGCACGCCGAGGACGGCCGACTGGTCAGCCTGACCGTTCAGGACGACTGGCACGTACGGGTGCTCGGCCCGGGCGGCAAGGTCCTCAACGTCACCGAACTGCGCACGGGCGACGAGTTGCTCGGGTACCTGGCCGCCGACAAGCGCCATGTCGGGCTGCCCATCGGCGAGTTCTGCAAGGAGGTCTGAGGTTCGATGGGCGAACTAGAGGGCGCGGACGCGGGGTCAGGGGTAGGAGCAGGAACAGGGGCAGGAGCTGCGGCCGAGCGACCAGGATCGGGTTCAGGATCGGGTTCGGGATCGGACCTCGCCGATCTCGTGGGGCAGCTGTTCGACGCTCACGACGACCGGTTGCCCTATCTGACACACCAACAGGAGACGGTCACCCGCGGCGAGTTACGGCAGCGGGTGGTCAAGCAGGCCGCGGTCTTCGCCGGGTACGGCATCGGGCCCGGCTCCACCGTGGGGCTGCGGACTCCGCCCAGTTTCACGCAGATCGAGGTGCTGCTGGCCCTGTGGCAGCTCGGTGCACAGGTGCTGCTCTTCGACTTCCGGCTCAAGCCGCCCGAGGTGGCCGCGCTGTGCGGCTCGTGCCGGCCGCAGTTCATGGTCAGCGCCGGGTCCAACGTCCGGGCCACGTTCGGTTTCCGGTCCGAGTACGAGGTCCTCACCGAGCGGCGCCGGAGCGGACTCCCCGCGACCACCGGGCACCGGCTCGTCCAGTTCAGCTCGGGCTCCACCGGGCGGCCGAAAGTCATCGGCAGGACGGCCCGTTCGCTCGCCACCGAGGTGGACCGGTTCGCCGGGGTGCCTGGCATGCCGGGCAAGGGCGACCGGCTGCTGCTGCTCAGTTCGACCGCGCACAGCTTCGGGCTGATCGGCGGCCTGCTGTACTCCCTGGCCGCCGGCGTCTCCGTCGTCTTCGCGCCCCGCGTCTCCGCCCGCGACATCCTGCGCACCGCGCGCGAACACCGGATCACCGCCGTGTTCGGCGTCCCCGCGCACTACGAACTCCTCACCGCCGCACCCGAGTCCGGCCCCACCGAACCAGAACTGCCCGACCTGCCCGAACTGCCGGACCTGCGGGTCGCGATGTCGGGCGGCGAGATCATGCCCCCGCGGGTCGCGGCGGGGTTCGCACGGCGGTACGGCGTCGGGGTCGGCGAGGCCTACGGGACGACCGAGACCGGCATCGTCGCCATCGACGTCGGCGGCACACTCCGTCCGTCCGTCGGGCGGGCGGCGCCCGGTGTGGTGGTCCGCGTCGAGCGGGGCGAACTGGACGTCGCCCTCGACGAGTCCCCGTATCTCTTCGACTCCGGCGGCACCCAGTACGCCGACGGCTGGCTGCACACCCGCGACCGCGCCGAACTGGACGCCACCGGTGCGGTGTTCGTACGCGGGCGGGCCGACTCCCTCGTCGTCATCGGCGGACTCAAGGTGGATCTGACCGAGGTGGAGAACGTACTTCGCGAGCATCCGGCCGTCGAACAGGCGGTGTTGGTCCACGAGGACGTGACCGAGGCGTATGTCGCGGTGCGGGCGGGGGTGGAGCGGCCCTCCGCCGAGGAATTGGTGCGGTGGTGTCGGGAACGGGTGGCTGATTACAAGGTGCCTCGGGTTGTGCGGGTTTTGGATGCGTTGCCTCGTACGCCCAATGGGAAGTTGGTTCGGCAGGCTGCGTTGTTGCGCTCCGCCGGGTAACGCGCTTCCGCAGGATGTCTGTTGTCCGCGGGTTCGTTGTGGCTTGTCGCGCAGTTCCCCGCGCCCCTGAAGGGGCGCTCCATTCCCCCATTCTTTTGGAGATAGCGAGTATGAGCACGTCCATCCTGGAAGACGAGATCCGCGAGTTCGTTCTGACCGCGGTCATTGACGAGATGAACATCCTGACGAGCCGCGACGGCATCACGGACGACAGTCCGGTGACCGTCGGCGGGCTGGACGTCGACTCCCTGAGCCTGATCGAACTCACCCTGCGGCTGGAGTCGCGGTTCGGTGTCGAGATCCCCGACACCGACATCGAACCCCTGGCCACCCTCACCCTCGGCGGGCTCGTCACCGAGGTCGTACGACGCGGTGCGAAGGCATGAGCACGAGCACGGGGGCCGCCGGTACCGGCACCGGCATCACCCCTGATTCCGTACGGGAGTTGCTGTCCGACCGGAAGGTCTTCCCCGGGCTGCCGGACGACCTGGGCGAGGACGCCGAACTCGTCCTGGACTCCCTCGGGTTGGTGTGGCTGCTGCATGTCGTCGAGGAGCGGTACGGGCTGGTCGTCGAGCCCAGCGACGAGGACATCGCCGGACTGACCTCGCTGCGGCGGCTCACCGGGTTTCTGCGGAGCGCCCAGGAAGGGGGAGTTGGGGGTGAGTCGTGAGGTGACGGTCACCGGGTACGGCGTACGGACCGCTTTCGGTGCGGGCGTTGATGCCCTGCGGCGCGGGGTGTTCGCGGGGGTGCCGGCGTTCCGGGCGACCACTCGGTTCGACACCGGGCCGTACCGTACGGCGTTCGCGGCGGCAGCGCCCGAGGGTGGGGCGGATGCGGTTGAGGGGTGGGCGTTGCGGGAGGCGCTCGGGCAGTGCGGCGACGAGGCGTTGCTCATGGCCGGGCTTGGGGTGGGTTCTGAGGCTGCGGTGCTGCTTGGGGTTGCCGGGGATCATCAGAGTGTTACCCGGTACTGGCGGGGAGGTGAGGGGTCGGGTGTCGGGCGCGGGTCGGATGTGGCTGGTCGCGCCCACGCGGCGGAGCCGCAAATGTCACAGCCTCGCGCCCCTGAGGGGGCGCTCCCCTCGCCGGAGTTGAACAATGTCGCCGATGCCGTGCCCGCGCTGCTCGCCTCGCTGCTTGCCGGGCGGCTTCGTCTCGTCGGGCCCCAACTCACCTTCACCAACGCCTGTGTTGCCTCCGCCGCCGCGCTCATTCATGGCTGTCGGCTGATCTCCTCCGGGCGGGTCGACGTGGCCGTCTGTGCCGGTGGGTATCTCGTCGAGGAGGAGACCTTCGCGAAGTTCAACTCCGGGCGGGCCTTGTCGGGGGACGGGACGGTACGTCCCTTCAGTGCCGATCGCAGTGGGCTGCTCCTCGGTGACGGCGTCGCCGCCGTCGTGCTGGAGTCCGCCGAGCACGCCAGGCGGCGCGGGGCCAGGTCGCTCGCGTCCGTCGTCGGGTGGGGTGCCGCCACCGACGCGCACCACATCGCGCAGCCCCACCCGGAGGGTGTCGGTCTCGCGCGGGCCGCCCGGCAGGCGTTGCGGCTGGCCGGGGACCCGGACGGGGCGTCGCTCGACTACATCAACGCCCATGGCACCGGCACCAAGTACAACGACGGCGCCGAGACCCGGGGGCTGCACGCGGCCCTCGGCAAGCGGGCCGAGTCGATACCGGTCAGCTCCACCAAGAGCACCACCGGGCACCTCCTGGAGGCCGCGGGCGTCGTGGAGTTCGTCATCACGATGCTCACCCTGCTGGACGGCGTCCTCCCGCCGACCGCCGGATACCGCACCCCCGACCCGGAGTGCGACCTCGACTACGTCCCCAACACCCCACGCCCCGCCGACCCGCGCCGCGCGCTCACCATCAACGCCGCCTTCGGGGGCGCCAACACCGCACTCGTCCTGGAGCGGCCATGACGACCACGACCGACTCCCCGGACGTGCGTGCTTCCCTCTCCGTCCTCGCCGCCGCCACCGCCACTCACGGCACCGGCCGGGACGACGACATCACGCTGCCGAAACTGCCGGGCTTCATCGAGTCGGCGTTCAGCCCACTGGCCTACGAGGTCGCCGCGAGGTGTCTGACCCAGTGCCCGGGGGACGGTGACCGTACCGCCGTCGCGCTGGTCAGTCTGATGGGTGACACCACCACCGCCGACCTGGCCAGCCTGCGCATCGTGTCCGGACGCGTCCTCAGTCCCCTGCTGTTCATGCAGGCCACCGCCAACTCCGTGCTGGGGCACCTGAGTCGGGAGTTCGGGATCACCGGCCAGATGTTCAGCCTCTCCACCCTCGCCGACCCGCTCACCGAACTCCTGGACATGGCCGTCCTGTTGCTGGCGGAGGACCCCGAGCTGGACCGAATCCTGGTGCTCGGCGTGGAGCTGGGCGGCGGCGAGCGCGTGGCCGCCGTGCACCGCGAACTGGCCGCGGCCCACGGGGGTCCGGTTCCCTCGGTCTCCTCCGCCATGCCCGCGTCTGCCCTCCCCCCTGCCCCCGCCGGAGTCGCCGCCGCGCTGCTGCTCGGCCGGTCCGCCGGCACCGGCCGCCCGGTCGAGCAACCGGACGCCGCACAGGGCCTGTTCGAGCTGACCACCGCACATGCCGCCGCCCTCCCCGGACAAGGCACTACCGAGACGGAGACCCCCACCCATGCTCATCAGTAGGCAGGAGCGGGCCCGGATCTGCTCCGACACCGAACTGGGCGCCGGCAACGTCCTGGCCCGGCTCACCGCGTACGACCGGCCACGCGACGAGGTCGTCCTGCGGACCGACGGCAACTGGCAGGCCCCCGACGGGAGTCGGCCCACGCAGCTCACCCTCGGGGAGCTGTGCGAGGTCGTCGAGACCTACGCGGGCTGGTACGCCGCCCAGGGTGTCCGGCCCCGTGACCCCGTCGCCCTGCACTCCTACTCCAGCGCCGAGTTCGCGGTGAACTTCCTCGCGCTGACCTCCCTCGGCGCGATCCCGTCCTTCGTCAACGGCAACCTCCCGCCGGACATCGCGCGGGAGTACGTACGCAGGCAGGGTGCCGTGGGCGCCTTCACGGACCGGGAGCATCACGACGTCCTCTCGGCCGCCCCCGGCCTCGGCTTCTGCGCGACCGCCGCCGACATCCGCCCCGAGCACCGCGCCTCGCTCCCGCCCGCCCCGTCCTACCCCTACCGGCACGACCCCACCGACCCGGTGCTGATCTCGCACTCGTCCGGAACCACCGGTATGCCCAAGGGAGTTCCGCACACCCACCGCACGCTGATGTACGCGCAGCTGCACCGGCTGCGCTACTCCACCGGCACCGACATGGAACGCACCCTCGTCGGACTCCCCGGCGCGCACAACGCGATGGTGGCGACCCTGCTGTACTGCCTCCTCCTGCGCACCGACATCAAACTCCTCTCCAGCCAGCGCGGCGGCGAAGTCCTGGACGCCATAGAGGAGTTCAGGCCCACCACCGTGCTGGCCTTCGCCGGGACCTTCGGCGAGATGGCCGCCGAGGACCTCACCGCCCGCGATCTGTCCAGCGTGCAGGTGTGGTTCAACACCGGGGACGCGGCCCACGAAGCCCACATCCGGGCCCTCGTGCGGCACGGCAGCCACCAGACGATCGGCAAGGATCTGCGGCGGGTACGGGTCGACGGTTCCGTCTTCGTGGACGGGCTCGGCTCCTCCGAGGCCGGTTACTCCGTCTTCCACAACCGGCACACCAAGGACACCTCGGCGTACTCGCGCTGCGTCGGCCGGCCGATCAGCTTCGCGGAGGCCGCCGTACTCGCCGAGGACGGCACCCCGCTGCCACCCGGCGAGATCGGCCGCCTCGGCCTCAAGTCCCCCACGCTCACACCCGGTTACTGGAACGACTCGCTGACCTGGAACCGGATGCGCCTCGGCGGCTACTGGCTCACCGGCGACCTCGCCCACCAGGACGAGGACGGCAACTTCTACCACCTCGACCGCGCCCCGGACGCCATCCGCACCCGCGCGGGCGTGGTCTTCAGCACCCGTACCGAGGAACTCCTCCTCCGTGAACTGCCCGAACTGGCGGACTGCACGGTCGTCGGCGTCGCCGAGGACGGCGTACGGGCGGACTGGGACGGCGACGGGGTGGCGGACGCGTACGCGCTGCTCCAACTCGCGGACGAGACGAGACCAGAAGTCGGGGACGGTGACGAGGAGTTGACTCTCCGCGTGAACGCGGTCCTCAAGGCCGCAGGCCATCCGCCCATGACCCGCGCCCTGCGCATGAAGCCCGACGACGTCGCCAAGGGCGCCACCGGCAAGGTCCTCAAGCGGGTCATGCGCGACCGTTTCACCGCCTCCCTCGTTGCCGAGGAGCGCCGATGAGCACCGGAACAGAAGGGGTCAACTACCGTGCCCGGGCCAGTGAGGCGTACCGCCTCTGGTGGCAGCACGACGCCAACTGGTATCAGGCGGTGGCCGGTCGGTTCGGGCAGGAGGCCGCGAACGAGCTGAACGCCGAGGCGCTGCGCAAGGTCGCGACGCATGTCGGACAGCGCGTCGGCCGTCTCTCCGGCCCGCTTCCCGACACCGGCGACACCCGCAAGGACCTGGAGGAACTGCGCCGCCGGTACGACGACTGCGGCGACCGCATGTTCCCGCCCGAACTGCGCAACGCCGCCACGGAAGTCGAGGAGGACGACCTGATCGTCCTCACGCTGCGCCGCAGCTTCGCCGTCACCATGGTCCGGATGGCCGGCTCCCTGGACGGCTACCGCTGCCCCTGCACCGACATCCACGCGGGCTGGTCCGAGGGCCTCGGCGTGACCCTCGCCGAGAACCGCGCCGAGTCCTGTCTGCGCGACGGCGACAAGGCGTGCCGCCTGCTGATGCGCGTACGCACCCCCCTCAATCAAGCAACTGACGACGGTACGGAGGACTGAGCACCGTGCGGATACTTGTCGCCGGAGCCACCGGAGTGGTCGGACATCCGCTGGTCGGCGCGTTACGGGCGCGCGGGCACCAAGTGGGCGCGCTGGTAAGGGAGGAGTCCCGAGCCCGCGCTCCGGAGGCCGACTCGGTCGTGGTCGCCGACGCCCTCGACCGGGACGCGCTGTCGGCCGCCGTGTCGGACGTACGCCCCGACGTGGTCGTCCATCAGCTGTCGGCGCTGCGGCTGTTGCGCGACGACCCGCCGGAAGCCTTCGCGCGGACCGCCCGATTGCGTACCGAGGGCACCGCCAACCTCATCGCGGCGGCCCGTGCGGCCGGTGCCCGGCGGCTGGTCGCGCAGAGCATCGCCTTCGCCGCCGCGCCGACCGGAGACGCCGTCGTCGACGAGAGCGTGCCGCTGTACGTGGACGCCCCGGACCCGGGTTGGGCAGCGACCGTACGGGCCGTCGCCGACCTGGAGTCGCAAGTGCTCGACGGCGGAGGGGAGTTGAGCGGACTCGTGCTGCGGTACGGCACCCTCTACGGCCCCGGCACCGCCTACTCCCGTACCGAAGGGGGCACCGCCGGGCGGGTGTCGGCCGGGAAGCTGCCGCTGCCCGAGGGCGGGGCCGGGATCACCTCCTTCCTGCATGTGGAGGATGCCGTGGGGGCGGCGGTCGCGGCCGTCGAGTCGGCGGTGACCGGTGTCTTCCACATCACGGACGACGAACCGGCCCCGGCCGCCCAGTGGTTGCCCCACTTCGCGGACGCGCTCGGCGCCCCCGCCCCCCGGACGATCCCGGTGACGATGGCGCCCCGGCTGCTCGGCTGGTTCATGGCCCACCAGCTCACCACGGCGGCCGGCGCGTCAAATGCGCATGCACGTACGGAACTTGGCTGGAAGCCGCTGCGGCCGAGCTGGCGCGACGGGCTGGGCCAGGAATGACCGAACCCGCGCCAGGCTCTCGCCAGGCCGGTTCGCGCGAGGCCGTCGTCGTGTGTGTGATCGGCGCCGGTCCGCGCGGGCTCTCGGTCCTGGAGCGGCTCTGCGCCAACGCGGGCCGGGCCGGCCACCCGGTCGTCGTCCACCTCGTCGACCCGTACCCGCCGGGGCCGGGCGCGGTGTGGCGCACCGATCAGCCGCCCGAACTGCTGATGAACACGGTCGCCTCCCAGGTCACCCTGTTCACCGACGACAGCGTGCCGTGCGCGGGCCCGACGGTGGCGGGCCCGAGCCTGTACGAGTGGGCGCGCGCCCTGGACCCGGGGGCGTACCCGGCGCGGGTCCGCGCGGAGGCCCGGCGCATCGGCCCGGACACCTACCCGACCCGCGCCTTCCACGGCCACTACCTGGAGTGGGTCTTCCGGCACCTGCTGCGCACCGCCCCCGCCCAGGTCACGGTCCACACCCACCGCACGACGGCGACCGCGCTGACCGAAGCCCCCGCACGGGACAGGCGCCAGACGGTGACCCTGGCGGACGGCACGCGACTGACCGGCCTCGACGCGGTCGTACTCGCCCTGGGGCACGGCCAGTTGACCCCTGCCGGGGAGGAACTCGCCCTGCGCTCCTTCGCCGACCGGCACGCGGGGGCAGGCGTGGCCTACGTCGGGCCCGCCAACCCCGCCGACGCCGATCTGAGCGGCCTCCTGCCGGGCACGCCGGTCGCCCTGCGCGGGCTCGGGCTGAACTTCTTCGACCAGCTCGCGCTGCTCACCGAGGGCCGGGGCGGCACTTTCAAGCAGGGCGGCCGGGGAGCGGGCCTCGTCTACATCCCGAGCGGCAACGAGCCTGTGCTGTACGCCGGTTCGCGGCGCGGGGTGCCGTATCACGCGCGCGGCGAGAACGAGAAGGGCGCGCTCGGCCGCCACCACCCCCGCTTCCTGACCCCGGAGGTCATCGCCGGGCTGCGCCGACGCCCGGTCGGTTTCCGGGCGGACGTCTGGCCGCTGATCGACCGCGAGGTACGGACCGTCTACTACGAGGCGTTGATCCGGTCCGCCCAAGGCCCCTGGGCGGCGGCGGAGTTCGTACGGTCCTGCTTCGCGGGGCGCGATCCCGAGCCGGTGCTCCTCGACCGGTACGACGTACCGCCGGACGAACGCTGGGACTGGCGGCGCGTGGAACGGCCGTACGGCGAGCGGCACTTCGCGGACCGGGCCGCCTTCCGGCACTGGCTCCTCGCCCATCTGCGCCGGGATGTCGCCGCCGCCCGGCTCGGCAATGTGAACGGGCCGCTGAAGGCGGCACTGGACGCGCTGCGGGATCTGCGCAACGAGGTCCGGCTGGTGGTCGACCACGGCGGGGTGTCCGGGGAGTCGTACCGGGCCGAACTGGACGGCTGGTACACGCCGTTGAACGCGTTCACGTCGATCGGGCCGCCCGCGTTCCGGATCGAGCAGCTGATCGCGCTGATCGAGGCCGAGGTGGTGCGGGTGGTCGGTCCGGGGATGCGGGTCCGGGCGACGGAAGGCGCGGGGCAGGGGTTCCGTGGGGCCGGGTTCCTCGTCGACGCCGAAGGGGTGTCCGAGGCGCCGGTCGCGGTGAAGGCGCTGGTCGAGGCGCGGCTGCCCGACATCGACGTGCGGCGCAGCGCCGATCCGCTGCTGCGGGGGCTGCTGGCGGCAGGCGCGTGCGTCCCGTACCAGCCCGACCGGCGGCACGAGTTGGGCGGGGTCGCGGTGACCGACGGTGCGCCCCGCCTGCTGGACGCGTCGGGGCGGCCTCATCCGCGCCGGTTCGCCTTCGGGGTGCCGACGGAGGGGGTGCGCTGGGTGACGGCGGTCGGCATCCGGCCGGGAGTGGGCTCGGTGACCTTGGAGGACTCGGACGCGATTGCGCGGGCGGTGCTGCGGCTGGATGATCCCGAAGAAGCTGCACAGGATGGCGAACTGACCGTCCGTCAGGTGTCGAGCACAGGGAGCCGATGAGCATGAACGGGAGACAGGGGCCCGCTTCCGTGGGCACCGACGCGGGTCTGCTCGCCCCGACCTGGGCGGGTACGCCGGCGGCGGCCGAGGTGACCGACGAAGCGTGGCTGCAGGCCATGCTGGACGTCGAAGTGGCCCTGGCCCGGGCCCAGTCGGCGGTGGGGCTGACTCCGGCGGCGGCTGTCACGGTGATCGCGGCCGAGGCGCACGCCGACCGGCTCGACCTTGTCGCCCTGGCGCACGAGGCCCGGGCCGCCGCCAATCCGGTCGTCGCGCTCGTCACCGCCCTGACCGAGGTGGTCGCCGCGCAGGACCCGGCCGCCGCCGAGTACGTGCACCGGGGCTCCACCAGCCAGGACATCCTGGACTCGGCGGCGATGCTGATCGCCCGCCGCGTCCTGGACCTGATCGCCGCCGACCTCGAACGCACCGCCGCCGCCCTGGCCACCCTGGCCGACACCCACCGCCACACCGTCCTGGCCGGCCGCACACTGGCCCAGCACGCGGTGCCCACGACCCTCGGCCTGAAGGCGGCGGCCTGGCTGCGGCTGGTGCTCGACGCCCTGGCCCGGGTACGGACGGTAGGGTCCGCGCTCCCCGCCCAACTCGGTGGCGCGGCAGGCACGTTGGCCGCGTACCGCGAGTACGCGGCCCTCGACGGCGGCGCGGAGCGGGCGGCCGAGAGTACGGGCGGGATCGAACTGCTGGCCCCCTTCGCACAGGCCCTCGGGCTGGCCGAGCCGACGCTGCCCTGGCACACCGTACGGACGCCGATCGCCGAACTGGGCGCGGTGCTTCAGCTGGTCACCGGGGCGCTCGGCAAGTTCGCGCTGGACGTGCAGACGCTGTCCCGTACGGAGATCGGCGAGGTCTCCGAACCGGCGGCGGCCGGACGCGGGGCGTCGTCGGCGATGCCACAGAAACGCAACCCGGCGCTGGCCACGCTGATCGTGTCGGCGGCCCGCCAAGTCCCGGCGTACGCACTGGTGTTGGCGCAGTGCCTGCTGGCCGAGGACGAACGCCCCGCCGGGGCCTGGCACGCCGAGTGGCAGCCGTTGCGGGAGGCCCTGCGCCTCACGGGCGGCGCTGCGCACACGGCGGTGGAACTGGCGGAGGGCCTGATCGTCCACCCGAACCGCATGCTCGCCAACCTCCGACTGACGGGCGGAGCGGTCGTCACCGAGCGGCTGGCGGTGGCGCTGGCCCCGGTGCTCGGCAAGGCGAAGGCGAAGAAGCTGCTGTCGACGGCGTCGGCGGAGTCGGCGAACACGGGCCGCTCCCTGACCGAACTCCTGGCGGAGAGCGCGGAGTTGACGGCAGCCCTGCCCCCCGCCCGCCTCCAGGACCTGCTGGACCCGACCCGCTACACGGGCGCGGCGGACGCACTGGTCGACAGAGCACTGCGCGCGTACGAGAACGAGAACGAGGCCGAGCACGAGACCACGGCCAAGGCCAAGGCCAAGGCCAACGGAGGGGCGCGGTGAGCGAGTTAAGGCCGGACGGCACAGGGAAGCCCAAACCATCGGCATCCCCGTCACCTTCACCCCCATCCCCATCCCCGTCCCCGTCCCGGTCGTGGCCGATTCTGCTGGTCGTGGTCTGCGCCCAGATGCTGATCTGGCTGGACACGTCGGTCCTGAACGTCGCCGTCACCACCCTGGCCGACCCGGCGGACGGTCTGGGCGCGACCCCGGCGGAACTGGAGTGGGTGGCGAGCGCGTACACGCTCGTCTTCGCGGGCGCGCTCTTCGCGGGCGGTGCGCTGGCCGACCGTTTCGGCCCCCGGACCACGCTCCTTGCGGGCCTGGCGCTGTTCGGCGCGGCCTCGGGAGCGGGCGCGTTCGTGTCCTCCCCCGGCTGGCTGATCGTGGCGCGGGCCGTGATGGGCGCGGGCAGCGCGCTGCTGATGCCGGCGACGCTGTCGGTGATCGTGCAGAGCACCCCGGCGGAGAAGCGCACCCGGGCGATCGCGATCTGGAGTTCGTCGAGCGGCCTGGGCGTGGCCGTCGGTCCGGTGGTCGGCGGGGCGCTGCTCAGCAACTTCTGGTGGGGCTCGGTGTTCCTGGTCAACGTGCCGATCGTGGCGCTGTGCATGGCCGGAGTGGCAGCGGTCGTACCGGAGTTGAAGGGCCCGGCACGCCGACGGCTGGATCTGCCGGGCCTGGCGCTGTCGGTCGTGGGCCTCGGCGGAGTGGTCTACGGGATCATCGAGCTGGGCAACGGCCGTACCTGGTACGGCATCCACGTCCTTGTCCCGCTCCTCCTGGGCGGCGGTCTGCTGGCCGCGTTCGTGGCGGGTCAGCGCAGGTCGGCGGCGCCCAGCCTGGACGTACGGCTGTTCCGGCAGCCCGGATTCGCGGCCGGGAGCGTGGTGTTGCTGATCGCGTTCATGGCGCTGGCCGGTCACCTCTTCTACGCGGCCTTCTACCTCCAGGGCCCGCGCGGCCTCTCCCCCGCCGACGCCGGGACGGTGATGATCGCCGCGGCGATCGGCATCGTCCTGGGCAGCCAGGCGTCCCCCGCCATGAGCCGCTGGTTCACGGCCCGTTGGACGGTGGCGGCGGGCGTACTGGCGACGGCGGTCACGTACATCGCGTACGCCTGGCTGGACGGCGGCACCCCGATCTGGTTCATCGCGACACTGCTGTGGGTCCAGGGCTTCGGCATGGGCCTGGTCGGTACGCCGGTGACGGCCGTGATGATGAGCGGGGTGCCGCCGCAACTGGCGGGCGCGGGATCAGCGTTGAACAGCGTGACGCGGCAGGTGGGCGGAACGCTCGGGGTGGCGATGGCGGGCTCGATCCTGTCGGGGGTGTACCGGGCACGCATGTCGGACGCCTCCGAACTGCCTTCGGAGGTAAGGGAATTGCCTGCACCCACCCTGGAACGGGCCCGCACGTCCGCGGAGTCGGCCCGCGCCCTGGCCGACACCCTCCACCTCCCCGAACTGACGAAGGCGGCGGACCGGGCGTTCCTGGACGCGATGTACGCGGCCACCCTGTCGATCGCGGCCCTGGCGCTCATCGGCTTCGCGGTGTCGGTGGCGGGCCTGCGCACAAGAGCACCGAACCAGAACCTGAACGAGAACACGAACCCGCACTCCCCGACCCCGAACCCGAACCCGAACCCAAGGGTGGAATCCCCATGACGGAGGAGAGGAACTTGGAGAGCGAGGCCATGATGGCGCAGGCGACGCCCCGTTCGGTCTTCGTCACCGGCGGGAACAGGGGGATCGGGCTGGCCATAGCCCGCCGCTTCGCGACGGCGGGCGACCGGGTCGCGGTGACGTACCGGGACGGGAAACCCCCGGAGTCGGCCGGATTCCTGGCCGTACGCTGCGATGTGACGGACAGTCAGCAAGTGGACGAGGCCCTCGCCGAGGCCGAGGCGGCCCACGGCCCGGTGACGGTCCTGGTGGCCAACGCGGGCACGTCGAACGACCGTCTGCTGGTGCGGATGACGGAGTCGGACTTCACGTCGGTCATCGACACCAACCTCACCGGCGCCTTCCGGGTCACCCAGCGCGCGGTGCGCGGAATGCTCCGCGAGGGCCATGGCCGTATCGTCCTGATCTCCTCCACAGCCGCCCTGCACGGCTCGGCGGGCCAGACCAACTACGCGGCGGCGAAAGCCGGGTTGATCGGCTTCGCCCGCTCCCTCACCCGCGAGCTGGGCCCCAGGGACATCACCTGCAACGTGATCGCACCGGGCCTCACGGAGACGGACATGAGCGACGCCCTCACCCCCGACCAACGCCGAACCCTCCTCCGCCAGACCCCGGCCGGCCGCCTGGCCCGCCCCGAGGAGATCGCCGACGCGGTGACCTTCGTGGCGGGGAGAGGGGCGGGGTATGTGCGGGGAGCAGTGATTCCGGTGGACGGGGGCGCGGGGCTCGGGCACTGAGCCCGGACCTAGCATTCGCCCATGCGTCTATGGCGGAGTCATGACACGGTCGCGGCGATGAGTTCCCTCCCCCGCGATCCCCGGGCCGACGAGTATCCGATGCCCTTCGTCCCTTACGGGTGGTACGGGGTGCTGCGCAGTGGGGAGTTGCGGGCCGGGAAGGTCGTGAGTCTGCATCGGTTCGGGCGGGCGCTCATCGCCTTTCGGGGAGCCGACGGGCGGGCGACCGTGCGGGACGCGCACTGTCCGCACTACGGGGCGCATCTCGGCGCCGGGGGGAAGGTCGTGGACGGCACGGTCGTGTGTCCGTTCCACGGGTGGCGGTTCGGGGTGGACGGGGCCTGCGTGGAGGCGCCGTTCGCGGTCCGTACGCCCAAGGTGGCCCTCGGCGGGTTTCCCGTGCGGGAGCACAGCGGGCTCGTCTTCGTGTACGTCGGGCCCGGTGAGCCCTCCTGGGAGGTGCCGGAGATTCCCGAGACGGGGTCGCGGGACTTCGCCGCGCCGATCGACGACGTCTGCCGGGCTCGGGTCCATGTCCAGGAGATGCGCGAGAACATCGTCGACGAGTCCCACTTCCACTTCATCCACGGCCAGAGCGAGCCGCCCGTGCAGGAGTGGCGGGAGGACGGTCCGTACGCCGAGGCCCGTGGGCGGATCTCCCGGCGGGTGCTCGCCTGGGACATCAACAACACCTTCGACGCGTTCATGTACGGGCCCGGTGTGATGGTCGTCCGAGTCCACGGGCCGGTGCTGTCGGTGACCGCCGTCGCCCTCACCACCCCCCTCGACGACCGCACCAGCGAACTCCGCATGCTGTACTACCTGCGCAAACCCGCCCCCTTCCCCCTCCGGTTCCTGACGCCCGTCCTCAAGCTCGTCTTCCGCGCGGAGGCCCTCGACGAGGTACGGGAGGAGGTCGCGATCTGGGACCACAAGATCCACCAGGCCCGGCCGGTACTGCTCCCCCACGAGAAGGGGATACGGGCGCTGCGGCGGTGGTACGCGCAGTTCTACCCGGAGCAGTAGTCCGGCGTCGGCCGGTCGTTCATGAGTGACCGGATCGGTCCGGTCCCGGACCCGATGCGGCCTGTCCACCTCCCCGTCCTACGGCGGACCCTGGACGTATGACCCGAGCACTGATCGTCATCGATGTCCAGGAGTCCTTCCGCGCGCACCCCCTGTGGGAGACGATCTCCGAACCGAAGATCGCCGACAAGGTGAACCGGCTGGTCCGGCACGCCCGCCGGGCCGGGGACCTGGTGGTGTGGGTACTGCACTCCGAGCCCGGCTCCGGCGACGTCTTCGATCCTGCCCTCGGCCACGTCCGGCCGCTGGCGGAGCTGGAGCCGCCGGAGGACGGCGAACCCCTCGTCCACAAGACCTCGCACAACGCCTTCACCACCACCAACCTGCAGCAACTCCTCACCGAGCGCGGCGTCCGCGAACTCGCCGTCTGCGGTATCCGCACCGAGCAGTGCGTGGAGACCACCGCCCGCGTCGCGAGCGACCTCGGCTACCAGGTCACCTTCGTCGTCGACGCGACCGCCACCAACCCGGTCGCGCACCGCGACGCCCCCGCCGACCTGACGGTCGCCGAACTCCTCGCCGACCCCCGCACCCTGCCCGCCGACGAGATCATCCGGCGTACCGAGTACGCCCTCGCCGGCCGCTTCGCCACCATCGCCACGGTCGACGAGGTGGAGGCGGCGGCAGCCCCTCGGGCATAATGACCGAATCGTGAGCCACGTCGTCTTCTTCCTGGTACCCGGAGTCCATCTGCTGGACCTGGCAGGCCCCGCGCAGGTCTTCTCCACCGCGGCCGACTTCGGGCACCCCTACACCCTCGCCTACGTCGCCGAACGGCCCGAGGTCCCCACCGCACAGGGCCTGCCCCTGGTCGCCGCGCTCGACTGGCCCGAACTCGGCCCCGACGATCTGATCGTCGTACCCGGCTGGCGGGCCCGCACCCTCGCCGACTCGCCCCCCATCGCCGACGCCCACCTCAAGGTCCTACGGGACCACCACGCCCGGGGCGGCAGCGTGGCCAGCGTCTGCGCGGGCGCGGAGGCGCTCGGGCGGGCCGGGCTGCTCGGGGGCCGCCGCTGCACCACCCACCACGACGTGCAGGACGAACTGGCCCGGCGCCATCCCGGGACGGTCGTCGTCCGCGACGTCCTGTTCACCACCGACGACCGGGTGATCACCTCGGCCGGTATCGCCAGCGGCATCGACCTGGCCCTCCACCTCGTCGCCGGCCGCCACGGACCCGCCGTCGCCGCCCAGGTCGCCCGGGACATGGTCGTCTACGCCCGCCGCAACGGCCACGAACCCCAGTCCAGCGCGATGTTCCGGCACCGCTCCCACCTCGACGACACCGTGCACCGCGTCCAGGACCTCATCGACACCCGCTTCGCCGAGCCGCTCCCGCTGCCCGGCCTAGCCTCGGCGGCCGACGTCAGCGAACGCACCCTCACCCGCCTCTTCACCCGCGCCACCGGCCTCACCCCACTCCGCTACCAGCAGACCCTCCGCCTGGAACGCGCCGAACACCTCATCAGCCACGGCACCACGGTCGACGCCGCCGCCCGCTCGGTCGGCTTCGAGGACGCCCGGATGCTGCGACGGTTGCGGGCACGGCCGCCTCTTCCCGGCAGGCGGTAAGGACGAGGCGTCCGTCGGCTCCGCCTTCGTGGCTGTCCATCACCCGAGCATCACCGGGGAGAGGGGACGGGCGGCCAGGCATCAGCAGTGCGCCGTCCGACCAGTCATACGACGATGCAAGTCATCGCCGCCCACAGCAGCGGCGAGTGCTCGATCCGGCCCCCCGCCCGCCAGTTGTCCAGCTGCTCGCGCTGCCAGTCGCCCAACCTGCCCACCGGGTCCGGGTGTTCGTGTGCCGCGTCGATCGCGGTGATCGCCGCCGACAGGGGTCGTACGGACTCCGGGAGGGACGCCAGACGGTGGAAGGCGAAGCTTGTCGGGAGGGGCCAGCGGGTGGCTGTCACCAGGTCGGCGCCGTTGTGGAGCATGGCCGTCGCCAGGCCGAAGGACTCGGCGAAGCGCAGGTCGCCGCCGCTCTCGCAGGCGATCAGGGCCACCCGGGGCGGGGCCGGCCAGATGCGGGAGCCCGGTTCGCCGTCGGCGCGCAGTGGCAGGGTGCCGAGGAGCAGGTCCTTCGCCGACAGCGGGCGGTGGGTACGGATCGGGTCGGTCAGGCCGGTGGTGTCCGGGCCGCAGGACAGATGGAGCGTGCCGTCCTCGCTCTGGCCGCCCGCCACCGGGGCGCCGCTCACATGGCCGACGTAGAGAAGCCTGCGCGGGCCCTTGCGGAGGGCCTCGCTCAGCCAGTCCCGGTCCAGGTCGGTGCGGCGGAACGCCTCCGCCGGGGTGGTGACGGACGGTACTGCCGTGCCCGCGTCGAGGTGCTTCCGGACGAGGGAGAGCAGGTCCGGGTCCGAGCCAGGGGGGCCGAGGACCGAGCCGAGCGGGGAGTCGGCCCGGAATCCCGGGATTCGGGGGTCCAGGACGAGGACGACCCCGTCGGACTTCGCTTCGGACTTCGCTTCGGACTTCGCTTCGGGTTGCGCGTCCGGTGTCGGAGTCGGGCGGCGTAGTGATGTCGGTGCTGTCGTCGCGACGTCCGCGAGGTCTATCAGTCTTACGTTCGTATCCGTATCCGTGTCCGCGTCCAACGCTAGTAGTTCCCAGGGAACTTGGGCCACCCTCGGGGACGGCTGGACGCGGATCAGCGGGCGGTGGCCCGTGTGTGCCGCCACCTGGCGTATCTGCGCTGTCAGGCCCTCCGGCCACAGGGCTTCCGCCAGTCGGCGGGCCAGGCGGCGCTCGGCGGCGGGGTTCGCCAGTGCGCCCGAGGTGAGTGCCCGCGCCATTCCCGCCGCGCCCTTGCCCGACTCGGGCAACGCGGCTGCCAACTCCCGCACCGCTTCGTCGACTTCGTCGGCGGGGGCGTGTCCCGTGCCGAAGCCCTTCGCGCCGCCCGCCCAGGTCCAGGTCATGAACAGGTCGCCGGCGTCGGCCAGTCGGATCTGGACGACCGGCCGGTTCGTGAGGTCGTCGGTGATCCAGAAGGGGACCTCGTCGTCGTCCACGATCCGGCGGTGATAGCGGAACTCGGCCGCCGCGATGTACTCCTGGAGCGCGACCCGGCCGGGGCCCTGGGCGGCCATCCGCACCTTCGGCGGCGGCGCGACCCGCAGGCCCGCCGATGCCGCCGCCTCCGCCGCCACTCCCCCGAGCGCCAACGGGCCGTCGGCTCGCCCGTACGCCCTGTCCGCCTTCATGGCCGCGTTCGGGAACAGTCCCGGACCTGCCTCGCTGGGCGGCGTCAGTGCCAGGGACGCGCCCGCGCTGCGGTGTTCCACCAGCTCGAAGAGCAGGCCCTGGTCCTGTCGGCGGATCGCCAGCCGGAAGGCCAACTCCATTCCCTCGTCGGCGAGTTGGAGCCATTGTGCGCGGGCGTGGGCGGTGGCGAAGTCGTAGCGGGCCGCCTGGAGGGCCAGGGCGGCGGGGAGGGCGAGGGAGAGCGCGTCGGCGATCGAGCGCCGCTCGTGGTCGCCGTGGTCCGTCCGGACGAGGTTGTCCTCCAGGGTGGTCGCCAGCATGAGGTCGACCTGGGCGCAGCGCTCGTACACCTCCCGCTCCTGGTAGACGTCACGGGCCGTCTGGGCCAGGCGTTTCATCTCCTCGATGTCGCCACGGTCGTACGCGTGCCGGGCACCCAGCAGCATCGTGTCGGCGGCGGCGATCGAGGCGCCCAGTTCCTCGAAGCGGGCCAGGCTCGCCGTCGTCAGGTCGGCCGCGCCTGCCAAGTCGCCACGCAGGCCCGCGAGATGGGCCCGGGCCTGTTCGCAGACCGCCAGGTCCCCGTACAGCCCCTGCTGCTCGAAGTACGCGGACGCCTCCCCGAACAGCCGCTCCGCCAGGGCGTGTTCGCCCCGCTCCAGCGCTACCCACGCCCGGTGCGCGAGCATCGTCCGCTGCTCGCCGAGGTCACCCAGGGCGCGGTAGTGCTCCTCCGCGCGGGTCAGGTGGTCCTCGGCCGCGTCGAACCGGCCCGTCGAGGAGCAGATCAGGGCCAGGGTGGTCAGCAGCCTCGGTACCGTCTCCAACTCCGTTGCCCCGGCCGCCTGGAGGGCGGCGAGGAGTGCCGTCGCTTGGTCCTCCGCCGGGCCCCACTCGCCCCGGTCCATCAGCAACAGCACACGGCTAAGGGCCAGTTCGGATCCGCGCAGGCCCTCGGGGTCGTCGAACTCCGGGAGTCTGAGCGTCGCTTCGTCGAGGGCGGCCAGCGCCTCGTCCAGGCGGCCGGTCCTGCGCAGCAGGTCGGTTCTGCCGATCAGCGTGCGGAGCAGCATCTCCAGCCACAGCTGACGGCCGCGCGGGCCCATCGGATGCGACGCGATGCTGTCCAGCAGGGCGCGGGCGCGTCCGCCCGCCTCCTCCGCACCGGCCAGGTCCGTCGCGGTGAGCCGGACGCTCGCGAGGTTGGACAGCAGGTGTGCCCGCAGGAAACGTACGTCGGGCGAGTCCTCGATGGACTCCGCCAGCGTGAGCAACTCCGCGTACACGGCGCACGCTGCGGCGAGGTCGCCCGCCAGCTGGTGCTCCTCGGCCAGGGCGAAGGCACTGTCGAACGGCTCCCCGTACAGCTGCGGCACGCCCGCGCCCGCCTCTTGCGGCTCCCGCTCGTTCTCCTCGTTCGGCATGTGTCAGCAGTCCTCAGTAGTCCTCGTCCGTGACGGCGGCTGCGGTCTCGGCGAGGAACGGTGCCGAGGGGGTGTCGTGCGGCGACCCGTCGTGCGCCGAGTGCTCCGTCGCCGCAGTTGTCAGCCGACGCCGGACCAGCGCCCGTACGGCTTCACGGGCCGCGCGGGTCCCGGCCGCGTCCTCCGGTGTACCGGGGGCCGGGTCGAAGCCCGGCAGCAGGACGCCGACCTCGATATGTGGCGTCGGCACCCCGGCCAGCAGCTCCGGGGCCAGCTCGCGGCGGCCCGTCCACAGGTCGTTCTGCCTGGTGAGGGGCACGCGGTGCGGGTCGCCGCCGTTCACGTGGACCTCCGCGACGAGCTGTGCCCCCGCCAGCGGTGCCGTGCTGTGGGCGACCACCTCGACCTCGATCCGCCGCCGGGCGCCGAGTGCCCGCGCCGTCCAGGCCACCGCGTCCTCGGCCGCGTCGACGAAGCCGGGCGGGTAGCGGCGCCAGTCGTTGGTGCCGTGGCCCCTGGCGATCAACCGGCCGCCCGCGCCCAGCTGTTCGCCCGCTGCGAGGGCGTAGGCGCGGTCGGGATGTGTGAAGAGCGTGGCAGGGGCTGTCGGCGGACCACCGGTCGGGCCCTGCCGGTACAGGGAGGTACGGAGTTCACGCAGGGCCGGGCCGTCCAGGCCCGCCGTGTCCGCCGCGTCGTCGATCAGGCGCAGGACGCTCTCCAAATGGCGTGCTGTGTGCGTCTGTTGAGCCTCTCCACGCCACCACCTGATCAGCGGGTCCAGGGCTTCCTGGTGCTCCACGATCAGTTCGGACGCGCGGTCGTCGCCCTCGTCACCGTCGAACAGCTGCTGGCAGTGGTGGGTGAGCGCGGCCAACTCCAGTCCCAGCAAGGCCGGTTCGAGGGTCGGTATCCCGTCCGGGTACGAGGCCGGCCACCAGCGGGCCGCCCAGTGGCCGAGGGCGAGGCGGGCCGAGCCGCCGGTGAGGGCGGTCGGGTGCGCTGTCACCCGTACGCCGGTCGGACCCGTATCCGTGTCCGCGCAGTCGTGGACGGCCGCGGCGACGCCCTCCCCGTACACCACCCACAGCCACTGCTGGGCCCGCCCCGGATCGTCGATCTCCGCCGAGGGCAGGCCGACGGAGTCATCCGGAACCGGCCAGGTCAGTACCGCACCCGCCACCTCAAGGACCGCCCGAGTGAAGTCCCGTTCCACCGGGGCCGGTTCACCGACCGGCACGACCCGGACCGTACCGTCCCCGCCCCGCGCGACCCGCACTTCCACGCCCGCCCCCGCCATCACGCGCTCCTCGTCCCGGCCGCCCCGACCGCAGGCGCGGTGCCCGTCGACAGGGTGCGCAGGGCCGAGCGGACCCGGGCGCGGTGGTCCATCATCACCGAGCGGGCGACCCCGTCGAGCACCGTCCAGGCCGACGCGAGGTCGGGCAGGGGTGCGTCGCGGACGTCGCGGCCGTGCAGGCGTACCCACAGGCGCCGCATGTAGGCGGCCCACGGCGTACGGAGGTCCTGGGCGAGGGCGTCCAGGACGCCGCCGCCGTCCGGATCCGGGTGCGGGGAGACCGTCATCCGGCGGGCGCGCAGCACCGAAGCCTCGCGCTGCCAGCGGCTGTTGACGACGCGATGGGCTGCCGTGCGGCCCGTCGTACCCCCGGTGCCCAGCGGGTCGAGGCCCGCCGCGAGCCGGCCGCCGAGGACGACGGCGACGCGCAGGCTCTCGTCGTACAGGCCGAGCGGGGCGCAGCTGCGGCCGGTCTCGCGGGCGACGAGTTCCGGCACCGTCGGGAGTTCGTCCCGGTGGGCCGAGGACTGGAGGACGACGAAGAGCCGCTCGAAGAGGGTGCGGTCGAGCGGCGCGGGCAGGGTGGCCGTCGATGCGCCCCGGCCGACCTCCGGACGCGGCGGTGTCCGCCGGCCGGTCAGGCCCAGGTGGGTCGGCAGGTCGTCGCGGCCCCAGACGCCGGGCGTGTCCGCCCACAGGGCCCGGCCGAACAGGGCGCCGTGGCCCGCCTCGACCATGGCGGTGTACGAGGGTGCGCCGTCGGCCGGGCCCGGTGCGCCGCAGGCGTCCAGGGCCTCGGCGGCGTGTGCGGCGAGCGTCGCCGTCGAGGCCGCGTCGGAGGTCGCCGGGGGGCGGTGCGCCCAGCCGGTGGCCAGGTCCCCGTCGAGCCGGAGGCGTCGCGCGGCGTCGGCCAGGTGGTTCTTGAGGGCGTCCACCGTGCGTCCGCCGGGGGTGTCCGCCACCTCCTCGACCACGTCCCTGGCCGTCACGTCGGCGTCGGCCGCGGGCGCCCCGTGTTCGGTGGCCAGCTCGAAGCAGCGCTGGAAGTACAGGTCCTGGGGGTTGCCCGCGACGATGCCCAGCGCCCGGCGGGCCTTCTTGAGCAACGTGAACCACTGTGCCGTCGCCGTGAGACGCGCGCCCGAGTCCCGGACCAGCCCGTCGAGACGCGCGGCCTGCGCCGGTTCGAGGAAGTCCGCCGCGAGTTCGGGACGCAGCGCCGGGCGGACGATCAGCGGCAGCACGATCAGCTTGACCGTCCGGGTCAGCGGCGCCCCGCCGGGACCGCTGAGCGGCTCAAGGCCGGGTCCGAGGCCGCGCCAGGCACGGTCGATGACCAGGGCGCGCGGTCGGCGCTCACCGGTCGGCTGGCTGATGGACGGCATGCCAGGAGCGTACGCCGCGCGTATTTCGGACCGGACCGGCGGCCGGACCTGCGGCCGAACCTGGGATCGGTAGGCGTCACCGGCCACCTACCGTCCAGATCGTCATCGTCGGATGAGGGAATCGAAAGGGGAACCAGTCATGGGACTCTTCGGGCGGCGCAAGAGCCGTGAGGAGAAGGCGGCCGAGATCGCGGGCAAGGTGGCGAGCGGCAAGGGCTTCTACGGCCGGACCACGCGCGCGTTCCTCGGCCAGGAGGACTTCGCCAAGGTGCAGCAGTCGATCGGCGCCTACAACTCCGGCCTGGATGTTCAGCAGTTGCTGGCCGCCGGGGTGCCGACCGTACCGGCCGTCGTCGTGTCGATCGGCGACACCGGCAAGCTGATCAACTACGACCCGGTGGTCGACCTGGACCTCCAGCTCACCGGCACCGCCGAGCGGATCGCGCTCCAGACCATCGTCTCGAAGCTTCGGATTCCGCGTACGGGCGACCAGGTGCTGCTGATCGCCGACCCCGCCCGCCCCGGTGCCTACCTCTACGCCGGTGACGGTGTGGCGACGGACCGGCCGGACGCCTGAGATGACGGACGGGCCGGGCAGCTCGGAGGGCGCGGAGCCGACTCGGGTGGACCGGGTCGGTGCGGCGGGCGCCGTGCTCCTCTACACCAGCGCCGCGGGGATGTGCGTATGGGGACCGGTGTTGCTGGGGTTCACCGTCTTCACCGACGCCTCGATGCTGGTCCCAGGCATCCTGGTCACCGTGCTCTGCCTGCCCCTCGGCATCGCCCTCTGGTGCTTCGCCAGTGTGGAGCGGGAGCACAACCGGCTGCTGGACACGGTCGGGGTGCCGGCTGCGGGCGAGATCACCGACCTGAGCACCTGGTCGGACGGGGATGACTCCGGGATCGCGGTCGCCCTGCGGATCAGCGGACCGGGATTCACCGCGTTCGACGCGACCTGGAAGCGCTCGCCGGACGCCGGCCTGCGGGTGGGCCTGCGCATCGCGGTCGTCGTCGACCCGACCCGGCGCCTGTACCGCATCGAGACCCGGTGAACACACACCACATGTACGACGCGCACGACCTGCTGCAGCTGTGGTGGACGGTCCCCGCAGGACTGGCGCTTCTCGGCTACGCCCTCTCCCTCGCCGGACTGACCCCGGCCCGGCGGGCCGTCTGGACCACGGCCCGGATCGTCTCGGTGGAGCAGCCCGCGCACGGCGCCTCCAAGTACCCCGGCATACCGGTCACGGTCGCCTTCCCGCACCCGGCCGGCGGGCCGGACGTCGTCCTCCCGAACACCGGCAAGCACGGTCATACGTTCACGGAGGCGTGGGTGGGCCGCGAGGTGGCGGTACGTCATCCGCGCGGGCGCCCCGACCGGTTCCGTGTCGTGCTCGACACCGTCCCCGACCGGAGCGGCCGGGGTACTCCCAACTGCGCGGTCGCCCTGCTCCTCGTCGGGCTGGTCGTCCACGCGACCGTCCTGTGGGGATACCCGTGGGCGCTGCTCGGGTTCGGGGCGCTGCTCACCGTGTTCACCGCGACGGGCGCCGACCTGCGCAACGTACGTCTCCGTGCCGCCCTGCTGGCCGACGGCGTCGCCGTGGCCGTACCGGCGCGGGTCGTGGCCGTCACCAGGGACGTCCACACCGACGGCGAGGGCGAGGAGATCGTCAACCACGCCCCCGTCATCGTCTTCACCACCGCCGAGGGCATCCGGATGACCGTGCTGTGCCGCGAGGGCGTCCCCAAGCCCCGCAGCTCACTGGGCCGCGACCTGACCATCCACTACGCGCCCGCCGCCCCAAGGGTCTACACCCCGGACCTGGCGGCCGAGCACCGCGACAACGAGGGGACACTCGGCGTCGTCGTCCTCGTGCTGATCGCCGGGGTGGCGGCGACGGTCACCGGCGCGACCCTGCTCTGGCGGCAGTGACCAGTGACCGTCGACGGAGGCTTTCCGCTCCCGAGCCCCTACTTGACGATCCGATAGGCCCGCTGGATCGTCTGCTTCAGCGTGTTCCCGTCCTTGTCCGTGAGCGTCACCCGCAGCGACACCGTGCCCGCCTTCGCCGGGTGGCGCAGGTCGAGGTGCTTGCCTGCGACCGCCTTCGCCGGCTGCCAGGTGCGGCCGTCGTCGTAGGAGACGGAGAAGGCCAGCTTGCGGGCGGTGCTCGCGGTGGCCGCGCCCTCGACCGTGAAGGGCACCGAGAACCTCGTACCCGCCTTGGCCGTGCTCGCCGCGCTCAGCTTGGGCGAGAAGCGGACCACCGACAGCGGCAGCCGCTGCCCGACCCCCGTGACGTGCGCGGAGGTGAAGGTCCACTCGGCGGCGACCCGGGTGGAGACCGACGAGAGGGAGGTGGGGCGGGAGACGTCCGTGGTCAGGCGGTAGGCGCGCTTGGCGGCGGGGAGGTCGTACGAGACGCCGGACAGGTCCGTGTCCGTGGCGAAGATCTTCGTGCCGCCCGCGTACAGGGTGCTCCTGGCCCTGCTGTGGCTGGAGTCGCCGACATGCCCGGCGCCGTCCGAGAAGAGCGGAAGGTACGCCATGAAGGTGTCACCGACCCGGACCGCACCCGGCCGGTCCTCGTTGCCGGTCAGCGGGCCCGTGAGGTGCGGGCCGAAGACGCCGGTGTTGAAGCGCTCGGTGTACTGCCTGCCCGCGCTGTACGTACGGGGGTTCGCGGTCCACTGACCGGCGTCGTACACGGTCTCGCCGTCCGCGTCCGTGCCGCTCGTCTGCCAGAGGGAGTACCGCCACTGCACGCCCGGCAGGACGTACTCGGTGAGGTTGGCGGGCAGGGCGAACTCGGTCGGGTGGAAGTCGAGCCAGAAGCCGCCCCCGGGTACGAGGGGCGCGGCGACGAGCGACCCCTTCTTGCCCTTGACGGACGCACCGGCGGGGATGCCGATCTTGGCGAACTGCGAGCGCTTCAGGTTCATGGTGAAGCCGGACAGGTCGCCGGTACGGTTCATCGCCGGCCGGTAGTTCGTACTGCCGTGCGTCCAGGTGCCGTTGTACTGCGCGAACGCCTCGTTCCCGGGCAGCCGGGCGCCGAACTGCCCGACCCGCAGCTTGGCGAAGCTGCCCAGGTCGTACGTGCTGACGCTCCGCTGCCGGTCGATGGCGAAGCCGTAGTTGAGGGTGGCGTCGGTCTGCCTGGCCTTGGCGTCCGGCACGGTGATCCGGACCGGCTTGGCCTTGCGGGCGTCCATGACGAGGGTGGTGTCACGGGTGAGCGAGAACTTCGGGTTGAGGAGGAGGGCCAGCTCACCGGCGTCGGGGTTCGCGCCCGTGTCGATCCGGCCTTCGAGGCTGTACCGGCCCCTGGGCAGCCGCACGGTGAACTCGCCGTCCGTGTCGTCCGCGTAGTCGTTCCAGATCTCGTTGTCGAGCCCCTGCACCCCGGTCTCCGACCGCCCGGTGGGCTTCCCGTCGAGGCCGAGGTGCTTGACCGTCAGGTCGTACGACTCGACCTCGCGCTGCAGGCCCACACCGGTCCGTACGGTCGTGCCGGCGCCGTCCGTCGCGACGACCGAGCCGCCGAAGCCGCCGTCGGCCGTGCCCGCGCTGCTGTCGGCGGTGACCTGCGCGGTCGCCGTACCGCCCGCCGGGACGGTGAGCCGCTTCGGCGAGACCTCGAACATGCCCTCGGCGGCGGGCTTCCCGTCCTCGCCGTACGCCTCGGTGGTGAGGTCGAGGGTGAGGGGGCTGTCTCCGTCGTTGCGGTAGGTGACGTCCTTGGTGACGGGCTTGTCGTCGGTGTGCGGCCACTGCTGGGCCGGGAAGCCGACGGTCGCGGGCGTCGTGCTGAGCCGCTGGTCGAGCGCGCGGACGATGTCCGTACGTCCCGTGCCCTGCGCGAACGCCGAGACGCCGACCGTCGGCTTGGCGGACCCGGTGAGGGCGGCCTTGAGGCGCTCGCCGGTCCAGTCGGGGTGGCGCTGGGCGAGGATCGCGGCGGCGCCCGCGACATGCGGGGTCGCCATCGACGTACCGCTCATCGAGACGTAGCCGTCGGCGGCCGGGTCGCCCTCGGTGCCCTCGGCTGCCTTCGCGGCGACGATGTCGACGCCGGGGGCGGTGATGTCCGGCTTCAGCGAACCGTCCGCCGTCGGGCCCCGGCTGGAGAAGTCGGCCATCGTGTCGTCGCGGTCCACCGCGCCCACGGTGAGCGCGGCGGCGGCGCTGCCCGGCGAACCGACGGTGCCGGCGGCCGGGCCGTCGTTCCCGGCGGCGATCACGAAGAGGGCGCCGGAGGAGGCGGACAGCTCGTTCACCGCCTGTTCGAGGGGGTCGTCACCGGGGCCGTCGGGGCCGCCGAGGCTGAGGTTGATCACCTTGGCGCCCTGGGCGACGGCCCACTGGGCACCGGCGATGATCCCGGACTCCTCGCCGTAGCCGCTGTCGTCGAGCACCTTGCCGCTGATCAGCCGGGCGCCCGGGGCGACCCCCTTGTACTTGCCCCCGGACTTCGCACCGGACCCGGCGACGGTGGAGGCGACATGCGTGCCGTGCCCGACGCGGTCGACGGTGTCGGCCGACTCGGAGAAGTTCCTGGCCGCGTCGATCCGGCCCCGCAGATCCGGGTGCGTGCCGTCGACCCCGGTGTCCAGGACGGCGACCTTGACGCCCTTGCCGTCGTACCCGGCGGCCCAGGCCTCGGGTGCGCCGATCTGGGCGGTGCTCCTGTCGAGGGCGGCCTCCACCTTCCCGTCGAGCCAGATCTTCTCGACCCGGGCCGCCGAACGCGCGGTGCCGTTGCCCCCGCTGCCGCCGGTGAGCGTCTCCCACAGCTCGGCGCCGTCGGCCTTACGGGCCTTCACCGCGTCCCCGTTGACACTGGGCAGATCCCGGCTGACCCGGGCGCCGGCGGCGGAGAACGCGCTCGGCGCGAGGGCCTGGCCCTTGGCGTACGTCACGATGAGGGGGAGGTCGGGGCGGGTGGCATCGTCGTAGCCCCACTTCACCAGCTGCGTGACCTCGAACAGCCGCCGGTCGGCGGTCCCGTTCGCGAGCAGCCGCTCGGCGTCGCGCGGGACGACGTAGGTCCGCTCCCCGTCCTGGGATATCCGGAAGGTGGTCCCTTCCCGCCCTTTGGCGGCCCGTACGCCGGTGACCTGCCCGTCGGCGTCGAGGGTGACCCGGTCCCCGGTGACGAGGGTGACCGTCCTAGCCTTCCCGAGGGCCCCGAAGGTGCCGCTTCCGGTCGGTGCGGCCTGGGATCCCGGCGCACCGAGCAGGGCTGCGGTGAGAGCGGCGGCGGTGAGCAGGGCGAGAGCGGAAGCCTCGCGTGCTCGTCTGTTGCGGTGGTTCAACGGAAACCTTTCTCTCCGGCCTTTCGGGCATGGCAAAGCGGCCCGGCCGGCGGAAAAAAGAAACAAAGGGTGGGGAGAACGCCCTGCTTTCAGGGGTGCTCAGACGAGCCGCTTACGCCCCCAGAAGAAAAGGAACACCACGATCCCGGCGGTCAGCGCGAACAAAATCGACGCCCCGAACCACTGCATGCCGTTCATCTGCGACATCGGCAGATAATCCACCGACCACCCGACGACCCCCTCTTTCTTCAGGCACAACTCCCGCGCCTGATCACTCGCCGAGCCCGAACACGTACTCCACCCGAGAAGATCTCCGCTCGCCGTCAGATACGAATCGTCGAGCTGATAGGCATTTCCGGGCAGCGACGGGAACGAGTTCTCCGCCATGACCCCCTTGTTCGTCGTGACGGTGATGATGTTGCCGAGCGACAGGACGCAGGACGACCAGACGATCTCGACGACGACGAGGAACCCGAAGGTCACCACCATCGCCATCAGCGTCCGCCGCAGCACCACACCGATCGCCACACCGGCGACCACGGAGAACAGGGTGAGCGCGACCGGCACCGGCCCGGTCGTGTCGAAGGCGGAGCTGGACGTCCAGTCCATGACCGTGATCTCGGACTTGACCGGGCTCCACCACCAGTCGAACACCGCCGACAGCGTGACCGTGACGACCACGATCACCAGCGCGGTGAGCCCCAGCTTGGTGGCCAGCCAGCGGGTCCGGCTCATGGACTGGGCGGCGACGAGCTTGGCGGTGCCGTTCTCCAGGTCGCCCGCGAGGAGCGGGGCGCCGAGGAAGACACCGAGCAGGATGGGTATCGCCTGGAGACCGGTGGAGGCGGCCATCATGGCGTTCTGGTAGTCCGCGAACCCCTCGTTCGTGTTGTCGACGCCGGTGCCGGGATAGCCGATGCCGTCGAGGAAGTCGACCATCTGTCCGCGCTGGTAGACCATCCAGGCCACGGAGAGCACGGCAGCGCCGAGGATCGTCCAGTACGCGGCCCGGTGCTGGCGCCAGACCAGCCAGGTCATCCCGCCGAGGCGGGGCCGGCGGGTGGCCTCCGTGGTGATCGTGTCCATGGTCCCGTTCCTGCTGTCGTTCGTGGTCGGGGTATCGGTGAAGGTGCTCATGCCGCCACCGCCCCGGCGCCGTGCGCCTGACCATGGCCCTGGACCTGGGCGGTCGGGGTGATCAGCGGCGGTGCCTCGGGTGAGCGGAGATAGGCGAGCAACAGTTCCTCCATGTTCGGGGCGTCCGTCTCCCAGGGACCGGTGACCGGGCCCTCGGGGCGGATCAGCGCGGTGAACTGGCGTCCGCTGGTGCGGGCCTCGACGAGGGTGTGGTGACCGAGGGCGGCGGGCATTCCCTCGCCCTCCTTCGCGCCGGTGACCAGGGTGTGCACGGACATCAGCTCGTCCACGTCACCGGCGAGCCGCACCCCGCCGCCGGAGACGACGACCAGGTAGTCGCACACGTTCTCCAGCTCGGCGAGGACGTGCGTCGACATCAGTACGGTGGTGCCGCGCTCGGCGGCCTCAGCGAGGAGGGTGCCCATCAGCTCGTGGCGCACGACCGGGTCGAGGTCCGACATCGGCTCGTCGAGGAGCAGCAGCTCGGGGCGCTTGCCGAAGGCGAGGGCGATGGCGACGCGGGTGCGCTGGCCGCCGGACAGGGTGTTGATCTTCGCCTCGAAGGGGACGTTGCCCGCGCGGACGATCTCCTCGGCGGCGCGCTGGTCCCAGCCGGGGTTCAGCTCGCGCCCCAGCCGCAGGGTCTCCGCCACGGTGAAGCGCTTGAACAGCGGCTTCTCCTGGGCGAGGAACGCCGTACGCCTGCCGGACTCCACCGAGCCCGGCGCCTCGCCGAACAGGCTGATCGAACCGTGCGTCGGCTCCAGGACGTGCGCCGCGATGCTCAGCAGCGTGGTCTTGCCCGCCCCGTTGGGTCCGACCAGCCCGCAGATCCGGCCGGCCGGCAGCCGGAAGGAGCAGTCCCGCAGCGCCCAGCCCCGCCGGTAACGCATCCCCAGGCCGTACGCCTCCAGCGCCGGCTCCCCCGTGTACATACCGTCACTCACTTGCACTCCTAGTTGTCGTGGCCCCCGTGGCCCCCGTGGCCGTCGTGGACTCCAAGGCCCCCGTGGACCCCGCGGACTCCGTGACCCCCGTCACCGGCGCGCTCCCGGCGCCGAACTGCTTCTCCATCGCCGCCGCGACCAGCGCGGCCACGTGCTCCTGCCCCAGACCGGCCCCGGCCGCCTTCGACATCCACGCCGCCAGCTCCCCGTACAGCGGGGAATCGGTGCCCGCCGAGGGGCGGGCCAGCGTGCGGCGTACGAAGGTGCCCTGGCCCGGTCGCGGTTCGACCAGGCCCTCACGCTCCAGCTCGCGGTACGCCTTGAGGGTGGTGTTGGGGTTGACCGCGCTGACCTCGGCGACCTCCTTGGCGGTCGGCAGCCGGTCTCCCGGCACCAGGACGCCCAGCCGCATGGCCTGCTTGGTCTGCTGCACGATCTGCTGGAAGGCGGGGACCCCGCTCCGCCTGTCGATACGGAACTCCATCGATCACCACCACCCCTCCATCATCATTCCACTACTTGATTAGTGGAATGATGATGGAGGGGTCCGAGGGCGGTTGTCAACGTCGACAGAGTTGTTCGGAGTGACCGGAGGGGCTTCTTGGACAACGATCCGGTGGTCAGCCTGGGTCCAGAGCTGGAAAACCCCCCACCGTCCGACGGCGATCCGCCCCACCGAAAGAGCCTCCGGAGTGAACCAAGATCTCTCTGTACCCGAGCACCCCTCCGTACTCGTGATCGACGACGAGTCCGGCACTTCCGACATGCTGGTCATGGCCCTGCGATTCCTCGGCTTCGACGCCCACCTCGTGGCGACGGGTGCCGGGACGGTCGCCGAGATCCAGCGGCTGAGCCCCGACGCCGTACTGCTGGACGGCACCGAGATCTGCGGACGGCTCCGCGCCGCCGGCCTCGACACGCCGGTGATCTTCCTCAGCGCCCGTACGACCGTCGAGGACAAGTGCCACGCCCTGGCGGCGGGCGGCGACGACTACGTCACCAAGCCCTTCGACCTCACCGAGGTCAGCGCCCGCATCCGGGCCCTGATCCGGCGGGCCCGGGGCGCCGTCCGCCCCGCACCCCTGTCCTCGCGCCGGCTGTGCGCGGCGGGGGTCGAGCTGGACGCGGGCACCCGGGAGGTGTGGTGCCACGGCACGGCCGTACCCCTGTCGGCGACCGAGTTCGCGCTGCTCAAGGTGTTGCTGGAGAACGCCGGCCAGGTGATCTCGAAGGCGCACATCCTGGACACGGTGTGGAACTACGGCTTCCAGGGCGAGTCGGGGGTCGTCGAGACATACGTCTACTACCTGCGACGCAAGCTGGGCGACTCGGGCCAGTCGCTGATCCGCACGGTGCGCGGCGCGGGCTACATCGTGCACGCGGACTGAACGGAAGCAGTAAGGAAAAGGGGGTTCGCCGGTCGCTGTGTGCGACCGGCGGAACCCCTTTTCCTGTCTCCCCGCTCGGGCTCGTAGCTCGGGCTCGTACGGGTCTAGCCGATGTTGAGCGTGTAGGTGCCCCAGTTCTTCTGCCCGTTCGCCGGGACCACGCGCGGCTCCCAGCGCCAGCCCGTGCTGGGCTTCTGGTGGTGGAACTCGACCGAGCGGCCGGCCGTCCACCAGTAGTCCGCGGCCGTGGTGCAGCCCTTCGGCGGGATCTCCCAGAACCGGGAGCCGCCCCAGTCGCCGTGCTGGTTCTCGCCGACGAAGTAGAACTTGACCGTCTCGGTCGACCCGCTGCAGACCCGCAGCTGAAGGTACTTGCCGCCGTCGGCGGAGGCCGTCGCGGGCATCGCCACGGCACCGACGAGCGCGGCACCGGCGAGAACGCCCAAGGTGACTTTCCGCTTGATCCTGATGCGCTTCATGGAGCAACCGCCGTTTCTTTCATTTCTTTTTCTGGGGGGGGTGGGGGTGGAGGACGCGGAATTCAGCTGCGGCAGTGGGCGCCTATTTCCGCCTGGGTCATCGGAGCGTCGTTGGGAACGCTGAATCCGGCCTTCTGGTTGTCCCAGCCCGACTCGGTGTAGTTGTAGACGTACCAGTCGAAGTGACCCCAGTGCCGGTTCTTGAACTGGATCTCGTACCAGCCGGTGGCCTTCTGCTTCGGGCTGCCCCGGTCGATCCACGCCTTGTGGTGGGACTGGACGTTCACCTTGGACTCGACCGTGTCGGTGTGGCTGCGCTCCCAGGTGTGGTTGTAGCTGGTCTCGACGGCGACCTCGAACACCTTCGCGAAGCCGGCGGTGGCGGTGATGGCGACACCGACGGAGTCGGAGGAACCGACCGTCTCGGACGAGCCCACCGTCAGCTCGTTCGTCTGCGAGCCGCAGTTGTACACGGTGCCGACCCGGTGGGTCGGGCCGGTGTACTCCTCGAAGCTCTGCGGGTGGAACTTGCAGAAGCTGGTGGTGACGCCACAGGCTTCCAGCAGTTCACGGGTGGTCGGCTGGTCGGCGGCACTGGCCGCCGGCGCCGCGAGCAGAGTGGTGCCGACCGCGAGAGCGGCGAGCACCCCGGCGGTACGGGGCAGACCCTTCTTGGACACGAGCCTGCGAGCTGCGAATGCCATTGCTCATTTCCTTCCGGAGAGCGGATTCCGGTGGAAGCCCCACCGGCTGCGCCCATTCCACAGGCGCGGCCGGTCCGGTTGATCAATGCGCGATCAGAGAGCGCCCCAGAGTTTCCTGGGGGGTTCATCAGAGCCGGATCAGAGCGCACCGGCCCTTCCGCCCCGGAAACCTGATTTCCGGCCAAGTACGCCGCATCCGACCGGTCCCCCGCGTTGTTGCGGACGGTCGTTCGAGTGGCGGGGCTGACCTGAGGGTCCGGTGGGGAAGGCCGGGTCCGTGGGGGTGGTCGGGAAGGGTGCCGGCGGGGGTGGTGCGGGCCGGAATTCCGGGCCGAGGGGCGGGTTACGTGCCTATACACGAATTACCGGGCGGTACAACCGATATGGCGTAATCCACTCAGGCCAGAACCTCGCTCTGTCACCATCAACGCCACCGTAGAACCAACCGTAGAACCAGGGGTCCGGAACGCGGCGGGGGGCGTGCCATGGGACTGCTAGGCAATGAGCTGGCGTTCGCGCAGTCGCTGACCGCCCAGGAGCGCGAGGGCGTGCTGGCCCTCGGCAACCCGAAGCACTTCGGGGCGGGCACCCACCTCCTCACCGAGGGGGACCGTTCCAGCCACGTACTGATCCTCCTCAAGGGATGGGTGACCGTCTCCGTCGCGACGGACCGGGGGGCCACCCGGCTCATACTCGGGCTGCGCGGACCCGGTGAACTCCTCGGCGAGATGGCCGCGTTGGACCCGCATCCGCGCAGCGCCACCGTCCGCGCGCTCGGGCCGACGGACGCCCAGGTCATACCGGGCGACGCCTTCCGCCGGTTCCTCGCCGAGCACCCCCGGGTCAGCGGGCTGGTGATCCGCCAGCTCACCTTCCGGCTCCGCAGCGCCGACCAGGAGCGGTCCGCGCTCGCCTCCCTCACCGTCCTGCAGCGGCTGGCCGGCCGGCTCGCCGAACTCTCCGGGTCCGGCGGCGCACCGCCCCGCAGCCCGTACGCCCCCTCCGGTTCCTCCGTGGTCCAGCTCGCCCAGGACGAGCTGGCCGCCAGCATCGGCGCCACCCGGGAAGCCGTCGCGAAGAGCCTGCGGCTGCTGCGCACCCAGCACATCGTGCGGACCGGCAACCGGGTCGTGGAGATCCTCGACCCCGAACTCCTCGCCCTCCTCGCCGACGGACACGCGGACGGCCACGGGGACGGTCGGCACCCGTAAATCCCCGGCCCGCCGTGTGTAAACGGCTACAGACGGCCTCCGTCCCTGGCCCGACCCTGAAGGGGCGACCCGCAAGAACCGAACGACAACCGAACAGCCGCAACCGGACAGCGACGACTGAGCAGCACGGCACACAGCACCAGGTACCAGGTACCAAGCACAGCACCAAAAAAAGGGGGCACGGGGTGGACGACCGCGACGTCATGGATCTCGCCGATCTCGCCGAAGCGCGCTACGAGTCGGTGATCAGTGTCGACGCCCGGCGGTCCGGGGAGTACGACGACATCGACAAGCCGCGGATGCGCGAGCGGATCTACCGGATCGTCGAGACCGCCTTCGCGCACGCCAAGGTGGCCCGGGACGCCGTGCACATGGAGGACCGCGGCGACGGCGTACTGCTGTCGGTGGCCGCGCGGATCCCGGCGTCCCGGCTGCTCGGGCTGTGGACGGTCGAGCTGCACGAGAACCTGCGCTACGAGAACCGCGCCCTGCGGGTGCCGCTGGGGCTGCGGATCGGTGTGCACGTCGGTCCGGTACGGCACGACGCGCGCGGCATCAGCGGACGCGCCGTCGACCTGGCCTGCCGTCTCGCCGACTCCGCCACCGCCCGTGAACTCCTCGACGCCGAGGGCGCCGACCTCGTCCTGGTGGCCTCCGACTCGCTGTACGAGGACGTGGTGCGCGGCGGCGGCAAGTTCATCGAGCCGGAGCGGTACACCTCGGCCCGCCTCACCCTCAAGGAGGGTGAGACGACGGCCTGGTTCCACCTGCCGGGCCGAGCCGCCACGACCCCGGCCGCCGGTCCCACGGCCACCCCTCCCCGTACGCCCGCCCCGGCCCCCGCCCCCGCGCCCGCGCCCGCCCCGGCCGAGGGCTCCGGCAGGACCTACTCCGCCGGGCGCGACATCTCCGTGATCGAGGGCGGCACCTTCCGGGACCTACGCATCGGCGGTGGCGAGAAGTGAGCGACGACGACCAGCAGCCGGACGACGCCCCCGAAACCCCCGGCCACGACCAGCCCGAGAACAAGGAGGGGGAGGGGGACAGGGAGAAGGCGCGGGAGAAGGACGGCGGTTCGCGGGACGACAAGGAGGCCGAGAAGGAGAAGGAGAAGGAACGCGAACTCGCCGCCTCGCGGTTCAAGGAGTACACCCGCGCCCCCTTCGCCGAGGAGGAGGGCGAGAACGCCCCCACCGACCTCGCCGCCGCCTCCCGTACCCGCCGCGCCACCCGGACCGTGTTCGAGGCCGGCCGGGACCTGACCAGCGTCGACCGTTCCTTCATCAGCAGCGCCCACTTCGGCGACATCTTCCTCGGCACGGACACCCGGCTGCGCGGCCCCGCCCTGCGCAGCGGCCCCGTACCCGAGGAGGAGCTGCGCAGGCTCCGCCGGGCGCACGTCGCCCCCGACGGCTACGTCCGCCTGCGCAAGGCCCTGCGCGCCCGCGGCCTGCTGGTGCTCGGCGCCGCCCCCGGCACCGGCCGTACGAGCACGGCGATCTCCCTGCTCGCGGAGGTCGCCGCCGGTTCGGGGGTACGCCGGGTCGACCCGGACGGCGGGATACGGCAACTGGCGGCCCAGCTGGGCGACGGCGAGGAGTTCCCGGGCGGCACCGGCTATCTGCTGGAGCTGTCGCTCACCCGTCCCGGCGTACTGCCCCCGGACGAGCTGGACCTCGACGAACTGGCCACCGCCCTGACCCGCTGCGAGGCCTACGCGGTCCTCGTCGTGACCGTCGGCTCGGCGGCGGGCCCGCTCCTCGCCGGCCGCTACGGCATGCTCTGCCCGCCCGCGCCCACCCAGCAACTGCTCACCACCCGGCTCCGCGAACGCCTGGAGGAACGGCTGGCGGAGGACCGCCCCCGGGGGGAGCACCAGGAACCCGGGGAGTCCGAGGAGTCCGGCGAGGCCGAGGAGTCCGGCGAGGCCGAGGAGTCCGGGGAACCCGGGGAGCCCGGGGAGTCCGAGGGGCCCGGGGAGTCCGAGGGGCCCGGGGAGTCCGAGGGGCCCGGGGAGTCCGAGGGGCCCGGGGAGTCCGAGGGGCCCGGGGAGTCCGGGGAGTCCGGGGAGTCCGGGGGGCCAGAAGAGCCCGCAGAGTCTGCCGCTGCCGCCCCCGAAGACGCCCCGGGCCTCGCCGACACCTCCGACACCCTCGATATCCCCGCCGCCCCCAACACCTCCGCCGCCTCCAACACCTCCGCTGCCTCCGCCGCCTCCAACACCTCCGCTGCCTCCGCCACCTCCGCCACCTCCGCCGCCTCCGCCGCCTCCAACACCTCCGCTGCCTCCGCCACCTCCGCCACCTCCGCCGCCTCCGCCGCCTCCGATATCTCCGCCGCCCCCGACATCGATCAACTCCTCTCCCGCGCCCAGGAGTTGGCCAAGCAGGCCGAGGTCATGGACGCCGTCGGGCTGGACGACCTGCGGCCCGCCGAGGCCGAACTGCTCGCCTCCCTGCTGGCCGACCGGCTGCTCGGCGAGCTGTCGTACGAGCAGTTGCTGGCCGGCTGTCGCAGTCTCGCCGCCGAGCAGGCGCAGGAGTGGTTCGCCGGGGTGGACCGGGCGCTCACCGCGCCGGCGGGCGGCACCGGCGGCGGGCGTGAGGACGAGGGGGACAACCGGCGGACGGGTACCGCCGCGCTGTTCCATCCCGTGGCCTTCCGGATCGCGCTCGCCGTGCTCGGCGGGGCCTCGCACAGTGCGGTGGCCTCCGCCGCCCATCTGCTGACCTGGGAACTGTCCGTCCAGTGCGACCCCGACCACACCCCCGCCCGGCCCCTGTTCTGCGACGACCCGGAGGCCGACCAGGCGCTCTCGCGTGCCGAACTCGTCGACGGCGAGGTCGAGGTGGCCGGGGCGGAGGTCGCGGCCCGGCTGATCAGGTACCGGGGCGGCGCCCTGCCCTCGGCGGTGCTGGCCGAGCTGTGGGACCGACATTTCCCCGTGCGGGCGCCCGTCGTGCGCTGGCTGCGGCTGCTGGCCGACGACCAGCGGCCCCAGGTGTGGGTGCGGGCGGCGGTCGCGGCCGGGGAACTGTGCGTGCGGGACTTCGACCACGGGTTCGCCGAGCTGATCCGGCCGCTCGCCGAGGGCACCGCCCACCGCAGGCTGTTCGCGGCCACCATGCTCGACCAGGCCGCCGGTCACGCCTCGCACCGCAGGGCCGTACGGAAACTGGTCGAGGACTGGAGCCGGTCCGCGGTCTGGACGCACCGCTCGACAGCGGCGGCGGCGCTGGGTTTCGGGACCTGCGCGGACAGCACCGACGACGCCCTGGACGCGCTGGCCCGGATCGGCGTCCGCGAGGACTCGGCGCAGTCGCTGCGGGCCGCCGCCGCGTTCAACGCCGTACGGCTGCTGGCGCTGCCGGACAGCGGGCGGGCCGTGCGGGTGCTGCGGCGGACGGCGGACTGGACCCGGCACAAGGGCGAGGCCTACCAGACCCTCGGGCTCGCGGTGGCGGTCTGGCTCGCCGAGAGCCGGGTGGACAAGCTGCTGATCGACGAGGCGGGGCCCGGGCTCGTCGAGCGCGGCGACTGGCCGCTGGCGCTCGCGCTGGCCGCGACCCGGCCCGAACTGGCCGCGCCCATCGCGGACTTGCTGTGGACGGCGCTGAACACGGCCCGTTCGAGGGAGGTCGCGACGGACGCGCTGGAGCGCATGCTGCGCACCGCCGTGCGCAAGAACGGCGACGAATGGACCCGGCCGGGGCTGGCGGAGCTGCTGCCCGCGCTGGCCGCCGAGGAGACCGACCGGCGGCGGCTGGACTGGCTGCTGCGCCGAATGATGAACGACCAGGACGACCCGCTCCCCGATGCCCGCGCGCGCTCCCTGTGGTGGCTCGCCGTGGGCCGACGGACCCGGAGCGGCCAGGAGGAGAGAAGCCATGGCTGACAACGACGAGGCGTGGGGGGCGGGGCAGCGGCCGGGGGCGCGTGAACCCGCCGGGGGACCGGCGGGCCCGTTCCTGCGGGAGTATCCGCCGAACGCCGTCCAGCCGCAGGTCAGCGCGCAGACGGCGCTGGTGCGGTTCTACCGGAACGGCGGCCACAGCGTGCTCACCGTGACCGGTGCCCGGCATGTGGACAAGCCGGTGCTGGCCCGGCCGCACGTGGTCTGCGAGATCGCGCTCGGCACCTTCGAGACGACGCTGGAGATGGAGCTGCCCGCCGCGGGCGGCACCAGCTTCTTCAAGGCGCAGGTGGACATCCACTGGACGGTGGACGATCCGCACCTGGCCGCCGTGGAGATCGTGACCGACGTCGCCAAACGGCTCACCGCGCCGGTCCTGGAGCGGCTGCACGAGGTCACCTCGACCTTCCAGGTGCACGAGGCCGAGCAGGCGAACCGGGCGATCACCCGGGAGTGCGCGGGCGGACGCTGGAGCGACCTGGGCACCGAACTCGGCCTGAAGGTAAGGCTGTACGTCCGGCTGCGCGTCGACGACCGGTCGATCGAGTACATGAACGGCATCCGGGACGCGCAGGCCTCGGCGGAGCTGACCCGGGTGCACCAGGACCGGTTCCGGGCCATGCTGCAGGGCGGCGAGCTGGAGCAGCTGACGTACATGCTGGCGGCGGAACCGACGGCGGCGAAGGACTTCCTGGAGAAGATCCGCCAGGAGGGCCGGCAGGACGAACGGGAGCGCGTGGACCGCCTGTTCGACATGGTCGAGAGCGGCCAGATCCAGTCGAACGACGTGGAGGCCCAGGCCCTCGCCCTGCTGAACCGAGGCCGACTGGGCGGCGTCCAGGGCCCGATCGGCGCACTCCCGGCCCGCAGGAACGGCCACACCCCGCAACTGCCCCCCTCAGACGCCGAGCCCTTCACCCCGGACTGGCTCACGCAAGACACCCCACCAACCCGCAGACGCCCACAGAGCGACGGCTGGGACTGGGCAGACGGAAACGACGACGGAGCAGACGACCGAGGCAGGGGCACCGACGGGGGAAGGGACCGGGACCGGCGATGAGCGGGGGCGGGGGGAACGGGGGCGAGGGGAACGGGGGGTTCGGGGAGCCCTGGAGGATCGGGGAACCCGGGGAGCCCCGCACGACCGGGGGCTCCGGGGAACCCGGCACTACCGGGGACTCCCGCAGGGCCGTGACGACCCGGAGGGCCGGAGGGTCCGGCGAGCCCCAGAGGGCCGGGGAGTACCGGAGGACCGGGGACTCCGGGGAACCCGGCACGGCCGGGAACTCCCGGAGGACCGTGACCACCCGGAGGGCCGGAGGGTCCGGCGAGCCCCGCAGGACCGAGGGGCCCGGGGAACCCCGGAGGACCGGCGGGCCCGGGGCAACCCGGACCGCTCCGCGACAGGTCGGGCCCGGGTCGGACGGGGGTCGGTGCGGGCTCGGCCGTTTTGGGGAGGGGGTGGGGGAGCGCGTTGTCGAGCGGCTGCTCGGGACCGTCCGGGAGGATCTCGGGCGGGCCGACTCGAAGGCGGCTGTGCTGCTGTCGGGGACGCTCGCGCTGCCCGCCTTCCTCATCGGCTGGCAGGGCGCCCCGGGCTGGCGCGGGCCCGCCGACGTGACGCTCGTGCTGGCCGGGGTGCTCTGGGGGATCTCGGTGACCGCGCTGGTCGCGGCGCTGATGCCGCGTACCGGCACGGTCCGGGACGGGTCCGACGAGGTCACGTACTTCGGGGATCTGGTGGGCGCCCGCCGCGATCTCGCGGGGCTCGCCGACCGGGTCGCGGAGGCGGGGCGGGACCCGGCGGGCTGGCTGCTCGTCCAGGCCGTCGACGTCAGCGCGATCCTCTCCGCCAAGTACCGGGCGATCCGCTGGGGCGTGGGCTCGCTCGCCCCCTCGGCCGCGCTCGCGCTGGCCTGGAGCATGACGGCCCGCTGAGTGCGCGAAAAGGCCCGAAGTGGCCGCGAAATTCACCCATTAAGGCGTATCGGCGCGCGGGCCGCAACCGGTGCGCGCCCGGTGGCGACGATCCAGGAATACCGAGGAACGGAAACAGGGGACGGCCGTGGGACGAGTCAACGGAGTACGTGAGACAAGAGGGGGCGGGGCGCGCAGGGTCGCCCTCGCCGTGCTGGGCGCCACCGCGGTGTTCCTGTCCCAGTCGGCGCCCGCCGCGCCGCACCCCGGCGCGGACGCCGTGCCGGCGGCGGAGTCCGAACCCGCCTTCCCGGCCGTCAACTACGCGGTCGCGGTGGACGAGTCGGCGAGCCTCGCGGACGCGGACATGGCCGCCGAGAAGGCCGCCGCCGCGCGTATCGCGCTGGGTGACGTGTCCTCGTCGTCCCAGGTGACGGTCTTCGGGTTCGCCGCCGCCGAGGCCGCCGGGCAGAACGCCGTGGACCCGGTGTGCCCGCGCACCACGCTGGACGCGGCGGGCCGCGAGACGGTCGGCGCCTGCGTCGGCAAGCTGCGCAAGCGTAAGGACGGCGAGGGCACCGGCACCGACTTCCCGAGCGCGATCCGCCAGGGCGTGCACGAACTCACCCGCCAGACCGACCCGTCGGCACCCAGGGTGCTGTTCCTGCTCACCGACGGAAAGCTGGAGGTCGAGGACAGCCCCAAGTACGGCGATCCCGCACACCGGAAGGCCGAGGGCGAACGGCAGTTGACGCTCGCGCTCGCGGACGCCGCCGAACAGGGCGTGCAGATCTGGCCGTTGGGCTTCGGCGCGCAGCCGGACAAGGCGCAGCTCGACCGGATCGCCGCCGGCGGCTACCAGAAGGGCTGCGTCGCACTGCCCTCCGCGAAGCCGAAGGCGGAACTCGTCGGCGGCGCCGAGAAGGTCGGCACCACCCTGGAGCGGATCTTCGCCGCCGCCCACTGCATGCGCCACGAGAAGGGCCCCACCCCCCAACCCCCGCCCGCCACAATGAAGATCGGCATCTCCCCGCTGGCCACCGTCGGCAGCATCGTCGTCGACAAGGGCGACCCGAAGGTCCGGATCACCTACACCGACCCGGCCGGTCACGAGGTCCCCACCGACGGGACCCGCAACGGCTCCCGCTTCGAACTCGCGGGCGGCACCGGCACGGTGGAGGCGCTGAAGGTCACCGACCCGCTGCCCGGCGTGTGGACGGTGCACGCCGAGGCCCCGGAGGGACACCGCTCACTGCCCGTCGCGGTCAGCGTGCTGTGGCAGGGCGAACTCGGCGGCGCCATCAGCATGGACCCGCCCTCCCCGCGCGCCGGGGACGAGGTCACGGTGACCATGCGGGTGCAGACCCGCGAGGGCTACCAGATCAAGGACCCCGACGACTACGCAGGACTCCGCGTCCGCAGCGAACTGACCGGCGACGGTTTCGACGCCCGCGCCCTCGACCTCACCGACGACGGCAGGGGCAAGGACGCCAAGGCGAGCGACGGCTCGTTCACCGGCACCGTCACCGTCCCGGCGGACGCGGCGGGTGCGCTGAAGGTGAGCGCCACGCTGACCGCGACCGGCCTGAGCGCCGACACCCGCAGCGAGAGCGGCACGGTCGCCCCCGGCGAACTGCCCGTCACCACCGCCCTCGACCTGCCCGCCGCCGGCACCCACCCCGGCGGCAAGGTCACCGGCACGCTGTCCGTGCACAACACGAGCGACACCCCGCACACCCTCAAACTGTCCGTCACCGACCTCAAGCCGGGCCTGGTCACCGTCACCCCGTCCGAACTCACCCTGGATCCCGACGAGTCGGGCACCCACAAGGTGACCGTCGAGGTCGCGCCCGCCGCCGTCTTCGGCGACCGCCTCACCGACGACGGCCTGTCGCTCGCGGGCGACATCACCGTCGTCGACACCACCGACGGTGACCTCACCCTCGTACAGTCCGCGCTGTCGGTGAAGGTGACGCCGGAGCCGGGCATCTGGGACCGCTACTGGTGGGCCTTCCTGGCCGCCGCCGTCGTACTCGCACTGGCCGTCGCGGCCGTCCTCGCCTGGCTGCGCCAGCGCCGCGCCCGCCGGGACCCGCACGGCCTGGTCCTGCTGCTCCTCGACGATCAGGGCCAGCAGCTGCCCGGCGAGCACAAGGCCGGTCACGGACACAAGCAGTGGTACGAGTTCGGCGTCGCGGAGGCCCACCTGAGCCCCCGTATCGAGCGCCGCGCGCACGGCCCGTACGCGGTCCGGCGCAACCCCAACGGCGGTGCGGTGCTGCGCCGCAGGGACGGCGGCCGGACCCCGCTGTCGGCGGCGATCCCGGTCCAGCTGACCGAGGGACTGAGCCTGGCCCTCGGCGAGGAGGACATCAAAAGCCGTAAGCGGAAGCCGAGTTCACCCACCGACACCGGTCCCGCAGCCGAGAGCGACCTCGGCGGGCAGAGCGGCGCGAGCGCCTACGACTACCTGTGACACCGCTGCCTGTGACACCGCGAACCACACGCACATGCACACCCACACCCACGGGCGTACCGAGCACGAACGAACGGCCCAGCGGCCGTGAGCGGGGAGGAAACCCATGAAGATCTTCCAGCCGATGCTCTTCGTCGGCCTGGGCGGCACCGGCGGTCTGGTCGGCGCCGAGCTGGAGCGCAGACTGCGCGCCGAGCTGTGCGGCCCGGACGGCTCGGCCCTGAGCCGGCAGAACGGCACCACCGCCCCCTACCAGCTGCCCGACAGCCTGCAGTTCGTGTACGCGGACTACAGCGAGTCGGACCTGATGCGGCTGCCGCAGTTCAACGTCGACCCGTCGCTGCGGGCCGCCTACTCCCGTACCTCACGGGCCACCCACGACCTGCTGCCGGACTTCGACAGTTCGCCGGAGATCACCAAGATGCTCCGGGCGAGTCTGCGCGGCGAGGTCGCCGACTGGCTGCCGCCGCGCACCGACGAACCGCGCGTCACCCCGCTCCACAACGGCGCCGGACAGCTCCCCACCATCGGCCGCGCCGCCCTCTTCGCCACCCTCAGGCACGGCCTCGCGCCCGTCCTCACCCCGCTGCTCCAGGCGATCGACGCGATGGCGCGGGCCGGCGGCGAACGCGAGCCGGGCGGCGGAAACGTCACCGGCTGCGATGTGTTCGTCGCTTTTTCCGTCGCGGGCGGAACAGGGGCGGGAATCTTCCTCGACTACCTGCACCTCATCAACCACGCCTTCCAGCTGCGCCGGTTCAACGGCGTGAAGATCTACCCGCTCGTCGTCATGCCGTCCTCGTTCACCTCGGCGACCGGTGGCGGGCGCGAGGCCGAACTCAACGCCGCCCGCGCCCTGGTGGACCTCTTCCGGCTGGTCGACGGGCAGAACGCGCCGACCGAGGGCGCCGAGATCGGCGACCTCGACCAGCCCGCCGGGCTCGCCGTCCGCTACCCCGACAACCAGCCGATCCGGCTGCGCACCGGCATCCTGCCCACCGCGTTCCTGTTCAGTCCGACCGCCGGTATCCGCTCCGACGACCTGCGCCGCTCCATCGTGTCCCTGGTGATGTCGCTGATCGGCACCGAGCTGGGCGACACCCGCACCCGGGGCCGGACCACGGTCGGCGACGACGACTTCCAGACCTTCGCCGCCAGCTTCATCAACCGGGGTGTGCACCGAAGTGCACTCTCCCCGACCGGAATCGGCCGCCAGGGCGTCTCCACCAGCCTCGTCGCGTCGATGACCGTGCCCATGGACCAGCTCGCCGATCTGGTGGCCGGGCGGATGCTGCGGGAGGCGGTCACCGACCTCGTGGAACGGCCCCGGGCCGCGCTGCGCGAGCCGACCGTGCCGATGATCCGGCAGCTGTTCGCCGACTCCCACCTCGAAGACCTGTGGGAACGCAAGCAGTTGCCCGTCCCGGAACCCGATCCGCTGCCGCGCGGCGGCAAGGCCATAGAACAGGCACTGGGCGAACGCGTCTCCGACATGCAGCGGCTGCTGTCCGACCTGCGGTCCGTCGCCGAACGCTCCGTCGCCACCATGGCCGACCGGTTCTCGCCGCGCCCCGCCATCGACAAGCTCCTCCAGACCGTCGACCCCTTCCACGCCGACCGGGTCGTCCGGGGCATCGGCGACAGCGACGACAAGATCGTCAGGCTCGGCTTCCTCGGCATGCTCGACAGCCGCTCCCGCGCCCCGCAGAAGCCCCCGGGCACGACCGAGCAGCCGCCCAAGATCCCCCGGATCAAAGGCAGGTTGGCCGGTATGTCACCGGCCCGCTGGGGCGACGACGACGTCCAGGCGGCGCTCCAGCAGCAGGACACCTGGTACCAGTGGCGCTGCCGGACCATCTGGCACGAGGCCTGGCGCGAACAGCAGCAGCACTGGCGGGCCCAGGCCGACACGGCGGGCGCCGACATCGCCCGGCTCGTGGGCGCCTTCCGCTCGCACAGCGACCAGGAGCGCAAGGTGTCCGCGCAGAAGGGCCTGGAACTCTACGAGGACCGCACCGGCATCTCGTACCTGCTGCCGCCGCAGCGCACCCTCAACCACTTCTACGAGGACGTGGTGGCGCGGCTGATCCGCCGCGAGGGACTGCGCGAGACGGACGACGCGGCCTCGCTGCTCCTCAAGCTGGTCGACGGCGACACCTGGCGGGACGTCCACGCCCGCAGCCGGCGCAGCCCCGACGGCGCGGTGTCGGTCGTGAAGTCCCAACTGGAGGGCAGGATCACCCGGTTGTTCGCGGAGGGCGGCGAACGCCTCGAAGAACGGCCCCTGTTGCCGTCCATGAGCACCCTGCTGGCCGCCGCGGCCGGTGACTCGGACGCCACCGATCAGGTCAGCAAGGAGGCCCTCGACCTGTTCGGCCGCAAGCTCGTCGGACTGCTCCCGGTCGGCTTCACCCCCGAGGGCACAGGACCACTGCGGGTACTGGTCACCTACCCGCGCGTGGAGGCGGTCGACGAGGTCGAGCAGTACCTGGGCAAGGCGCTGCGCCTCCCCTCCGACGCCCGGAACTCCGTCGAGTACAGGGGAGTCGAGAGCGACTCGGTCACGGTCGTCCTGTTCCGCAGCGAGATGAGCCTCACCCAGGTCCCCGAGGCCCGCAAGGTGCTGCGCCAGTGGGCCAGGGCCAAGGACAGCGAACAGGCCCAGGACGTGCTGCGCTGGCGCCAGCGCCTCGGCTACCGGGACAGCTGGATGGTCAGCGGCGAGGAGGACCGCCGCGTCATCCTGCACCGCCTGCTGTGCTGCATGTGGAACGGCCAGGTCGACGTCGTCGACGGCGGAACGTCGTCCCCCGAACGCGTCCGGCTGCGCCTGCACGCCGAGAAGGGCCCCCAAGTACCCGGCGTACGACTGCGGTTGGGCGACTACCCCGGCGGCGTCTCCAGCTGGGCGGAACTGCTCCGCTCGTACGAACGCTGGACGGTCCTGGACGACGAGCGCACGGTCGAGGACTACTGCCGCGAACTCATGGGCGCCCAGCCCCTCGGCCTGACCAGGAGCGGCACCGACCCGCACCCCCTGTTCGTCGAACTGGTCGAGAAGATCGCCCCGCGCCAGCTGGACCTCCTCCGGGAGCGCCGCGACCGCGACGGCGAACGTGCCGAGGGCTGGGTCCGCCCCCTCTGGGAGTTCTGGGCGGAGACCCTCCCGGCCGCCCTGGACACCGAGTTCGGCGACCAGCGCGCGGTCCAGCCGACCCTGCGCACCCTCCTCGAACACGTCCGAGGCGGCATCCCGGCCCCCCGCCGCCGCCCGGAGGCGGAATCCGCCCGCCGCCGCACCGGCGCCGAGGACGAGGACGACTGGGGTACGACGGCCAGGTCCCCGGAGCCCGAAGAGCCCGGCGCCCGCCGGGACTTGGGGAGTGACCGGGACGGGCGGGACGGGCGGGACAGGCAGGAGGGGCGCCACAGCCGCCGCGACGACGAATACTCGGCGGACGGCGACTTCTCGGTGGACGACTACACCAAACCGACCACCGACAGCCGCGACGACGAATACGGAACCGGCAGGCACAGCGGGAACGGCAACGAGGGGGTCTACGGCGGCAGTTCGCGGCTCTCCAGCCGGGACGGCGACACCGGCAGCCGGGGCCGCACCGACGGCCGGGTCAACGGCTCCCCGCGCGGCACCGAGCGGCTCTCCGCCCCCTGGGACCAGTCCGACGACACCGCCGACGACCGCCGGTACGAGCGGGACGGCGACAGCTCGCCCTGGGACGGAGACGCCCAGTGAGCCTGCCCGCCCCGGGCTCCGGCCCCGTCGTCATCCACCTCGACCTGCGCTCCGGGGCGGCGGAACTCGACTCCGCCCAGGCGCTGCGGTCCCGGGTCGCCCGGCTGCTCGCCCGGGCGGGCCAACCCGAGCCCGATCCCCCGCTGTTCCTGGTCACCGACACCCCGGCCGGCCTCACCGAACACCAGCGCCAGTACGAACTCGTCTCCGGCTACTGGACCGCGGGCAAGGGCCAGGTCAAGATCCTGGTGCTGCTGGTGGGCAGCGCACCCGGTTCGTACGCCCACGAGCACGAGGAGTTCCGCCCGGACCGCAGGCTGCTGCGCCCGTCGGTCCTGCGCGCCCCCGGTACGGCCCTGCTGTGGGCCGGTGACCTGCGCTCCGCGCGCACGGCGCTCGAACAGCCGACGCCGGACGACCCGGAGGCGCTGGCCGTCCTGGTGGACGTGCTGTCGGTGCCGCACGTGTACCTGCGCGTCCTGGCCGACCTGGAGGCACTGCCCGAGGCGGTCGCCGCACCCGGCGTACGCCTCCTGGAACAGGATCTGCCGCCCGAGGTCCGCGACCGGGCCTGGCGCGACGCGCTGACCCGTTTCGCGGGCCAGGACACCGAGAGCGCGCCACCGGCATCCGCCGCGTCCGGCGCCGAACTCCCCGAGCCACTGCGGTCGTTGGTGACGGGCCGGGGCGGCAGGGGCGGCCGGGACCAGCAGCACCGGGTGCCGGGCGGTCGGGCGGACAGCGCGTACCGCGCCTGCGCGGACGTCCTCGACGACGCCGACGAGGCCCTGACCGGCCTGGGCACCCTCCCCGGCCTCCTCCGCCCCACCCGCAGGACGGCCTTCGAGTCGGCCCTGGACCGGGCCCACGACTCCCTGACCGCCTACCGCTCCCTGGTGGGCAGGACCCTGACCGCCGACACGTCGTCCCCCGCCGAGGCGGAGGCCCACCTGACGGCCCTGGGCCTACGGGTCCCCCCGGCGGACGGCCTGCGCGAACGCGTACCCGAGGGCCTGCGCGAATACGCGGAGAAACTCCTGAGCCAGGGCCTCACCCTGCGCTCGGTGGCCCAGAGGTTCACAACGCTGGCAGGCAAAGTGGAACCGGTCCCGAGCACAACCTTGGCCCGCAATCTGACCAAGGTCAGCACAAGCGCCCCGTCAGGGGCGCGGGGAACGGCGCGACCAGCCACAACGAGCCCGCACCCACCCCACAACCTGCTCCGGGGGGCAGCGGCAGCCAGCGCCGCCGCGCTAGGCGCCCTGTGGCAAACCCCCCAACTCCCCCTGGCCCTACTCATCCCCCTCCTCTTCCTCACCACAGCCCTCCTGACCAAGTCCCGCCTACGAACCACAGACCACCCCACCACCAAAATCCTCACCGCCCCCCAACTGACCGCCTGCGCAGGCGCCCTGGCCGGCGCGGCCATCGCCCACGCGACCAACCCCCCACCCTCACTGTCCACTTCCGCCCTCCTCCTGGGCCTGTGCGTGGCAGCGGACACGATCCGCCGCCTCTGGCGAACGGCGGCCGAAGCCTGGCCCCCGGCCACGGCCACCACCGAACTCCGCCGCACCCTGGACGACTTGGACACCCTGCTGGCCAGGGGCGTCCGCGAGCACTGGGCGGTGGAGGAGCGTCTCAACTGCGCGGACGCGGCCAGCAAGGTCGCCGGCGTGCTGCGCGCGACGGCAGCGGCGGCGGAGGACGAGGCGGCACCCGAGCCCGAGCGGACGACGCCCCGCACCGAGGAGTTCGACTCGGACGACTGGCTGGCGAGCACGCCGGACGCGTTCTCCGGGGCGGCCGACGACCCCGGGGAGAACACGAAGGACACCAACGACGACTGGATGAACACGTACGCCTGGCCGGACTCCCCGACCTGGGACGACACGGACAGGGACACCCTCACCGAGGACCAGCCCTCCTCCCCCTCCTCCCCTTCCACCCACCCGGACCGCACCGCAGGTGCCCCCCGTTGGCTGGACCGGGAGGCGGGCGAGGGCGGCCCGGACCTGGTGGCCACCCTCGCGGGCGACCTCGCCGACGCCGCCCTGGAGCTGATGGACGCCTACTTCGGTTCCGTCGACCGGGGTCAGGCGGGCGCGCAGGCCGCGACCCGGATCGAGGGACAGGTCGCCGCACTCCTCGCCAAGGCCCGAAGGCACCTGCGGCAGAACGGAGTCCTGGCCCCACCCCCCTTCGCCGCACCCCACCGCACCCGCGCCACCTCGGCAGGACTGCTGGGCACCGACCCGGCCGGACTGGCCGCGCTGGTCGGCGCGGAGACCGACCTCCAGTCCGTGGTCCCGCTGTACTCGCCCGAGCAGGAGGCACTGCTGAGCCGCGATCCGGCGGCGGCGGTGTGGATCAGGTTCGCGCCTGCGGCCGTACGCGAGGAGGTCGAGAAGACCTGGCGTACGAACGGTTCGGGCCTGCCGGAGAAGGTCGAGTGGACGACGTCGGGCCGGTACGCGGGCCTGCTCCGCCTCACCCCGCTGCGCCCCGGAGTCGTGGACACCTTCCGCCCCCGCGACGACGGATCCGACGACGCGGGCGCCGACAGCAACGGCAACGGCAACGGGGGTGGCAGCAACGGGAGTTACGAGTTCCGGAACGGCCATGGCTACGAGTACGAGATCCCGTACGACCGAGGGGACGGCGACCGCTGGTGACCCGCACCACGCATCCAGGCCCGGGGGGACCGGTACCAGGGCCGGGACCGGGAGCAGGGCCGGGGTCGGGGCTCCCGGGCACCGGCCCCGCCGGGCCCGCCGCCGACGCCAAGCTCGGCTTCACCAACCCCTCCGGGCGGCGCCGCGCCGCCCGCGCCCGCTTCGGTCCCGAGTCCCGCCGCGACCCCCAACTCCCCCCGCTCATCCGTAATGTCCTGCTCGACGACCGGGGGCAGAGCCGGCGCTGCGTACAGGTGCGGCTCTCCGCCGCCGACGCGGCCGAACCGGTCGCCCGCGCCCTGCTCGACATCGAGGCGGGCACCGCGCTGCGGCTGCACCGGCTGGTCGAAGGCACCGAGTTCGCCCCGCTCTTCCCCCGCCTCATCGGCTACGAACCGGACACCGACGAGCCGTTCCTCCTCTACGATCCCCCGCGCGGCACGACCGCGGGCAAGACGCACGTCATGTCGTCGACCGACCAGCGCGTCCTCACCCGCGACCTGATGCTCGCCCTGTGCCTGCTGGACGGCCAGGGCCTGGTCCCGCGCGGCATCTCCCCGACCACCGTCCTCTGGGACGGAACCTCCTTGCAGCTGTGGGGACTTGAGGGGGTCACCGGGGTCGGCCGCCCGCGTACGGCCTGGGGGCTGGCCCCCTACTCCTCGCCCGAACAGCGGCGGGGCGAGGGCCTGGTGGACTCCCGGGACGCGGTGTGGAGCGCGGCCCAGGTGCTCTACCGGCTGGTCACCGGCCGCCCCGGCCACGCCGACCGGGCCCCCGCCGATCTGGGCGAACACCGGGTGCTGGCCGAGACGTTGAGGGACGCCTTCGACCCCCGGGCGACCGGCCGCCCGACCCCCGCCCAGCTCCTCGACCTGCTGTCCCCGGGCACCGCCCGCCGCACCGCCCTCCTCGCCTCCCCCGACGACACCCACCAGGACGACCGGGACCACCGCGAGGACCACCAGGCCTTCGAACAGGCGCTACGGGCCAAACGCCGGGCACCGATGGCCCCTTCGACGCCCGGCGCGGGAACGGGGACGGGGACGGCGTCGCCGGCCGAGAGCGAGGTGCTCTGCCCGTACTGCCTGGAGACCATCCAACTCGACCTCGGCGCGCTGTATGTGACGGACAGTCGGATGCAGTACCAGCCCCTGGACCTGGCGGGCGTCGGCAAGGTGCGCCGCCAGGACGTCCTGCGGGGCGCGGTCCAGAAGTGCGCGGCGGACCCGGACTTCCCCGACCACTTCATCCCGGTGCCGTATCTGACGTACGGCCGCCCGCTGACGGTGGCGATGGTCGGCCAGTCCTCCACCGGCAAGAGTCATCTGCTGACCCAGATGATCGCCGAGATCACCGACGGCGGCCTGGAACCCTTCGGCCTCGGCTGGCAGTCCGTCAATCCCGAGCAGCACGCCAGGTTCGTACGGGAAAGGGTGCAGCCCCTGCGCAACGGCCGCGTCCTGGACCACACCGGCGGCCTGGGGCTGGACGGCTTCGCCCGGTTCGTCGAGTCGCTGCTCATCACCGACGCCCACGGGCAGGTGCGTCCTGTCGCCTTCTTCGACCTGGGCGGCGAGGACCTCGTACGGACGGACTCGGCCCTGCGGTTCCTGCTCGGGGTGGACGCGCTGGTCTTCGTCGTCGACCCCGTACTGGCGTTGCCGCTACCGCAGTTGGACCACGCGAGGGAGCGCGGGGGCGTCGAGGTGAACCGGGACGGCGACCTCGCCTTCGCGACGGTGCTCGACCGGCTGCCGAAGACGGGCCAGTACCTGGAGGTGGCGGCCACGATGGTGCTGGGCAAGGCGGACCTGCTGCGCTTCCGCTCGCCGGTCGACCGCTGGCTGGGCCGCCCGGCGGCCACCTCGCTGGACGCCGCGCAGATCCGCGAGGAGAGCCAGGACGTGCACGCGTTCCTGCGCCGGCACGCGGGACAGGCCTGGCTGCGCCCCTTCGACGCGATCCGCCGGTGCACGCTGCACATCGCGTCGGCCACCGGCGGCCAGGAGGACCAGGGCCGCTATCCGGCGGGCGCGGCACCCAGGCGCGTACTCGAACCGCTGCTCTCCCTGTTCGCGATGCACGGCCTGATCGACGTCCCCGGCGGCCCCGAGGCGTTCGCGCGGGGCGAGGCGGCGGCGATGGAGGCGGTGCCGGCGGAGGGGCCCGGGGCGGGCGGGACCGGCGGGGTCGGTGGGGTCGGTGGGATGCCGTCCGGTGTGCCGGGGGCGCGTGGGGCCGGGGGTCCCGGACGCAAGCGGAAGAAGGAACGGGGAGGGGAAGCGCGGTGAACGAGTTCCAGGAGATGCCCTCGGCGGCTTCGGCAGCTTCGGCACAGGCCGCGGACCCGTCGGTGCACCAGTTGCTCTTCCGGTGGGAGGGCAACCAGGGCAGGCAGAGCACCGGCATGACCGCGGTCGCCCACTCCTGTTCGGCGGAGCGGGCCGATCAACTGGCCCGGGAACTCGGCCCGTTGCTCTGGGTCTCCGGATCGGGCGCGGCCCGCCCCAGCATCGTACGCACCCTGTCCCGCTCCGGGGGCGAGGTGCTGCTGGCCCGGCGCTGGCCTGCCAAGGACCCGGGCGGCCGTCCGAGCACGGTCACGCATGTCCTGATGGGGGCGCCGGGCACCCTGAAGACCCGTCAGTGCCTGGGGCTGACGTACGGCGGCTGGCAACCGCCGGAGTCGGCGGAACAGGTGTCCGAACCGTTGTCCGCCGTCGAGTACGCGAGGCTCAAAGAGCTGGCGAGGCAACGGCTGCCCCAGATGCGGGACCGGTTGAAGAGCGTGCGGCACGCGCTGATCCTGACGGCGGCGGAGTGGCTGCGCGACCCCTCCCAGCGGGTGTCGCTGCTCGTGGAGGAGACGAACCCGCCCGGCTGGCCGGACCGGAACGGCGTCCCGCTGGTCTACCTCGGCCTGTTCCTCCTGTTCGGCTCCTGGCCGGGCCACGACTGGACGTTCGCGACGTACGACACGGTCGACACGCACCCGCTGAACCTCACCTCCGTCCCCCGCTGGGAGGAGGACACGGGCGGCGCCGGCCCGCTGGCCCGGGTGCCGGCCCACACCCCCACGGACCCCCGCTTCGAACACCACGCGGCGGTCCGCCTGGTCGACCACCTCCTGACCAACCTGGACAGGCCCCCCGGCGTACCCCAGCTGACCGAGTCGCTCAAGGGCGGCGCGGCCCTGGACCGGGCCGAGCGGGAGGAGCGGCTGCGGAGGATCCTGGGCATCGAGCACCGGGAGACACGACGGGTGCCGCGTCCGGAGCCCGCTCCGGCTCCGGCTCCGGCTCCGGCGGAGATTCCTTACGTAGAGCCGTACTTGGAGCCGCGCCACGACGAACTGCACGACGAACTGTGCGCTTACGAGCCAGGGCAACACATGTACCTGGATGCGCTGTTGCGGTCGGTGCCGGACGAGGTACTCATGCACGAGCTGCATTGGGGCGAACTACCCGCCAAGGCAGAGGAGTTGGTACTGACCGAACTGGGCAGGGAGGAGCGCCGCCAGAACCGCCCCCTGGAGACGCGACACGCGCTGTGCGCCCAGGTACTCGCCAAGGGCCTGCACCTGCCTCCCCACGGACAGGCCGACGAACACGCGTCGAGAGCGGCTCTGATGCAGCGGGCGGCCGACCTCTTCACCTGGGCCGTGGCACCCCTGGTCCGGGACGAGCGCCATCACCCCGACCTCCGCTCGCTCCTGAACAGAATGTGCCGCGACCCCCACCCCACCGCGGGCAACTGGCTCCAGCGGGCGATCATCTCCCCGCCGATCGGCGGCGACCCCGACCTCCCGCCGGCGGTGTGGCAGCCGGTCCTCGGCACCCTGCTGACCCTCGCGAAGGGACAGCAGCCGACCACGTCCGAGCCGACGCCGACGCCACCGCCGACCGCCGCGCAGACCGTCATGGCACGCATCAAGAACCCCACGAACAACCCGGGTTGGACGGTCGGAGCGATCATCGCGCTGATGGTCGTACTCATCACGACCGCGGTGATCCTGGCGTGACGCAGCGAACGATCAATTAGACAGCGCGTCAAGTTACTCAACCGTAATCTTCCGAGAGCTACCCGAAGTAACCGACCAGTAGGTACGGTCCAGGCGAACCGCCGAGCAACAGGTAACGAGAGGCGGCGCGAGGACGCCCGTGGACGCGGGCGCCAACGCACCGCTCCCCCCAATCCCCGCTCCTGACAGCCGCTCCACAGGAGGTTCGCCATGCCCGTACGCAGCCGACTCCTGGCCGCAGCCATCACCGCTGCGACCTGCCTGGGCGCCCAGGCACTCCCGTACACGACCACGACAGCCAAGGCAGCCACGACAGCCACGGCGGAGACCGCCTCCTCCACGGAGCCGGTCGTGTCCCGGGGCGTGGAGATCCCGGCGTTCTACACGCCGCCGGCCACGCTCCCCGCCGGCGACGGCACCCTGATCCGCACCGAGCCCCTCCCCCTGGCCCTCACCCTGCCCACCCTCGAAGGCCCGCTGCCCGGCCGGGCGACCCGCCTGATGTACAAGTCGACGGACTCCAACGGCGCCCCGATGGCCGTCACCGGCGCCTACATCGAACCGACGGCGGCCTGGAAGGGCGGCGGCTCCCGCCCGCTGGTCGCGGTGGCCCCCGGCACGATGGGCCAGGGCGACCAGTGCGCCGCCTCCCTCGGCCTGGAACACCCGCTGCTCCTCAACGGCCGTACGGTGTCGGTCGGTTACGAGGACGTGGCGATCTACCGCCTCCTGGCGACCGGCGCCGCGGTGGTCGTCACCGACTACGCCGGCCTGGGCGCGACGGACCGCCTCCACACGTACGTCAACCGCCTCGACGGCGCCCACGCGGTACTGGACGCGGTACGCGCGGCCCGCGACCTCCCCGGCACCTCGCTCGACTCCGCTTCCAGGGTGGGCCTGTTCGGCTACAGCCAGGGCGGCGGCGCGACGGCGGCAGCGGCGGAACTGCAGCCGTCGTACGCACCCGACATCACCTTGTCCGGCACCTACGCGGGCGCCCCGCCCGCGGACCTGGCGGCGGTCACGAAGGCGATCGACGGCAGCGAACTGACGGGCGCCCTGGGCTGGTCCCTCAACGGCTTCCTGCAGTCGGACCCGAGCCTGCGCCCGATCGCCGAGGCCCACCTGAACGCGGCGGGCAAGGCGGCCCTGACGGACCTGTCGACGATGTGCGTGGGCGACGCACTGCTCGGCTACGCCTACACGAAGAGCACCCGGTGGACGACGGACGGCAGGTCCGTCTCCGACATCATCGCGTCGACCCCGGCCCTCCAGAAGTTCCTGGACAGCCAGCGCATCGGCACCCTGAAACCGACGAGTCCGGTCCGGATCGCGACGGGCGTCAGCGACAACCTGGTCCCGTACGCCCAGGCCCGCCGTCTCGCGGCTGACTGGTGCGCGAAGGGCGCGGACGTCACGTACAAACCGATACTCCTGCCGAACGTGATCAGCCCGCTCCTCAACCACTTCGCCCCGCTCCTGGTGGATCAGGGAAACGCGGTGGACTGGCTCACGAAGCGGCTGTCGGGCAAGGCGGCGACCTCGAACTGCTGAGCGCCGGGGCCAGTTGTTCCCCTACTCCCCATCCGGATTTCCGTTACTCCCCAGCCGGATTTCCGTCGGTTCTTCCGTCCAGGCGGCTTCTCAGGTCTGCCAGCCGTCTGATCCAGACCCAGACCAGTCGATGGAAGCCTCCCGCGCTGCGCTGGCGCGCTCTGTCCAGCAGCGGTTCCGCGAGGTGCAGCCATCCCCCTTGCCTCCCGCTCTCGGCGGCGAAAGGAGAGGCGGAGTCGGTGAGTTCCGCTGCCCACGTAATGGTGTGACCACGCAGGAAGGCGGTGTCGACCCATTCCTTGCTGCCGAAACGGGTCTCCATCACCCTTCGCCCGTCGAAGCAGTTGTAGGCGCGCCACGCGCTGTCGAGCGCGACTTCCGGGTTGCGCTCGCCGTTGATGATCGCGTGCCGCAGGAAGAGGCCTCCCAGGGACCTCAGGACTTCGCCGTCCGTGAAGTACTTCTCCATGACTTTGTCCACGGCGCGCGTGTCGGGAGCATCGGATGCGTCGGGGCTCTCGGACGCGTCGGGATCGTCGGACGCGTCGGGAGTCTCGGCGGACTCGGCGGACTCGGACTCGCTCTGCCGGAGTTCCTCAAGGTAGGGCATGGAGTTGCCGACGTAGTCGTTGCCCAGGTACTTGGCGAACGTGCTGTAGGCCAGGTCCAGGTCCATCCGCTGGTGCAGTTCGAGGTCGATGCGTGCGGACAGCACCGTCACGAGGTGGGTCTGCGAGTGGAGCGGGGCCACCTCCTGGAGCAGGTCCGAGGCCTTGCGCAGCACCCCCTCCCGTTCCTCGTCGGTCAGCCCCTCCTCGTAGAGCGCCTGGCTGAGCAGGCACTCGGCGGCTTCCACGAGGGCACGGCGGAGCCGGTCGCCGTGCGTCTCCTCGCGGGCCGCCTCGACGTACAGCCGAGCCGCTTCGCCGTACTCCCAGATGTAGCGGTGGTAGGACGCACGGATTCGCTTGGCCCTCGTCCGGTCGCGCGGGAAGCGCTCCTCGGCCTCGGCCAGGAGGTCCCAGATGGGGGTGTGGTCGACTTCGAGGGGATGCCTGCTGTGGATCGCGGTGAAGCGCTGGTACTCACGGATGAGCGCGAAGCGGGTGTCGAACAGGGCCCAGGTCGCGCCGTATTCGCTCTCGTGCGACTGCAGCGCGCTCGTGCGGTTCCGGTAGACCTTGTCCATCCGGGTCTGCTCGGGAGTACGGCCGGTCTTCCAGGGCGTCTGGGGTCCCGGGCTCCCCTGCGGGGCGGACAGACCGCCCTCCCGGCGCCAGTCGGCCTCCAGGCACCACAGGTGCAGCTGGGCCATCGACTGGTTTCCCTTCCGCACCTCCTGGCCGCCGGCGAGCCAGTCGCGGACCTCCTCCACCGCTCGGGCGTGGTCGGGCAGCAGCTTCCGACCGCCGCCGTCGCCGAACCAGTCCTCCGTGACGCGCAGCAGTCGTAGCCAGGTCCGGTGGGTGTGCGAGGAGGGGAAGTCCTTAGCGGCCTGGCGGGCGATCCCGACGGCCTTGCGGAGGTTCCGCCGGGCCTCGACCGGCTTGTTGCGCTCCAGCAGTACGTGGGCCAGGAAGGCGTGCGCCTCGGCGAGTTCGACCCGGTGCGCCGCGTCCATGGGTTCGGCCGGGCCCGCCCCCGGGCCCTGGTTCCGGGGCTGGAGCAGGGCGAGGACCTTCAGTGCGCCCTCGTACTGCAGACCGGAGTCGGCGTGACGTTCGTGCACCCGGCGCAGAAAGCGGGACACCTCGGTGAGCAGGGGCGTCACCCACTCGTCGCTGGGTCCCCAGACCTCCTCCAGCGTGGCCATGGTCGTCTCGGCCAGGGCCACCCGCTCCGGGTCGTCCCGGATCTCCTGCGCGTAAGTCAGCCCGCTCGCAAGGAGGTTGCGCGTCCACCGGTGCAGCCGCTCAGGCAGGGAGACGGACAGGAGGGTGTTCCTGCGGGCGAGATTGTAGGCCGCGAGCGCGGCAGCGAGCCGGTCCTCCGGTGTCACCGCCGTCGTGAAGCGCAGTCGTGCCATCCGGTAGTGGAGCCAGTTCTGGTTCTGCTGGGCCCGCGCGTCGGAGGGCGGCGGCAGCATCGCGATGAGCCGGTCCGCGAGTTGGAGCGTGTCGCCGACGGAGTCGATGTCATTGGCCGCGACCTGTGCGCCGGCCGTGTTCAGTGCCCAGGACACGGACCACAGCAGGTCGTTGAGCCCGACGTCGGTCCGGTCCGCCGTCCGGACCGCCAACTGCCGGGCCAGCCGCACCCGGGCCGGGAACGTCTCGGCGAGCACACGATGCCCTCGTGCCCCGTGCAGACCCGACTGGTCGACCGAGCGCAGCAGTTGCCAGGGCATGACCTCACGGCGGTCCGCCAGCAGGGACACCGCGTGGTCGAACAGGTTGAGGAAGGTCCGGCCCGCGTTCGCCTCCTTCGCGGGTACCCGGGAGGCGAGCGCGAGGCGCCCGGCCGCGGCGTACAACTCCTCGGCCCGCTCCCACGGTTGTACGGCGCCTGCGGCCGGACCGGCGGGCACCGTAGCCGTAACCCCGCGATCCCCTCCATCTCCTCTATCTCCGCTATCCACAACATCCCCGATATCCGCAGGAATCGATGCCGGTTCGGCAGTCGGGGGCTCGATCGGTTGTGCGACGGCGGTCCATGGCGCGTCCGTGGTCAGGCCGTCGACATGGAGGCCGAGCCGGTGGCTCAGCCCCGCCAGCGCGTCGGGGACATGGCGGTCGAGCCATCCCGTCGCCCGGTCCAGCGCCTCGACGACCCGGGATATCTCGTCCGAGGACGAGTCCGGCCGCCCGTCGGGGCTCCCACTCGGCAGTACGGCAGCCACCAGCCGCCGGGCAGCTGTGGTGAGCCGCCGGTCGAGGTCGGCGAGGGACTGCCCGGCGCCGGGTTCGGTGGCGGCGGACACCTTGTCCAGCAGGTCCTTCCTGAGCGCCTCCCGGCCGACGAGACCGATCTCCACGAAGTGCCGGTACTCGTCCGCGGTCCCGGGGACGGCCTCCGACCGCCCGACGACGAGGACTCCTTCGCGGTAGAGCACCGACAGCGCGCTCTTCGGCAGCCCGAGGGCCAGCAGGATGTCGGGGGGCAGGGACAGTTCCTCGATCACGCCCCACACGGTGAGCAGGGCCTGGGCCTCGGCGGCGTCCGCGCTCCCCGTCTCGGACCAGGCCCGCTCCCAGGCGCCGTCGATGGCCGAAAGCGCGACGTTCATCAGAGCCTCGTCCACATCCCCGGGTACGACTTCCCGCACCGCACCGCCGCCGATGGGACGACCGGCGAGCAGACTGTCGAAGTCGTCCTGGCCTTGCTGACTGGCCACCAGCCGGACGGCCGGCCTGATGACCCCAGGCCGGCGGACGAGTTCGTCACTGACGTAGTCCAGCGCGGTGACGTCCGTGGCCAGCTTCTCGCGGGTCAGCAGGTCACCGATGAGCGACAGGGCGTCGCGCGTGCTCAGTTCGGGCACGGCGAACGGCTGCGGTCGCCAGCGCCCCTCGTCGAGCACGAAGGGGTCGGTGGTCTCCACGATGACGGTGGCCTGTTTGACGACGTCCTGCTGGAGCAACTCGTCCAGTTCGCGGGCGAGTTCCGGACGCGCGAGATCGAATCTCTGCGTCTTGACGACCAGGATCAGACTTCTGCCCTTGACCTGCCGGGGCAGGATGAGGCCGAGCAGACTGTCCGCCCTGGTGTCGGCGACCGCCGGCAGATCGCTGTCGTCCAGGGTCAGCCGCAGCGCCTGGGCGATGGCGTTCAACAGCGGCTTCTCCGCCTTGGAGTTGGGCGCGATCTCCAGCACGACGGGCGGTTTGGGCAGCCGGGTCAGCGTGTCGGCCTGGGCCATGAGCGCGGTGAGCAGCGCGGACTTGCCCACCAGTCTCCGCCCGGTCACCGGCAGTACGTCACCTGCCTGCACCCGCCTACCGGCCTCACGAAGCAGGTCGTCACGACCGAGGAACGGCGTCGGCAGCAGCGACGGATCGGGCCCCAGATACCGGACCCGCTCGACGGCTTCCGACGCGCGGCGCGAACCGTCACCCGCCGAAGGCCCGGAGAGATCGGCCGGCACATAGAACCTGTCGTACCCACGATTCTTCACCCAGGGCAGCTGACCCACGGGCGCCCCATTGGTGACCGGCTGGGGATACTCCCCGCCGGTGAGCAACTCACTGACTCGCGCGAAGAGTTGGGCCGGAGTCCAGAACTCCTGATCGGGCGGACCGTCGTTCGCGAGCACACGTATGAGGGCCCGCCCGAAGGCGGTGAACTGGTGGTCCTGCGGCGACTTGGCGGTCCGGTTGGCCTCGCAGGCGGCGATGACGTAGCAGCCCTCGGGCACTTCGCCGTGCACGTGCTGCTCGAAGGGCAGGGCGTCCATGGCGAGTCCGGCATGGCAGCAGTCGATCAGCGCGAGCTTGGTCCGCGCGCCACCCGCGTCGGCCGCCTTCATCAGATCGGCGAAGTCGAGCATGGTGCCGGACTCACCGGCTCCGGAGTACGGAAGCGGCAGCAGCAGCCGCCCCTTCACGTTCACGCCGTGCCCCGCGAAGTAGAGAACGAAGGAGTCCTCGGCGGCCTGGGAAGCCTCCCGCACGATTTCGAGGAGTTCCTCACGGGTGCACTCGTCGGCCTCGACCACCTGGCAGTGGCCGTAGCTGAGCCCCCAGACCTTGTGATCGCCCAGCTGGCTCTTGAGCGCCTTGACCGTGCGCTCCACCGCGTCGAGTTCGGTGAACGTGGCGTCGGTGAACTTGCCCGACGCGATGAGAACGGCCCGTGACTTCTTCGCACTCGGCGGCTTGAGGTCCATGAACTACTCGAGGGAGCCGCGCAGTTCGCGAAGCGCGGCCTCCACGCTCTCGGGATCACGCACCTCGACGGTGAGCGTCTTGGTCCCGTCGGGAGCGTCGACCCGCTCGATCCGGAGCGCGGGCCGCTCCTCCGCCGGACCGGAGTCGCCCCTGGACCGCCAGTAGTCGATGAGCGACTGGGCCAGCACCCCGAAGAGTCCGGCATCGACGCTGAACTGCAGACAGTCCGTCAACAGCCCCATGTCGCCGGGCTTGGTGGGCGCGTGCTCCCGCTCGATCACCACCCGCCGCAGCCCACGCTCGGCCTTGAGCCAGTCCTCAAGCGCCTCCAACTCACCGGCACCGGCGTCCACCAGACGAAGCGCGATCTTCACTTGCCCCCCAGAGCCGACGACTCGTCAAGTGATGCACGTTACCAGGGACATCACGCGAGGTGGCCTGCTTCAAGGGGCCGCTCTGGGCAGCGAAAGAGCGGGACGAGGTGCGCCTGCCGCCGGAGCCCGTGGAGCCTGCCGGTAGATTTCGGGACGGTTGCCGACGGCGAGGACCCGGATGTGCGAACTTCAGTCCCAGGAGAGGGCCTGACCTTCGGGACCCACGTGCAGCCGGAGCCGTCCGGCAGCCGGTTCGCCCGCCGCGCGCCACGCCTTGAGCCGCTCGGTGATGTCGTCCCAGAGCCGTTCCCGCCCTCCCTGCCGAACCGTCCACTGTCCGTCCGCGTCCTGGGTGAGGCAGGCCCATGTCCGGGCCTCCACGTCGATCACGACGTGATCGACCTGATCGATGCCATCGCCCCGGGACAGAGTCAGGTGTTGGGCCCCGGGGGCGGCGAACTGCGCGACGAACCGAGGTGCCCAATCGTCCAGTACGTCGGCGCCCAGGACGGCGGGCTCCACCTCCGCCTCACCGAAGTCGGGCAGGAGGCCGAACGGGGGCGGGATATGAGGGCGGGCGAGCATGAAGGAGACGTGCCCGTCGAGGACGGGACCACTGGCCGTGCCATCGCCATGGACGGTGAGACTGACGAGCTCGGACGCGTGCATCCACCCGCCGACAGTGACCAGGACCCGTCCGCCGGGACGGGTCTGCTCGATCCACGCCGCCGGAACGGTACGGACTCCGCAGGTGGCGATCACCCGGTCGTACGGAGCCCCACCGGGATGCCCGGCCAGACCGTCCCCGACCACACGCGAGGGATGGCAGCCCACGCCCGCGAGCGCGATGCCGGCGCGGGCGGAGACCTCGGGGTCCACTTCCATCGTGGTCACGTTGTCCGCGCCGACGGCATGGGCGAGGAGAGCCGTCGAGTAGCCGGTACCCGTACCGATTTCCAGGACGCGCGTGCCGTGCGTGACGTCCAGTTCCTCCAGCATGCGTACGACGAGACTCGGCATCGTCGAGGAGGAGGACGGCGCCGCGGAGATACGTCCCTCCACCTGGTCCGGGAAAACGGCTCCGCCGACCTGGGTCACGAGACTGTCGTCCTCGTAGACACGCGCCAGGCTGCCGACGGAGTCGGCGGGGAACGCGGGCCGGTACCAGCGGTCGTCATGCTCGAACCAGCCACGCGCCAGAAACGCCTCTCGAGGCACGGCGACCACGGCCTCCTCCCAGCCGGGTGTACGCAGGACACCGGCCTTGACGAGGGCCCGGGCAAGGTCGGCACGCAGTCGCTCGGCGGATGCGGGGTCAGTCACGTGCGAGTTCTCCGTTCTGCAGGAGGTCGGCGACAGCCTTCGTAACGGGCAGGCCTACCGCCGCTTCCAGCCAGGCCCATTGGCCGTTGGGATTGCACTCCAGGAACCACCAGGTTCCGTCGGCGGTGACGGCGAAGTCGAACGCCCCGAAACCGAGCCCGAAGCTCGCGAGGAACGCAAGAAGACCGTCACGGACCTCGTCCGGACACTCAACCGCCTCGTAGCGAAGCTTCCGGTACTCCGCGCGCCAGTCCACCACACCGGGCGGCGCCGAAATGCGGGCGCAGAACACCCGGCCGCCGACGACCACCGCGCGCACGTCACACGTCTTGGGTACGAGCGCCTGGAAGAGGTGGGCACAGCGGTTCACGGTTTCGTCGAGTTCACCCGGCCCCACCGAGGAGGCCCAGATTCCGGCGGGTTCACCGTCGACGTCGTACGCGGCGGCGTGCAACGGCTTGTAGAGCGTGGGTTGTTGCGCCGCGAATACCTTCGCCTCGTACGGGTCGTTGGTAATGAGGGTCGCCGGTACCACGAAGCCGACGCGGTGGGCGGCGGCCAGTTGGGCGGGCTTGTATTCGGCGCGCGCGATGGCCTGCGGGTGACTCAGGTACAGACAGCCAGAAAGAGCGCCGAGGACACCGCCCAGGCCACGCCGATTCTCCTGCGCGGCGTAACCCGCCGCCTGGCTGCCGTCGTACGGGCTGTAGGCATTGGGTCGCCGATGGTAGAGAGCACGTACGGAATCGAGGGGAACGGAGCGTTCCCCGACCGCGAGTGTGCCGCTCCACCCGCCCGGACCGACGCGGGCCGCCAGGACCGCCGGCCCGGGGAAGTCCCGCCCGGGGTCGAAGCGCAGGACGGGAACCCGCCGCCGGTTCAGTTCCGCGATGACCAGATCGGCGGTCGCGTCTTCGTACTGGGTCGAGACCAGCACCGGACGTCCATCCACGGGCACACCTCCTCTCCAGTCCTCCCTAGTCCTGAGTCGCGTCGTGGCCGGAGTCGCCGTCCACCTTTCCGTCCTTGCCGACCTGGGTGGGCGGATAGGTGTTGACGGACGTACCGTGCTTGCCGAGTTCGACGGGGCTCATGCGACCGTCGCCACCGACCCAGCGACCGGTCTGGGTGTGCGGGTCAAGTCCCGCGTACCGCCAGGGAGATAGCTCACCGTTGCGGAGGGGTGCCATGCGGCGCATGCCCCAAGGGGGCGAGGTCGGCGGAGTGGTCGTGGCTTGCAACAAGGTGCCTCCTTGTTAGAGGGCGGACACTGACGTTGTTGATTCGAGCGCTTTGGAGAGCTTGCTGATGGGCTCCCCACGCGGCGGCTCAGGTCCGCCGCCAGGAACGCCACGGTCGGGTGATGATCTCCCGGTAGGTGTGATGCGACGGATGCTGACCGCAGTGCCGCAACACCCAGTCCTGCGATGCGACCAAGTCCTCACCGGGAGGTGACGCCTCGCCGTCCACGGCGCACTGCATGGCGTACGTCGTCGGCTCGGCGTCGGGTTCACGGTCGGGTTCGAGCGTCCACGTCTCGTACCGAAGAACAGCACGCGGGCCAACAGTCCCCCAACGCCCGTTGGCCGCAGCGACCTTGGCTGGTCCACCATCAGGTTCTGTACCGGCGGCTCAGTCTGGTACCGATCCGCATCGGAACCGTGGGACGTCATCGAAGCCGCGGCGGCGGTGCGGCAGGACAGTCGCTCTTCTTCGGCACGTTGGCGCTCCTCAGCGGAGTGGACCGTACCCCCGGCGTTCAGGTGCCGCAGGGTCATCTGTGATCCTCACACCGATCAGCAGGACGAAGGAACCTCCCACAAAGCCCACTTGGGGACGTCCCGCATCGGGTAGAACGTCCCTGGTGCCGTCCCGAGGAACAGGGGGAGACTCGTGCCGAACGAGAGACTTCGTGCCGCCATGGCGGCCGGAGGCTGGACGCATGCCGCTCTTGCGAAGGCCGTCGAGGTCGACCCCAAGTCAGTCGAGCGCTGGGTGAATCTCGGGCGTACACCGCGTCGTGCCACGGCTGCCCGGGCAGCAGACGCCCTGGGAGAAGACGTGCACGCACTGTGGCCGGCACTTCGGCAGGCTCGTTCCGCCCGCGCGATAAGCCCGGAACTGGTCGCGCTCTACGAGCAGCGGGCGGACATCCCCGTCTCTACGTTCGTGGACATACTGACCCAAGCCCGCGAGCACATCGACGTGCTCGTGTACGCGGCCGTCTTCCTGCACGAGGCGTACCCGCGACTGAACGACCTACTGCGGGAACGAGCGGCTGACGGCTGCGCAGTCCGCATCGCAATCGGTGACGCGGGGAGCGAAAACGTCCACGCACGTGGTCAGGAAGAGAAGTTCGGTCACGGGATCGAGTCGCGCTGCAGACTGGCCCTGATGCACTACCGCCCTCTGATCGGGACACCGAACATCGAGATCCGGACACATGGGACCACCCTCTACAACTCCCTCTACCGGGCGGACGACCAGCAGTTGGTGAACGCCCACGTCTGGGGGACGAACGCGTACGGCGCACCTGTGTGGCATCTTCGCCGCAGCGGGGAGGGCGGCATGTTCGACACCTACGTCGACAGCTTCAACGCGGTGTGGGCGACAGCCGCACGAGTAGAGCAGCGGGAAGGCTGACCATGGCACGAACCGAGTACTACGACGATCCGAAGGCACCCAAGCCGAACAGCATGGTCGTCGCGGCCTCGGCCGTCGTCACCGACGAACAGGGACGCATCCTGCTCCAGCGCCGACGGGACAACAGCCTGTGGGCACTCCCCGGTGGCGGCATGGACCTCACCGACTCACTACCCGGAACGGCAGTCCGCGAAGTCAGGGAAGAAACCGGCCTGGACGTCGAGATCACAGGCATTGTCGGCACTTACACCGACCCGAAGCATGTCATCGCCTACACCGACGGTGAGATCCGCCGGCAGTTCAACGTCTGCTTCACCGCCCGCATCATCGGCGGCACACTCACCATCTCCGACGAGTCCACAGAACTCCGGTTCGTTCCGCAGGAAGAGCTGGACACACTGCCCATGCACCACACCCAACGGCTGCGCATCCAGCACTTCCTGGACCATCGCGACCAGCCCTATCTCGGCTGACCGAGAGCCTCGCGGCCATGCCTCTCCAACATGCTCGCCGCACACGGGCCAACGCTCGGAACAGAGGTCGGCGGTCTCACCGTGTCCGGCAGTTCTGGGCACTCTCATCAACGAAAGCGCAGAGCATCCCGATGAACTCCCGGTAGTCGTCGGGGTCTTCGGGGTCTCCCCGTTCCTTGCTGGACGGCCCATCGATCCACTGCTGCCAGAGTCCGCCCGGGACGAGGAACCGGGCAGCATGGTCGGTACGGAGCCTGGCGTCGAGCAACAGGAGCGCGCCGAGGGCGGCCGTCTGGTCGTAGTAGAGGTCAAGGCGAGGCAGGTAGCGGTCAAGGTAAGCAACCAGGAGGTCAGCGTCGGCGGAGGTGCCGAAGGAAGCCAAGGCAACGCAGTAATCCTGCCCCGCGAAGGGCCCCGCGCTGGCGAGCAGGAGTTCACCGAGACGTTCCCGGAACTCGGTCCGGCCGGCAACGGCGATGAGCCAGGCGGCCGTTCCCCTCTCACGCCATCCCCGGTCAAGCAACATGCCCAGCTCACGAGGACTGATCTCACCCGCAGCCTTGCCCAACTTCCGCAGGAACTTGGCCCGGTCGCGTCCACTCATACCGAGAAGTGCGCCGCCGAGCTTGAAATACCGAAGGTCGCGCGCGACATAGCGGCGGGTCAACTTGAGCAGTTCGAACTCTTCACCGGTGAGGCGCATAGGCAGCATCCTGGTACGGAGAAAGCCCGCAGACCAGCAGCGGACGCTCCGCCCAGGGCACAGCGATCCGTACTTCGCCACGGCCACACATCACGTTGCGGGCAGTTGGTACGCGAGTACGTACGCGTCGGCCGCCATCAGGGTGTCGCAGACTTCGACGGCCCGCCCCTCGGTGTCGTACGCGGTGCGGATGAGGTGGATCACGGGCACTCCGGAGGCCAGCCGCAGCGTCTTGACCTCGGCGGGCGCGGGCATCCGGGCGCGGATCTCCTCCTCGAAGTGATCGAGCCGGTGGCCGAGTTCCTCAAGCCGGGCGTAGATGCCGCCGGGCCCGTAGTGGTGGGTTGAGGTCTGTGCGGAGGATGCGAGCAAAACCCCTGGTGAGCGCGGGACACTCTGCGGACAATGACGACATGACGTTGACGATTTGGGTCGATGACTGGCAGATCCAGTGCTGCGGGGAGAACTTCACGCCGGGGGATGTCGTCTCGTGGCACCTGCTGGAGGTCGATCCCGAGGATTACGCCGACCTCGTTGGAAGCGAACGTGCTGCGGAGATCGACTTTTGCGAGGAGCATCACGGCGGGGAAGGCGAGCACGCGCCAACCCGGTTGCAGGTGCTGACCATCACAGAAGTGCACTGCCGGTACGAAGTGCCCTCAGACAGCACGTCGAACGTGCGACATCCGGTACCAGGCACAACCGAATTGGTACCGGTCCGACAAGCGGACGGACGGGCAGCGACTCGCCCACACGTCGACTTCACCGGCTACCTTGTGACAGCCGAGCGGACCGAACTGTCAAGTGCGCTTAGGTCGTCTGACACCAGCAGTTGACACCAACACGGGCGTACGTTGCCGATCAGCGCCGAACCTCAGCGGCAGGTAGGACCAGGGTCCAGTGGACGCTCATCGTGGTCGAGAGGGTGCCTCGATCGACCTGATAAGGATGGGGTCAGAGGTTCAAGTACACGGTCACCGGGGGATGCGGCGCATGACGGAGTACACGTGGCCGAACGGTGCGGGGGATCCGACGCCCGAGGACATACGACGGGCCTGGCCGGCAACCGTGACCGCGCTGCCAGTGGGTGCCGCCGTGACCGGCAAGGTCATCGGCCGACAGCGATTCGGCGTGTTCGTAGAGATCGACGGGGTGCCAGACGCGGTCGGTCTGGCGGAGATCTTCGGTTCACCGCCCGGAACCGTCCCTCCCCCACTGGGGTTCGCTATCAGTGGGAGCGTGGTCGATCACGCGGAGCGCAACTTCCAAGTCAGGCTCAGACTCGATGACTGGGGAGACGAACGCGAGCCCCTCCCACTGGAGCCCAACGAGCGCCCAGGAGCTCCCGCCTGAGGGCGACTGGGCGTTCATGGCACGGGCCCTCAGCGCAGCACGGTTCTACGAGTGACGCCGTGCCCCTTGCGTGCCCGATCACCCGGGAACTGACGGGGAACCACGGTGGTTGAAGGACAGCGGACATGAGAACGGCCCCTGACCGATTCACCTGGTCAGGGGCCGTTCGCCTGCGGAAGCGGTGAGATTCGAACTCACGGTGACATCGCTGCCACGACGGTTTTCAAGACCGATCAGGGCGTTTGCTCATCCTTTGCCACGTCGTGGAGGTCTTCGGTACTAAGGGGCTCGGCGTAATCGAGCATGTACTCAAGAAGTCCCCTGCGAGGTGAGCCACTTTCGAGTTCTTCAACCTCGACGTAGGTGACATCGTCTCTGGTGAACACTCCCGTTACCCGGAAGTCGAAGTCGTGCTGTGGGTAGCCGGGGTAGCGCCGAGCCCAGACAGAGCCGATCCGTGGCCGTGTGGTCATACCGCTCAGTCTGTCATCAGCCTCCTGCCGTACAGCAGCGAAGTACAGCAACCATCGGACCAGCCCTGACCACACCACCGGCCCTGAGCAACCACCTGACGTGCCTGGCGGACCTCAGTGACCACCGTGCCCGTAGTTCGCATGGAGGGTGAGGGGCCTCCGGAGCCGTGTGCGAGACGCTGGACGTTCCGCGGGCAAGCGGTGCGCTTACTCGAAGGGTGGAGCAACTGCCACCAGCATGCCGCTGATTGAGCCCGTATCGGCGGCGGCTTTCGTGGGGTCGACACTGTTTTCCTCTGCGACCGTCGTCGCCCAGCAATCCCCCCACGTCGCCGCCCAGTCGCCGGCCAGGTCGCTGTCAGGGGCGAGATCTTCGGGCTTCCCCGTGATGCCATAGGCGTCAAGGAGCCGTCGCTCGACTCCGAACGGCTCGCCCAGGGCGAGCTCCGGGTTCTCACTGATCCAACGTCTGAGGATCCGTCCGCGTTCGGCGATCAGCCACGCCTCCCCGTCGTTCTGCTCGCTGTGGAAGAAGAGTTGGGCTTTGCCGAAGTGCGCGCTCAACTTTCGGCACAGGTCAGTGACGTGCACTGTCTGCTGCGGATAGGACAGGCCGAAGTACGGTCCGACGACCAGGGTCCACCCCTGCATGGTCGGGGTAACGACGACTGTGGAGAACGGCTCCTCCTCGTCATGCGCCACCTCGTCGATGAGTTCCACGCCATCGGCCCAGGTGGTCTCCCGTGCATCCATCAAGCCAAGGGCCTTCACCAACTCCGCTTGATCGACGGTCTCGACCGCGAGCCATGAGAGCCAGCAAGCGCGTATGAGTGGTGTGGAATCAGACGTCCCCATGACCCGCATCGTAAGGGCGTACGAGTGAGAATCGTGCAGTAGGCCAGATGTTGGCGAGGCACCGGCCTGACGTGTCAGATGCGTGCCAGGTCTCGCGGAGAACCACGGGGAACAGCGGGGAACAAGTCTGCATCCGCTCGGACTCGGTTCAAGTTCCGTCGCAGGTCAGGGCAGTCACGGCTTGCAGAACACCTGAGCTTCCCAAGCTGAGAGCTCTGACCGCCGGAGCCAAGGGGTACGTTGCAGGGATGCCGACCGAGTCCGTACCGACCTGCCCTCAGTGCGGTGGCCCGCTGAAGGCTGGCGCGATGGCGCTGTGCCATCGCGAGGAGGACGACCGCCGCACCTGCCGTATGGTCTGGGGATGCTCCAACCAACACGTCTGGTGGAAGTGGGCCGACCGTCCGACCGCCGAGTTGGAAGTCTGCCCCTACCCGGACCTGATGGACGGCTGACATCAACGACGCCGGACAGGGCCGCAGACCAGCAACCCTGTCCGGCCGTCCCATCAGTCGCCGACAGCGTTCAAAGCGGGCGTGGATCGAACTCCTAAAGCGGTGGCAGGTGATGACCAACATCGGCACCGGAATCGTCCGCCCGTCACCCGGACGGGAGTTGTCCCGTCCGTCAGCGTCTCTTGAACTCGACCGGCCCCGCGTTCATCTCAATGGTCCCGTCCGGATGGAGGACCGGCCGGCGTTCGGTCATGCGGGCGCTGTATGCCTCGATGTGGTGGATCGCCGCACCGTCGGGTGAGGTGAAGTCGACCAGGGCGATGGCCACCCAGTAGCGGGTTCTCGTGTTCTCGAAGAGCGGGACGGTGACCGTGGAGCCGAGGCCGTCCGTGATGACGATCTTCGCGCCGAAGCTGCGGAAGGAACCGACGCCGTTGCTGACCGCGGAATAGGCGCAGAGGAGTACGTAGCCCTGCTCGGCGGGGCGGACGATGCGAAGTGACTCACGGCCGGGTACGCGTGAATCGCCGTCGAGGCGGATGTAGGGCCGGCCCTTCACCGAGCCCAGGCGCTTGTAGTAGACGACGTCCGCGCCCTTGCCCTTCTTCGCCGTCTCTGTGCCTGTTCCTGTTCCTGTAGCTGCGCTTTTCCCCGTTGCCGGTGTCGGCGTGCCTGGGCGCAGGGGTACTCCCTGTGGCTTGTGGCGTGATTTGACCAACGTGCCCGGTGTCTTGCCTCCCTGGAGGGCCTTCGTGGCGGGGACGAACAAGGCGTACAGGTCGAGGTCCGCGCCCTGTCTGCGGCGCTGTTCGCTGCCGCCGTCCCACTCCAGTGAGGCGGTGACCACCAGCTCGCGGTCGTTCTTGTCCAGGCTCATCGCGACCTGACCGCCCTTGTCGAGGCTGATCGCGCCGAGCGGGGGCTTGCGCAGGTTCGTCGGGACGGCGGGTGCGGTGACGGGCTCGGGAGGGGCCGGCGGCGTGGAGTTGCCTCCTCCCGCGTCGGTCCGCTCCCCCACGGACGGCTCTCCCACGGACTGCTCCCGCGACTCCGGCAGTTCCTGTTGTTCCTGCGCCGCCTGCTCCTCCCGCTCCTCCTCCACCTCGATCCCGAAGTCCGTCGCGAGGCCCGCCAGGCCGTTGGCGTAACCCTGGCCGATCGCGCGGAGCTTCCACGTCTCGCCCCGGCGGTAGAGCTCCATCAGGAGTACGGCGCGTTCCCCGTCGACCAGCGCTGGCGGGCAGAAGCGAACCGGATCCGCGTCCTGCTGAACCGCGCGGATCAGCACCTCCTTCACGTCACGGAAGGTGCGCGTCGCGTCGTCGGGGTCGCAGCTGGCGACCAGGACGACTCGGTCCACGTCCGCGGGGAGGGCGGCCGGGTCCATCTCGACGCGCTCGGGGCCGTCGGTGTCCGCGGCGAGGTGGCGGACCGAACCGGACTCCGCGGACGGCTGGTTGTAGAAGACGAGGTCGTCGTCGGACCTGACCCTGCCGTCCGCCGCGACCAGGAGGGCGCTGAGGTCGATCGGATCGCCCACCGTGTGCAGCTCGGCGGTGACACGCCCCGAACCGACCGCCGTGTTCTCGCCCTTGCGGAGTTCCGGCATCCCGCCCACCCCCACCGAATCCGTACGTCACCTTCGTGTCACCTTGTCACACGAGATCCCGTACGGAAGGCCTTTCCCACAAGCGTCCTGGCGCTGGCGGCGGTTGACCGTGCGGCGTGGCCCCGGGCCGCACCAGGCCGCCGGTTCGGACCACCAATGCCCCCGCCGGGCCGTATGGTTTCCGCCATGTTCGAGACGATCCAATGGCGGTGTCACGTACACGCGAACGATCGCCGTGCCGCCGAGCGGGTGGTCGGACGGATGGCGGACCGGCTGGATCGGCCTGTCGAGATCGAGAACTACGAGCGGTACTGCAGGTTTCCCGAACTGGCCGTGCTGCGGCTGGTCTCCCCGCTCCGGTGCGCCGCCCCCGAGCACGCCCTCATGACCGTCCTCGACTGTGCCTGGAAGATCGCGACGCCCTGGAGCCTCGGCAGTCAAGGGGCTGGCGGGCAGCGGGAGTTCGAGGGCGTCGCCGCCGCCAACGTCGGCGCGCACTTCAGCATTCCGGGCATCGAATGGATGGAGTTCCGCGTCAGCGATCGGCCGTGACAGTGGGTGGAGCGTGGCGAGAACAACCGGCCTGCGACAGAAGCGGTTTCCCCCAGCCGCGAGCCCGGATTGTCAGAGCCTGCTGCTAACTTCCGCCGTCGTAGGCAGACATGGATGGCTGGGAGGGGATGAAAGCCGGTGGGAGCTTCCGGGTGGGACTACTGCGTGCCGTACCAGGAGGATCTGAACTCCGCGCTGCAGCAGCTGCGGCGAGCGGTGTTCGAGGCTGGGGACTACTACTGGGTCAACGGTGACGACTGGCGGCCGGAGGCGGAGCGGGAGCCCCGGCCGCGGACTCTGGAGGAGCTGTGGGAGGTCGAGTTGGTCCATGAAGCCGGTACCCACTCGATCCTCGACGTCTTCGTCGTGCTGGGACCGGACGACACCCCCGACTACAACACCGTGGAGCCCGTGACGGCCGAGGAGGCACGCGAGTTGCTCGGCACGGAGAAGCTGACCCGAGCGCACATACCGGAGTTCGACGTCTTCCCTCGGTCCCGCTGGGTCGGACGGTGCGCCGTACTGCACGACGACGAGGGCAAGCCGCAGGAGATCCGCTTCTGGGGACACTCCGGCGACTGACGGCGGCCGGGCCGGATGCCGGGCCGGATGCCGGTGCCGAATCGCCCGCTCGGGGCGGAAGTGCGTCAGGCGGACCATGCCTCCAGCAGTTCCGCCGGGCCGTACTCGGCGTCGAGTCCCGTGCAGTCGGTTCCGCTGCGCGAGACCGCGACCAGGGGGATCGGGTCGGGTGTGAGCAGTGCGCGATGGCGCAGGAGCGCCGCCAGGTCGTGGCGGTCGAAAGGCGCGTTCTCCAGCCACTTCACCGAACCGACGAACAGCAACTCCTTGGCGATGGGCGCCCGGTCGGCTCCTACGATGTCGATCTCCACGTCGTTGGTACGTGTCCAGTAGGCGCCGATCGCGGAGGCGGCGGGCAGGTGTGCGTCCGGCAGCAGGCGGGCCAGTGCCTCGCGTACGAGGGGCTCCACCGCGCGGCCCCGCCAGCTGGTCCAGTTCTCGCGGACGCGGCCCAGCGTCAGATCGCCCCGGCCCCGCTCGATCTCCTCCATCGCCGGTCCGAGGAAGCGCAGCCAGAAGCGGAGATACGGGTCTGCCACCCGGTAGCGCCGGTCCTTCGAAGGACTCGTGGACACGGGGAGTTCGGCCGCGATCGCTCTCTTGTCCGCGAGGATCGCCAGCGAGCGCTGGAGCGGCGTCGACCCGATGCCGCCGGCGGCGCGGGCGATGTTGCTGAAGGTCCGTTCGCCGCTTCCGATCGCCGCCAGCACCGTACGGGCCTGTGCCTGCTGCGGGAACTCGGCGGCGAGCGACCTCTCCGCCGAGACCAGCAGAGCCGACACCGGATCGGCCAGGGCCGACGACAGGAAGTCCCAGACCCCCGCGCCGTGCGGCCACTCCGCGCAGATCAGCGGCAGTCCACCGGTGATCAGCGCCGCGTCGAACGCCTCGGCCGGGGCCAGGCCCAGCATCCCGCCCACCTCGGCCGGGTCGAGGGGACCGAGGACCATCTCGCGTCCGCGCTGGTGGAAGGGGCGGCCGTAGCTGTTCAGTGCCTCCATCATGGAGAGGTCGGAGCCGATCAGGACGAGCAGCACCGGCCTGGCCTCCAGCACCCTGTCCCACGCCCGCTGCAACGTGCCCTCGAACGCCCCCTCCGCGTCCATCAGATACGGCACCTCGTCCATGACCAGCACGCTCGCCCGGTCCGTGGGCAGGGCCGCCGCGAGTACGTCGAAGGCGTCGTCCCAGCTCTCCGGGCGGGCCGCGGCCAGCAGACCGGCCAGCGGGAGGTTCGACGCCTGGGCATCCCGGCCGAGCCGCTGGAGATCGATCCGTGGCGACGCTCCCGTGGCCGCGTAGAAGAGAAAGGGGGCGCCGGACCGCTCCGCGAAGCGCTCGACCAGCCGCGACTTCCCCACTCGCCGGCGCCCCCGCAGCATCAGGCACCGCCCGGGCCGCTCCCCGCCGACCCCGGCGGACACCTTGGCGAACTCCCGGTTCAGCGTCTCCAGCTCGCGCGTCCTGCCGACGAAACCGCCCATGTCATCGCCCTCCGTACGTCTGCCACCACCCTGGACAGACTTACTAACATCAATGTTACAAACATCGATGTTAGTAACATCGGCGTTCACTCGAAAGAGGAGCCCGGCGCCGCGACCGCCGGACGCCCCCGGATCACCGACCCGAAGGCGCCCGGCACCGCCGGGACCCACGTGCGCGTCCCGGCTACCCCCCGAACGTCACCACCAGCCGCCCGTCAGAGGCGAACGACCAGTTCAGCCCGCCCCCGTACGACGCGCACCGCGCCCCGTTGCTCCCCGACCAGAACTGGTTCGTCGTGTCCGAGTTGCCGATGATCCGGTCGTTCGTGCCGCTGCCGCTGCGGCACGACGTGTTCGTGCGGAAGACCGATGTGCCGCCGTCGAAGTTGAAGTTGCGTTCCGTGTTGTCGATGCTCACGTTGTCCGACACCGTCATCGTGCCGGGGTTGCTGTTCCACGTGAAACCGTGCTTGCCGTTGTTGTACGCGATGCTCCGCCGGACCACGTGGTTCACCGCTATGTCGTCGCCGCCGAGCTTGTAGCCGTTGCGGTCGCCGTTGCCCGCCTGGGAGCCGTCGGTGAGGGTGCCGTTCTCGTAGGCGAGGGAGTCCTCGATGGTCACCGGGCCGATGGGGCCCGTGTCCGTCTTGGTGTAGAGGTCCCAGCCGTCGTCGATGTTGTTGTGGGAGACCGCGTAGCGGAAGACGTTGCCCGCGCCCGTCGTCAGCTTCGCCGCGAAACCGTCCGCGTCCTCGCCGTCCGAGTCGGCGTTGTCGTGCGACTCGGCGCTGACGATCAGGTTGTTGGCCGGCCAGTCGGCGGCCGGGGTGCTGGAGGCGATCCGGCCGAGCTGGAGGCCCGTGTCGCGGTTGAAGCGGGTCACCGTGCGTTCGACGACGTTGTTGCTGCCGCCGACGTAAATGCCGTTGTCACCCGCCCGTTCGACCACCAGGCCCTTGATGTGCCAGTAGTTGGCGTTGAGTTGCAGGCCCCGGTTCGACGAACTCTCCGTCTGCGCCGAGAAGTTGAGGACCGGGGTCTCTCCCGGGTACGCGGAGAGCGTCGTGCGGGTCGCCGACGTTCCGTTGTTGCCCACCGGGATCGTGATCGTCGCGGCGTAGTTGTACGTGCCTCCCCGTACGTAGATCGTGCCGCCCGGCGTGATGCGGCCGATCGCCGACGTGAGCGTCGTCGGAGCCGTCGAGGTGCCCGCCGCGCCGTCCGTGCCCGTCGGGGAGACGTAGAGGGCTGACGCCGACGGTGGTGTCGTACCGCCGTCGGGGACGTTCGCGTCGACGTAGTCGATGTTCGGGAGGCCCGCCGCGGCCGTCGGGTTCAGGCGGATCGTGTTGCTGCCCGCCACCACCGGCACCGTCAGGGTCTTCGTCGTCCAGCCGGTCCAGGTACCGGTGCTCTCGAAGGTCGCCGTCGTGGTCGTCGTGCCGTTCACGATGACGCTCACCGCGCGGGCGGTCGTGGTGCCGTTGGCGAAGCGGACGCTCAGTGTCGCCGTGCCCGATGCGGGTGCGGACACGGTGAACTGGGCATACGCGCCTGCCGCGTTGGTGCCGTTGCAGAATCCGCTGCCGGAGTAGCCGGTCCAGTCGGAGTCGATGGTGCCGGTGCAGACCGCCGGGGCGGTCTCGGCCTCGTACCGCGTGGTCGCGGCCTGTGCGGTGGTGACGGTGCCGGAGAGTGCGACGACGGTGCCTGCCAGCAGGCCGAAGCACGCCATGACGGGTCTCAGTTGCATCGTGGTTCTCCATCTCCAGGACGGGTGGACCGAATGGATCAGCTTCCGGACCGGGACTGGAAAGCGCTTTCTCCCGGAAGCTAGAGGGATAGTCCTGGACACGTCAATAGTCACGTACTTGATCGTTGTTCATATGAGTGGACAGTGGCGGGCTGTCGCTGCCCGAACGCTTGGCCGTCCGCTTGGGCGTCCCGCCACAACCCGGGGGCCGGTCCGGCCGTCTGACATGGCGTCACCGAACCTGGAGGTTCCGCGCATGTCCTCATCCCCCACCGGCCGTCGGACGACCGCGATCACGACCACGACTAGGACCACGACCCGGGTCGCGATGGCCCTGGCCCTCGGCGCCGGGCTGGCCGCCGTCCCGCTCGCGCTCGCCGGTACGGCCGGTGCCGCGACGCCGACCGCCAAGGCCGAAGTCAGCTTCAACGACCGCGAGTTGAGCTACACGGCCGCCGCAGGCCAGACCAACAGACTGACCGTCGTCGAGGCCTACCCCGACGCCACGGACCACACGGACGTCACCTTCGCGATCGACGACGTCGTCCCGATCAGCGTCGGGCGCGGATGCGCCTACCCCGACTCCGCCGACCGTACGAAGGTCCTGTGCACGGTCGTCACCGTGGACAGCCAGAGCCCGTACAACATCCTCACGATGGACCTCGGCAACGGCGACGACGTGCTCGACTTCACCAACAGCACCGGCGAGGCCTACTACGGCAACGCGATCGACCTGGGCGCCGGCAAGGACAGGCTGACCGACCGGGGCAGCGTCGACGCCAACGGCGTCGACGGCGGGGCGGGCGACGACACCATCACCGCGGGCCCGGCGTCGTTCGTGCGCGGTGGTGCCGGCAACGACACCATCAACACCACCGGCGACATCGCGGAGGGCGGCACGGGCAACGACGTGATCCGGGGCGGCGCCGGGGACCAGCTCCTGTACGGCAACAACGGCAACGACACGATCTACGGCGGGACCGGCGGCGACAACCTGTACGGCGGCGCGGGCCACGACGTGCTGTGGGGCAACAGCGGGGTCGACTACATGTACGGCAACAACGGCAACGACAAGCTGTACGGCGGCCCCGGCAAGGACGTCCTCTCGGGCGGCACCGGCACGAACGTCGTACGCCAGGACTGACGGTCGACGGTAGTCGTCGGCAATCGCCGGAGGCCCCGGAGTTCCGACTCCGGGGCCTCTCTGGTGTTCACCGCAGCACTGCGGAACTGTGCGGGATCAAGCCGCTGCCGCCAGGCGGTGGAAGGCCTGGGTGGTGTCCGGGTGGGCCATCTCGTCGAGGAGGTGTCGCCAGTCCGCGTCCATGCTCACGCTCATGTCCACGTTCACGTTCACGTTCATGTCCACGACGGTGACGGCGGTCGGGGCCGGGTGTGCCTGGTCCCAGGCCGTGAGCAGCGGGGTGAGGTCGGTCTCGGTAGGCATCCCTGGTTCCTTTCGCGGGGCTTCGGTTCGTTGAGGTCAACAATGCCGTTGCCCGAGCGACCGAACCATGGAGCGACCCACCCGATCGGGGGTGTAGCTGGCTGCACCCCCGAGGGCCTGTTCTCCCCCTCGGAGGTGCAACACACGCCAAGGACGGGTTACTTGACGTCGATCAGGTCGTGCGGCGGCACCGTCACCGTCCGCGCGCCCTCCGTGCCGCCGAGGATCACCTTGCGCAGGGCGACGTTGTTGTTCAGATCGGTCTCCTGGAGGCGCTTCTCCGGGTTGGCGATGACCTGGATGTAGTACGTGCCGTTCGGCAGACCCGTGATGTCGAAGGACTGGCCCGGACGGTACTGCGTGTACGTGTCGCCGGAGCCGACGTCCAGCACCTCACGTACCGAGAGGGAGTTCTTCTCGCCGCACGCCGTCGACAGATCGGTGTTGTACGGGTGCCAGTTGGCGTTCTTCACCGTGTAGTCGATCGCGTCGGTGTTGGCCAGGCAGAACGCCTCCTTGCCGCTGCGCACCTCCTTCGTCTGGTCGGCGCTCAGCAGGCGGTAGCTCGCGAAGTCCGTGAAGTGCCAGTGCTCGTGGCCGATCCGCGGGTCCCACTCCATGGTGCCGGTCGGGGTGTAGCCGACCTGCTTGCCGTTCGCGTCGTAGAAGTACTGGTAGGCGTCCATCAGGCCCTTGCCCTGCTGGCGGAAGCCGTCGACCACCAGGGGCGCGGGCCCCGCGTTCCACACGTTCGCGCTGAACGCCAGGTAGTCCTTCCCGGCTACGTCCCCGTCCTCGCCGTCCGTGATCGCGATGTCCCACGCGGGCAGTGAACGCAGGTCCGGCTTCGGCACGTTGGCCGGTACGCCCGCCCTGCCCGTGGGCCGCTTGGCGGCGGCCTTCAGCGCGGGCGCGACGCGCGAACCGTCGGTGTGGCCCGGACCGTCGCCGAGGTGGTGCGCCGTACCCCGGTGGACCAGGGCGTTGGGGAAGGCCGGGACCGTGGGCGCGTCCGCGCCGCGCGGGCCGTAGTGGTGGCCGCCATGGCCTCCCCCGTGGCCTCCCCCGTGATGAGCGGAGGAGTGCGCGGACCGGCCCACGCCACCTCCGCCGCCACCGCCCTCACCCCCGCCCTCGCTCTGCTGCACGACCGTCACCTTGATGCTCGGCCGGTCGTCAGGGATGCCGAACAGATCGCGGTACGCCTTCCCGACCGACACCTTCGCCGTGTACTCGCCCGCCGGGAGATCCACCGGATTGCGGTAGTCGACCGAACCGGCATTGGCCGCCCAGCCCTTCTCGACACCCCACACCGAGCCCAGCGTGAACGGGTTGCTTGAGCAGCTCTCCGGGAAGTGCGAGGTCGCCGGGGCGTCCGGGCGGAGGCGGCCGGAGGCGTTGTTCGGGCAGAACGTGCCCTTGCTCTTGGCGACCTCCTCCCCCGCCGCGTTCGTGAACGACACCTCAAGGAAGCCCGGCAGGCCCTCGAAGTCCTTCACCATGCCCGGGGGCAGCCGCTTCGCCTGCACCTTGCCGCCCTTGCGGACGATCTGCTCGGCGACCACCGGGTCCTTGTACGACTTCCGGGTCACCTTGAACTCCAGCGGTACGTCGTCCACCGTGACGTACGTGCCGAGGTCGAGGTAGACGCCCTCCTCCCCCTCCCAGCGCTCGGCCGTCACGGAGTCCGTCGCGGCGACGAGTCTGAGCTTCGGCTTGGTGGGTGCGGCGCTCGCCGCCGCGCCGGCCCCGGGTGCGGCACCGGCCACCGACACGACGACGGCCAGCGCGGCCCCCGCCGCGAGCGCCGAGTGCTTCAGCCGCTTACTTGTACTTGTACTGGTACTGGTACTCGTACTGCTGTCCTGCTGAGTGGTCATCGGTTCCTCGTCTGTCTGGCCAGTGCCATGGTCAAGTGGCATCGGACTGGACACAGCCCACGACCGGCCGACGAACATACGGACGCACCCCACGCGCCCAAGCCGTGTCTGTGAGCAACCTGTGAGACAGAGGAAGCGCAGTCCAGGTTGCTCGACGAGGAAAAGTTCAGCCGAAAGCGGCGCCCCACCACTCCGTCAGCAGGGTCCGGGCCCGGGGTCGGGAACAGGATCGGGAACTGGCTCGGGGTCAGGAACGGGCTCGGGATCCACGGGAGTCGGAGTCACGGGAGTCTCGACCACCGGCGGCTCGGGCGTCGCGATCACCGGGGGCTCCTCCACCGGCGGCTCCACCACCGGAGGCTCGACAACCGGCGTCTCCTCCACCGGGGGTTCCTCCACCGGCGGCACATACGCCGGATCGTCCGGAGTGGTCGGCTCCACCGGAGGTTCGACAACCGGAGGTTCGACAACCGGGGGATCGACAACCGGAGGTTCCTCGACCGGCGGATCCGGCACCGGCTCGACCGGCGCACTGGGCTCGGTCGGCGCGGTGGGCTCAGTCGGCGTGGTGGGCTCGGTCGGACTGGTGGTACCGCTCCCGCGGCTCACCGCGACCACCGACCCCTCACCCCCATCCCCGCCCCCGCCCACAGAAACCCGCACCCCCTCCGGCACAGCCACCGAAGCGGTCACCGGAACGCGCACCGGGCCCGCCGCCGGAGTCGCCCTCAACGGCACGGGCACCGTCCCCGGCAGCTCCGCCACCGGTGTCGGTGTCAGCGGCTTGTCCGCCAGCGGGATCCGGGACGGTTCCTCGAACCGGACCTGGGGCGAGGTCAGCGCGAGGGTGACGACGACGGCCGCCGCAGCCGCCCCCGCGCTCACCGCGAGCGCCTTCGGCATCTTCGCCCCGCCGGTCACGACATGACGTACCGCGTGCAGCACCCCACCGCCATGACCGGCCACGGTGGCGACGGCGGTCGACGCGCCCGCGCTGCCCGCCGCGAACGCCAGGAGCGCCTTGCCCGTACCGCCAACGACCAGCACCAGCAGGGCCGGACCGACGAGCGCGGGCAGCCGGTCGTTCGTACGCATCAGCAAAGCGAGCCGGTGGCGGCAGTCGTCGCAGGTGTCCGCGTGGGCGAGGAGCTGGTCGGACTGGCGGCGGGTCGCGGTGCCGCGGACGTACGCGGGCATGCGGACCCAGTACGGCTCGCAGGCCGTGCTGTTGGGGACGCCGGGCTGCTCGCGCAGGAACGCCTGGCGCATGCCCTCGCGGGCGCGGTGCAGCAGGACTGCGGTGGCGCCCTCCTTGGTGCCGGTGCCGATCTGCGGACCGATCGCGGCCAGCGGCTGGCCCTCCGCCTCCGCGAGCCACAGCGCCTTGACCCAGCGGTCGGGGAGTTGGCTCAGCACCCGTACCAACAGGTCTACGGAGGAGACCTGTTCGGCGGGGTCGTCCACGTGCCGGCCCTGCGAGACGACCCGTTCGGACCGTTCGAGGCGCTCCGGACCGTCCTGCGGGTCCTGCGGGGTCTCGCGCGCGGAGTTGCTGCCCGCGGTGGCCGCCAGGTGCCGGACCGTCGTCATCAGGTACGCGGGCACGTTGTCGATCTCGTGCCCCGCCGACAGGCGTCGCCACACCCGGAAGTGCGCCTCGGCGACCAGGTCCTCCGCGGCCCAGCTGCTCTTCGTGAGCGAACGTGCGTATGCGACGAGACGCGGTTGCTGCTCCTCGTAGATACGGGCGTAGGCGGCGGTGTCGGTGGCGGCGGCCGTGGCCGTGTCGTCAATCATGGGCAGGAACGCTCCAGTTACCTGCAGATGGGGTAGTGGGGATGAGTTTGTAAGGCTAGATGACAAAAATCTCAAGTAATTACAGGAAGTGACACACGTCACATGCAGTGACTCCGGCATTGGCGTAATGCCCGCGCCCTTCCCAGGGTCGAGGGGGCATGAACAGAACCCTGGAACACTCCGCCCGCGCCCGCCTGATCACCCCCGGTTACCAGGAGCTCCCGCTCGTCGTGACCCTGCGCTACGAGTCCACCGACCCGCTCGCCGTCCACATCGACTTCCCCGAGGACGTCTCGGTCGACGGGGAGTCGGTGACGTGGACCTTCTCCCGGGCGCTCCTGGGCGAGGGTCTCGAACACCCGGCCGGGATAGGCGAGGTGCACCTCTGGCCGTGCGGTCCGACCCGCACGGTGGTGGAACTCCACTCGCCGCACGGGCTGGCGGTGGTCCGGTTCCGTACCGCGCAGCTGCAGCGGTTCCTGAACCGCTCGTACGGGATCGTCGCGCCCGGCATGGAGGACCTGGGGCCGCAGGTCGAGCGTGGGCTCGCACTACTGCTCGGCGCGGCCTGAACCCCGTGTCCCGCCGGGCCGACACCCGATGCGCGGAACGTCGACGTCAGTCCAGGCCCGCCGACTTGAGCCAGGCCTTGGCGACGTCGAGGGGGTCCTTGCTGTCCAGCTGGACCTGGGAGTCCAGGTCGAGCAGGGCCTTCGTGTCGAGCTTGGCGGAGACGGCGTTGAGCGCGTCGATGCCCTCCTGTGTGAGGCCGCTCTTGTAGACGAGCGGGGTCACGTTCGCGAACCCGAAGAGGTTCTTCGGGTCCTGGAGGACGATGAACCCCTCCTTGGTGATGGTCGGGTCCGTGGTGAAGATGTCCGCCGCCTGCACGGTGTTCGTCTTCAGCGCCGCCTGGGTCAGCGGGCCGCCCGCGTCGAGGGCCTTGAAGGACTTGAACTTCAGCCCGTACGCCGCCGCCAGACCGGGCATGCCCTGCTGGCGGGTCTGGAACTCGGGCGAGCCGCCCAGCACCAGCTCCGGCGCGATGTCCTTGAGGTCGGCGAGCGTGGAGGCCGCGGTGAGGCCGTACTTCTTCGCGGTCGCCGCGTTGACCGTGACGGAGTCCTTGTCCTCGGCCGGCGACGACTCCAGGAGCGTGAGCTTGGAGTCGAGCTTGGCCTTCGCCGCCGCGTTCACGTTCGCGAGGGAGGTCTGCGCGGCCTTCGCGTCCAGGTAGGCGAGCAGCGAGCCGTTGTACTCCGGCAGGACGGTGATGGAACCGTTCTTGAGCAGGCCGTAAGTGGTCTCGCGGCTGCCTATGTTGGGCTTGTAGGACACCTTGATGCCCTTGGCCTTCAGGGCCTCGCCGTAGATGTCGGCGAGCAGGATGCTCTCGGCGAAGTTGTTGGAGCCGACGACGACGGTGTCACCGGCCGCCTTGCCGTCTGCGAGCGGGTCGGAGGTGTCGGCGGACGAGGAGGAGCATCCCGTCAGCAGGACCGTCGCCGCCGCGAGGGCGACAGCCGCCGCACCTGGGTGGTTCCTGAGGGGCCTGCCGCTATGGGCGTTGTTAGTCACAGCCCGATCCAATCCAGCCACTTGTCGATCAGTCAAGTGAAGCCGGGTTACCGATTGACGTCGATAGATGATCACTTGCCCGGGGCGCCAGGATGCCGCTTCGTAATGGATTCTTGACTTAGGGCAACGCGCGGGCGCGTTCGAATACGGGATAGTCTCGCCCGAGTTGACGTTCATATTCGGACACGTGCGTGCAGCACCTTCTTGAAGGAGGCGGGGTGTCCACGAAAGAAGTGGACGCGTCAGCCCGTTCGGCGCCGGTGCGCCGGCGCCTGCGTGGTTTCGCCGACCGATGGCCCTTCCGGCGGAAGCTGAACGTACTGGTCGGTATCCCGCTGACGGTGATCGCGATGCTGCTCGCGTATCTGATCGTCGCCCTGGTGCAGGAGTCCAACCGGGCCGAGGATTCCGCCCAGTTGGTGCGGGACAGCGCCCAAGTAGCCCAGCTGGTCGCCTACTTGCAGGCCGAACACCAGCAGGCGGTGCTGCTCTCGGTGCGCTACGAAGCGGAGTCCGACGCCGGCACCCCCTCCACCGCGGTCTACCGGCAGGCGCAGTCCACCGTGGACGCCCAGGTGCGCAAGGTCGTCGACACCTTCGGCGACCGACTGCCCGACACCGAGGCGCAGGCGCTCAAGGACGTCCAGGCCCTGGCGGGCCTGCGGTCCACCATCGAGCAGGGCTATCTGCCCGCCAGCAACATCGACCCCGCCTACTCGGGCGCGGCCGACGGGCTGATCGACGGCCTGAACCTGGACCGGGACACCGACCTCGCGACCACCTTCACCGGCAACCTCCTCGACTCGCTGCTGCGCGCCGACGCCGCCCACGGCGCCTACGAGACCGGCGTGTTCTCGGCGGGCACCCGCGACAGCAACGCGCTCATCGAGTTCACCGGAGCGGTCGGCTCCTACCAGCTGTTCACCTACCAGGCCGAGCGGTTCGCCCGGTTCGCCGACGACGCGCAGACCGACGAGTTCGGCGGCATCGAGCACAACTCCTGGCAGGCCGAGATCAGCCGGCAGTACGCCGAACTGGCCGTGGACCCCAGCGCGTTGCAGGTCGAGTCCAGGGACGAGATCAAGGTGGCGCTGCGGGCGTCGATCCTCTCCTACTCCACCTACCGCGCACAGGCCGAGGCCCGGCTGCAGATCTCCGTCTCGCTCATCGACCAGATCGCCGACCGGGCCCACGACGCCGCCACCGGCGCGAAGCTGCGCGCGGCCCTGCTGCTGGGCCTGGCACTGCTCGGCTTCGCCCTGTGGATCGCCTTCTCCATCCTGATCCGCCGCTCCGTGGTCCGCCCGGTGATGGCGCTGACGGGAGCCGCGCGGGAGGTCGCCGACGTGGCGGGCCGCGAACTGGCCCGCGTCGCCGACGACGACGCCGAGGAGTCCGGCTCCCCGCGACTGCGGCAGCTGCCGGTCACCGCGGACGACGAGATCGGTGAACTGGCCGGGGCCTTCAACGACGTTCAGACCACGGCGGCGGCCCTGCTGGAACGCCAGGTGCTCAGCCGCCGCAACGTCGCCGAGATGTTCGGCAACGTGGGCCGCCGCGTCAGCAACCTCACCACCCGCCAACTCGCCCTGATAGACGCGGTGGAGCGCGGCGAGACCGACCCGGCCCTCCTCGAACGCCTCTACTCCATCGACCACATCGCGGTCCGGCTGCGCCGCAACGCCGACAGCCTGATGCTGCTGGCCGGCATCCGCGAGACGCTGCTGGACTCCGGGCCGACCGCGCTCACCAACGTCGTACGTGCCGCGCTGGGCCAGATCGAGGGGTTCAGGCGGGTACGGCTGCGGGCCGCGACCGAGGCCATGGTGGAGCCCGACATCATCGGCGACCTGACGCTGATGATCGCCGAACTCCTGGAGAACGCGGTGTCGTTCTCGCCCGAGGACAGCCCCGTCGAGGTGGTCGTCGGCTCCGACCACGACAACGCGACGATCACCGTCTCGGACCACGGCCTGGGCATGAGCGCGGAGCGCCTCGCCGAGGAGAACTCCCGCCTGGTGCGCCGCGAACGCCTCGACGTCGTCCCGACGAAGGTGCTCGGCCTGTTCGTGGTCGGCGCGCTGGCCCGCCGCTGGGACGTCGAGGTCACCCTGTCCCGCACACCGGGCGGCGGCGTGACCGCAGAGGTCATGATCCCGTCGACCCTGCTCCTGCCGACGACGACCGAACCGGCCAGGGCCACCACCCTCGCCGCCCCGTCGACCCCCGCGGTGGGCCCGTCCCCGTCGTCCACGGTCCCGTCCTGGGCGACGAAGGAGGACGACACGACATCCCTCCCACGCCGGGTCCCCCGCCGCGACGACCACCCGACGGAACTGGAACAGGGCGAACAGGAGCCGGGGGCAGCACAGTTGCCGCCGACACCGATTCCGGCTGCAGCTGCGGCTGCGGCTGCGGCTGCGGACCACGACGCGACTACGCCGGTACCGACGGCCTCCGCCTCCGACAGCGCCGACACCGGTGCCAACGGCCATGCGTCCGGCGCCGGTTCCAACGGTCACTTCGCCGGTACGGCCGACTCCGCGCCCCTCAACCACCCGGCCGACGCCGCTGCCCCCGGCCATGCGGTCCGCGCGGGGCGCTCGGCCAGCACCGGCCCCCTCGCCGACTCCACCGACGCCGGTTCCAACGGTCACTTCGCCGCTACGGCCGACTCCGTGCCCCTCGGGCACCCGGCGTCGGCCGACGCCCTCGGGCACCCGGCCGACGTGGCGGGTTCCGGTCCTCCGGCGGGGTCCAGCGCCGGTATTCCGGCCCCCCGCGCCGCCCGGCCGACGCTTCGCAGCCGGGCGGAGGACAGGCCCGTAGCCGATCCGTTCGCCGTCGGGCCCGACGGGTCCCGGCCGCTGCGGCGGCGGGTTCGTGGGGCGACCCTGCGGAGCACCGCCGAGGTCGCCGCACAGCAGGCCGCGCGGCAGGCGGCCGTACCGCCCGCCGACGCTGACGCCGTACGGAACTCCCTGGAGGAGTTCGAGGCGGCGGTCGCCCGTGCGAACCGCGACACCGGCCAGTACCCTCGCCCGGACAACCTCCGTCCCGACGTTCCGCCCGACCGGACAGCGCCGTCCGACCCGATCACCGTCGGAGACACCCCGCACCCCCAGAAGCACCTTCCGGAAGGAGCCGAGCAGTGAGCACGTCGACAGGTGAGACTCCCGCCGGAGACGCAAGGCCGACCGATCTGCGGGCCGCCGCAGCCGACTTCACCTGGCTGCTGAACCGATTCGCCACCGAGACGGCGGGAGTCGTGGACGCCATCGCGGTGTCCTCCGACGGTCTGCTGATCGCCGTCTCGGCGCTGCGCGACCACGCCGACTCCGAACGTCTGGCCGCGATCGTCTCGGGCATCACCAGCCTCGCCGCGGGCGCCTCCGGCAACTACGGTCTGGGCGGCCTCAACAAGGTCATCATCGACCTGGAGGGCGGCCATGTCCTGGTCTCCGCGATCGGCAGCGGCGCCGTGCTCGGCGTCGTCACCGGCAAGGAGGCCAAGCTCGGCAACATCGCCTACGAGATGACGGTGTTCGCCAACCGCGCGGGCTCCGCCCTCAGCCCCCAGCTGGTCCTGGAGCTGAAGAACAGCGTCGGCGCCGCGCACACCCGCTGAGCACGCGCCACCGTAGAAACAGCTGTAGAGCCAGTTGCAGAACCAGCTGTAGAGCAGCAGTTGAGAGACCGTAGAGAGAGCGAACACCGATGGCGGACGGCCGCACACCGCACGGGGCCGGGGAGGACGACGTCGGCCCCGTCGGTCCCGCGCCCGCCGTCCGGCCCTTCCTGGTCACCGCCGGCCGGGTCGCGGGCGGCGCGGGCGAGGCGTCGTCCGGCCGGACGATGCCCGTGGAGACCCAGCTGGTGGCCACCACCGGCGGGCTCGCCGCGCTCCACCGGCTCTCCTTCGAACAGCACGACATCGTCGCCGCCTGCCGCATCCCGCAGTCCATCGCGGAGATCGCGGCCAGGCTGCGGCTGCATCTGAACGTGGTGCGGGTCCTCGCCGAGGACCTCCGGACGGCTGGGCAGCTGTCGGTGCACGTGCCCGACTCCGGCGTCACTCACGACGCGTCCGTTCTGCGCAGGGTTATCGACGGCCTCCGGGCCATCCCCGACTCCCGGAGGGTACTCCGTGACACCGACTGAACCGCTGGCCCGCGCCTCGGCAGCACAACAGGCCGCCGTACGGCCGCCGTTGCCGGTGAAACTGGTGATCGCGGGTGGCTTCGGCGTGGGCAAGACCACCGCGGTCGGCTCGATCTCCGAGATCGAGCCGCTGACCACCGAGGCGGCCATCACCGAGGTCGCGGCGGGCGTGGACGACCTCAGCCACACCCCGACCAAGACGACCACCACGGTCGCGATGGACTTCGGCTGCATCACCATCGACCCGACACTGAAGCTGTATCTGTTCGGTACGCCCGGACAGGAACGGTTCGGATTCATGTGGGACGACATCGTCGAGGGCGCGATCGGCGGACTGGTCATCGTGGACACCCGTCGGCTGGACGACTGTTACGCCGCCGTCGACTACTTCGAGCACAAGCAGATCCCGTTCGCCGTCGCCGTGAACGCGTTCGACGGGCGCACCGCGCACACGCTGGACGAGGTGCGGTGGGCGCTCGACGTGTCGGAGGGGGTGCCGTTGCTGGTGTTCGACGCGAGGGAGCGCGGCTCGGTGCGGGATGCTCTTCTGGTCGTTCTTGAGCAGGCGCTGGCCCGGAGTGGTGGGTAAGTACAGGACGGGTAGGGGTACTTGAGGTGGTGGGGAACTGCGGGTCCTTTGTGGCTTGTCGCGCAGTTCCCCGCGCCCCTTAGGTTTGCCGTACTCCCGGTGATACGGCTGCTCTGGCCGCTGCCCAGAAGACCGCCAGGGTCGCCAGTGCCAGGGCCGCTACCAGGGTGGCGCCGCCGACCACCTTCTCGTAGTTGTGCTGGTAGAGGCCGTCGACGATGTAGCGGCCCAGGCCGCCCAGGCTGACGTACGCGGCGATGGTGGCCGTCGAGATGATCTGGATGGCCGCCGAGCGCAGCCCGCCGAGGATCAGCGGGAGCGCGACGGGGAGTTCGACCCGGAGCAGGATGTCGGACTCGCGCATGCCCATGCCCCGGGCGGCGTCCACGGGGGAGGGTTCCACCGAGCGCATCGCCTCGTAGGTGGTGACGAGGATCGGCGGTACGGCGAGGACGACCAGCGGGATCATCACGGGCAGCATGCCGAAGCCGGCCACCATGACGATGAGCACCAGCAGGCCGAAGGTGGGCAGCGCGCGTGCGGCCGTGGCGAGCAGGGTGAGGGCGTTGCCGCCCTTGCCGTAGTGCCCGGTGACCAGGCCGACGGGCAGCCCGATCAGGGCGGCGAGGCCGAGCGCCTCCAGGGAGTACGTGAGGTGCTCCAACAGCCGGGTGGGGATGCCGTCGTAGCCCGACCAGTGGGCGCCGTCGGTGAAGAAGGAGGTGACGAAGTGGAGTACGTTCACCGGGCCGTGGCCTCCTTCCGGGTGCGGGTCGCGCCCGATCCGCTCGGCATCCAAGGGGTGAGCAGGACCCGTACGCCGACCAGCAGGGCGTCCACCAGGACGGCGAGCGCCGCCGTGGTGAGCACGGAGTTCCAGGCGAGTTCGGGCCGGTTGTAGATCTGCGCGTCGTGCAGCAGGTTGCCGAGCGCGCCCTGGTTGCCGATGAGCATGCCGACGCTGACGAGGCTGATGCTGGACACGGTGGCCACCCGCAGTCCCGCGATGATCGCGGGCACCGCGATGGGCAACTGGACCTGGACGTAACGGCGTACGGGTCCGAAGCCCATGGCGGTCGCGGCGGCGAGGGTCTCCTGCGGCACCGAGCGGACGCCGTCGACGATCGCCGGGACGAGCACGACCAGGCTGTAGACGGTGAGCGGGATCATCACCGTCAGTTCGGTCTGTCCCGTGTAGTCGATGAGGACGACGAAGAAGGCGAGGGAGGGGATGGCGTAGAGCACGGTCGTCACCCACAGCACGGGCGGGTACAACCAGCGCAGCCGCACGCACAGTTGGGCGAGCGGCAGCGCCAGCAGCAGCCCGCCGAGGACCGGCAGCAGGGCCTCGCGCAGATGCAGCCCGATGAGACCGAGCCAGCTGTGCTGGAGGTCGCTGGGTATGTCGAAGAAGCGGTTCACCGGGTGGTGGCCTTCTGGGCGGCCTCGGGGCCCGCCGCATGGGCATGCGCGTGTGCACCCCTGATCGCCTCGCCGATGGCCGCCTGGGAGACGACCCCGGCGGCCCGGCCCTCCGCGTCCACGGCGACCGCCCAGCCGGTGGGCGACAGGACGGCACAGTCGAGGGCGGCGCGCAGCGAGTCCTGCCCGGCGGTGAACGGCCTTCCGTACGGCAGCAGTTGACCGGCGTCGATCTGTCCGGCGGTCAGCCCGCCGGGCTCGCTCCAGCCGAGCGGACGCCCGTCGAGACCGGTGACGAGGAGGTAGGGCGCCTCGGTCGCGCCCCGGGCGGCGAGCTGCTCGGCGGTGGCGTCGATCGCGACGATCGGGGCGGTGAGCAGCTCAAGTCCCGCCGAGGAGAAGAACGACAGCCGCCGGATGCCCCGGTCGGCGCCGAGGAAGTCCTCGACGAACTCGTCGGCGGGGTCGGACAACAGCTCGGCGGGCGGCGCGAACTGGGCGAGCCGACCGCCGGTGCGCAGTACGGCGACCATCGTGCCGAGCTTGACGGCCTCGTCGATGTCATGGGTGACGAAGACGATGGTCTTGCCCAACTCCTCCTGGATGCGCAGGAGTTCGTCCTGCAGCCCCTTGCGCACGACAGGGTCGACGGCGGAGAAGGGCTCGTCCATCAGCAGCACCGGAGGATCGGCGGCGAGGGCGCGGGCGACACCGACGCGCTGCTGCTGGCCGCCGGAGAGCTGGTAGGGGTACCGCTTGGCGAACGAGGCGTCGAGCCCCACCCGTTCCATCAACTCCCGGGCCCGGGCGCGGGACTTGTCCTTGCTCCAGCCGAGCATCCGGGGCACGGTCGCGATGTTGTCGACGACCGTACGGTGCTGGAAGAGTCCGGCGTTCTGGATGACGTAACCCATGGACCGGCGCAGGGTGTTGACGGGCTGCTGACGGCTGTCGACACCGTCGATGAGGATCGTGCCCTCGCTGGGCTCGACCATCCTGTTGATCATCCGCAGGGTGGTCGTCTTGCCGCAGCCGGAGGGCCCGACGAGGACGGTGATCGAACCGTCCGGGATGTCGAGGGAGAGGCGGTCGACGGCCACGGTGCCGTCCGGGTATCGCTTGGTGACTGAATCTATCCGTATCAAAACGCCGAATACCCTTCGGGTCTGGCTTTTCCGCCCGCTCTCGACCGGTGGAACGGTCGGGTTCAGGCCGTTGCCGGGAGAGTCTAAACCGCTCACGTGTACGTAATTCCCTGCGCACCCCCTTCACGGACCGGTACCTTCCCTCCCATGACCGACAGCCGAAAGGCCAGTGCCGCGTAGGCGCCCGTCCGCCCTGCGGGGCGAGGCATCCGCGAGGGGGCGAAACCGCGACCGGCGCACCTCCATCGACCGGCTCTCCGGCGCCTGCACCGCCGACATCCGCAGACTCGAACTGACCCGCCACTGGTACGAGTCGACAGCGGGAGCCTTCGCCCAGTGGAGGCTCCTCGCCCACGGCCCGGCACGCCGTTTCGCCGAGCCGTTCCCGGCGGATTCCTGCGGCATCCCCGAATGCGGCTGCTGCCCGGGCTATTTCCGCGACCACCTCGAAGCGGTACTGCACGCACTGCCGAGGAAGAGCGCCCGTGAACTGCGTGCACTGGTAAGGGAGTTGGACCGGATCATCCTGGACCGGGCCAGGATCCTCCGGGTGAACCATCCCGACGAGCCCTGGTGGCGCGGGCAGTTGTGAAGTGCGAGGGGAGGGAGGAAGGACCGTGAGCCGGAGGCGTTACGTCGCCCGGGGTGTGCCCGGGGGTTACCGGGTCTGGGACAACCGGGGGCGCCGCTGGTGGGGCGACCTGTACGAACTGTGCCCCGACGACCTGCTCACCGAGCTGAACGGAGCGGCCGACCAGGACCGGATCACCGCCCTGCTCAAGCGGTACCGGGCCCTGAAGCGTTGAGGCACGAGGAAGTCGAGGCCCTGCCCTGCTGTACCGTGCCGGTCCTGGCGCTCGCCCCGGCCGGCCCCACGCCCGCCGAATCAGCCAGCGATCCGTGGCAGCAAGGACTCCATCCTCCCGCCCGTCCGGACGATCAGGACGTCCTCGTAGAGCAGGAGTTGGGCCGAGTCGCCGTAGCTGGGCCCCGGATCGTCGACCTCGATGTGGCTGCTCCACACCTCGTCGCCCGTGCGCAGATCGAGTCCGGACAGGTCTCCGGTCGGGCTGAAGAAGTACACGACGCCCTGCCCCGGAGACACCACGGGAGCCGCGACGGACTGCATCTGGTTCTCCTCGGACGGCTCGACGCCCGACGGGCGGGTCCACAGGACCTTGCCGCTGGTCAGCGAATAGGCCGAAGCCTTGCCCTCGTCGGTCACGGAGATCAGCCGGTCGCCGATGATCTCCGACGCGGCCAGCATCCCCCCTTCGACCCGATAGGTGTGCGAGGTCTGCCGCCCGGAGGCGGTCACAGTGATCAGCCGCTTGTCCTCGGAGCCCAGATCCTTCGCCTCGATCAGGACCAGCCGGCCCTCCGAGGTCCCGACCAGCCCCTGCTTGCCGGGGACGGTCACGACCTTCCTGGCGGATCCGGTGGCGGGATCGAGCCGGAAGACGTCGGTGTCGCCCGCCTCCTCGGTGTCCCGGGTGCACACGAGATAGGGCACACCGCTCAGCACCGCCCGTTGGCAGGCGGTGCCCTTGTTCCAGGTGTGGCGCCACTTCTCCTTGCCGGTCAGCGGGTCGAGAGCCGACATCGTGCGCACCGACGGGGTGTTCGCCAGCACCGCGCCGTCGATGAGCATGGCGGCCTGGTCGGTGCGGTCGTCCTGCGGCATCTCGACCGCCCACAGCACGTCGCCGCTGTCGGCGTCCACCGCCATCAGATCCGTACCGCCGCGGTAGTCGCCGTTCGGCTGCTTCTGCGCGGTGTGATTGCGGTAGGTGTAGACGACCCCGTCGCGCACGGCGAACGGGTGGTCGAGCCCGTCGCCCTCGCGATTGACCTTGACCGTCCACAGCCGCTCACCGGTGTTGGCGTCGATCTTCGCGGCGTCGTACGTGGTCCCGCTGCAGTACAGCGCGGCACCGTCCACCAGACAGCCCCGCTCACTGGCCCCCGCGTCCCCGCTCTCCCACGGCTGCCAGCCCGCCGGCGACACCGCGGGCGGCACGGTCCGGTGCCGCTCGGCCGCACCGCCGCCACCGAAGCCCAGCACCGCCCCCGCGGTGATCGCCGCGACGGCGACCGACACCCCCGCGGCCTGCGAGAAACGGCGCCGGGCGCGCCGCCGCAGTACCTTCTCCACCAGGTCCCCGGGCGCCAGCACCCGGTCCAGGGCGACCGCGTGCAGCGTCTCCCGGACCTTCTCCTCGACCTGTTCCGTCGTCATCCCTGGATCCCCTTCGGCGTGTAGCTGAGCGGCCGGCCCTCTTCGGCGAGCCCTTCGGGCCCCAACTCCGGTACGAGCGCCCTGAGTTTGGCGAGCGCCCGATGCGCCGTACTGCGCACCGTGCCGACCGGGCACCCCAGCAGCGCCGCGACCTCGCCCTCCGGCAGATCCTCGAAATAGCGCAGTACGACCACTGCCCGCTGCCTCTTCGACAGCCGACCGAGCGCTGCCCACAGCGCGATCCGCAGCTCGGTGTCCGCCCCGGCGTCGGCGTCCGTGCCGGACTCGGGCAGTACCGGCACCGTCGTCTCGGCACTGTGCCTGCGCAGCCGCCAACGGTTCACCTGCTGGCGGTACATGACCTGGCGGACGTAGGCCTCGTGCTGCTCGATGTGCGCCCAGCGGCCGTAGGCCTTCATCAGCGCGATCTGCAGCAGATCCTCGGCGGCATGCCGGTCCCCTCCGGTGAGCAGCACCGCGAGCCGCAGCAGCGCGGTGGAGCGCATCGCCACGAACTCCCGGAACCCGTCGTGATTCGAGGCCTTCATCGACCCTCCCCTTCTCGATGGTTCACGACGTGCTGGGCCGCCCCTGGCTATCCATCAGCGGCCGAGAAAGGTCGAGAAGGGCCGAGAGAGGTGTAGCGGGCTACACCCCCGGTTCGGGAGAGCACTCCCTCGTGACGGAGAGCCGTTCCCGGGATCGTTGACCTCGGAAGCAAACAGCTCCCCACACCTCTCCCACCTGGCCCTTCACGGGTCGCACCCGGAAGGAAATCCCATGAAGTCCCTGCTCGCCTCCAAGCCCGTCCTCTGGTTCCTGTTCCTCTTCAACCTCGCCGTCGCGGCCGTCGCGCCGTTCGTCGTGGACGGTTCGCAGGGCGTCATGACCGGGGTCGGCATGGGGGTCGTCTCGCTCGGAGCGGGCGTCAGCCTCTTCAAGAGCCGCGGGCAGCGCCAGGGACAGCAGGGACGAGGGGCGCACCGCCAGCAGATCTGACCGCTTCCGCAAGAGGCCCCTTCCGCAAGAGGCCCCTTCTGGAATAGGCCCCCTCCGGAAAAACAAGACTTCCCCTCTGCCCGTACCGCAGATCTTGGAGACCCCTGCCCGTGGCTACCTTCCTCCACAGACTCGGCCGTCTGGCCTTCCGCCGACGGTGGTCCTTCCTCCTCCTCTGGGTGGCCGTACTGGCCGCCGTCGGCTTCGGTGCCGCGTCGGCGCCCGCCGCCCCCGACGACCAGAACAGCATGCCGGGGATCGAATCCCAGAAGGCGTTCGACCTCATGGAGCAGCGCTTCCCGGGGGCCGCCGCCGACGGGGCCAGCGCCCGGATCGTCTTCATCGCCCCGACCGGTGAGAAGGTCACCGCCGCCGAGAACCGCGCGGTGATCCAGAAGCTGGTGACGGACGCCGGCAAGGGCGCCCAAGTCGCCTCCGCCGTAAGCCCGTTCCAGGCGCAGGCCGTGAGCAAGGACGCGACCACCGCGTACGCCACCGTCACCTTCAAGGCGAAGGCGGACGACCTCACCGACGCCAGCAAGTCCGCCCTGGAGCACGCCATCGACACGGCGAGGGCCGCCGGGATGACCGTCGAGGTCGGCGGGGACGCCCTCGCGACCCAGCCCTCGGCGGGCGGCGCGGCCGAGGCGATCGGTATCGCGATAGCCGCCCTGGTCCTGCTCATCACCTTCGGCTCGATGGCCGCCGCCGGACTCCCGCTCCTCACCGCCATCCTCGGCGTCGGCATCAGCATGGCCGGGATCATGGCCGTGGCCAGCACCTTCGGTCTGTCGGAGACCACCGGCACCCTCGCCACCATGCTGGGCCTGGCCTGCGGTATCGACTACGCCCTGTTCATCGTCTCCCGCTACCGCGAGGAGCGCGGCAAGGGGCACGCACCCCAGGAAGCCGCCGCCCTCGCCACCGGCACCGCCGGTTCGGCGGTCGTCTTCGCCGGTCTCACCGTCGTCATCGCCCTCGCCGGACTCTCGGTCGTCGGTATCCCGATGCTGACGAAGATGGGCCTCGCGGCGGCCGGCGCGGTCGTCGTCGGAGTCCTGATCGCCCTCACCCTCGTCCCGGCGGTACTCGGCTTCTGGCCGAACGCCGTCCTGTCCCGCAGGACCCGCAAGCGCGGCCACGCCAAGGAGGACACCCGCAACAACGGCGGCAGCCGCTGGGCCCGCTTCGTCCTGCGCCGCCCGGTCCCCGTACTCCTCGCCGCCGTCGCCGGTCTCGGCACCCTCGCGATACCCGTGATGGACCTCCAGCTGGGCATGCCCGGCGACGAGGCCAAGCCCACCTCCACCACCGAACGCCGTGCCTACGACGCCCTCGCCGACGGCTTCGGCCCCGGCTTCAACGGCCCCCTGATGATGGTCGTGGACGCCAAGGGCGCCAGCGACCCCAAGGCCGCCGTCGCCACGATCGAGAAGAAGATCGCCGCCACCGACGGCGTGGTCTCCGTCTCCCCAGCCCGCTTCAACAGCGCCGGTGACACGGCGATCTTCACCGCCGTCCCGGCCACCTCGCCCACCGACAAGAAGACCCAGGACCTCGTCAAGACGATCAGGTCCGAACGCCCGGCCACGGAAGGCGCCACCGGCGCCGAGTTCGAGGTCACCGGCACCACCGCCCTCAACATCGACGTCGCCGAGAAGACCCAGTCCGCCCTGATCCCTTACCTGATCGTGGTCGTGGGCCTGGCGATCCTGCTCCTGCTCCTGGTCTTCCGCTCGATCCTGGTCCCGCTGAAGGCGGCCCTCGGCTTCCTCCTCTCGGTCATGGCCGCGCTCGGTTCCGTCATCGCGGTCTTCCAGTGGGGCTGGGGCGCCTCGCTCCTCGGCGTCGAGACGACCGGCCCGATCATGAGCATGATGCCGATCTTCCTGGTGGGCATCGTCTTCGGACTGGCCATGGACTACGAGGTGTTCCTGGTCGCCCGGATGCGGGAGGCGTACGTCCACGGGGACGAGCCCAAGCAGGCGATCGAGACCGGGTTCCGGTACAGCGCCCGGGTCGTCGTCGCCGCCGCGCTGATCATGATGGCCGTCTTCTCCGGCTTCATCGGAGCCGGCGAGTCGATGATCAAGATGATCGGCTTCGGGCTCGCCATCGCGGTCCTCTTCGACGCCTTCATCGTCCGGATGGCCCTGGTCCCCGCCGTACTGGCCCTGCTCGGCAAGGCCGCCTGGTGGATGCCCCGCTGGCTCGACCGGATCCTCCCCAAGGTCGACGTGGAGGGCGAGGCCCTCACCCACCGGGCCACGCAGCCGGCGACGGCGACGGCACCCACGCCGGTCCCGCCGCCCCCGGGTCCGACCCCGGTCCTCGTACCCGACCGCGACTGACCCCCGTACCGGGGCCGCCGCAGTAGCCAGCGGCGGCCCCAGCGCCGGACCCGTGGGGACGGGGAACGGCGCACACGTCCCGGGGCCGGCGGCGGACAACTCCCCCCGTCCGCCGCCGGCCCCGAGGACGCCCCAGAACCCCGCACAACCCAGAACCCGCACGACCGAGACCCCACGCCAAAAGGCACAACACCGCCTGTGTCACCGCTCATCGGCCCGCAGCCGCAGTCCACGGCCCGCCGGCGAAGACAGCACCGCAACGGCCCGACCACTGAGACGGAAGCAGGACGACACCCCGATGAAGACCCCCACGATGGCAGGCATCGCCACGCTGGCAGCAGGCGGCGTGTTCCTCGCCGCGATGGCCCTCGGCAACGACGACGACAACGACAACACCCCGGTGGCGGCCACCCACCAGAAGGCCCCGGCGACCAACTCCCCCACACCTACCGCCACTTCACCGGCGAACGGCCAGTACGTCGCCCTCGGCGACTCCTACACCTCCGGCCCGAACATCCCCTCCCGGTCCGACTCCGCCCCCGCGGGCTGCGACCGTTCCGACCACAACTACCCCTCCCTGGTGGCCGAGCGCCTGCACCTCTCCGGCGCCGACTTCCACGACATGAGCTGCGACGGCGCCACCATCGCCGACCTCACCACCCCCCAGTCCACCGAGGACGGCGTCAACCGCGCCCAGCTCTCCGCCCTTTCCACCCGGACCAGCCTGGTCACCCTCGGCATCGGCGGCAACGACATCGGCTTCAGCTCGCTGATCAAGCAGTGCGTGAAGGCGGGCGTCCTCTACTACGCGACGGGCAGCGGCAAGTACACCGGCGTCACGGCACCCTGCCGCGAGGAGTACAACTCAGGTGCTACGGACGAGATACAACTCAGGATCGACAAGGCGGGCAGCCGCCTGGCCACCGCGCTGACCGAGGTGCGCCGCCGGGCCCCGCAGGCCGAGGTGTACGTCGTCGGCTACCCGGCGATCCTGCCCCCGACGGCGGGCGACTGCGGTCGCGACATGGGCCTCGCCCCCGCCGACGTGCCCTTCCTCCACAAGGAGGCGCAGTCCCTCAACTCCACCCTGCGCGAACGCGCGTCGGCGGCCGGCGCGGTGTACGTCGACACCTACAAGCCCTCCGTCGGCCACGACGCCTGCTCGGACCGCACGACCCGCTGGATCGAACCGATGATCCCGCTCGCCCCGGCGGCCCCGGTCCACCCCAACGCCCGGGGCGAACGCGGCATGGCGAACGCCGTACTCGACGCCATCGACACCCCCAAGTAAGGCCAGCAAACCCAGCAAGCCCGGTAAGCCAAGTAAGCCCAGCAAGCCCAGCAAGCCCACGGAGCCCCCTGATGACCGACAACCACACCCACAGCACCGGCGGCGACAACCTCCACGGCCGCCGGGTCGTCGTCACCGCCGCCGGTTCCCCGCTCGGCCGCGCCACGGCACTGGAGTTCGCCGAGGAGGGCGCCCTCGTCCTGGTCACCGACCCGGACCGGGACGCCGTACGCCAGGTCGTGAAGACCATCGAGTACGGCGGCGGAACGGCCCTCGCGATCGTCGGCGACCTCGGTGACCGGCAGGTCGCCGAGCAGGTCGTCGACACCGCGCTGGAGGCCCTCGGCGGCATCGACGTCCTCGTGCACGACGCCGGCGGCATGGACCCCCTCACCCTCGCCGCCCTGCCCCACCTGCTCGCGGACGGCGGCGGCTCGGTCGTCCTCGCCACCGCCGAGAACCACGCCGTGTCCCGGCACAGACTCGCCGACCTGGTCGAGAAGCTGGCCGCCATGTACGGCGACCAGGGCCTGCGCGCCAACGCGATCATCACCGGACCCGTCACCGGACCGGCCACCGGACCCGCCACCGACGACACCACACCCGAGGACCAGGCCGCCGCGATCGTCCACCTCGCCTCGGCCGCCGCCCGCGACCTCAACGGCACGGTCCTGTCCACGATCTCCTACCTGCGTAGTATTGCTTGACTTAAGCAAGAGTTTTACTGTATGGGGAGTCGTAGATCGTCCCCCACGGAGGCCGGCCCATGTCCCACGCAATCCCCCGCCCCGCCGACACGGGAAGGGACGCACCGGCGCGGCCCAACGCCGTCGTCGCGGTGCTGGCCTTCGGCGGCATCGTCGTCGCGCTGATGCAGACGCTGGTGATCCCGATCGTCCCGGAGCTGCCGAAGCTCCTGAACGCCGAGTCCTCGGACACCGCCTGGGCGGTCACCGCGACCCTCCTGGCCGGCGCCGTCGCCACACCGATCATGGGCCGCCTCGGGGACATGTACGGCAAACGCCGGATGCTCCTGGTCAGCCTCGTCCTTCTGATCGCCGGGTCCGTCACGGCCGCCCTCAGCGACTCCCTGGTCCCGATGATCGTCGGACGGGCGCTGCAGGGCCTGGCCTCCGGTGTCATCCCGCTCGGCATCAGCATCATGCGCGACGAACTGCCCGCCGAACGGCTCGGCTCCGCGACGGCGATGATGAGTGCCTCGCTCGGGGTCGGCGGCGCCCTGGGCCTCCCCACCGCCGCGCTCATCGCCGACAACTACGACTGGCACATCCTGTTCTGGAGCTCGGCGGTCATGGGCGCCATCGCCCTCGCCCTGGTCGTCACCCTCGTACCGGAGTCGAAGGTCCGCACCGGCGGCCGGTTCGACCTGATCGGCGCCGCGGGCCTGGCGACCGGCCTGATCTCCCTCCTCCTGGCCATCTCCAAGGGCGCCGACTGGGGCTGGGCCAGCGGCACGACTCTCGCCCTGTTCGCCACGGCCGTCGTCGTCCTGTTGGCCTGGGGCTACTTCGAACTCCGCACCACCCAGCCCCTGGTCGACCTGCGCACCACCGCCCGCCGCCAGGTCCTTTTCACCAACCTCGCCTCGATCGCCCTCGGCTTCGCCATGTTCGCGATGTCGCTGGCCCTTCCGCAGCTCCTGCAGTTGCCTGAGGCGACCGGCTACGGCCTCGGCCAGTCCCTCCTCGCCGCCGGCCTGGTCATGGCCCCCTCGGGCCTGGTCATGATGGCCACGGCCCCGGTCTCCGCCGCCGTCTCCAGGGCGAGGGGCCCCAAGGTGACGCTGATGACCGGCGCCCTGATCGTGGCCGCCGGCTACGTCCTGAACATCGTGCTGATGACCGAGCTGTGGCACTTCATCGTGGTCTCCTGCGTCATCGGCGCGGGCATCGGCTTCACCTACGGCGCGATGCCCGCCCTGATCATGGGCGCCGTGCCCGCGTCCGAGACGGGCGCCGCCAACAGCCTCAACACCCTGATGCGGTCCATCGGCACGTCGTCGGCGAGCGCGGTCGCCGGTGTCGTACTGGCCCAGATGACGACGGACTTCGGCGGCACGCCACTCCCGTCGGAGAACGGCTTCAAGACCGTCCTGGCCATCGGCGCGGGCGCCGCCCTGGTCGCCTTCGCCATCGCCACCTTCATCCCGGGCCGCGGCAGGACCGCGGACGGAACGACACCCCCCGAGGCACCCGCCCCCGACACCCTCGACACCCCACCCACCACAGGCATCCCGGTCCACGGCCGCGTCCGCGGCACCGAGAGCACACCGGTGCCCGGCGCCGCCGTCACCCTCATCTCCCCCGAAGGCCACCAGCTGAGCCGCACGGCCACCGGCACCGAGGGCGCCTACACCCTCCAGGCGCCCACCCCGGGCCCGTACGTCCTGATCGCCTCCGCCGACGGCCACCAGCCCCAGGCGGCCACGGTCACCGTCGCCGACCGGCCGATCTCGTACGACATCCTGCTGAGCGGCACCAGCGGCCTGACCGGCGTGGTCCGCTCCGCCGACAGCGGTACGCCGGTCTCCGGGGCGGTGGTGATCGTGACCGACGTCCGGGGCGACGTACTGGCCGGCGGACAGACCGACACCCTGGGCGAGTTCACGATCGGCGACCTGGCCCCCGGCCCGGTGACCCTCGCGGTCAACTCCGCCAAGCACCGCCCGCTCGCCCTGCCCGTCGAGATCGGCGGCACCGGCAACACCCGCGTCGAGGTCGAGCTGCGGCCCGGCGCGAACGTCCGGGGGACGGTACGAGGGGCAGGGCACCCCCTGACGGACGCGAGCGTCACGCTGATGGACGCCGCCGGAAACGTCGTCGCGACGACGACCACGGGCCTGGACGGCGCGTACGCCTTCGCCGACCTGGACACCGGCGACTACACGGTGATCGCGACGGGCTATCCGCCGAAGGCAAGCCCGGTGACGGTCTCCGGCGCCGGCGTCGACGACCACGACGTCGAACTGGCCCACCAGGCCGAACAGAGGGAGACCGGCTGACCCCCGCCCAGGGGTGCGCCTCCGCCATCCACCCCACGGAGGCGCACCCCCCAGTCCTCTCCTGCCCCCCTGACAGCCGAACGGCACGGTCCCGCCCGGCGCGGCGGCACACGGACCAAAGCCGCAGGTCAGCCGAGCGAAGGAGACCAGGAGGACGACCACCGAACGTACCCGTCCGTATCCGACCGGTTGCGCCCTGTCGTCGCGCTTCCCACCGTGGGCCCAAAGAGAGCAGCTCTCGAAAGGACTGCGCATGCGCGCCCTCGTTTCCCGTTCCCGCGGACTTCTCCTCCCGTCGTCGGTCGTCTGTGCCGCGCTGATATTCGGCCCGGTCGGCACGGCTGTCGCCGTCTCCGACGCGAGCCGGGACGCCTACACCTCACTCGGCGCCAGCACGTCGTGGTCCCCCACGCCCGCCAAGCCCTTCACCTCCACCAAGCCCTCCGCCTACGCGGACCGGATGCTGCAGCGCCTCGGCGCCCTGGAGCGCGCCGACCGCACCGACGTACTCACCCCGGTGCTGAACGTCCTCACCGACCTCACCGAGCAGACCCGCACCGGCCGCCTGACCGCGCCCCAGGCGGCCGGTTTCGCGAAGGCGGTCGAGACGGCCAAGGCCTCGCTCAAGGAGCGCCTGGCGGACCGGACCGCCACGACGAACAGGGCAGCCGCCGTCCGCGCAGCCGCCCTGGCCGACCCGATCTCGGACCTCCTTGACCAGCTGACGGCGACCCTCAGCGGCCTCCTCGACTCGGTCACCGGCCTGGTCGGTACGGTGACGGGCCTGGTCAGCGGCCTCCTCGACACCCTGACCGGCCTCCTCGGCGGCCTCCTGGGCAGCCTGCCGCCCCTCCCGGTGGAACTGCCCCCGGTCGAACTCCCGCCCCTCGAACTGCCACCGCTGCCGGTGGACCTGCCCCCGGCCGAGCTGCCCGCGCTGCCGGCGGCGGGAGCCGCCGCGGACCCGACCGGCTGACGCCCCCGCAACACAGAACAGAACACAACCAGCACCACATCCCACCCCACCCCATCCCATCCCATCCCACCGCATCCCGCCCTGCCTGGTCCAAGGCAGGGCGGGATGTGGTTCGCTGCCGGTATGACCGATGACCTGGAGACCGTCGCGTTCGAATCCGCCGAGGCCTTCGAGGCCTGGCTCGGCGAGCACCACGCGACCTCACCCGGCATCTGGCTCAAGTTCCGCAAGAAGGCCCCCGGCATCACCGTCACGCTGAACTACGCCCAGGCACTCGACGTGGCGCTCTGCCACGGCTGGATCGACAGCCAGAAAGCCGGCCTGGACGACCAGTGGTGGCTCCAGCGCTTCACCCCGCGCAAGGCGCGCAGCAAATGGTCGAAGATCAACCGGGACAAGGTGGCCGCCCTGACCGAACAGGGCCGGATGCGTCCGGCGGGCCAGGCCGAGATCGACCGCGCCAAGGCGGACGGCCGCTGGGAGGCGGCGTACGACAGCGCGAGGACGGCGACCGTGCCGGACGACCTCGCCACGGCCCTGGCCACCACCCCGGCGGCGGCGGAGTTCTTCGAAACCCTGGACCGCCAGAACCGCTACGCGATCCTGCACCGCCTCCAGGACGCGAAGAGGCCCGAGACCCGGGCCCGCCGGATCGAGAAGTACGTGGCGATGCTGGCGAACGGCGAGAAGCTGTACCCCTGAGCGGCCACTCACCCGAACAGCTCAGCCCACTGGCGGACCGGCGCCCGGCTTGCTGGCCTTGGACCCCTGCCCCCCGTCCGCCGCCAAGGGAGTACCGCATGCCAGGCAAGAACGAGAGCCCCCACGGGACCGGCAACCTCACCGAGACCTTCGCCTTCCGCTGCCTCGACTGCGCCACGACCTGGAACCGCACCTTCGAGGTCATCCCCCTCCCCGACCCGGCCGGCTGCCTCAACCCCCTGGAGTACGTCGACGAGGACGGCCGCGCCATGCGCACCCCCCTGACCGACGCCGTCTGCGCGGCCTGCGGCAGCCGCAAGGTACGCGTGGGCTGACCCCCACCCCCACCCCCGCCTCCGCCTACTACTGCTGCTCCTTCTCCTTCTCCTCGAAGGAGGCGAAGTACGCGGCGGCCATGTCCTCGTCCCCGTGCCCCTGCTCGACGGCCCGCCGGAACCGCTCGGCGCTCGCGGCGGCCACATCCAGCCGTACGCCGTTCCGCTCGCCCGCCTCGACGATCAGCCGGGCGTCCTTCGCGGCCGTGGACACCGCGAAGCTCGCCGGGGTCAGCCCGTCGTTCAGGATCAGGGCGGACTTGGCGCGCAGATAGCCCATGTCGAGCGGACCGCCCTCGATCGCGTCGAAGAAGTTCTGCGGGTCGACACCGAGGGCCTGTGCGAGGGCCAGCACCTCGCCGGTCGCGTTGGTGACGGCCAGCACCCAGCTGTTGGCGACCAGCTTGAGCCGCGTGGCACTCCCGGCCCCGCCCTCCTCGCCGGTCCACACCGTACGGGCGCCGACCGCGTCGAGGACGGGCTCGACGGCGGCCCGGTGCTCGGCGGGCCCGGCGGCGAGCACGAGCAACTGCCCGGCCTCGGCGGGCTGCCGGGTCCCGAGGACGGGCGCGTCGAAGAAGACGAGCCCCAACTCGTCAGCCTGTGAACCCAGTTCACGGATGGCGTCCACGCCCGCCGTCGTCGACTGCACCCACGCGGCCCCCGCCCGGAGCGCGGGCGCGGCCTCGCGCATGACCTCCCGGACGGCATCACCGTCGTACAGCATGGTCAGGACGACATCGGCGTCCCGTACGGCCTCGGCGGGTGTGCCGGAGACGTGGACGCCCGGCTCGGCGGCGAGCGGTTCGGCCTTGGCGGGGGTCCGGTTCCAGACCCGGACAGCATGCCCGGAGCGGGCGAGGTTACGGGCCATGGCGGCGCCCATGATGCCGGTGCCGAGGACGGCGACGGTACGGGAGGGGGTCTCGGTGTCGGTCATGAGTTCAGTTAACCAAGCGGACTGGGTCTTGCCAGTGGGTGAATCCATCCACCAAGATTCCGCCCGATGGATAAAATAATGAACCGGAGCCGGCCGTGACCCCGGCACTCAAGTCAGCGGGCGGCCTCCTCGCCGCCACCCTGACCCTCTGTGTGCTGGGCACAGCCCCGGCCCCCGCGGCGACGGCGACACCGCACTCCGCCACCGCCGCCTCCTCCCCCCTCCCCCACATCTGGCCGACCCCCCAGCAACTGACCCCCGGCCGGGGCACCCCACCGCAACGGGTCCCGAAGCAGGTCGTCGAGGTCGTCGGCAAGGCCACCGACCCCGCCGCCCGCACCCTCGTCGAACAACTCCTGCGCGAGGCCGGCGCCCGCACCATCCGCACGGTCACCGCGGGCCACCCGACACCCCCCGCCGCCCTCACGGTCTACGTGGGCGGCCCCACGGAGAACCCGGCCACGGCAAGGGCGCTCAAGCACCTGAACGCCGAACCCCCCAACCAACTCCCCTCCGGCGGCTACACGTTGGCCACCGGCAAGGGCACGATCGCCCTGTCGGGCGTGGACCCGACGGGCACGTTCTACGCGGCCCAGACCCTCCGCCAGCTGATCACCCGCGACACCGTCCCCGCCGCAACCGTCCGGGACTGGCCGACCACCTCCCTGCGCGGAGTGATCGAGGGCTTCTACGGCGCCCCCTGGACCCAGCGCGACCGCCTCTCCCAACTCGACTTCTACGGCCGCACGAAGCAGAACGTGTACGTCTACTCCCCCAAGGACGACCCGTACTTGCGCGCGAACTGGCGCGACGAGTACCCGCCCGCCCAACTGGCCACCATCAAACAGCTGGTGGACCGGGCGACGGCGAACCACGTCCGCTTCACCTACGCCCTCTCCCCCGGTCTGTCGGTCTGCTACTCCTCGGCCGCCGATGTCCAGGCCCTGGTCACCAAGTTCGAGTCCCTGTACGCGATCGGCGTGCGCTCCTTCGCCGTACCGCTGGACGACATCAGCTACACGGCGTGGAACTGCGCGGCGGACGAGGCGAAGTTCGGCACGGGAGGCGGCGCGGCGGGCACGGCACAGGCAGCCCTCCTGAACGACGTGGTGAAGGACTTCGTCGACGCCCACCCGGACGTGGCCCCACTGGAGATGGTCCCGACCGAGTACTCCGACCTGGCCGACTCCCCGTACAAGACGGCCCTGCGCGAGCGGCTGGACCAGTCGGTCGTCGTGGAGTGGACCGGAGTCGGCGTCATCGCGCCGACGATCAGCACCGAACAGGCCCGCCAGGCAAGGAAGTTGTTCGGTCACCCGATCCTGATCTGGGACAACTACCCGGTGAACGACTACACCACCAGCCGTCTCCTCCTGGGCCCCTACACGGGCCGCGAGCCAGGGGTGGCCACCCAGGTCACGGGCATCACCGCCAACCCGATGATCCAGGCGGAGGCCAGCAAACTCGCCCTCTTCACCTCCGCTTCCTACGCCTGGAACCCGAAGGCGTACGCCCCCGAGGCAGCCTTCCTGGCCTCGGTGAAGGACTTCGCGGCGAACGCCCCCGGCTCCACGGCCACCTCCCTCCGGATCTTCGCGGAGAACAACTACTCCTCCCTCCTGGACGCCACCGAGTCCCCGACCCTGACACCTCTCCTCAAGGCGTTCACGACGGCGTACGAGAACGAGAACGGAAAGGACCTGGACAAGGCGGCCGGCGCGCTGACGGCCTACTTCAGGTCGATGGCGGCAGCCCCCGCCGACCTCCGCGCACACCTCCCCAACTCCCGCTTCCTGTCGGAGACTTCACCCTGGCTGGACAAGCTGGCCGCATACGGTGAGGCGGGCGGAACAGCGGTGGAGCTGATGCTCGCGCAGCAGAACGGCGACACGGACGCGGTGGCGACCCTCTACGCCGACCTCCAGTCCCGACGCAGGCAACTCGACGCGGTGCCGCAGCAGATCGCCCCCGGCGTACTGGACCGCTTCCTGTTCGAAGCGACACTGAACGCGGCTCCGGACCCGGGCCCGGACGCGTCGTTCACCCCGGCATCGCTGTCCTTGTCCCCCGGCGCCAGCACGACGGCGACCCTCACGATCGCGGACAACCGCTCGACGACCACCCGCACAACAACGTGGAAGATCGGGGCGGTCGACGGCCTGACGGTGACCCCGTCCTCGGGCACGGTCACCGTCCCGGCGGGCGGAGAAGTGACGGCGACTCTGACGTTCACGGCGGCGAACGGGGCGAGCGCGGGCACAAGATCGGTCGCCGTGACCGGGGATGGACTGCTGAGCCGGGCGATTCCCGTACAGGTGAGCGGAGTTGGCGGCAGCACCCGTGCCCTGACGGCCAACTTCAGTGGCGCGTCGGTGAGTTCGGTGAACCTGGACACGGGCACGTCGACGGAGATCCCGGTGGGCAACAACCCCGGTGAGGTCGTGGTGAGCACGGACGGCCGTACCGCCTATGCGGCGAACCAGGGTTCGGACACGGTGAGCGTCATCGACGTGAGCACGGCGAAGGTCACGGCGACGGTGCGGGTCGGGGACGTACCGGCGGGGCTGGCCCTGACTCCGGACGGCCGCACGCTCTGGGTCGCGGACTACTCGGACGACGCGATCCAGCCGATAGACCTGGCGACGAACACACCGGGCGCGAAGATCGCGGTGGGCGACGGCCCGGAGAACATGGCGATCACCCCGGACGGCAGCACCCTGTACGTGGCGAACATCCACGACAGCACGGTGAGCCCGGTGGACCTCTCGACGGGCAAGGCGGGCACGCCGATCGCGGTCGGCCCGAACCCGTTCAACGTGGTCGCGGCGCCCGACGGCCGGACGGTCTACGTCTCCAACTCAGGCGGCTCGACGGTCACTCCCATCGACACCACCACGAACGAGACCCGCCCGACCTACCTGGTCACCGGCCAGGCCTACGGCCTCGCCATCTCCCCCGACGGCCGCACCCTCTGGGTCAGCGCGAGCAACGGCGACACGATCACCCCGCTCGACACGGTGACCGGCGCCCCCGGCACCCCGATCACGGTGGGCCGCTCGGCCTTCGACATCACCCTCGACTGGAACGGCACCACGGCCTACGTCACCACAGCGGACGCGGGCACCCTGGTCCCGGTGACAACAGCAACGAACACAGTGGGCACACCCTTGAAAACAGGGGCGTACCCACTGGCGGCGGCGGTGACGGGGGTGCCGGTCAGTTAAATGGAGACGGTTCACCCGCGCCCCGCTTCCAGGGGCGCGGGGCTGTATCCATTTGCGGCTCCGCCGCGCGGGCGCGACCAGCCACAACGCACCCGCAGACGAAGCACAGGGCCCGTCCGACGGTTACTGCATCTCGGCCCAGGGATCGATGACCGCCGGACGGGCCGGCGCGGGCGCGGCGGTGGCCCGGCAGGTGAACCCCAGCCGGGTCAGCGCGGCGATCATCTCCTTCTCGGTGAAGTCACGCCGGTCCAGCCGGGTGATCACCGCGCCGACCTGCTTCACCGGATAGTCCACCCCGCCGATGACGACGGCCGCGCTGGTGATGGGCTCGGGAGCGACCCCGTCCATCTTGTGCGTGACCTCACTCATGATCAGGTCGAACGGGAATCGGGCGATCACACAACGCATGGTGCCTCCGCGAGTCAGGAAGGGGCCGGAGCCGGTGGTTCTGGGAAACAGGTGCTCGTGCTGCTGCTGAATCTGGAGCCGAGGCCGAGACCTGGGCCTGGGCCGAAGCCGAGGCCAGGGCTAGCTGCTCTGCCGTGCGTCGGAACCGGGCCGCCGGTTACGGGGCGCCCTGCGCCGCCGACCACGTGCCTCCCCGCCGGAGGCATCCTGCTCCGTACGGGCGGCCGACGCGCCCCCACCCGGCGTACGCGGCGGCTTGGCGCCGCCACCGGTCGGGCGCGAGGCCTTCTTGGGGGCGCCGCCACCCGACGTACGCGATCCGGCACCGCCACCGGCACCCTCCGCGCCTCCGCGGCGTGATCGCGAGCCCGCCGAGGCCGTGCCCGCTCCCGTGCCGGAGCCCGAGCGTGAACCGGACCGGGACCGCGAGGACCTGGACCGGCCGGAGCCGTCGCCCTTCGGCGGGGACGGCGGGGTCGGGGCCGGGGCGGCGATGACGACGGGTATGCCCGAGGGCGTACGGGCGCCGGTGATCCGGGTCAGTTCGGCGGCGCCGGGGGCGACCTTGGCGGTGTTCGGGTTGACGCCCGCCGCCTTGGTCAGGCTCCGCATCTCGCGGCGCTGCTCGGGCAGCACCAGGGTGACCACGCTGCCGGAGGCACCGGCCCGGGCCGTACGGCCGCCGCGGTGCAGGTAGTCCTTGGCGCCGCCGGGCGGGTCCACGTTGACGACCAGGTCGAGGTCGTCGATGTGGATGCCCCGGGCGGCGACGTCGGAGGCGACCAGCACGGTGACCTCGCCGGTCTTGAACTGGGCGAGGGTGCGGGTGCGCTGGGGCTGGGAACGGCCGCCGTGCAGGGCCGCAGCACGGACCCCGCTCTTCAGCAGGTGCTTGGTGAGCCGGTCGACGCTGCGCCGGGTGTCCATGAACATCAGGACGCGTCCGTCGCGGGCGGCGATCTCGGTGGCGACCGTCTTCTTGTCGACGTCGTCGACGTAGAGCACGTGGTGCTCCATCGTCGTGACGGCGCCGGCGTGCGGGTCGGTCTGGTGGACCACCGGCTCGTGCAGATAGCGGCGGGCGAGCCGGCCGACGTCCGCGTCGAGGGTGGCCGAGAACAGCATGCGCTGTCCCTTGCGCGGCACCTGGTCGAGCAGGTAGGTGACCTGCGGCAGGAAGCCCATGTCGACCATCTGGTCGGCCTCGTCGAGGACGGTCACGGAGACCCGGTCGAGGCGGCAGTCGCGGCGGTCGACGAGGTCGCGGAGCCGGCCGGGCGTCGCGATGACGACCTCGGTGCCGGCGCCCAGCGCACGGGCCTGACGGGAGATGGGCAGCCCGCCGACGATCGTGGTCATCTTCAGCTTCATGGCGCGGGCGTGCGGGGTGAGCGCGTCCACGACCTGCTGGGCCAGCTCACGGGTCGGTACGAGAACGAGCGCCAGCGGGCGTCCCGCCTCGGCGCGCTGTCCGGCGAGCCTGGCCAGCATGGCGAGGCCGAAGGCCAGGGTCTTGCCGGAGCCGGTCTGGCCGCGGCCCATGACGTCGTGGCCCGCGAGGGTGTCCGGCAGCGTGGCCGCCTGGATCGGGAAGGGGACGGTGATGCCCTCGGCGGTGAGGGAGGCCAGCAGCGAGGGCGGCAGGCCCAGGTCGGCGAACGACCGGTTCATGCAGAACCTTCCTCAATGCGGCACGTCGACAGAGTTCACGGCAGCGCTCAGCGTCCGCCGCGACAGCGGCAGCACGCGGGACAGAAAGGCCGTGGGGACGGGCCGAAAGGAAACGAGCGGTAAGAATCAGGGACAAACCAGGGACGGAGGAAAAACCGTCCGAAAAAAACCGTGAGCCGGGGCCCACACCCCTAGGTGCGGGCCCCGGCCACAATCACGTGTGTTGTCGGTCCACCGGTTGGTTGACTAGTGGACCGCCAGGTTCACGCGGATCAGGCGGGGAGGATGTTCTCCGCCTGCGGGCCCTTCTGGCCCTGCGTGACGTCGAACGTCACCTTCTGGCCCTCGTGGAGCTCACGGAAGCCCTGGGTGGCGATGTTCGAGTAGTGGGCGAAGACGTCGGCGCCGCCGCCGTCCTGCTCGATGAAGCCGAAGCCCTTTTCCGCGTTGAACCACTTCACGGTACCGGTGGCCATGTCAAATCTCCTTGGGGCATGCTCGGGGGCCCGCACCGTGCGGACCCCGCGTCGCCGCAATGATTGCCCCGACCGGAGAGAACACCGGAAATATTTGGGAACCACAACTGCAACTGAAAACGACGGTAGCACAGAACAAGCCCCCGGGGACGTGCGGCAATGTCACACGTCCGGCGGGAATAGCTGATCCACTCGGCCCCGGTCCAGGACCGTGGGGATGTCCTCGTGGATGCCCAGAGTAGCGGCGGCCATCAGGTGTCCCAAGCGCAGTCCGGCCGTGGCGTCGCGTCCTTCGAGCAGACCGGCGAGGTATCCGGCGGCGAAGGCGTCACCGGCGCCGACGCGTTCGACGACGGGGGAGTCCGGGGCAGGCACGAAGACCCCCGTACGGTCCGTGCCGTCCGCGCCGTATGCGGTCGCACCGTGTCCGGCGTCCTTGACGACGAGCACTCCGGCCGGGCGCAGCAGGTCCCGTATCTCGTCGGCGCTGCCCGTGCCCCACAGGTTCTCGGCCTCGTCGCGGCCGACGAAGACGATGTCCGCGGCGCGGGCCAGGGCGAGCAGGGTGGTGGGGGCGGCGTCGGCGGGGTGGTCGCGCCAGAGGGCGGGCCGGTGGTTGACGTCGAAGGAGACGGCAGGGCCGGGCACGGAACGCCGTACGACCAGGTCGGTGAGGAGGTCGGCGCAGGTGGCGGAGAGGGCGGCGGTGATGCCGGAGAGGTGCAGCAGCCGGGCCGAGGCGAGCAGAGGGTGCTTCGCGAACCCGGGTCCCATGGCGGAGGCGGCGGAACCTCGCCGGTAGTAGTACGTACGGGTGCGGTCGGCGCCGGGGTCCTTGAAGTAGACGCCGGTTGGTCGTTCGGGGTCGGTCTCGGCAGCGGAGACGTCGACGCCGCGCCGGCCGATCTCGTCGAGGACCCGCCAGCCCCAGGGGTCGGCTCCGACCCGGCCGACCCAGGCGGCCCGGTGCCCGAGCCCGGCGAGCCCGCAGGCCACATTGGACTCGGCCCCACCGACCCCGACGGCAACCTGCCGCTGCCGCCCGAGGGAGTCCCCGTCGGCGGGCCGCAGCACGACCATGGTCTCGCCGAGGCAGACGATGTCGGGGGTGGGTGGGGGTGGGAGGGCCCCGTGCTACTTGGGTGTCTCTCAAACGAGCCGTTGATGTTTCGACTACGGGGGTCTTACCCTCTACGCCGGACCTTTCGCATGTCCTTCGCCTACATCAACGGTTTCTGACTCGCCTCACAG
>NZ_PJME01000016.1 GCF_002954775.1 Streptomyces geranii
GACGGGCTGAAAAACCAAGCGCCGGCCGGGCTGGTAAGCCAAGCGCCGGCCGGCACCATGCAGCGCGGGCCGGCACCCCTCAGCCCGTCCGGCGTTTGAGGACGAGCGCGTTCAGCGCGACAACGGGGGTTCGGGGGCGGAGCCCCCGAAGGATGGGACGGGTAGGGGCGGCGGGGGCGAGGAAAAGTCGGGGTCAGTCCAAGTAGCCCCGGAGTTGGTCCGCGAACGCGTGGTCCCTCAGTTTGTTCAGGGTTTTCGATTCGATCTGGCGGATCCGTTCTCGCGTCACACCGAAGATCCGCCCGATCTCCTCCAGCGTGCGCGGACGCCCGTCCGCCAGCCCGTAACGGAGTTGGACCACCTTTCGCTCCCGCTCCCCCAGCGTCGACAGCACCGCCTCCAGGTGCTCCCGCAGCAGCAGGAACGCCGCCGATTCCACCGGGGACGCCGCGTCGCCGTCCTCGATGAGGTCGCCCAGCGCCACGTCGTCCTCCTCGCCCACCGGCGCGTGCAGCGACACCGGCTCCTGAGCCAGCCGCAGCACCTCGCTCACCCGCTCCGGCAGCAGGTCCAGGTGGGCTGCCACCTCCTCGGGTGTCGGCTCGTAGCCGCGCTCCTGGAGCATCCGGCGCTGGACCCGGACCACCCTGTTGATCAACTCGACCACATGCACGGGCACTCGGATCGTACGGGCCTGGTCCGCCAGGGCGCGGGACATGGCCTGGCGGATCCACCAGGTCGCGTACGTCGAGAACTTGTAGCCGCGCGCGTAGTCGAACTTCTCGACCGCGCGGATCAGGCCCAGGTTCCCCTCCTGGACGAGGTCGAGCATCGTCAGGCCGCGGCCCACGTACCGTTTCGCCACCGAGACGACCAGGCGCAGGTTCGCCTCGATCAGACGGCGCTTGGCCATCCGGCCCATGACGACCAGTTTGTCCAGGTCGAGCGCCAACTGGCTGTCCAGGTCGAAGGCGAGCCGCAGTTTCTCCTCGGCGAACAGGCCGGCCTCGACCCGGCGGGCGAGTTCGACCTCCTCGGCGGCGGTGAGCAGCGGGATACGGCCGATCTCCCGCAGGTACTGGCGGAACAGGTCGGAGGAGGGCCCGCTGGTGTCGGCGCGGGCGGGAGCGCGGCGCGGCGTGATCGGCTCCACCGGCTCGATCGTCTCGATCACATCGACCGTCTCGACCGGCTCGATCACGTCGATCGGTTCCACCGGCTCGATCTGTTCCTCGGTCTCCACCTCGTCCCCTGTGGGGCCGTCCAGGTCCGGGGCGCCCTCGGGCTCCGCCGTCTCCGGATGGTGTGCGGCGCGGCTCTGCGGAGGCACCGCCGCGATGACCTCGGTCTCGGCGTCGGGCTCCGTCGTTGCGGTACTGCTGTCGGTCTGGGTGAGGGTCTGGGTCTGCACGGGGGCGACCTCCAGGATGATCGCTGCTGAGGCGTACGGCAGCGGTACTCGGGGGGCGGAGGGGGCGGCCTCGCCGCTGTCCGTCCCGTACGCGTTGAGCGGAACCGCGGGGGTGTCGGACCCGTTGTGGACGGGTCGGCCGCGCTCCGAGGACTCAGGCACCGGAACCCAGTGTGGAGTACGACACACAGCCGCCACGAGGGGCGTGCGACCACTTTTTGGGTCCGGTCCGTGACCGCGTGGTTACCGTCGCGTCAAACCCGAGTGCTTGTTCGGGGTCCGACCTGGCACGATCGCTGCGTGTCCGGTTCTCTTCGCTCAACTCACGTGTACGAAACGCACATCACCGTCCGCTGCCCGGGCTCCGCCGAGGCGGAACGGCTGGACCGCTGGGCGGCCACCGCGGGGCTCAAGCTGACGCACATCGTCCTCGCCCGCGGCCGGACGCCGGTCCAGCCGATGCTCACCCTCACGGGTTCCCCGTCGTACGCCGACGAATCGGCCCGGGCCCGGGAAGTCGCGGCGCTGCTGCGGGCGGACGGGTTCGAACCGGTGCGCGTCAAGATCGAGTCGTCGCCGTGGGCTCCCGAGGTGCCGCGCCAACCCTGCCCGGACGAGCGGTACTTCGAGCATCACGTGAAGCTGCGGCTGCCCTCGGACGCCGATCTCGACGCCCTCGCCGCCCGGGTCGTCCCGTACGGCGCCCATCTGTCGTGGAACGCCCGTCGGGTGGTCGGCGGCGGCCGGTGGACCGAGCGGTTCGTGACGCAGCGGTGCCGGGGAGTGGATGCCGTCGGCGCGGGGCGGGCGCTGGAGCGGCTGCTGGGAGAGCTGCGTGCACTGGACGTGGTGGAAGTGGTGGGCGTGGAGCGGGAGTTCGTGCTGTACGACAGTGATCTGTCCGTCGACGACGGGTGGATCGAGGAAAGTGCCGAGGTACGTGCCGGGAAAACCGGCGAGGAGAGCGGGGGCGCGGTCGTGACCGTGCCCGAGGTACGGGAGGTGTGGGCGTGAGGAACAAGTGGACCTGGCGCAGGCGAGTGGCGGCCGGCCTCGACGCGCCCAAGGACGCCCTGGACGACCGGACCCGGGAGGCTCAGGGGCTGCCCCTGACCCTGCGTACCGTGCCCGGCGAGGACGTCGTACAGCGGCTGATCTTCGAACCGGCGCTGAAGCAGCACGACAACGCCTTCCGGGCCGCCGACCCGGGCTTCGCGGACCCGGCCCGGGGTGAGGCCTGGCGGGCCGCGCGGCGCCGGGCGCTCGACCTGGTGCTCGACGCGATCGCCGGGTCCGAGTGGGCCGAGTCGCTGGTGCTGCGCGGGAGCGTGCTGATGGCGATGTGGTTCGGCGACGCCGCCCGTGAGCCCGGTGACCTGGACTTCGTCGTCGTACCGCCCGGTCTCTCGATCACCGACCCCGCTGCCGGGCGGATGCTCGCCGGGATCGCCGCAGCCGCCGAGGCCCGGGGCGACGGCGAGGTGGGGTTCTCCGCGCGTGACGCGGTGGTCGAGGACATCTGGACCTACGACCGGGTGCCGGGCCGCCGTATGGTGCTGCCCTGGTCCGCGCCGGGGCTGCCGGGCGGGCATGTGCAGCTGGACTTCGTCTTCAACGAGCGGCTCGCCGAGCCGCCGGTGCCGGTGGAGCTGCCGGGCGGCGCGGTGGTCTGGGCGGCGACGCCCGCGCTGTCGCTGGCCTGGAAGCTGATGTGGCTGATCAACGACGGCTACGCGCAGGGCAAGGACCTGTACGACGCCGCGCTGCTGGCCGAGCGGTATCCGCTCCCCCAAGAGCTGCTGCACGAGGTGTTCCGGCTCTCGGGCGAGTGGCCCCAGCACGGCCGTGAGCGCGTCCTGTTGGCGGATGTCGTGGAGGCGGTGGGGTACGTCGAGTGGGATCACTTCGTCATGGAGTACCCGCAACTCGCGGACCGGGAGCGGGAGTTCGCGGACCGGTTGGTACGGGCGGTGACGCCGACCTTCGACGGGCGGGAGTGACGGCAGGCGGCGGTGGCGGTGGAAGTGGCAGTGGCAGTGGCAGTGGCAGTGGCAGTCAGAGTGCCGCCGCTCCCTGATTCTGGAGCGCCAGGTCGTACTGCTGGAGTACCCACAACTCGTTCTGCACGGCGGCCAGTTCGGCCGGGTCGCCCTGGGTGGTCAGGCGGGCGTGGGTGCCCTGGACCTCGTGGATACGGCGTCCCACCGCTCTGCGGCGGACGGTGACCAGCACATCGCCCGCGTACACGTCGTCGACCGTTCTGCGCATGATCGGCTCGACCGCCAGCTCCGTCACCATCGAGCGGACGGTGTTGTCCGGGGCCACCTCGCGGACCTGGACCAGATACTCCTGGGGGTCCTGGGCGCCGTACTCCGCGCCGCCCGCTTCCATGATCACCTGGCGGACGGCGGCGTAGGGGGCGGCCGTGAACTCGTCGATACCGTAGGCGTCGAAGGCCGGGGAGACCAACTCGGGGCGCTGGAGGGCGAGTTTGAGGAGTTCGCGTTCGGTGGCGTAGACCGGGTTGCGGAGGTTCAGGGCGGGGCCCGAGGGGCCGGCCGGGCGGGTGGTCTGCTCGTACGGCTGTCCCTGGTGCTGTCCGCCGGACGGGGCCGGGCCCTTGCCGCCCCGGTCCTTCGCCCAACGGGCCAGCTGGCCCACCCGCTTGACCACGAACTGGGTGTCCAGGATGCCGAGCATGCCCGCGAGCTGGACCGCGACCTCGTGCTGGGCGCCGCTGTTCTTGATGCGGGCGACGATCGGGGCCGCCTCGTCCAACGCGGCGGCGCGGCCCGCGGGGGTTTCGAGGTCGTAGCGGGTGGCGATCTGGCGCAGGGCGAACTCGAAGAGCGGGGTGCGGGGTTCGGCGAGGTCGGCGACGGCCTGGTCGCCCTTCGCGAGGCGCAGTTCGCAGGGGTCCATGCCGTCGGGCGCGATGGCGATGTACGTCTCGGCGGCGAACTTCTGGTCGTCCTCGAAGGCGCGCAGGGCCGCCTTCTGGCCGGCCGCGTCGCCGTCGAAGGTGAAGATGACGCGGGCCGAGCCGTTGTCCATCAGCAGCCTGCGGAGGATCTTGATGTGCTCGGTGCCGAAGGCCGTGCCGCAGGTCGCGATGGCCGTCGTGACGCCCGCCAGATGGCAGGCCATGACGTCCGTGTAGCCCTCGACGACGACCGCGCGGCTGACCTTCGCGATGTCCTTCTTGGCGAGGTCGATGCCGTACAGGACCTGGGACTTGCGGTAGATCGGGGTGTCGGGGGTGTTGAGGTACTTGGGGCCGTTGTCCGCCTCGTAGAGCTTTCGCGCCCCGAAGCCGACGACCTCGCCGCCGATGTCGCGGATCGGCCACATCAGACGGCCCCGGAAGCGGTCGATGGGGCCCCGGCGGCCCTCCTGGGCGAGGCCGGACAGGAGGAGTTCCTTGTCCGTGAAGCCCTTGCCGCGGAGGTAGCGGGTGAGGTGGTCCCAGCCCTGGGGGCTGTAGCCGACGGAGAAGTGTTCGGCGGCCGACTGGTCGAAGCCGCGCTCCGCGAGGAACTTGCGGCCCGTGTCCGCCTCGGAGGTCGTGGCCAGCTGCTCCACGTACCACTGGGCGGCGATCTTGTGGGCCTCCACCAGGCGGATGCGCTCGCCGCGCTGGCCCGCCGGGTTGTAGCCGCCCTCCTCGTACCGCAGGGTGATGCCGGCCTGGGCGGCCAGCCGCTCGACCGACTCGGAGAAGGAGAGGTGGTCGACCTTCATCACGAACGTGATGGTGTCGCCGCCCTCCTGGCAGCCGAAGCAGTGGAAGAGTCCCTTGCTCGGGCTGACCTGGAAGGACGGTGACTTCTCGTCGTGGAAGGGGCACAGGCCCTTGAGGTTGCCGCCGCCCGCGTTGCGCAGCTGGAGGTACTCGGACACCACGGCGTCGATCGGGACCGCGTCCCGAACCGCCTTCACGTCCTCGTCGTTGATCCTTCCGGCCACGCGGTGATTCTACGGGGGCCCACCGACAGTCCCGTGCCTCGGCGTCGCTACGGGACGAGGCTGTCCAGCGGTACGTGCGGGTCCGCCAGGGCCTCCGTGTCCACCTGGGCCCGGGAACGGATCAGCTGCTGGACGGTCTCTGTGACGTCCCACACGTTGACGTTCATCCCGGCCAGCACCCTGCCCTCCTTCACCCAGAAGGCGATGAACTCGCGCTTGCCCGCGTCTCCGCGGATCACCACCTGGTCGTAGGAGCCGGGCGGTGCCCACCCCGAGTACTCCATGCCCATGTCGTACTGGTCGGAGAAGAAATACGGCACGCGGTCGTACGTCGACTCGCGGCCCAGCATCGCGCGGGCCGCCGCCGGGCCGCCGTTGAGGGCGTTGGCCCAGTGCTCGACGCGGAGCCTGGTGTCGAAGAGGGCGTGGTGGAAGGCGGCCACGTCACCGGCCGCGAAGATGTCGGGGTCGGAGGTGCGCAGGTTCTCGTCGACCGCGATGCCGCCGCCGTGGGCGCGCTCGGCGAGGGTCAGGCCCGCCGCCTCCGCGAGGCCCGTGCGCGGGGCGGCGCCGATGGCCGCGAGGACGTCGTGGGCGGGGTGCTCCTCGCCGTCGTCCGTACGGGCCGCGAGGACCATGCCGTCCTGGCCGACGATCTCCGTGAGGCGGGCGCCGAAGTGGAAGCGGACGCCGTGCTCGCGGTGCAGCTCGGCGAAGAGGTTGCCCAGCTCGGGGCCGAGGACCGAGTGCAGCGGGGTCGGCTCCGGCTCGACGACGGTCACCTCGGCGCCGTACTCCCGGGCCGCCGCCGCGACCTCCAGGCCGATCCAGCCCGCCCCGGCGATCACGATGTGGCCGTTGTCGCGGCCCAGCGCGGCCAGGACGCCCTTGAGGCGCTCGGCGTGCGCGAGGCGGCGCAGGTGATGGACACCGGCGAGGCCCGTCCCGGGGATGTCCAGGCGGCGCGGTTCGGAGCCGGTGGCGATGAGCAGCTTGTCGTAGTGGACGAGGGTGCCGTCGTCGCCGAAGCGGACGGTCTTCGCCGTACGGTCGACGGCGTCGACGGTCTGGCCGAGGTGGAGTTCGATGTCGTTGCGCGCGTACCAGGCGGGTTCGTGGACGAAGACGCTGTCGCGCTCCTCCTTGCCGAGGAGGTAGCCCTTGGAGAGCGGGGGCCGCTCGTACGGGTGGTCGCGTTCGTCGCAGATCAGTATCACGCGGCCCGTGAAGCCCTCCGTCCGGAGCGTCTCGGCCGCTTTCGCGCCGGCCAGTCCGCCTCCGATGATGACGAATGTCTGATCCGCGTCGACCACTTGATGCCTCCTCGTAACGGTGCCGCCACATGCGAGCCTCCCGCACGGAGCGTGATGGGGGAAGAGGGAGTGGGCCGATCAGGCCCACGGAGGGTCACATCCGGGCAGCATCCTGACGCCCGGGGACAGGCTCGGTGGACGCACGGCATGCGGCCAATCCGGCGAAACCGAACACGAGTTGCAGATGCCCTCTTCTCGTGAACCGCGTAGCTCGCTACCGTCCCTCCCACCTCGTTCGCACATCCCTGGGGAAGGACCTCTGTGAACGTATTACCCAAAGCATCGTCCCACTCGCACAGAGCCGTCGCGGTCATCGCCGCCACCGCTCTCGCGACACCGCTGCTGCTCGCCTCGGCCGGGACGGCCGGCGCGCACGGCGGCAGCGGCGGCCACGGCAGCCCGGCGGCCGACGCCAGGAAGCTCTCCAAGACCCTGGTCAAGGAGTCGTCCGCGAAGGACGCGTACAAGCACCTGAAGGCGCTGCAGGCCATCTCCGACGCCAACGGCGGCAACCGCGCGGCCGGTACGCCGGGCCACGACAAGTCCGCCCAGTACGTCTACCGGGTGCTGAAGAAGGCCGGTTACAAGGTCTCGTACGACACTTTCGACTTCGTCTACATCGAGACCCTCGCCGAGACCGCCTCCGTCGTCTCGCCGGCGCCGCGCGAACTCGGCATCACGGCGATGACGTACACGAAGTCGACGCCCGTGGGCGGCATCACGGCCGCGCTCGCCGCCGCCACCGTGGACGCCACTCCCGGCTGTGAGGCCGGGGACTACGCGGCCGGTGCCTTCACCGGGAAGATCGCGCTGATCAAGCGCGGCGGCTGCACCTTCGCGCAGAAGCAGCTCGTCGCCTCCGAGGCGGGGGCCCTCGGCGCGATCATCTACAACAACACCGCGGGCGTCCTGTCCGGCACCCTCGGCGACGCGGCGAGCGGCCGTATCCCGACCGCCGGTCTCAGCCAGGCCGAGGGCGAGGCGCTGGCCGCCGACGTCGCGGCGGGCGAGGTCACCATCGACTTCGAGGTCCGCCAGCTGCTGGAGAACCGCACGACGAACAACGTCGTCGCGGAGACCCGGGGCGGCGACGCGAACAACACGGTGTTCCTGGGCGCCCACCTCGACTCGGTCACCGAGGGCCCCGGCATCAACGACAACGGCTCCGGCTCGGCCGGCATCCTGGAGGTCGCCGAGGAACTCGCCGACAACACCAGGTACGGCAAGCAGCCGCGCAACAAGGTGAAGTTCGCCTTCTGGTCGGCCGAGGAACTGGGCCTGGTCGGCTCGGAGTCGTACGTCGAGCGGCTCACCGAGGCGCAGCGCGCGCAGATCAAGCTCTATCTGAACTTCGACATGATCGCGTCGCCGAACTACGCCCAGTTCGTGTACGACGGCGACGACTCGGACGCCACGGGCGCGGGTCCGGGACCGGAGGGGTCGGCGCAGCTGGAGCGGGACATCAACGCGTTCCTCGACTCCAAGGGCAGGCCGCACGAGGGCACGGACTTCTCCGGCCGCTCCGACTACGGGCCGTTCATCGCGGTCGGCATCCCCTCCGGCGGCACCTTCACCGGCGCCGAGGGCATCAAGACCGAGGCCCAGGCCGCGCTGTTCGGCGGCACCGCGGGCGTCGCGTACGACTCCTGCTACCACGCGGCGTGCGACGACCTGGACAACATCAGCCTCAAGGCCTTCGGCATCAACATCGGGGTCATCGCCAACGCGGTGGGCACCTACGCCCATGACCTCAGCTCGCTGAGCACGCCGGTCGTGTCGACGCCCACCACGGGCGGGGACGGGAGCGGTGGGGGGCTGCACCCCGGCCACGACGAGGTCGTGGAGTAACACCTGTCGTGGAGTGGCGCATCGGGGCGCGCGTGGGAGTTCACACTCCCCCGCGTGCCCCTTCAGGCTGTCAGGCGGGCGTGCAGCGAGCGGGCGGCGGCGTCCGTGAGGGAGGCGATCTGGTCGACGATCACGCGCTTGCGGGCGCGGTCGTCGGGGGCCTCGTCGAAGAGCGCCCTGAACTGCGGTTCCAGGCCCTCCGGTGCGCGGGCGGTGAGCGCCTCGGCCAGCTCCGCGACGACGATCCGCTGGTCCGCGCGGAGCATCTCCTGCTCGGCCCGCTGCATGACGTACCGGTCGGCGACCGCCTTGAGGACCGCGCACTCCAGTCTCGCCTCGTGCGGTACGACGAGTTCGGCGGCGTACCGGGTGAGCGGGCCGCTGCCGTACGCCGCGCGCGTGGCGCCCTCGGCGGCGAGGCAGAAGCGGCCGATGAGCTGGCTGGTGGCGTCCTTGAGGCTGGCCTGGGCACCGGCCGAGCCGTCGTAGCCGTGCGGCCACCACGGCTGGTCCTGGAGCCGGTCCAGGGCCGCGGCCAGTTCGGCCGGGTCGGTGTCCGCGGGGACGTACCGGCCGAGGGCGACCGCGAAGACGGCCTCGCGCTCCGGTCGCGCGTGCAGGGCGGCCGGGTCGAGGTGGCCGGCGTGCAGGCCGTCCTCGACGTCGTGCACCGAGTACGCGACGTCGTCCGCCCAGTCCATGACCTGGGCCTCGAAGGTCGTACGGGTGCCGGGGGCGTCCTTGCGGAGCCAGTCGAAGACGGGGCGGTCGTCCTCGTAGACGCCGAACTTGGGTGACCCGGGGTCGGTGGGGTGGGCGCCGCGCGGCCAGGGGTACTTGGTGGCGGCGTCCAGGACGGCGCGGGTGAGGTTGAGGCCGACGGAGCCTTCCGGCGTGAAGCGTTTGGGCTCGATGCGGGTGAGCAGCCTCAGTGACTGGGCGTTGCCCTCGAAGCCGCCGCAGTCCTCCGCGAACTCGTTGAGCGCCTGTTCGCCGTTGTGGCCGAAGGGCGGGTGGCCTAGGTCGTGGGCGAGGCAGGAGGCCTCGACGAGGTCGGGGTCGCAGCCGAGGGCGGCGCCCAGTTCGCGGCCGACCTGGGCGCATTCCAGGGAGTGGGTGAGGCGGGTGCGGGGGCTGGCGTCCCAGCTGTGGCTGCGGGTGCCAGGGGTGACGACCTGGGTCTTGCCCGCGAGGCGGCGCAGGGCGGCCGAGTGGAGGATTCGGGCGCGGTCGCGCTGGAAGGCGGTCCGGCCGGGGCGCTTGTCCGGTTCCGGGGCCCAGCGTTCTGTGGACGACAGGTCGTACGGCATGTGTCGACAGTACGGGCCGGGACTGACAAGTGGGGGTTCGCTCCGCTGGGGTTCGCTGTTGGGGTGCGCCGTTTCGGTTGCCGGGTGCGGTTATACGGCGAGTGCGGGGTGTGGGTGGCTTGTCGCGCCCCGCGGCGGAGCCGCAAATTGATGCTGCCCCGCGCCCCTTGGGTGGGCGTCCCTCAGAGGCGTTGACAATGCCTGGTCGTACCTGTTGAGGAGGAGGTTTGCCATCGCGGGGTGGGTGCCCAGGGGGGCTGCGGCTATCCAGGGGGCCTTCTCCTCGCACTCTGTCGCGAAGCGGCCCGGGGCGGTGAAGTAGGAGGCTATGGCCACCCTGGTACGGCCGTCGGCGTTGAGGGCCTCGATGGCGTCCTGGACGGTCGGGGCCGCCGTCGTCGCGTAGGCGGGGACGACCGGGACGCCCAGGCGGGCGGCGAGGAGGCGGGCCGTGCGGGCCGTGTCGACCTTGGCCTCGGGGTCCCGGGAGCCCGCCGCCGCGAGGACCACCCCGGTCTTCGCGCGCGTGGCCGCGTCCATGCGGGCGGGCCAGCCGGCCTCGACCAGGCGGGCGTGCAGGGCGTCCACCAGGAGGGGGTGCGGGCCGAGAGCGGGCGCCACGCGTGCGCGTGCCGGCGATTTCGCGGCCATCTCGGGGATGTCGCGCTTGACGTGGTAGCCGCGGCTGAGGAGCAGCGGGACGAGGATCGCCTCGCGGTCGGCGAGGGCGTCGAGCGTGTCCGGGAGGAGGGGCTCGTTCAGTTCGATGTGGCCGAGGTGGACCGGCAGGCCGGGGCGCAGTGCGCGGACCTGGTCGAGGAGGGTGCGTACGGTGCTCAGCGCGCGCGGGTCGCGGCTGCCGTGGGCGACCACGACGAGCGCGGGCGGCTCGGGGCGCCGTCCGCCGTCGAGCGGGACGAGGCTGAGCCGGCCGGCGAGCTGGCTGCTGATCCGGTTCATGAGGTGCGCCGTACTGTCGAGGTCGGCCCCCGGGAGCGGCGGCGGGCCGTGGCCCGTGCCGGTGGCGGGGATGGCGGTGGACTCGTCGCGGGGTGTGTTCGACGGCGTCATGGACCGATGGTCGCGGCGGGAGGTTGCCACCCCGTTGCGCGAGGATAACGGAGATTTGCCATAGGTTCACGGTGCCGTGGGAGGGCACTGTGAGGTGGCTTGACCTGGGGTTTCGGGCGGGTGAGTGAGGCTGATCACGTGCGGTGGCGTGAACCGGGGGCTCTCGTCCCACGTCCCTGACTGTCGAAGGCCGACCTGGAGGGACCGCCCGTGAGACTCCGCAGACCCCGTCTGCCGCGTACCCGTACCGGGCAGCGGAGGCTGGTGCAGGGCGTGATGCTGCTGTGCGTGGTGGCGTTGCTGCCGGCCACGTGGATGTTCGTCGTGGCGGGTGACCGGCTGCGTGATGTGTCGGACGCGCCGCGTACGGATGTGGCCGTCGTGTTCGGGGCGGGGCTGTGGGGTGGGGAGCCGTCTCCGTATCTCGCGCATCGGCTGGACGCGGCGGCGGAGCTGTATCGGGCGGGGCGGGTGAAGGTGGTGCTCGTCACCGGGGACAACAGCCGGGAGGACTACGACGAGCCGGACGCGATGCGGTCGTATCTGACCCGGCACGGGGTGCCCGACGGGCGGATCGTGAGCGACTACGCCGGGTTCGACACGTGGGACTCGTGTGTCCGCGCGAAGAAGATCTTCGGGGTGGACCGGGCTGTGCTGATCAGTCAGGGGTTCCACATCCGACGGGCGGTCGCGTTGTGCGAGGCGGCGGGGGTGGAGTCGTACGGGGTCGGGGTCGAGGCTCGGCATGATGTGACGTGGTACTACGGCGGGGCGAGGGAGATATTGGCGGCGGGGAAGGCTGTGGTGGACGCGGTGTTTCAGCCTGATCCTCGGTTCTTGGGGCCGGTGGAGGTGGGGGTGGGGCGGGCGTTGCGGGGGTGAGGGGGGCGAGGGGGTGGCTTTTTTTCGCCCCCGCCGCCCCTACCCGTCCCATCCTTCGGGGGCTCCGCCCCCGAACCCCCGCATCGCGCTGAACGCGCTCGTCCTCAAACGCCGGACGGGCGCTGCATTCTCCCGGGGGATAACCCCCGGACCCCCAGCCGAAAACAGGCCTACCGCCGTCACCCGCGTAGCCAGCCAGCACCCCCAGCCCGTCCGGCGTTTGAGGACAAAGCGGGGGTCCGGGGGCGGCAGCCCCCGGGGATGGGACGGGTAGGGGCGGCGGGGGCGAAGGAAAAGCTCACCGGTCGCACCCACCGCCCAAGAGGTCCCCGTGCCCCCTGCGTAACCAGCGGCGCTCCAGCGCGTAACACCGTCGCCGCACCCTGGGCCGCATGGACACCCCCCTGACGCCCACCCACTGCCCGTACTGCGCCCTGCAGTGCGGCATGAACCTCGCGCCGGCGGACGGCGGCGGTGTCACCGTCTCCGAGCGGGTCGACTTTCCCGTCAATCGGGGCGCCCTCTGCGGGAAGGGGCGCACCTCGGGCGCCCTGCTGTCCCCTTCGCTGCGGCTCACCGAGCCGCTCGTCCGGCGGGACGGGATCCTCGTACCCACCTCCTGGGAGGACGCCCTCGACCGGGTCGCCGAGGGGCTCACCCGCACGCGTACCGAGCACGGACCCGACGCCTGCGGTGTCTTCGGTGGGGGCGGGCTGACCAATGAAAAGGCTTACGCCCTGGGGAAGTTCGCCCGCGTTGTCCTCGGGACCTCCCAGATCGACTACAACGGGCGCTTCTGCATGTCGTCCGCCGCCGCTGCCGGCAACAAGGCGTTCGGGCTGGACCGGGGGCTGCCCTTCCCCATGGAGGACATTCCCAAGTCCGGGTGCGTCATCCTCGTCGGGTCCAATCTCGCCGAGACCATGCCTCCCGCCCTCCGCTACTTCACCGAACTCAAGGAGAACGGCGGCACGTTGATCGTCATCGATCCGCGCCGCACCCGTACCGCCGAACAGGCCGATCTGCACCTCGCCCCCCGCCCCGGCACCGACCTCGCCCTCGCCCTGGGGCTGTTGCATCTCGTCGTCGCGCAGGGGCGCACCGACGAGGAGTACATCCGGGAGCGGACCAGCGGGTGGGAGGAGACCCGCGCGGCGGCGATGGCCCACTGGCCGGAGTACGTGGAGCGGATCACCGGTGTGCCCGTGCCCCAACTCCGGGACGCCGTACGGATGTTCTGCGAGCCCTCCGCCGCCATGGTGCTCACCGCGCGTGGGCCCGAGCAGCAGTCCAAGGGGACGGACACCGTCAGCGCCTGGATCAACCTGTGCCTGGCCACCGGACGTTCGGGGCGGCCGTACTCGGGGTACGGCTGTCTGACCGGGCAGGGGAACGGGCAGGGCGGGCGCGAACACGGACAGAAGGCCGACCAGTTGCCCGGCTACCGCAAGCTGACCGATCCCGACGCGCGGCGCCATGTGGCCGGCGTGTGGGGCGTCGACCCGGACTCGTTGCCGGGGCCGGGGCTGAGCGCGTACGAGCTTCTCGACTCGCTCGGGACCGGAATCCGCTCCCTGCTGCTCATGGGGTCCAATCCGGTGGTGTCCGCGCCCCGGGCCGCTCACATCCAACAGCGCCTGGAGTCGCTGGACTTCCTCGCCGTCGCCGATGTCGTGCTGTCCGAGACCGCCGCGCTCGCCGATGTCGTGCTGCCGGTGACCCAGTGGGCGGAGGAGACCGGCACGACCACCAACCTGGAGGGGCGGGTGCTGTTGCGCCGGCAGGCCGTCACTCCCCCGGACGGGGTTCGCAGTGATCTGTACGTGCTGCATCAACTCGCCGCCCGGGCCGGGGTGGAGAAGGGGTTTCCCGTCGAACCCGAGGCAGTCTTCGAGGAGTTGCGGCGGGCCAGTGCCGGTGGGATCGCCGACTACTCGGGGATCACCTATCGGCGGCTCGCCGACGAGAACGGCGTCTTCTGGCCGTGCCCCGCGCCGGACGGGCTGCCGCAGGAGTCCGACGCCCTGTCGCAAGAGTCAGACGCCCTCTCTCATGAGTCCGGAAGGCTGTCGCAGGAGCCCGACAGCCAGCCACAGGAGCACAACTTCCAGCCGCAGAAGCACAACCGCCCGTCGCAGGAGCCCAACTTCCACGCGCCGGCCGTGCCCCATCCCGGTTCTCCCCGCCTCTTCCTCGAACGGTTCGCCACCGAGGACGGGCGGGCCCGGTTCGCGCCCGTCACGTACCGGCCGATCGCCGAGGAACCCGACGCCGAGTATCCGGTGCTGTTGACCACCGGGCGGGTCGTGGCGCAGTACCAGTCCGGGGCGCAGACCCGGCGTGTCGACGAGCTGAACGCCGCCGCGCCCGGGCCGTTCGTGGAGCTGCATCCGCGGCTCGCCGCGCGGTTGGGGGCCGGGGAGGGCGATGCCATCACCGTCGTGTCGCGGCGTGGGCGGGCGGTGGCGCCGGCGCGGATCACGACCGCGATCCGCCCCGACACCGTCTTCATGCCGTTCCACTGGCCGGGCGAGGGCCGGGCCAACACGCTGACCAACCCCGCCCTCGACCCGACCTCGCGGATGCCGGAGTTCAAGGCGTGCGCGGTACGGCTGGAGGTTGCCGTACGAGGCTGACGGCGGCCCGGGGTCCGCGAGGTCGGGCTATCGCTATCGGTACTACCAGGTCACCGGCAGGCTGCTTACGCCGTGGACCGCGCGGCCCTCGTGGGCGTTCGCCTCGGGCGGGGTCGTCAGCCGTAGGTCCGGCAGGCGGCGGAAGAGGGTGGGCAGGGCGATCTGGAGTTCGGCGCGGGCCAGGGACTGGCCGAGGCAGTTGTGGAGGCCGTGGCTGAAGGTCAGGTGGTGCTGGGTGTCCCGGGTGATGTCGAAGGTGTCCGGGTCCGGGAAGGTGCGGGGGTCGCGGTTCGCGGCCTGGAGGGCGATGACGACGCCTTCCCCGGCCCGGACCGTGACCCCGCCGATCTCGGCGTCCTCCGTGGCGATACGCCGTATCCCGATGTGAACCACCGAGAGATAGCGGAGGAGTTCCTCGACCGCCCCCGGGATCAGCTCCGGATCGGCGCGCAGCGCCGCCAGTTGGGCGGGGTGGTCAAGGAGGGTCACCACGCCCAGCGACAGCATGCTCGCCGTCGTCTCGTGGCCCGCGATGAGCAGCATGACCGCAAGTCCGGCCGCCTCGGCGGCGGTTGCCTCGCCGGTGGCCACCCGGTCGGTCGCCAGCCTGCTCAGCAGGTCGTCGCCGGGGTCGGCGGTCTTGGCGGCGAGCAGTTCCATGAGGTAGCCGAAGAGCGCGCCCCAGCCCGCCCGCATCGCCTCCGGTCCGTCGGTCACGGTGGCGAAGGCGGCGGCGTGGCTGTGGATGAACTCCCGGTCCGCGTACGGCACTCCGAGCAGTTCGCAGATGACCAGCAGCGGGAGCGGCAGGGTGAAGTGTTCGACCAGGTCGACGTCCGGGCCCTTGGTCACCAGGTCGTCGATGAGGCGGTCGGTCAACTGCTGGATGGACGGCCGCAGTTCCTCGGCGCGGCGGAAGGTGAAGTCGGGGATCAGCATCCGGCGCAGCCGGGTGTGGTCCGGCGGGTCCATGGCGAAGAGCTGGCCCGGGGTGGGCGGCGGCGGGGTCGGCTGGAGGCCCGGGAAGCCCTCCCTGCGGTTCGAGGAGCTGAAGCGGGCGTCCGCCAGGACGGCCCGGGCGTCCTCGTGCCGGGTGACCAGCCAGGGGGTGTTGCCGCCCCAGAGGGCGATGCGGCTGAGCCGGCTCCGCTCGCGCAGGGCGGCGTACTCGGCGGGCGGGTCCAGCAGGGAGGTGCGCCGCATGGGGAGGTTGGGGAGGGTGGTCTCAGACATGGTCGGTGTCTCCGGCGGAGTCGGGGGCTGCGGCCTTGTTGGTGTCTGTGGCGTTGTCTGTGCCTGTGCCCGTGGCGTTGCCTGTGGCTGCGGCGTTGCCTGTGGCTGTGGTGCTTTTGACGTCTGCTGCGGTGGTCGTCGCGTTCGCGTGAGCGCCGGTCGCTGTCGCCATGTCCGCCGTCGTCGACGTCGTCCGCAGGCCCGCCAGTTTCAGCAGCAGGCCCTTCACCTCGGTCGCCGCGATCGACTTCGTGCCGTGTTCCGGTGCCGAGCACAGGAGTACGGGGGCGTGGTCGGGGTCTGTCGGGAGGCGGCCGTGGCTGCCGCGGATCGGGGCGGGGTCCAGGGGAACCGTCTGGATGCGGTAGCGGAAGCCCAGCTTCTTGCGGGCGAGTTGGCCTGCCGCCCGTAGTTTCACGTTGGGGACGGTGTCGTCCCACAGGAGTTCGGCGGGGTCGTAGCCGGGCTTGCGGTGGATCTCGACCTGGCGGGCGAAGTCGGGGGCCCGGTCGTCGTCGAGCCAGTAGTAGTACGTGAACCAGGCGTCCTCGTCCGCCACCACGACCAGTTCGCCCGAGCGCTCGTGGTCCAGGCCGTGGGCCGCCTTGCCCACCGGGCCCAACACCTGGTCCACGCCGTCGAGTTCGCTCAGCATCCCGGCGACCTCGCGTACGTCGGCCGGGTCCCGGACGTACACGTGCGCCACCTGGTGGTCGGCGACGGCGAAGGCTCGGGAGGTCCAGGGGTCGAGGTACTCCATGCCGTCCTGGGTGTGCACCTCCAGCAAACCGGCCCGGCGCAACGCCCTGTTGATGTCGACGGGGCGGGAGACCGGGGTGATGCCGTACTCGCTGAGGGCCACGACCGTGGCACCGGCGGTGAGGAAGTGGTCGATCAACGGGCGCAGGGCGTCGTCGAGTTGGCGGGCGGCGCGGACGGAGGCCTCGGACTGGGGGCCGGAGCGCTGGGGTTCGTAGTCCAGGTGCGGGATGTAGACGAGGGTCAGGTCGGGGTTCTTCTCGTCGAAGACCTGGCGGGCGGCGCCCAGGATCCACTGGGTGGAGGGCATGCCTGCGTTCGGGCCCCAGTAGGTGAACAGGGGGAAGGGGCCCAGGCGTTCGGTGAGTTCGTCGTGCAGGGTGGGCGGCCAGGTGTAGAAGTCGGGTTCCTTGCGGCCGTCGGAGTAGTAGATCGGGCGCGGGGTGACCGTCCAGTCGACGTCGGCGCCCATCGCGTACCACCAGCAGATGTTGGCGACGGTGTAGCCGGGCGACTGTTTGCGGGCCGTGTCCCAGATCTTCTCGCCGCCGACGAGGGCGTTGTGCTGCCGCCAGAGGAGGACGTCGCCGAGGTCGCGGAAGTACCAGCCGTTGGCCACCGCGCCGTGGGTGGCGGGGAGTTCGCCGGTGAGGAAGGTGGACTGGGCGGTGCAGGTGACGGCGGGGAGGGTGGTGCCGAGGGGGGCCTGGAAGCCCCGGTCCGCGAGGGCGGCGACGGCGGGCATGTGCTGGAGGAGGGCGGGGGTGAGGCCGACTATGTCCAGGACGACGAGCCGGTCGGTGTTCGGGGTTTCGGTCATGAGTGCTTCCTTGGGGCCGGGCCGGTCATGAGTGGTCCTCTTTGAGGCCCAGGCCGGTCAACCGGTCGCGGGCCCAGGCGAGTTCGGCCGCGATGCCGGCGGCGAGGTCGGTGGGCGGTTCGGGCAGGACGGTCCAGGTGTAGGTCTCGACCTCGATGTGGTCGCAGACCGCCGTGGGGCCGCCCAGCAGGCCGGCGAGGACGCCGGTGAGCGTGCCGGTGGTCGTCCGGAGCGGCTGCTCGGGCTCGGCGTGCAGCGGGGCGTGGAAGTGGGTGCGCCAGGGGGTGGCGGGGCCGGTGGCCGGGAGGGCGTCGCCGTCCAGGGCGTCCGGGAGGTCGTCGACGCCGACCACCGTCTCCTCGGCGACCGTTCGGGTCTGGTGCAGGAAACGGCGTTCGGCCAGTGCGCGCAGGGCGGTTCGGGCGCGTGGGTCGGTCGGGTCGGGGGCCTCGACCGCGCAGGACGCCTGGAGCTTGACCACCGGGAGTCCGGCGGCGGCCAGTCGGGCGAGGGCTTCGCCGGGTTCCTCGAACTGGACGGCGAGATGGCAGGCGTCCAGGCAGACGCCGAGGTAGTCGTGGTCGACGTCGGCGAACTCCCGTACCGCCTGGGTGGTGGTCTCCACGACGCACCCCGGTTCCGGTTCGAAGCCGACGCGGATACGGCGGCCGGTGTCCGACTCCAACTGCGCCAGGCCGGAGGCCAGTTGGTCCAGTGCGCGGCGGGCCGTGTCCGCGCGCTCGTCCGGCCACGGGGTGCGCCAGGCCAGCGGGAGGGTGGAGACGCTGCCGCGTCGGGCGTCGTCGGGGAGGAGGGCGGCGAGGACGCGGGCGCAGTCGAGGGTGTAGGCGAGGCGGGCCGGGTCGGCCCAGTCGGGGAGGTAGACGTCCTTCTTGACGACCTCGCGGTGGAAGCCCTCGTAGGGGAAGGCGTTGAGGGTGACCGTCTCCAGGCCGCGTGCCGTCAGTTCGGCTCGGAGAGTGCTCAACGCCCGCTCGTCGGCGGCCAGTTCGGTGACCGCCGGGCGGGCCAGCCAGAGGCCGATGCCGAGTCTGCCGACGTCGAGCCGTTTCCGTACGGGTTCGGCGTGGGCGGCGAGTTGGGCGATGACGCCGGTGAGGTCCTCGGCCTGGTGGACGTTGCTGCAGTACGCGAGGTGGACGGGCGTGCCGTCGGGGTGGCGGAAGCGCACGGGCGGGTCACTCTCCCCCGCGCCGGATGGAGTTGCCCTCGAACGACGAGGTGTCGTCGGGCTTCGGCTCGCCGTCGGTGTCGTCCAGGTCGAGGCGTCCGCTCTGGTCGTAGAAGGCGACGGGGTTGCGCCACAGGACCCGGTCGACGTCGTCGGCCGTGAAGCCGTCGGCGAGCATCGCGAGGCCGGTCTTGCGGGTCTTGAGGGGGTCCGAACTGCCCCAGTCCGCCGCCGAGTTGACCATCACCCGGTCGAGGCCGTGCTCCCGGAGGATGCGGACCATGCGGTCCTCGCTCATCTTGGTCTTCGGGTAGACGGAGAAGCCGGCCCAGCAGCCGCTGTCGAGGACCATGCCGACCGTCAGCTCGTTCAGGTGGTCCAGGACGACGAGTTCGGGGGCGATGCCCGACTCCCGTACGACGTCCAGGGTCCGGCGGGTGCCCGCCGCCTTGTCGCGGTGCGGGGTGTGGACGAGGGCGGGCAGGCCGTGCTCGACGGCGAGTTGGAGCTGGCGGGCCAGGACCTCGTCCTCCTCCTTGGTCATCGAGTCGTAGCCGATCTCGCCGACCGCGACGACCCGGTCCTTGGCGAGGTAGCGGGGCAGTTCGTCGAGAACGGGGAGGCAGCGCGGGTCGTTCGCCTCCTTCGGGTTGAGGGCGATCGTGCAGAAGTGCTGGATGCCGAACTGGGCTGCGCGGTAAGGCTCCCAGCCGAGCAGCGAGTCGAAGTAGTCGTAGAAGGTCTCGGGCGAGGTGCGGGGCTGGCCGAGCCAGAAGGCAGGCTCGACGACGGCGCGGACCCCGGCCGCGTGCATCGCCTCGTAGTCGTCGGTGGTGCGGGAGGTCATGTGGATGTGGGGGTCGAAGATGCGCATGGTCACTCGGTTCCGTGAATGGTGGTTCCGCTGGTCGTGGTTCCGCTGGTCGTGAAGGGGTGCAGGAAGGGGGCGATGTCCTCGGGTACGGGGCGGCCGGCCGCCGTTCGTTCGCTGGCGAAGTCGCCGAGCATGCGGGCGAGTTCGGCGTCGGCGCGGTCGTCGAGGCCGGCCACGCGGGCGAGCGGGATCTCGCAGAAGACGCACTTCAGGACGGCCTGGCGGTATTCGTCCGCCGGGAGATGGGCCGCCGCGTAGGGGCCGAGGGCGGCCTCGATCAGCGTGTTGTCGTTGCCGCGCAGGGTCTGCCGTACGAGGTCCAGGAAGCGGCCGGTGCCCTCGGGGTCGAGTCGGGGCAACGCCCGTAGGACCGCGCGCTGTTCGGCGGGATCGCCGTAGCGGTGGAGCGCTCCCACCTCATCGGTGAGTGCCTGGTCGCGCAGGGGCAGCGCGGCCAGGAGGAGGGCGCGGACGGCTTCGTCGACGGTCCGGCCGTCGGGCAGCGGGGCGCGTCCGCAGTGGCGGCGGACGGCGGGGAAGAGCGTGCGGATGGTGGTGGGAGCCGTGGCGATTTCCGTCAAGGCGGTGTCGAGCCAGGCGCGGGCTTCGGGGGTGAGTGGGAGAGAGGGATGGGGGGCTGTGCCGGAATTGGGCATGGCGGGGTTCCAGAAAGGGAGGGGGAGATGAGAAAGAAAGGGGGCCAAAGGGCGGTCAGGGGAATGTCAGAGACAAAAGAGATCGCAAAACAGTTGTGAACGAATTGCGAAAGTGGGGGCGTTCAGGACGCGAGGAGGCGTCGGGATTCGGCCCGGTGCAGGAACTCCAGGGAGTTTCGGGCGATGTCGGGGGCGTCGAGGGCGCCGCCCTGGATCTCGACGGACACCAGGCCGCGATGCCCGAGGTCGGTCAGGGCCGCCAGTACCGGCGGGAAGTCGATCTCGCCGGCGCCGAACTCCAGATGCCGGTGGACGCCGCGGACCATGTCCTCGATCTGGACGTTCAGCAGGTGCGGCGCGGCCAGGTCGACGCAGTCGAGCAGCGACGGCTCCTCCACGCAGTGGGCGTGTCCGATGTCCAGGGTGACGCCCAGCAGCTCGTGTCCGCCGGTCAGTTCACGCAGCCGCAGACACTTGGCGACGGTGTCGACGAACATGTGCGGCTCGGGTTCGAAGGCCAGCGCGACGCCGTAGGCCGCCGCCGTCTCCAGCGCCGCCCCGACACCCGCGGCCAGCCGCCGCCAGGCCTCCGGTTCCGGTATGCCGTCGGGGGCCGGTCCGCTGCACAACTGAACGGTGGGCGAGCCGAGTTCGGCGGCGACGCGGATGGCGCGGCGCAGCAGGTCGATGCGGCGGTCCGGTTCGCCGGACATCAGGGTCGGCTGGTGCTTGCCCCAGGGGTCGAGGAAGTAGGGCGCCCCGGTCTCGACGGTGACGGTCAGCCCGAGTCGCGCCAACCGCTGCCGTACGCGGGTGACTTGGTGGTCCAGGTCGTCGGCGTACGGGTCGAGGTGGTTGTGGTCGAGGGTGAGGGCGACGCCGTCGTAGCCCAGGTCGGCGAGGATGCCGAGGACGTCGGAGAGGCGGTGGTGGGTGAAGCCGTTGGTTCCGTAGCCGAATCTCAGGCCCATGGCCCGCCCTTCATGTCGCTCACGCCGCCCGAACTGCTCATGTCGCTCACGCCGCTCGTGTCGCTCACGCGGCCCGAACCGCTCATGTCGTTCGTGCCGCTCATGTCGGGGACACCCGTCTCGCCAGGCGCTGCGCCACCGGGTGCACGGCACCCAGGAGTGCGGCGGCGACGGGCGCCCCCGCGCGCGCCGTGAGCGCCGCCTGCAGCGGGACCATCGCGAGGATGCCCGCCCCTACGGCACGCCGTACGGAACTCGCGCGTGGATCGCGTACGGCCTGCGCCTGGGCCCTGCCGTAGGTGCCCAGGTAGGCCAGGACTCCCGCCGAGGCGACGGCGGTTCGGACGGCCGTCTCGCGGGGCAGCGCGCGCCGGGGCGGCAGCAGTGCCGGGAGTACGGAGGGCAGCACCGTCGAGAGCGCCGTGGCCGTCGACACGGCCAGGGTCGTGGCGGGCAGCCGGGCCGGTGCGCCGGAGATCTCGTGGCGGCTGAGGGCGGTGATCGTGTACGTGTGGACGCCGGTGAGGAGGGCTGGGACGGCACCCCGGGCGAGGGCGCCGCCACGGGAGTTGGACGGCGGTGGACTCCCGCCGCCCGCCACCGCGCCCGCCAGTACGTCCAGCGCCCGTGCGCCCGCCATCGCCGCCGGGCCGGCCGAAGTCGACTTGAGTTTCAGGTCGTACGCCCATATCAGCGCGGTCAGCGGCAGGGCGACGGCGAGTCCGCGCCGGCCGCCCGAGACCGCCGCGAGGCCGAGGCCCGCGCCGGTCAGACCGGTGGCGACGGCCAGCGCGGTGCGGCGCGGCACCCGGCCCGAGGGCACCGGGCGCCCGGGCCGTTCGACCGAGTCGACGGCGGCGTCGGCGTAGTCGTTGAGGGCCATGCCGGCCCAGTAGAGACAGACGGAGGAGGCCATCGCGCCGGCCGTCCGGGGGCCGAGGGGACGGCCCGCCGCGGTCGCGCCCGCGAGGATGTCACCGGGGACACTGAGCGCGGCCGGGGCCCGGACAAGGCTCAGCAGGTCGGAAAGTGGGGGCAGTTGAAAATTGGCAGCTTGTAGGGGTTGATCGGAACCGGCGTGGGGAATTGCTTTCCGGTCACTCATGGCCCAATCATTACCGAATTTGCTTGAAAGCTAATACTCCGATCCGATGTTGCCCCCTGTGAGGAACGTGACAACTGCATCTTGTTGACAAGGGTTGTCAGTTGGGGTCGATGCCGACGGTGAGGGTCCCGGTGAAACCCTTGACCGTGTCGCCGGTCAGGGTCAGCAGACCGTCCTTGGCGCCGCCACCGCCGTACACCATGTCGTCGGCCAACTTGGTGAAGCTGCCCACATGCTGGCTGTACGGCGCGATCCTGTACACCGCGTCGCCGTACTTGTCGTCGAAGAAGAGCTGGCCGGTCCAGTCGACCTTGCCGCCCTCGTAGGTGTCGTCGGCCCGCTTGCCGCCGGTGTGCACCCGGACGTGGATGTGCGTGGTGCGCGGGGTGTACCAGCCCGGGTAGATCGTCGTGAACTCGGCGACCCCGTCGGCGTTCGTGGCCTGGAAGCCGCGCAGGAAGGTCTTGTCGTTCGCGCCGCTGGTGTCCTCGCTCTCGGCGGGTACGGAGGTGCCGCCCGGGCTGGTCGTGGTGTACCCGGAGTAGTAGCCCCAGGCGTCGCAGTGCCAGATCTCGACGGCCGCGCCGACCACCGGGCCGCACCGCTCGGTCTGGTCGCGCACGGTCAGCCGTACGGTGAGCGGTACACCCTTCTTGCCCTCCGTGATGTCCTTCCGGAAGAGCTGGTCCTCCAGGTAGTAAGGCCCTTCCGTGACACTGGAGTTGAGCACGCAGACGTCGGCGGCCAGGACGGCCGAGGCGGACGCGGAGGGTGCCGGGGAGGACGCCGGAGAGGGGGTCGGGGAGTCGTCGGCCACGGTCGCCGAGCCGGAGTCGGAGTCCGAGGAGCACGAGGTGAGCCCGATCCCCAGCCCCGCCCCGGCGGTCACGCCGGTGAGCGCGAGGGCGCGGCGCCTGCTGATGTCGGCCTTGCCTTCGGCGTTCGCACTGCCGCTGGTGTTCGCCTTGCCGGTGATGTCGCTGTCGGTCATGGGCGGAGGGTAGGTGTGGGCCGGTGCGCGGGGCGGCTGGCGCACAGGGTGGTCGCCCACACGGACCAGCACCGTCGGCTTCAGCGGCGGCGTGCGTGCCAGTCTCCGCCCTCGATGCGCGTGCCGTGCGCCCGCAGGCGGGTGGCTACGGCGGGGGCGGCGACGTAGACCCAGGCGGTCACGGCGGTTCCGTCGGCGTCGAGCGTCACCGGACGCGCCACCCGGTCGTACAGGCTGCGCGGGTCGCCCGGCACGCACTCCTCCAACTCGTCGAGCACGGCGAGCAGTTCGCCGTACGCCTCCGGCAGCGCGGTGACCAGTTCGCCGTGCACGACCCCGCCGGGTTCCTCGACTGCGTACGGGTAGCCGGGGCCGTCGTACAGCACCGCGCCCGTCAGCCGGCCGGGCCGCTCCGACCGCGTACGGCCGCGCAGGAAGTGGTCGTGGTTGTGCTCGCCGGGGCGGAGGGTGCCGTAGACGAAGAAGGGGAGTGTCACGTGGCGCGCTCTCATTCGTGGGCCCAGCTCCTGGGCGGAGTTCGTGGGGATGGGGAAACGATTCTCGCCATAAGTCGAGGTGACGGCGCATGCGCTCTGGACACGACATGTCATGAACCCTTAAACCTGAGCGATTACCGCCGCCCCCCCCGTCCCCCGAAGTCCCCCCACTCCCCCACTCCCCCACCCAAGGAGACCGATGACTTCCCGTCTCGCCGCGGCCGGCGTGGCCACCGCCGCCACCCTCCTGGCCGCCGCGCTCTCCCCCACCACCGCCGGTGCCGTCGACAGACCCACCAGGGACACCGCGATCAGGAACGCGGTCACCGCGCTCACCGACCAGGCCGCGCATCTGGGCCTGACTTCCGTACAGGGCACGACAGTTCGGGACGTCGTCCTCGACAAGGACGGCAGCCAGCACGTCCGCTACGACCGGACGTACCGTCAGCTCCCGGTCCTGGGCGGCGACTTCGTCGTCCACCTGACCCCCGACGGCGACTACCGCGGCGCCAGCCGGGCCACGACCCGCCCGATATCCCTGGCCACGATCCGACCGGCGGTGTCGGCCTCGAAGGCTGTCGGTCTGGCGACGGCGGCGCTGCGCGCGGCGAACGCGGACGAGCCGCTGAGGAAGGTAACCACCAAGCCGGAGCTGGTGGTTGACGCCCTGCACGGCTCCCCGAGGCTGGCCTGGCGGACGAACGCGGTGGCGCTGGACCCGGCGGGCAACCCGGTCGCCCGGACCGTCGTCACCGACGCGACGACCGGCGCCGAGATCGACGCCTGGGACAGCATCGAGACGGCGACGGGTGACGGCCAGTCGCTGTACGGCGGCACGGTCCCGTTGGAGACGACGGTGTCCGGGTCGACGTACCAGCTGAAGGACCCGACGCGCGGCAACACGTACACGGGCGACGCCGAGAACGGCACCGACCTGTGCATCTTCGGGATCTGCATCATCCGGGCGCCCGCGACGCTCTTCACGGACACGGACAACCACTGGGGCACGGGGACGACGGCGAGCCGGGCCTCGGCGGCGGTCGACGCGCAGTACGGCACCGACGAGACGTGGGACTACTACAAGGACACCTTCGGGCGCAGCGGGATCAAGGGCGACGGGGTGGGCTCGTACAACCGTGTGCACTACGGCAACAGCTACAACAACGCGTTCTGGGACAACACCTGCTTCTGCATGACGTACGGCGACGGTGACGGGACGACGTTCGGTCCGCTGGTCTCGCTGGACGTGGCTGGGCACGAGATGACGCACGGCGTGACGTCGTCGACGGCGAATCTGACGTACTCGGGCGAGTCCGGCGGTCTCAACGAGGCGACGTCGGACATCTTCGGCACGCTGGTGGAGTTCAACGCGGCCAACTCCGCCGATCTCGGGGACTACTTGATCGGCGAGAAGATCGTCAAGTCGGGCTTCGGCCGCTCGGCCCTGCGGTACATGGACCAGCCGTCGAAGGACGGGAACTCCGCCAACTGCTGGAGTTCGGGCGTCGGTAACCTCGACGTCCACTACTCCTCGGGCGTCGCGAACCACTTCGCGTACCTGCTCGCGGAGGGCAGCGGCGCCAAGGAGTTGAACGGCGTGAGCTACAACTCCCCTACGTGCAACAGCAGTTCGGTCACGGGTATCGGCCGGGCCAAGCTGGGCGCGATCTGGTACAAGGCGCTGACGACGTACATGACGTCCTCGACGAACTACGCGGGCGCCCGCACGGCCACGCTGAACGCGGCGCGGGACCTGTACGGGACGGGCAGCACGGAGTACGCGGCGGTGGGCGCGGCCTGGAGTGCGGTGTCTGTTAGCTGAGCGAAAGGTGTAGGTGAGCAAGGGGTGCGTGCGGCCGGTGGCCGCCCCGGCGGGAGATCGTCGGGGCGGCCACCGGCTTGTCTGTTGCCCGACTTGGAGAATCGGGATACGTATCGTTTCGTTGACCTTGGGCCTTAGGTTGAACCTTGCACGAACGCGTCCGCTGCGACCGAGGAGACGATGCCACCATGTCCGAAGCCGAACACAGGATCGATACCTCGGTACCGCACTCCGCCCGCATCTGGAACTACTGGCTGGGCGGCAAGGACAACTACCCGGTGGACGAGGCGGCCGGTGACGCCTACACGGCCGTGTTCCCGGGGATCGTGACGATCGCGCGCAGCAGCCGCGCGTTCCTGGGCCGTACGATCCGCCATCTGGCCGGGGAGGCGGGTATCCGCCAGTTCCTGGACGTCGGCACGGGTCTGCCGACGGTGGACAACACGCACGAGGTCGCGCAGTCGGTCGCTCCCGACGCGCGGATCGTGTACGTCGACCACGACCCGCTGGTCCTGACGCACGCCCGCGCCCTGCTGACGTCGACCCCCGAGGGCGCGACGGACTACGTGGACGCGGATCTGTACGACACCGAGCGCATCCTGGGCGCGGCGGCGAAGACGCTCGACCTGACCCGCCCGACGGCGCTGATCCTGAGCGGCATCCTGGGGCACGTGGCGGACTACGACCGGGCCCGAGGCATCGTCCGCGACCTGCTGGCGGGCCTCCCCCCGGGCAGCTACCTCTCCCTGAACGAGGGTTCGCGCGGCACGGACCCCGACTACGAGCAGGCGCAGGACGCCTACAACGAGACGGGCGCGGTGCCGTACTTCCTGCGGCCGGTGGAGCAGATCGAGGCGTACTTCGAGGGGCTGGAGCTGGTGGAGCCGGGGGTCGTCTCGGTGCCGCTGTGGCGGCCGGAGGCGAGCGCGTCCGGGGTGGCGGCACCGGCGATCGGCCAGCACGGCGGGGTGGGCCGCAAGCGCTAGCCGGCTCTCGGGGCGCGCGCCGAGTGCGGCCACCGCCTGCGGCTCGGCGCGCGTCGCTCGGTCGTGCTCAGGCCTGCTTGGGGGCGGCCTGCTGGACGACGTCGAAGGACCAGAGGGTGGATGCGGAGGCGGCGGGCTTGGGCTGCTCCCCGCCCTCCCCTCCGGCCGCAGCGGCGGCGGCAGGCCGGTGCGCCGACTGCATCGGGCCCGCCATCCACGCCTGGAAGTCCTCCTCGCTGCGCCAGCGCGTGTAGACGAGGTAGCTGTCGGTGCCCTCGACGGGCCGCAGCAGCTCGAACCACTCGAACCCGTCCGACCCCTCGACGGCCCCGGCCCGCGACGCGAACCGCTTCTCCAGCGTCTCCCGCTGCTCTTCGGGAACCGTCAGTACGTTGATCTTTACGATGCTCATGACGCCAATTTTGCCGCAGGGCGCGGCTCGCGGTTGCGCAGGGGGAGGCGTACGAGGTCCAGCTCGCACCAGACGAGCTTGCCGACGGTCAGCTCGGTGACACCCCAGCGGTGGGCGACGGCACCGACGATGAGAAGCCCCCGCCCGAACATCTCGTCGGGCGCGGCGCTGCGCGGCCGGGGCAGTAACTCACCCCGGGGGTCGGAGACGCCGACGCGGACGGCGTGCTCGGTGAGGGCGAGTTCGACGCGGAAGAAACGGTCCCGGAGACAGCCGTGCAGTACGGCGTTGGCGCCGAGTTCGGAGACCAACAGGGCGGTGTCGGGGGCGAGTTCGGGGTGCCCCCACTCCGTGAGCAGTCGCTGCGCTCGGCGGCGGGCGAGGGTGACGCTCTTGGGGTAGGGGGTGTAGTCGAGGCGGTCGTACCGGAGGGGGTCCTCGGTCATGACGACGCTCACTTTCGGGCAGGGGGGAGCTGCGCCGTGCAGTAACTGGCGCCACTCCGCAATCGGTTCACAACGGAAGGTAGCGGCACGACCTTGATCGCTTCAACTTCCACCCGGAAGATATCCACCGATCGTGTTTGCCACCCCGCCCCCGCACACAGCAGACTGACCGCGCACAGCACCGAAGGAGCAGCAGGTGACAGCAGGTCAGGCGCGACAGGGGAACAGCACAACCAGCGTTCTGGGACGCAGACTTGGAGCCGAACTCCTCAAGCTCCGCACGACAGCCGGCCTCACCCAGCCGCAGGCCGCGAAGGCCCTCTCCGCGTCAACGGCGAAGGTCGCCAAGCTGGAGGGCGGCTGGGTTCCCGTGCGCGACCCGGACATCCGGGCGCTGTGCGAGCTGTACGGGGTTCACGACCCCGGCAGGATCGGCGGGCTCCTCGAACTGGCGAGGGTCGACCGTGAGCGGCGTAAGGCCAAGGGATGGTGGGACGGCTACACGATCCACGGGGTCATGCAGGAGTACGTCACATTGGAGAGCGCGGCGACGGCCATCAAAGTGTGGCAGCCTGCGTTCATCCCCGGGCTGCTTCAAACACCCGAGTACGTAAGGGCGTTGAGACAGGGACCTACCTCGGAACTGGCCAAGAGCCCGGACCCGGACGAGGAGTTCATCGCGGCGCGGCTCACTCGGCAGCAACGCCTCACCAACGACCCACCGCTCTCGCTGCAAGTCGTGATCTACGAAGCGGTGCTTCGCAACTTCCCCGGCGGGGAGGCGACAGCCGGAGGCCAACTCGAACACCTGACGCGGCTGACCGAGTTGCCGAGCGTCACCATCCGGATCTTCCCCCTCGGCGCCGGTACACATCCCGGACTGAACGGCTCGTTCAACGTCATCTCGTTCGCGGCGACCGGGGCCATGGATGTCGTTTACGTCGAGGCCCCCTTCGCCCAGCGCTGGGTGGAGGGCGGTGAGGCCGCAGCTGCCTACGATGAACTGTTCGAGAAGATCGCCGAACGCTCCCTCAGCGAGCGGGAGTCGGTCTCGTTCCTCCACAAGCTGCGCAAGGAACTGTGAGCCGTGCCTGAATTCGAGTACCGGAAGTCCAGCTACAGCGACCAAGCGGCCGAGTGCGTCGAGATAGCCACGAACATCCCCACCACCATCGCGATACGCGACTCCAAAACCCCGTCGACCCCGCCGCTCCACCTGGCCCCCGCCACCTGGGCAACGTTCCTGACCGCCCTCACCCCGCATGGTTCCTACGTATTTCTCATGGCGTGAACCAGCACCCACGCAAACACATACCCGGTGATCGAGATGTACATGGTGAAGGTGACAGCAATGCCACAGCCCAGCTTCACCTCGCCTTGCCCAACTCTCCTGTAGCGCCAAATGTTGTAAGCCAGCGCAACCACGCCAAAGAGAAGGAAAGCACCGACTATCCACACGTGAGCGAAGGTCACGTCCCGCGCGCCTATCACTTCACGCGCATACGAGCCCACCGTCATATCCCCCCGTCAGAGAACCGTATGCGAGCGATCCGCGGCGTCAACTCTCCTCGCAGGCCTTGGTCTTGAACTCCGCGACGGGAACAGTGACCGTGGATTCGTAGTCCTGGTAGCGGACCATGTCCGGCGTCAGGCGGTCCCGGTCTGCTGTCGTGAAGGAGATGCTGCTTGCCGACCAGGAGTTGTCCTTGGTCCAGCCGTAGAGGGTGTAAGTCGTCCTGGCGGTGAGGGAGTTGGGGTACTTGGTCGCCGTCCAGCCTGCGGCGGGGGTGTTCAGGGGCCAGGTGGTGAGACCGGGCTTGAGGGGGTGCTCGGCGGTCCAGTGGCCGACCGTCACGTTCTTGTCGGGTTCGTCCCTTGGTATGTACAGACTCGCGCCGTCGATGTGGTGCCCGCAGACCATGATGACGCCCAGCAGTCGGCCCTCGGCGTCCACCGAGATCCCGGCGACGGCGTCAACGGGGACCCCGCACCCGGAGGTTGTGGCCAGGGCGGCACAGACCGCGAGTGCGCCGGCCGAGCGCTGGACCAGCGGCCACGAAACCGTCGTTGACTTCACAGTGCCCCCTTACCGGGAAGCTCGCCGTGTGTCCCCCCGGTACGCCGGATGGTAGGGACGATCCGCGTCGGGCCGTAGCGCCGCCGCCCACCCGTTGCAGCCTCGTTGTGGCCTCGTGGCCGGAGCGGTCCCTCGTCCGGCGGCTTCGAAACGAACAACGCACAGTGCGGACAAGGCCATTGACATCACCACTCGCCGTGGAGACCGTGTGACGGCAAACGTCTTTTCATGCGCAGGGTTCCGAAGACCGTCATCGGTGTGACGACACGGTCGACCGCTCCGGAGCGACCGGCTGGACGACCTCGATGCGGTGATCCGAGAAGAGCCCGCCTTGGGTGAGGCATGGACACGGGGGTGCCATGAGGAACGTTCGTAGGCTGCCGTTGGTGGTGGCGGTCGTGGTGGGGCTGGCGCTGCTCGTGGGTCTGGGCGTGGTGGTGAGCGCGTCCGTGGGTGGTTCGGGCAGCGACTGCGAGGTACGGCTGGAGGTCAACTCCTCGACGGAGAAGGGCAACCTGCTCATCGACCTGGCCGAGGAGTACAACGACTCCGGGCGGAAGCTCGCGGGCGGGGAGTGCGCCCGGGTGGAGGTGTCGGAGACGAGTTCCGGCGTCGCCAAGGACGCGCTGGCCCAGGGATGGGACGAGCGGCGCGACGGCGCGCCCGAACCGCAGGTGTGGACGCCGTCCTCCTCGCTGTGGCTGACGCTGCTCCGGCGCGACGCGACCGCCGCCGACCGGACCCTGCTCACCGGCGAGGAACCGCGGTCGCTCGCCACCAGCCCGCTGGCGATCGCCATGCCCCGACCGATGGCCCAGGCGCTCGGCTGGCCGGAGAAACAGATCGGCTGGCGGGACGTGCTGTCGCTGACGGAGAAGGGCTGGGCCTCGGTCGGCCGGCCCGAGTGGGGCCGTTTCAGCCTCGGCAAGGACAACCCGCACACCTCCACCTCGGGTCTGGGCGCGACCGTGGCCGCCTTCTACGCCGCCACCGGCCGCTCCAGCGACCTCACGGTGAAGGAGGTCGAGGACCCGAAGACCCGGCGGTTCGTGGCCGGGGTCGAGGCGGGCGTCCTGCACTACGCCTCCGACGCGACCGCGTACATGGCCAACCTCGCCGAGGCGGACGCCGACGGGCAGGCGCTGTCGTACGCCAGTGCCATCGCCGTACAGGAGCAGTTGATCCACCTGTACAACCAGGGCAGCCCCACGGGTGAGACCGACCGGATCGGCAAGGGGAAGAAGCCGCAGGTGCCTCTGGTGGCGGTGCACCCGGCCGACGGCACGCTGATGTTCGACCACCCGTTCGTGGTGTTGCCCTCGGCCTCCGCACAACAGCGGTCCGCAGCCGCCGACTTCCGCGCCTTCCTGTTGGAGGACGCCCAGCAGAAGCGCTTCCAGCAGACCGGATTCCGCGACCACGAGGGCAACGCCGGCGGCGAACTGGCCCGCTCGGTCAGCCTGTCCGAGCAGAGTGAGCGGAACCTGTCGCTGATCGACCCGCCCGCGCCCGAGGTGCTCGCGGCGATCGTGGACAGCTGGGACGAACTGCGCAAGAAGGCCCGGGTGTTGCTCGTCATGGATGTCTCCGGATCGATGAAGCAGCCCGCGGGCGGCGGACAGAGCCGGCTGGAGGCGGCCAAGAAGGCCGCCGTCGGCACCCTCGGCCTCTACCACCCCGACGACGAGGTCGGTCTGTGGGCGTTCTCCACCGAGACCGGCGACCACCCCCAGCCTTACCGGCAGATCGTGCCCCCCGGCCGCATCCGCGACAGCGAACAGCGGCTCGCCGAGGCCATCAACGGGCTCAGCGCCGAAGGCGGCACCGCCCTCTACGCCACCGTGCGCGCCGCCCAGCAGGAGATGCTGGCCGACCTGGACACCGACCGCATCAACGCCGTCGTCGTGCTCACCGACGGCAGGAACGAGTATCCGCCCGACAACGATCTCGACGCGCTGCTGGGCGACCTCGACGCCGGTCAACTGGAGCGCTCCGTACGCGTCTTCACCGTCGCCTTCAGCGACCAGGCCGACTTCTCCACGCTCACGAAGATCGCCGGCGCCACCAAGGCCACCTCCTACGACGCCCGCGACCCGGCGGTCATCGACAAGGTGATGGTCTCCGTCATCAGCAACTTCTGAACCGTAGGCACCCGCCGGTACCTGAGGACGGATCCGGATCCCCTTTTGGGCAGTAGCTCCAGATCGGACACCATGGGCAGTGCAGAGAGGGAGGACACGACGGGGCACCGTCTTCTTCCCGCCGTAGCGGTCGCGCTGTTCGCCGTCGCGGGCGGCGTCACGGCCTTCCTCGCCGGTGCCCCGGCCGTCACCGCGCTGCCTGCCGGCGCGGGCGTCGGCGGCCTCGTCTGGGCGGCGCACGCGGTCACCGGCCGTCTCACCCGCCCCGCGCCCTCGGTATCCGCGAGGCCCGCGGCCGGCCGGCCGGGCGCCCAGGACGCGGACCGGCCGACGGACGCACCGGCCGAACCGCCCGCCGACGCCGGCCGATGGCTGACCCGCGCGGCAGCGGCAGCCGACCGGCTGGAGCACCAGGCCCGGCAGAGCCCCAGCGCCTCGCTCTGGCCCGCGCTGGCAACGGCGGCGACATCCGTACGCGGCGCGGCCGACCGGCTCGCCGCGGCAGCCGAGGCGGTCCGTGTCATCGACACCATCGGCGCGTCCGCCGACCACCGCGTCCTGTACCGCGAGCAGGCACGCCTGGAGGAAGAGGCCCGAGCCCTCCCCGACGGCCCACTGCGGCGAGCCAAACGGGATGCCGCCCGCGCGACGGGCGAACGCATCGCGACCCTGAAGCGGCTGGCCGAACTGCGTCAACTCCTGATCACCACCATGGAGGCCACCGCCCTGCGCCTGGAGGCCGCGGCCGAGCGAGGCGCCATGCTGCTGTCCCTCCAGGCCGCGACGGACGTCTCAGCCGTCCCGACGGACCTCACCGTCCTCGACCACGAGCTGGAAGCCGTACAGGCCGGCCTCGACACGCTCGACGAGATCACCCGCTCACTGCACGGAACAACCGGCGACCAGCCGGAGTGAGGGGGCGGCACATGCTCGGAAGAAGCCTTCGTGTCGTGGTGGTGCCGTTGGCCCTGGTCATCCACCTGGTCGTGGAGTGCTGGTCGGTCCTGGAGGGCAAAGTACGGTTCGTGGCCGTGCTGCTGTGGTCCCTGGTCGTCGTACCGATCGCGGTCTCTTTCGCCTCCCGCAACCAAGGGGACAGATGGGTGCTGGCCTCCCTCGTCCTCGCGGTCATCTCGGTCGTCCTGGCGGTGACGCTCGCCGGGTCCTGGGACTGGGGCGGGCGTCGGACCGCGTTACCCGGACTCACCGCCGCCGCTCTGCTCCTCACGGCACCGTGGCTGGCCCCCTGGGCCCTCCACGATCTGGCCGGGCGGCCCGCCTCGGCCCGCGTCGTCGAGGCCGAGCCCACCCTCGACATGGAAGACGAGGACACCTGGCTCACCCGCTACCGCCTCGCCGACGCGGCGACCGGACGCGACCTCGGTTCGATGCGGTACGGCCCGCGATCACGCACACCCGTCGGTGCCGTCATCACCGTCTCGGTGGTCCCTGACGGCTGGGCCGAGCCCATCGCCACCGAACGCCTGGACGACACCGATGTGGAACCAGGCATCACCGCCTTCGCGGCCCTCGGCATCATCCATCTCCTTGCCTACGCCGTGACGGCGCTGACCTGGCCCCGCGACTGGTGAGCGTCGCGGTCCTCCACGCCGTAGAACTGCCGAGGACAGCGCCCGCGACGGCACAACTCCCCTGCTCTCACGCCTGATTCGCCCGCCACCGCGCCTTACAACTCCACCCGCCGCCCCACCCCGATCTCCTCCGCCGCCTGGTCCGACACCACCGCGAACGCCCCGCCCGGTACGCCGGGCAGCGCGGCCACCCGCGAGGCGACGGCCAGGAGAACGGCCTCCGGGGCCCCGGTGACGAAGAAGACGTGCGCCCCCTCGTACTCGTCGCTCTCGTCGTAATCCTCCGCCTCCTCCAGGTCCGCGAGGAAGTCGTCGACCCGGTCGATCCAGGGGAAGGGGTGGGAGCCTTCGGGAGTGGCGGGAACTTCCTCAAGGGGTACGTGAATCTCGACGACAATGTCCATGGTCCGCATTGTCGCTGGCCAAGCCCCGACGCAACACGGCCCCGACCTCGCCCCCACTACCCCCCGTACGCCCGTGCCGCCCGCCCCTCCCGCAACGTCCGCCCCCACCACACCACCTGCCCCAACATCACCCCCACCGCCGCATCCGGCCCCGCCGGGTCCCTCAGCCTGCCCTCCTCGTCGAAGGACGCGCTCGCGTTGTGGAAGGAGACCGTGTCGCGGACCGTCGTCGCGTGGAGTTCCGCGAAGACCTGGCGGAGGTGTTCCACGGCGCGCAGGCCGCCCGAGACTCCGCCGTACGAGACGAAGGCGACCGGCTTGGCCTGCCATTCCGTGTAGTGCCAGTCGATGAGGTTCTTGAGGGCGGCCGGGTAGGAGTGGTTGTACTCGGGGGTCAGGACCACGAACGCGTCCGCCGCCGCCAGCTTCGGCGTGATCTCCGCCAGCTGGGTCCTCGCCCCGGCATCCGTCGCGAACGTCGTCGGCAGGGTCGTCTCCGCCACGTCCACCACCTCCGCCACGACGTCGTCGCGGTCTGCGATCCGGGTCAGGAGCCAGTCGGCCACCACCGGGCCGAAACGGCCCTCACGGTTGCTGCCGACGACCACGGTCACACGTACGGGCTCAATCGGTTCGCTCTGTGTCTGCATGCCGCACAGGCTCCTACCTCAAGTTTCCTTGAGGTCAAGCCGCCCGTCCGCCCGTCCGTTTGCCACCCTCCCGGTCACCCGTTCACACCCCCCTGCTCCACCCATCGGGTTCTCCTCCCCCGCCCTCCCGTCGTACGGCGATGACCTGCCCGAATGCCGACACGCCTGGCCGTTTCCCGCGTCCCCCCGCCACCCGTTCACCCCATTTCTGACGCACCCTCAGGAAGCGCTCCCCGCCCCCTGCCACTTACCTCGGTAGCAGACCACCCCGTTCGCAAGCTCTCGGATCTCGGAGGAGCAAGCCCGATGCGACGTACCGCCGCCGCCCGTCTGCTGACCGGTACCGCGCTCGCCGTCGTCCTCGCCGGGCCCGCTCACGCCGGTACCGGCGGTTCGCTCAAGGTCTACCCGGCGACCGTCACCCCCGGTTCCCAGGTCACCGTCGACACCACGGCCTGCGGTGCGGGCGGTACCGCCGCCGGGGACGCCAGCGCGGTGGGCGCCGGGGCGTTCGTACTCGCGCCCGGTACGCGCGAGGAGGTCGCCGCCGGGCGGTTCCGGGTGCCGCCGGGCGCGCAGCCGGGGACGTACGAGATCGTCGCCCGATGTGACGGAGGCGCCCAGGCCGACGGGCGGCGGGTGAGCGGTGATCTGGTCGTCACGCTCACCTCGACCCGGCCGCCCGCCGCGCATCCCAGGGGGAGTGTGAAGACGGGGGTCGGTGGCGCGCTCGGTCCCGACCCCGTGCAGACCGCGGCCGGTGTGGCGGCTCTCGCCGTCGCCGCCGCGGGCGGTACCTGGCTCCTGCATCGCCGGGCGAGAGGCGACAGGATCTGACGGACACCCTCCGCTGTCCGTCCGCCGGTACCGCACGTCCCCCTCCCCTCCGGGCCCGACGCCCCTCGCGGCCCGGAGGGGGGACCGGGGGTGAAACGTCAGGGTGAGACACCGGGGTGGATCAGGGGCATCCAGGAGGCCCACGTGCGCAGACTCACCAACCTCGCCATAGCCGTCGCCACCCTCGCCGCCCTCCTCTCCGGCGCCTGGCTCGTACGCGGCGGCGGCGACACCAACGCCCCGCCACAGCCCTCCGCCGCCCAGGCCGCCCGTACGCCCGTACAGCAGTCCGCGCGTCCCGAGTCGGCGCCGGCCCTCCCGGCCTCCCCGCCCCTCCGCATCCGTATCCCCGCCATCCGCGTGAACGCCCCGCTGATGGGCCTCGGCCTCACCCCCACCGGCAGCCTGGACGTACCGCCCGCCGAGCGCGAGAACCTCGCCGGGTGGTACGAGGCCGGGACCGCCCCCGGCGAGACGGGCACGGCGATCGTCGCCGGGCATGTCGACAACGCCGACGGGCCGTCCGTCTTCTACCGCCTCGGCGCCCTGCGCAAGGGCGGCGCGATCGACGTCGAGCGGCGCGACGGGACCGTCGCCCGCTTCACCGTCGACGCCGTCGAGGTGTACAAGTCCGCGAACTTCCCTGATGAGAAGGTGTACGGCGCCGCGTCCCGGCCCGAGCTGCGCGTCATCACCTGCGGCGGCGGCTACACACCGGGGAGGGGGTACGAGGGGAACGTCGTCGTCTTCGCCCACCTGACCGGCAGCAACCCATGAGCCCCCGGCTCACGCCAACCACTGCTGGTACGCCAGGTTCGCCACCAGCGTGAACACCACCACCAGCAGCACCACCCGTACGAACCCGCTCCCCTTCTTCAGCGCCGTGTGCGCCCCCACCGTCCCGCCCACCAGGTTGAACCCGGCGAGCAGCGCGCCCAGCTGCCAGTACACCGTGCCCTGCCAGGCGAAGATCGCGAGAGCGCCCGCGTTGGTGCAGCAGTTGACGACCTTGGCGGTGGCGGAGGCCGTCACCAGGTCCAGGTGGAGGAGTGCCGTGAGCGCCAGGACCAGGAACGTACCCGTGCCGGGGCCGATGAGACCGTCGTAGAAGCCGATGCCCAGGCCCGCGAGTCCGATCGCGGCGAGGACGCGGCGCGCGGAGACCGGGGTGGTCGCCGGGGCCGTACCGAAGGCAGGCTTGAAGATCACGAAGGCGCCGACGCCCAGCAGGACGACCATGATGACCGGCTTCAGGGTGTCCGTGCTCATCCCGGCGGCCACGAACGCCCCGGCCGTCGACCCGGCGACCGCCGCCAGCCCGATGCGGACCGCGAGGCGCACGTCGACCGGCGTCTTGCGGGTGTACGTCACGGCCGCGCCCGTGGTGCCGACGATCGCCATCGCCTTGTTGGTGCCGAGCGCGTACTGCGCCGCCGAGGACGTGTCCGGCAGGCCCAGCAGCAGTACGGGCATCATGAGCAGGCCGCCGCCGCCCACGACCGCGTCGATCCAGCCGGCCGCGAGGGCGGCGAGGCAGAGGGCGACGATCACGGGCAGGGATATGTCGGGCATGATCGCGAGCATAGGTCGCGCGGCTGTCGGCCCAGGACGCGGGATGCCTCCCGGCTGTAGGGTTCACGCACCTCACAGGCACCCTCCGCCCGCCCGCCGAACCCTCACACCCCTCCCCCGCCCCCGCTGAGGGAAGCGTGCCTCCCGGGAAACAGACGTGATGCGGTCGGGTAACACCGGCAACGCACGCTGCCGTACATGACCTCGAATGCGCGTGTGGTGGTGATCGGCGCCGGGCTCGCGGGCGTCCGGCTCGCCCGGCGGCTCGGCGAGCTGGGGATGTCCGCCTCGGACGTCGTGCTCGTCGGCGAGGAGGAGCACCGCCCGTACAACAGGGTGCTGCTCGCCGAGGTCCTCGCCGGGCGGTACGCCCCCGAGGTGATCGCCCTGCCGACGCCGGACCGGCTGGTCCGGGCCCGGGCGGAGCACATCGACCGCGCCGACCGGACCGTGCACTGCTCCGACGGGTCCTCGATCGCATACGACACGCTCGTGCTCGCGACCGGGTCCAATCCCGTACTCCCGCCCCTGCGTGGACTGTTCACCCCCGACCACGAACTCCCTTCCGGTGTCCACGCGTTCAGGACGATGGACGACTGTCTTGGGCTGTCCAAGGACGTACGTCCAGGAGCCCGGGCCGTCGTCATCGGCGGCGGGCTCCTCGGTGTCTCCGCCGCCCGCGCCCTCGCCGTACGCGGCGCGCAGGTCGTCCTCGCCCAGCAGGCCGAGCGGCTGATGGAACGTCAGCTGGACCCGGGCGCATCGGAGTTGGTGCTGCGCCACCTCAAGGAGCTGGGCGTGGAGGTGCACACCGAGTGCCGGGTACGGGACGTGCGCTGCGTGGGCGGCAGGGTGCGGTCCGTCGAACTGGCCGACCACTACGCCCTCGACGCCGACCTCGTCGTCCTGGCCTGCGGGGTCCACCCCAGGGTCGGGCTCGCGCGCGACGCCGGGCTCGCCGTGCACAAGGGCATCATCGTCGACGACGAACTGCGCACCTCCGACCCGCACATCCGGGCCCTCGGGGACTGCGCCCAGCACCAGGGGACGGTCTACGGTCTCGCCACCCCCGCCCTCGAACAGGCCGAAGTCCTGGCCGAGTTGATCGCCGACGCCGACAACGGCAACAACGGCGGTGACTCCGGGGTCCGTTACACCGGCACCCGCGCCCTCACCCGGCTCACCCTCACCGACTTCACCGCCGACAACAACGGTGTCGGCGGTACCGGCAACCCCTTCGACCTCGCCGCGTTCGGCGAGACCACCCCCCGCCCCGGCGACGACGTCATCCAGCTCGCCGACGCCACCCGGGGCACCTACCGCAAGGTCGTCGTCCGTGACGACCGGCTGGTCGGCGGGGTGCTCGTCGGCGAACTCGGCACCGTCGGCGCCCTCGCGCGCGCCTGGGAGGGAGCAGAGCCGCTCCCCACCGACGGCGGCCCGTTGCTCCACCTGCTCACCAACGATGGAGGCTCCTGATGACCGCCACTCCGGAGGCCACGGAGGCCACCCCCACGATCGTCCTCGTCGGCCACGGCATGGTCGGCCAGCGCTTCCTCGAAGCCCTCGCCGACCGTGGTCTGACCGCCGCGCACCGCGTGGTCGTACTGTGCGAGGAACCGCGCCCGGCCTACGACCGCGTGGCGCTGACCTCGTACTTCTCCGGCAAGACGCCCGAGGACCTCTCGATGACCGACATGGCGTTCATCGAGAAGGAGGGCATCGAGCTGTACGTCGGCGACCCGGCGGAGACCATCGACCGCGAGGCGAAGCGCGTGACCGCCCGCTCGGGCATGGTCGTCGACTACGACATCCTCGTCCTCGCCACCGGCTCCTACCCCTTCGTCCCGCCGGTCCCCAACAAGGACGCCAAGGGCTGCTTCGTCTACCGGACCATCGAGGATCTCCTCGCGATCGAGGAGTACGCCAGCACCCGGACGACAGGTGCCGTGGTCGGTGGCGGGCTGCTCGGGCTTGAGGCGGCCGGTGCGCTCAAGGGGCTCGGACTCACCTCCCACATCGTGGAGTTCGCGCCGCGCCTGATGCCGGTGCAGGTCGACGACGGGGGCGGTGCGGCGCTGCTGCGGACCATCCAGGAGATGGGACTTGCCGTCCACACCGGTGTGGGCACGCAGGAGATCGTCGTCGACGCGGACGGCGCGGTCACCGGGATGAAGCTGTCCGACGGTTCCGAACTCGCCACCGAGCTGGTCGTGTTCAGCGCCGGTGTCCGGCCGAGGGACCAACTCGCCCGCGACTGCGGCCTGTCCGTCGGCGAGCGCGGTGGCATCGCGGTCGACGACCAGTGCCGTACGGTCAACGACCCACACGTCTTCGCCATCGGCGAGTGCGCGCTGGCCTCCGACGGCCGGGTGTACGGCCTGGTCGCCCCCGGTTACGAGCAGGCCGAGACGGCCGCCGCGACCATCGCCGCCGACGAGGCCGAGCAACTCTCCTTCACCGGCGCCGATCTCTCCACCAAGCTGAAGCTCCTCGGCGTGGACGTCGCCTCCTTCGGCGACGCGCACGGCGCCACCGCCGACTGCCTCGACGTCGTCTACTCCGACTCCCGCTCGGGCCTGTACAAGAAGCTCGTCATCGGCCGCGACGGCACCCTGCTCGGCGGCATCCTGGTCGGCGACGCGGAGGCCTACGGCACGCTGAAGGCGTTCACCGGCTCGGTCCCGCCCGTCTCCCCCGAGTCGCTCGTACTGCCCGCCGGTGCCGGGGAGTCCGTCCAGCTCGGCCCGTCCGCGCTGCCGGACGACGCGATCATCTGCTCCTGCAACAACGTCCGCAAGGGCACGATCCGGGGCGCGGTCACCGAGCACAACTGCACCACCGTGCCCGAGGTCAAGAAGTGCACCAAGGCCGGTACGACGTGCGGGAGTTGCGTCAAGGTGCTGGGTCAGCTCGTCACCGCCGAGCTGGAGGCGAGCGGTGTCGTCGTCGACAAGGGCCTGTGCGGCTGCTTCTCGCAGACCCGCGAGGAGCTGTACGAGATCGTCCTCGCCCTGCGCGTCAACACCTACCAGGACCTGCTCGACCGCTACGGCCGCGACAGCGCCAAGGGCGGTGACGGCTGCGACATCTGCAAGCCGGCCGTCGCGTCGATCATCGCCTCCCTCGCCCCGACCATCGGCGCGAGCGTCCACGTCCTCGACGGCGAGCAGGCTGCTCTCCAGGAGACCAACGACCACTTCCTCGCCAACCTCCAGAAGAACGGCTCGTACTCGGTCGTCCCGCGCATCCCCGGCGGTGAGATCACCCCCGAGGGCCTGATCGTCATCGGCGAGATCGCCCGCGACTTCGGCCTCTACACGAAGATCACCGGCGGTCAGCGGATCGACATGTTCGGCGCGCGGGTCGAGCAACTCCCGCTGATCTGGACGAGGTTGGTGGACGCCGGCTTCGAGTCCGGCCACGCCTACGGCAAGTCCCTGCGTACGGTCAAGTCCTGCGTCGGCCAGACCTGGTGCCGTTACGGCGTCCAGGACTCCGTCCGCATGGCGATCGACCTGGAGCTGCGCTACCGGGGGCTCAGGTCGCCGCACAAGCTCAAGTCGGCGGTGTCGGGCTGCGCCCGCGAGTGCGCCGAGGCCCAGTCCAAGGACTTCGGCATCATCGCCACCTCGGGCGGCTGGAACCTGTACGTCGGCGGCAACGGCGGCGCCACCCCACGTCACGCGGACCTGCTGGCCCAGGACCTGAACGACGCCGAACTCATCAAGCTGATCGACCGGTTCCTGATGTTCTACATCCGTACGGCGGACCGGCTGGAGCGCACGTCGACCTGGCTGGAGCGCATCCCGGGCGGCCTGGAGCACGTACGCGACGTGGTCGTCGAGGACTCGCTCGGCATCTGCGAGGAGCTGGAGTCGCTGATGACCTCGCATGTCGCGCACTACCGCGACGAGTGGGCCGACACCATCAACGACCCCGAGAAGCTGGCCCGGTTCGTGTCCTTCGTGAACGCGCCGGACACCCCTGACCCGGTCGTCGGCTTCGTCCCCGAGCGCGACCAGATCAAGCCCGACCTGCCGCTGCTGTCCATCGGCCTGCGCCCGGCCGAAGACGTCCTGGAAGGATCCGCCCAGCGATGACCCTCGCACCCGAGACCACCGACCTGAAGATCCAACTCCGCCTGAGCGACAGCCTCGACGACTGGTTCACCGTCTGCGACCTGAGCGTCCTGCTCCCGGGCCGCGGCGTGGCGGCCCTGCTGCCGGACGGCCGCCAGGCGGCCATCTTCCGCGACCGCGCGGGCACCCTGTACGCCATCGACAACCGCGACCCGTTCGGCGGCGCGGCGGTCCTCTCCCGAGGCCTCACCGGCACCCACCAGGGCCGCCCGTACGTCGCCTCGCCGCTCCTCAAGCAGCGCTTCGACCTGGAGTCGGGCCGCTGCCTGGACGACGAGACGGTGGCGGTGACGGTGTACGAGGTCCGCACCGCCGCCTGACACGGCCTACGGTCCAGGGCCTACGGCTCAGGCCTTCAAGCCCTCGTACGACACCCCGGTCAGCTGCTCGGAGGCGGCCCAAAGCCGTTCCCCCGCGCGGTCGTTGAGCGTCCAGGAGGCCCGCCAGGACTTGGCGGGGGCGCCGCGCCAGCCCAGGAACCTGGGGCCGATGAACGCGTCGGGCAGTACGCCGGGCGCGGTGGCCGCGTACAGCGAGGGCAGGGCGCCCGCGTCGGCGGACTGGGCGAAGTAGCGGTTGCCGATCTCCATGAACCGCTCGGCGCCCCTGCGGCCCTGGATCTTCGGCGCGGCGGTCTGCAGGTTGGTCGCCGCGTACCCGGGATGCGCGGCGGCGGCCACGACCCCGGAACCGACCGCGGCCAACCTGCGCGCCAGCTCGTGCGTGAAGAGCAGGTTGGCCGTCTTGGAACGCCCGTAGGCGATCCAACGCCGGTAGTCGCGCTCACTGTTGAGGTCGTCGATGTCGATGTTGGCGAACGCGTGGGTGCCGCTGGAGAGGTTCACGATCCGGGCGCCGGGCGTACCGGACAGCGCCGGGAAGAGCAGCCCGGTGAGCGCGAAGTGCCCGAGGTGGTTGACCCCGAACTGCGTCTCGAACCCGTCCGCCGTCGTCCCGTAGGGCAGCGCCATCACGCCCGCGTTGTTGACGAGCAGATCGATCCGCTCGTACGGCAGCACGGTCGCGAACTCCCGTACGGAGCCCAGGTCTCCGAGGTCCAGCCGCCAGAACTCGGCGATGGCGTCCGGCACTTCGGCGAGAAGCCGCCCGACCGCCTCGTCCCCGCGCGCCTCGCTCCGGCACGCGAGCACGACCCGGGCCCCCTTGCGCGCCAACTCCCGCGCGGTGACGTACCCGAGACCGCTGTTGGCCCCGGTGACCACGGCCGTACGGCCACTCTGGTCGGGGATGTCCTGCGCGCTCCAGCCCGACATGTCCGGGTTACCTCCATTGGCGGGTCCGACCGGTCCTGTGGTTCCGGTTCGCCTCCCAGACTGCGCCGGACGGGCCCCCGATGGCCAGTTCCGCGTACGGCAAGTCTCCCGTCCCGCCGTCGTCCGTCAGGGCTTGCGGCCCACTCCGCAGTAGGCGTCGACGGCCGGGGCGGGGTCGGTCGGTCCGGGGCCCGGGCGCCACTCGGGTACCTGGACCACGCCCGGGTCCGCGAGGTCGAGGCCGTCGAAGAAGCCCGCGATCTCGCCGATGCTTCGCACGTAGTACGGCACGGCGCCGCTCGCGTTGTACGCCTCCGAGGCGGCGATCATGCCCTCGCTGGTGGCGGTGCTGTCGCTGATCACCAGGTGGCTGCCCGACGGCAGGCCCGCCATCAGCCGGCCCACCAGGTCGCGTGCCTGGTCGTAATCGGCCACGTGACCAAGGGTGTTGAGGATCATCAGGGCGACCGGCTTGGTGAGGTCCAGGGTGCCTGCCGCCGCCTCCAGGATGGCCTCGGGGGCGTAGAGGTCGGCGTTCAGATAGACCGTGCGGCCCTCGGGGGTGCTCGCCAGCAGGGCGTCCGCGTGGGCCAGCACGATGGGGTCGTTGTCGACGTACACGATCCTGGCGTCCGGGGCGGCGCGCTGCGCGACCTCGTGGGTGTTGTCGGCGGTCGGCAGGCCGGTGCCGACGTCCAGGAACTGGCGTATGCCCTGCTCGTCGGCGAGATAACGGACCGCGCGGCCCAGGAAGTGCCGGCTGGTGACGGCCACGTCCACGAGACCCGGGAAGATCTCCTTGATGTGGTCCCCGATCTCCCGGTCCACCTCGTAGTTGTCCTTGCCGCCCACGAAGTAGTTCCAGAAGCGGGCCGAGTGCGGCTTGGTGGTGTCGATACGGATCCGGGGGCGGGCGCCGGTACCTGTCGAGGGGGTGGTGGTGTCGTCGTCTAACACGGCGGGGCCTCCTGTGTTCCGCTGCTGATCATCAGGGACCAACGTAGGTCAACTCAGCGGCTCCGCCCGGGAGTTATGAAGATCCGCACTCACTCACCGTAGGGTTCTGGCCATCCTGTGTGTCCGGTTGCTCAGTGCACGAGCGGTGCGTACCTGTCCGGGACCGGTCCCGTGTCCAGGTAGAACCACTCGGCGTCGGGGCCGGGTACCGGCGGCATCAGCTTCCCCTCGATCGCTTCCTCGATGGGTTTCTCGGTCGGTTTCTCGGTGGGCCCACCCGGCATCAGCAGGTCCACCCGCGTCCCCGACCCCCGCTGCTGCGCGGCGAATTCCTCGACCTGGCTGCGGCAGGCGTGGTCCAGGTGGGTCACGCCGGTCAGGTCGAGACGGATGCGGGGCTTGCCGGACTCGGCGGCTGCCTCCAGTGCCTCGATGACCTGCGGGAGCCGCAGGAAGGTCGCGTTGCCCGCCATGACGACCTGGGCGGTCTCGACATCGCCTTCGATGTCCTGGCGGATGACCGTGCGGGACATGCGCAGGGCGGCCAGGACGACCCCGGCGGCCAGTCCGATGAGGACGCCCTCCAGCAGCGCGGTCGCCACGATGACCAGCGTCGTCACCGTCATCACCGCGAACTCGCCCCGGTCCTGGCGCCACATCTTCGGGAACTCCTCGGGCGCGAACAGCTTCCAGCCGCTGTGCACGAGGACGCCCGCGAGCACCGAGATCGGGATCAGCGCGAGCACCTGCGGCAGCAGCAGCGCGAAGGCGAGCAGCCAAAGGCCGTGCAGCGTACGGGAGATACGGGTCTTCGCGCCCGCCTGCACGTTGGCCGAACTGCGCGCCACCACCGCCGTGATGGGCAGCGCGCCGAGCAGCCCGGCGACCGTGTTTCCGGCGCCCTGTGCGACGAGTTCGGCGTTGTAACGGGTGCGCGGGCCGCTGTGCATCCGGTCGACGGCCGCCGCCGTGAACAGGCTCTCGGCCGAGGCGATCACGGTGAAGGTGACGATCGCGGTCAGGATCCCTACGTCGGCCAGTCCCGCCAACTGCCCTGGTCCCGGCACGTCCACGGACGCCAGCAGGTTGCCCACCTGGAGCGTCTTCACGTCCACGCCGGGCAGCGCGGCGACCCCGATCCCGATGCCCACGGCGACCAGCGCGGCCGGGACCTTCTTCACCGGGCCCGGCAGCTTCTTCCACTGGAAGCTGAGAACGACGGTGACGACGCCGAGCAGGGCTGCCGTCATCGCCTGCCGGTCGGCGAGGGTGTCGGCGAGCAGGCCGGGTACGCCCGCGATGTTCTCCAGCGGGGTACCGGGGGCCTTCGAGTCGGACATCGGGTACAACTGGCCGAAGATCAGGGGGAGTCCGATGCCGGCCAGCATGCCCTGGACGACGGCGAGCGAGATGGCCTGGAACATCCGGCCGAGCCGTACCAGGCCGAGGACGATCTGCAGGATCCCCGACCCGAGCACGATCACACCGAGCGAGGCGACGCCGAACTCCAGCACTGTCTCGGCGACCAGTGCGGCGAGTCCGGCGGCGGGGCCGCTGACCTGGAGGGTGCTGCCCCGGGCCGCCCCGACCACCAGCCCGCCGATGACCCCGGAGATGATGCCGAGTTCGGCGGGCACCCCGGACGCGACCGCGACGCCGATACAGAGCGGCAGCGCCACCAGGAAGACGACGAGGGAGGCGGTGATCTCGGTGGCGAGGTCGGTGCGTCCGGCGCCGCCCTTGGCCCGGCCCGCGTCCGAAGTGGGCTTCCGCAGCGGGGTGGCCGGAGTCGGCGCGGGCGGGCGCGTACGTGTGCCCTGGGCGTGCCGTGCGTGCTGCCCGCTCATGCCGCGTGCACCCGGAAGCGTTCGTCCTCGTCCAGCTCGTACACCCGGCCGGTGTCGACCTCGTAGTACCAGCCGTGCAGCCACAGTCGGCCCGAGTCGAGCCGCTGCCGCACCACCGGGTAGCCGCTCAGTACGGCCAGCTGGTTGACGACGTTGCGCTGCGCCACCTCGGGCAGGGTCGCCGGGTGGTCGGAGGAATCGCCGAGTACGGGGGCCAGTTCCGGGCGGGCCAGCTCCAGCCAGGCGTCCACGCCGGGCAGCGCGGACAGGTCGTCGCCGGACTTCAGGGCGCCCATCGCGCCGCAGTGGGAGTGGCCGCAGACGACGAGATGCTGAACGCCGAGCACCTCCAGTGCGTACTCGATGGTGGCCGCCTCACCGGAGGCGGCCCCGAACGCGCTGTGCGGCGGGACGATATTGCCCGCATTCCGCAGCTCGAATATCTCGCCGGGCCTTGCTCCGGTGATCAGGGCGGGTATCACCCGCGAGTCCGAGCAGGTTATGAACAATACCTCCGGACATTGCCCCTGTGCCAGTTTCCGGTATTCACCGCTCTCGAAATCCACCTGCCGCTTGAACGACCTGGCGCGGTCCAGCAATGCCTTCATGAGCCCTCCAGATACCGCTTGACGTGGGATTACTCCTGCCACCACAAACGCTAGAGGAGCACCACCCAGGGGACGGCCAGCGGAAGGTTAGAGCAACACTAAATCCAGGCCAGATTTCCCCACCGGGTCATCGCGGCATTCTTGCGTCTTGTAACGTGGCGGCGTCAGGAATTCATGCACACCATGGAAGTGAGACAGGGCGTATGGGCGTACGGGTGCTGCTCATCGAGGACGACGAGACGATCGCCGAACCGCTGGCCGAGGGCCTGCGCAACTTCGGGCTGACGGTCGTGCACGTCGCCACCGGTGCCGAGGGCCTGCGAGGACCGCACGGCGACGTCGTCCTGCTCGACCTGGGTCTGCCGGACATGGACGGCATCGACGTCTGCCGGGGCATCCGCCGGACCTCCGAGGTCCCGATCATCATCCTCAGCGCGCGTGGCGACGAGGCCGACCGTGTCCTGGGCCTGGAACTGGGTGCGGACGACTACCTGGCGAAACCTTTCAGCCTGCGGGAACTGGTGGCCCGGATAAGGGCGGTGACCCGGCGGGTACGACGTCCGGAGCAGTACGGGACGACCCAGGAGCCGACCGCCGCGTACGAGGTTCCCGCCCACGTGCCTCCGGCGCCGCCCGCACCGACTCCCCCGCCTACCTCCTACGAGGCGTACGAATCCTTCGACTCGTACCCCTCGCAGACCGCGCCTCCGCCGACCGCGCCTCCGCAGACCGCACCCCCGCAGACCGCCCACTGGCAGCCCGCGCCCGGCCCGCCCGAACCGGCGGCGCCCGGCCCGGGCCCCGCTCCCGGTCCCGGCCCCGGTCCCCTGGTCGTCGACCGCCGTACCCGTCAGGTGTGGGTCGGCGATGTCCATGTCGCCCTGACACCCAAGGAGTTCGAGCTGCTGGCGCTGCTCTCCGAGGACCCGGGGGCCGTGTACTCCCGGAGCCAGATCCTCACCCGGGTCTGGGACACCCACTACCAGGGGCCGACCAAGACACTGGACGTCCATGTGGCCACCCTGCGGCGGAAGTTGGGCGACCCGGCGTGGATCCAGACGTTGCGCGGGGTCGGTTTCCGACTCGCCGTGCGCACCCCCGGAGCGCCCAGGGCAGCCGCCTCATGACCCGTCGTCTGCTGCTGAGTTACCTCAGTCTGGCCGCCCTCGTCCTGCTCGGTCTGGAGATCCCGCTGGGCTTCGTCTACTCACGGGCCGAGCGGGAGCGGATCGTCAACTCCGCCAACGAGGAGGCCGAGTCGGTGGCGGCGTACGCCGCGCTGTCCCTGGCCTCCGGGCGCCCGGACGAGCTGGCGGCGCGGGCCGCGCACTGCGCCCGGCGGATCGGCGGCCAGGTGTTCATCGTCGACGCGCGCGGCCGACTGATCGCCACCTCGCACCAGTTGACGGGCGCGGAGCAGCAGGAGCTGGTCTCGCGCCCGGAGGTGACGGCCGCGCTCGACGGTACGGCGACCACCCATGTCCGTACGTCCACGATCGGCGGGGTGCAGTATCTGTCGGTGGCGTCGCCGGTCGGGCACGGGACCGGCGAAGTGAAGGGCGCGGTACGGATCACGCTGCCCACGGAGATGGTGCAGTCCCGGGTCCACCAGGTGTGGCTGCTGCTGGCCGCCGTCGGGCTCGCGGTGCTGGCGGCCGTGGCCGTCGTGGCGTTCGCGTGCGCACGCTGGGCGGGGCGGCCGATCCGTGAACTGGAGCGGGCCACGCACGAGTTGGCGGACGGTGTGGCGGCGACGCCGGTCGCGGTGACCTCGGGTCCGCCCGAAGTACGCAGTCTGGCAGCCGCGTTCAACCGTACGGCCGCCCGGCTCGCCCATCTCCTCGCCTCGCAGCGGGCGTTCGCGGGCGAGGCCTCGCACCAGCTGAAGACTCCGCTGGCCGCGCTGCGGCTCCGTCTGGAGAACCTGGAGCCGGACATCGCCCAGCACGCCCGGGGCAGCCTCACCGCCGCGATGACGGAGACGGACCGGCTGGCCCGGATGGTCGAGGGGCTGCTCGCGATGGCCCGCCTGGAGGAGGACGCGGCGCCGCCCGGTCCGGTCGACCTGGCCGGCATCTGCGCGGAACGGCACGGGACCTGGGCCCCGCTGTTCGAGCGGCAGGGCGTGTCCCTGGTCCTGTTCACGGGCGGCACGGGACCGGTGGGACCGGCCCTGGCGCTGCCGGGAGCGGTGGAACAGATCATCGACAACCTGCTGTCGAACGCCCTGCGGGTCTCGCCCGCGAACAGCACGGTGGCCATGGAACTCCGCTCGGCCGCTCCGGCCCACCCTCGCCGTCCCCACCTGAGCCAGTTGAGCCACCTCAACCACCGCGACCCCCGGGCCACTTGGATCGACCTGCACATCACCGACGAGGGTCCCGGGATGACGGCGGAGCAGCGCGGGCGGGCCTTCGACCGTTTCTGGCGTGCGCCCGGCGCCCCCAAGGGCGGTACGGGCCTGGGCCTGGCCCTCGTACAGCGGCTCGCGCTGGCGAGCGGCGGGGAGGCGAGTCTGCGGGCGGCGGCAACGGGCGGGCTGGACGCGGTGGTTCGGCTGCCGTCGGCCCAACACGCCGTACAGGGACAGTCGTTCGGCGGCCGGACGGGGACCGGGACGGGCCTGCTGCGCCGGGAGACGCCCGTGCTGCGCGCCTGAGGCGAGCAAGGCGAACAACCGGCGGCCAGGACACCTCGTACGACCGCCGGCGCGACACCACGCGTACATGACAATTACACCCCGCCGCCCTAGGGTCCCTGACGTCACGGCACGTCACGCCACCCCCCTTGGAGCGAGAGTGGACGCACGAGTCAACGCACACGTGGAACGCCGTACCCTGCTGCGCGCCGCCGTCATCGGCGGTTCGGCGGCCGTCTTCGGCGGCACTTTGTGGCGCGGCGCCGCCCACGCGGCCCCCGCCCAGCCGGGCACCGGCCCGTACGGAGCGCTCGCCGCGCCCGACGCCAACGGCATCAGACTTCCCGCCGGTTTCACCAGCCGGGTCATCGCCCGCTCGGGCCAGACGGTCAGCGGGACCTCGTACACCTGGCACAACGCCCCTGACGGCGGGGCCTGTTACACCGACGGCACCGGCTGGATCTATGTCTCCAACTCGGAGATCAACCCGTCGGGCGGCGCGAGCGCGGTGAAGTTCTCCTCGACGGGCGCAGTCACCTCCGCGTACCGCATCCTGTCCGGCACCCGGCAGAACTGCGCGGGCGGGCGCACCCCTTGGAACACCTGGCTGTCCTGCGAGGAGGTGTCCCTGGGGTACGTCTACGAGACCGACCCCTGGGGCGTCAACGCGGCGACGCAGCGTCCGGCGATGGGCCGCTTCAAGCACGAGGCTGCGGCAGCGGACCCGGTGCGCAAGGTCGTCTACCTCACGGAGGACGAGACGAACGGCCGCTTCTACCGCTTCGTGCCCACGACTTGGGGCAATCTGTCGGCGGGCACCCTCCAGGTCCTGGTGGCCGGAACGGCGACCTCGGGCTCGTACTCCTGGACGACGATCCCCGACCCGGACGGCTCCCCGACGACCACCCGCACCCAGGTCTCCGGCTCCAAGTCCTTCAACGGCGGCGAGGGTTGCCACTACGCCGACGACAAGGTCTGGTTCACGACGAAGGGGGACAACCGGGTCTGGCAGCTCAACCTCCTGACCAACACCTACGAGTTGGCGTACGACGACTCCCTCGTCACCTCGGGCACGGCCCCGCTGACCGGCGTCGACAACATCACCGGTACGGCTTCGGGCGACCTGTTCGTGGCGGAGGACGGCGGCAACATGGAGATCTGCGTGATCACGCCGGACGACGTGATCGCCCCGTTCCTGCGCATCGACGGGCAGTCGGGCTCGGAGATCACGGGTCCGGCGTTCTCGCCGAACGGCAGCAGGCTGTACTTCTCCAGCCAGCGGGGTACGAGTGGCAGCTCCTCGGGCGGGATCACTTATGAGGTGACGGGGCCGTTCCGGGCGTAGCCGAAAGTCGTACGTTCATACGTTTCGTACTGCGCACCGGCGTTGTCAGTGGTGCGCAGTACGTTGCGGGCATGGGCATTTACCTGGTCGACGTCGGTGCGGAGGAATGGTTCGGTGAGGGCGAGGGGAGGTTCGCGGAGATCGCCGCGGGGCTGAACGCGGAGCTGGTCCGGCGTCGGCTGCCGCCGTACGAGTCCGTGCCTGTGGCGGCGGAGTTCGTACGCGGGTCGGGACAGTCCTTCGAGGAGAAGATGGTCCCGTCCATGGACAGCTTCCTCGCGCTGTGCAACTCGCACCTCTCGGACACGGAGACGGAACTGCTCTGCGGCTGGTCGGTCCTGGTCCCGATGCCCCTGGACAAGGAGATCGAGCTGCCGGTCGAATCGTCGTACTCCGAGTCGACGGTGATAGCGGGCGCCCCGCAGGTACTGGCGATCGCCCAGAAGCTGGCGGCGGTCGTCGCGCTGCCGCTGGCCGAGGTCCCGGAGATGTGCGACAACCTGGACCTGACGACCTGGTTCCTGGACGGCGCGGCGGAGAAACTGTCCGCCGCCGCGCCGGGCCCGTGGAGCGAGGATCTGGACGCGTCCTTCTATGTGGCGGTGTACCTGCGTGCGGCACAGCACTCACTCAGACGCGGGTGCCCGATGCGCTACAGCTAAGGGGTCGTCAGGCCGTACCCGTAGGGGAAGAGCGGGTCGTAGTCCCGGTCGCCGACGTTGATCGGTTCCTGGGCCTCGCCGCGGGGCCAGCTGACCGGGAGTTTGCCGGAGAAGGGGCGTTTGCCGAAGAGGACGTCCGCGACTCCGTCGCCCTCGCTGCCGGGGAGCCAGGACATCACGAAGGCGTCCGTCCTGGGGAGTTGGTCGGTGACGATCTGGGTGCGGCCGGCCACGTCGAGGACGACGCAGGTCCTGATCGCGGAGCAGACGCGGTCGATGTTCGCCTTGTCGGCGGCGGAGAGGTTCAGCGTGTGGCCGCCGACGCCGACGTCTCCGACACCCTCGGCGTACGGGGTCTCGCCGATGACGACGACGCCGACGTCGTACCCGGCGGTGGCGGCACTGGCGTCCGAGCTGTACGTGACGTTCCTCGCGTTCTTCCGGATGCCCTGGAGGATGGTCGTACCGGGGAAGGCGGTGTTGCCGGACTGGCCCTGCCAGGTGACGGTCCAGCCGCCGGCCTGGTTGCCGAGGTCGTCGGCGTTGACGCCGGCGACGTACAGGCGCTGCGAGGGCTTGAGCGGCAGGGTCTTGTGGTCGTTCTTCAGCAGCACCTGCGACTCGGCGACCGCGCGACGGGCCACGGCGCGGTGGGCGGCCGAGCCGATGGTGCCGATGTTGGTGCGGTCGGTGTAGGGGCGCTCGAACAGGCCGAGTTCGAACTTGGCCTTGAGGATGCGGGAGACCGCGTCGTCGATCCGCGACAGCTCGACGCGTCCGGCCTGCACCTCGGCGGTCAGGGTCTGGATGAACTGGGGCGCGTTGTACGGCTGCATGAACATGTCCATGCCCGCGTTGACGGAGGTGCGGACCTGGGTGGCGAAGTCGCCGGGGATCTCGCCGATGGCGTCCCAGTCGCTGATGAGGAAGCCGTCGAAGCCGATCTTCTGCTTCAGGACGTCGGTGAGCAGCTCCTTGTGCGCGCTCATCCTGATCGGCTCGCTGCCGGGCACGTCGGTCCACTGGACCGAGGAGTACGAGGGCATGACGCTGCCGACGTCGTGCACCTGGACCGCGGTGACGTAGGGGGCGAGGTCGATCTCGGCGAAGCGCTTGTGGCTGGTCCTCGTGATGCCGCGGTCGATGATGTAGTCGCCGGTGGTCGAGGTGCCGTAGACGGTGTCGCCGTCACCGGCGAAGTGCTTGACGGTGGCCAGGACACGGTCGTTGCGAGCGAGATCCCTGGTGTTGCCACCTTGCAGACCCTCCACGGCGGTGGTCATCCGGGAGACGAGTCGCGGGTCCTCGCCGAAGCTCTCGTAGCTGCGGCCCCAGCGTTCGTCGCGGGTGACGCAGACACAGGGCGCGAAGACCCACTGGGGGCCGGTGGCCCGGGTCTCGGTGGCGGTGATGTGCGCCGCCCGGCGGACCAGCGCCGGGTCGCGGGTGGCGCCCATGCCGATGTTGTGCGGGAAGACCGTGGCGCCGACCAGGTTGCCGTGGCCGTGCACGGAGTCGACGCCGTACAGGATCGGGATGCGCAGCCGGGTCGCGAGCGCGTGCGACTGATAGCCGTCGACCATGTCCGCCCACGCCTCGGGGGTGTTGGGGGAGGGCGCCGAGCCGCCGCCGGACAGCAGCGAGCCCAGGGCGAGGTTCGTGATCCGGCCCTGGTCGTTGTCGACCGACCCCCGCTCGGCCTGGGTCATCTGGCCGACCTTCTCCGCGAGGGTCATCCGGGCCAGGAGATCGGCGACCCGTTGCTTCACGGGCAGCCTCTGGTCGAGATACGGCCGCGTCCCGGCAGGGGCGGTGGTGGTGGCGGAGGAGGCCGGGACGGCCGTACCGACCAGGGCGGTGGCAAGGAGGAGCAGGGCTGCGAAGTGGTGTCGTCTCACGTCGGTACTCCTAGGTGGGGTCCGTGAAACCGTGGGAGTTCCCATCCTTCCGCCCGTCATTTCATTTCAAACGAGACCGTCTCGAATGAGCCAATGCCGGTAATGTGACCGCATGAACGCCGCCGCTCCCCACGGAACCGCCCCCTCCCCCTCCCGGGTGACCGACCGCCCCGGCGACGCCTCCCCCTTCGCGCTCGGCCTGCTGCTGCGCCGGGCGCACTGGCGGGCGGCGTCGGTGATGGAGGAGGCGCTCCGGCCGCTCGGCATCGAGCTGCGCCACTTCGCCGTACTGATCGTGCTGGTCGACCGCGGCCCCACGGCGCAGCGCGACCTGGTGGCGGCGACCGGGTCGGACAAGGCGGGGATCATGCGGGTCGTGGACGACCTGGAGCGCAAGGGGCTGGCCGTACGGAAGTCCGTCCCCGGGGACCGGCGAGTGCGGGCGGTCGAGATCACGCCACAGGGCGTCGAGCTGTTCGACGCGGCACATGTGGCGGCGGAGCCGCTGGCCGAGGGGCTGGTCGCCGGCCTGGGCGCCGGTGAGGCCGAACAACTGGCGGATCTCCTGACCCGGTTCGCGCACCCCTCGGACAGCGAGGTCTAGACGGCGATCCGTTCCGCGACCTCCTTGGCCTTCCTCGCCGCCTCCTCGAAGGCGCGCTCGCGGGAGGCCTCGTACAGCGGGATCAGGTCGGACATGGTGGGGACCCGGGGCGCCAGGGTGAGTTCCGGGACGATGAAGTCGAGGTCCAGGCCGAGGCTCTTCGCGAAGACGGCCTCCAGGTAGTTCCGCACGAACTCGAAGTCCTCGCGCGGGGTGCCCGGCGCGTAGGAGCCGCCGCGGCTGGCCACGACGACGGCCGGGGTGCCGTGGGCGGACGGGTTCTCGCCGACCGTGCGGCCGACCAGGTACACGCCGTCCAGCCATGCCTTGAGGGTCGACGGGATCGAGAAGTTGTACATGGGGGCGCCGATCAGGACGGCGTCCGCCTGCTCCAGCTCCTCGATGAGCCTCTCGCGCAGGGCGAACGCGGCGGACTGCGCCGGGGTGCGCTCGGCCGGGGCGACCAGACCCGCGGTCCAGGCGTCGGCGTCGATGTGCGGGACCGGGTCGGCCGCGAGGTCGCGGTAGATCACCGTGCCCCCGGGGTGCTGCTCCTCCCAGGCCTCCCGGAAGGCCGCCCCGACCGAACGGGACGAGGACGCCGCGCCCGGGAGCACGGACGAGTCGATGTGCAGCAGCGTGGTCATGGCTTTCTCCAGGTGCTCAAGTGACTTGTTCTCACCCATAGTTAAACACGAGAAAGTATCGAATGATACCGTCGCGACTGCAATCGAATTAAGGGCATCGAGCAAAGGTGAGGCAGGACGACCTTGGACGTCTACGAGGCGGTCACCAGCCGACGAGCGGTACGCGGATTCACCGACCGGCAGGTCCCGAGAGAGTCACTGGAGCGCACGCTGTCCGCCGCCGCGTGGGCGCCCTCCGCGTCGAACCTCCAGCCGTGGAACGCCTACGTCCTTACGGGCGGACCGCTGGCCGAGCTGAAGAAGCGCGCCGGGGAGCGGGTGGCCGCGGGCGACCCCTGGGACGAGCCGGAGTACGAGCAGTACCCGCCCGCCCTCAAGTCCCCGTACCACGACCGCCGTTCGGCCTTCGGCGAGCAGCGTTACGGCGCCCTCGGCATCCCGCGCGAGGACCTGGAGGCACGCCAGCGGGCCGCCTCCGCGAACTGGGACTGCTTCGGCGCCCCCGCCGCCCTGTTCTGCTACATCGACCGCGACCTGGGCCCGGCCCAGTGGTCGGACGTCGGCATGTACCTGCAGACGGTGATGCTGCTGCTGCGCGCCGAAGGGCTGCACAGCTGTACGCAGATGGCGTGGGCGAAGTACCACCGGACGGTCGCGGAGGTCGTGTCACCGCCGGCGGAGCTGCTGCTCTTCTGCGGGATGTCGATCGGTTTCGAGGACACCACCACGACACCCCCCGCCCCGCGCACGGGCCGGGCACCGCTGACCGAGACGGTCACGTTCGTCGACGATCTAGAGTGACCTGTATCACATTGATTGCATTCGTTCTCCAAGTGAAGATTCCTTCACCAACAGCACCGGCACAACGGAGTGGCCATGACCGCCTCACCCCTGCTCTTCCTGCACGGTTACTGGCACGGTTCCTGGTGCTGGAGCGAGGTCGCCGCCAGGGTGACGGCGACCGGCCGGCCGGCGGTCGCGGTGGACATGGCGGGGCACGGACTGTACGCCCGCAGGCCCGAGTGCCTCTCCCGGCGCCCCTTCGACCCCGACGCGGTCGCGACGGAGGTCTCCCCGGTGGCGGGCGTCGGCCTGGACGAGGCGGCCGAGCTGCTCGTCTCGCAGATCAGGCAGGTCGGCCGGGGCGCTCCGGTCACCGTGGTGGCGCACAGCATGGGCGGCACGGTGCTGACCCGTGCGGCCCAGCAGGCGCCCGAGCTGGTCGACCGCATGGTGTACCTGACGGCGTTCATGCCGGCGTCGGACGTCCCGGCCATCGCGTACATCCAGTCGGCGGAGAACGAGGGCGAGCTGGTGGGCCCGTCGCTGCGTGCCGACCCCACCGCGATCGGCGCACTGCGCTTCGACCTCGCGTCGGAGGACGCCGCCTACCGGGAGCAGCTGCGCCAGGCCTTCTTCGGGGACGTGGACCCGGCCGCCGCCGACGCCGCGCTCGCCCTGCTGTCGCCCGACGCCCCGGTGGGCATCGCGACGGGTTCCACCACCCTGACCGCGGGCGCCTGGGGCTCGATTCCGCGCACCTACGTCACCTGCGCGCAGGACATGGCCGTACGCCCCGCGGTGCAACGTCGGCTCATCGCGGAGGCCGACGCGGCGTTCCCGGACAACCCGACCTCCGTGGTGGCACTGGACGCCTCCCACTCGCCGTTCCTGTCGATGCCGGACCAGGTCGCGGAAATCGTCACGAATCTGGTGTGACCCAGCTCACATCGACGGTCTGTCACTTCCGGTGCGGGCCGTCTGTCCCATGGGCGTCACCGGCACCCGAGCCGGTGCCCGACCTTGGGAGAACCGATGAACAGCGACCACCGCATCGTCGTCCTCGGCGCCGGCTACACGGGCATGTTCAGCGCCGTCCGGCTGGCCCACCGCACCCGCCGGACCGGTGTGACGATCACCTTGGTCAACCCGTCCAGCCGGTTCGTCGAGCGGCTGCGGATGCACCAGATCGCCGCCGGGCAGGAGCTGGCCGTCCACCGGATCCCCGAGCTGCTCGCCGGAACCGGCGTCACCTTCGTCCAGGGCGCCGCCACCGCCATCGACCCCGAGGCCCGGCGGATCACCCTCGACGGCGGCGCCGGGACCCTGGACTACGACACACTCGTCTACGCGCTCGGCAGCTCGACCGACACGGGCCGGGTTCCCGGCGCCGACCTCCACGCGTTCACCCTCAACAGCCCTGAGATCGCCGGTGAGTTCGCCGCGCGGCTCACCGAGATCGCCGCGTCCGGCGGCACGGTCACCGTCTGCGGCGGCGGCCTGACCGGCGTGGAGGCGGCCGGCGAGATCGCCGAGGCCCACCCCGGTCTGCACGTCACGCTGGTCAGCCTGGACGAGCCCGGCGCCATGATGGGCGACAGGGCCCGCGCGTACCTCCACGGCGCGCTGGACCGCCTCGGCGTCACGCTGGAGACCGGCAGCCGGGTCACGAAGGTGCTGCCCGACGGCGTAGAACTGGCCGACGGCCGGCTCGTCCGCTCCGACGCCTGCCTGTGGACCACCGGCGTCAAGGTGTCGCCGCTCGCCGCCGACGCCGGGATCGCCACCGACGACCACGGTCTCGTCCTGGTCGACGCGACACTGCGGTCGGTCTCCCACCCGGAGATCCACGCCGTCGGTGACGCCGCCGCCGTCCGGCTGGCCTGGGGACAGCTCCACGGCACCTGCCAGAGCGGTCTGCCCACGGCCCAGTACACCGCCGACACCATCGCGCGGCTCGTGCGCGGCAAGCGCGTCAAGCCGTTCCGCTTCGGCTACTTCCACCAGCCGGTCAGCCTCGGCCGCCGTGACGCCGTCATCCAGTTCACCAGGGCCGACGAGACACCCCGCCGTCTGCACCTCACCGGCCGGATCGCCGTCGCGTACAAGGAGACGGTCAGCGGCAGCCCGCTCACGACCTACCGGGTCAGCAAGCGGATGAACGTCACGACCATCGTCTCCAAGGGCGGTCGCGCCACCCGAAAGCCCGTAGCGTGACGGGCACTTGGGCTGCCTGCGCCATGATCCCGGGTCTTGCCGCCCCGGTCACGGCGCTGGCAGCATGAGCCGATGGCCGACGCCGGGAACGAGAGCGCCAGGAACAAGGACAGGGCCCCCGTGGACACCGCCGACCAGCGGGGTCCGTACGCCCAGCAGGATCCGTACGACGAACGAGACCCGTACCTCGAACACCGTCGGCTGCTGTTCGCCACCGCCTACCGCATGCTGGGCAGTGTCACCGACGCCGAGGACGTCCTCCAGGACGCCTGGCTGAGCTGGAGCACCGTGGACCGCGACTCGGTCCGCCACCCCAAGGCCTACCTGGTGCGCACGGTCACCAACCTGTCGCTGAACCGTCTGACCTCCGCACGCGCGACCCGCGAGACCTACGTCGGCCCATGGCTCCCCGAGCCCCTGCTGACCTCGCCCGACATCGCCACGGAGACGGAACTGGCCGACAGCGTCTCCACCGCGATGCTGGTCGTCCTGGAGACCCTCAGCCCCGTCGAACGCGCCGTCTTCCTGCTCCGCGAGGTCTTCGGTTACGCGCACGCCGAGATCGCGGAGACCCTCGAACGCCCCGAGCCGACGGTCCGCCAGATCGCCCACCGCGCCCGCGAGCACGTCCAGGCCCGCCGCCCCCGCTACGACGCCGACCGCACCCGGCGCAGGCAGATCACGGACCGGTTCCTGGCGGCCTGCTCGGGCGGCGACCTGAACGCCGTGATGGAGCTGCTCGCGCCCGAGGTCACCGCCTGGTCCGACGGCGGCGGCAAGGTCACCGCGGCCCGGCGTCCGCTCCACGGCACCGACCGGGTCGCACGCTGGCTCGTGGGTTTCCTGGCGAAGCCCGAACTGGCCGCCCTGGTCATGGAACCGGCCGTCATCAACGGCGAACTCGGCGTCCTGGCCACCCTCGACGGCCACACGGTCGGCGCCCTCTCCTTCGACCTCCTGGACGGCCACATCCAGAACCTGCGCTTCCAGGTCAACCCCGACAAGCTCAGCGGCCTGACCCCCGACAACAGCCTGGCGCTGTCCTGACGCGAACGGACGAGAGGGCGGCACTCCCCGCACAGGGGTGCCGCCCTCTCTCGTGCTCCGGAACCGCCGCCTGTCGCTGAGGGTCGGGGTGACAGGCGGCAGTTCCGGCGTTCGAGTGGCCCTCAGCGGGCCCTCAGTCGGCCCTAGCGGTGATCACTCCCCGCCGAGGACGAAGCCGCCCGCCCCGCCTCCAGTCGCGCCACCGGGATCCGGAACGGCGAGCAACTGACGTAGTCCAGCCCGACCTCGTGGAAGAAGTGCACCGACTCCGGGTCGCCGCCGTGCTCGCCGCACACGCCCAGCTTCAGGTCCGGGCGGGTCGCACGGCCCGCCTCCACCGCCGACTTGACCAGCGCGCCCACGCCGTCGCGGTCGATCGTCTCGAACGGGGAGACGCCGAAGATGCCCTTCTCCAGGTACGCCGTGAAGAACGAGGCCTCCACGTCGTCCCGGCTGAAGCCCCACACCGTCTGCGTCAGGTCGTTCGTGCCGAAGCTGAAGAACTCGGCCGCCTCCGCGATCTGACCCGCCGTCAGGGCCGCGCGCGGCAGCTCGATCATCGTGCCGATGGAGAGCTTCAGGTCCGTACCCGTCGCCGCCTCCACCTCCGCGATGACCTGGTCGGCCTCCTCGCGGACGATCTCCAGCTCCTGGACCGTGCCGACGAGCGGGATCATGATCTCCGCGCGCGGGTCGCCCTTCGCGTTCTTGCGCTCGGCAGCCGCCTCCGCGATGGCGCGGACCTGCATCGTGAACAGGCCGGGGATGACCAGGCCGAGGCGCACACCCCGCAGGCCCAGCATCGGGTTCTGCTCGTGCAGCCGGTGCACCGCCTGGAGCAGGCGCAGTTCGTTCTCGTGCGGGTCCTTCCGCGACTCCGCGAGCGCCACCCGTACCGACAACTCCGTGATGTCCGGCAGGAATTCGTGCAGCGGGGGGTCCAACAGGCGGACCGTGACCGGGAGTCCGTCCATCGCCGAGAACAGTTCCACGAAGTCCTGCTTCTGGAGCGGGAGCAGCGCCTTCAGGGACTCCTCGCGCTCCACGTCCGTGTCGGCGAGGATCAGCCGTTCCACCAGCTCGCGCCGGTCGCCGAGGAACATGTGCTCCGTACGGCACAGGCCGATGCCCTGCGCGCCGAACCGCCGTGCGCGCATCGCGTCCTCGGCGTTGTCCGCGTTGGCCCGGACCCGCAGGCGGCGCTTGCGGTCCGCGAAGGCCATGATCCGGTGGACGGCCTCGACCAGTTCGTCGGCGTCGTTGGCGCCCGCGTGCATCCGGCCCTCGAAGTACTCCACCACCGGCGAGGGGACCACCGGGACCTCGCCCAGGTAGACCTTGCCCGACGAGCCGTCGATGGAGATGAGGTCGCCCTCCTCCACCACATGGCCGCCCGGCACCGTCATCCGGCGCCGCTTCGTGTCGACCTCAAGCTCCTCCGCGCCGCACACACACGTCTTGCCCATGCCGCGCGCCACCACCGCCGCGTGGGACGTCTTGCCGCCGCGCGACGTCAGGATGCCCTCGGCCGCGATCATGCCGTCGAGGTCGTCGGGGTTGGTCTCCCGGCGGACCAGGATGACCTTCTCGCCCGAACGCGACCACTTCACCGCGGTGTACGAGTCGAACACCGCCTTGCCGACCGCCGCGCCCGGCGAGGCCGCAATGCCCCGGCCGACCTGCGCGACCTTCGACTCCTCGTCGAAGCGCGGGAACATCAGCTGCGCCAACTGCGCGCCCGTGACGCGCTGGAGCGCCTCCGCCTCGTCGATCAGGCCCTGGTCGACCAGCTGCGTGGCGATACGGAACGCCGCGCCCGCCGTGCGCTTGCCGACGCGCGTCTGGAGCATCCACAACTGGCCGCGCTCGATGGTGAACTCGATGTCGCAGAGATCCTTGTAGTGGTTCTCCAGCGTGTCCATGATCTTCATCAGCTGGTCGTACGACTTCTTGTCGATCTGCTCCAGCTCGGCCAGCGGAACCGTGTTGCGGATGCCCGCGACCACGTCCTCGCCCTGCGCGTTCTGCAGGTAGTCGCCGTACACGCCCGCGTGGCCGCTGGCCGGGTCGCGGGTGAACGCGACGCCCGTGCCCGAGTCGTGGCCCAGGTTGCCGAAGACCATCGAGCAGACGTTGACCGCCGTGCCGAGGTCGCCCGGGATGCGCTCCTGGCGGCGGTAGAGCTTCGCGCGGTCGGTGTTCCAGGAGTCGAACACCGCGTGGATCGCGAGGTCCATCTGCTCGCGCGGGTCCTGCGGGAAGTCGCGGCCCGCCTCGGTCTTGACGATCTTCTTGAACTTGGTGACCAGCTTCTTGAGGTCCGCGGCCTCAAGCTCCGTGTCGACCGCGACCTTCTTCGCCGTCTTCGCCGCGTCCAGCGCGTCCTCGAACAGCTCGCCCTCGACGCCGAGGACCGTCTTGCCGAACATCTGGATCAGCCGGCGGTACGAGTCCCATGCGAAGCGCTCGTCACCGGCCTGCTTGGCGAGGCCCTGGACCGACTTGTCGGAGAGCCCGATGTTCAGCACCGTGTCCATCATCCCGGGCATCGAGAACTTCGCCCCGGAGCGGACGGACACGAGGAGGGGGTCGTCGGCCTGGCCGAGCTTCTTGCCCATGCTCTGTTCCAGGGCGTCGAGGTGCGCACTCACCTCGTCACGCAGTGCCGCCGGCTCCTCGCCGCTGCCCAGGTAGACCTTGCAGGCTTCGGTCGTGATGGTGAAGCCGGGGGGAACGGGGAGTCCCAGATTGGTCATCTCGGCGAGGTTCGCACCCTTGCCACCAAGGAGGTCCTTGAGGTCCTTGTTTCCCTCGGTGAAGTCGTAAACGAACTTGACTACGTGGGGTTCTTTGTTTTCCGACACGGGTCTCGACTCCCTCGGGACGCGGTGGCTGCCCTGACGGCGAGGAACATACCCAGATCGAAGGCGTCTGGGTACGTCCACTTGCGTGTCATGCGCCTGTAACCAGCCGTCCGCCAGCAGATCCAAAGTCAAGGCTTGGCAAGCGGTGGAGGGCGCATGTTTTCACTTCTTGAACGCACTGGCAGGCACATGCCCATTTTGTCGCTCACATGAGCAGATGGCAACACGTCTGAGTTTCATCGATGAACGATCAAAGGGTGGCACTGAGTGCCACCCTTTGAGAAGTGCAGTCGCTCAAGATCCGCTCATCTGAGCGCAACCCCTATCAGGGGTGGCGAGAATCACGCGCGAATCAGGGACCGGATTTCACCATGCGGACGCCGACCCGAACCGGAAACACCCCCGTCACAGGCCTCTTCGGCCGTTGACCCGGTTCACACACCGAGCGCCGACAGCCGCTCCTCCACCCGCTCAGGTGCGTACAGATGCTCGACGACCATCGCCCCGGCCCCCACCAGCCCCGCCCGCTCCCCCAGCCTCGACGTCACCACGTCCAGATGAGCGGTCGAACGCGGCAGCGCCCGCTGGTACAGCAGCTCCCGTACGCCGGTCAGGAACGGCGTGCCCGCCAGGTCCCCGGCGATCATCAGCACGCCCGGGTTGAGCAGCGTCACCACCGTCGCCAGTACGTCCCCCACACTCCGGCCCGCCTCGCGCGCGAGCGCGACCGCCTCCGGGTGCCCGGCCGCGAGCAGCTCCCGTACGTCCGAGCCGGACGCCGCCGGCACCCCGGCCTCGGCCAGCCGCCGCGCGACGGCGCCACCGCTCGCGACGGCCGCCAGACAGCCGTACGACCCGCACCGGCACAGCGCCTCGGCGCCCTGCGGAACGCGGATGTGGCCGATGTCCCCGGCGCCGCCGTCGATGCCCCGGAAGACGGAACCGCCCACCACGACCCCCGCGCCGATGCCCGTCGAGACCTTGACCAGCACGAACGCCGAGCAGTCGGGGTGTGCGGTGCGCTGTTCGCCGTACGCCATGAGGTTGGCGTCGTTGTCCACCAAAACCGGGACCGTCGCCGCGGTCGGCTCGTCCGTGTGTTCGGCGAAGGCGCGGGCCAGGCGGGCCCTGATGTCGTAGCCGTCCCAGCCGGGCATGATCGGCGGCTGGACGACGCGGCCCGTGTCCGTGTCGACCGGGCCCGGGACCGCGAGGCCTATCCCGCAGACCTCGGAGGGGCCGTGGCCGGCCTTCGGGAGGAGCTGGGCGAACCAGCGGCCGAGTTCGCCGAGGACGACCTCGGGGCCGTCGTCGACGGCCAGGCCGCCCGAGTGTTCCGCGAGCAGCTCACCCGTGAGGGTCAGTACGGCGGCGCGGGCATGACGGGTGTCGAGGTCGGCGGTGAGGACGACGGCGTGGGCGTCGTCGAACTCCAGGGTGATCGAGGGGCGCCCGCCGAGCGGCGAGTCGACCGGGCCCGAGGCACCCTCGCGCAGCCAGCCCGCGCGGAACAGCCGGTCCAGGCGGTGGCCGACCGTCGCGCGTGAGAGGCCCGTCACCTGTTGCAGGGCACCGCGAGTCGTGGCACGCCCGCTGCGTACCAGTTCGAGCAGATCGCCCGCGCTCGCCTGAGCACGACTACTCATGCGCACCCCCTTGTGTTTCTCAAGCGTGCATTACATATTGAGTTCTGCGTGTTAAATAGACGTAACTCTACGGTGGCCGCGACCGAACCGGTCAGGCCGAACGTCTTCGGGGAGCCCCGAGTGGATCGCACTGCCCAGCTGACCTCACGCGCCGCGACGCACTCCGTCGTATACGAACCGGACGTTACGACACATTCGCCAGACTCTCCGCACGTCAGGGCGGCCGAGGTACTGAAGGCCAACTGGAGGGGCAGCTCGACGGTCCCCTCGCGCGGCCTGTATCCGCACCAGTGGTCCTGGGACTCCGCGTTCATCGCGATCGGCCTGCGCCATCTGTCGCCGCTGCGCGCGCAGACGGAGCTGGAGACGCTGCTGTCGGCCCAGTGGGGCGACGGGCGGATCCCGCACATCGTCTTCAACCCCTCCGTCCCGCTCGACGCGTACTTCCCGAGCCCCGACTTCTGGCGCTCCTCGACCGCGGGGCGCGCTGCGGGCGCCCCGCGCACCGTACAGACGTCCGGCATCGTGCAGCCACCGGTGCACGCGCTGGCCGTCTGGCTGGTGCACCAGGCCGACCCCGGCCTGTCCCGCGCGCGCGGCTTCCTCGCCCGCGCCTACCCGGCGCTCGCCGCCTGGCACCGCTATCTGCTGCACCGCCGCGACCTGGGCGGCGGCGGCCTGGCGTCGGTCGTGCACCCCTGGGAACAGGGTATGGACAACAGCCCTTGCTGGGACGCCCCGTTGAGCCGCGTCACGCCGGCCCCGGCCCGCTCCTTCCGCCGCGCCGACCTCGACCACGGCGCCGCCGAGGACCGGCCCACGGATCTGGACTACGGGCGGTACGTGCGGTTGGCGACGGACTACCGGGACGGCGAATATGCGGACGGAGTGGGCGAGTTCGCCGTCGAGGACCCGTCCTTCAACGCGCTGCTGATCGCCTCGGAGCACGCATTGGCGCGCATCGCTCACGAGTTGGGCGCTACGGGGACGGCCAGGCACGCGCGTGCGGAGCGGCTGACGGCGGCGCTGGTGGAGCGGCTGTGGGACCCGGCGGAGGGCATGTTCTTCTGCCGTGACGTGCGGGATGTACGCGATGCGCGGGACGGGGCGCTGATCCCCGAGCGGAGCGTCTCCGGCCTCATCCCGCTCCTCCTCCCCACCCTCCCCCGGGACATCGCCGACACCCTCGTCCGTACGGCGCGCGGGCCGCACTTCGAACTCGGCGGCGCCGCCCGCCTCGTACCGTCCTACGACCTCCTCGGCGAGGCCTTCGACCCGCACCGCTACTGGCGCGGCCCCGCCTGGTTCAACACGGGCTGGCTGATGGAGCGCGGGCTGCGGCAGCACGGGGAGCGGGGACACGCCGACACGCTGCGTACGGCGCTGCTGGAGACCGCCGACGCGACCGACTTCGCGGAGTACGTGGACCCGTACACCGGCGAGGCCTGCGGGGCGCTCGGCTTCGGCTGGACGGCCGCGCTGACTCTCGACCTGCTCCACCAACAGCCCACCGACGTGGGCGCGTTCGACATTCGCGAGATGGACGACATGAGTGACAAGGGAGGCGAACGGCGATGACGGACCGGCATCATCTGCTCGTGCACGGCGGGACGTTCGCGGCCGTCGGGGACGGCGGGGACATCAGCGGTGTACGTGGCGGCAGTCACCCCGACGGGTTATTCGTGCGCGACGCACGGCACTTGAGCCGCTGGCAGCTGACCGTCGACGGCGCCGTGCCCGAGACGCTCAGCCCGGTCGCCGACGGGGACACCGCGCGCTGCGTCCTCGTACCGCGCGGGGGCCGTCAGGAGCCGCCCGCGTACACGCTCTTCCGTGAACAGGCGGTAGGGGACGGCGGGTTCGTCGAGTCGCTGCGCGTGACGAGCAACCGCCCGACGCCGACGACGGTCCGGATCGCGGTGACGGCGGACGCCGACTTCACGGACCAGTTCGAGCTGCGCTCCGACCACCGTACGTACGTCAAGTCCGGGGCCGTACGAAAGCGCGAAGTCCTCGACGACGGCGTCGAGTTCAGCTACCGGCGCGGTGAGTGGCTGTCGTGTACGAGGGTCAGTGCTGAGCCCGCCCCCGACGGCGTCGAGGAGACCGGCACAGGTGCCCGACGCCTGGTCTGGGCCCTGGAGTTGGAGCCGCACGGTTCGGCGGAGCTGGCGCTGCGGGTGGCGGCCCGCCCGCACGGCGCGACACGGGAACCGCAGGTGCCCGCCTCCCCCGCTGCCGCGAACGACCAACTCCTGGCGCTGGAGGGGGAGTTCGTCGAAGGAGTGGCATTCCCCACCGGCTGGCCGGAGTTGGCGGCGGCGTGTGCGCGCGGCCTGTCCGACCTGGCGGCACTCCAGGTCCCCGCGACGGGCCCGGACGGCGAGGAGTTGCGCGTACCGGCGGCGGGAGCGCCTTGGTTCCTCACCCTGTTGGGCCGCGACGCACTGCTCACGTCCCTCTTCGCACTCCCGTACCGCCCCCAACTCGCCGCCGCCACACTCCCGGCGCTGGCCGCGACGCAGGCGACGGAGGTCGGCCCGGACTCGGTGGCCCAGCCGGGCAAGATCGTGCACGAGGTACGGCACGGCGAGCTGGCGCACTTCGGCCAGGTGCCGTACGGGCGTTACTACGGCTCGGTGGACGCGACGCCGCTGTTCCTGGTCCTGCTCGGGGCCTACGTGGAACAGACAGGCGACACGGCGTTGGCCCGCCGCCTGGAGGCGAACGCCCGGGCGGCGATCGGCTGGATGCTGGACCACGGCGGCCTGACGTCACGCGGCTACCTGGTGTACCGGGCCGACCAGGGCGGCCTCGCCAACCAGAACTGGAAGGACTCCCCCGGCGCGATCTGCTCGGCCGACGGCACGCGCGCGAGCGGCGCGGTGATGGCGGCGGGGGCGCAGGGGTACGCGTACGACGCGCTGCGCCGCACGGCGTGGGTCGCGCGCACGGTGTGGGGCGACGAGACGTACGCCGCCCTCCTGGAACAGGCGGCGGGCGACCTGCGGGACCGTTTCCAGCGGGACTTCTGGATGCCGGAGCACTCCTTCCCGGCGCTGGCGCTGGACGGCGAGGGCAGGCAGGTGGACGCGCTGGCCTCGGACGCCGGGCACCTGCTCTGGTCGGGGCTGCTGGACAAGGAGTACGGCGAGAAGGTGGGCCGACGCCTGCTGGAACCGGACTTCTTCTCGGGCTGGGGCGTACGGACACTGGCGTCGGGCCAACCGGCCTACCACCCCCTGTCCTACCACCGGGGTTCGGTCTGGCCGCACGACAACGCCCTGATCACGCTGGGCCTTTCGCGCTACGGCCTGCACGACGAGGCCCGCACGGTCGCCCACGCCCTGGTCGACGCGGCGACAGCCACCGGCCACCGCCTCCCCGAGGTCCTCGCCGGCTACGGCCGCGACACCCACGGCGAACCGGTGCCGTACCCGCACGCGTGCGTACGCGAATCCCGGTCGGCGGCGGCCCCGTTGGCGCTGCTCACGGCGGTCGGGGGCGCCTGAGGGGGTGCGGGGGCGAGGTAGGTGGCTCGTCGCTTGGTGAGGCGTTTGCCCGGTGTTTGCCGGGTGCTTGGACGCGGGGGCTGAACGGAGGCCGAGGGCCCGCCGTACGGGATGGTGGCGGACCCGGGCTCCCGCGTCGGGGTCCGCCACTCCTGCACGGGCTCCACACGGAAGGACCTTCGGGGTGCCTCTGTTCACACGCCTCAACCCATCGACGGACGCCACCACCGAGAAACCTTCCGGGGCATCTTCCGAGTCCCCGACCGGGGTGCCTGCGGAGGCAGCTGCCGAGGTGTCCGGCGGGGCGGCTCCTGACGTGCCTTCCGAGGTGCCGTCGACCGCTACGACGGCCGAGGACAAGCCCTCCGGGCAGGTCGCGGGGCGGAGCGAGCACGCCGAGGAAACTCAGGCGGAAGGCGCCCCCGCCGGAAGCGCCTCGGTAGCGGGGACCCTCGCCGGAGGCGTGCTCGCAGAATCCGCGCCCCCGGCCGCAGAACCCGACGACCCCAAATCGGCCACCTCCTCCTCCCCCACTCCCGCCGAACCCCCCATTCCCCCCAAACCCACCTGGCGCACCCGTCGCCCCACCACCGCCCGTAACCTCAGCCGGACGGCGACCGTCCTCTCCGTGCTGCTCGTCCTCTTCGCTCTGCAGATGCCGAACACCGCCGGTAACTTCCGGCTCTCGGAGTTTCTGCGGCTGCCGGCGGAGGCGATCGTCGGCGCTGTCGTGCTGCTGGCGATGCCGCGGCGGCCCCGGGTGATCACCGCGGCCTGTATCGGTGTGTTCCTCGGGGCGCTGACCGTGCTGAACCTGCTCGACATGGGGTTCGTCGAGTTCCTGGGGCGGCACTTCAACATCGTGCTGGACTGGGAGTTGCTGGACGACGCCCAGTCGTACATCACCGACGCCATCGGTACGGCGGGGTCGGTCGCGGTCACCGTCGCGGTGATCCTGCTCGCCCTGTTCCTGCCCGTCGGGACCGCGTTCGCGAGCGTGCGGCTCAGTGAGCTGCTGGCCCGCAACAACACCGTCGCCACCAAGGCGACGCTCATCGCCGGGACCGTATGGATCACCTGTATGTCCCTCGGGCTGACCGTCGGCGGCGTGCCGCTGGCCTCGGACCACACGGCCGGGGTCGTGAAGGTGCAGGTGCGGCGGGTGCAGGACACGCTGCGCGACGAGGCGGCGTTCAAGGAGCTGGCGAAGAACGACCCGTTCGCGAAGACGCCCGGCAGCGAACTGGTGCCCGACCTGCGCGGCAAGGACGTCATCTTCACGTTCATCGAGAGTTACGGCCGCAGCGCGATCGAGGACCCGATCATGTCGCCGGGGGTCGACCAGACCCTCGCGGAGAGCACACAGAAGCTGACGGACGCCGGGTTCGCGGCGAAGAGCGGCTGGCTCACCTCGGCCACGTTCGGCGGCAACAGCTGGCTCGGTCACTCGACGTTCCTGTCCGGCCTGTGGATCAACAACCAGTCGCGTTACCGCACCCTCGTCAACAGCGACCGCCTCACCCTCCCCGAGGTGTTCCGGAAGACCGGCGACTGGCGGACGGTCGGTGTGATGCCGGGTGTGCAGAAGGGCTGGCCGGAGCAGCAGTTCTACGGGCTGGAGAAGAACTACTCGTCCAAGGACCTCGGTTACAAGGGCCCGAAGTTCAGCTGGTCGACCATGCCGGACCAGTACACGCTGGAGGCGTTCCAGCGGCTTGAGCACGGCAAGAAGAGCGACAAGCCGCTGATGTCGGAGATCATCCTGACCTCAAGTCACCAGCCCTGGGCGCCCCTTCCGACGACGGTCCCCCAGGACCAGCTCGGCGACGGCTCGGTGTTCGACTCGATCCAGAAGGCGGGCAAGGACCCGAAGGACGTCCTGTACGACGGCACGGCGGCCAAGCAGGAGTACGGCAAGTCGATCCAGTACTCGGTGACGAGCCTCGTCGACTGGCTGGGGCGCTACGGCACCGACGACACCGTCCTCGTCTTCCTCGGCGACCACCAGCCCATGTCCCGGGTCAGCGGCACCAACGCGAGCCGCGACGTCCCGGTGTCGATCGTGGCCAAGGACCCGAAGATCCTGGACAGGATCACCGACTGGAACTGGACGGACGGCCTGCGCCCGGCCCACGACGCCCCGGTGTGGAAGATGAGCGCCTTCCGCGACAAGTTCCTTACGGCGTACGGCTCGACGCCCCACCCGTAAGCACTCCCATCTGCAAGAAGCCCCACGGGGTCACGGAGTCACGGGGCCGTCATGGCCTCGCGTGCCGCTTCGACGAACTGTGCCAGAAGGCGCTTGAAGCGCTGATGCCCTTCGTCGAAGCGGGCCCGTGCCTCGGGCTCCCCGAGCGTGAAGCGCCACAGGGCCCTGCTGGTGTCCGCCGCCGCCTCCAGGACCGTTCCGGCGGCCTCGGCGGGGGCGGCGGGCCCTTCCAGGGAGATGACCCGGACGCTTCGCATGAGGGGGTCGTAGGCACCGCGCAGTTCGCCACGCAGCTCCTGAAGGTCCGTCAGCAGCTGATCGGGATCGGCGACTTGGACGAACCTGGACTCGGCCCGCCAGTACAACTCGCCGAGAAGATGAGCCCGTTCCAGGAACTCCAGGTAGGCCGCCCGCCGCAACTCCCGTACCCGATCCCGCTGTTGGGCCAGCGCCGAGGCCTCCGCCTGGGCCCGCGCCGCCCGTACGTTCCCCAGGTTGGTGACCCAGCTCGCGAGCACCGCCGTACCGCCGGTGAAGGCCGCGACCCACACCGCGACGTCCGTCACGCCGACCAGTGTCCGTGAGCCCCCGACGGCTGTCGAGAGGGCCTCGGCGGCCGGGGCGACCGCCGGATCAGCCCCCGGACGTGTCCAGTTCCGCGTCCTCGCTCACACCCGCGCAGTCGTACGGGTCCTTCAGCCAGCCGTCCGGCAGCACCACCCGGTTGTTGCCCGACGTACGCCCCCGGGGCCCGTCCGCGCCGAGGGGCCAGGCCTGGTCGAGGTCCAACTCGTCCAGCCCCTCCCGCAGTTCCGCCAGCGACGACGTGATCGCGAGGCGCTTGCGCATCTCGCTGCCGACCGCGAAGCCCTTCAGGTACCAGGCGACATGCTTGCGGAAGTCGATGACCCCGCGCGCCTCGTCCCCGATCCACTCGCCGAGCAGGGTCGCGTGCCGGACCATGATGTCGGCGACCTCACGGAGCGCCGGGCGCGCGATCGCCTCCGTACGGCCCTCGAAGGCTGCCACCAGGTCCGCGAACAGCCACGGGCGGCCCAGGCAGCCTCGGCCGACCACGACCCCGTCGCAGCCCGTCTCGCGGACCATCCGCAGCGCGTCCTCCGCCGACCAGATGTCGCCGTTGCCGAGGACGGGGATCTCCGGGACGTGCTCCTTGAGGCGGGCGATGGCGTCCCAGTCCGCCGTGCCGCCGTAGTGCTGGGCGGCCGTGCGGCCGTGCAGGGCGATGGCCGTCACGCCCTCCTCGACCGCGATCCGGCCGGCGTCGAGGTAGGTGATGTGGTCGTCGTCGATGCCCTTGCGCATCTTCATCGTGACCGGGATGTCCCCTGCCCCGCTGACCGCCTCGCGGAGGATCGCCCGGAGCAAGGGCCGCTTGTAGGGGAGGGCTGAGCCGCCGCCCTTCCTCGTCACCTTCGGGACCGGGCAGCCGAAGTTCAGGTCGATGTGGTCGGCCAGGCCCTCCTCCGCGATCATGCGGACGGCCTTGCCGACGGTCGCCGGGTCGACGCCGTACAGCTGGATCGAGCGCGGCTTCTCGGTCGCGTCGAAGTGGATCAGCTGCATGGTCTTCTCGTTGCGCTCGACCAGCGCCCGGGTCGTGATCATCTCGCTGACGAACAGGCCCTTGCCGCCGCTGAACTCCCTGCACAGGGTGCGGAAGGGCGCGTTCGTGATCCCGGCCATGGGGGCCAGGACGACGGGCGGCTGCACGGTGTGCGGGCCGATCTGGAGAGGGTTCGCGGGTGCGGTCACGGGCGTGGACATTGCGCCATTCTCTCGCACCGAATGGAGTACAGCCAAAGTCGTTAGTTAGGCGTACTATGTTCGCATGTCCGAGCTGAGTCCCCGCCGCCGCATGCTGGTGCTCGCGATCTGCTGTATGAGCCTGCTGATCGTGAGCCTCGACGTCACCGTGCTCAATGTCGCGCTGCCCTCCATGGAGAAGGACCTGGGCGCGAGCGTGGCCGGTATGCAGTGGGCGCTCGACGCGTACACGCTGGTCCTGGCCTCCCTGCTGATGCTCTCGGGCTCGACCGCCGACCGCATCGGCCGCCGCCGGGTCTTCAAGACCGGGCTGGTGCTCTTCACCCTCGGCTCGGTGCTCTGCTCGCTCGCCCCGAACCTCGACTCGCTCATCGCGTTCCGCATGATCCAGGCGATCGGCGGCTCGATGCTCAACCCGGTCGCCATGTCGATCATCACCAACACCTTCACCGACCCGCGCGAGCGGGCCAAGGCGATCGGGGTGTGGGGCGCGGTCGTCGGGATATCCATGGCCGCGGGGCCGATCGTCGGCGGCCTGCTCGTGGACTCCGTCGGCTGGCGCTCGATCTTCTGGCTCAACCTGCCGGTGGGCCTCGCCGCGCTCCTGCTGACCTGGCGGTTCGTCCCGGAGTCCCGCGCGCCGAAGGCCCGCCGCCCGGACCCGGTAGGCCAGGTGCTGGTCATCGCGCTGCTCGGCTCGCTGACGTACGCGATCATCGAGGCGCCCAGCTCACCGGTCACGCACACGCTCGCCTTCGGGTCGGTCGCCCTGGCCGCGCTGCTGGGACTGCTGTATTACGAGCCCCGGCGCAAGGAACCCCTCATCGACCTGCGGTTCTTCCGGTCGGTGCCGTTCAGCGGGGCGACGGTGGTCGCGGTGAGCGCGTTCGGCGCGCTGAGCGGATTCCTGTTCCTGTCGACGCTGTATCTGCAGAACGTGCGGGGGCTGTCCGCCCTGCACGCCGGTCTGTGGATGCTGCCGATGGCGGTGATGTGCTTCGTGTGCGCGCCGATATCGGGGCGGCTGGTCGGCAGCAGGGGGCCACGGTTCTCGCTGCTCACGGCGGGGGTCACGATGACGGCGAGCGGGGTCCTGTTCGCGGGGTTCGACGGGGAGACGTCGAACGTGACGCTGGTGATCGGGTACTTCCTGTTCGGCCTCGGCTTCGGCTTCGTCAACGCGCCGATCACCAACACGGCCGTCTCGGGCATGCCCCGCTCGCAGGCCGGGGTGGCCGCCGCGATCGCCTCCACCAGCCGCCAGACCGGCGGCACCCTCGGGGTCGCGGTGATCGGCGCGGCGCTGGCGTCGGGCATCGGGGCAGGACCGTACAAGGAGGTGTTCGCCGCTGCGGCGCGGCCCGGCTGGTGGATCATCGCGGGCTGCGGGCTGGCCGTGCTGGTGCTGGGCGCGGTCACGACCGGCGGCTGGGCCCGGCGGACGGCGGAACGGACCGCCGAGCGGCTGGAGATCGAGGACGGCGGTGGGGGCGGGGAGACGGGCGTGCGGGGCTCCATGGGGGCGCGCACCGCGATGTGAGCCGTCGCCGTGGCGGACTCCGGTCGTCATCACCAACAGCCCGCATCGTGAACGAAATTGACCATCTATGGTTGATTTTCCGATGGAAGCGGATCGGCCGGCGGGAACATCTCGTACAGCTTCGCCAGGCGCTCGCGCGTCTGCTCGTCCGACGGGACCATCGTCACCAGGCGGGTGCCCAACTCCGGGGCGAGCCACAGGTCCGTGTGGTCGACGGTCAGCAGGCCGACGTACGGATTGCGGAACTGCTTGGTCTTGCCGCGGACGTTGACCACCTCGTACCGCTCCCAGATCTCGCGGAACTCCGGGGACTCCGCGCGCAGTCGCCTGAGCATCAACTTCCAGGCGGGGTCGCCCAGATGGGCCGCCTGCTGGACCCGGAGCTTGGCCGCCATCACGCGCAGTGTCTCTTCGAACAGGACGACCGACCTCCGCCACTCCTCGTTCGTGCAGACGAGCAACATGAGGTTGCGGTCCTCGGGCGGTACCGCGTCCAGGTCGCCCATGAGGCGGCCGTAGGTGCGGTTGTACGCCTGGATGTCGTACCGGCTGTTCTGGATGCAGGCCGGGATGGGGTCGAGGGCGCGCAGCAGTTCGCGGACGGCGGGGGTGATCGTCGGGCAGCTCGCGGCGGGGGTCGGGTCGACCGCTCCGGCCAGCTGGAAGAGGTGGGCGCGTTCGCTCGGGTCGAGGAGGAGGGTGCGGGCCAGGGCGTCGAGCACCTGTTCGGAGACCTGGATGGCGCGGGCCTGTTCGAGCCAGGTGTACCAGGTCACGCCCACCGCCGAGAGCTGGGCGACCTCCTCGCGGCGCAGTCCCGGCGTACGGCGGCGCCTGCCGGGCGGCAGGCCGACCTGCTCGGGGGTGATGCGCTCGCGGCGGCTGCGCAGGAAGACGGCGAGTTCGTGGCGCCGGACCTCCGAGCCGCGCCCGCCGGGCCGCCGCTCCTGCGGTTCCGGCCGCTGTCCCTCCGGCCGCTGCCGTTCCTGCTTCCGCTCCGGCTGTTGCCGCGCGCCGGTCTCCTGGGCGATGGTGGTCACCTTTCCACTGTCCCTCCGCTCGGACCCTGTTTCCAGGTACTCCTGGTACCAGGATAAAGAGACTCTGGTACCACCCTCAGGGGAGGCGGACGCTGGTCGACGTGACCGACACAAGCACCTCACCCACCGCCACCGTCCGCTCCCCCTCCGGGTCACCCCTACTGGGCGGGCTCGGTCTGTTCACCGTGCTGCTCGGGGCGGCCCTGCCCCTCATCGACTTCTTCATCGTCAACGTCGCCCTGCCCACCATCGGCCGGGACCTCGCGGCGAGCGAGGCCGTCCTCGAACTGGTGGTCGCCGGGTACGGGGTCTCGTACGCCGTCCTGCTCGTCCTCGGCGGGCGGCTCGGCGATCTCTTCGGCCGGCGCCGGCTCTTCCTGGCCGGTATGGCGGCCTTCGGCATCACCTCGCTGGCCTGCGGACTCGCGCCGACCGCCTGGACCCTGGTGGCGGCCCGGATCGCACAGGGCGCGGCGTCGGCGGCGATGCTGCCGCAGGTGCTCGCGACCATCCAGTCGGCGACGGCCGGTCCGCGCCGGGCCAGGGCGATGGGCCTGTACGGCGCCACGGCCGGGCTCTCGATGGTGGCGGGCCAGATCCTCGGCGGCGTACTCGTCGCCGCGGACATCGCCGGTACCGGCTGGCGCTCGGTGTTCCTGGTGAACGTACCCGTGGTGCTGCTCGGGCTGGTCCTGGCCGCCCGGACCGTCCCGGAGACCCGCTCGCAGCGCCCGGAGCCGGTGGACGTCCCCGGCACGCTCCTCCTCGCCCTGTCCCTGATCACCCTGCTCGCCCCGCTCACCGAGGGCCGGGCGGCGGGCTGGCCGCTGTGGACCTGGCTGTCGCTGGCCGCGTTCCCGTTCGTGGCGGCGGCGTTCTACGCGGTCGAGCGCGGCGCGGACCGCAAGGGCCGTACGCCGCTCGTGCCGCCGACCCTCTTCGGGCTGGTGTCGCTGCGCCGGGGGCTGGTGATGATGGTGCCGTTCTCGATCGGCTTCAGCGGGTTCATGTTCGTGATCGCGGTGGCCCTGCAGCGGGGTGCCGAGCTGGGGCCGGTCCAGGCGGGGCTCGCGCTGGCGCCGATGGCGGTGACGTTCTTCTGCGTCTCCCTCGCCGGGCCCCGGCTGGTCGCCCGTTACGGCACGCGGGTCGTCACCGTCGGCGGGTTGATCCAGTTCGTGGGCGTGGCGCTCATCGCGGTGGCGGTGTGGCGTTCCTGGCCCGACGTGGGGCTGATGGAGCTGCTGCCGGGGGCGGCGGTCGCGGGGGCGGGGCAGGCGTTGCAGCTGCCCGTGCTATTCCGGATCGTGCTGTCGGAGGTCGAGCCGGCGCGGGCGGGGGTGGGCAGCGGGGTCATGATCACCACCCAGCAGTCGGCGCTGGCGCTGGGGGTGGCGACGCTCGGAACGTTGTTCCTGTCCCTGGCGCCCGGGATGGGCATGGGGGATGCGCTGGTGACGACGTTGGTGGTGCAGTTGGGGGGTATCGCGTTGACGGCGCTGCTGAGTCTGCGGCTGCCTCGGGTGATCGGCTGAGGGGGCGGATGTCGGGTGACCTCGGATCACGGCCACGGCCACGTCCACGTCAATAGCGACGTCAATAGCGACAGCGACAGCCGTAGCCATAGCTACGGCCGCGATGGGCTGTGGGGGCGCTGCGTGCGGTTCGGGCGGGTGTTGCTGCCTCTGGTGGACGAGGAGGCGTGGCGGCGGGGGCGGCGCCGTGAGCGTCTGGGCAACTGGGGTGTCGACATCGGGGAGGGCGAGCGGCTGATCGAGATCCTCGCCGCCCTTACCGCCTATGCCGTCGTGGTCGACATCGCCGGGTCGGCGGCCTCCGCGGCAGTGCTGGACACCCTTCCGCTGGGCGTGGTGGCCGAGGCGGCGACCGGCAAGCGGGACTTCGAACTGCTCGCCGGGTTGCCGGACGCGTTCGCCGACGGGCGCGACGAGTTGGCGGTCAAGGTCTTCCGGCTGTACGTCTACCGGGGTGAGCGGTACAGCCTTCGGCTTTGGCGGATGGCTACGGAGCTGCAGTATGCGCTGACCGTTCTCGGCGGGCGGTCGCGGGTCGCATCGCCTGGGTGTGGGCACGTTTTCTTTTGGGCGGCTGCGGCTGGGCTGGCCGGTGGGGCGGGGGTGGGGGCGGCTGTGTGAGTGCGGGTGCGGGTGCGTTGTGGCTGGTCGCGCAGTTCCCCGCGCCCCTCCGGGAGCGCCCCTGCGGGGCGGCTCCCGGATCCTCCGCGCCGCTCCCCGTCACCCCCTCACCCCAGCTCCGTCACCTCCTCCACCCCCTCACCCCATCCCCCGTTACCCTCTGCCCCTCACTCCGTCCGCAGCGCCGTAGCCGTGCGTGTCCTCGCTGCCCAGGTTGCCGGGAGCAGGGCTCCCAGGAGGGCGATCGTCAGGCCCGCCAATGCCAGGAGGGGGAGTTGCCAGGGGGTGTAGACGTTCAGGACGGACGGGGGGAGGTCGGTGCCTGCCGCGTGGCCCATCAGGGGGAGGACCACGCCGTGCAGGGCGAAGCCCGTGGGGACGCCGATCAGGCCGCCCAGGACGCCGATGCCGGTCACCGAGGCCAGTACGAGGCTCACCGTCTGGCGGGGGGACATGCCCAGGGCCTTGCAGACGCCCAGGTCGTGGACGCGTTCCCGGGTGTCAAGGACGACCGAGTTGAGGACTCCCATGCCCGCCACGGAGACCAGCATCAGGGTGAGCAGGGCCGCCATCGACTGCAGGACGAGCACGAAGTTGTCCTGTCCCGACGGGGCGTTGGCCATCGCGTCGCCGCCCAGTGGCCGCAGGACCGCGGCGAGTTTCTGGGCGTACTCGACGGGCGCGACGCCCTCTTCCACCTCGACCAGGAACATCCGGGGCTCGGCCCCGGGGAAGTCGGCGATGTTCGCGTGCAGCCGTACGCCGCCGTCCGACGTGTCGAAGGCCTCGCCGACGATCCGCAGGGTGCGGGTGTCGCCGAGGTAGGTCACCCGGACCGTGTCGCCGATCTCGGTGCCGGTCCGGTCCAGGTAGCCCGAGCCCACCACCACCTGGCCCGCGCCGTCGAGCCAGTGGCCGGCGAGCATCTCGTAGCCGCCGGTGCTGCCCATGTCTCCCTGGTAGAAGCTGGCCTGCACCACACCGCTGACCCCGGCCACGGAGACGTCGTCCCTGGTCATCGCGTAGTACGCGGCCGTGCCCGGCTGTGCCTCGATCGCGGCGCGGACACGTGCCGGATCGGCGGCCTGGGGCTCGGAGTCGCCCTCCGTCGGTCCTCCCTCCGGCCCTTCCTTCGTCCCGCCTTCCGTCGGCCGGGGTACCCCCGGGCCCGCCTGCACCTCGCCGCCGCCTCCGAACACCGTTACCGCCGCCCGCTCCTCCGGGTCCGCCGCCGCGCTGACCGCCGTCAGGGACGCCGTCAGCCCCACCGCGAAGGTCGCCGCGATCGTGCCGAAGGCCACCGCCAGGAGCATCGCGACCGTGCGGACCGGGTGCGCGAACGGGCTCGCCAGGCCGTAGGTCACGGCTCGGGGCAGGGGCAGGCGGCCTGCCGCGCGGTGTGCCCACTGGCCTCGGCCCGGGCGTGGGGCTCGGCCCACCGCGATCGCCTCGACCGTACTCAGGCGGCCGGCGCGCAGCGCGGGCACCAGTGCCGCCAGACCCACTACCAGCAGCGCGGCGGCCGGTACGGCGACGTCCACCCACCAGGCCACGGTCAGGCTGGTGGTGCTGTACGCCTGCTCGGTGTCGTCCAGGAGCGGTACGGCGAGCAGGTTGCCGAGGACTACGCCCAGCCCGATGCCGACGGCCGCCGGGATCAGCGACTGGGCCACATACGCGCGCACGACCTCGCGCGGGGTGAAGCCGATCGCCTTCAGGACGCCGATCCTGCGCAGGCTCGAACCGACCGCGCCGCTGGTCACGCTGGAGACGATGATCACCGACATGACGATGCCGAGGACGCCGAAGGCGATCAGGAAGGGGATCGTCGGCGCCGCGCCCTGGTCCGCGTCGCGTTTGACCTCCAGGTAGGAACGGCTGCTCAGCAGCGCGCCGGACGGTACGGCGGCGGCGAGCCGTTCGCGGGCCGCGATGAGCTGTCCGTCCGTGTCGGCCTCGTCGAAGCGGTACAGCATCTGGTTCGTGAGGGGGGTGAGGGAGGTTCCTGCCGACGCAAGTGCCCTCGCCTGGGCCGGAGTTGTCCACGCTTCGGCGGTTCTGCTGACGGACAGGGCGAAGCCGACGATCGTCAGGGTCGGGCTGTCGGCGGCGTCCGAGGTCTTGAGTGTGGAGCCGAGTTCCAGGGCGGGGCCCGCGAACTCGGCGTCGAGGACGACCTCGCCCGGTTTCGTGGCCCAGCGGCCGGACTTGAGGTCCAGGTCGTCCACGTCGGCCGCCGGGGCGGACCGTCCGACCAGCGTCAGCGCCGGCAGGTGCCCGCCCGCCGAGTCGACCGGCTGGACGGTGGTCGCCGGGTACGGGCCCGCGCTCGCCGTGACGCCCGACTCGTCGGCGGTGGACCGGAGTTGGGCCTCGCTCGCTCTCTCCGGGTCGAACTGTACGGTCAGCTGCGCGCCGTGCTGCTGCGCGAAGGCGTGGTCGAAGGGACGGTTCGCGGCGACGATCAGCGAACCGGCGACCACCGCCGAGGCCACGGCCATCATCGTGGCCACGGCGATCACCAGGGTCTGCACCCGGCGCCGGCCCACCCCGGACCGTACGACCCGGCCGAGCGCACCGCCGCCACGGCCACCTCCACCGATCCTGAAGGCGGTCAACGGACGGCCTCCGCCCGGGTGTCGAGGGCGAGATGGCCGTCGACCAGCCGGATCGTGCGGCTCGCGCACGCCTCGGCGAGCGCCAGGTCGTGGGTGACGAGCACGATGGTCTGGCCGCCCCGGTGCAGGTCCACCAGCAGGTCCCGTACGTCCTGACCGGACGCGGTGTCGAGAGCGCCGGTCGGCTCGTCCGCGAGCAGCAGGGCGGGGCGGTTGACCAAGGCCCTTGCCACCGCGACCCGTTGGCGTTCACCGCCGGAGAGGCGGCCCGGGTAGGCGCGGGCGTGTTGCTGGATGCCGAGCACCTCCATGAGTTCCCCGGCGCGGGCGGCGGTCTCGCGCCGTGCGGTGCCCGTCAGTTGGGCGGGGAGCTGGATGTTGTCGGTGACGGTGAGGTCGTCCAGGAGGTTGAAGAACTGGAAGACCATGCCGATCTGTTCACGGCGGAACCGGGCCAGCGCGTGCTCGTTCAGGTCGTCGAGCCGTCGGCCGGCGACGGAGACGGTGCCCTCGGTGGCCCGGTCCAGGCCCGCGACGAGGTTCAGCAGGGTCGACTTGCCGCTGCCGGAGGGGCCGGTCACGGCGAGGGCCTCGCCCTGTTCGACGGAGAGCGTGAGCGGCCCGAGCGCGGGCCTGCCGTCGCTGTCGTAGCGCTTGGCCACGCCGTCGAGTTGGATCACCTGGGTCATGAACTCGCCTGCCCCTACGGTCGGTTGGAGTGAGAGCGGGAATGAGAGCTGGAGTTGGAGCTGGAGTTGGAGCTGGAATGAGAAGTTGTCGGACCCGGCGAACCTAGGGGCGGGCGCCCTCCCGGCGCGTCGGCCGTGGCACCGACGTCCGGCCCTCCCCGCGGAGGACCCGGCCGAGGGGTCATCCCTGCGAAGTACGCCTGAGGGAGGGGTGGTCGGGCCGCCAGGAAGGACGCGGGCCGAGGCACCGGCACCCACAATGAGCCGATGGAGACGCCGACGGGGACATCTGCCGGGGCCGAGCAGCCGCGCGGGCGCGTCCGGCACTGGTGTCGGCAACTGCGGGACGCGCTGCGGCCGGAGCCGAGACCCGCCCCGCTGTCGCGCCGGGCACTGCGGGCCGACGTGCTGCTGGCCGTCGTACTGACCGTCGTGGCGCTGGTCGTCGCGGCGAGCTATCCCGGCGACGGCCCGGTGCGCTTCGTCCCCAGCACCGGCTACGGGTACGGGACCTCGCCGGTGAACCCGCCGCCCCCGCCACCCGCGCCCCCGGTCCCGCCCCGGCCGCCGGTCATGGCGGGCGAGGAACCCGTCGCGCCCTGGCCCCTCGTCGTCCTGTCGGCGCTGCCGCTGCTGGCCCGGCGGCGGTATCCGCTCGCGGTGTTCGGGGTGGTGCTGCTCGCCGGGCTGGGCATCGGTGACGAGGCCTCCTGGATCACCGTGCTGACCTGTGTCATCGGGGCCTACAGCGCGGTCGTGCACAGCCGTCACCGGGCGGGGGCGCTGGGCGCGCTGGCCGTCGGGGCGGTGCTGGCGGGCGTGGTGTTCCAGCGGGCGGAGCCGCTGCTGCCGGGCTGGTCGAGTCCCGGGGTCGTGCTGCTGGTGGCCGGGGTGCTGGCCGGGCTGGTCCGCTTCTGGCGGGGCCGGGTGGCCGCCGACCGGGACCGGTTCGCGCGGTTGCAGCGGACGCAGGAGGAGGCGATGCGGCGGGCCGTCGCGGAGGAACGGGCGCGTATCGCCGCCGAGTTGCACGATGTGGTGACCCACAATGTGAGCGTGATGGTGATCCAGGCCGGTGCGGCACGCAAGGTGATGGACGCGGCGCCCGAACGGTCCAAGGAGGCGCTGCTCGCGGTCGAGGCCGGGGGCCGGGCCGCGATGGCCGAACTCCGGCATGTGATGGGCCTGTTGGCCGCCCCCGACACCGGCCCCCAGCCCCACCCGCACGACACTCCGGCCGACGGGCTTGAGCCGCAGCCCGGCCTGGACCGGCTCGACGCCCTGACGGAGCGGGTGCGCGGCGCCGGGACCCCGGCGACCGTCGCGGTGTCGCTGCCGCCGGACTCCTTGCCGCCGGGGGTGGACCTGACGGCGTACCGGGTGGTGCAGGAGGCGCTGACCAACACGATCAGGCACGCGCCGGGCGCCGAGGCCTCCGTGGTGATCGGCTGGACCGGCGACCGGCTCCAGATCGAGGTCGGCAACACCCGCCCGGTCAGGGTGCCGGGCGGCAGCAACGACGAAAGCGGCGGCGCCGGGCGCGGGTTGATCGGGCTGCGCGAGCGACTGGCCGTCTACGGCGGCGAGTTGACCGCCGGTCCGACCCGCACCGGCGGCTACCGCATCACGGCCACCGTCCCGTGGCGGACACCGTGACACCGCACGACGGACCACCGCCCCTCCGTGCCGTCATCGCCGACGACCAGGCCCTGGTCCGTACGGGCTTCGGGATGATCCTGGCCGCCGACGGCATCGAGGTGACGGCGGAGGCGGCCGACGGGGCCGAGGCGGTGGCCGCCGTACGCCGGACCCGGCCCGACGTGGTCCTGATGGACATCCGGATGCCCGGCATGGACGGCATCGAGGCGACCCGGCGCATCCTCGCCGACGACGCCCCGGAGGCGGCGCGGACCCGGGTCGTCATCCTCACCACCTACGACCTCGACCACTACGTCTACGCGGCCCTCACCGCCGGGGCCTGCGGTTTCCTCCTCAAGGACGTCACGCCCGAGCACCTGGTGGCGGCCGTACGCCTGGTCCGGTCCGGCGACGCCCTGCTCGCCCCGGCGATCACCCGCCGGCTGATCGAGCGCTTCGCCCACCGCGAGGAACCGTCCCCGGCCGCCGCCCGGCACACCGACCTGTCGGGGCTGACACCCCGGGAACTGGAGGTCCTGCGACTGCTGGCGACGGGCCTGAGCAACGCGGAGCTGGCGGAGCGGCTGTTCCTGAGCCCGACCACGGTCAAGACGCACGTGGGCCGCATCCTCTCCAAGCTCGACCTGCGCGACCGGGTCCAGGCGGTCGTGCTCGCCTACGAGACGGGACTGATCGCCCCCGGCGCGGAGTCCTGAACGCCCGGGGCGCCAACGCCCGGGGCACCTGGGGAACTTGGGGCACCGGTCAACTCTTCACACAGTCGACCCCTGTTGATGTTGCTCTTGCTGCACACTCACACCTGCACGCACCTTGGACGCCGGAGAGGTCATGTCGGAGATCAACACGAGCAAGGTGAGCCGCTGGGACCAGCACGGGCGGGAGCACGTCGTCCACGTCCAGCGCACCGGAGCACATCGCGTCATGAGCTGCGACACCTGCGGCTGGCGCAAGAAGGTGCAGTTCCTGCCGTGGCTGAAGGCGGAGGAACACCTCGCCGAGGAACACCAGGCGACGGTGGACCCCAAAGCGTCCTAGGCCCTGTCGTCAGGACCAATCCGCGCCCCTGGAACGGGCGAAGCCCGTTACCAGGGGCGCGGGGAACTGCGCGACCGGCCCCCACCGACCCGCAGCCGAAAACCAACCAACTAGCAGCCGATAAGCCGCTGAGCCAGATACCCCTCGATCTGGTCGAGAGACACCCGCTCCTGCTTCATCGTGTCCCGCTCACGCACCGTCACCGCGTTGTCGTCGAGCGTGTCGAAGTCCACCGTCACACAGAACGGCGTACCGATCTCGTCCTGGCGCCGGTAGCGGCGGCCGATCGCGCCCGCGTCGTCGAACTCGATGTTCCAGTTCTGGCGCAGGGCGGAGGCCAGGCCCTTGGCCTTCGGCGACAGCTCGGCGTTGCGGGACAGCGGCAGGACCGCGACCTTGACCGGCGCGAGGCGCGGGTCGAGACGCAGCACCGTGCGCTTCTCCAGCTTGCCCTTGGCGTTGGGGGCCTCGTCCTCGACGTACGCGTCGAGCAGGAACGCCAGCATCGCGCGGCCGACACCCGCCGCCGGCTCGATGACGTACGGCGTCCAGCGCTCCTGGGCCTCCTGGTCGAAGTAGAAGAGGTCGTGACCGGAGGCCTTGGAGTGGGCGTTGAGGTCGTAGTCCGTGCGGTTGGCGACGCCCTCCAGCTCACCCCACTCGTTGCCGCCGAACTGGAAGCGGTACTCGATGTCGGCGGTGCGCTTGGAGTAGTGGGAGAGCTTCTCCTTCGGGTGGTCGTACCAGCGCATGTTCTCCTCGCGGAGACCGAGGCCGGTGTACCAGTTCCAGCGCTCCTGCATCCAGTACTCCTGCCACTTCTCGTCCTCGCCCGGCTTGACGAAGAACTCCATCTCCATCTGCTCGAACTCGCGGGTACGGAAGATGAAGTTGCCCGGCGTGATCTCGTTCCGGAACGACTTGCCCATCTGCGCGATGCCGAACGGCGGCTTCTTGCGCGAAGCGACCTGCACCTGGGCGAAGTTGGTGAAGATGCCCTGGGCGGTCTCCGGGCGCAGGTAGGCGACCGAGCCGCTGTCCTGGGTCGGGCCGAGGTGCGTCGACAGCAGGCCCGAGAACTGCTTGGGCTCGGTGAACTGGCCCTTGTTGCCGCAGTTGGGGCAGTTGATGTCAGCGAGGCCGTTGGCGGGCGTACGGCCGTGCTTGGCCTCGTACGCCTCCTCCAGGTGGTCGGCGCGGTAGCGCTTGTGGCAGGAGGTGCACTCGGTGAGCGGGTCGGAGAAGGTGGCGACGTGGCCGGAGGCCACCCAGACCTCGGGGGCCAGGATGACGGACGAGTCGATGCCGACGACGTCCTCGCGCGACGTCACCATGTAGCGCCACCACTGGCGCTTGAGGTTCTCCTTCAGCTCGACGCCGAGCGGTCCGTAGTCCCAGGCGGCCTTCTGGCCGCCGTAGATCTCACTGCAGGGGAAAACGAAGCCACGGCGCTTGCTCAGGCTGACGATGGTGTCGATCTTGTCGGCGGCCACGATGCTCTCTTCATTACGAACGGACGGCGCGAATGCTTCAGGTTACCGGCGGGGCCCGCCCTCCAATCAAATCGGTTCCGGCAGCGGCCCTTGAGCGCACTCCGGGCCGCGCTCCCGGGCCGGCCGTTTTACCCGCTTGTTGACAATCGTTTCCAGAATCATTGAAAATGACTGTCATGAACGTACGACGACTCATATCGGGCACCGCGATCGCGGCGGCCACCGCGCTCGGCCTCGGCGCCCTGTCCGCCTGTTCCTCGGATTCGAGCGCCTCCGACCGGAACATCACCGGGCAACTCGACGTCGTGGCGTCGTTCTATCCGATGCAGTACCTCGCCGAGCAGATAGGCGGCAGGCATGTCTCCATCAGCACGCTGACCGAGCCCGGCCAGGAGCCGCACGACCTGGAGATCAGCGCCAAGCAGACCGTCGACCTCCAGAAGGCCGACGCGGTCCTGTACCTCAAGGGCCTCCAGCCCGCCGTCGACGAGGCGGTCGCGCAGTCCGGGGCGAAGACGAAGATCGACGCGGCGACCCTCACCACTCTGGAGGACCACGGCGGCGACGGGCACGCCCACGAGGGCGAGGAGGCGCACTCCGACGAAGAGGCCTCCGGTCTCGACCCGCACGTCTGGCTCGATCCCGTGAAGTACGCCGAGATCGCCGACGGTGTGAGCGCCGCCTTCCAGAAGGCCGATCCGACCAACGCGGCGGAATACAAGCTGAACACCAAGGCGTTGACCGCCAAGCTGACCTCGCTCGACACCTCGTTCGAGGACGGCCTGAAGAACACCGCGAGCAAGGTGTTCTTCACCAACCACGCGGCCTTCGGCTACCTCGCCGAGCGCTACGGCCTGACCCAGGAGGCCATCTCCGGGGTCGACCCGGAGAGCGAGCCGAGTGCCGCGCGGATGAAGGAACTCCAGGAGGAGGCGAAGGCGGACGGTGTGACGACCGTCTTCTACGAGACACTCGTCTCCGACAGGACCGCGAAGACCCTCGCCGAGGACGCGAACCTGACGACGGACGTCCTCGATCCGCTGGAGGGCATCACCGAGAAGTCCCGGGGCTCCGACTACATCGCGGTCATGGAGTCCAACCTCAAGGCGCTGCGGACGGCGCTGGGCGCCAAGTAGGCAGCGAACGGGCGGCAGTTGATGATCGTTACGGAGGATGCAGGCATGGGTGAGCCGGTCATTTCCCTGCGCGGCGTACGCGCCGAGCTGGGCGCGCGCCCGGTCCTGCGGGGCATCGACCTCGCCGTGAACCGCGGTGAGGTCGTCGCGCTGCTCGGCGCCAACGGCTCCGGCAAGTCGACCGCCGTCCGCACGGTCATCGGCCAAGTCCCGGTCAGCGCCGGCGAGATCGAGCTGTTCGGCGTCCCCCGGCGCCGCTTCACGGACTGGCGGCGCGTGGGCTACGTACCGCAGCGGACGACCGCCGCAGGGGGCGTACCGGCGACCGTGACCGAGATCGTCGCGTCCGGCCGGCTGTCCCGTGCCCGCTTCGGCCTGCTGCGCAGGGCGGACCACGAGGCGGTACGGCGGGCCATCGCGCTCGTGGGCCTCGCGGACCGCGCGAAGGACTCGGTGAACGCACTCTCCGGCGGCCAGCACCAGCGCGTACTGATCGCCCGTGCCCTGGCCGCCGAACCCGAGCTGCTGATCATGGACGAGCCGATGGCGGGCGTCGACCTGGCGAGCCAGGAGGTGCTGGCGCGGACGCTCCGCGAGCAGGTGGCGCAGGGTGTGTCGGTGCTGCTCGTGCTGCATGAACTCGGGCCGCTGGAACCGCTGATCGACCGGGCGGTGGTGCTCCGCGACGGCTGCGTGACGCACGACGGGCCGCCCCCGCACGCCGTCGGCCAGCACGCCCTGCCCGGCCACGACCACGTACACCCGCACGCGGCTCACGACGCCGAACCCATCCGGACGGGACTGCTGAGCTGATGGAATTCCTCGACTACGCCTTCATGCAGCGGGCCCTGCTGGCCGCGGTCCTCGTCGGCATCACGGCCCCCGCCATCGGCATCTACCTGGTCCAGCGGCGCCAGGCGCTGATGGGCGACGGCATCGGGCATGTCGCGATGACGGGCGTCGGGCTCGGCTTCCTGCTGAACACCTCGCCGGTGTGGATGGCCATGGGCGTTTCCGTCGTCGGCGCGGTGATGATGGAGCTGATCCGCTGGTATGGAAAGACACGCGGCGACATCGCCCTCTCGATGCTGTTCTACGGCGGTATGGCCGGCGGCGTGATGTTCATCAACCTCGCGCCGACGGGCTCCAACGCCAACCTGACCTCGCATCTCTTCGGGTCCCTGTCCACGGTCAGCGAGTCCGACGTGACGGCGATCTGTATCCTCGCGGCCCTCGTGGTGTTGGTCACCTTCGGGCTGCGGCGGCAGCTCTTCGCGGTCAGCCAGGACGAGGAGTTCGCCCGGGTGACCGGGCTGCCGGTGCGGGCGCTGAACCTGCTGACGGCCGTCACCGCTGCGGTCACGGTCACGGTCGCCATGCGGGTGGTCGGGTTGCTGCTGGTCAGCGCGCTGATGGTGGTTCCGGTGGCCGCCGCTCAGCAGCTCACCCGGAGCTTCGCGGCGACCTTCGCGGTCGCCGTCGCGATCGGGGTGTCCGTGACGGTCGGCGGGACCGTGACCTCGTACTACCAGGATGTGCCGCCCGGTGCGACCATCGTGTTGCTGACCATCGGCGCGTTCGTCGCGCTGACCGCCCTGGCGACGCCGCTGGCCCGCCGCCGGGCCCGTGCGGCAGCCGCCGCGCAGCCGGGCGGGGACCCGGCGGAGTGTGTGATTCCGGCCAGCCGGGAAGCCGCCGGCAGGGCGGGCGTCTGACCGCGCACAGTCCGGGCTGGCACAATGGCCCGGCAAGCGCAGACGTGAGGAGAACAACGGTGACGACGGCCGGCCCGCCCGTTAAGGGACGATCCACCCGCCAGCGTGCCGCTGTGGCGGCGGCGCTGGACGAGGTCGACGAGTTCCGCAGTGCGCAGGAACTCCACGACATGCTCAAGCACAAGGGCGACTCGGTGGGTCTGACGACCGTCTACCGCACGTTGCAGTCCCTGGCGGACGCGGGTGAGGTCGATGTCCTGCGGACGTCGGACGGCGAGTCGGTGTATCGCCGCTGCTCGACCGGCGATCACCATCACCACCTGGTCTGCCGGGTCTGCGGCAAGGCGGTCGAGGTGGAGGGGCCCGCGGTGGAGAAGTGGGCGGAGGCGATCGCCGTGGAGCACGGGTATGTGAACGTGGCTCATACGGTGGAGATCTTCGGAACCTGCGTGGAGTGCGCGGCGGTTGGGCAGAAGTAGGTTCCGCCGAGTTCCGGTAAGTTCCGGTCAGTTCTTCGGCTGCGGGAGCGTCGTGGCTGGTCGCGCGGTTCCCCGCGCCCCTAAAGGCGGGGCGCGGCAGTCTCGTATCCGATAGCTTCGCGCGGTGAGTCATGTCGGGGAAAAGCAGTCGGGCCGCGTCTCTCTCGGGGTGCCGTTCCGGTGGCTCTGGGGGGCCTACGCCACCAGTCTGTTCGGGACCTGGGTGGCGTTCGACGCGTTTCCGTTGATCGCTGTGCTCGTGCTGCACGCCGGGCCCGCCCAGGTGTCGTTGCTGGCTGCCGCCGGGGTGGCCGTCGGGGCTGTGGTGGCTCTGCCGCTCGGGCACTGGATCGAGTTCCGGCGGAAGCGGCCCGTGATGGTCGCCATGGACCTGGTGCGGTGCGGGGCGCTGCTCACCGTGCCGCTCGCCTACGCCCTCGGGGCGCTGTCCTTCGGGCAGCTCGTGGTGGTGGCCGTGATCGTCGCCGCCGCCGACATCACCTTCACGGCGGCCGGCGGGGCCTGTCTCAAGGGGCTGCTGCCGCCCTCCCAACTCCTGGTCGCCAACGGGCGGTTCGAGTCGACGATGTGGACGGCGAGCGTGCTCGGACCGCCGCTCGGCGGAGCCGCCGTCGGGCTGTTCGGGCCGGTGACCACGGTGGTCGCGAACGCCGTGAGCTTCCTGCTGTCGGCGGTCGGTATCCGGGCGATGGGCGGGGACGAGCCCCGTCCCGTACGGGAACAGGCCGAGGGGGCGCAGAAGGCGAGGCCGCGTCCCGGTGATCTGCTCGACGGGTGGCGGTTCATCCTGGCCGATCCGGTGCTGCGGCCCCTGTTCCTCAACACCGTGCTGGTCAGCGGGCTGATCATGGCGACCGCGCCGCTGGTCGCCGTCCTGATGCTCGGCCCCCTCGGCTTCGCGCCCTGGCAGTACGCGCTCGCCTTCGCCGTGCCCTGCACCGGCGGTCTCCTCGGGTCACGGCTGTCCCGGCCGCTCGTGGCGCGGTACGGGCAGCGCGCGATCATGCGCGTCTTCGGGACGCTCCGGGTGTGCTGGCCGGTGGGGATGGCGTTCCTGCACAGCGGGCCGACCGGACTCGTCCTCGTGATGGTCGTCCAGTTCGGGCTGATCACCTGCATGGGCGTCTTCAATCCGGTGTACGCCACCTACCGGCTCCGGCACACCCCGGCGGACCGGGTCGCCCGTACCCTCTCCGCGTGGTCGGTGACCAGCAAGCTGACCGTCGCCGCGCTCACCGCGCTGTGGGGGCTGCTGGCGGCCCTCACGACGCCCCTGACAGCCGTCGGGGCGGCGGGCGTCCTGATCCTCGCCACTCCCCTGCTGCTGCCGCGCACCCACGCCTGAGGGGCCCCTCTCCTCGCAGAGGGATAACCCTCGACCTCTTATCTTTTGCTGACATGCACTCCTCAAGAGTGCCACTCTTCCGGCAGCCATCCCCCACGTCTCAGGCGCACATCCCGCACTGCTCAGCTCATCCCGGGCCGCACACCCCCGTACGCCCGGTTCTGTTTCCGGCCGTTGAAGGCGCGGCCGTCGCAGGAGGAGTTTCGAGTGAGACGAACGTCCAACACCCCCCACAGATCCGGCCGCACCCAGGCCCTCCGCTCCCGCAAGGCCACCGCCGCCGGCGCTCTGCTGGCCACCGCGACCCTGCTGGCCGTCGGCGTCCAGACGGTCCCGGCCGCCGCCAAGCCCGCGCCCCCGGCGCCCAGTCCGCTGCGCGCCGGCTCGCTCCAGGCGGAACTGACCCCGTCCCAGCGCACCGCGCTGATCAAGAGCGCGACGCAGCGAACGACGACGACCGCCGGTTCCCTGGGTCTCGGCGCCAAGGAGAAGCTCCTCGTCAAGGACGTCGTCAAGGACGCCGACGGCACCCTCCACACCCGCTACGAGCGCACGTACGCCGGGCTGCCGGTGCTCGGCGGCGACCTCGTCGTGCACACCCCGCCCGCCGCCAAGGCCTCGGGCACGGTGAGCACCACGTTCAACAACAAGCGGACCATCTCGGTCGCGTCCACCACCCCCACGTACGCCAAGTCGGCCGCCGAGACGAAGGCGCTGAGCGCGGCCAAGGCGCTGGACGCGGAGAAGCCGACCACCGACAGCGCCCGCAAGGTGATCTGGGCGGGCAGCGGTACGCCGAAACTGGCCTGGGAGACGGTGATCGGCGGTCTCCAGGACGACGGCACGCCCAGCAGGCTGCACGTCATCACGGACGCCCTGACCGGCGAGAAGCTCCACCAGTTCCAGGACATCAAGACCGGTACCGGCAACAGCCAGTACAGCGGCACGGTCACCATCGGGACGACGCTGTCGGGTTCGACGTACCAGCTCAACGACACCACGCGCGGCACCCACAAGACGTACAGCCTCAACAACGGCACGTCGGGCACCGGGACGTTGATGACGGACGCCGACGACACCTGGGGCACCGGGTCCGGGTCCAACACGCAGACGGCGGGCGTGGACGCGCACTTCGGGGCGCAGACGACCTGGGACTTCTACAAGAACACCTTCGGGCGCAGCGGCATCAAGAACGACGGGGTCGCGGCCTACTCCCGGGTGCACTACAGCACGGCGTACGTGAACGCCTTCTGGGACGACAGCTGCTTCTGCATGACGTACGGCGACGGCACGAGCAGCACGCACGCGCTGACCTCGCTGGACGTGGCCGGGCACGAGATGACGCACGGGGTCACCTCCAACACCGCCAACCTCACCTACTCCGGCGAGTCGGGCGGCCTGAACGAGGCGACGTCCGACATCTTCGGCACCGGTGTGGAGTTCTACGCGGCCAACTCCACCGACGTCGGTGACTACCTCATCGGCGAGAAGATCGACATCAACGGCGACGGCACGCCGCTGCGTTACATGGACGAGCCCGACAAGGACGGCTCCTCGTACGACAGTTGGTACTCCGGCATCGGCAGTGCGGACGTCCACTACTCCTCGGGCCCGGCGAACCACATGTTCTACCTGCTGTCGGAAGGCAGCGGCAGCAAGACCATCAACGGCGTGACGTACAACAGCCCGACCTCCGACGGCGTCGCCGTCGCGGGCATCGGCCGGGCCGCCGCGCTCCAGATCTGGTACAAGGCGCTGACGACGTACATGACGTCCAGCACCACGTACGCCCAGGCCCGCACCGCCGCGCTGAACGCCGCCACGGCGCTCTACGGCAGCAGCTCCACGCAGTACGCGGGTGTCGGCAACGCCTTCGCGGGCGTCAACGTGGGCAGCCACATCACCGTCCCCACCACCGGCGTGACGGTCACGAACCCGGGCAGCCAGTCGTCGACGGTCGGCACCGCGGTGAGCCTGGCGATCACGGCGAGCAGCACGAACTCCGGCACGCTGACCTACGCGGCGAGCGGTCTGCCGACGGGCCTGTCGATCAGCAGCTCGACGGGCACGATCTCCGGCACCCCGACCACGGCGGGCACGTACAGCAGCGTGGTCACGGTGACCGACAGCACGGGCGCCACGGGTACGGCGTCCTTTACCTGGACGGTCAGCGCGACCGGCGGCGGCTCCTGCACCTCGGCCCAACTCCTCGGCAACCAGGGCTTCGAGTCCGGCAACACCACCTGGACGGCGACGAGCGGTGTCATCACCAGCTCCAGCAGCCAGGCGGCCCGCACCGGCTCCTACAAGGCCTGGCTGGACGGCTACGGCTCGACCCACACCGACACGCTCTCCCAGTCGGTGACGATCCCGAGCGGCTGCACGGGCACGACGTTCACCTTCTACCTGCACATCGACACGGCCGAGACCACCACCAGCACCCAGTACGACAAGCTGACGGTGACGGCCGGTACGACGACCCTGGCCACCTACTCCAACCTCAACGCGGCGAGCGGCTACGTCGCCAAGTCGCTGAGCCTGTCGGCGTACGCGGGCACGACGGTGGCGCTCAAGTTCACGGGCGTCGAGGACTCGTCCCTCCAGACGAGCTTCGTGATCGACGACACGGCGGTGACGACCGGCTGATCACCGCCGCCCCTTGATCCTCCCCCCACGGGTACGACAGCGGCACCCGGCGCCTTTCTCCGGCGCCGGGTGCCGCTTCACGCCGGGGCCTGCGGAGGGCGCTCAGTCCAGAGCGGCGATCACCGCCTCGGACACCATCACTCCCGCCTCCTGGATCCGCTGGCGCATGTCCCCTTCATAAAGCCACGCGCAGGCCTCGATCGACGGGTGGAGTTCGGCGAGGATCAACGCCGCACGCTTCGGCACGTGAGCCGCTCCCCTCCATACCGTCCCGCAGCGGTCGATCTCCTCCTCCAGCTTGCGGAGCGCCTGCTCGTCGAACCCCTCGTTCATCCGCAGTGGGATCACGAAACGATCCGCCGCCTCTTCCAGACGGCCGACCAGATCTTTCTCCATGAGTGCCTCCGCATCGGACAGCCATTCGGCAAGATTCCGCCCCGTCGGAATGAGCGCGCCCTCAAGGCCGTGGTTGGGATCCCAACCGAACATCATCCCGGCCGAATCGCGACAATCGACGAGGGACCAGACGGCGTCTCCCCAGTCGAACAGCCAAACCAGTCCGTCCGGAACCTCGCTGCCAGGAGCAGCGGAGAACGCCTGATGGACGTCCACAATGTCCGCCCAGTCTCCGCGCCATTTTCCCCCAGGCACTCCCAGCACGCCCCCACGCGGACCGAATCCGCCGTTGGCCACCTCCAGGTACAGGCGCCGGAGCAGCGGGGGAAGGGGATACCCGATTGCGCGCTCCGCGCCGTCCACCGCGTCTTGCGACGCGGGTACGAGCGGTTCCTTCGTTGCTAGTTCCGCACGCACGGCGGCAATGATCTCGTCGTCGGAAACTGAATTCACGTAGGCCCCAGATACTGGTGGCGCTCGTCACCGGGCACGTCATGAATGCCACCGTCGCGGATCTGCCACTCGACAAGCCCGTCGAGCTCGTGCGTGACCATGAAGAGTCCCTGTACGCCAGAGTCGTCTTCATCCGAAGGCGGCAAAGCAGCCATTTCCGTCAACTGGTCGCGGGAAACGCCCACCCTCCGGAATAATGCCCATCGGAATTCCCGGCGATAATTTTCTTCACCTCGGCCAACTGATACCGATCACACTCCAGCCATCCCCGCACCGAAACGTACACGGCCATGCCCCTGCCCCCCCGCCCGTCACTCCTCTTCCCGAACGTACGAAACGCGCTCCCCCTCATACCCGTCCCAGTAGACCCAGATCCTTCCGCATCTGGGACACAGAAAGACAGGCCTGGCCACCTGCTGGAGCCTCGCGAAGTCCTCCGCCTCCCAGGATTCCTCAAGTTCCTGATCCGACGAGAGATGCCACTCCAGCGGGTTGGGAATCGCCCCACTCATGGCGATCACTTCACCACAGCGACATCGAAACTTGGCCATTTACCGACCGCCCTTTCAGATTTCACGGGTTTCACGGGTCCGATTCCAAATTTACACGGCTCACCAATCGCACGATCTTAGCCTACTGGACCACGAAAATCCCGCTGAGCGGAGGAGACGTCCCCGGACGAGAAGCGCGACAACTTCCACAAATTATCGCTGAAATTCGGCAAGCATACTGACGAGCTTCGATAGAGCCAAATTCTCCTGAAAGGCTGGATACTGTTCGACGATGAACCCTAGGACATCACTACAGAATCGCGCGACAACAGCAAAGAATACATCTACACCACAGTCTCCGGAATCTTTGGACCACGACCTACTTACTGTGATGATTTCCCCATTGGGAATTATACGGATGACTTGATCATTCTCCGTGAAACCAATCTCCCCGACATTCCCTTGCCGCACCTCTCGAGCCGCATAAAGCAGGCAGAAAATGAAATCAAGGATTGTGACCCCAGGGAGATCCTCGCTCCCGAATTCACCCACAGTAAAAGTAAGATCAGTCTCGAAATACCCATAGCGGAGATTCATCTCGCTGGCCTGACCTAGTTTAGCCAATTTCTTCTCGCGAGGCTTCCGCATCGAATGCGCATCGAACGTGATGTCGAACATTACTCTCCGATTCTCAACCATGCAGTGTTAGGTATGCCGCATTCGCCAGTCGCCCGCACAGCAGTGCGGGTGACTGGCGAACTATCTCACGGAATAGGGTAGGCAGTCCTCAGGCTACCGTCGCGATTAAGAATCACTTCGACGCCGTACCCCCTATTGCCGGCCAGCCCTTGACTCTGTTGTTCACTCAGGATTCCAACCCCATCCGGCCCGGCGTTAATTCGACCTCGATAGAGGTATCCGTCACGCCCCTTCGAGTTATTTATTTGCGCCGGATTTTCTTTCACCACCTGCTGGATCCATTGCTGAACCTTTCGCCCCTTCCCTATAAAGGCACCTTTGTTGATCGGATTATATTCCGCGCCGCCAATTCGATGACTTTCTTGAACGTGTTCCCAACCGTCCCAGTCATCCGTCTTCCACACAACGTCTGGATTCTGTGCGCCAACGTCCTCCGCGGCACCGCCTCCAGAGGATTCGCTACTGGCCTCCGACAGCGCCTTCCCCAGCCCGTCGTTGATGCGGCCGATCCCGTCCGCCGCGCCAACGGCGCCAGTGCCGATCAGGCCTACGCCTCCTGCGGCGATGGGGGCGCCCGCGATGCAGCCGACGCCGGTGAGACAGAGGGCTCCGCCGCCGACGATGGCATCTCCGCCGAGACCCATGAGGAACATGCTTCCGGCGGTTTCCGCGGAACCCCACCAGATGTCGGGCTGGGAGAAGATCGCGGAGCCGTAGTCGACGACGGTGTTCACCGCGTTCGACAGCCAGCCCCCATGGGAGCCGCCGCTCTTGCCGCTGCTGGTGTTGCCGGTGCTGCTCGTGCTGGCCGTGCCGCCGCTGGAGGGGACCGCGCCGGTGGTGTCAGCTGTGCCGTCCGCCTTCTCGGCGTAGCAGTAGATGGACGGGTCGCTGCACTTGTCCCCTGCGTGGCCGCACTTGAGGCCGCCGCACGGATCGGTGCCGGCCGGATCCGCGAGGGTGGCGGGATTGTTGTTGCCGTAGGTGTAGCCGTTGAGGGACTGCTGCTCTGCCAGGTCGAGGATGGGGTCGACGCTGAGGAAGCGTCCGGTGGACGGGTCGTACTCGCGGGCGCCGAGGTGGGTGAGGCCGGTGGCGGAGTCCGCTGAGGCGCCGAGGAACGCCTTGTCGTCGGGCCAGGTTCCGGTACCACCGGCGCGCGGGACACCGAACGGAGTCGTGTACCGCTTGGTGACGGCCTGCGTCGCGGCATCGATGGCGAGACTGCTGGTTCCGTGCTGGTCGGCCGCGAGCCAGGTCAGTGTCGAAGTGGTCGAAGTGCCGGACTTGTTGCTGCGCAGGGCGATGGCCGAACCGCCGACGGTGTAGTACCGCTGGGCCCAGTACTTGGCGGTCGAGGTGGAGGTGTCGAGGTGGACCTCGGTGCCGTCGTCCAGGTAGAGGACGGTCTCTCCGCCGGTGTCGCGGCGGATCAGGAGGGTGCCGTCGGCGTCGTAGACGTGGCCGGTGGTGCTCTTGGTGCTTCCTGCACCGGTCTTCTCGGTGAGGGTGTCCAGTTGGCCTTCGGGGGTCCAGGTGAGGGTCTGGGTGTCCGCGCCGTTGGGTCGGCCCGTCGTGTTGCCGGTCGTGTCGTAGGAGTAGGCGGCGGTGACTCCCGTGCACGAGGACGCCGTGGTGGTGGCGGTCAGTGCGTGCGGCCGGGTCGCGCTGTAGCAGTAGGTGCTGGTGCTGTCACCTGCTGACGTGTGGGTGGTGTCGGTGGTGCGCAGGCCGCTGTCGGTGTAGGCGTACGAGGTCCAGTAGGGGGCGGCGCCTCCGAGGTTCGCGGTGGTGCGGCCCGACGTCGAGCAGTCGGCGGTGGACGGCGTCCAGGCCTCGGTCAGACGTTGGTGGCCGTCGTAGGAGAAGCACTGGTTGTCCGCCCCGCCTGTGCCGCCGAGGGTGGTGGGGTCGGTGATGGAGGTGACGTCGCCGGCGTCGTCGTAGGAGTAGTTCAGTTCCTGGAGCTCGTAGCTGTCGGTCTGGCCGGTGACGGCCGCCTGCTTGAGCCGGTCGGTGCCTTCCTCCCAGGCGTTGGTGATGTAGGCCTTCTTGGTACCGGCGGCCGAGGAGGTGCCGAGGGTGAGCTGGTCGGTCTGGCCGATGGCGGAGTAGGCGGCTCCGAGGAGGTAGTCGCTGGCGCCGCTGACAGTGGTGGGCAGGCCGACGGTGTCGTAACCGGTGTCGATGGTCTCGGCGGCGAGGCCGCCGGCCGCGGGCTCCGAGACGTACTGCTGGGTGCCGTCGAGGTTGTAGTACGTCGAGGATGTCAGCGTGGCCGCGACGGCACCTGACGTGACCAGAGCGTCGGTGGACGGCAGGACGAGTTGGGTGGTGGTCGGCCGGTACAGGCTGTCGTAGGCGGTGACCTTCCTGGTGTAGGCCGCGCCGGTCACTCCGCCGACGTAACTGGTGGCGGAGTCCAACTGCCCCTTGACCAGGGTGTCGTAGGCCCAGTGGGTGAGTTTGTCGGCGTCGGTCTTGGCCGCCTGCCACTCGTCCGTCGTGCGGCCGAGATCGTCGTAGGCGTAGAGCAGCGTGGTGTTGCGGGAGTCGGTCGTCGTGGCGACCTGGTCCAGGTCGGTGTACGAGGTGGTGGTCTTCCCCTCGTCCGGGTCTGTCGCCGTGGTCCGGCGGCCGAACAGGTCGTAGGTGTAGGACCACCGGGTTCCGTCGGTCGCGGTGACGGTGTCCGGCTTGCCGTCGCGGGTGTAGCCGTACTTCGTCGAGGTGTAGGCGGTGCCGACGCCCGCACCGTAGGCGGTGTCGGCGGGGGCGGTACCGGCGTACTCGCGCCGTTCGGTCGTGCGGCCGAACACATCGGTGAGGGTGCGGACCGCGGATCCGCCGGCCGGGGCGGTGGTGGCGGTGGAGTCACCGGTGTAGGCGGTGGTGGTGGACCACTTCTGCACGCCGTAGACGTAGAAGGTGCTGCTGGTCGGGCGTTCGGCGCCGTCGAAGACGATGTCGGTCTGTTTCGGCGCACCGCCGTACTTGGCCCGGGCGTAGGTGCCGGAGGGAGTGGCGGCGTCGTCGAAGACATCGGCGTACGTTTCGTACGCCAGGCCGCGGCTGTCGTAGCGGGTGTCGGTCAGCAGCCGTCCGCCGTTCGCGGTCGGGGACTGCGTCTGCAGCGGCCGAAGCAGCGAGTCGTAGATCGTGTAGGTGGTGTTGTAGACCCCTTCACCGCGGATCGTCGAAGTGGACGACCAGGACGGGGCGTTCCTGCCGACCGAGTACGCGTAGGTGTAGTTGGCCCCGTATCCGCCGGAGCGGGCACGGTTGGGCAGCCAGACTGCCGTCGCCCGGCCCAGCGCGTCGTAGGTGGATTCGGTCAACTTGGTGTTGATGTCATAGGACTTGACGGTCGTGCCGCGGGCGTAGTCGAGGTAGGTGTAGCTCTTCTGGCCCTTGGGGTCGGTGACCGTGACCTTGGTCAGCGGCCCGGTGGTGATCGGGGTGTAGGCGGTGGTCGTCACCTTGCCCGCCGCGTCGGTGGCGGTCAGGGGGCGGCCCAGGGTGTCGTACGTCTTCCTGGTGACGGTCTGCCAGGAGGTCGGGGACCGCTCGCCACCAGTGGCCGTGGCCGGGTAGGCGGACGCGCGGCCGGTCCAGCTGACGTCGCCCAGGGTGGGCGTCTGTGTGGCGGTCCAGGCGGTGGCGGTGGTGTCGTCGTAGACCGTGGCCGCGTCGGACAGCACGTCCCCGCGGGTGCTCGACGAGGTCGGCAGGCTCAGGTCGGTCTCGGCCGTGGAGCAGGCACGGCCGACGACGCGGGCGCGGGAGACCAGCGAGTTGATGCCCAGGCTGTCGTTGCGGGCGTACCAGGTGCGGGTGCAGGTCTCGTCACCGGTGACAGCCGTGTCACCCGCGTCGTACACGCTGGTCGGCATGCCGTAGCCGTCGAAGCCGGTGGTGACGGTGCGGGTGCGCCAGGAGGCGGTGGCCGTCAGGTAGGTCGAGGTCTGGGTCCGGTAGGTGCGGATGAAGTAGGCCTCGATGTCGGCGTACGACTTCTGCTGACTCGCGGTTCGGCTGGACCACGGGTCGTTGACCGTGACCGTCACCGGGGTGGAACCGTTGTAGGTGATCTCCTCCCGGGTGAAGCCGGAGAAGCGGTCGCTGTCGGTCTGGTCTGCCACGCTCAGGCCGGTGAAGCCGATGCCCGGGACGGAGACCGAGCGGGTCGTGCCGTCCTTCTGCCGGTCGCCGTCCATGCCTTGCAGGTACACGGACACGGTCTTGGACCGGGTTTCGGTGGACGCGCCCTTGACGGCCGTGACGGTGCGGTAGCCGCGCCAGTCGGACCAGGTGCGTTCCGTGGCCGGGGTCAGCGGGTCGTTGTCGTAGTGCCAGGCCGGGCCGGCGTAGCTGTAGTGGTTCTCCGTCGTCTCGCCGAGGCCGGTGGGGTCGGAGGTGACGACGTCCAGCACCCGGTATTTGTTGAACCAGTCGAGGGTCGCCTCGGTGGCGCCGTTGACGTGCCAGTAGACCGGGTAGCAGCTTTTCGTGTCGTTGTCCTCGGCCGACGGCATGTCCGAGCCGCGTACGCACTCCGGGTCCGACAGCGTCACGTTGGTGACCGCGCCGGTCTCGGAGGTGATGGTCTGAATACGGGGGCGGTTCAGCGGCAGGACGTCGTCGGTGGAGGAGTCGACGCGGTTCTCCCGCATCTGGTAGGTGAACGTCACCGGGTCCAGGGAGATGGCGGTGCCGTTCTTGCCGGTGTGCTGGACGCTCTTGAGGACGAGGCTCTGGTCGGTGCTGTTGCCGATGTCACCGGGGTCCAGGAACTGCTGGGTGAGCGCCCAGGAGTCGACGGTGGTGTAGGCACCGGCGGTGGCCGACCAGGCGTGGGTGTCGATGCTGGTCAGTCGCTTGCGGGTGAAGAAGTCCGGGCCGCTGGCGTTGCAGTCCGCGCCCGAGGCGCAGATGGAGTCGAACGGGACGTCCGGCCAGTCGGAGGAGGTGGAAGAGGTCAGTGAGGAGCAGTCGGACGCGGTGCACCGCTCGTCGTAGCCGAAGGTGACCTCGTCCGAGGCGGTGCCGGTGAACAGGGTGTCCTTGTTCTGCCCGTAGAGGATCTTGGTGAGGTAGCCGCCCCTGGTGTACTGGGCGGTGCCGGTGGACGCGCCGTTCTTGCCGTAGTAGTTGGTCTCGGCGGTGTACCAGTACGACATCGCGTTGCCGTGCGGGTCCACCACGTAGTCCAGGTTCCAGCGCCATGCCTGGGTCAGTGAACGGCCGGCGAAGGTGGAGCCCTGGTCGTACCCGGGCTCGCCGGAGTCGTCGCCGAACACCGGTTCCGTCCATACGGAGTCGGTGCGCTGGGTGTCCGCACCGGGCAGCTTGTTCAGGCCGAAGACGTACTTGGTGCCGTCGCCGGTGACGACGGTCCAGTACTCGCCGTCGTTGTCACCGTTGTCGGCGCCGGTGGAGTGGGTGACGGTCGAGGCGTCGTCGTCCTTCAGATGCCAGACACCGGTGGTGTCGTCCTTGACCAGTTCGGTGGACTTGCCGTTCAGCACCAGCGAGGCGTTGTCGTACTTCCAGCACTGGTCGTACTTGCCGTCCTGGCCGTCGTCGTCGCACGAGGCGTAGGACCGCTCGACGTAGGAGGACGCCACGTCGCCGAAGCCCTCGCCGACGACACTTCCCTGGTTGTTCGTCGAAGCGGTCCTGCCGTCCACGCTTCCGGAGTCGTACGACAGCGACAGGTCGGGCGACGGACCGGCGGCGGCCGGAGGGGTGGCCAAGGGGTACGACCAGGTGAACGAGCCCGAGGAACTTCCGGCCTCCCAACTGGAGGACGCCGAGAGCTTGCTGGCCGCGTAGTCACCAGAGCCGGACGCCGACTCCCCGGCAGTGGCGGTGGCTGCCAGCACCGTGGCCGCCGCGGTGGTGCCGGCGGCCATGACCTCGGCCGTGAGGGTCTGGTCGCCGATGTCGTTGTGCGAGCCGAGCGGTGTCTGCGTCCGGCATGCGGCCTTCTGCGGGGTCGTCAGGACGCAAGCGGGCAGCCGGACCAGGCGCAGGCGGCCCGACCAGTCGCCGCCGTAGGCGGAGGCGAACGCCGAGTAGTCGACGCTCACCCGGGCGGAACCGGGGTCCGTGGCGGACGCCGTCAACAGCACACCCTTGATGCCCGCCGCCCGGGCCTGTCGCTGTCCGAGGACCCGCACCCGCACCTGACCTGCGACAGGGTCGGTCCCCGGGGCGGGCGTGACCGTGACGGGCAGTCCTCCCGCCGTCAGCTCGGCGGCGCCCTGCCCGGGTATCGCCCCGGTCGCCGTGGCGGCGGCGGGCCAGGCGCTGTGCTGCTGGGCACGTGCTCGTTCGGCCTGGGCCGCGTTGGCGGCCTTGGTTCTCTCGACCTGTGCTCGGGCTTCCTTCGCGCCGAGGCCCGTGTCCGTACGTACCTTGTCGACTCGCTGCTCGGGCACGGCCGGTCTGCCCAGGCCGCCGTCGGCGGCGTGCGCGGCCGGCACCGCCAGTCCCGCCGAGGCGGCCAGGGCCATGCTCAGCACGGCGACGAGAGGTGTCCCCCGGCGACGGCGGATCCAGCGGGATTTCGAACCGGAACTCATGACCGGACCTCCATGCGAGCAGGCTGTGGACACGGGGGAACTGGGAGGGAGGGAGGAAAGGAGGGAGTACAGGTGCTCAGTCGCCGACGGTGTCGATGATCTGCTGCTGGTCCGCCATGGCACCGGCCCACAACCTGATGTCGGTGATCTTTCCGGGCAGGTAGTGGCCCCACGCCCCGCCGACGTAGCCCTCACCGGCCGCGAAGTCGCCGGACCCGGCCACAGCCGTGTAGGGATGGGTGACGTCGGCGTCGTTCTCGTCGGGGCCGAGGTAGAAGTGGACCGTGCCGGTCGGGGCGTCGTACGTTCCGGTCATCCGTACCGGGCTGCCCAGTTCCGCGGCTTCGTCGGAGACCACGCCGGTGAAACCGCCGTCGGTGTTCAGCCGGCCGAAGTACCACTTGCCGACCGGGACGGTCGTGTCGGTGTCCGGGTCGAGGTCGGTCCCGGTCAGCTGGTACCAGAAGCCCCAGGCGGAGCCGTCCGCGCCGCGCTGGCCGACGACCTGGGCGGTGTAGCCGACGGGCTTGTTCAGCAGGGCGTCGCTGTCGATGTCGACCAGGGTGCTGGCGGTGAACGACGCCGTGTCGTCCAGTACCGGACCGGGGGCACTGGCCCTGCCGTCATTGCCGTCCAGGACGATGCCCTCGCCGTCGAGCGAGGCCCCACCGGACAGCGTGAGGGTGCGGCCGTATCCGGACACGGAGTCCGCGAGCGTGGTGCCGCTCGCACCGTCCGGGTTCCAGGCACCCATCAGCTCCACGCTCGCCGCGCCATCGGAGTCGAGCAGACCGTCCTCGGTGGCGATCTCGTCGCTCGTCAACGTCCGTTGCCAGACGGCCGCTTCGTCGACCCGGCCCCGCCAGTAGTCGACGTAACTGCCCGGCGTGAAACTGGCCCGGCCGAACTGCAGGGTGCCGTCGCTCGTCGTGGCGTCCGAGGTGGTGGGCAGCGCCACCGGTGACCCCTGCGGACGCCCGTTGACGTAGAGGGAGATGGTGCGATGCACGGAGTCGTACACACCGGTCAGATGCGTCCAGACCTTCAGGGGTACGCCCGCGACATCGGCGTTCGTGCCCAGGTACTTGCGTACGCCGTTCTCGTACCAGCTCCACAGGAACACCCAGCGTTGGACGCCCGGCGAGTAGTACAGCGCGAACCCGGAGCCGTCGCTGCCCGTCTCCGACAGCACCGCGCGGTAGTCGGAGCTGTCCGTGAGATACGCCCAGGCCGACACCGTGAACGACGACTGGGTGTTGATCACGGGAGCGGCCGTGGCCGCGTACCCGGACTGACGGGTCGTGTCGGAGGTGTCGTTGAGCCACAGCGACCGGTCACCGTCGCCCCTGCGCGCGAGCGACGACCAGCCGGCGCCGGTCGTGTAGAGCGTCGCCGTGTGACGGGCGCCTTCCGTCGCCGTGTCCGCGGCCGTGATGGCACCGGAGCCCGGCGCCGCGTCGTCGAAGTGCCAGCGGCCGATCGCCGTCTTCCCCTCGGCGACGTCGAACTTCACGATCGCTTTGGCGCCCCAGCGTCCGGCGCTGTCCTGCGCCCGCACCTGAAGCTGCTGGGTGCCCGCCAGCTGGGGCGTGATCGCCTTGGTGACGGTGTTTCCGGAGATCGGCTGGGACCAGGCGGTCGCGGACGCCAGCTTGTACTCGTAGGCGGTGTTGGTGTCACCGGAGGCCGGCGAGAAGGTGAACTGGCCCGCCTCGCCCGGCCCTCCGGCCGCGGCACAGTCGTTGGCCGTGCATTCGGAGTACGGGCTCCCGACCGTCACCGTGGGCGCCTTCGGGGCGGTGGTGTCCACCTTGAAGTAGCACCAGCCCTTGGTGGTCACCGTGCTGTGCGACTCCAGGTAGCTGTCGCCGCTGTCGTAGTACGAGCGGCTGAACACCGCCAGCCGGTACAGGGGCACGTCCGACAACGTGATCGGCGAGGGGTAGGTGAGGACGGCGCCGTTGCCGACGTATCCGCTGGTGGGCCGCACCGGTTCGGTCGTCACCACCGGCCAGGTGCCGTCGCTGCTCCGCTGCTGGATGTAGAAGTGCGCCCGCAGGCTCGCCCCGCTGCCGCCGCCGGTCGCCGTCCACACCGTCGCGGTCAGGCTGGGCGTGGGATCGGTGATGACGTCGGGGTCGGTGGAATCCGTCTCACAGCTGATCCCGCTGCCCTCGACGATGCCTGCCTTGGTCGGCGCCGCGGGCAGCCCCACATAGGTCACCGACAGCACCGCGTCGTTCCGGAACCGCTTCCAGGCGCTGGTGTCCGTCTCGTCCCTGGCCTTCAGCAGCAGCGTCAGCCGGGAGAACTTGCCCGCCGCGAGGTTCCCGACCGCCGACGTCAGGCTCGAACCGGTGAACTCGATCGGAGCCGGTGGTTGTGAGGGGGCGCAGGCGGAACTGCGGCCGGCCGAGACGTCGCGGCTCGCCATCGTCCCCAGGTTCGAGGGACGCGAGGACCAGGTGGTGGACGAGGAGATGTTGCTGGTGCGCTCCAGATCGACCCAGCGCGCGTCACAGGTGAACGACCAGCTCTCGGTGGCCCTGAACGTCGCGGACAGCACCTTCTTGCCCGCCAGACCGCTCGGCGAGAACTGGAAGTACAGCCGCTCCGTGTACCCGGGACCGCAGTAGTAGCCGTCGTACGAGGAGCAGTGGCCCACGCCCTTGCCCTCGTTGTCGCTTCCGTTGCCCCAGTTGAAGTCGGAGACGCCGTCGGAGCGCAGATAGGTGTGGGCCGTCTGGTCCAGGCCGACGCTGGGGTCGATGTAGAGGGGGTAGGCGCCGCTGTCGCTGTTCGCCAGCATGCCCGCGTCCGGTACCACCGCCAGCGAATCCGTGCCGACCTGGACGGCCAGCACCGCGGACGTGTCGCCGTCGCCCGGCCCCGCCGTACCGTCCGCCGGCGCTCCGGCGGAGGGGTCCGTGGTCGCTGCCGGGGACGGGTCGGCCGCCTGCGCGGCATCGGTCGTCCGCTCCAGCTGGGCAGTCGTACCCGCGGTGGTCGCGTCGCCCTGGGAGTCCCACATCAGCGCGGGAGGAGCCGTGAAGACCGGGCGCGCGTCGTCGTCCACGGCGGTCATCCCACCGCCGCTCGTCGGGGCGACCGTCAGCCCGTCCGCCTGGAGCGAGAAGACGACCTTCTTCAGCGCCGGATCGGCCGCCGCCTCCGGGGTGTTCACCACGAGCAGCTCGCGGAAGCCCTCGGTCGTCGCCGTCATCCGCAGGTCCACGCCGGGAAGCACATCGCCGTAGACCGCGCTCGCTCCGTCCAGCGTGGGCTTCGGCAGCTGCCCCGGCCAGCCCAGCCGCAACGACTTGCCACCCCGGGTGATGTCCACCAGATCCGAGCCGTCGCCGCCGTCGGAGAAGGCCAGGGACACCACTGCCGCCTTCGGACCGACCGTGCCGTCCGCCCTGACTTCGAGTGTCGGGTCGGGAGACGTCCACGTCCCCTGGCCCTGCCGCACCCGTACCGGCGTGGCCGACTGGTCCAGGGTGAACGTCGTGCCGTCCGGATCGGCGTACGTCGTCGCGTACTCCGTGCGGTCGTCGACGACCTCGACCGGAGAACCTTCCGCGACCGCCTTCTGCGAGGCCGCCGCCTCCGCGGAGAGCGACGTCGCGGTGGTGGAACCGTCGTCCTGGACGTCAGCGGCGGCCGGATACATCGCGGTCGCCGCGACCGGCTGGATCAACAGGACAACTGCGGCCAGCCATGCCGTGCGCGACGACCGCACACGTCTTCCCCCGGACTCCCCCACGACCCACCCCTGAGTGCTCCGCCGAACCGATCACGCTCACTTGATGATCGAGAAGCCTGGCAGGGAAGCGTTCATGGAAGCCCAAGGGAACCATCAAGACCAAACGATCAGTCGGCCACATACAGGCAAAAACCGACGATCGTTCACCTCTACGACGCGGGGAGGTCACCCCGCATGTCCCTTTCCATTTCCAGCAGTTGCTCGTTCGGCACCGCCCCGCCGAACCGCCGGTCCCGGGAGGCGAATTCGACGCAGGCGCGCCACAGGTCACGCCGGTCGAAGTCGGGCCAGAGGACGTCCTGGAACACCATTTCGGCGTAACTCGACTGCCAGATCAGGTAGTTGGAAGTCCGCTGCTCACCACTGGGCCGGAGGAAGAGATCGACGTCCGGCATGTCGGGGTAGTAGAGGTACTTCTGGATGGTCTTCTCGGAGACCTTCTCCGGGTCCAGCTTGCCGAGGGCGACATCGCGGGCCATCGCCTTCGCGGCGTCGGCGAGTTCGGCTCGGCCGCCGTAATTGACGCAGAAGTAGAGCGTCATGGCGTCGTTGTTCTTGGTCTGCTCCTGGGCGATCTGGAGTTCCTGTACGACGGACTTCCACATCTTGGGCATCCGCCCGACCCACCTGATACGGATGCCCAGTTCGTCCATCTCGTCGCGCCGCCGCCGGATGACGTCACGGTTGAAGTTCATCAGGAAGCGGACCTCTTCCGGTGACCGCTTCCAGTTCTCCGTCGAGAAGGCGTAGAGGGAGAGATTCTTGACGCCGAGTTCCAGGCAACCCTTGAGGACGTCGAGGACGACCCCTTCGCCGACCTTGTGCCCCTCCGTACGCGGCAGACCGCGCTCCTTGGCCCAGCGGCCGTTCCCGTCCATGACGCAGGCCACATGGGTGGGTACGAGTTCGCCGGGGAGCTTCGGCGCGCGGGCGCCGGAGGGGTGCGGTTCCGGCGTCCTGTACTCGCGGCGCCGGCTCCCCAGGATTCCGCGTACGACCATGCGCTTCTCGTCTCCCTCAGTGCTTGTCTCTAGTTCTTCTCTACATAGCGCAGGGAGCGCAGTCCGCGCTCCAGGTGCCAGTGCAGATACGCGGACACCAGTCCGCTGCCCTCCCGGACATGGCGCGGTTCACACGCGTCCGCCGTGGCCCAGTCGCCCGTCAGCAGCGCGCCGAGCAGTTCGAGGGCCTGAGGAGAGGGTACGACGCTGCCGGCCACCCGGCAGTCGACGCAGACGGAGCCTCCGGCGGCGACGGAGAAGAAGCGGTTCGGGCCCGCCATACCGCACCGCGCGCAGTCGCTGAAGGTGGGTGCGTAGCCGTTGACGGCGAGGGAGCGCAGCAGGAAGGCGTCGAGGATGAGGTGCGGCTCGTGCTCGGCACGGGCGAGGGTGCGCAGCGCGCCGACCAGCAACAAATACTGCTGTACGGCGGGCTCGCCCTCGTGATCGGTGAACCGTTCCGCCGTCTCCAGCATGGCCGTACCGGCGGTGTAGCGGGCGTAGTCGGTGACGATGCCGCCACCGTACGGAGCGATGGTCTCGCTCTGCGTGCACAGCGGCAGCCCGCGCCCGACCAGTTCGCTGCCCCGCGAGAAGAACTGCACGTCGACATGGGAGAACGGTTCGAGCCGCGCCCCGAACTTGGACTTGGTCCGGCGTACCCCCCGGGCCACGGCCCGTACGCGCCCGTGACCGCGCGTGAGCAGCGTGATGATCCGGTCGGCCTCACCCAGCTTCTGGGTACGCAGGACGACTCCGTCGTCACGGAACAGGCTCATGGGGTCATTGTCGCGTACGGAACGGGGGGCCCGGACGGGGGCGGTAGCGCTTCGCCGGATACGCGGTGCAGAACCTGCGGGTCCGCTGTGGCTGGTCGCGCAGTTCCCCGCGCCCCTAAGGGGCGCGGCACCTCATCCGGGGACGCCCCAGATCCCGCCAGGCCCCGCAGGGAACCTCAGGGCACCTCGCCGCGGCTGCGTGCGTTCGCGTACGCCGTCGCCGCGCTGAGGCGTTCCGCCGGGGTCGCGGGGCGGAGGGTGTTCGGGGGCGCGTCCCACTCCCGGCCGCCGCCGTACGATCTGAGCTGGACGTAGGGTCCCTCGTGGCCCATCACCAGGCCCACCTTTCCCGCGCGGGTGTCCATCACGTACGTACCGATCTCCGGCCGCCCCGGCTTTCCCGACTTCGCCGGCCGTACGTCGTTCATCGCAGCGCCGCCACGATCCGGGCCGCCGTCTCGACGTTGCAGCGGCCCAATTCGATGAGCGGACAGGGCGCTTCCCGGGCGACACTCGCCGCGTCCAATCGGAGCGTCGGCAAGGTAATCCCGGCGTTTTTCAACGCCGTCCGCAATTCCTTCACAATTTCCTCCGCTTCTTCGACACAGGCCGTCGAGTGTGCCGTCTGTCGTGCCGTCACCGTGCTCCCCTTGCTTATCGAGTTTCACTCTTCGCACTTCTACGGTGACGTGTTGTGCCTACACTCGGAAGGCTCTGGGCGCAGCAACGACGGTGCAGTTGAAGGGGGTTCGGTTCGGCTATGGCCAATGGTTCGCAACGGCAGGCGGCCTGGGAGTTCTTCGGGGCGGAGTTGAAGCGGCGGCGGGAGGAAGCGGGGTTAACCCAAGTGGAGTTGGGGGCGATGGTCTTCGTCTCCGGGGGCTACATCGGGCAGTTCGAGCAGGCCATTCGTAAGCCGCAGTTGGATGTGGCGATGCGACTGGACGACGTACTGCAAACCGACGGTATTTTCGAGCGCACGTGGCGCAAGCTCATCGACGACAAGCGATACGCGGATTACTTCGCGAAGGCTGCGGAGCTTGAGTCGCTGGCTACGAAGATCTCCGAGTTCGCACCCGCGCTGGTGCCTGGGCTGTTGCAGACCCCGGCGTACGCACGCGCGGTCACCATCGCCATGAACCCGCTCGCCCCGGACGAGTACATCGAGGAGAAGGTGTCCGGACGACTGGAGCGCGCGAAGATCCTCAAGGACGCTACACGGCCCGAGTATTGGGCGATCCTGCACGAGAACACGTTGAAGGTTCCGGTCGGCGGACCCGCCGCCATGGCCGAGCAGTTGGAGCACATCGCGAACCTCGTGCGAGAGCGAAAGGTGCTGGTCCAGGTGCTGCCGTACTCGGCTGGTGCGTACGCCCTCATGAACGGGATGGTCACGCTCATGGAGTTCGATGACGCGCCCCCAACGGCCTATACAGAAGCCGTGTATTCGGGGAACCTGCTGGACGATCCGGCTGTGGTGAAGCGCGCGCAGGCGTCATACGATCTGATCAGGGCCGCCGCGCTGTCGCCGGAGGCGTCCCTGGCCCTGATCGAGTCGGCGGCGGAGGACCACAGACGATGCGCGAGTACGACCTGAGCAACGCCCGCTGGCGCAAAAGCACCTACAGCGACGGCAACGGCGGAAGCTGCGTCGAAGTCGCCGACGGAGTCCCCGGAGTGGTGCCCGTCCGAGACAGCAAGGTCTCGGACGGGCCGGTACTGCTAGTTGGTGCGCCTGCCTGGGCCGAGTTCATCGGCCATGTCATCTGACCCGGGGGTCAGGGCGTGAGCTGCCACCGCTGGATGTAGCCGACGTCGATCCCCGCCCGGTCCTGCACGCGGAGCTTCCACGTGCCGTTGAGGGGCTGGGCCGAGGCGTCGATCGTGAACGTCTGGTCGACGTTGTCGGCCGAGCTGCCGGTGCGGTTGAGGAGTGAGTAGACGGTGCCGTTGGGGCCGACCAGGTCGACGGTCAGGTCACCGCGGTAGGTGTGCACGATGTTGACGTAGACCGAGGTGGTCGCGGAGGCGTTGCCGTCGCGGCCCTCGATGGTGATCGGGGACTCCACCGCGGGACCGTTGTCGGGGATGTCGACGCGGGTCGTGGTGGCGTAGATGTACGCGATCCGCCAGCTGAAGGTGTCCGTGACGGAGGAGCCCGTGCCGTCGGTGACCTTGAGGGTGACGTCGCCGACGCCGAGGGTGGTCGGTGTGCCGGAGATCAGGCCGCTCGGGCTGAGGGTCAGACCGTCGGGCAGACCGGTGGCCTCGTAGGTCAGGCCCGCACCGGAGTTGGTGGTGTAGGCGTCCACCTGGAGGCTGACCGCCTGGCCGACGCCGCTGGTCTGGTCGGCGATCGGGGCGACGTTGACGCCGAGGGCTATCCGGCCGCCGACGTTGATGGCGGCCCAGGCGTCGGCGACGGCGAGGTAGGTGGGGCTGTAGGCGCCGAAGAGGTCACCGGCCGCCTGGAGGGTGGCGGTGCGGGCGCCCGCGTAGTTGGTCGACGACGTCATGTACGTCGTCAGCGCGCGGTACCAGACTGCGGCGGCGTTCTCGATGCCGATGCCGGTGACGGCCTGACCGTCGGAGGTCGGGCTGTCGTAGGCCACGCCGTTGACGGTCTTGGCGCCGCTGCCCTCGGAGAGCAGGTAGAAGAAGTGGTTCGCCGGGCCCGAGGAGTAGTGGACGTCGATGCTGCCCAGGCTGGAGTTCCAACTGTCGCGCGAGGAGCCGTCCTTGGAGGGCTTGTCCATGTAACGCAGCGGCGTGCCGTTGCCGTTGATGTCGATCTTCTCGCCGACGAGGTAGTCGCCGGGGTCGGCGGCGAGGTTCGCGTGGAACTCGACGGCCGCGGCGAAGATGTCGGAGGTCGCCTCGTTGAGGCCGCCGGACTCACCGGCGTAGGTGAGGTTGGCGGTGGCGGCGGTGACGCCGTGGCTCATCTCGTGGGCGGCCACGTCGAGCGAGGTCAGCGGGTGCGTGTTGCCCGAGCCGTCGCCGTAGGTCATGCAGAAGCAGCTGTCCTGCCAGAAGGCGTTGACGTAGCTGCTGCCGTAGTGGGCACGGCTGTAGGCGGCGACCCCGTCGTTGCGGATGCCGTTGCGGCCGTACACGTCCTTGAAGTAGTCCCAGGTGGCCGCGGCGCCGAAGGCCACGTCGACCCCGGCTGTCTGGCGGTTGGACGGCAGACCGTTGCCCCAGACATCGTTGTCGTCTGTGAACAGGGTGCCGGTGCCCGAGGTGCCCTGGTTCAGGTCGTACGTCTTGTGCCCGGCGCGGGCGCCGTCGGTGAGCTGGTACGTCGATCCCGACAGGGTCGTACCGAGCGGAACCGTGCCGCTGTACTGGCCGGTGCCCTCACCGGTGTGCACCTTCTCGGCGGCGAGCAGCTGCTTGCCCGTGCCGGCGTCGGTGACGACCTGCAACTCGCTTGGCGTACCGTCGGGTTGGACGCCCTCGACGACCGTCTCCCAGGCCAGGACGGGCTTGGCCGCACCGGCACCGGCCCAGACGACGAGGCGCGGCGCCCGCTCGGTCTCGGCGCCGGTGACGTCGGCGCCCTTCGCGGTCGCGAGGGCCTTGCTGCCGGCACTGGCCCCGGTGAGCTTCGGGGTGAGGGACGGCAGCGTGAGGGTCGCGCCGCTCGCCTTGGAGACGGTGGTGCGGTCGCTCTTGAGGTGCACGACCAGGTCACCGCCGAGTACGGGCAGTCCGGCGTACGTGCGCTCGTAACGGGTGTGGGTGGTGCCGTCGGCGTCCTGGATCACGTCCCGGACGACGAGCTTCTCCTGTGCGCCGAGGGCGAGTTGACGGGCCGTGGTGGCGGACGTCGTCTGCGCGCTCTTGATCAGCGAGGCTCGGCGGGTGGCCGAGAGGGGCACGACGGCGGCGCCCGCGCGGGGCTCGGCGGTGATCTGGGCCGGGGCCGAGCCGGGGCCCGGGTCGGCGGGGGCGGCCGCGGTCGCGGTACCGGCCGGGGCGCCCATGGCGAGCAGGGTCCCGATGGTGGTCAGCGCGAGGACGGTGGCGCGTCTGCGCCGGGGAGTGGGGTGGGGTCGCCGGGGCAACGGGGTCTCCTTCTGCGGTGGGGGGTGAGTGGGGGGTCTCCCGCACTCGGTGTGGGCGTGAAGGAAGTGAAGAAGGTGAAGGAATGGTGAACTTCAGCAGCAGCGTGGCACTGGGTGCCGCTTTTTGTCATGTGATCGCCAAGACAACGGCTTGAAATGACCATGACTAGCTGGGGATCTGCCCAACTGGGCGCACGTTTTCAGCCGCGTAATCGGTCGCGACGCAGGGATCGCGCGGTTATGCTGCCCGGCGCGCGTGTAACGGGCGTGTGCGTGTGGGGTGTTGGGCTTGCGGTGGGGGACTTGTGGGTGGGGGAAAAGGCATGACGACGGAAGACATCGACGCGCCCAGACCGGCGCACGTTGCCGAGAAGGGCGCGAGCGAGGGTGCGCAGATCGCGTCGGCGCTGCTGCTGGTCGGGTGCCTGGCGGCCGGCTTCTGGGTGATGGCGAAGTACCAGCCCGACTCCGCCCCCGAGGACCGCACACCGGCCTCGTGCTCCAGATCGGACGAGGACACGCCCCTGTCGAAGCCCGTCTCCGGCGTACGACTGTGCGAGGCGCTGAACCGCCCGGACCTGCCGACCCTGCTCGGCACGCCCGAGGACCGCGCGCTGAGCGCCGACAGCAACGAAGCCGTCCTCAGCGACGAACGCGACATCCTGCCGAGCGACCCCGAGGCCACCGTCCAGTTGGAGGGCTACTCCGTGAAGCTCTCGGCGTACGGCGACCTGACGGTCGGCGAGATCGCCGGTTACCTGGCCGAGTCGGGAGAGCGGAGAACATTCCTGGGCCACTCGGCGTTCCTCTACTCGGGCCGGACCATCGGCATCGTCTTCGAGGACGGAAAGGGCTCCAGCGCCCCCGGCGGCACCTCCCGCAACCTCCTGATCGCCAAGGACCCCAAGGACGGCGGCGGTTCGTACGAGATCTCCCTCTGGCGCCAGGACGACACCCTCCCCGACGACACGGCACTGCTCCGGGTCGCGGAGAGCGTGCTGCCTACGGTTCCGGGGTGGACAGCGAGTTGAGAACGGGGCACTGATGGCCAAGAAGCTTGTGCGAAAGATGTTGCGTCAGATGGAGAGCGGGCAGCCGGTCCGGCTCACCATCAGCATGATGACGTGGAAGAAGCTCACCCGACTCGCCTACTTCGCCGAGCAGTTCGGGTACGAGTACGCGAACGTGTATACGTCCAGCGATTACAAGACGGTCCTGACCATCGTGCCCGACCCCAGGCCACAGGCCCGGGAGCGCGCCGCGCAGAACCGGGTGCGCTATCCCGACGCGACCGACGGGGTCTCACTGCCGCCCGTGGAACCCGACGCGCTCAAGCTGCTCAAGACCCGCATGCTGTTCGACCTCAACCACGCGCTCACCGAGAAGCAGCGGGCGGCGATCTGGGTCACAGTCTTTTCAGTGCTCGCCGCGGCCATCGCCTTCAGGTTCCACGCGGACACGGCCGTGGTCGTCACCACTCTCATCGTCTGGGCCACGCTCATGGCGCTGCTGCCCGTCCTGCTCCATTTCAGCCGACGCCAAATCGCCGAGAACATCGCCCAGTTGGAAGCCGCCGGATTCATACGGGTCACCGACGAACTCGGGCGCCCTCAGTACGTACGACCGGACAGGAGGCTTCCCGGACACGGCAACCCGTTCGCCAGAGAGGCGTAGGGGCCTCCCGGGTCCCCCTTTCAGCCGATCCCGAGCACCTCGGTCAGCCGATCACCCAGCACCGGCGCCACCGCCTCCGCAAACGCGTCCGCGACATGGCTGTCGTCCCGGTACACGATCGTGTTCCCCACCAGCACCGGGCAGTCGCCCCCGCCCGTGCACAGCCACGGGACCGGGTCGATCACCGACGCGCCCGCCGACCTCGCCGCCCTGAGCGTGGCCGTTCTTCGGGACTCGTCCCTGATCGCACCGGGCAGGCGGTTCGCGCAGCGGGTCAGGTGGAGGGAGTACAGGGCCGCGCAGTCCACCGCGTCCGTTCGCGGCCACGGGGTGTCCAGGAGCGCCACCACCCTCGCGCCCGACTCGCCCAGCTCCGCGTACGTCATGCGCAGGCCGTTCGTCCACTGGCTCACCGGGTCCGCCTCCGGGGTCATCGGCTCACCCGCGTCCGAGGACGAGACGATCACCAGAGCCGGGCGCATTTCCGTGATCCGCTCGACCGCCCGTGCCCGCCACGTGTCGCACTCCGCGTACGGACCCCCGAAGCGGCGCAGCGTCACCTTCGCCGCCTTGCACGACGCCTTCGTCAGCGACACCAGCCGCCAACCCCGTTCCAGCGCAAGGCGGTTCAGCGCCGGGAACCACTGGGCCGCGTGGGAGTCGCCGAACAGGACCACGACCCTGTCGGAGGCCGGGTCGCCGTACTCGCACGCCGGCGCGCTCGTCGCGTCGTACGCCACATGGCAGCCGTCCCGGTAGACCGCCGACCTCGTCGGCTTGATCTCGGGGAGGGGTGGGGCGAGGTTGCTCGGCAGGCTCAGGTTTCCGTTTCCCGTCGATGCCTCCACCAGCTGGCTCAGGCGTCGTTCGGGGGTTGCCGCCTTCGCCAGCTCCCGCTTCAGGTCCCTCGCCGGTCTGCCCGAGTCGATCGGCGGCGGGAACGCGTACGCCGTCGCCGCGAGCAGCGCCGCGACCGTCGACAGCGTCGCCCCGAGGCGCAGGGCGCGGCCCGGGCGGGACCGGAACCTGGCGTGGAAACGTATCGGGTTCTCCAGCAGGTGCAAGGTCGCCCAGGCCAGTAGCAGCGCCAACGCGCACAGCAGCAGCGACAGTTCCGTGGTCGTCGTCTCCGGGAGTCTTCCGAGCGCCGCCGGGCCGATGACCAGCAGCGGCCAGTGCCACAGGTACCAGCCGTACGACAGGCCGCCCAGCCACACCAACGGGGCTCTGGCAAGGAGTACTTGGGCGTCCCCTCTCGACGGGGCGCAGCCTCCCGCCAGTACCAGTACCGTCCCCAGCACCGGAAGCAGCGCGTAATACCCGGGAAACGGGGTCTCGTTGCCGTACGCCACCCCCGCTGTCGCTATGCAGGCCAGGCCCGTCCAGGTCATCGGGGCCGCCAACTTGCTTGGCAGGAGTTGTAGTTGGTCCGCCGCCAGGGCCAGTAGTGCTCCCGCGCCCAGTTCCCAGATCCGCGTGTGCGAGCCGAAGTACGCCCAGGACGGGGCCTCTTCCGTCACCGTCACGCTCAGGACGAGCGACAGCACGCACAGCGCCGCCAGTGGGATCGCCAGCAGGGCTCGTCTTCCTCGGCTCAGGCGCCAGGTCAGTAACAGCAGCAGGGGCCAGACCACGTAGAACTGTTCCTCCACCGCCAGCGACCAGAAGTGCTGGAAGGGGGACGGCGGGCTCCCCTCCGCCAAGTAGTCCGTACCCGCTGCCGCCAGACGGAAGTTCACCGCGTAGAGCGCGCTGCTCACCGCGTCCCCGGCGTACTCCTCGAAGCGGACCCTAGACAGGAACAGCCAGGAACCGGCGAGGGTCGTGACGACCACGAGGGTCGACGCGGGGAGGAGGCGGAGGGCTCGGCGGGCGTAGAAGCCTCGGATCGACAGGCCGTCCCTCGTGGTGAGTTCGCGTACCAGGAGTGAGGTGATGAGGAAGCCCGAGATGACGAAGAAGACGTCCACTCCGACGTAGCCGCCGCCGAGCCTCGCCACCCCCGCGTGGTCGAGGACGACCAACGTCACCGCCACGGCCCGCAGGCCCTGGATGTCGAGCCGCAGGCCGGGGTTCTCGGTCGATCGCGTCGGCGGTCGCGTGTCCGATCGTGTGTCCGGTCGTGTGTTCCGTCGAGCGGCTGGTCGCGTGGTCGGTCGCGTCTTCACGCTCATCAGAGACGGTCGGCCCACTCGAACGGTTGTGGTCGTTTCCGTTCGGTCACCAGAAATTTCCCCGGTCGGCCGCGAGCCCGCCCGCGAGAACCCGACAAAGGGTGACCCGCGACAATTGGCCGGTCCGGCGCGTTTGCTACGCTCGCCGACGCGTCCCCTGGGGGAAGTCCGGTGAGACTCCGGCGCTGACCCGCAACGGTATGCACGCCCCCGACAGGTGGGCGTGCGAGCCCGATCACCCAAGGTGCGCGTGCCCCACTGAACGCTCGCCGTGGACTGCGAGCCGAGGCGAAGGATCGCCGACCGTGCGCCGAATACCCGTGCTGCCATTGGCAGTTGGGCTGACTGTGTTGCTGCTCGTCTCCCTGTTGTGCGGGGTCGGGCTCGGCGCCTCCGGGATCGGCTGGGGGCAGGTCTTCCGGTTCCTCGGTGACGGGATCACCGGTGGCACCATCCGCGCCGAGGACGTCGCCTCGTACACCATCGTCTGGGAACTGCGGCTGCCCCGCGTGGTCCTCGCCGCCGTCGTCGGCGCCGGGCTCGCCGCCGTGGGGGTGGCCGTGCAGGCCATGGTGCGCAACGCGCTCGCCGATCCCTTCGTCCTCGGGATCTCGTCCGGTGCGGCGGTCGGGGCCAACGCCGTGATCCTGCTGGGCGCCTTCGCCGGGCTCGGGGTGTGGGCACTGTCCGTGTCCGCCTTCGCCTCCGCGCTCGCCGCCATGGTCATCGTGTACGGGGTCGCCCGGTCGGCCGCTCACGGGCTCACGCCGCTGCGGCTGATCCTCACCGGGACCGCGCTGGCGTACGGCTTCGAGGCGATCACCACCGTGATGGTGTTCGGGGCCGCCCGGGGCGAGGCCGCCAGGTCCGCGATGATGTGGCTGCTCGGCAGCCTGGGCGGGGCCACCTGGGCGCAGGTGCCGATCGCCGCCGTGACCGTCGTCGCCGGGTGGGCGTGGCTCGCCCGGCGGGCCGAATCGCTCAATGCCCTCGCCATGGGCGACGAGACCTCCGCCGCCCTCGGGGTCCAACCGACGCGGCTACGGCGGGAGTTGTTCCTCGTGACCGCCGCCGTGACCGGGACCGTCGTCGCCGTCAGCGGCGCCATCGGCTTCGTCGGGCTCATGGTCCCGCATGTCGTACGGATGCTCGTGGGCGCCGATCACCGCCGGGTGCTGGCCGTCGCGCCGCTCGCCGGGGCCGTGCTGCTGGTGTGGGCCGACATCCTGTCCCGGCTGCTGCTGGCGCCCGCCGAACTGCCCGTCGGGGTGATCACCGCCGTGGTCGGCGTACCGGCGTTCCTGCTGCTGATGCGGCGCGGCGGCTACGCGTTCGGGGGGCGGTGAACGGCATGCGGCTCGATGTGGAGGGTGTGTCGGTCGACGCGGGGGCCGTACGGCTCGTGGACGACATCACGATGCGGGTGGACAGCGGGGCCTTCGTGGGGCTCGTCGGGCCCAACGGGAGCGGCAAGTCGACCCTGTTGAGGTGCGTGTACCGCGCGCTGCGGCCGGCGGCGGGCGCGGTACGGGTCGACGGCGACGAGGTGCACGCCATGGAACCCCGGGCCGCCGCCCGGGTGTTGGCCGCGCTGCCCCAGGAGTCGTCCGCCGAGTTCGACTTCACCGTCGCGGAGGTGGTCGCGATGGGCCGGCTGCCGCACCTCGGGCGTACGGCGGCCGGGGACCGGCAGATCTGCGCCGCCGCCCTGGAACGGACCGGCATCGCCCATCTCGCCGACCGCGGCTTCCTCGCCCTGTCCGGCGGCGAGAAGCAACGCGTCCTCATCGCAAGGGCGTTGGCCCAGCGGCCCCGGGTCCTCGTCCTCGACGAACCCACCAACCACCTCGACATCGCCCACCAGTTGGACGTCCTGTCCATGGTCCGCTCCAGCGGCCTGACCGTCCTGGCAGCCCTGCACGACCTCAACCTCGCCGCCGCCCACTGCGATCTGCTCTACGTCATCGCGGACGGCCGGGTCGTCGCCTCGGGGCCGCCGCACGAGGTGCTCCAACCTGGGCTGCTGGCCGAGGTGTTCGGGGTACGTGCGCATCCCGTCAGGCATCCGGAGACGGGCGCCGTCCAGCTGCTCTTCGACCTGCTTCCCAAGCCCTCCCCGATCTCCACGGCCTCCCCGTCCTCCCTGCCTTCCCTGTAAGGAACCCCCCTCATGCGCAAGCCAGTTGTCGCCGCTGCCCTGCTCTCGGTCACCTCCCTCCTCGCCACCGGATGCGGTGCGACGGTCGAGAAGCAATCCGCGAAGGCCTCCGGGTCCCCGTCCGCCGTCACCCTCACCAACTGCGGCCAGAAGGTGACGTACGACAAGGTCCCCGAGCGGGCCGTCACCAACGACGTCGGGATCACCGAGCTGATGTTCGCGCTCGGTCTGGAGGACCGGATGGCCGGGTTCGCCATGCCCGACGACAAGGGCGAGCTGACCGACGTGCCCTGGAAGGCCGGCTACGACAAGGTCAAGTGGCTGTCCAAGGACCAGCTCACCAAGGAGAACGTCCTGGACGCGCGCGGCGACTGGGTCTTCGCCGGCTGGAACTACGGCTTCCGCGACGACAACGGCTTCACCCCGGACGCGCTGAAGAAGCTCGGCATCCCCTCGTACACCCTCACCGAGTCCTGCCGCAACGGCCGTACGAAGACCTCGCGGGGCATCATGCCGCCCCTGGACGCCCTCTACACCGACCTCACCAACCTCGGGAAGCTCTTCGGGGTCGAGCAGCGCGCGGCCACGCTGATCGCGGACTTCAAGAGGCAGGTCGCGGCGGTGGCGGCCAAGGCTCCGACCGGGGACGCGCGTCCGAAGGTGTTCCTCTACGACAGCGGCACCGACTCCCCCTTCACCTCCGGGCGTTACGCGGCCCCCGAGGAGGTCATCAGCAAGGCGGGCGGCGTCAACGTCATGAACGACGTCGACGACTCCTGGACGACGGTCGGCTGGGAGACGGTCGTCGAGCGCGACCCCGACGTGATCGTGATCTGCAATTACGGGGACGTCAGCGCGGAGCAGAAGCGCGAGTTCCTGCTGTCGTACGGCCCGTTGAAGAACGTGTCGGCCGTCAAGCACAAGCGGATCTTCGTCCTGGACTACGTCGACCTCGTCGAGAGCCCGCGCAACCCGTCGGCGATAGCCCGGCTGGGCGCCTACCTGCGCTCGGTGGCGGACACCAAGCCCGCCTCGTAGGCGAGGATCACCAGCTGGACGCGGTCACGGGCGTCCAGCTTGGCGAGCAGCCGGGTGATGTACGTCTTCGCCGTCGCCACGCTGATGCACAGCTCGGCGGCGATCTCCGTGTTGGACAGACCGCGCCCGACGAGCGTGAGCACCTCACGCTCACGGCCGGTGATCGCGGCCAACTCCCTCTGTTCTGCCCTCTGTTGGTGATTGGCGGCGAAGTCCTGGATCAGGCGCCGGGTCACGCTGGGGGCGATCAGGGCATCTCCCGACGCCACGATCCGGATCGCCGCGAGGATGTCGTCCAGGGCCATGTCCTTGACCAGGAACCCGGACGCGCCCGCGCGCAGCGCCCCGTACACGTGATCGTCGTCGTCGAAGGTGGTGAGGACGACGATCCGGGTGCCGGTGCCCTGCGTGCCCGCCCCCTGGGTGATGCGGCGGGTCGCCTCGATGCCGTCCATGCCCGGCATGCGCAGGTCCATCACGACGACGTCCGGGGCGAGTTGGGCGACCAGGGCGACCGCCTCCGCACCGTCGGCGGCCTCGCCCACGACCTCGATGTCGGGGAGGTCGGCGATGACCATGCCGAGTGCGGTACGGATCAGCTGCTGGTCGTCGGCGAGCAGTACCCGGACGGCAGGCACGGCAGCGACAGCAGGGACGGGTGTCGTCACCGGACCACCGCCGGGAGCCCGGAGGCGAGCGGGATCGGCAGCCGGGCGGCGACCCGGAAGCCGCCCTCGGGACGTGGTCCGGCCGCGAACTCCCCGTCCAGCAGGGCGACTCGCTCCCGCATCCCGGCCAGCCCGAACCCGGTGTCGGTGGCGCTCCCCCGGCCCCGTCCGTCGTCGGTGACCTCGATGGCGAGGGCGTCGGCGGCCCGGTAGTCGAGGGTGACCCGGCAGGACCGGGCACCGGCGTGCCTTACGACGTTGGTCACCGACTCCTGCACGATCCGGAACGCCGACAGGTCGACGTCCGGGGGCAGTTCGCGGCGCTCGCCCGCCCAGTGCAGGTGTACGCGCACCCCGGCGGCGCTCGTCACGGCGGCGAGCCGCTCGACGTCCGCCAACCCGGCCGCGACAGGCGCCTGTTGACCGGTCACTCCATGGACCTCCGCGTGCCGCAGGGCGACCAGCATGCGGCGCAGGCCCGCCAGGGTCTCCCGGCCCTCGTGCTCGACCGCCGACATCGCCTCCCGCGCGGCCTCGGGACGGGTCGCCGCCACCCGGGCCGCCGCACCCGCCTGGAGGGCGATGATGCCGATGCTGTGGGCGACCGTGTCGTGCATCTCCCTCGCTATCCGCAGGCGTTCGGCGGTGACGGCCTGCTCGGCGGTACGGGCGGCGAGCTGTTCGGCGTGCGCCCGGCCCCGGTGGGCGGCGTCGCCGAGCAGCCAGGCGATCAACGTGATCAGGGCGACGGCGAGTTCGGCCGAGGTGCCGACGGTCCAGCCCATCAGGATCCGTACGGCCAGATAGCCCGCGAGCAACGCGAGCGCGAGGGAGACCGCGATGGCGCCGGTGCGGCGGGGGCGGTCGGCGGCGATGAAGTACACGGCGGTCTGCACGGCCAGGAACTGGGCCAGCGGGATCTCCACCGCGGCCAGGGTGCTCGTCTCGATGACGGCGGCCGTCAGCAGCAGGCCCATGGCCGTCAGCGGGCGGCGGGACAGGAGGCGGGCGGCGGTGAACGCCAGTGCGGTGGCCACGACGAGGTACGTCAGCCCGTCCCAGCGGTAGAGCTGGGTGGCCGGCAGGTGGCTGGGCCGGTGCTCGCCGGGCAGCCGGACCCGTGTGAGGTACGTGAACACCGTGCCCGCGAACCAGGCGAACGCCGTCCAGGCACCCGGCGGGACACGCTTGAGGAGGGGCAGCGGCGGGGTGACGGGCATGTGCCGATCGTAGGGCGGGCGTTGGCGGCGGCCATCGGACCAGGGACGTACAACCTGGGTCGACAGCGGGCGAGTTGGGGTGTCGGCCAGGGACCGATGCGCAAACCGACGTTTCGGCGGGACGGTGTTGTCGTGATCGAAGCCGAAGAACTGACGAAGCGTTACGGGACGACGACCGCCGTCGACCATCTCTCCTTCACCGTCCGCCCGGGGCGCGTCACGGGCTTCCTGGGCCCGAACGGCGCCGGGAAGTCCACCACCCTGCGGCTGGTGCTCGGCCTGAACACCCCCACTGCGGGCACCGTCACCGTCGACGGCCGCCCCTTCGCCGAACGCGCCCGGGGCCTGCGGCACATCGGCGCCCTGCTGGACGCCCACGACGTCCACGGCGGCCGTACCGCCCGCGCGCACCTGTCGATGCTGGCCGCGAGCAACGGCCTGCCCCGGCGGCGGGTGACCGAGGTCCTGGCCGAGGTGGGCCTGGCGGAGGCGACGGCCCGCCGGATCGGCGGCTTCTCCCTGGGCATGAAGCAGCGCCTGGGCATCGCGGCGGCACTGCTCGGCGATCCCCCGGTACTGCTCTTCGACGAGCCGCTCAACGGCCTCGACCCGGAAGGGGTGTTGTGGGTACGCGGCCTGTTCCGCCGACTGGCGGACGAGGGCCGGACGGTACTGGTGTCCAGCCACCTGATGCGGGAGATGGAACAGACCGCCGAGGATCTCGTCGTCATCGGCCGGGGCCGGCTGATCGCGGCGGAGAGCCTCGGCGACTTCGCGGCCCGCGCGACCGGGCAGCGGGTGTCGGTCCGTACGCCCGACGCGGGCGCGCTTGCGACCCTGCTGGCGGAGGAGGGTGCGGTGGTGGGGGAGGAACCGGACGGCTCGTACACCGTGACCGGTCTGCCCGCCGAGCGCATCGGCGAGCTGGCGTTCGCCCATGGTGTGCGGCTGCACGAGCTGAGCCCGAAGGTGGCTTCCCTGGAGGAGGCGTTCATCGAACTCACCGCGGAGAGCGTGGAGTTCACGAGTTCGGCGGGGGCGACCCGATGAGCATGAGCATGTACACGGGTGTGCGTGAGGCTACGGCGGATCCGGGGGCGCCCCGCTTCCGCGATCTGCTCACGGCCGAGTGGATCAAGTTCTGGTCACTGCGGTCCAGCGCGCTGGTGCTGGCGTCGGGCGCGCTGACGACACTGGGCATCTGCGTGAACGCCGCACGGGTCAACGCCGACCGCCTCGCCGACCAGCCGGACCTTCCACCGGTGCCGCCCGGCGGTAAGCCGGACCTGCCGCAGATGGTCTTCGACCCGCTGATCACCGCGTATGTGGCCCCGGCGTGGGCCCTGTTGATGGTCGTCGTGGCGGCGCTCGGGGCGAGCGTGGTCTTCGGCGAGTACACCAGCGGACTGATCCGGACGACCTTCGCGGCCGTCCCCGCCCGCCGCGCGGTCGTCGCCGCCAAGGTCACCGTCGTCGGGGCGGTGACGCTTGTACTCGGCGCGGCCGTCTCGGGCGGCTCATTCGGTGTGACGCAGGCGATCCTGCGCGACCACGACGGCATGTCCCTCGCCGATCCGGGGGCGTTGCGCGCGGTGGTCGCGTCCGCGCTGTTGCTGCCGCTGTGCGCGGTCATCGGTATGGCGGTGGGTGCGCTGATCCGGCACGCGGCGGGCGCGGTCGTGTCGGTCATCGCCCTGCTGATCCTGGTGCCGCAGTTCTTCGCCGGGGAGCAGTACCGCTGGGTCGCGGAGACCGGCAACGCCATGCCTCTGAACGCCTTCTACCGGCTGATCGTCAACCCGGGGCGGGACTACGACCTGGGCAGGTATCCGGTGACGGTCGCGGAGGCGTGGTGGGTGTACGGCGTGTGGTGGGTGGTTGCGGTGGGTGTCGTGGTGGAGGTGGTGCGACGGCGGGATGTGTGAGGGGCCCTCCCGGGGGTAGGGGCGGTTTCCTCGCCCCCGCCGCCCCTACCCGTTCCCATCCCTGGGGGCTGCCGCCCCCGGACCCCCGCTTTGTCCTCAAACGCCGGACGGGCTGACATACCCAGCCCGTCCGGCGTTTGAGGACGAGCGCGTTCAGCGCGATAGGCGGGGGTTCGGGGGCGGAGCCCCCGAGGATGGGACGGGTAGGGGCGGCGGGGGCGAGTCAAATGCCTGGACCCCGCACCGGAAAGTACCGCCGAGGACCCGGCGACCTTCCCGACGCGGCTGGAGAAGGCCGGCTTCACGGACGTACGGGTCGAACTGCACGACGAGACCCGAGGCCTGCGCTTCCTGGCGCGCAGGCCGTCGTAGCGGCCGTACGCGTCCGTGCGGAGCCACTCTTCGGCGAATGTGCTGCGCCGGGCCGGGCCGGGCCGCAACCTGCCCACCGACTCGCCCAGTTGTGATGCATCATGTCCGTCTACTGCACCTTGAGCTGAACGAACGGACGTACATGGCTGCATGGTCCACCCGGGCGGCCTGCCCCGCTGATCTGCCCGGGATTCGCGCCCTGTTGGCCGAGTCGTTGGGGCCGACGGCGCTCCTCGTCGACGCCGTTGAAGGTGATCTGGTCCGAGTGGCCGAGTCCGAGGGCGAGTTGGTGGGGTGCGTCGCCGCCGAGATGCCGTCACCTGGGCATGCGCGGCTGTCGGTGATCGCGGTCCGGGCCGGTGTGCGCAGGCAGGGCGTGGCCTCGCGGCTCCTGGCCGAGATGGTGCGGGAGTTCCCCCGGAGGTCGAGCGAGGCGCCGCTGATCTCCGCCGTGGCGAGGACGGATCAACTGGCGGTGGCCCAGCTGCTGTTGGCGTCCGGTTTCATCGGCACCCGCGTTCTGCGGGTCGACGGCACCGGCGGCACGGGCGACGGCACCAGCGACGCTCTCCACATCCACTATCAGCACAAGGCGCGCGTCGAGTACGTGGATCCGGACTCGCGGCATCTGGTGCCCGCCCACGCGCGGGAGCAGCTCACGGAGTCGCTGGCGCCGTCCGATCAGGCGGTGACGGCGCTGGTGGTCCTGGGCGGTGAACCCGCCTTCGAGATCGCGCGGTTCGAGCAGGACGACCCCGCGACCCTCCAGTCCGGAGAGGCCGCGGCCGGCATCGCATTCTCCGGTTCCATCCTCGCGGCCATCACCTTCCTCCTGGGTTTCGCCTTCTCGTCGTCCCGGTTCCCCGACGACGTACGTCTGCTGCTCATCGGAGCGACGTTCAGCACCGTGCTCTCCCTGATCATCTACGCCAGCGCCTCGGGCGAGTTGGCGCGGATCCGCTCGAACTCGTTCGGCAGGATCATGAAATGGGGGAACGTACTGTCCGAGTACGGCGGCGTGTTCCCCTTCCTGATCTCCCTGCCCGTCACCTACGCACAGGCCAGCGGCGAGCCGTGGTCCACCATGATCCTGGCTGTCGTACTGAGCGCCGCCATCGGCTGGTACGAGCGCTCCGAGTTCTCGATAGCCCACCGATTCCGGCGCTCCCGGCCCGAGTTCGTCCTGACGTTGCTCACGGCGGTCTCGCCGGCGGCCGGTGCGGCGCTGGTGGTGGCGGATGCCGTCAGCTGGCCGTGGACCACCGTCCTGACCGTCACGCTCGCGGCCCGGACATGGCTCTACCTCTTTCGCCGGGGCACGGAGGCCGACATCGAGGAGCGTCGGCAGTGGCAGCTCAGGGGGTAGGTCCCACCGCCGTACGGACCCGCTCCGCGATCTCACGGGCGCACCCCCACGAAAGCGTCAACCCGGCTCCGCCGTGGCCGTAGTTGTGCAGCAGCAGCGAGCCCGCACCCGTCGCCATCCCCGCACCCGCTCCCGTCGACGTGCTGTCGCGCCGCTCCTGTTCGAGCCGGACCCGTTCCCGTACCGGCCGTAGTCCCACCCGCTGTTCGATCACCCGGGCCCCGGCGATCGACGGCTCGACGGCCGCGCAGCGGCGGATGATCTCCTGGGCCGCCGCCTCGTCGGGCCTGAGTTCCCAGTTGCCCCGGTCCGCCGTTCCGCCCAGGACCAGCACGTCGGCGTGCGGGTAGATGTAGGTGAGGTCCTCGGCCCCGGGGGTGTCGTCGCAGAAGAAGGTCCGGATCCCGGGGTTCTCCACCACGACCAGCTGGCCGCGCACCGCCTCGACCGAGTCGTCGGCCGCCAGCGAACGGGCCCCGGCGCCCGAGCAGTTGACGACGACCGGCGCTTCCCGGGTCGCCTCTTCGAGGGTGTCGTAGTGGTGGCGGCGGATCGAGCCGCCGGCCCGCGCGAGCCGTCGTACGAGGTAGTCGAGGTATCGGGGCATGTCGACGAGGGGCGCGGAGTAGTGCCACCCGGTCACGAACCCCTCTCGCAGTTCGTCCGGTTCGCACCTGCGCGCGCCCACCAGGGCGCCCCAGACCGGCAGTTCACAGGGCACCCTGGACTCCTGGGTGCCCTCCACCAGCCGGATTCCGGCATCCGCGTCGGTGCTCAGTCCGGTGAGCACCGACAGGGTCTCCCGGCTCCAGCGGGCGACCAGATGGCGGGGCTCGGCCAGATAGGGATCCCACATCGCACCGGCAGCCGCCGAGGTCGTCTCACCGGGAAGCCGGTCGGTGTCCACCCGGACGTCCATCCCGGACTCCGCCAGGCACACCGCCGTGGTGAGCCCCGACACTCCGGCACCGATCACCAGCACACTGGCCGACACGCCCGCCTCCGTCGTCCGAAACCCTCAGCCCCCGGCTCCCCGACGCCGCCGTCAGGGACTTTCGAGGCTATCCGAACCCACGTGCGTACGCCGGTCGCGGTCCGGCCGGACTGCGGAGTCGGGCGGCGGGGTCGAGCTGTCGCCGCGCCGGCCCGCGCGCGTGGGCCTGCCCAGGACGACACCGGCCAGGACGAGGGCCAGCCCGCACACTTGCCGGCCGGTCAGCGACTCCCCGGCGACCGCCGTGCCGAGCAGCACGCCGGTGACGGGGTTGAGCAGTCCGATCAGGCCGACGGTTCCGGCCGGGAGGTGCCGCAGCCCGGTGAACCAGGCGGCGAAGGCCAGCGCGGTGGCGACCAGGGTGACGTAGCCGAACGCGAGGAGCGCCGATACGGAGAGTGCGGGCGGCGGGCCCTCCACGGCCGCGGCGACCGGCAGCAGGAACAGTCCGCCGGCGGTGAGCTGCCAGGCGGTCGAGGCGAGCACGTCCGTACCGGTGTCGTTCCACCGTTTGGTCAGGATGTGGCCGAAAGCCGACACCAGCATGGCCGCGGCCGAGGCGAGGACCCCCGGCACGCTCACTCCGCCCGCGCCCGTGAGCAGCATGAGGCAGACCCCCGCGAGCCCGATCGCGGCGCCGGCCAGGTGCGTACGGCCGGGCCGCTCGGACACGAGGGCCCAGGCGATGAGCATCATCGCCGGCGGGGACATCGCCATGACGGTCGAGGCGATGCTCGTCGGGAGCAGCTGGGAGGCGGCGTAGACGAGCACGAAGAACACGCTCACGTTGAGCAGTCCGAGCACCGCGGACCGTCCCCACCACACGCCGCGCGGTCGCCGCCTGCACAGGCCCAGCAGGACGAGGCCCGCGGGCAGCGCTCGCAGAGCGGCCCCGTACAGCGGGCTGTCCGCAGGCAGGAACTCGTGCGTGACGTAGTAATTGGCGCCCCAGGCCACCGGCGCGACCGCGGTCAGCGCCACCCACCGCACATTACCTTCCATGGAAGGTACTATAGCTTCCCGGGAAGCTATCATGGTGTGCATGGACGATCCGCAACCGCTGGACCGCGTGGCCCGCATCCAGGCCGACTGGCGCCGCGAGCGGCCCGACGTCGACATCGCGCCACAGGGCGTGATCGGCCGACTGCACCGCCTGGCCGACCGCCTCACCGAGGAGCTGTGCCTCGTCTACGGCCGCTACGGCCTGAGCGAGGGGGAGTTCGACGTCCTCTGCGCGCTCCGCCGCGCCGGTACGCCCTTCGAACGCGCACCCGGCGAACTGGCCGCCCACACCATGGTCACCACCGGCGCGATGACGAAGAGGATCGACCGGCTGGAGCGGGCCGGACTGGTCACCCGCCGCCGCTCCGACGACGACCAGCGCGGCCGGATCGTCGCCCTCACCCGGCCCGGACGCGAACTGATCGACCAGGCGTTCGCCGACCACATGCGCAACGAACGCCGCCTGCTGGACCTGCTGACGCCCGCCGAGAGCGCGTCACTGGAAGGGCTGCTCACCACCTGGCTCACGCACGTGGAGAGTCCGCCCCCGCCCGACACGCACTGACCGGCACACCCACTGGCCGGGCACGACGGCGCCCCTCCGGCGGCCTCACGAGAACCGCCGCACATACCGCGCCTGCCAGGGCGTCTCCACCGCCCGCCGGTCGTACCCCGCCCGCACGAAGGCGACGGCCTCCCCCGCAGGCACCCCGTCCAGCACCGCAAGACACGCCAGCGCCGTCCCCGTACGCCCCCGCCCACCCCCGCAGGCGACCTCCACCCGCTCGTCCGCCGCCCGCTCCCACACCTCGACCAGGGCGGCACGAGCGTCCGCGCGGTCCTTCGGGAGGCGGAAGTCGGGCCACTCCAGCCAGCGGAACTCCCAGGAGACGGGCGGGGGTTGGTGCCCGAGGAGATAGACGGCGTACGAGGGTACGGGCGCCGCCGGGTCGAGCGGCCGGCGCAGGCCTCGGCCCCGGACCAGGCGTCCGGAGGGCAGCCGCAGCACGCCCGGGTCACCCTCGTGCCAGCGCCCGTCGGCCCGGTCGCCCGCCGGAACATCCCCTTGCTCGCCCATCCGTACATTCGAACCCGGCCTCGAACCCCGGGCAACCGATTCCCGGGAAACGGTGGTCTGGTGGGCGAGGGGGTACTTGATGCAGGCCGAACTAGAGGCCCAGTTCCACGATTTCGTCAGAGCGCGGTGGTCCCATCTGGTGCGTACCGCGTATCTCCTGACCGGCGACGCCCATCACGCCGAGGATCTGACGCAGACGGCGCTGGCGAAGGCGTACCGCTCCTGGCGGCGGGTCTCGCGCAGCGACAATCCGGAGGCGTACGTCCGCCGGATGCTGGTCAATTGCAACAGTGACCGGTTCCGCAAGCGGCGGGTGCGGGAGGCGCTCACCGACGCGCCGCCCGAACGGGCGGGCCGCGACGAGGCCGTCTCCTGGGCCGACGAACGCAGCGCGCTGCTCGGCGCACTCGCCCAACTCCCGCCCAAGCAACGGGCGGTGGTGGTCCTGCGCTACTGGGAGGACCTGTCCGAGGGCGAGGTCGCCGACACGCTCGGCTGCTCCCAGGGCACGGTCAAGAGCCAGGCGTCCAAGGGGCTGGCGAAGTTGCGCGCGTATCCGGGGCTGGCGGGCGTCGTGGGGCGGCCCGAGCCCGGCGGCGACGGCAACAGCCGTAGCGGCAGCGGTACTTCGCAGGTTCGGGAAGGTGTCCGGTGAGCGCGGAAGAGCGGCCGGAGCAGGCACAAGCAGCAGGGCAGCAGCACATGGGAAACGAACACGGGAAGGACTTCGAGGCACAGGTGCGCGAGTTGATGGCGGAGGACGCCTACACGATCCGGCCCTCGGCGGCGCCGTATCCGACGATCCGTCACCGGGGCGTGCGGGAGCGCCGGCGACGGGTGGCGGCGACCGGGGCGATCCTGGTCGCACTGGCGGCGGCGCCCGTGGGGGCGTACGCGGTGAGCGGCAACGGCGGCGGCGGAAACGGCTCCGACACGGCGGCACCGGTGCCGTCGGTCAGCGCCTCGCAGGAGTCGACACCGAATCCCGTACAGTCGAGGCGCGTTGGAGCGACCGGTCCGGCGACGCCGGGGCAGCTGCTCGACGGGATCACGCTGGCGCAGGCGTCGGACGGGCTGGAGAAGTGCCTCGCGTACGACCGCGAGAACCAGAAGCAGCGGACGCCCGCGACGCGGACCGATCTGGGCGACGCCGCCGGCTACCGGATCATCCTGGCGCAGAACAGCACCGGCGACTCCAACGCGCCCGGTGACGGCATCTACGTCGTCGCAGTCAAGACGCAGACGGAACAACCGCAAGTGACCCGGCTGATCTGCAGCATCAAGGACGGTCAGGCACAGGGCCTCAACACCAGTGGTGGCGGCCTGGAGTTGGACAACGGCGGCCCGGTCATGCCCGACATGAACGGCGGCAAGCTCTACCAGCAGTCGATCATCGACAAGGGCAACTGGAAGCTGCCTTTCCGCTGGAGCGTCATCGGCCAGGTCGAGCCCTCGGTGGCCAAGGTGACCGTCTCGTACGGCGACGCCACCAGCGAAGCCGCCCTGGACGACGGCTGGTTCGTGGCCTCCGGCACCCTGAACGAGCAGGTCACCCTGGCTCCGCACGTCAAGGGGTACGACGACACCGGCAAGGTCGTCTACGACTCGGACGACGACACGATGTACGAGAAGACGCTGCCGTAGGCGGGAGCGCGACGGGATGGTGACGGGGGGCGCCGCACAGGGGACGGCGCCCCCTTTCGCGTACCCGCGCAGGTGCCCGTACCCGCTTGGCCCGTCTGCCCGCCCTCAGCCCACACCCCGGGACTCCTGTGCCGCCCGCGCCTCGATGCCCCGGAAGTGGACCGCCAGGGCCCGTTGCGCGCCCTCCACGTCGTGGGCGCGGAGGGCCGTGACGATGTCCCGGTGTCTGCGGGCGGTCAGTTCCGGTGCCGGGTCGTCGTGCCAGCCGCGGGCGCCGGAGACTCGGCGGAACACCGTCCAGAAGGCGCCGAGCAGTTGCGGTACGAGGGCGTTGCCGAGGGGGCCGTACAGCGCCTCGTGGAACTCGCGGTCGAGTTCGGGGAAGCGGCGGCCCGAGCGGCCCGCCTCCTCCATCCGGGTGACGACGGAATCCAGCCGGTCGAGTTCGGCGTCGGACAGCACGGCCGCGACCCGCCGGATCATCCCGTCCTCCAGCACCTCTCTGACCTGGAGTATCTCGGCGAGCGCGGCACCGTCGCCGTCCGGCCGGGCGAGCGTACGGAACGTCAGTCCGTCAACCAGCGGAGTCAACGAGGCCTGGCCGACGTACGTCCCGTAGCCGTGCCGGATCTCGACGATGTCGAGGGCCTGGAGGGCCTTGAGGGCCTCGCGGACGGAGTTGCGGCTGACGCCGAGGGCCGCCATCAGCTCGACCTCGGTGGGCAGCGGTGCGCCCGCCCGGAGTTTGCGGTCGAGAATCAGCTGCATGACCTCGCGCTGCACCTGGCCGCTCACCCGCCGCTCGGGCCGGCGCCGCTTCCCGGACTCCTGAGACATGCGGCGCATCGTACGCTCGCCGGACATCCCACGTCCCACCTCTGGGCGCAGAGAAAGCCAACTACCCTTAATTCACATTGTCCTTGGTCGTATTTCATATCGCCATTGGTCGCACCTCTGGCAGATACGCCATTCGTGTGCGATCTCTTGACCGGCCCCACGGCCCCTCTTATGGTCACGCTGCCCCCTATGACGTAGGACGTCGTATCTCCTCACCTTTTCGGACCCCACCCCGCTGGAGGAATCGTGCGCGACGTGACCCGCGACGCAACCCACGACGTGACCCACTACGTGTCGGCCGCCCCGCACCGCCGGTCGTTCCTGAAGTACACCGGCGCGCTGGGTGCCGCCGCCGCCATCTCCTCCTCGCTGTCGGCGTGTTCGTCCGGCCCGGAGTCCACCAATGACACCGGGGGCGGCGCCGGGGGCGCGAACAGCACGCTCACGGCCGTGATCGGCTACGGCAACGACGGCAGCTGGGACCCCACGCAGACGGCGTCCGCCTTCTCGATGGCGGCCAACAACCACATCTACGAGGGCCTCCTCGACACCGATCCCATCTCCCGCGAGCCGTACGCCGCGCTCGCCACAGCGGTGCCCGGCGACCTCTCCAGCACCTCCTGGAAGTTCACGCTGCGGGCCGGGGCGACCTTCCACGACGGAAAGCCGGTCACCGCCGACGACGTCGTCTTCGTATTCGATCGAATCCTCGATCCGAACACCCAGACACTCGCCAAGGGGTTTTTCGCCAGTTGGCTGAAAGAAGTGAAAAAGGTCGACGCGCAGAATGTCGAACTGGTGTTGAAGTTCCCCTTCCCCGAAGGGGTTTCCCGGCTCACGCTCGCGAAGATCATGCCCAAGCACGTCTTCTCCCAGCCGGGCGGCTGGGAAGACGCGATCAAGGGCAAGGCGATCGGCTCGGGGCCGTACCGGCAGACCGCGCACCACCCGAAGTCGAACACGACCTTCGAGGCGTTCGCGGCCTACAACGGTCCGCGCAAAGCCGCGTTCAAGAAGATGAACTGGATGACGATAGTGGATGCCGCGCCCCGCGTCGCCAAGATCTCGGGGTCCAGTGCCGGCGCGCAGATCGCCGACAACATCCCGTACGCCAACATCCAGCAGCTCAAGAGCGGGGGCATGGACGTCCAGGGCGGGGCGGGCATGAACAACCTGTTCCTGATGTTCAACACCAAGCGCAAGCCCTTCGACGACGTACGGGTCCGCCAGGCGCTCCACTACGCCATCGACACCGGGAAGATGGTCGAGGTCGCCCTCAAGGGCCACGGCAAGCCGTCCTCGTCCTTCCTCAACGAGGCCAACCCCAGCTACCGGGCGGCGAAGGTCGTCTACGACTACGACCCGGACAAGGCGAAGGCGCTGCTGAAGGCCGCCGGGGTCAGCGGGCTGAAGATCGAGATCCTGTCCGTGAACGTCAGCTGGATCGTCGACTGCCTGCCCACCATCAAGGCGTCCTGGGACGCGATCGGCGTCGAGACGACCCTCAACCCGCAGGAGACGACTGCGGTGTTCACGAAGATGGACCAGAAGCAGGACTACCAGGTGGTGTCCGCGGCCTCGAACCCCAACCAGTTCGGCCTCGACGCGGACCTGATCATGCACTACAACTACGGCCCGCAGAACCTCTGGATGGGCTACGCCCGTTGGGCCGACAACTCCGTGGCCAAGCAGCTCTTCAAGGACATGGACCGGGCGACACAGGAGCCGGACCCGGAGAAGAAGAAGGCGATGATCCAGGACTACATCGACGTCGTCGCCGAGGAGGCCGTGCTCTATCCGGTCGTCCACAACGAGCTGATGACCGCCTGGGACCCGAAGAAGCTCGTCGGCATAAGGGCACAGCCGTACCCGGGCATCAACCTCCTCCAGGCCAAGTGGGTCTAGAGCCTGTTCGGGCTGCCACCAAACACCGCTAGCTGTACGGGAGTTCGTACGTGGTCGCTGTCGCCAGAATCCTGGCCCGCAGGATCGTCCTGCTCGTCCCGCTGATGCTCGGCATCGTGCTGTTCGTGTTCCTCGTCATGCGGTTCTCGGACGTCGACCCGGCCTCCGCGTTCTTCCAGGGCGCCAACCCGACCCCGCAGCAACTGCACGACTTCCGTGAACAGAACGGCCTGTTGGACCCGTTCCCCGTCCGCTACTTCCACTTCATCGGCGATCTCCTCCAGGGCGACATGGGCACCAGTGCGCTGACCCGCGCGCCGGTGCTCGACCAGGTCACCACCGCGCTGCCCCTGACCCTCCAACTCACCTTCCTGGGCCTGGGTATCGCGGTGGTCCTGTCCCTCCTGGGCGGCGTCACGGCGGCCATCTACCGCGACCGCCTGCCCGACCAGATCATCCGCGTCGTGTCCCTCACCGGCGTCGCGGCCCCCGGCTTCTGGCTGGCGCTGCTGATGATCCAGTACCTGGCCGTCGACCTCGGCTGGTTCCCGACCGGCGGCTACATCAACCCGGCCGACTCCTTCACCGGCTGGCTGAAGACGATGACCCTCCCGGCCTTCGCCCTCTCCCTGCCGGTCGCGGCGCAGCTCACCCGCATCGTCCGTACGGCGGTGGTCGAGGAGTTGGACAAGGACTACGTCCGCACGGCGATCGGCAGCGGCCTGCCGCCGAGGGTGGTGGTGGGCCGCAACGTCCTCCGCAACGCGCTGATCAACCCGCTTACGGTCCTGGGCCTGCGCGTCGGCTACCTCCTCGGCGGCGCCGTCGTCATCGAGACGATCTTCTCGCTGCCCGGCATGGGCAAGCTGATGATCGACGCCGTGAAGAACGGCGACCCGGCCGTCGTCCAGGGAGTGGTCCTGACGACGGCGACCGGCTTCGTGGTCGTGAACCTGGTCATCGACATCCTCTACCTCCTGGTCAACCCGCGTCTGAGGGATGCGACCTGATGTTCCTCCAGTTCACGTCCACGTCCACGCTCACGCGAACGAAGGGTGCGGCCGGATGTTCATGATGTTCGAACGGGGGCGCCTGGCCGCCCTCCTGTCCCGCCCCGGCATCCGACTGCGCGGCTGGCGCCGGCTCCCGGTCCTCTCCCGGATCGCGGTGTGCTTCCTGGCGGTGGTGGTGTTCGTGGCGGTCTTCGCCCCCTACATCTCCCCCGACGATCCGCTGGACCAACAGCCCCTGATCGGCGGCACGGGAGCCCCCTCCGCCGAGCACTGGATGGGCCAGGACAGCCTGGGCCGCGACATCATGAGCCGACTGATGTACGGCGCCCGCTGGTCTCTCGCCATCGGTCTCGGCGCGACCGCACTGGCCCTGACGGTAGGGGCGTTGATCGGCGCGATCGCGGCGACGTCCCGCAAGGCGGTCGACGAGACGCTGATGCGCTGCCTGGACGTCGTGATGGCGTTCCCGGGCATCGCGCTGGCCGCCGTGCTCGTCGCGGTCTTCGGCGGCGGCATCACGGTCCTGATCTGCGCGATCGCGTTCCTGTTCACCCCGCCGGTGGCAAGGGTGGTGCGGGCGAACGTACTTGACCAGTACGGCGAGGACTACGTGACGGCGGAACGGGTGATCGGCGCACGCACACCGCACATCGTTCTTCGCCACGTGGCGATCAACTGCGCAGCCCCCGTCCTGGTGTTCTGCACCGTCCAGGTGGCGGAGGCGATCGTCTTCGAGGCGTCGCTGTCGTTCATCGGCGCGGGCGTACGGCCGCCGGACCCGTCCTGGGGAAGCGTCATCGCCGACGGCAAGAACATGGTCCTGACGGGCGGTTGGTGGGCGACGGTGTTCCCGGGCCTGCTGATGCTGATCACGGTCCTGTCCCTGAACGTCCTGTCCGAGGGCGTGTCGGACGCGTGGGCGGCACCGGCGGCGCGGGACGTGGAGGTACGCGAGGAGGAGGACCGCCTGGAGGCCCCCGAGCCGGGCACGGGCAAGGTCCTCGCCCTCCCGGGCCTGACGCAGGCGGCGGAGAGGCTTCGCGCACGAGCCCGCCCGGTCCCGACGGGCCAACCGGTACTGGCGGTCGAGAACCTGACGATCGGCTTCGCGGCCCGCCACTCGGGCGTGAACATCGTCGACGGCATCAGCTTCGAGGTGCACCCGGGCGAAGTCCTGGGCCTGGTGGGCGAGTCGGGCTGCGGAAAGTCCCTGACGGCGCTGACGGTGATGGGCCTGGAACCGAAGGGCGCCCGGGTGACGGGCCAAGTCCGCTTCAACCAGCGGGACTTGCTGACGGAACCGATGCGCGTACGCCGCAAGCTGCTCGGCCACGAGATGGCGATGATCTACCAGGACGCCCTGTCGTCCCTGAACCCGGCGATGACGATCCGCTCGCAGTTGAAGCAGGTCGTACGACGGGGAGGCCACCGCACCCCGGAAGAGCTGCTGGGGTTGGTGGGCCTGGACCCGGACCGCACCCTGCGCAGCTACCCGCACGAGCTGTCGGGCGGCCAGCGCCAACGAGTGCTGATCGCGATGGCCCTGTCCCGGGACCCGAAGCTGATCGTCGCGGACGAGCCGACGACGGCGCTGGACGTGACGGTGCAGGCCCAGATCATCGAGCTGCTGCTGCGCCTGCGCGCGGAGTTGGACTTCGCCCTGATCCTGGTCTCGCACGACCTGGCCCTGGTGGCGGACGTGACGGACCGGGTGGTCGTGATGTACGGCGGCCAGATCGTCGAGACGGGAGTCACGGCGGACCTGGTGGGCTCCCCTTCCCACCACTACACCCGGGGCCTGCTGGGCAGCGTGCTGTCGCTGGAGTCGGCGGCTGACCGCATGACCCAGATCAAGGGAACGGTCCCCTCCCCCGCCGACTTCCCCAAGGGCTGCCGTTTCGCGGACCGTTGCCCGATGGCGACGGAGGTGTGCCGTACGACGGCCCCCGATCTCCTCGGCGCCCGGACCCACTTGGCGGCCTGCCACCACCCGGCGATCGACCTGACGTCGCCGGAGCCGACGGGAAGCGAGAGCGTGAAGTGAGCGGTACTGCAACTCCGTCGGCGGGCCCACTGGTCGAGCTGTCGGACACACATGTGGTCCACAAGGCCCGCAGCGGCGGCCTGTTCACCCGGGACCGCGTGTACGCCCTGACGGGAGCCGACTTCAGGGTCGCGCCCGGCGAGACGGTGGGCGTGGTCGGCGAGTCGGGGTGCGGGAAGTCGACGCTGGCGAAGGTACTGGTGGGTGTGCAGCCACCGACGTACGGCCAAGTCTCCTTCCGTGGAGCCGACTTGTGGACGATGAAGCCGGCGGAACGCCGCTCGGCCATCGGTACGGGCACGGGCATGATCTTCCAGGACCCGTCGACGGCCCTGAACCGCCGTCTGACGATCCGCCAGATTCTCCGTGACCCGCTGGACGTACACAGAAGGGGCACGACGAAGGAACGGGAGGAGAGGGTAAGGGAGTTGATGGGGCTCGTAGGCCTCCCGCGAGCGCTGGCGGACGGCTTGCCGGGCCAGCTGTCAGGCGGTCAGCGCCAACGAGTGGCGATCGCACGGGCGTTGGCCCTGTCCCCCGACCTGGTGGTGGCGGACGAGCCGACAAGCGCGCTGGACGTATCGGTCCGGGCCCAGATCCTGAACCTCCTCCTGGATCTGAAGGAGCGGCTGGGCCTGGCGCTGGTCTTCGTTTCGCACGACATCCAGACGGTACGGCGGATGAGCGACCGGGTGATCACGATGTACCTCGGCCGGATCGTGGAGGAGTCCCCGGCGGACGAGGTGACGGACCGGGCGCGGCACCCGTACACCCGAGCGCTGTTCTCGGCGACGCCGGGACTGCTGGACCCGATCGACCCGATTCCCCTGGTCGGCCCAGTCCCGTCGGCGACCCGTCCCCCGTCCGGCTGCCCGTTCCGCACGCGCTGCTGGAAGGCGACGGAGGTGTGCGCGGAGGGGATGCCGGAGTTCACGGCCGCGTCAATCCCGGGACACCGTTTCCGTTGCCATCACCCTGTGGAGGAAGGCCGGGCGACCAGGGAACTGGTCGCCCAGGCGGTGGCCGCCGTGCCCGACGCGGCCTCTGACGTGCAGAAAACCCCCGTAGCACCAGTAGCACCACCGAACACCCCGAAAGATCCCAGGGAGCCCTGATGACCTTCCCCACCCCCCTGACCGGTGTCGTCCCTCCCGTCTGCACTCCCCTGACACCGGACCGCGGGGTGGACGTACGCTCCCTCGTCAGGCTGGTCGACCACCTGATGGAAGCGGGCGTGGACGGCCTGTTCGTGCTCGGTTCGTCGTCGGAGGCGGCGTATCTGACGGACGACCAGCGCCGGCTGGTGGTGGAGACGGTGGTGGGCCATGTCGCCGGGGCGCTCCCGGTCCTGGCGGGCGCGATCGACATGACGACGCCCCGGGTCCTGGACCACGTACGGTCGGTCTCGGCGGCGGGCGCGGACGCGGTGGTGGTGACGGCCCCCTTCTACACGCGCACCCACCCGTCGGAGATCGCCCGCCACTTCCGCCTGGTCGCGTCGGGCAGCCCGGTCCCGGTGGTGGCGTACGACCTCCCGGCATCGGTCCACAGCAAGCTGCCCCCGGGGTTGGTGTTGGAGCTGGCGGCCGACGGTGTCCTGGCAGGCCTGAAGGATTCGAGCGGCGACCTGGCATCGTTCCGGGCGGTGGTGACGGGGGCGCGGGAACACCCGGGGATCAGCGGGTTCAGCGTCCTGACGGGGAGCGAGCTGCTGGTCGACTCGGCGCTGGCGATGGGGGCGGACGGGGCGGTTCCGGGGCTCGCGAATGTCGACCCGCACGGGTACGTGCGCATGGACCGGTTCTGCCGGGCGGGTGACTGGGAGCGGGCGCGGGCGGAGCAGGAACGGTTGTGCGTGCTGTTCGGGATGGTGGGGGCGGGGGATCCGGTGCGGATGGGGGGGAGTTCGGCGGGGTTGGGGGCGTTCAAGGCGGCGCTCTATCTGCGGGGGGTTATCGATTGTCCGGTTACCGCTGATCCGCAGATTCCGTTGTCGGAGGACGAGGTGGAGCGGGTGGGGAAGTTCTTGGCGGGGGCGGGGTTGTTGTAGGAGGCGGAGGGACGGTTTCAAGAGCCCCTCCACACGCGTCATTGCTCAAGGAGTTCCGATCAGCCCTTGAGTTTGTCGAGCTTGTGCGCAGCGACCTGGCTGCTGACCGTCTCCGCCAGTGCCTCCGGGGCGTCCGCCTTCTTCCGCATGTCTTCGAGCCAGGCTTCCGGGGAAACCCAGGTGAGCGGCAATCCGGCCCTCGGCCACCTGCCTGCGAGGTCAGCGGCGATGCCAAGACCGTCCTCGACAAGGTCATGCCTGCCGACCGCCGCTGCGATGAGGATGCTGTCCTCCATCTCCACCACGGCCGGGGGAAGTCCCTTTTCCTGACGGGCAGAGGAGGACGAGTGATACTCCTTCACGATCGCTTCCAGCGACGGCGATTCGTCGAGGGAAAGCACACTCTGTGCTTTCAAAGCGTCGGCCGCACGTTGGAACTCTCCTTCATGGCGAGTGAAGAGTACGGTTTCCGGCTGCCCGGAGGGACGCTCCAGGCGCCGTCCCAAAGTCAGGGAAACCACGGGAAATCCCTGGTCAGCGCATGCACGTGCGCTGTAGGAAGATATCCGTCCCCGGACGTGGTCCGGTCGAGACAGATCCCCTGCACGACCGGACCGATCCTTCGCAAAAGGCGCAGGGGGCGCCAGACGACGAACCCGGGGAACTCCGCAGCCCAGTCCTTCGTCACGCGTGGCGCTGTTGCGGCGGCAGCCTGCCTGGTCATGCGATCACCAATACCTCGCTGTCGCCGTACGACCCCGGTCTCACATTCAACGAGAGAATCGACGGGCAGGCGGACGGTCGCGAAGAAATCGCGAGCCGCCCGGTCTTTGCTTGTCCCGCATACGAGACGGAATACCGATAGTTCTCCATAAGATGAAGCACCTTGTTCTGATCGAGATCTCCTCCCGTCTTGACCAATCTTTCCTTTGAGAACGGCAGCTACAAGCCGGCCCGCCAGCGGGGTGCCTCGTTATCGGGCTCGTCCGGGCTTGTGAAGTGGAAGGGCACGCTGAAGGTTCCGGCCAGAGCGGTGCCTGTTCTCTCGGCTTCCTGCGCTTCTGGCCAGGGCGGTACCCGCCCGTTGAAGACGCGGAGATCCGAGCCATGACAGATCGGGCAGTTCGCGGATGCGAGCCGCCAGCGCCTCTGCGTCCCTCGGCGGATCGGGCTGCCGGACGATTCGGTCGGCCAGAGCCTGATAGCGGGCCATCACCACGTGCCGACAGTCGTGGAGACCAGGGTGGGGCACCTGGGTTCCCTTCCGTAGGACCCGAACCGCTTCCATCGTCACTCGGATCGCCTCCAGGCGACGGTCACGCAGTACGAGACCGTCGACCTGCTCACGTACCGATGCCGGCAACGCATCCCACCACCATGTCACCACCACGGCATTACAACCGACGGCCTGGCGCCGGACCCCACTGGGGACGATCCCGCCCCTACTTGCCGGGCGACGGTTGAGGGGTCCTTCAACTGGGTCCAGGCAGCATGCCTACGCGTCATTCGATGGGGCCGAACCATCCTGGTTCCGGCTCAGCGAGGATTCCCGCTCGTGCCATGCCACGGCACTCCTGAACAAGGTCGTCTCTGGACGGAACCGGACTCATGCCGACGCTTCGCGCAAAAACCTCCAGGCGCCAAGCGTCAAACGCCTCCGACCCGTCCAGGAGAAGGTCCATGTCGATCGCCGACCCATCGGGTCCGGTCATCCGACACCCGCGTCCATGGATCGAGTACGAGAAGCCAGCATCCGAGTGAGCCCTTCGTTCCAGCTCCCCGGCGCGGACGGCCTTCAGCACGTGGTCCAGCGAGTCGAATTGCGGGTAGCTGACCGTCAGTGCAGTCATGATGAGCGTGCGATGACACAGGAAGGAATAAATACAGTCAGCCGCGTTCGACTGACTCACCCGCGCCTCCGCCCTCTTCGCTCCTCGGAAAATTCCCCACCAACTTCGACAGCGGCCCAGACAACCTGAGCGGCGTCCGTATAGCCGCAGGCCTTGATCTCATCGAGGGTGAGAACCCGATAGTTAACGTCGATCCATACTTCGGGACCTGTCGGACAGCATCTGCGATCTCACTCGTGACCGCGCCGCCCGCAACTTCACGCCCGATACTGAGGAAATATTCTACGGGGCCGGAGTTCACAGGACTCCGGCCCCGTAGAGCTACTCGGCCTGCTGGGTCTCCGAGCCTCTCATCGGCACGCCGATGTGGTCGTCCCGCAGATCACTTGCTAGGGCGAGCAATGGCGATGTCGATGGCACCTACATCTGGCCCCGGCGAGTCCACTGCGACACGCACGTGGAACTCACCACGGTCACCCACTTGATGCACGAAGCGGGTCAGTTACCCAAAATCGCCGACTGTGGTACGACCGTCAGGCAGCAGGAGGGGGCCGTCAAAGACTGTGGTGAAATCACGGTCGTGACCTTCGACCTCCAGCGCTTGGGGTTGTGCGAAGAGACTCAATTTGGTGAGTCCCCTCCGAGCACGGGATGATTCACGTAGATGTCGGCTCCGGTGGGCCTCCGGGAATTCGACCCATGCCCGCTACTCGATCAGCGCCGCCACAATCCAGACCTCGTATTCCTCAGTCGTAACTCCGCACACAACGCGGCCATCGAGGGACATGGCCACAAACTCCGGTTCCCCTTCCAGAGGGCCGAGTCGCTGAGCCAAGCTCATTGGACGGACACGCCGGACGCAAGCCCAAGGGGCACTCGCAGCACCTATCCCAGCCAAGCTAATAAGGAATTCACCCCTATCTCCGAAGAGTCCCACCCCCTCAGAAATCCTTTCCCACTGATCCTGCACTTCGGAAAGGTGTCTATTCGCCTCCAGAATGCAGACTCTAACAGCTGGAGCAGCCTCTCCACTGACGATCAGACGCCACGCCTTCATAGGTACCGGGGCTTCGCCACGCCATGCCTCATCCACGACAGTAAGACCGGCTGATTCTAGCGACGCCCTGCGCTCCTGAAGATCCACCGTGCTCACCCGCCCGATTCGTAGTACATGTGATGCGAGCCTCCTACTGGGGAATATCGCTCAAACTCTGAGGTCATATCCCAGCCAAAGTTTACGCCTTCTCGGGTCGGGTCAACCTTCGGCTGCCCCGCATGGAAGTGGGAGAATGGCGCATTTGGATCATTCGTATGCTCTGCGATCAAGCGTGAGCCATTCCCCGTTTCAAATTGTTCGTAAGTACCGTGCGCACCCGGATTTGAATCAAATCTGTATCCAGGCATCCCTCGCCGGTTTACATCGTCGCCAACCGTCCATACTGCATCCGGAACCGCGTCAGAGGAGATTCCAGCTCGCGCATATGCCGCCGACTTCGCTTCAGAGCGTGTTGCAAAGGTTTGGTTATCTGGACCGCATCCATTGGAATTATGGACCAAGACCGGCGCAGCGCCCGCCAGCACGTAGTACGTGTGAAAGTTGCTGACGGTCAGATTGTGGACGGTCGCGGCCTGTGCCGTCCACAATCTGATGGCGGTGATCTGGACGTCGGTGCTGGCGCCAGTCTGGAGCCATTGGCCGGGCTGGAGGTCGGTGGCGTCGATCCATTCCCGGAGTTCGGGGACCCAGAAGGGGTGCCCGTCAGTCGCGGTGACCTCTGCGGTCTTCGAACCCTTCGTGCCATCGGTGTCGATGGTGACGTCGACCAGGTGCTTGATGCCCTCGCCCTTGATCTCGGCGGTGACTGTCTCGGCCTTGGTCTCGCCCGTTTCCGGGTCGGTGGCCATGACCTCGTCGCCGACCTTGACATCCTTGATCGCCTTGGTGGAACCGTCGGCCATCACGACCCGGGTGTCAGGAGTGAAGCTGTTGGTTGCCTCTCCCCCGGTTGGGCAGCTGCCGCCCGACCCGGAGCCTCCGTCGGACCCGCCGCCCGAGTCGGAGTCGTCACGGCCGGAACCTCCGCGCGACCCACCCGACTTGGACTCCGCCTTGCCCCCGCCGTCCGACCCCTTGGACTGAGCAGTCTTCCGAGCCTGAACCTGCGGAGCGTTCCCCCGCGCACCCTTCGACCCCGTATGCGCCTTCTTCTTCGCAGCCTCCGCCGCAGCCTTCGCCGCCGCTCTCGCCTTCCGTTTCGCCTCCGCAGCCGCAGCCTCCGCCGCCTTCTTCGCCTTGATCAGCGCCGCCTTGGCCGCCTTCGCCGCCTTCAGGCCCGCCTCGGCGACCGCCTTCGCCACCCGCCAGGCCTTCACCGCGCTCAGCGTCGCCTCGAAGGCCTTCCACATCTTCTTGCCCTTGGAGAAGATGCTCGTCCACGGGATCGCGTCCATGAGGAGGCTGCCGCACGCCCACAGGTCGCCCTGCGAGAAGCAGCCGACGATGTCGTCCCAGCCCACGAACTCCTTGAACACCGCCCAGCCGACCGACAGGATCACATCGCCGATCGACACCGACAGCGTCCGCTGGTACTCCGCGATCTTCGCGTCCAGCGCCGCCATCGACGCGTCGAAGCTCGATGCCGTCGAGGTGAGGCCGCTCGGGTCCGAGTGCGTCACCGGGTTGTTGTTCGCGTACGAGTAGCCGTTCGCCTGGAGCGGGTCGCTCTGGTCCAGGACCGGGTCCACCGAGATGAACCGCCCGGTGGCAGGGTCGTACTCCCTGGCCCCCAGGTGCACCAGGCCAGAACCCGCGTCGTCATCCCCCGTCGCGTACGCCGTGCGCGAGCGCGTCGCCACACTCGACGTGCGGTCCTCGCCCCACGGGTCCTTCTTCGTCACCCGTACCGACTGGTCGCCGTCCAACTGCACCTCGGCCAGCGGGGTGCCGTTGTGGTCGACCGCGTTCGCGAACACCTGCTCGGTCGCGCCGGACGTCGAGGACGCCTCGCGGTAGCGCGTCACCACCGGGGCGCCGCCGTGACCGTAGGAACGCTCCGCCGCGCGCAGCTTGCCCGTCGGGGTCAGGGAGACCGTCGTGTCCGGGAGGTGCAGGACCGCACCCGCGGCCGAACGCTCCAGGACGCGGTTGCCCATCGCGTCGTACACGTACGTCGTCTTCGAGGCCGGCTTGAACACCTGGCCCGTCGCCGACGCCGAGCAGGTCGCCAGGACCAGGTCGACGCCGTTCGTGAGCGACGCGGCGTTCATGCACAGGCTCGTGCCCACGAGCTTGATCAGACCCGTGCCCAGGACCTCCCAGTGCTGGGCCGTCGTGGCCTTGTTGCACACCTGGATCTGCACCGCCGCGCCCGCCGCCGCGCTCGTCGGCTGGGCGCAGCGTCCGCCGACCACGAACTGGCCGATGGCCGCGCTCTCGACCGTGCCGTTGTTGTCGGTGTCCAGCGCGTCGAGGCGGAAGTTCTGCGCCTTCGTTCCGTTGCACACGTACAGCTGGAGGGCCGTGCCCGCCGTCGTACCGGCGTCGGTCAGGTCCAGGCACATCTCCGACGCGCCCACCCACGCCCCGGAACCCTCCGGGCCGAAGCCCGTCACCGACTCCACCTGGCCGTCCCACGTCCAGGTCAGACCCTGGGACGTGTCACCGCCCGTGGTTCGGTTTGTCAGGTTGCCGGCGTCGTCGTACGTCTGTGCGGAGAGGGTCTTGACCTCTGCCCCCGCCGCCGTCCTCGACTTCGTCGTGTACGAAGTCAGCGTGTGCGGCTGGTCGTTCTTGACCGCGGTGTCTTCGTTCTCGCCGTAGGCGTAGTCGGTGGTCACGTCGTTGTTCGTGGCCACCGTCCCGGACGTGACCGTCGGGTCCGCCTTGTGGACCGTCTTCGACTTCCGGTTGCCCAGCACGTCGTACTCGTACGACTGCCAGTAACCGTCGTTGTTCGAGGAGACGTTGACCTTGCCGTCCGCGTACACCGGCTCGGCCGTGGTCTTGCCGGTGGCCGTGCAGGACCCGCCGCTCGGCGTCGTCCAGGCCGTCTTCAGCTGGCCGAGGGCGTCGTACGTGAAGCACTGGCGGTCGACGGCGTTCGTACCGACCCGGTCCGCGACCGACAGGATGTTGCCCGACGGGTCGTAGGAATAGGCGCGTTGGCTCACCTTGTGCTCGGACACCACGGACGTGTCCGTCGCCTTCTCCCTCACCAGCACGCTGGTGAGCAGTTCGCCCGTGGACTCGTTGAACGAGTTGTCCTGCCACAGGCGGTGGCCGATCTCGCCGACCGTGGAGCGCAGCACCTGGCCGTAGGGCGAGTAGTCGGTCTCCGTGACGTACCAGTCGTCGCCGGAGACCGTGACCGGGAGCCCGGCCTCGTTGTAGCGGGTGATGACGGACTCGGCGGTCAGGCCGCCCACTTCGGGGGTGGTGTACTTCTCCAGCTGGCCGTCTTCGTTGTACGTGTAGTTGTAGGTGTAGTTGGTCTTGAAGCCGTCCGCCGTCGTCCCGGACGTCGTACCGTCCGGCATCGTCAGTGTCATCGACGTCGGCTGGTAGTCCGCCGTGTACCCGGCGATCGACGTCGTGTATCCCACGCCGTCCGTGTAGCGCTTGGCCGAGGCGAGCTGGCCCTTGCCGCCGGGGGCGGAGTCGTACGCGTACGACTGGACCGCCCGCGAAGTCCCGCCTGCCGGTGTGTAGTTGACCTCCGACACCCGGAGGTAGCGCTCGTAGCTGTAGGCCAGCGTCCCGTCGAGGGCGTCGGTCGCGGAGGCCACGCGGCCCGCCGCGTCGTAGTCGGTGCTCGTGTCGCCGGCGTCCGGGTCGATGGTGCCGATCACCCGCCCGAGGGCGTCGTACGTCCACGTGCGGCTGTGGCCCACCTCGTCCGTGGACGTGACCATGTCGCCGCGCAGGTCGTAGTCGTACGTCGTAGAGATCGCGCCGGCCTCGGTCAGCACCGTGTCGCTGTACGTGTCCTGCTGAACCGTTCGGCCGAGGGCGTCCGTCCATACCCGGGAGCCGGGCGTGCCCTTCGGCTGGCGCACGATCGTGTAGTCGAGGCCGTACTCGTAGCGGGTGGTGCGGTCCGTGCTGGGCACGGGTGTTGTGCCGTTGTAGTGCGTCGTGCCGTCCTGTGCGTACGAGTTGTGGTAAGGCGTGACCGTCAGTACGCGGCCCAGGCCGTCGTACGTGTAGTAAGTCGCGTTGGGAATAAGCGAGTCGGAGTCGGGGACGACCAGCTCGGTGCCGGGTTCCTCCGACATGTAGTAGGCGTTGTTGGTCCTGCTGACCTGGCCGGAGGAGTTGTGGAAGGTGTCGGTGACCAGCCTGCCGCCGTCCACCGCCGGGGTCTGGGACTGGCGTTCGCGGCCCAGCCCGTCGTAGATCGCGGTGGAGGTCGTGTAGACGGCCTTGGTGCCGTCGGGCGCCGAGGTGGGGTTCCGCTCCAGTGACTCGGTGACGACGGACACCGGCTCGTTCACCGGGGTGTTGTACGTGTAACGCGCCGTGGGGTCGTCCGTCGCGGGCTGGGTGGGGTCCCAGGCGGCCGTCGTACGGCCCAGTGGGTCGTACTCGTACGACGAGGCACGGCCGTTGGGGTCGGTCGAGACCAGGGTCGCGCCGCGGCCGGGTTCCATCGTGGTGACCGAGGTCAGTCCGGTCTCCACGCTCTCCACGACATTCGTGCCCTGGACTGTCGTGATCTTGTAGACCTGGCCGGAGGACGGCTCGTAGGCCGTGGTGTTGGCCAGCCCGGTGGGGCCGGTGACCTTCGTGACCCGGCCGAAGCCGTCGTACGTCGTCCGCGATTCGGGGAAGGAGGAGTTCCAGCTGGTGCCCCCCTCCGCAGGCACCACCGTGCGGGTCGCCTGTCCCTTGGTGGGGGTGGCGGTCAGCGAGGTGGCGTCGTCGTAGAAGACGCGCGAGCCGGTGACCAGGGTGGAACCCGTCGCCGCCGACAGCGCGGTGGAGCAGGTCGACGTACCCGTCGTCGTGATCGTCTGGCTGACCAGGCCGATCAGGTAGACGCCGTCCACGGCGGTCGAGTCGTTGTGCACGTACGAAGTGCGGGTGCACGACTCGTCGTTGGGCTTCTCCTCGTCGCCGTACTCGCGGACCTCGGTAGGCAGACCGTACGTCGCGTCGTAGTCGGTCTCCGTCAGGACCGTGCGCAGTTGCTCGCTGTCGCCCGGGCGGGTGCCCGAGGACTTCGTCACCGTCTTGACCGAACCCAGCGTCACCCGCTCCGACACCACGTCCGGGCCGTCCGTGCGGTCACGGGTCGCCAACCGCACTGGGGCGTCAGGGTAGTTGACCGTGCGGGATATCCAGCCTGATGTGGTGTCCGCGTTGTAGTCGGGGTAGGTCAGGGACTCGGCGACCATGCCCGCGTAGGCCTTGACGTCGGTCGCGATCTCCGCCCCGGTGACGTCCAGGACCTTGAAGTTCCGCTTGGTGCCGTCCGCGAGGACGTCGTCGCTCATGCCCCGGAGGTAGCGGGTGACCGACTTGGAGGCGACGCTGCCCACGGGGTTGCCCCGGTCGCCGGTGACCGTGATGGTGACCGGGTAGCCTCGCCAGTCGTCCCACGTCCGGGTCTTCGGGCGGGAGAACTCCCCCTGGCTCTTGGCCCAGAGGGCGCCGACCGTCTTGTCCGACGTGTTCGTCTCGTACTCGTACGTCGTCGTCACGTCGTTCACCGCGTCCGCCAGCTGCGCGTCCTCGGTGATCTCTCCCACCACGTACTTGTGGAACCAGGAGATGCGCTTGTCTGTCAGTTCACCGTCCGCGTGCCAGTAGGCCGGGTAGCAGCGCAGAGTGTTCTTGTCGAAGGGCTCCGTGGGGAGGTTCGTGCCGGTGGCACAACCGCCTTCGGGCGCCTTGTACTTGACGCGGGTACTGCCGCCGTACTCGGAGACCACGGTCTGGATGCGCAACCGGCCGAACAGCGGGGCCGTGTCACCGGATCCCTGCTTGACACGGTTGGGCAGCGGGGAGTCGTTGTGGCCGAAGCGGACCGGGTTGAGGTGGCTGGTGTCGCCGTCCACGCCGTAACCGGTGCGGGTGATCGACTCCAGCCAGAGTGCGGTGTACTCACCTGTCAGGCCCCAGGGGAACGACTGGGCGAGGCTCCAGGAGTCCACCTTCGACAGCAGGGTTGTGCCGTACGTCGTGTCGTCGATGCCGCAGGCGTTCCGGGCACCCGAGTCGTCCGCCGAGTTGTACTCGGTCAGTCTCACGCCCTGTACGCGCTGGGCACACGCCGTGACCGTCGCCAGTCGCTTGCGCGACCAGAAAGTCGGCGCGTACGTCGAGCACTTGGCCCCCGCCGCGCAGGCGAGGTCGGCGGGGGTGTCGTACCAGGGCCGGGTGCGGTCGGACTGCTTGGAGTCGAAGTTGTCGTCGCTGCAGTCCGGTGTGCCGGCACCGGCGTCCTTGAAGCAGCGCTGTTGGTCGGTGAAGTTCATCCGGCCCAGGGGCTCGGCGGTGAACAGGGTGTTCGCGCGCTGGCCGTAGTCGATGCGCGTGAGGTAGCCGGCCCGGTCGTAGGCGACCGCCTTGGAGACCTTGTTGTTCTTGGCGTAGGCGTTGGTCTCCTTGTCCCACCACAGGGACATGGCATTGCCGTTGAGGTCGACGACGTAGTCGAGTTGGAAGCGCCAGCCCTGGTCGCAGAAGGAGTCCTCGAACTTGGCGGCGTGGCACGGGTCGGCGCTGTGGTTGCCCGCGACCGGCACGTTCAGGACGGACTTCGTCTCCTCCTTGCCGGAAGTCCAGCCCGGCAGACGGTTCAGGCCGAAGTAGTACTGGGTGCCGTCGCTGGTGGCGACCCGCCAGAACTCCCCGTTGTTGTCACCGTTGTTGGAGGCGGCGATGCCGGTAATACGGGTGTAGTCGGCCGAAGTCAGCAGCTCCACGCGGGTGTTGTCACCACGGGCGCTCATCCATTCGCCGGTGTCGTCGTCGAGCACCAGCTCGGTCGTCGTGCCGTTCAGGGTCAGGACCGCGTTGTTCGAGCCCCAGCACTGGTCGCCGGTGAAGTGGTCCTCGTTGTTCGCGTTCGCGGTGTCCGCCGCGCAGCCCACGAACGTGCGCGTGATCGCGCCCGGGTTGTAGTCCCAGCCCTCGCCGATCCACGAGACCTGGTTGTTCGTGGCGGACGTACGGCCGTCCGAGGACTGCGAGTTGTAGCTCAGCGTCACGTTCGGGGAAGGGCCGGAGGGGACCTGCGGGCCCGCCATCGTGTACGCGTAGGTGAAGGCGCCGGAGGAGCCGCCCTGCGACCAGGCGCCCGCCGAGGCCAGCGGGGTGGCCGCGAAGTCGCCGCCCGCGCCCGCGCCGTACGAGGTGCCCATCACCACCGCGCCGCCGCCGGCGGAGGCGACCTGCCGGACGTTCCCCGCCCGGTTGTCGCCGCGCCACACCGCCGAGTCGACCGAACCCTCGTCGGTGCTCGCGGCCGCGGAAGCGCCCGTGGTGGCCGACACCGAGTTCAGGGTGGCCGTGTCCACGGTCAGGTTGAGGAACGTCTCCTGTACCTGCTCCTCGGTCTCGGCGCCCTCGGCGGGCTCGTCGGTCGCGGGGTCCTCTCCCGGGTCCGTCTCCGAGCCCGTGTCGTCGCCCGTCTCGCCGACCGGCACGGTCACCTCGTCGGCGGTGCGCTCGACCTCGGTGGTCAGCGGGGTGCCCGTCGAACACCCCTCCTCGTCGGGGGTGGTGAGGTAGCAGGCGGGCATCAGGGCGAAGGACAGCCGGTCCAGCCACTGCGCGCTGTACGTCTCGGCGAAACGGGTCGCGTCGATCCGGACGACCGCGTCGCCGGTGGCCGTATCCGGCGGGTCGACCTCCAGCAGGAGCCCCTGCGCGCCTGCGGCCACCGCCTCGACCTCGGGCTTGACCTCGACGGTCCACTCGCCCTCAAGGGCGTCGGCCTCGGCGGCCGTGGCGTCCTCGGGCGCACCGACGCCGACGGTCACCGTGCCGTCGGTGGAGGCGGCGACCTCCTTGGTGGTGCCCGCGGCCAGACCGGTGACCGGCACATCGGTGCCGGTGGCGGCCGGCACCGGCACTACCGCCGCCGGGTCGTACGGCTCGGCAGGCTCCGTCGAGGGGACGCCGTCGAGTTTCTCGAGCTTGTCGCTCGCCGTCTCGTCGACGACGAGGACGTCCGTCTCCTGGAGGTCATCCAGCTCGACCTCGGTCGTACGGGGGTTGTTGTTGTCGGGGCCCAGGGCCACCGCGCCCGGCAGGACGGCGATGTTGAGGGCGAGGAAGACGGCGGCGACGACACCGAGCCGCGCCCTTCGGCGCAGCGACCGCTCACGAGACGACCTGCGCGACAGAACGCCTCTGCCGCACCACGACGAACCCCCACCCACGGCCAACCGACCTTCCCCCGCTCGATCCACAACTGGCAGCAACGTTTCGGCCGTTGGCACACGGCGATCAACGATGAGGACGAACCTGCGGGTTTGTGAAGATCCACGTCAAGGCGAGATAAAGTTGTGTTAGCTATGTCACTTATCAAATCTGAACAAAGAACGGCAAAAAAACGTGTCCGGTCCGCGATCCCTGCGGTCCGCCACTTTTCCCTCTCCACAAGGGTGTTGATCCCGTAGCGGTCGGCTGCCCATACTCCAACCGCCCGAGCACAGCGCGTCGCGCGATCGCACGGTCTGTCACCGGACCCGCAGGGCAACCCCGAATCAGTGTTGGAGAAGGGCCCCTTGAGCGACCTCGACAGCGCCGCCGAACCGAGCGAGGCGGCCCCCGAAACGACAACTCCGCAAGCGGCGACCGGCAGACGGCACAGGCGGGCCACTCTCGCCGCCGTACTCGCACTGGCGCTGCTGGCGGGCGGCGCGACCGTCCTCGCCCTGAGCGACGACAGTTCGTCCGGGACATCGTCGGAGACGGACGCCCGGACCGGACGCGAAAGCGAACCGATCGACGAGGACACCGCCCAGCGGCAGGCCCGTAAGACCGGCAAGAAGGTCCAAGTCGCCTCGCTGACCGACGAGTTCTCCACCACGTACGCCAACCCGGACGGCACCTTCACCTACACGGCTTCCGCGCAGGCGCAGCGGGCGAAGAACGCCGAGGGGGTGTGGGCGCCGATCGACACCTCGCTGCGGCGGGGTGACGCCGGCTGGTCCACCGTGAACAGTCTTTACCCGGTCACTTTCGCAACGGGCGATCCCGACCGCGCCCCCGCCACCAAGGCCCGCGCGAGCGGCGGGAGTTCCGGCGCCACCACTGTCCGTACGGCCGTGTACCGCACGACGACCGGCACTACCGGCAAGCGCGCGGTGCAGGCCGCCGATCAGACCGCCGACGCCGCCTGGACCCCGCTCCTGACGATGACCGCAGAGGGGCACGAGGTCCAGGTCGAGTGGCCCGGCCCGCTCCCCGAACCGGTCGTCGAGGACAACAAGGCGCTGTACGAGGGGGTGTTCCCGGACGTCGACCTGATGCTCACCGCACGCGACACCGGCTACACCCACGTCCTGGTCATCCACACCCCCGAGGCCGCCGCCGCACTGTCCGCCGACCCGCCCCGCTACCGCTTCACCTCGCCCACCCTCGCCTTCTCCCTCGACTCCGCCACCGATGTGCTGCGCGGCAAGGACAAGGAAGGCGACGAGGTCACCGTCTCGCCCACCCCGTTCCTGTGGGACTCGGCGGGCACGCAAGACACGGACACCCCGGCGGCCGATCCGGACGCCGCCACCGGCACCAACGAGAACCCGGAAGTCGTCGAGGAGTGGTCCGGCAACGGCGGCTCCTCGGACGGTGACGCCTCGGAGGACAACGGCACGGACGACCCGATGGCCCCCTGGAACAACAGCCCCGTCGAATCCGACGCCGACCCCGCCGCGTACGCCCTCCCGGCCGCCGCGAGCGACACACTCGCGCTGCCCGCCGTACACGGGCCGGGTGACGGCGCGCACGCCACCACCGCGGGCGCCTCGGTGGACGGCGACGGAGTCCTGACCATCACCCCGCCCAGCGCCTACCTCACGGCCGCCGAGGCCCCGGTGTACCCGGTCTTCCTCGACCCCTCCACCGTCGGTGTCAAATCCAACTGGACGACCGTCTACAAGAAGTACCCCAACTCCAGCTTCTACGACGGCGCCAACTACAACGAGGACACGAAGGAAGCCCGGGTCGGGTTCGAGCGGGACACCTGGGGCACCGCCCGGTCCCTCTTCAGGTTCCGGTTCCAGAAGTCGATCAAGAACGCGACCGTCACCAGCGCCACCATGAAGGTACTGGAAACACACTCGTGGTCGTGCAGCAAGCGCACGATGCAGGTGTGGCACACCGGACCGTTCTCCTCCGGTACCACCTGGAACAAGCAGCCCACCTGGAGCCGGAAGATCACCTCGAAGTCGTTCGCGTACGGCTGGAAGTCCAACAGCTCCTGCCCCGACGCGCACGTCAACCTCACCGTCACCTCGCTGGCCCAGGACGCCGCCGACAACGGTTGGTCCACCCTCAACATAGGCCTGGTGGCCTCCAATTCATCGGCCGCACCCACCGCCAACGCGACCAGCCTGGAGACGGACTCCTACTCCTGGAAGAAGTTCAAGGCCGAGGAGGCCGGCGCCCCCGAGGTGTCCGTCGACTACAACCGCAGGCCTAACACCCCGACCGCGATCGACATGCAGCCCGGCTCCTGCGACACCAGCGCCAGGCCCTACCTCCGTCTCGGCAAGACCACGCCGTACATCAGCGCCAAGGCGACCGACCCCGACGGGGTCCTCACCAAGCTGGAGTTCGAGATCGGGCGCGACGGCACCGACGACGCCGACAACTACAACAACACCAAGAGGAGCATCAACAGCACGATCGGCAACGGTGAGACGGGCTCTGCGGAACTCACCAACCTGGTCAACGGCGTCACCTACCAGTGGCGGGTCCGTGCCTGGGACGACCGGTCCAGCAGCAGCTGGGGACCCAGCGGCGGCACCAAGTGGTGCCGGTTCACGTACGACACGACCCTCCCCTCCTCACCCAAGGCCAGCTCGGCGGAGTTCCCCGAGGACACCGACATCAACGGCGACAGCGAGGTCTGGTCGGACAAGCCGTTCGGCAACACCGGCGCCTTCACCTTCAAGGTCGGTGACACCAAGGACACCGACATCGTGAAGTTCGTCTACTCCATCAACTCGACGAACACCGCCAGTTGGATCTGCGCCAACGGCACGAGCGGCACCTCGGACGGCCTGACGAAGTCCTGCAGCGCCACCAGCACTCCCGTCACCTCGCTCACCGTCACGGGCATCCAGCCCCCGTCCGCCGGCCCCAACACCCTTCACGTCAAGGCCGTGGACGCGGCCGGCAACATCTCCCCAGAGCGCAAATACAGCTTCTACGTCACCCCACGCACCATGGCCGACGCCGCCGGCGACCTCAGCGGCGACGGCGCCCCCGACTTCGCCTCCCTCTCCGCGGCGGGCAACCTCCTGATCACCTCGGTCTCCAGAAGCGGTACGTGGATCTCCGGCTCCTGGGGCATCCACAAGCGCTGGAAGCTGCAGATGGACGAGGACACCGCCCCCCACCTCTGGGACGCCGCCTCCACCGACCCCCAGTACTCCCTGATCACCCACAACGGCGACTTCGCCCCCGCCGACGGCGCCACCGACTGGGTGATGCGCACCCCCGACGGCGGACTCTTCATCTACCCCGGCGACGGCTACGGCGGCCTCGACGTCAGTCGGCGCATCGAGGTACGCCTCCCGGCCGACGCCCCCTCCCCCAGCACCTTCTCCGAGATCAAGTCGGCGGGCGACATCACCGGCGACGGCCAGCCCGAACTCTTCGTCGCCGGTGGTGCCAACGGCTCCGAGCTGTGGGTCTTCTCCGGCTACACCGGCGGCTACTTCACCACCGCCACCCAGATGACCACCGCCAACTGGGACACCCGGGACCTCGTCACGATCGCCGACTACAACGACGACGGCGCCGCCGACCTGGTCTACCGCATCGCAAACGGCACCCTCTACCTCCGCAAGGGCATCGGCGACGGCAACGGCGGCACCGTCCTCACCAGCCTGGGTACGTCCGGTGCCAGCCTGGACGGGGACGACGTGTACGCCACCGGCATGACTCCCGCGCTCTTCCCCCAGCTCTACGGCAGCCCCGACAACACCGGCGACGGCAACCCCGACATCTGGGCCACCAACTCCGCCGGTGCACTGCTGCTCTACCACGGCGGTGCCACCGCCCTCGGCAGTGCCACCACCCTCCGGGTCAGTGGCTACAGCACGGTCGTGCAGTTGGGCTGACGTGTCGTTAAGTTCGGCTGACGGGCGTGCAGTTGGGCTGACGGCAGGACAAGCAGGTTGGCCCAAGTCCTTCTTCCGGAGCCCCCCGCCGCGCGAGAATGCTGCCCCGGAACGGGTCATGCGCGGCGGGGCAGGGCGGGGGCGGCTGGCGGGATGACGGGGACGGGCGGGGCGGCAGCGAGTGACGTGGCGGCGGCCGGGGGGTTCGGGGGGCGGCGGCGGTTCCTCGTGCTGGGGGCCGGGGGGCTTGTCGCCGTGGCCGGTGGGGTCGGGGTCTGGCGGGTCCTCGGCGGTGGTGCGGAGCAGTGGCCCTGGCGGGAGGTCTGGGCCGAGCCGTTGGACGACGTACGGCCGTCCGTGCTCGCCTCGCGCGCCGGAGTTCTCTATCTGGCCGGCTTCGGTGGTGTGGCCGCCGTGGAGCAGGGCCGTGGTGGCAAGCGGTGGCAGGCGCTGGGTGACCTCGACGTCCAGACCGGACCGGCGTTCGGCGTCGGCGTCGTCTGTGTCACCGGGGTGCGTACCGGTGGCCGGACCGTCGTGAGCGGTGTCGACGCGGGCTCGGGGCGCGTCCTCTGGGAGCGCGAGGTCGACGGGCTGACCGAGTACGCGCCGACTCCTGCCGGGGACGTCATGCTCGTGGTGATCGGGGACCCCGTCGTGGCCTCGGACACCGTCATCCACGCGCTCGACACCCGGTCCGGGCGGATCAGGTGGAGTGCGCGGTTGCCCGCGAGGACCGTGGGGCCGTCGGCGGCCGTGACCGGCAACGGCCTGGTGTATCTGACCAGCGGGGTGTTCTCCGAGGGGTCGATGGCCTGGGCGCTCGACCTCGCCACCGGCGCGCTGCGCTGGAAGTCCCCTTCCGAGGGCTTCCTCGGCGCCCCCGTCCTGGCCGGACGCGAACTCCATCTCACCGCCGGGCCGAGCAGCGCCAGCGCCGACCGACAGCACAACGCGTTCGTCACTCTCGACGCCGTCTCCGGCAACTCCCTGCGGCGGGCGGGGAAGTTGCCGGTCGGCACCGAGCTGAGCGTCCGGCGGGTGGGCGGCACGGTGTACGCGGCGGTCCGGCGTTACGGCGACAAGTACCGCAGCACCCTCTTCGCCGTCGACGTGGCGACCGGCCGGGTGCGCTGGCAGGCGGACACCGGCATCGACATCGTACGAACCTTCCGTGTCTCCGGCGACACGGTCCTCGCCGGGGGCAACGAGCCGCCGGAGACGACGGGTTCGTATCTCGTCCAGGTCTTCGACGCCGCCACCGGCGACCGCCGCTGGAGTCGTGACATGGGGAGCCGGGTCAGTTCGGAGGGGCCCGTCCTCGCCGACGGCACGGTCTGCGTGCCCATCCGCGCCTCGAAGCAGACCGACCGGGGCACCCTCACCTTCCTGGACCCCGCCTCCGGCGACACCCGCTGGCAGCAGCCCCTGCCCGCCAACGGCAACGCCATCGCCTGCCCCGACGGCCGCACCCTCTACGTCGCCGCCTCGGCGCTCCCGACTCCCCCTGGAGAGAAGGAGGATGACAGCCGGAGCAGTCAACAGGGGCCCACGCTCTACGCGTTACGGCGCGGGGACTCCTGACTCCGCCTGCCCCATCCTTCTCTCCCCCCGGCTACGCCCGGCTACCCGACCTCCCCGACCTCCCCGACCTCCAGCCTCCTGAACTCGATCGACTCGTACGGTCCCGCGTCTCCCGTCTCGTACAGCACGCCCACCACGTCCCGGTCCACCGGCACCAGGTCCGAGTACGCCGCCCGCCGGTTCGACAGCGTCAGCACCTTGCCGAACGTCTCCCCGGCGTCCTCGCTCCGCCAGATCGCCAGCGAGCGTCGCACCGTCGGCTCGGAGGGACCCGAGAACAGCAACGCGCCCGATCCGCCCTGGAGTTGCAGCACACTGCCCTGCACGACCGGGACGTCGTTCAGGGTCCGCTGGACCGTGTACGGGCGGTCCAGGGAATCGCCGCCGTCGCTCGAATAGGAGTCCAGGCGGTTCCCTGGCGCCGTCCCGTTCTGGTCCCGTGAGGAGAAGTACAGCCGCCCGTCGGGGAGTTGGGCCGCGCTCGTCTCGTTGGCGTTCACGACGCCGTCGTACGACTCGTCGACGAAGCCCAGTTGCCAGGTGCGGCCCGCGTCGTCGCTGTGGATCGCGTGGCCGCCGTAGTACTTGGACTCCTGGCCGGTGTCCGAGGAGCCGGGCGGAGGGGCCGTCGAGTGGTTGGCCGGGATGACGATCCGGCCCGCGTGCCGCCCCTTCGTGAGGTACACCGCGTGGCCCGGGCCCGTCGCGTACCAGCGCCAGTCCGGGAGTTTCGTCTCGGCCGTGATGTCCCTCGGGGGTGTGAAGCGGCGGCCGTCGCTCACACTCGTGCTGGTCTGGACGAAGACCCGGCGGCTCTGCTCCGCCGTCGCCTCGCCCCGCATGATCTGCGCCTCCGTCACCGCGCCCGAGTTGTACGACGTCACCAGCACGATCCGGCCCGTCCGCGCGTCCACCACCGGCGCCGGATTGCCCCGGGTGTCCCCGCCCCCGGCCGCCACCACCGACAGCGGACCCCAGGTGCAGCCGCCGTCCGTGGAGCGGCGCAGGACGACATCGATGTCACCGGTGTCGCCCGCGCCGTCGTGTCTGCCCTCGGCGAAGGCCAGCAGGGTGCCCTTGCCGGTCGTGACCGCGGCGGGGATGCGGTACGTGTCGTAGCCGCCCTCGCCCGCCACGTACGGGACGGACGACGTGCAGGACGAACGCGGGCCCGCCTGGGCCTGCGTCGCGGTGAGGCCGGTGCCGGTGATCAGGGCCGCGCCGGTGGTCGCGGCGAGCAGCGTACGGCCGAGGGTGCTCAGGGGCGTCATCGCTCTCCCTTGCGGAGTGGGGCTGGGTGGGGGGTGTGCCCTTGCAACTCGATGCGACAGTAACTCCGCTGACGGATCGTCACCACTCGTAGCACGTACGGAACATACTCACCCGGCCGCCCACCGCACCCCTTCGCGCCGGCCACTCCCCCTGCCGCCCGGCCGCTACGCCGCTCCCCCCGGCGTCACCAGCCCCGACTCGTACGCCACGATCACCAGTTGCGCCCGGTCCCGTGCCCCCAGCTTCCCCATGATCCGGCTGACGTGGGTCTTCGCGGTCAGCGGGCTCAGGCCCAGGGTCTCCGCGATCTCCGTGTTGTTCAGGCCCCGGGCGACCAGCCGCAGCACCCCGCGCTCCCGTTCCGACAGGTGTTCGGGGCCGCCGGTCGGGGCCGGGGCCTCGGCGGTGCGCAGCAGGCGGGCTATCAGGCTCGCCGTCGGGCCCGGCGAGAGCAGGGCCTCGCCTGCCGCCACCGTGCGGATCGCGTCCAGGAGGTCCGCCGGGCGGGTGTCCTTGACCAGGAAGCCCGACGCGCCCGCGCGCAGCGCCTCGACGACGTGCTCGTCGGTGTCGTACGTCGTCAGGACCAGCACCTTCACGCCCGCCAGGTCCTCGTCGGCGGCGATCAGCCGGGTCGCTTCGATGCCGTCGAGGTCGGGCATCCGGATGTCCATGACGACCAGATCGGCGCGGGCGGTGCGGGCCAGCTCCACCGCCTGCCGGCCCGTACCCGCCTGTCCTACGACCTCCATGCCCGGCGCCGACTCCACGAGCATCGCGAACGCCGCCCGTACGAGCGTCTGGTCGTCCGCGAGCAGTACCCGGATGTCGGCGCTCATCGGGCGCCCTCCCCGTCTCCGTCTCCGTCTCCGTCTCCGTCCCCATGCCCATGCCCATGCCCATGCCCGCCGACCGGCAACGGCAGTACCGCGTTCACCATGAATCCCCCGTCCTCGCCCGGGCCGGCGTCGAGCGTGCCGCCCGCGCTCCGGGCCCGTTCCCGCATCCCCACCAGCCCGAAGCCGTGGCCCGTGCCCTCGCTCGCGCCCACCCCGTCGTCGGCCACCTCCACCCGCAGCACTCCCCCTCCCCCGTCCAGCCGCACCCGTACCGTCAGATCATCCCGTCCGCCGTGCCGTACGGCGTTCGTGAGCGCCTCCTGGACTATCCGGTAGGCAGCCGCGCCCACGGCGGGCGGGACCTCGTCGGCGCGGACGGTCAGTTCCACCTCGGCGCCCGAGGCCCGCGCGGTCTCCGCGAGGTCGGGCAGGCCGGCCAGGCCGGGCAGCGGGCCGCGGCCGTCTCCCGCGCCCTGGTCCTCCCGGAGCACCTCCAGCGTCGTACGCAGCTCGCCGCGTGCCGTGCGGCAGGTCTCGGCGATGTCGTCCAGGGCCTTCGCGACCGCCGTCCGGTCCAGACGGTCCGGGACGGCGGCCAGGACGTGGGCGGCCACCGAGGTCTGGACGCCGATGAGGGTGATGGTGTGGGCCAGCAGGTCGTGCAGGTCACGGGCGACCCGCAGGCGTTCCTCGGCGACCCGGCGGCGGGCCTCCTCCTCGCGCGTGCGTTCGGCCCGCTCGGCGCGCTCGACGATGGCCGACACGTACTGGCGGTAGAAGCGGACGTCGATGCCGACGAACAGGACGGCGGCGACCCAGCCGAAGACGTACAGGACTTCGATCGCCTGTTCGGTGTCCAGGGGCAGCATCACCGACATGGAGACGACCAGGACCGCCGTGCCGGTCAGCAGCGTGCGCAGGGGCCGGCCGGTGACCGCGACCGTGTAGAGGGCGACGAACGTGGCCGGGATCGGCGCCGAGTGGTTGTTGTCCAGGGCGTGGTACGGCACGACCAGCGCAACCACCGCCGCGAGGACCGGTATCGGGCGGCGTCTGCGCCACACCAGCGGCACCTGGAGGGCGAGCAGCAGCGCCCAGCCGAGCGCGTCGGGGCGGCGGCCGTCGTCGATGAACAGGGCCATGGCCGTACCGGTGACGGCGGTCGTCAGGGCCAGCAGCGCGTCGTTGCGGGTCGCGTGCGGGGCGGTGCGCGGGTCACGGATGATCGCCGCCATGATCCGCTCGCCCCACCCGACACGGGCGGCTCTTCCGGTGGTTGGCTGCACGGTCCCATCCTCCGACAGCGGGCGCCCCTCCGGCAGGGAGGGGCGCCCACGTCTGCCTGTTGCCGCTCTCACACGGGTTCCGGCTGGCGTTCCCGCCGTGCGGCGTCCGGGTCCGGCTTCCGGGACAGCGCCCCCGGCCACCACACGCGCCTCCCCAGGGCCACGCTCGCGCTCGTCACCAGATACGTACGGACGAGGAAGGTGTCCAGCAGCACCCCGACCGCGATCACGAACCCCAGTTCGACCATCGGCACCAGCCCCATGTTCGTCAGCACCGCGAAGGTCGCCGCGAGGACGAGCCCGGCGGAGGCGATGACCCCGCCCGTGGTGCGCAGCGCGGTGAGGGCCGCCGCCTCCGGTTCGGCGCCCTTCAACGCCTCCTCGCGCATCCGGTGCATCAGGAAGATGCCGTAGTCGACGCCCAGCGCGACCAGGAACACGAAGGACAGCAGCCCGAGCCCGGGATCGATGCCCGCGAAGCCGAACAGCGGCCCGAACACCAGTCCGCCGAGGCCGAGCGAGGCGCCCCACACCGCGACCACGGCGACCACCAGCATCAGCGGCGCGACGAGCGAGCGCAGCAGCACGACGAGGATCAGCAGCACGGACAGCAGCACGAGCGGTACGACCACCCACTGGTCACGGGAGTTGGTGTCGACCAGGTCGAGCTGCTGGGCGCTCGGCCCGCCGACGTACGAGCCCGTCAGCCCGTCCCGCAGGCGCTCGATGGTCGCGGTCTCGGCGGCCGACTGGGGCGCGTCCTTCGCGAAGACGGTGATCTCGGTCCAGCCGCCTCCCGTACGTCCCTTCTGCGCGTCGCCGATCCCGTCCGTGCCCCTGATCGTGGTGAGCGTCGCGTCCGCCCGGCCCGCCGGGGTGATGACGCTGATGGGCTGGGTGCCCTGGTCGGGGTAGGCCTCGGCCAGGGTCCGCATCGCGGTCACCGCCTCCGGCCGGTCGACGAAGGAGTCCTCCTGCTTGACCGGTCCGGGCAGGTTCAGCGCGCCCAGCGCGAGCCCGCCGAGCAGTACGGCCCCGCTCGCCAGGACCACCAGGGGCCTGCGCCCGGCCGAACTCCCCATCGCGGCGAACAGCGAGCGGCGGCGCACCTTGGGCGTGCTGCCGTACGCGGGGACGAGCGGCCAGAACACCCGGCGGCCCAGGAGGACGAGGATCGCGGGGAGCAGGGTGAGCATCGCGACCAGCGCGCAGAGCACGCCGACCGTGCCCAACGGGCCCATGCTGCGGCTGGAGTTGAGGTCGGCGGCGAGCAGGCACAGCACTCCGGCGGCGACCGTGCCGGAGGAGGCGAGGACCGCGGGGCCGCAGCCGCGCAGGGCGGCGAGCATCGCGTCGTACGGCCGCTCGACCTTCCGTAGTTCCTCGCGGTAGCGGGAGACCAGGAGGAGGGCGTAGTCCGTGCCCGCGCCGAAGACGAGGATCGTCATGATGCCCGAACTCTGGCCCGAAACCGTGGTCCCGAAGGCCTGGTTGAGGCCGTAGGCGACGCCCATCGACAGGAAGTCGGCGACGCCCGCGACGATCAGCGGCACCAGCCACAGCACCGGGCTGCGGTAGATGAGGATCAACAGGACGGCGACGACCGCGACGGTGGTGTAGAGCAGGGGTCCGCCGAGCGAGTCGTAGACCTCGGAGGCGTCGGTGGCGAGTGCTCCGGGGCCGCCGACCTCGGCGGTCAACCCGCCCTCGGCGCCGACGACTTCGCGTATGTCGTGGACGAGGGCGTCGCGCTTCTTCTCGTCGGTGCCGGGCTCGTTGCTGCTCACCGGGTACATCAGGGTGGTGCCGTCGGCGGACGGTACGCCCTGCGGGGCGGCCGTCAGGACGTGTTCGCCGGCGATCCGGTCGACCTGTGCGGCGGCCGTCCGCTGGTCGGCGGGGGTGAGTCCGCCGTCGCGGTGGTAGACGAGGACCAGCTGGGTGGTCTCGCCACCGGGCAACTGGTCCTCGATCCGGGCGACTTGGGTCGAGTCGGCGTTGGCGGGCAGATAGTCGGTGATCCGGTCGTGCTGCACCTCGGAGAGCTTCGCCGCGAACGGCCCCACGATCGCGAGCACCCCGACCCACAGCCCGAGCACGAGCCAGGGCACGGCTCGTCGGCGCCGGGCGGCACCCTTCACTGTCCTTGCGGCCCCCATGGACCCTTTGGCCCCCATGTCGAGGCCCTCCCCTCGTCCGGACTTCTGGCTGACGCCACTTCTTGATGACGTTCACCAGAATTCCGTCGCCCGGGGGCCGATTCGTCGCGCGGGAGGGCGAGTTCGGGAGTACTACCAGGGGTGACCCGGAGGCGGTGTTACTCCCCGGGGAGTAGGCACGGGCAGGCGGGGCACCCGGAGTTCACCCTTCGAGAGGAACGAATTCCATGCTTGCCATAGGCGCCGCAGTCCTTTTCTTCATCGCGTTCCTGATCAACGCCGCCGAGATGTCGACGAACGACGTCTTCACCTCGACCAACGTCATGCTGCTCGGCCTGCTGGTCCTGGCCCTGCACGTCGCGGGCGTCGGGAGCGGCTGGTCCGGCCGCAGCCGCAGGCGCTGACGTCAGCCCCTACAGCCCCTACAGCCCCTACAGCCCCTCAGGAAGGCGTACGCGCCGCCGCCAGCAGCCGTGTCACATCGTCCCCGCAGATCGTCAGCGCCGCCCCCACCGTGGCCAGCACGTCACGTTCGGCCGGGGTGTAGGGGCCGTCGGCCAGGGCGATGCGGGCGCCCTGGAGCAGGATCGATTCGCGGCCGGGGGCGGCCAGGTGCGGGGCCAGGGGGTCCAGCGCCTCGTGGAGTTCTATGGCGAGGCCGGGGCCGCACGGCGGGCCGAAGAGACGGCCCGTGTCGGCGGCCAGGGCCTCCACCAGGGCCGCCAGCTGGTCCTCCGTACAGTCGTCGAAGCCGGCCGCGCGGACGCCCGTCACCGCCGTCTCCAGGGCGTGCCTGGCGTGCGTGCCGCCGGCGGCGAGGACCGCGAGGGCGACCGTGTGGACGGCGTCGCGGAGCATCGCGGAGAAACGGGTCGTGGTGGGGTGGTCGAGAACGTCCGTGCCGAAGTGGCGCTGGCAGGCCGCGCATTCGACGACCGGGCCGGTCTCGCCGCGCGGCAGGATCGGTACGCCGAGCAGGGTGAAGCGGCGACGGCCGGTCAGGCGCTGGTAGTTGCGGTCCCCGCCGCAGCCGGGGCAGAAGAACTCGCCGTCGCCGACGCCGGTCCAGACCGTGCGGGAGCCCAGGACGCGTGCTGTCCGGCCCTTGCGCACGACGCGTACGCCACGACCGTCTCGACTGCCTCGTCCCTGTCCTGGGAGCACGTCGCACCTCCGGTAGCTACCCCCCACTGCCTGTTGCGGGCGCGGGAGGTACCCCCACCGGCAACACTGCCGCGCTGGCGTGATGTTAGCCACATTGTTGATGCGGAGTCAGTACCCAGGACCGGACCTGCCCAGGGCCCGCCCCCGGTTTGGCCGGTAAACGACGGCCGCCCCGCCCGCCACGAAGGGCGGACGGGGCGGTAAACCAACCGGTCAGGTGAGTCAGCGGCCCGCGCGGTTGACGGCGGAGACGACCGCCTTCAGGGAGGCGCGGGTCGTGTTGGCGTCGATGCCGATGCCCCACAGGACCTTGTCGCCGATGGCGACCTCGATGTAGGAGGCGGCCTGCGCGGAGGCGCCCTCGCTCATCGTGTGCTCGGTGTAGTCCAGCAGCCGCGCGTCGATGTCCAGGCCCTGCAGCGCGTGGAAGAACGCCGAGATCGGGCCGTTGCCCGTGCCCACCAGGGTGGTCTCGACGCCGTCCACCTCGGCCTCGACGGTGAGGGTGTCCACGCCGTCCTTGTCGGTGGTCGACTGGCCGGTGCTGACCTGGATGCGGCCCCAGGGGTTCTGGGGGTTGGGCAGGTACTCGTCCTGGAAGACGGCCCAGATGTCCTTCCCGGTGACCTCGCCGCCCTCGGCGTCGGTCTTCGCCTGGATGATCTTCGAGAACTCGATCTGCATCCGGCGCGGCAGGTCCAGCTTGTGGTCGTTCTTCAGGACGTACGCGATTCCGCCCTTGCCCGACTGCGAGTTGACCCGGATGACGGCCTCGTAGGAGCGGCCGACGTCCTTCGGGTCGATCGGCAGATACGGGACCGCCCACTCGATGTCGTCGACCGTGACGCCCTTGGCTGCGGCGTCGGCCTCCATCGCGTCGAAGCCCTTCTTGATGGCGTCCTGGTGGGAGCCGGAGAAGGACGTGTAGACCAGGTCGCCCACGTACGGGTGGCGCGGGTGGACCTCCATCTGGTTGCAGTACTCCCAGACCCGGCGGATCTCGTCGATGTCGGAGAAGTCGATCTGCGGGTCGACGCCCTGCGAGAACAGGTTCATGCCCAGGGTGACCAGGTCGACGTTGCCGGTGCGCTCGCCCTGGCCGAACAGACAGCCCTCGACGCGGTCGGCGCCCGCCATCAGGGCCAGTTCGGCGGCGGCGACGGCCGTACCGCGGTCGTTGTGCGGGTGGATGGACAGGACGACGTGCTCACGGCGGGTCAGGTTGCGGCCCATCCACTCGAAGCGGTCCGCGTGCGTCGACGGGGTCGAACGCTCCACCGTGGCGGGCAGGTTGAGGATGATCTCGCGGCCCGGGGCGGGCTGCCAGACGTCCATGACCGCCTCGCAGACCTCCAGGGCGAAGTCCAGCTCGGTGTCCGTGAAGATCTCGGGCGAGTACTGGTACCCGAACTCGGTCTCCGGGCCCAGCAGTTTCTCGGCGTACTCCATGACCAGCCGCGTGCCGTCGACGGCGATCTGCTTGATCTGGTCCTTGGAGCCGCGGAAGACGACCCGGCGGAAGACGGGCGCCGTCGCGTTGTACAGATGCACGTTGGCGCGCTTGGCGCCCTTCAGGGACTCCACGGTCCGCTCGATCAGGTCCTCGCGGGCCTGGGTCAGTACGGAGATGGTGACGTCGTCGGGGATGACCCCCGGCTCCTCGATGATGGAGCGCACGAAGTCGAAGTCGGTCTGTCCCGAGGCCGGGAAGCCGACCTCGATCTCCTTGTAGCCCATCTTGACCAGCTGGTCGAACATCCGGCGCTTGCGCTCGGGCGACATCGGGTCGATCAGGGACTGGTTGCCGTCGCGCAGGTCGGTGGAGAGCCAGCGGGGGGCGACGGTGATCCGGTTGTCCGGCCAGGTGCGGTCGGGGATGTCGACCTGCTCGTACGCGCCGTACTTGTGGACCGGCATGGAACTGGGCTGCTGGCGATTGGCGCGGCTGTGGCTGGTTGCCATGATGCGTGGGCTCCTCGTGGTGTCCTGAAGGACGGCCGACGGCGCAACGCCAGACTCCGCGGGGAGGGGGTCGGCCTCGACTTACAGGCCCTCGCCGCGGCAGCTAAGGAGGAGCAGCCCGATACGCATGGTGCTCCGCACTGTAGCCGAGCCGCGCCGGGGGCGCGGGCCTGTATCACTATGCGGGACTGCCAGTATGCGGGAGCCGGTGAACAAAAGGGGTAAAAAGGTGTGCCATACCACTCTGTCGCTGAACGATGGGCTCCTTATCCCGGTATTTCACCAATCATGGTTGCGGGTAGTGACAGCCGTATGACTCGGTGCAAAGGTGCCGGGCATGACGACCAACGGGGGCTTTGAGCCCGTCTTCTGCACGATCATCCCGCCGCACGTCCTCGACAAGGTGGCCCAGGCCGACGACCCGGTGCTCGCCGGTCCCGCCCGCCGCACCCTGGAGCACGACGCGTACCAGCGCACCCACCGCCGGCTGACCACCGTCCTCGGCGCACCCGCCGTCGCCGCGTCCCTGGCCGACGAGAAACCGCTGCGGTCCATCTACGACGCCGAGCACCGCCAGAGCCTGCCCGGCACGCTCGTCCGCTCCGAGGGCTCCGACCCGGGCCAGGACGCCACCGTGAACCGCGCCTACGCCGGTCTCGGCGCCACCTTCGACCTCTTCCTGAAGGTGTACGGCCGCAACTCGATCAACGGCGAGGGCCTGCCGCTGGACGCGACCGTCCACTTCGACGAGGACTACGGCAACGCCTTCTGGAACGGCGAGCAGATGGTGTTCGGCGACGGCGACGGCGAGATCTTCCTCGACTTCACCCTCCCGATCGACGTCATCGGCCACGAGCTGACCCACGGCGTCACGCAGTACACCGCGAACCTCACCTACTTCGGCCAGCCGGGCGCGCTCAACGAGTCCATGTCGGACGTCTTCGGCTCGCTCATCAAGCAGTACTCCCTCGGCCAGTCCGCCGACCAGGCCGACTGGCTGATCGGCGCGGGCCTGCTCGCTCCGCGCGTCACCGGCGTCGCCCTGCGCTCGATGAAGGCCCCGGGCACGGCGTACGACGACGACGTGCTCGGCAAGGACCCGCAGCCCGCGACGATGGACGACTATGTCCGCACCGGGCGCGACAACGGCGGCGTCCACATCAACAGCGGCATCCCCAACCACGCCTTCTACCTCGCGGCCACCACCCTCGGCGGCAGCGCCTGGGAGAAGGCCGGGCAGATCTGGTACGACGTGCTGACCGGCGGCGAGCTGTACGCGCAGGCCAGTTTCGCGGACTTCGCCAGGCTGACGGTGGCGGCGGCCAGGGACCGCTTCAACGACGGCGAGGAACTCCAGGCCGTACTGAAGGCGTGGGAGCAGGTCGGGGTCCCGACCCGGTAGGCCTCACGGGCGCTTTCGTACTAGGAATGAGCCATGCGTATTCAGGTACGACGCACAGGCGGGTTCGCGGGCATCGAGCGGCGTGCCCAGGTGGACACCTCGGGTCGCCCCGACGCCCACGAGTGGCACGCCCTGGCCGAGCGGGCGGTCTCCGCCGGCCGGGGCGCCCGCCCGACCGGGGTGCCGGACGGCTTCAGCTACGAACTCACGGTGGACGGGAAGACGGTGTACTGCGCCGACCCCCGGCTCACCGAGGAGCAACGCAAGCTGATCTCAAGGGTGTTGAAGGAGGGGGCGTAAGGGGCGTAACGGGTGTCGGGGCCACTGTCGGATGGCGTGAAACCGCTTGTTCACTCTTGGCCGTTGACACCCCTTACCCCCGGTACCCATGATCCGGCGCATGGCGACCAACCCGATACCCCAGTTCCCGGCCGGCTTCCTGTGGGGAGTGTCCACCTCGGCGCACCAGATCGAGGGGGCCGTGGACCAGCGCGAGGCCTCCGTGTGGGACGCCTTCACCGCCGAGCCCGGGCGCGTGAAGGACGGCTCCACGGCGGCGGTGGCCTGCGACCACTTCCACCGCTACCCCGAGGACGTGGCCCTGCTGGCCGGCCTCGGCGTGGACGCGTACCGCTTCTCGATCTCCTGGCCGCGGGTGATCTCCCCCGGCGGCCTGGACTTCTACGACCGGCTGGTGGACGAGCTGCTCGCGGCGGGCGTACGGCCCGTCCCGACCCTCTTCCACTGGGATCTGCCGGTCGCTTTTCAGGAGGAGGGCGGCTGGCTGGAGCGGGACACCGCCGCGCGTTTCGCGGAGTACGTCACGGTCGTCGCGGACCGCCTCGGTGACCGCGTGAAGAAGTGGATCACGATCAACGAGCCCGCCGAACACACCCTGTTCGGCCACGCGTTGGGCGCCCACGCACCGGGCAAGCAGCTGATGTTCGACGCCCTGCCCGCCGCCCACCACCAACTCCTGGGCCACGGCCTGGCGGTACGGGCCCTGCGCGCCGCCGGTGCCACGGACATCGGGATCGCCAACTCGCACGGTCCGACCTGGCCGGCGACACAGGAACCGGCGGACCTGGAGGCGGCCGGGTTCTACGACCTGCTCCTCAACCGGCTGTTCGCCGACCCGATCCTGCTGGGCGAATACCCGGACGGCCTGGGCGAGTTGATGCCTGGTGACGTGGAGTCGGACCTCAAGATCATCGGGGAGCCGCTCGACTTCTACGGCGTCAACTACTACTCGCCGACCAAGGTGGGAGCGCCGCAGGGCGCCGACATCGAGTTCGGCGGACTGACGATCCCGGCCGAACTCCCCTTCTCCGTCCAGGAGATCGAGGGCGTCCCGGTGACGGACTTCGGCTGGCCCGTCGTACCGGAGGGTCTGACGGAGCTGCTCACCACCTTCCGGGACCGTTACGGCGACCGGCTGCCGCCCGTCGTCATCACCGAGAACGGCTGCTCGTACGAGGGCCTCGACGACCAGGAGCGGATCGCCTACCTGGACGGCCATGTCCGGGCGCTGCACCGGGCGGTGGAGGCGGGCGTGGACGTACGCGGCTACTTCGTGTGGTCGCTGCTGGACAACTTCGAGTGGGCGGAGGGGTATGCGCGGCGGTTCGGGCTGGTGCACGTGGACTTCGACAACCCTGAGACCCTCACCCGGACGCCCAAGGCGTCCTACGCCTGGTTCCGGGACCTGCTGCGAGCGCAGAGATGACTGAGACCTCCCCTTCGACGGGCTCCCCGGATTCCCCGAACTCCCCGGGCGCACTGGGCTCTTCGGATTCCCCGCACGCCCTCGCCGAGCCCGTCGAGCGGGTCGGGCGGGGGTGGACCGCCTCGCTCTCGCTCGCCAACGGGGCTATCTGGGTGGGGTGGTTCGGGCCGCTGCAGATCCTGCTCGCTTCCCAGGCCGAGGACTTCGCGCCCGGCACCGGAATGTCGAAGGAGACCCTGCTGGCATGGGTGGCGGGGGCCGGTGCCCTGGTGTCGCTGGCGGCGAACCCGGTCTTCGGCGCGCTGTCGGACCGTACGACGTCGCGGTGGGGGCGCCGTACGCCGTGGATCGTGGCCGGGGCGGCGGGCGGGGCGGTGTCGTTGCTGCTGCTCGCGGGGGCCGGTGGGCTGTGGACGATGGTGGCGGGATGGTGCCTGGTCCAGCTGACGCTGAACGCGGCCTTCGCCGCCATCACGGCCGCCGTGCCCGACCGGGTACCACGGCTCCAACGCGGCGCCGTGGGCGGCTGGTTGGGCGCGGCGCAGATCCTGGGGGTGGTCGGCGGTACGGGGCTGGCGACGGCGGCCGGAGGTGTGGGCGCCGGGTACGCGGCGTGCGCGGCGTTCACGCTGCTGGGTGTGCTGCCGTACGTGCTGCGGCACCGGGATCTGCGACTGGAGGTCACGGACCGGCCGGTGTGGTCGTGGCGGAGCTTCCTCGCCGGGTTCTGGCTGAGCCCGCGCCGCTATCCGGACCTCGGGTGGGCCTGGCTGACCAGGTTCCTGATCAATCTCAGCAACGCGCTGGTGCTGCTGTACCTGCTCTACTACCTGCGCGACCGCCTGGACTACTCCGACCCCGAGGGCGGTGTCCTGATCCTGACCGCCGTGAACGGCGTGACGCTGCTCGCCACGGTCGTCGTCGGCGGGGCCTGGTCGGACCGGGTGGGGCGGCGCAAACCGTTCGTGATCTGGTCGGGCGTACTGATGGCGGCGGCGACGGCGCTGCTGGCCGGGTGGCAGACCTGGCCCGGGGCGATCGTCGCGGCGGCGCTCCTCGGGATCGGCTTCGGGGTGTTCACGTCGGTCGACTTCGCCCTGATGACGGACGTACTGCCGAAGGCGGGGGACCGGGGCAAGGACCTGGGCGTCATCAACGTGGCCAACGCCCTGCCCCAGGTCGCGGCACCCGCCCTCGCCGCGCCGATCGTCACCTACCTGGGCGGCTACCGGATGCTGTATCTGGTGGCGGCGGTGATCGGGTTGGCGGGGGCGTTGCTGGTGCGGCGGATCAGGGGGGTCGACTGATCGGACGGGACTGACGGAACTGACGGGACTGATCAGAGGGGTCGCCCGGGCGGCCCGCTCACAGGGCTCCGGCGGCCCGGGCCGACCAGACCGTGGGGTGGAGCGGGCGGAAGCCCAGGTCCCGGCGGACCCGTTCGGTGGACATGATCCCGAACCACGGGTCGGGGTCGGTGCGGTCGTGGGCCTCGGCGGGCATCTCGACCCCGTTGAGGCGGTGCAGTTCGAGCGCCGTGACGGGGGCGTCGTCGGCGATGTTGTACATGCGGCCCGCGACTCCGGGCGCGTGCAGGAGGCGCAGCAGGCCCTGGGCGACGTCCGCGTGGTGGGCCATCTGGAGCCGCTGGGCCGGCGCCCAGTTCGCGGCCCACATCAGGGACTGGGCGAGGTGCGGGTCGCCCTCGCCGTAGACGAAGGGGAGACGGGCGACGCGTACGTCCATGCCCTGGCCCTCGCCGCCCAGGGCGAGCAGTTCGCGTTCGGCCGCCGCCTTCGACTCGGTGTACGCGCCCCACATCACGCCGCCGGGCCGGCTCTCGTCCTCCTCGACCAGCGGGCGGCCCCGGCCGGTGCCGTACACCAGCCCCGTGCTGACCTGCACGAAGCGTCGTACGCCCGCCGCCAGCGCCGCCCGGCCCAGCTCCACCGCCGCGTCGCGGTTGACGGCCCACGCGTCCTCGTCCGGGACCCCGCGGAAGGAGGCGGCGACGTTCACGACCGCGTCCACTCCGGCGACCGCCTTGCCGAGCGCCTCCGCGTCCCGCAGGTCCCCGAGGACGACCTCGGCGCCCAGCTCGGCGAACGGTTCGGCGCGGGCCTGGTCGCGCACCAGGATCCGGGTCCGCTCCCCCGGGCGGTTCTGTGCGAGCAGCCTGGGCAGGAAGCGCCGGCCGACCTGTCCTGTCGTGCCTGTCACCAGTGTCAGCATGATCTTCTCCTCGGGTGGTCCGGTGTCGCTCGGTGCCATCACCCTCGGGTGCGGTCGCCGGGTGCGGGAGAGACCCGTCGATCGGGGGACCGGCGGTCCCTGGATAAGCCGGGCGGACGGCGGCACCCTGGAGGGGTGAACGTGAACCGTCCCGAACTCGCCGACTTCCTGCGCCGCGGCCGGGCCCGGCTCGGCCCGTCCGACGTGGGCCTGGTGGCGGGCGCGCGCCGCCGTACGCCGGGGCTGCGGCGCGAGGAGGTGGCCCAGCTGACGGGGATGTCGGTGGACTACTACACCCGCCTGGAACAGGCCAGGGGCCCGCACCCGTCCCGCCAGATGCTGACGGCACTGGCCCGCTCACTGCGCCTGACGGAGGACGAACGGGACCACCTGTTCCACCTGGCGGGCGAGGAACCGCCGCGTCGCGGCAGCCCCTCCCGGCATGTGAGCCCCGGTCTGCTGCTGGTCCTGGACCGGCTGCACGACACCCCGGCGATGGTGGTGAGCGACTGCGGCGAGATTCTGGCCCAGAACGCGATGTCGAGCGCCCTGGCCGGCGACGCCGCCGCCCGCCCACCGCGCGAGCGCAACCTGGTCCGGCGCTTCTTCCTCGACCCGGCGGCCCGGAAGATCTGTCCCCCGGAGGACGTGCCCGACCACGCGCGCGCCCACGTGGCGAACCTGCGGGCGGTGACGGCAGCCCGCCCCGACGACCCGGAACCGGCGGCGCTGGTGGCCGAACTGCGGTCCGCCAGCGAGGAGTTCGCGTCCCTGTGGACGGCCCATGAGGTCGCGGTGCGCCGCCGCGCGACGAAGCGGTTCCTGCACCCGGTGGTCGGGCTCCTGGAACTGGACTGCGAGGTCCTGACGAACCAGAACGACCACCACATGCTCATCGTCCACTCGGCCCGGCCGGGGACGGGGTCGTACGAGCGGCTGCGGTTGTTGGGGGTGGTGGGGGTGGCGGGGGTGACTGCAGGGGTTTCCTCGCCCCCGCCGCCCCTACCCGTTCCCATCCTTCTGGGGGCTGCGCCCCCAGACCCCCCGCAATCGCGCTGAACGCGCTCGTCCTCAAACGCCGGACGGGCTGAGAGGCCCCGACCCGGGCTGGTAGGAGGCAGTAAACGGGCGGGTGGGCGGGAAAAATAGACCTGGACGCGCACGCCCTCAAGTGCTCGAACGCCGGGCAGGTTGAGGTACCCGGACCTGTGCTGAACAGATGCCGTAAACGGGCGGGTGGGTGGGTAGGAAAGTCCTCAAACTCCGGGCGGCGCGAACATCGTCACCACCAGCTGGGACTCCGCGTCCGTGAGGTGGTGCGCCGGGGTCGCCCGGGGCCAGGGTGATGCGGACCGATCTCGCCTCGGCGCCCGCCGGGATCAGGGCGGCAGCCGCCGGCAGCGTCGTGATGATCTCGATGCCCGGGGGCAGGTGCGTGTGCTCGGTGGTCATGTGTTCGTTCCTCCAAACAGGGACTGTCCGGAGTAAGGACAGGGCTGCCTCCCTGTTTGTGACAGCGGGCCGTACGCCCGCTCAGAAGCCCAGCTTGCGCAGCTGCCTCGGGTCCCGCTGCCAGTCCTTCGCCACCTTCACATGCAGGTCCAGGAAGACCGGCGTACCGAGCAACGCCTCGATCTGCTTCCTGCTCTTGATGCCGACCTGCTTCAGCCGCTGCCCCTTCGGGCCGATGATGATGCCCTTCTGGCTGGGCCGCTCGATGTAGACGAACGCGTGGATGTCGAGGAGGGGCTTGTCCGCCGGGCGGTCCTCGCGCGGGATCATCTCCTCGACCACGACCGCGATCGAGTGGGGCAGCTCGTCGCGTACGCCCTCCAGGGCCGCCTCGCGGATCAGCTCCGCGATCATGACCTGCTCGGGCTCGTCCGTGAGGTCGCCCTCCGGGTAGAGCGCCGGGCCCTCGGGGAGGAGCGGGACAAGCAGGTCGGCCAGCAGGTCCACCTGCTTGTCGGCGACCGCCGACACCGGCACGATCTCCGCCCACTCGAAGCCCAGCTCGCGCCCGAGCTGGTCGATCGCGATGAGCTGCTCGGCCAGCGCCTTGCCCTCGACCAGGTCGGTCTTCGTCACGATCGCGATCTTCGGCGTCTTCTTGATCGCCGCCAGTTCCTTCGCGATGAAACGGTCACCGGGGCCGAGCTTCTCGTTCGCCGGGAGGCAGAAACCGATGACGTCGACCTCGGCCCAGGTCGTGCGGACCACGTCGTTCAGGCGTTCGCCCAGCAGCGTGCGCGGCTTGTGCAGGCCGGGGGTGTCCACCAGGATCAGCTGCGCGTCCGGGCGGTGCACGATCCCCCGTACCGTGTGCCGGGTCGTCTGCGGCTGGTCGGCGGTGATCGCCACCTTCTGGCCGACCAGAGCGTTCGTAAGGGTGGACTTGCCCGCATTCGGGCGGCCCACGAAGCAGGCGAAGCCGGCGCGGTGCGCGGCCGATGCCTTCGACGGCACGGACGGCTCGGACGGCTCGGATGACGGGGTACGAACGCTCATGTGGCCCATTGTCCCTGATCCACGGACACCCGCCGTACGCCGAGCCCCCGACCGGGCCCCGGACGCCCCGGGAACACACCCGGCCTCGGCCTTACGGCACACGCCGGGACGGGCATACGATCACGGCGTCCCGGGCCACGGAGCCCCGGTCCCGTCCGCCGTTTCCCCTCCCGCACAGCGTCCCTCCGCGCAGAAGGTCAAGAGCCAGGAATGAAGCTCATCACCGCGATCGTCAAGCCGTACCGCCTCGACGAGGTCAAGACCGCGCTCCAGGAACTCGGGGTGCACGGCCTGACCGTCACCGAGGCCAGTGGGTACGGCCGTCAGCGCGGGCACACCGAGGTGTACCGCGGCGCCGAGTACCAGGTCGACCTCGTCCCCAAGGTCCGTATCGAGGTCGTCGTGGACGACGGGGAGGCCGAGGCCGCGATCGAGGCGATCGTCAGGGCGGCCCGCACCGGCAAGATCGGCGACGGCAAGGTGTGGTCGCTGCCGGTCGACACGGTGGTGCGGGTGCGGACGGGTGAGCGTGGGCCCGACGCGCTCTGAAGCGCGCGTCGTTCTGAGCCTGGCGCTCAACCGGACGTGCCACTGGATGTCATTGGTTCGCTCTCGCGCCGTTGTGGCTGGTCGCGCCCCGCGGCGGAGCCGCCTATGGACACCGCCCCGCGCCCCTTTGGGGCGCTCCCCTTTCGGGGCGCGTTTCTGCGGGCCCTGATCAGGAGTGCCGTCCCCACCGCGGCGAACACTCCCAGCAGCACCGCCATCAGCCACGGCAGGGCGAAGAAGGACACGCTCGCCGATTCCCGGGTGTCCTTGGCCGTTGCCGTCAACGTGACGTCGCCCCAGTCGAGTTGGGGGGCGCCGTGCCAGGGCTCGGTGAGGCTGACCCGTTGGCCCGGCAGCAGTTCGGAGGGGAGGCCGGTGAGGTCGCGGGACAGCAGCGTACGGCCGAACAGGCCCTGTGCGCGCAGTTCCACCCGGGGGTCGAGGGTGACGTTGCCGGTGTTGTGGAGGGTGTACGAGATCGTCGCGCTGCTGTCGCCGAGGCCCGGGACGAGGGGCTGGTCGTGGGTGATGCGGACGTTCTCGACTGCGATGGCGGAGACGGCCGGGCCGCTCACCCGGAGGTAGATCCGCGCGCCGACCGCCCGCCGCACCCCGAGGGCCAGTGAGCCGTCGCCCGCGGCGATCCGTTCGTCGAGGGCGACCAACGCGCCCACGTGGTCGCCGGGTTCGGCCCCTTCGGGGACCCGGAGGGTGAAGGGTACGGTGACCGACTTGCGCGGCGGCACGGTGACCCGGGACTTCGCGGGCCGCGCCCACGCGCCGACCCCGCGCTGCTTCTCGTCGAGGGTGCGGACCGCGAACCCGCCGTCGCGGGCGGTGTTGTAGGCGTCGGCGGCGTACAGCCGGAAGGTGAGCGGCTGGTCCGTCTTGTTGGCGACGGTGACCTTGTCCTCGACTGCCGTGCCGGGATCGGCGGAGAGGTAGAAGTACGGGCGCTGCGCCACCGCGGAGGCGGTCGGGAACACCGACCAGCTGCCGTTGTCGGCGGCGCGGGCGGGCACGGGCGTCAGGAGTGACGCGCCGAGCACCGCCATCAGGAGGAGTGCGAGGGTGGTGAGGAAGGCGTACGGTCTACGGCTCATCGTTTGCGACATGGGTGCGGACCCCCGCGGACGGGACGGCCGGACGGTCGGGCGGGTGCGCGCCCGGCCACCGGATGACGAACAGCCGTTCAGGCGAACGTTGTTCAGGTGAGCGTGAGAGTGAGTACGCCCGAGTACGTGCCCGGCGGGGTGAACGCCGGTACGTTCAGCGACAGTCCGGCGTCGACGGTGAACTCACCGCCGGTGAGCGTGCCGTCGGGTGCGGAGGCCAGGGTGGCTCCCGAAGTCCCCACGGCACCGGCGGAACCGGCCTTGCAGGTGCTGGGGCTGCCTGCCTTGGTGGCGCAGGCCGGGGTCCAACTCAGCTTGCCCGCCTCGATCTTGGCGCCGGGACCGGTGAAGTCGGTGACCTTGCCCGTCAGAGACCAGCCCGCGGGGCCGCCGCGGAAGTCCTTGACGGTCACCGTCTGCAGAGCCCCGGTGGAGGCCCCGCCGCTGCCGAAGTCGACCGCCGACAGCTGGACGGCGTCCCCGGCCTGGGTCATGGACAGCGTGCCCGCCTTGACGGTGGTCGTGAGCTTCTGGCTGCCGTCGGGGATGGGCGTGTCGTCGATGACGACGTAGGCGGCGGGCGGGGAGCCCTTGGTGTCGCTCCACGCACTGCCCTCGTACGCCACGACCCCGGTCGTCGTCTTGTCGTTGACGGCGAGGGTGCCGCTGAAGGCGCCCGCGGAGTCGGCGGTCACCGTCGCGGAGTCGGCGGTCTGGGTGGCCCCGGACCGTCCCGCGAGGGTGACCGTGGCGCCGGGGGTGAAGTTGGCGCCGTTCACGGTGACCCCGGCCCCGGGTGCTCCGGAGGCCGAACCCAGCGTGATGGCACGGGTGTTGGTCTGGGTCCCGTCCGTCGCCGTGATCGTCTCGGAGACGGGCGCCGGCGGGGTCAGGAGTGTGCACGGGGTGTCCAGCTCAAGGATGTAGCTGGTGTGGATGTTGTAGTCGCCGGGCGAGAGGGTGATCGCGCCGGGCGAGGTGACGGTGAAGGTGCCGGTCATCGAGAACGGCGGGAACGCGCCCTTGCCGGGCACGGGGTCGTTCTTCTTGGGCCCCGCGACGGTGATGTCCCCGGTCTGTGCCCCGCCCAGGGTGACCTTTCCGGTGGGCGTCATGATGTCGGCGGGCAGCGCCAGGTCGGTCGGGTTGCTCGCGGCCGGCTTGACCACCGTGTACGTCACGGTGACGGTGTCGCCGACCTTGGGCGCGGTGTTGTCCACCGTGATCTGTCCGGTGGTGGTGCCGTCGATCGGCGGGATGCCCGCGATCGGCGGCGGCACACAGTGCGTGCCGTAGTCCACGGCGGCGGACGCCGTGCTGAGCGCGCCGGCCGGGACGGCCAGCGCACCGCCCGTGGTGACCGCGAGTGCGGTCGCCCCGAGCAGCGCGGCCCAGCGTCGTCTTCGGCCGGTCGTGCCCATGGTTGCCATGTTGGCCATGGTTGCCCCCTCTGAGGGATGCGGGCGCAGCGGCTCGTCTGCGCCGACAGGGGGCCATTGATGAGCAGGTTGAGCGAGAAGTCAATGCAATCTCGCCAAATAACGGCGAACGGTGGAAAGTGAACTGACGGTCCATCAGTTCGCTGTGACGGCCAATCAGTTCGCTGTCGGGCGCCCGTGTGTTCCCGGTCGGGAACGGCCGGCGTCCGCCGCGAAGCGGAGGACGCCGGCCGCCGGGTGGAACGGTGCGGGGAGGCGGACCGTCACTCGTAGACGAACGGTCCCGGTGACTGGTTACCGGTCGGGGTGCAGTTCACGGTGATGCCGAAGAGCACCAGCTTGAGAGTGCCGCCGCCCGCTTCCAGGCTGTCGCCGGAGGCGACGGTGCCGGTCAGCGGGCCGACGGTGACCGTGGCACCGGTGGCCGTGGCCGGGTTCTTGGTGCCGGTGAAGGCGGTGGTCCCGCCGCTCGCGTTCGCCAGGGTCAGCGTCGAGGCGATCGAGTCGGCCGCGAGGGGGAGCGGCGCGGTGATGCTCGAACTGACCGTGATGGTGGCCGAGGTGCCGTCCTGAGTGGCGGTGAGCACGGTCGCTCCGCCGCCGAACAGACCGCAACTGTAGGTGACCGTCGCGGAGGTGGGGGCTACTGCCGCGGCGACCGGCGCGAACGCCAGTCCGGTGGTGGCGACCGAGCCCGCCACCAGTACCGCACCGATTCCGAACCGTCTGCGGGCAGACGGGCGTGCTGACTTGCTGATCATCGATCGGATTCCCTTCCCTGGTACGGGAATTGCCATGTGGGGAATTGCGATGTGGGGGGTCGACGGGCGGGTGCGGTCGCCGCGGGGCGGGTGCGGGGCGCCGCGCGGTGGAATCTGACGGTCCGTCGGAAGAACGGGTTCCATTGATGCGTGGGTTGCTCGCGATTGCAAGAGATGCTCTGCGTGTTCTTCCATCGGGACAGCGAAAGTGGCCGAAGACCTACCCTCTTTCGGCCACCCCGGCTCACTTCACCCGGCTCACTTCACCCGGCTCGCCTCAGCCGGCGGCCACCGTCGAGCGCACCACTCCGTCCGGCGCGGCCACGTGCACGGGGGTCGCCGGGCCGCCCAGGTCCCGTACGGCCGCCAGGTCCTCGGCCGGGACACCGTCCGCGTCCGTCACGACCGCCGCCGCCTCCAGGGACCGCGCCCCGGACGCCACCGCCATCGCCACCGCGGTCCGCAGCGCGCTCAGCCGCAGCGAGTCGAGGGCGACGGTGCCCGCGACATACGTACGCCCGGTCTCGTCCCGTACGGCCGCCCCCTCGGGGACGCCGTTGCGGGCGCGGGCGGAGCGGGCGAGGGTGACGATCTTGCGGTCCTCGGGGTCGAGGCCGGGCGCGTTGCTGTCGGTCATGCCACGAGCATACTTAGGGGTTTGTCCCGTCCCGGGGGCTCATGCAACAAGGAAGTCACACAAGAACAGGTATCAGGCACGGGCGATCAGGGCATGACCCAGGAACCGCGAGCCATGAGGAGGCGTTAATGAACCGCCAGACCCGCATCCGCGTCACCCGTCGGCCCAGCGCTCCTTCCCCCCGCGACCTCCCCATCGACCGCAGGACCCCCTCGGGCCGCATCCTGCCGTACTGACCGGAGCAGAGCAGGCTTCAGGGCCGGTCGAGCCGCAACCGCTCCGCGCGCGGCAGACCGGCCACCACCAGGTCGTACGAGTCCTCGATCAGCTCGCGCACGAGCCGATCGGCCAGCTCCCCGTCGACCGTCACGGTGTTCCAGTGCCGTTTGTTCATGTGATATCCGGGGATGATCAGCCCCGGGTGCTCGGCCCGCAGCCGGATCGCGTCCTCCGGCCCGCACTTCAGGTTCACCTTCAGGGGCAGGTTGTCGATCCAGGAGAGGGCGAACATCTTGCCCAGCACCTTGAAGACGGAGATCTCCGGACTGAACGGGAAGTCCTCCACGGCGGAGTTGAAGGACAGACAGAAGTCACGCAGCTCCTGCGGAGTCACGCGCCCTCCCCCTCTTTCGCGTCCTTCTCGTCCTCCGGCGCCCCGGCCTGGTCGGCGGGCTCGACGAGCACGGTCACGATCTTGTTCCGACGGCCGGCGGCGGCCTCCGCGGTGAGCCGCAGCCCGCGCCCGTCGGGCAGTTCGACAACGGCCGAGGCACCGGCGATGGGCACCCGCCCGAGCGCCTTGGCGAGCAGCCCGCCGACCGTCTCCACGTCCTCGTCGTCGTACTCCTCAAGCCCGTACAGCTCGCCGAGGTCGGTGATGTCGAGGCGGGCCGTGACGCGGTGCCGTTCGTCGCCCAGCTGCTCCACGGGCGGGAGTTCGCGGTCGTACTCGTCGGTGATCTCGCCGACGATCTCCTCCAGGATGTCCTCGATCGTGACGATCCCGGCCGTGCCGCCGTACTCGTCGATGACGACGGCGACGTGGTTGCGGTCGCGCTGCATCTCGCGGAGCAGATCACCGGCGTTCTTCGTGTCGGGCACGAAGGCGGCGGGCCGCATCGCGGTCGACACCAGCTCGCTCTCGGCGTCCCGGCTGATGTGCGTCTTGCGGACCAGGTCCTTGAGATACACGATCCCGACGACGTCGTCCTCGTTCTCCCCGGTGACCGGGATGCGCGAGAACCCGGAGCGCAGGGCGAGGGTGAGGGCCTGCCGGATGGTCTTGTACCGCTCGATGACGACCAGGTCGGTCCGCGGGACCATGACCTCGCGTACGAGGGTGTCGCCCAGCTCGAACACGGAGTGCACCATGCGGCGCTCGTCGTCCTCGATGAGGGACTCGGCCTCGGCGAGGTCGACCAGCGCGCGCAGCTCGGCCTCGGAGGCGAACGGGCCACGCCGGAAGCCCTTGCCGGGCGTGAGGGCGTTACCGATGAGGATGAGGAGAGAAGGGATCGGCCCCATGATCCGGGCGAGCGGCAGGAGCACGTACGCAGCCGCGGTGGCCGTGTTGAGCGGATGCTGCCGCCCGATGGTCCGCGGCGAGACCCCGACGGCGACATAAGACACGAGCACCATCACACCGATGGCGACGGCGAGGGCCTGCCAGGTCTTGTCGAACTCCCGCAGACAGGCGTACGTGACGAGCGCGGCGGCGGCCATCTCGCAGGCCACGCGCACCAGGAGCGCCACGTTGAGATAGCGGGTCGGATCGGCGGCGACCTGGGCCAACTTGGCACTGCCGCGCCGACCGCTCCGTACGGCCTCCTCGGCACGGAAGCTGGAGACGCGCGCGAGGCCCGCCTCCGCGCAGGCGGCGAGCCAGGCGACGACGACCAGCGCTATGGCACCGGTGACGAGTTGGGGGTTCATGACACGGTCGGGGCGGGCGACGGACCGGTCATCCCGCGCTCACCGCGCCAGCCGTCGACGATGGCGGCCTGGAGGCCGAACATCTCGGCCTTCTCGTCCGCCTCCTCGTGGTCGTACCCGAGGAGGTGCAGCACGCCGTGGACGGTGAGGAGTTGGAGCTCCTCGTCCATGGAGTGCTGCGTCTCGGCCTCCTTGCCCTGCCGCTCGGCGACCTCGGGACAGAGCACGATGTCACCGAGCAGCCCCTGCGGCGGCTCGGCGTCGTCCTTCGACGGCGGACGCAGCTCGTCCATCGGGAAGGACATGACGTCGGTCGGACCGGGCAGGTCCATCCACTGGATGTGCAACTGCTCCATGGCGTCGGCGTCCACGACGATCACCGAGAGTTCGGAGAGCGGGTGGATGCGCATCCGCGCGAGCGCGTAGCGGGCGATGTCGAGGATCGCCTGCTCGTCGACCTCGGTTCCGGACTCGTTGTTGACGTCGATCGACATGGTGCTGGTTTGTCTACTTCCGCTTGTCCCGGGCGCCCTTGTGGGTGCCGTTCTCCGTACCGTTCTCGCTGTCGTACTTCTCGTACGCGTCGACGATACGGCCGACCAGCTTGTGCCGGACGACATCCTGGGAGGTGAGCCGCGAGAAGTGGACGTCGTCCAGCCCTTCGAGGATCTCCTGCACCTGCCGCAGCCCGGACTTGGTCCCGGACGGCAGGTCGACCTGCGTCACGTCACCCGTGATGACGATCTTCGACTCGAAGCCGAGGCGGGTCAGGAACATCTTCATCTGCTCGGGGGAGGTGTTCTGGGCCTCGTCCAGGATGATGAAAGCATCATTAAGGGTGCGACCACGCATATAAGCCAGCGGCGCCACCTCGATCGTCCCCGAAGCCATCAGCTTCGGGATCGAGTCCGGGTCGAGCATGTCGTGCAGCGCGTCGTACAGCGGGCGCAGATACGGGTCGATCTTGTCGTAGAGCGTGCCCGGGAGGAAGCCGAGGCGCTCGCCCGCCTCCACCGCCGGGCGGGTCAGGATGATGCGGCTGACCTGCTTGGCCTGGAGGGCCTGGACCGCCTTCGCCATCGCCAGGTAGGTCTTGCCGGTGCCCGCCGGGCCGATGCCGAAGACGATGGTGTGCTTGTCGATGGCGTCGACGTAGCGCTTCTGGTTGAGGGTCTTGGGGCGGATCGTGCGGCCCCGCGAGGACAGGATGTTCTGGGTGAGGACGTCGGCCGGGGTCTCCTGGCCGTCCGCCTCGCCGTTCCCGCTCGCTCTGAGCATGGCGATCGAGCGTTCCACCGCGTCCTCCGTCATCGGCTGTCCGGTGCGGAGCACCAGCATCATCTCGTCGAACAGCCGCTGGACGAGGGCGACCTCGACCGCCTCGCCAACGGCGTTGACTTCATTGCCCCGGACATGGATGTCGACCGCCGGGAAGGCCTTCTCGATCACTCGCAGGAGGGCGTCACCCGAACCCAGCAGGGACACCATGGGGTGCGTGGCGGGGACGGTGAACTGCGCTCGTGCCTGCCCCCGTGCGGGGGGCTGAGCTGTGGGTGTCTGAGTCATGGGCCGGCTCGTAGGCCTGCACGACCTCCTCGATGAGGCTCGCTTACCACGTGGGTAGCCTTCCGCTCCCAGGGTACGTCGGTGCACTGACAACGCCGAAGGGGTTTTGACTCACGGTCCGGTGACACCCCGGTGCGCTCACGCCGGTGCGCTCACGCCGATCTGCCGAAGCCGATCGTCGGGACCGCCCGCCGCAGCGGCCAGGGGCGTGGTCTCGCCGTCCGGGGCACCAGGTCCGCCAGGAAGGCGTACCGGCGCAGCGCCTCCGGGTCCTGGTGCTCGTACGACTGGATCTCGCGCCACCAGGCGCCGATCTCGGACCAGCCGGGGGCGGAGAGCGAGCCGCCGAAGTCCTGGACGGAGAGGGCGGCGGTGAGGCCGGCGAAGGCGAGGCGGTCGGCGAGCGGCCAGTCGGCGAGGGTGCCGGTGACGAAGCCCGCGACGAAGACGTCGCCCGCGCCTGTCGGGTCGAGGGCCTCGACGGCGATCGCGGGCACCTCGGCAGTCTCGCCGGTGCGTCCGTCCACGGCGTACGCGCCGTCGGCGCCGAGGGTGACGACGGCGAGCGGTACGTGGTCAGTGAGGGCGCGGGCGGCCTTGCGGGGGCAGTCGGTGCGGGTGTAGCGCATCGCCTCGTCGGCGTTGGGCAGGAAGGCCTCGCAGTGCTCCAGGTCGGCGAGGCCCGCGAGGTCCCAGCGGCCGGTGTCGTCCCAGCCGACGTCGGCGAAGATCCGGGCGCCCTTGTGGGCGGCCTGGGCGATCCAGGGGGCGCGGACGCCCGGGGTGAGGGAGGCGACGGCGGCTCTGGCGTGCGGCGGGCACTCCGGGGCCGGTTCCTCCGGGGGCGGCTCGTGGCCGTGGGAGACCATCGTGCGCTCGCCCTCGTACGCCATCGAGACGGTGACCGGGGAGTGCCAGCCGGGGACCGTGCGTGACGTGGAGAGGTCGATGCGCTCGCCCTGTTCGAGGGCGTCCCAGCAGTACTCGCCGTAGTGGTCGTCGCCGAAGGCGGCGGCGAGGGACGTCTTCAGGCCGAGCCGGGCGAGCGCGGTGGCCATGTTGGCGACGCCGCCGGGGCTGGAGCCCATGCCGCGCGCCCAGGACTCCGTGCCCCGCACCGGGGCCGAGTCGAGCCCGGTGAAGATGATGTCGAGGAAGACGGTGCCGGTCAGATACACGTCCCACGGCGGATCGTCGGGCGCGCGCAGGGCGGCCAAGGGGTCGACCTGGGCCTGGCGGTCGGAAGATCCCTCTCCGGTGGACGCGGTGGACGCGATCACGGTGCGCTCCCTGACGACGGTGCGGATCAGGCCAGTCTGCACCACCCCACTGACAGCGGCCCGTCACTCCGCCCCGGCCACTCCGGGGGCGCACACGAATACCCCGCCTCTCCCACCCCAAACACCGAAGTGCCCCACATCACACCCACCCGGCTCCCCTCCCCCGCCCGCCGCTTGATACAAATTGCCCGCGCGTTCCTGTCCGTCGACGGTCGTCGCCCCACCCCGCATCGAGCCGCCACACCCGCTCGCAGAGCCGTCGTCCCCGCTCGCCGGGCCGCCACATCAGCCTGTCGAGCCGTCACACCCGCTCCGCCGAGCCGTCACATTCGCTTTCGCACGCCCAGGAACGCCCGTGTTCTCCCCCCGCTCCACCATGCCCTGGCCCCTCATCGCCCTCTTCACGGCCGGGTACCTGGCGCCGTACCTCCTGCCCACCACCGTCGGCAGACTGGACGCGTATCTCCCGCTGAGTCCCACGCAGGCCGGTGCCATCGGCAGTGCGCTGCTGCTGAGTTCGGCGTCGGCGGGCTTTCTGCTCGCCTCCCGGGTCGACCGGGTCGGCCCCCGCGCTCTCGCCCGTACCGGCCTGGTCCTCGCGGCCCTCGGGTACGGCGCCGCCGCCCTCACCACCAGCCTGTACGCCGTGATCGTCGGCGCCGTGGTCGGCGGTTTCGGGTCCGGTACGGCCACCACGGTCGCCGCCACCGGGATCGCCGGCCGTCCCGACCCGCACCGCACGACCACCCTGGGCCTGCTGGGCGTCTCCGCGCTCGCGGGCGTCGTCTATCTGACGGTCCCGCACCTCGGCCCGGGCCACGGCCTCCCGCTGATCGCACTGGCCCTGACGGCAGTCGCCGTATGGCCGCTGACGGCCGCGCTCCCCGGACGGAACGGCCGGTCGGCGAGGGACCTGCAGGCGACCGCCATGCCGCCGACCTGCACCCCGCTCCCCCGCCCGCGCGCGGGAGTGGTCCTCGCCGTCACGATGGCCTGCTGGTCCCTCGCGCAGAACTCCCTCTGGGGTGTCAGCGGCCGGATCGGGCTCACCCAGGCCGGGCTCTCCGAGGCGACGGTCGGCGCGGTGTTCGCCGTGGCGCTCGGGGCGGGGCTGCTCGGGGTCGTCGGGGCGGGCGCGCTCGGCACGCGGCTGGGCCGGGCGCTGCCGATCGGCGCCGGTACGGCGGTCATCGCGGCCTGCATCGTGCTGAGCGCCTCCGCGACCGACCTGACGTCCTTCGCGGCCGGCGAGATCGCCTGGAACACGCTGTACCCGATCGTGCTGTCGTACGTCATCGGCCTGGCCGCCGCGCTGGATCCGCGCGGCCGTTGGGCGGTGCTGGTCGGCTCGGGGTCCTCGCTGGGCACGGCGTGCGGCCCGCTGACCGGCAGTCTGCTTTCGGCGCACGCGGGCTTCCCGGCGATGGGCGCGGTGCTGGCCGTCGGCCTGCTGCTGATCGCGGTCCCGATGACGGCCGTGGCGCTGCGCACGCCGTCCCCGTCCCGCGCGCTGAGGCTCACCACGGTCAAGGCCACCGAGCAGTACCGCCCGGTGGCCTGACCGGCACGGACGTCAGAACCGGTACGCGTCCACCTCGGCGAGGTACCGGGCCCGCCGCTCCTCGTCATCGTCGAGGAACGACGCGAGGAACGAGTTCCGCGCCAGCTCCCGGAGCCGCTCCTCGCCGAGGCCCAGGGCCTCCCGTACCGCCCCGAAGTTGTCGCCGACGTACCCGCCGAAGTAGGCGGGGTCGTCGGAGTTGACGGTGCAGAGGAGGCCGGCGTCGAGCATCGCGGGCAGCGGATGCTCGGCGAGGACGTCGACGGCGCGCAGCCGTACGTTGGACAGCGGGCAGAGGGTCAGCGGCACGCGCTCGCGCACGAGCCGAGCGACCAGCTCGGGGTCCTCCATGCAGCGCAGCCCGTGGTCGACGCGCTCGACGCCGAGGACGTCGAGGGCCTCGGTGATGTAGGCGGGCGGCCCCTCCTCCCCCGCGTGCGCGACGCGTCGCAGCCCGAGGGCGGCGGCGGCCTCGTACACCTCGCGGAACTTCACCGGCGGATGCCCGACCTCGGCGGAGTCGAGCCCGACGCCGGTGATCCGGTCGAGGTAGGGGCGGGCCGCGTCGAGGGTCTCCATGGCGGAGGCGGCGGACTGGTCGCGCAGGAAGCACATGATGAGCCGGGTGGAGACGCCGTGCGCCGACTCGCTGTCGCGGAGCGCGCGCCAGAGCCCCTCGACGACGGTCCCCATGTCCACGCCCCGGGCGATGTGGGCCTGCGGGTCGAAGAAGATCTCCGCGTGCCGTACGCCCTGGGCGGCGGCGCGGGCGAGATAGGCGTCGGCGAGGTCCGCGAAGTCCTGCTCGGTGCGCAGGACGGCCATCAGCTCGTAGTACAGGTCGAGAAAGGACTGCAGATCCTCGAAGAGATACGCCTTGCGCAGTTCCTCGGTGTCGGCGTAGGGCAGCACGACACCGTTGCGAGCGGCGAGCGCGAAGGCCAGCTCGGGTTCGAGGGTGCCTTCGATGTGGAGGTGCAGTTCGGCTTTGGGGATGGGCATCAAAGAATCGTACGGCCGTTTTACCGCCGTTTCGGAACCGGCACCCTCAGTAGGTCATGGGCGACGGTCAGCTCGCCCTCGTACCCGGCGGCCCGGGCCTGCCGCTCGAACTCGTCGGGGTCGGAGTAGCGCTGGCTGAAGTGGGTGAGGACGAGATGCCGTACGCCGGCGTCCCGGGCGACGGCTCCGGCCTGACCGGCGGTCAAGTGCCCGTGGTCGGCGGCGAGTTGCTGATCCTCGTCGAGGAAGGTCGACTCGATGACGAGCATGTCGCAGTCGTAGGCGAGTGCGTGGACCCCCTCACACAACCGGGTGTCCATGACGAAGGCGAACCGCTGCCCGCGCCGCAGCTCGCTGACCTCGTCGAGGGTGACGGCCCCGAGGGAGCCCTCGCGCTGGAGTCGTCCGACGTCGGGCCCCTTGATGCCGTGCGCGGCGAGCAGTTCGGGCAGCAGACGGCGCCCGTCGGGTTCGACGAGGAGGTAGCCATAGGACTCGACGGGGTGGGAGAGCCTGCGGGCTTCGAGCCGGTAACCGGGGGTGGTGGCAAGGACCCCGCCTTCCCCCGCGAGCGGCGCCTGGCCGATCTGGACGGTCTCGCGATAGGCGGTGGCGTAACGCAGCCGGTCGAAGAACTTCTGCCCTGATCGGGGGAAGTGGGCGGTGATCTCGTGCGGGACGCGGTCGAGGTTGATGCGTTGGATGACGCCGGCGACGCCGAGGGAGTGGTCGCCGTGGAAGTGCGTGACGCAGATCCGGTTGAGGTCGTGGGCGGCGACCCCGGCGCGCAGCATCTGGCGCTGGGTGCCCTCGCCGGGGTCGAAGAGGATGCCCTGGCCGTCCCAGCGGAGGAGGTAGCCGTTGTGGTTGCGGTGCCGGGTGGGTACCTGGCTGGCGGTGCCGAGGACCACCAATTCACGTCCGGACATGGCGAGTTGTCCCGTTACCCCGTTACCCGGGCGGCCACTGCATGCCGCGTCCGCCGAGGACGTGCGCGTGGGCGTGGAAGACGGTCTGGCCGACGCCGCTGCCGGTGTTGAAGACGAGGCGGTAGCTGTCGAGCTTCTCCTCGGCGGCGATCTCACCGGCCTCGCGCAACACGTCGGCGGCGATGGCGGGTTCGGCGGTGGCGAGGGAGGCGGCGTCGGGGTGGTGGACCTTGGGGATCACCAGGATGTGCGTCGGCGCCTGGGGGTTGATGTCCCGGAAGGCGACGGTGGTGTCGGTCTCCCGGACGATGGTCGCCGGGATGTGCCCCGCGACGATCTTGCAGAACAGACAGTCGTCGTCTGTCATGCGTGTGCCTCCTCAGGTTCGCCGATCATTACGTCGGCATGGTATCGGCACCCCTTACAGGCATGACTCGGCTCAGGATCCAGTACCCACTACCCCTTGCTCGACAATCAGGACGTGTCGCGCTGTCTGCGGGTTCAGGGCTGACGTGGCTGACGCGCCACCTCGTGCAGTCGCTCACGTGCGGCCCGCAGCAGCCCCTGCGACCACTCCGAACGCGTGACTCCCTCGGGCGGTCTCATCGACTCGGCGTGGCTGGCGCCCAGCGCGCGGGCGATCGCCTCCACCGCGAAACGCTGCATGAGATCGTCGTTGCACTCACCCCGGCCTTCCTCGGCAAGTTTCAGCGGGGTGTGGAGCAGTCCGGCGTCGAACCCGTCGTGCAGGATCTCCCCCGCCCCCGCCCCCGTAACCGCGGCTGCGAACGCGTCGTCGTTCAGGTCCCACTCGGGGGAACCCAGCAACTCGAGAATCTCCTTCCGGTAGTTCGCTGAGCGTGTTGGACGGCCGCTGGTATCGGCCGAGCCATCCGTAGGTGCTGTCGGTGGCCGTGTCCAGTGCGTTGCCGTATTCGTCGAAGTGCTGAACGCTGCTGGATACGCTGGCGTGAAGCCGACAGCAGGGCAGGAGCCCATAGACTGCCGGCACGGCGCGGGACCGCGATGCAGGACGACACCGTGACCGAGCCACACGGCCAGGACCCCACACTCGGGAACTGCTGCGGGCCATGCAGTAGATGAAAGATGACCTGCGCGATGACTGTGCCGCACTTACCGCCGGGTACTGGTCGGGAATGCGTTGCGGGCCCCCCGATCGAGGGGCCCACAACCTCAGGGTGACATCATCGGCAGCGCAGAGATTATCGCTGCGGTCGATTCCGTCTGATCCCCGCGAGCAGCGCCACAGCCGCTATGACCATCAGCATCACACGCGCAATGATGGCGATATCTCCCATCTCGACAATCCAGTTCCGAAGAACCGGCAGCTGAGTAATGCAGAATATTCCGATACTCAACGCCCAGACGCCGAAATAGCGCGGCTTTCCGACACCCTTGAGCCGAGACGGGGACCGACCGGTGAGAAGGGCCACGCCTCCGAGCAGGCTGAACGCGCACCCTATGGCGAATACCGCGTAGTCCACGATTTGATTCACGTCCATTTCGTCATTCTGTGCTCACGCTGGGGTAACCGAACTTGATCTTGAGCTTCGCGCCCCTGGACGGATGGTTCCCCAGATGCGTCTGGAGCTTCGCGCTGAGAACCCAATAGTAGGCCGCGAAAGCTTCCGCGAGGAGGCCAGCCAGGGCTCCGAACCCCGTGTACCAGGCAACGCCGCCTATCGCCACACCCGCGAGTGCGGTCGTGGCCGCACGCTCATTGAAATGGTTGACCAGCTTGGCCTCCCGCTGATGAGTCATGTCGATCTCGTAGCCCCACCAGTGCCAGTGATGCCCGTTGTAGTTGTGCTTGCTCAGACCCGAGAGGTCGAGGCACGTGACAGGATTCCCGGAGCAGTATTCGTAGCCGTTCGCGTTTCCGCCATAGACGGCGTCCCGACTCAGGAAGCGACCGGTCGTCGGGTCGAAAAGGCGAACCCCCATAGCCAGGTCGTCGAATCCGCAGTCCGCTCCGACAGCACCTCGATCTTCCGGTTCTGCGTCCGTGCCATCAGCATGGCCGACGCCACCGAATCCGCCGACGAGGCGGCCGACTTGGCATCGGACACCGTGGTCACCGTCTCCGTCACACCGGAATCTGCCGCGAATGCAGCCCCCGTGTTCAGCGACAACAGCGCCGTCTCCGCAGCCAACACAGCGGCCACCGCGCTCCAACAAACTGGCCAGGGGTGCGGGTGCGTCCCCCGAGTGGGGAGCCAGAGAAAGGGTGTCAGGTGTCTTCCAGGTGAACAAGATGCTCCAGACCAGGCAAAGTCCCCCCACAGGTCCAGCTCAAATCTCTTGCTTCAAGGAACCCTTGACACGTTGACGGCCGTGAATTCAAACGTTTCCCCATGAGGTCACCATGTGACCATCAAGGAGAATCAGACAAAAGATCTCTGATCAGACATCAACTTTTCGCCATCCTTCACGGAAGGCACGCGACTCCCACAGCAATCTTTTACGAACCCGTGATCGGTGGCACCCGGGGCCGCCACTCCATCCTGCTGGCCAGCCTCCGCCCAGGCCAGTTGCATCAGCGGGCGCCACTGCCGCCCTTGGCCCCTGTCCTTCGGGGTCCATCAGACCGGAACTGCCCTCTCCACGACGTGACGCGGAGAGGGCGGTTCCGGGTCCAACCCGGCTCCTCAACCCAAGGCGCCCTACGACTCCGGCAACCCCGGCGCCCTCTTCGCCGGCCGCTCCTCCAACGACTCCAGCGCCAACCGGATCGCCTCGTCCAGCTGCACATCCCGCCCCGCCGCGTAATCCTGCGGCGCCTGCACGACCTCCACGTCCGGGTCGACGCCGTGGTTCTCCACGCCCCACCCGTAACCCTCAAGCCAGAACGCGTACTTGGGCTGGGTCACCAGCGTCCCGTCGACGAGCCGGTAGCGGCTGTCGATGCCGATGACGCCGCCCCACGTCCGCGTGCCGACGACCGGACCGATGCCCAGCGCCTTGATCGCCGCGTTGACGATGTCCCCGTCCGACCCCGAGAACTCGTTCGCGACGGCGACGACCGGACCGCGAGGGGCGTCCTCCGGGTAGCTGTACGGGCGTAGACCGCGCGGGAGATCCCACCCCACGATCCTCCGCGCCAGCTTCTCCACCACCAACTGAGACGTGTGGCCGCCCCTGTTCTCCCGGACGTCGACGACCAGGCCCTCCTTCGCGACCTCGATCCGCAGGTCGCGGTGGATCTGGGCCCAGCCGGGCGCCTGCATGTCGGGGACGTGGAGGTAGCCGAGTCGACCGCCGGACTTCTCGGTGACGTACGCCCGGCGGTCCGTCACCCACGCGTGGTAGCGCAGCGGTTCCTCGTCCGAGACCGGTACGACGACCACGTGCCGTGGGTCGCCGCCGCCCGAGGGCGAGATCGTCAGCTCGACCGGCTTGCCCGCCGTACCGACGAGCAGTGGGCCGGGACCGGCCACCGGGTCGACCGGCTGACCGGCGACCGCGACGATCGCGTCGCCCGGGCGTACCGCGACGCCGGGTGCGGCCAGCGGGGAGACGCCGTCCGGGTCGGAGGTCTCGGCGGGGAGGATGCGGTCGACGCGCCACAGCGGGGTGCCCTGGGGGCCGTCCTCGTGGCGGGTGATGTCGGCGCCGAGGAGGCCCTGGCGTTCACCGCCGCCGTAGCCGCCGCGCGGGGTGACGTAGGCGTGCGAGGTGCCCAACTCGCCCTGGACCTCCCAGAGAAGGTCGACCAGGTCATCGTGGGTGGCTACGCGTTCGAGGATGGGCCGGTAGCGGGCGAGGACGCCGTCCCAGTCGGTGCCGCCCATGTCCGCGCGCCAGAAGTTGTCGCGCATGATGCGGCCGTTCTCGTCGTACATCTGCCGCCACTCGACGGCCGGGTCGACGGACTGGCGTACCCGCGACAGGTCGACGGTGATGTTCGTGTCGCTCTCGTCGTCGTTCGACGCGCGACGATCGCTCGGTACGACCTTCAGCTTGCCGTCGGTCCACAGCAGGACGCGCTTGCCGTCGCCACTGACGGCGAAGTGGTCGGCGTCCCCGGCGAGGTGCTCGATGCGCTGCTGGGCGAGGTCGTACCGCTCCAACTCCGTCTTCGGGTCGGGGTCGTCCGGCGTGGCCCGGGAGGAGCCGAGAACTCCGCGCACGGGATGGCGCAGCCACAGCACGCCGTCCTTGGCCGCCCGCAGGTTGCTGTAACGGGCCGCCTCCACCGGGAACGGCACGATGCGGTCGGCGAGCCCGTCGAGGTCGATCCGGGTCGCCGGGGCGCCCTCGCTGTCCGGGGTCTCGTCCTTGTCCGGCGCCTCGAAGGGCCGCCCGTGCCGCTGCGGCCCGAAGGGCGAGGGCGTGGTCGCGGCGAGCGGGATGAGGTGCGGACGCGAACCGCCGACGAAGGCGAGGTCGAACACGTGCTCGTCGTAGACGGGGTCGAAGGAGCGCGCGGACAGGAAGACCAGGTGCTTGCCGTCGACCGTGAACGCCGGTGAGTAGTCCCGGAACCGGAGCGGAGTCGCCTCCGTCACCGACAGATCGGTCGTGTTGGCGAGCTTGAGCTGACGCAGCGGACGCGGCCCGGGGTGGGACCAGGCCAGCCACGCCGAGTCGGGCGAGAAGACCAGCCCCGACACATCACCGTCACCGCTGCGGTCGACCTCCCGCACCTCCCCCGACTCCCGCTCGACGAACAGCACCCGCCCGTCGTGCGAGGCGACGGCGGCCCGGCTGCCGTCGGGTGCCATGGCGAGACCCAGTACGCGGCCCAGTTGCCCTGCGGCGAGCCTGCGCGGGGTGGCGCCGGGCGCGACGCCGGTCGCCGGGGCGAACTCCAGCGCGTCGTCGCCCTCCGCGTCCGTCACCCACACGGCCCACTCCTCGCCGTCCACCCGGAACGCGCGGGGCAGCCGGGCCCGTACCCCGTGCCCGGAGGCGAGGACGCGAGCCGGCCCCGACCGGTGGGTGACCCAGTGCACGGACCCGCGCACGCCGATCGCGCTCCCGCGCCCGGTGTGGTCGGGCGCCCCGGAGTTGAACCACCGCGAGGCACTGACCGGATGCGGCTGCAGATCGACCCGCTGCCCGCCGAGCCGGATGTCGAGCCGACGCGGCTCGGCCCCGTCCAGATCGTCCAGCAGCCACAGCTCACCGGCGGAGGAGTACACGACACGGCTGCCGTCGCTGGCCGCGTGCCGGGCGTAGAACCCGTCGACTCCCGTGTGCCGCCGCAGGTCCGAGCCGTCGGCAAGGGACGAGTACAACGCCCCCACGCCCTCGTGGTCGGAGAGGAAGGCGATCCGCTCCCCGGCCCACACCGGGTATTCGAGGTTCCCGTCGAGATCGGCGTGCAGCCGTACGAAGTCTCCTCCGCCCTCCCGGTCGATCCACAACTTGCCCGCAGTACCGCCCCGATACCGCTTCCACCAGGCCGCCTCGCGTCCCATGGGAGCGGAGAGAAGGACGGTCGCCGGGCCGCCGTGGGCGACGTCGCCGACGGGGCCGTACGGCAGGACGGTGGCCGGGCCGCCGTCGAGCGGGATCGCCCGGGCCCAGGAGCGGCGGAGGCTGGCCTGGCCCTGGGTGCTGATGGCGAGGACGTGTCCGTCGGGGGTCCAGCCGCGCACCTGTGTCCTCGAACTGCCCCAGTAGGTCAGCCGCTTGGCGGGTCCGCCGTCGATCGGGGCGACATGCACCTCGGGGGCGCCGTCGCGCGTGGACGTCCAGGCCAGGCGGGTGCCGTCCGGGGAGATACGGGGATGGGTCACCGGCACGTTGTCGGCGCTGACGCGCCAGGCCCGGCCGCCGTCGAGGGGGGCGACCCAGACGTCGTCCTCGGCGGTGAAGGCGACCAGGTCGCCGTGCAGATGCGGAAACCGGAGATACGCAGGCGAAGAGGGCTGAGTCACCCGATCACCCTAAGCAGCGATCACGCCACTGGACAGGGGTTTCGATCAGTTCCTTACCGTTCCTAGAGGCTGAGCGGGAGTGAGTCCTGTTGCCAGGTCTCATGCTCGGCCGAACGCCCCGGACGGTGTTGGGCGTTCTGGTTGCCCGCGTTCGCTCCTCGTCCGGGCGGCACGGATCGTGTCCGTGGTCCGGGGATGCGGGGGCGGGTTCCCTCACGCCCAGGAACATCTGATCCGGCCTGGACGGTCCGATGCCCCGCACGATCACTCCGGTCGTGTGGGGGCGGTGCCGTCCGTCGCCGGATCGGGTGTCCCTGGGCGCGCCTTCCGATCGCCACGGCGGCAGCATCGTGGCGAGTGGTCGTGCGGGTCGTGCTGGTGAGGGGCTTCTGCCAGTGCTGGGCGCCCCAGCGGCTGGTGTAGGCGGGGTCGACGGCAATGACCGCGACACCCGTCTGATCCACCATCGAAGACAGCCGGGCACGGAGTTTTCCGGTGGGCATGCCGGAGATCAGCTGGCGGAAGCGTTTCCTGCGGCCGTGTTTCTCCCGGGTCTTCTCGGCGGTGAAGTCCAGGTCCTCGACCGCGATCGCCTTCACGCCGCAGGCGCGGGCCCAGTGCAGGAGGCGGGTGAGGGCGTGGCGGACCTGGGCGTCGCGGTGTTCGGCGGTGCCGGTCAGGTCGT
>NZ_PJME01000017.1 GCF_002954775.1 Streptomyces geranii
GGGGACGGGGACGGCTCGTACGGGGTGAGTTTCTTCGCCCCCGCCGCCCCTACCCGTCCCATCCCTGGGGGGGGCCCCCCCCCGCCCCCCCCGGGGGGGGGGGGCGCGGGGGTCGCGGGGGGGGGGGGGGGGGGGGGGGGGGGGGGTGGGTGGGGGGTTGATCGGCCTTGACGGCCTCGTCCTCAAACGCCGGACGGGCTGAGTGGTGCTGGCCGTGGCTTCAGGGGTGCGGGCCGTGGCCCTGGGGTGCTGGCGGGGCTTGGGTTTTCAGCGCAGGCCGGCATCTCCAGCCCGTCCGGCGTTTGAGGACGAGGCCGTTCAGGCCGACAAGCGGGGGTCTGGGGGCGGTAGCCCCCAGGGATGGGACGGGTAGGGGCGGCGGGGGCGAGAACACCTTCCAGGGCGCTGAAACCACGGTGAAACCGCGCTGAATGCGGCCTGCCGCAATCTCCTCGGCATGACCTCGACGACATCGCACTCACCCGCCATCGCGGCCCACGGGCTGCGCAAGGCCTACGGCGACAAGACCGTCCTCGACGGTATCGACCTCGCCGTCCCCACCGGCACCGTCTTCTCCCTGCTCGGTCCGAACGGGGCCGGCAAGACCACCGCCGTCAAGATCCTCTCCACCCTCGTCAGCGCCGACGCGGGCGAGCTGCGCGTCGGGGGCCACGATCTCGCCACCGACCCGCAGGCCGTACGGGCCGCGATCGGCGTCACCGGGCAGTTCTCCGCCGTGGACGGACTGATCACCGGCGAGGAGAACATGCTCCTCATGGCCGACCTGCACCACCTGCCCCGGGACGAGGGCAGGAAGTCCGCCGCCGAGCTGCTGGAGCGGTTCGATCTCACCGACGCCGCGAAGAAGCCCGCCTCCACCTACTCCGGCGGCATGAAGCGCCGGCTCGACCTCGCCATGACCCTCGTCGGCAACCCCCGGATCATCTTCCTCGACGAACCGACCACCGGACTCGACCCCCGCAGCAGGCACAACATGTGGGGCATCATCCGTGGCCTCGTCGCCGACGGCGTCACCGTCTTCCTCACCACCCAGTACCTCGAAGAAGCCGACGAACTCGCCGACCGCATCGCCGTGCTCCACGACGGCAAGATCGCCGCCGAGGGCAGCGCCGACGAACTCAAACGCCTCATCCCCGGCGGACACGTCCGCCTCCGCTTCACCGACCCCGACGCCTACCAGTCCGCCGCCACCGCCCTGCGCGAGGTCACCCGCGACGACGAGGCCCTCGCCCTCCAGATCCCCAGCGACGGCAGCCAACGCGAACTCCGCTCGATCCTCGACTGGCTCGACACCGCCGGCGTCGAGGCGGACGAACTGACCGTCCACACCCCGGACTTGGACGACGTCTTCTTCGCCCTCACCGGCCCCGCCACCCTCACCGACTCGACCAAGGAGAACGTCCGATGAGCGCCTTCACCCTCGCCCTCCGCGACTCGAACACCATGCTGCGCCGCAACCTGCTGCACGCCCGCCGCTACCCCTCCATGACCCTCAACCTGCTGCTCACGCCGATCATGCTGCTCCTGCTCTTCGTCTACATCTTCGGCGACGTGATGAGCGCGGGCATCGGCGGCAGCGGCGCCGACCGCTCCGACTACATCGCCTACATCGTCCCGGGCCTGCTGATGATGACCATCGGCTCCACCGTGATCGGGGCCGCCATCGCCGTCTCCATGGACATGACCGAGGGCCTCATCGCCCGCTTCCGCACCATGGCCATCTACCGGGGATCGCTCCTCATCGGGCACGTCCTCGGCAGCGTGCTCCAGGTGCTCGCCAGCCTGGTCCTGGTCGGTGCCGTCGCCGTGGCCATCGGGTTCCGGTCGACGGACGCGACGGCCCTGGAATGGCTGGCCGCACTCGGACTGCTCGCCCTGTTCTCCCTCGCCCTCACCTGGATCGCCGTCGGCATGGGCATGGCCAGCCCGAACCCCGAGGCCGCCAGCAACATGGCCATGCCGCTGATCCTGCTCCCGCTCATCTCCAGCGCCTTCATCCCGGCCGACACCATGCCGGGCTGGTTCCAGCCGATCGCCGAGTACCAGCCCTTCACCCCGGCCATCGAGACCCTGCGCGGGCTGCTCCTCGGCACCGAGATCGGCAACGACGGCTGGATCGCCGTCGCCTGGTGCCTCGGCCTGATCGCCCTCGGCTACCGCTGGTCGACGGCGCAGTTCAACCGCGACCCGAAGTAGCGGTGGCGGTGGAGCCGGCGGCAGAGGCGACGCCGGCGGCAGAGGTGGCAGCGGTGGTGGTGGCAGAGGCGGAAGCCACCGCCGTGACGACAGCCCGGGCCGCGTCCCGCAGTCCGTCCCGTCCCAGGGCGGCGTACTCCGACACGGCGTCGGCGTACGCCGCCCTGTCGGCCTGCTCGGCCGCCCGCCGGGCGCGGTCCGACGACATCGTCGGCTGGTAGTCGCGCAGCACCCCAAGCCGCTCGGCCAGCGCGATCATCCGTACGGCGGCCGGGATGTCGTCGCCGGACGCGAGCGCCGCCGTGCCGAGGGCGTGCAGCGCCGTCCCGTACAGCACCTCCATGGGCGAACCGGCCGGGCCGTCCAGCATGGTCCGCAGGTCCTGGCGCAGCCGGACGACCACCTCGGCGACCTGCTCGACGCGGCCGACGTGCGCGTGCGCCGTCACCGCCGCCGACTGGATCTGCAGCACCCACCGGTCCAGGAAGGGATCGCCGCCGTGCAGCGTGTACGCCCCGGTCACCCCCTCCAGGGCGCCGCGCCACAGGCCGAGCCCGACCTCCGTCAGCCCGCGGGCGAGCGCGATCTCGGCGCGTCCGCCGAGGCCGGGGCTGTGGAAGTCGTCCGGCTGCGGGATGCTGCGGCCCTCCGCCTGCCGCAGCCAGTACTCGGCCTCGTCGGGATCGCCGCGATGCAGACAGGCGAGGACCAGACCACTGCGTACGCCGATGGAGTCGTGCTCGTCACCGAGCCGCGGCAGCGCCTCCAGCGCCGCCATGAGGTGCGTGTACGCGGCCTCGCCGCCCTCCGTCCTCAGATACAGCTCGCCCAGCCGGGCATGGCCCATGACCTGGAGGAACGGATTGTCGACCGGGGCCAGCGCGGTGATGATCCGGCGGGCCGAGGCGAGCGCGCGGTCGATGTCGTGCTCGTACTCCCACACATAGGTGGCGACGCACTCGGCGATACCGGCGAGCAGCGGCTCCTCGCTGTCGCAGAGCCGCCGCAGCACCTCGTGGTCCGGAGGCCGCATCTCGGGGACCGCGCAGAGCACGATCGCGATGGCGCGCGCCAGGGTGTCCGGCGGGGCCGGGGGCAGCCGCCGCAGGGTGACCAACTGGCGTACGGCGTGCGGGCCGTAGCCCATGAACAGGATCGCCGTCGACAACACGGCGGCGGAGCGGGCGACTTCGACGTACTCGGACCCGGGCTCGGGACGGTAGTGCGACAGGAGCGGGCCGGTCTCCGCGGTGAGGGCGGCGAGGCGGGTGAAGTTGGAGCCGGTGGACCACAGGGCGGTGAGGACGGCGGTGAGTGCGGCGACGGTGGGACCGTCCGTGCGGGCCAGGGCGTGCCGCAGGGCGAGTACGAGGTTGTCCTGCTCGGCCCTGACCAGCTCCCAGGCGGTCATCGGTCCCGAGCCGAAGAACCAGTCGTGGTACGTGACCCCGAACTCCCTTGCCCAGCCCAGGAACCGGTCGAGGGCCACCTCGTCCTCGCCCGCCTCGGTACGCCGGGCCGCGCTGAACTCCCGTACGGTCTCCAGCATTCGGAAGCGGACGCCGGCCGGGGTGTCGGCGACGGTGAGCAGCGACTGGTCGGCCAGCTGCTCCAGGACGAACAGGGCGTCCCCGCCCAGGACTTGCTCCGCCGCCTCGCCGGAGAAGCCGCCGGGGAACACGGACAGCAGGCGCAGCGCGGCCCGGGCCTCCGCGTCGAGGAGGTTCCAGCTCCAGTCGACGACGGCGTGCAGTGTGCGGTGGCGCTCCGGTACGCCCCGGACCCCGCCGCGCAGCAGCGCGAACCGGTCGCCGAGGCGGCGGGCGATCTCCGGGACGGACAGGACCCGTACGCGCGCCGCCGCCAGTTCGACGGCGAGCGGCAGCCCGTCGAGGTGTCGGCAGAGCCCGGCGACGGCGTCCGGCGGCAGCTCCACACCGGGCCGGGCGGCGCGGGCCCGTTGGCCGAACAGCTCGACGGAGGTGGCGAGTCGGAGTTCGGGGAGTGCGTATACGGCCTCCGAGGTCAGACCGAGCGGGGCCCGGCTGGTGACGAGCACCCGCAGCTCCCGGGCGGACGAGACCAGCGCCTGTACGAGGGCGGCGGCACCGGCGACGACCTGCTCGCAGTTGTCGAGGACCAGCAGGGCGGGCCCGGTGCCGAGGACGCCGAGGATGCCGGGCACGGGATCGTGACCGCCGAGCGCGCCGGGCCGCGCCTCACCGGCGCCGAGCGCGGAGGCGACCTCGGCGGCCACGTCGTCGTCCCTGGTGACACCGGCGAGCGGCACGAAGTACACGACGCGCTGCTCGGCCCGGCGGCTGACGGCGTGCGCGAGCCGGGTCTTGCCGAGACCGCCGGGCCCGACGACGGTGACGGCACGCGATCCGCCCAACAGCCGTTCCACGGCGGCGATGTCGTCGTCCCGGCCGAGCAGCGGATTGGGCTCGTGCGGCACACCGTGCCGGAGCACGGGTGCCTCGCCGAGCAGCAACTCTCGCTGTACGGACTTGAGTTGCGCCCCCGGATCGGTGCCGAGCGTGTCGCGCAGCTCGCGCCGGTACGCCTCGTAGCGGGCCAGCGCGGCGGACGGCCCCGTCGACCGGGCCTCGCCGCGCAGCAGTTCGGCGAGCACCTCCTCGTCGCGGGGGTGCTCGGCAGCCACGGCGGCCAGCGGCCCGGCGGCCTCCGCGTGCCGCCCGAGCCGGGCGAGCGCGAGGGCGCGGGCGCGGACGAGGGAACGGTGGACGGGGGCACGCTCGGCACGCAGGGCGGCGACGGGATCGCCGTCCTGGTCGGCGGCGGGGGTGCCCTCCCACAGGGCGAGCCCGGCCTCGGCGGCGGCGAGGGACCCGGCGTGGTCGCCGGCGCGGGCGCGGTCCGAGCACTCGGCGGCACGCAACAACAGGGCGGAACTGTCGACCTGTTCCTCGGCGAGGGCGAGCCGGTAGCCGGTGGGTGTGCTGGCGATGACATCGGCACCGAGCTGGGTCCGGGCCCTGGACACGAGCACCTGGAGCGCCTTGCCGGGCCGCTCGGGCAACTCGTCCGGCCACAGCCCGGCCACCAGCCGCTCGGTGCTGCAGCCGGTGCGGTGGTCGCCGGCGAGGAGCGCGAGCAAGGCACGGAGCCGGGGCGCGGTGACCTCCTGGCCGCGGTGGGCCACGCGGGGGAGGAGGGTCAGGTCGGTGGGCATTTGTGCAGGGTAGCCAAGGGGGTTGGGCTGTGCGTCAACTCGTGTGCGGTGGCGTGCAGTTCGGGGTGCTGTTCGGGTGCTAGAGGAGGTGCGTGAGGGAGTTCTGCTTGAGGATCTCGCGCAGCCACGGGCTGCGTACGGCCGGTAGCCGGGCCATGGTGCGGTGGAACACGCGCGGGTCGGCACGGAACGGCTGTGGGGGAAGCGGTGCGAGCGGGTCGTCACGGAGCACGTCGAGGGGGATGACGCCGGACGCGAGGACGGGCGGGTACGGCTCGGGGAAGACCAGGGACAGCCACACACCGAACGGCAGCGGCACCCAGTATGCCGAGGTGGTCGGATCGGCGGGGGCCCAGGTTTCCCCCGTCTGAGGATGGGTGGGTACGAGGAGGATGTCGGCGTGGGCGTGGGCGTCGGAGCCGGTGCCGGTGTCGGGCGCGGGCAGTTCCGGTCCGGCCAGGACAGCGCGCCGTGCCGAAGGCCCGGTGGGCAGCAGGGTGTCGAGGGCGCGTCGGAAGAGGTCCGCGACCAGGCCGTCCGGGACGGTGACGGGTCGTCCCTCCGAGGCGGCCAGCAGATGGGCGAGCGCCTGGCCCGCGGCGGCCACCCACCGCGGGCTCCACGACCAGAAGTGGCTCGACCCGAGCCGTGACCCTCCCCAGGTGGCGACCGGCTCGAAGGGAGGCGTGGCACTCCCCTCCGCCACCAACTCCGCCCAGGACAACGGCATAACGTCTGTGTCGCCGCCGCCGTCGACAGGGCACCGACGCACCGCGTCCGGGGCGAGCCACGTGGCCTGCCATAGCGAACAGTCGTCGATCCTGGTCGCCACGAGCGACCCGCACGCCTCGCAGGCCGCGTTGGGGCCTTCGCGGCCGTCGAGCCCGCAACAGGCGCCACCGAGTCGCTCCGGGAACAACACGGTTCCGCGCGTGTCCCCGGGAGCGACGACGATCGCGCCGGACGCGCCGTAGGACAGGGCGTGGACCGGCGCGAGAACACCACGAAGAGCCGCCTCCTCCGAACCGACCTCCTCCCAACGCCGCCAGGGCGGCCCCCAGGGCTCCGTCTCGACGGCGAACGTGCCCGGCTCCATGAGCACGGGGAGCTGGATTGCGTTCCCGTACTTCTGATGGGCATGGACGGGCAGGGCGACCTGGGACAGGGGGGTGGTCAGCGGGGCGTCGCACCCCGCGCACACGAAAACGAACAAGTCTTCCCGATTCGCTGGGTCACTGCGCGGCGGTGAACTTCCGCCAGGCGGTGGGGGAGAGGTGGAGTATGGGGGCGTCGGGGGTGGGTGCTTTGGAGTCGCGGACGGCTACGACTCCGGGGAAGTTGCGGGCGACTTCTACGCACTCCTGTGCCAGTTGGCTGTAGCTGGACTTCACGAAGTCGAACTTGGACACGGTCACATTTCCTTGCGTAGGTCGCCGATGAGTGCGAGGGAATCGCGGGGGGCCAGGGCGAGCCGGGACGTGCTGTCGAAGGCTGTGATGTAGAGGTTGCTCTCGGCCTCGTTCTCCGCCCAGACCATGCCCTTCATGGTGTCACTCTGGACCACGTCCAACGCCTCGTTCTCCATGAAGGAGAGGATGCAGAACGCGCCGGAAATGCAGGGATGAGCACCGGCTCGGAACGGAAGCACCTGTAGGCGCACGTTCGGCAACTCCGCGACGTCCAGCAGGCGTTCCAGTTGGGCGCGCATGACCGAGGCGCCGCCGATCTGCTGGTGCAGCGCCGCTTCCCAGATCACCGCGTGCATCTGGATGGGACGTTCACCGAGCAGCCGTTCCTGGCGCTTGCGCCTGACCTCGACCCAGCGCTCGACGTCGAACGGATCTCCCCAGGTGCTGCTTTCGTCAATGGCCAGAGCCCGCGTGTATTCGGAGGTCTGGAACAGTCCCGGGATCAGCGAGGACTGCCAGTTGCGCATGCGCTCGGCGACATCCTCCATCCCGAGGTACTCGGCGGTGGAACCGCTGTCGACAGTGTTGCGCCACCAGCCCTTCGCCTTGCGCCGCTCGCGGTCCAGCTGGGCCAGCTCCAGCAGCCGGGCGAGGACCCTGGGGTCCTCCAGTCCGTAGAACTCGCACAGCACCCGGATGTCCGGGTCGCGCATCGGCACCCAGCCGCGCTCCATCTTCACGATCTTGGTGCCGGTCGCGTTGATGGACTCGGCAGCCTGCTGCTGGGTCCTGCCGGCGGCGTCGCGCAGCCGCAGCAGCTCTCCACCTAGCTTGCGCGCCAGGACAGTTGACACCTGTCCCTGCCGGGGCTGAGTCGATCTCGTCACGGCCACACTGTGTCGCACAGCCATTACGCAGTCGAATGACTTGGCATTTTCAGGAAGAACTTCCTCAGTTCGATTGTGCTGAGAGTTGAGGCGCGACTACCTTCGGTGCCCGGACACTCACCCCACGCACTCGGAGGTGCACCCCATGCTCGACCCCCTCCTCCACGAGGACCGCCTCGACTACACCCCCGTCCCCCGCAGCGTCCCCCTCGCCCGAACCCGCACCGCCCGGCTGGTCGTCGAGTGGGGGCACCCGGAGCTGGCCGGTGATGTCGCCCTCGTCGTCAGCGAGTTGATGACCAACGCCCTGCTGCACGGGAGCATCCGGGGGCGCCTCATCCGCGTACGACTGACCCTCACCGCCGACGCCCTGCGCGTCGAGGTGAGCGATCCGCGTGCCGAGCGGGTGCCGTGTGCTCGGGAGGTGGGCGGGGACGATCAGTTCGGGCGGGGGCTTTTGCTGGTGGGGGCGTTGGCCGGGCGGTGGGGGGTGGGGCCTCGGGAGGGGGTGGGGAAGACGGTGTGGGCGGAGTGGGGGCCGGCTGTCGCCCCATGTGATGGCGTTCCGCTCATCGGGCTCAAGAAGTGACGGGAATGGCGCTAGCGTGGGCGTGTGCCGGAACGCGGCTCGACGAGTGGAAGGGGCGGCCGATGACCATGCCGTATATGGACGGGGACGGTCCACTGATCCCTCGGCCCGAGCTGACGCTGCCCGATCTGCGGCAGGCCGTGGCCACCGTCGCTCCGTCCCGGTTGCCCGAGTTCTTCGATGACCTGCAGAAGGCTTTCGTGCGTGCCGGGGACGAGGACAGCGTCGTACCGATCCGGATGTTCTACCGGCAGTGGGGCGTCGTCGTGGAGATCGAGAGGCACCCGGAGACGGCCCGCAGGCTGCACGTCGCCGAGCAGGCGATCAGCAGCGCCGACCCTGACGTACGGGAGCGGGCGATCCAGGAGGCAGGCGAGATCGTACAGGCGGCTCACCGTGAGGTCGCCGGTGGCTGACTGGCACTGGGAGCTGTTCCAGGACGACCTGCTGGAAGGCCTCCCGGAGGTGGCACGCGCCGAGACGGACCGGCTGGCCAACGAGATCGCCGTACGCGAGTCCATGGTTTTCCTGGAGGGGGCCGCCTGCACCGGTCCGGGGCCTGGCGTGCGGACCGAGAGCCTGGGGCCCACGGGACGTACCGCTTCGGCACGTTCCGTCAGGCCGTCCCCGTACGGAGATTCATGTCGGCTTGGTCTGGGCGGCTGAGGGTGTTCGGGCCTGGTCCAAGGCCAGTAGAGTGCGGGCTTCACCAGTGCTGGGGGAGGTTTTCGTGTTCGGTCTGTCGGGGCAGAGGCTGCAGCGGGGCTTCGCGGAGTTGGGGAATCTCACCGGCCGCACGCTGGAGGAGATCGTCGCCGTAGTTGGTTCACCGGTCAGTCAAAGCATGGCGGGGCCGGGGCAAACCCTGTTCCAGTGGCAGAGCGGCAGCTACCACATCGCGCTCCTCTTCGAAGAGGGTCTGTTCGCGGGCATCATGAGTGAGGACTCGGGAGCGTTGCCCGGAGGGCGGAAGCTGGCTCAGGGGTTCGCGGGTCTCGGTAATCTCGTGGGCCGCAGCCGGGACGACATCATCGCTGTGGTCGGGCCCTACTCCAGCTTCAGCCTGGTGGGGTCCAATCAGGTACTTCTGCAATGGCAGAGCGACGTCTACCACATCGCGCTCCTCTTCGAAGAGGACAACTGCATGGGGATCACGCACGAGTTCGCCATCTGACCGGACCGCTTGGAGCAGTGGAGAACGGATACCGGGTCCTGCCCCGTCAGGCTGGTCCGGACGTCACCGGGCCGGCGGGCGACTGGACGCTCAGGGCCGTCTGGCGGTACTCCCTCGGCGAGACCCCGTACGCCGTCCGGAACGCCCGGGTGAAGTCGGCTGCCCGGGGGAAGCCCCAGTGGGCGGCGATGGTGTGGATCGGTGTGGTGCGCAGGGTCGGGGTGGACAGGTCCCGGCGGGCGCCCTCCAGGCGCTGGGAGCGTATCCATGCCGCCACCGTCTCGCCCTGGGGCTGCTGTTGGAAGACCCGGTGCAGGTAGCTGACCGAGATGTTGTGGGCCGCCGCTATCACCGGCGGGGTCAACTCCGGGTCGTGCAGGTTCTGTTGAACGAACGCGCGGATGCGTTCCGTCAGGGCCTGCTGGCGGGTCTCCGGGGGCAGGGCGGTCTCGGCGTCCAGGAGGCTGGCCAGCCAGGCGGTGAGGAGGTCGACCACGACTCTGCCCAGGCGGGGTGCGTCGGCGGGCCGGAGGGTGTGGGCCTGGCGGTTCAGGCCGGTGAGGTGGTCGGTCAGCAGGGCGCCGATTCCCTCGTGGCCGGGCAGGCGCCGGTTCAGCAACTCCCTTACGCGGTGCGGGGGGAGGGGGATAAGGGCCTTGGGGATGTCCAGGCCGATGCCTGTGACGACCCGGCGTTCGTGGTCGTCCGCCGGGCGGAAGTCGTAGGGGCGCGAGCTGTCGACCAGGTGCAGGTCGTGGGGGCCGAAGGCGGTGTTCCGGCCCGCGTGGTCGAGGGCCATTCCGTCGTCGAGCATCAGGGTCAGGTGGTACAGCTCCTGGTCGTCCTGGCGCACCATGCGCGTGCTCCGGTGGAACCGTGTCGGCAGGAACGACGCCCGCATCACCGTGGCCGGGCCCAGCTCCAACAGCCTTAGCTCGCCCCAGAATCGGGCCGCGTGCGTGCTGATGAACTCGTTCGAGCGGGTACGGGCGATCAGTTCCCGCCAGTAGTCGAACCTGTCCTCGGCGGGCACGTCCTCGCTGTGGAACACCGTCCCGATCATCCCGGGCCTCAGTCCGGACAGCCTGCCGTCGAACCGTCCGCCGCCCCGGACGTGACGGCCACTCGGTAGCCGGTGCCGGAGGCGAACTCGGGCCCCGTCACGCTCTCTTCGGCGTCGAGGATCTCCCGCGTCAGGAAGTACACGTCCAACTGCGTCGTGTCGTCGGCCTTCGTGCCGAGGGTGAAGCACAGGCTCGTGGGTCCGTCGGCGGACGCGGACCCACGGGTGGCCCGGGACGGCTGCCAGCCCGCGCGCTCCGCCGCCGCCCGGTAGTGCCGGGTCACCTCGGCCTTGTCGCCCTCGCCGCCGGGGAGGACGTACGTCCGCTCGGCGTACAGCCATACCTCGCCGCTGTCCGTCCAGCAGCCCGCGTCGAGCTTCTCGAAGCCCTTGGGCACGACCGTCCCCTGCGGCCGGGAGCCGAGGATGCCGTGCGCCTTCAGCTCGTCGACGCGGCTCTCGGTGCCGTCGCAGCCCGCGTCGGAGGCGGCGTCCACCAGGGTCTGGCAGCCGGTGAGGGCTCCGGTCGCCAGTGTCGCCGCCGAGAGGAGGGCGGCGCCCCGGCCGGATCTGCTGCGAAGTGCCAAGCCGACTCCCGTGGTTGACATCGACTCGGGCCGTCCATCCCGCCAACTGGCCCGAATTCATGCGGTCGGTGAGATTATCATCCCCCTCGCGACCGCCTCCGTCATCACTGCTCAGCCGCTCAGCCGCTCAGCCCTTCACCGCCGAACTCGCCACCCCCTGCACGAACCAGCGCTGGAAGAAGAGGAAGACGATCAGCACGGGCAGGACCAGGAGCACCCCGAAGGCGAGCGTCTGCCCCCAGTCCGGCGGGAGTTGGGCCTGGAACACGCTCATCTCCAGGGGGAGGGGCCGGACCGCCGGGTCGGACACCATCAGGACCGGCCAGAGGAACGAGCCCCACTGGGTGAGGAACGTCAGGATCGCCACCGACGCGAACGCCGGCTTCGACATCGGGACGACGATCGCGAAGAACGTACGCCACGGGCCCGCCCCGTCGATACGGGCCGCCTCCTCGATGCTCGGCGGGATCGAGCGGAAGAACGTGTGGAACTGGTAGACCGAGAAGGCGTTGGCGATGAACGGGAGCGCCAGGATGTAGAGCGTGTTGCGCTGGTCGTTGAACATGTAGAAGAGCGGGACCGCCACCGACTCGAATGGGACCAGCATCAGGAGGAGGATCAGGGTGAAGACCGCGTTCCTGCCCCGCCACTTCAGCCTCGACAGGCCGTACGCCGCCATCGAGTTGACGAACAGGCCGCCCGTCACCACCACGAACGCCAGCAGCAGTGAGACGCCCATGAAGCGCCAGAAGTAGCCGGTGCTGTCGGAGTCGAGGTTGTCCAGGACCGCTGTGTAGTTGTCGAAGGACAGGTGGGTGGGGAGGAAGCCGGAGAGGCCGTTCAGGACCTCGTCCGAGGGCTTGAGGCTGCCCAGGAACAGGTAGATCACCGGCAGCGCGAAGACGAACGCCAGGACGGACAGGACGGCGTAGTCGAGAAAGCGGCGCAGGGGTGTGCGGGGCATCATCAGTCCTCGTTGTCTGGGCGGACCACACGGCGCTGGACGACCGTCAGGGCCACGACGATCAGGAAGAAGACGACCGTGATCGCGGCTGCCTGGCCGACGTTGTTCTGGTCGAAGGCCGTCGTCACGGCCTGGTACATCACCGTGCGGGCCGCGTCCTCGTCGAGGCCGCCGCCCTTGACCAGGACGTACACCTGGTCGAAGACCCGGAACGACAGCACCGAGGTGAGCATCGCGACGAAGACGAGCGTGCCCCGGATGCCCGGCAGGGTGACGTGGCGGAACTGCTGCCAGGCGGTGGCGCGGTCCAGCCGGGCCGCCTCGTACAGCTCGGTCGGGATCTGCTGGAGGCCCGCCAGCAGGATGACCATCTGGAAGCCCACGCCCTGCCACACCGACAGCACGATGATCGACGCCATCGCCGTGGCACCGTCGCCGAGCCAGTCGAAGGCGCCCCAGTTGCCGAAACTCACCGCGTGCAGCGCGGAGTTGAGCATGCCCTGGTCGCTGCGGGCCAGGATGAGCCGCCAGATCACCGCGACCAGCGCCATCGGGAAGACGACCGGCAGGAAGAAGAGGGACCGGAACACGCCGATCGCCCTGAGTTTGCGGTTGAGGAGGATGGCCAGGCCCAGGGCCAGCCCTGTTTGGAGGGGTACCACGACCACCGCGAAGGTGAGGTTGTTCAGCAGGGCGCGGAGGAACGGGCCCGAGAGGTCCGGGTCCGTGAACAGGCGGCGGTACTGCTCCAGGCCGAAGAAGGTGGGCGCGAGCGGGGAGCCGAGGCGGACGTTGTAGAAGGAGAGGACCACGGCGTACACGAACGGGACGCCGACGAACGCGACGAGTCCTACGACGGCCGGGGCGGACATCAGCAGTCCGTGCAGCCAGTCGCGGTTCTCGCGGCCCTGCCGCCGTGCCGGTCGTACCGTACGCGCCGGTCGCGTCGGGCGCGAGGGCTTCATGGGTGTCACGGAATTCACGGGTGGGTCCTGTTCCCGGCGGGGCGGGCGCGGCGGTCGCGCCCGCCCCGGCCGACGGTCCTACGGGATCTGGTAGCCGGCGTTGTCGGAGAAGTCCTGGTCGATGGCGCGGGCGGCCTTCTCCAGGGCGCTCTTGGGGTCGGCGCCGCCATAGATCGAGTTGAGGGCCTCGCTGAACTTGGCGGTGACGACCGGGTATCCGGCGGTCACCGGACGGGTCACCGCCACACAGGACTTGGTGATGTCGGTGTCGCCGCACGGCTTGGCCAGCTGGTCGGAGTAGAGCTGGAGCGGGCCGCCCTGCTTGTACAGCTCGCTCTTCGCCAGCGCTGTCTTCGTCGCCGGCACCGCTCCGTTGGCCGCCGTCATCGCCGTGACGTTGGTGTCGTCCAGGAGGGTGTCCAGGAACGTACCGGCGGCCTTCGCGTTCTTGCTGTCGGCGCCGATGCCCCAGGCCCAGGAGCCCTGGCCGGTCTTGGGGCCGTTGCCGAAGTCGGGCAGCGGCAGGACGACGAGGTCGTCACCGAGGGCCTCGCTGTAGGCCGGGTACATCCAGTGGCCGACCCAGCTCAGGGCGACCCGGCCCTTGGCGAAGGCGTTGCCGTCGGTGTTCGGGTCGACGTACGTCTTCCAGGACTGGAAGGTCTTCAGGGCCGAGACCACGGCCGGGGTGTCGAGGGCGCCCTCCGCCTTGCCGTCCTTGAGGAGGGAACCGCCCGCCGACCAGACGATCGGGGCGAAGCCGTACGTGCCCCACTCGTTGGCGTAGCCGCCGGTCTCCTGGAGGTCGAGGGTCTTGCCGTCGGAGTCCTTGGCCTGCAGCGCCTTGAGCGCGGCGGTGAACTGCGCCGCCGTCCAGTCGTCGGACAGGCCCGTCGGGTACTTCACCCCGGCCGCGTCCAGCAGCTTCTTGTTGCCGTAGATCCCGAGCCCGGAGTCGAACATGCCCAGGCCGTAGTGCTTGCCGTCGATCTCGCCCTGCGCCTTGCTCGCGTCGGTGGCGTTGCCCATCGTCGCGGAGGAGACGTAGTCGTCGATCGGGGCGAGCTTCTTGTTGTAGACGAAGTTCGCCATCGTCGGGCCGTCGAACTCCATCACGTCCGGCAGGTCGGAGGCGCTGGTCGCGGTGATGGTCTTGGTGTAGTCGGCCTCGGGGATCAGCTTCAGGTCGACCTTGACCGCGCTCTGCGAGGAGTTGAAGGACTTCACCGCGTTCTGCAGCGCGGCGGCCTCGCTCTTCTGGCCCTGGTGGGCCCAGACACTGATCGTGCCCTTGCCGCTGCCCGCCTCGGCGGAGGTGTCCGTGCCGCCGCCCGAGCCACCGCAGGCGGCCAGCGCCACCAGGGGCGCGAGCGCCAGGCCCGTACAGGCGATGCGGCGGTACTTTCTGCTGGTCGCGCTCATGGCTGTGCCTCCGTGCTGGCGAGGGTTTCGACGTGCTGACGTGTCTGTGGGGTTCGGTCGGACTGGGTGGGGCTCGGTGGGGTTACTGCGGGCCGCGCGGGCTCGGCGGGGCCGTGGTCTCACGCAGGACGAGGCGGATGGGCATCCGCACCTGCCCGGCGGGCGGGTCGGCCTCGGGCTCGTCGAGCTGACGCAGGAGCAGGCGGGCGGCTTCCGCGCCCTGCCGGGCGACCGGCTGGGCGACAGTGGTCAGGCCGACCACGTCGGAGAGTTCGTGGTCGTCGAAGCCGACGACGGACACGTCGTCCGGCACCTTCAGCCGGTGCCTGCGCAGGGCGCGCAGCGCGCCCATCGCCATCTCGTCGGACTGCGCGAACACGGCCGTCGGCGGCCGGGCGGCGGCCAGCAGCTCGGTCATCGCCCGCTCACCGCCGTCGACGGTGTAGTCACCGTCCGCCTCCAGCGCCGGATCGTGCGCGATCCCGGCGTCGGCCAGGACGTCCAGGTAGGCGTTGCGGCGCTCGACGGGCGTCGTCCAGTGCAGCGGGCCGCTGGAGCCGCTGATCATGCCGATCCTGCGGTGGCCCAGGTTCACCAGATGCCGTACGGCGCTCTCGGTGCCGGCCCGGTCGTCGATGCCGACGACGGTGAAGCCGGGCCGGGCGCCGCCGACCGTGCTGGCCAGCGGCACGCCCAGTGAGCGCAGCGCGGCCGACTCCGCCTCGTCGGGGATGAGGAGCGACAGCACCGCGTCCACCCGCTTGCGCACCGGCAGCTTGGTGAAGAAACGCTTGCGTGTCTCCGGCGAGCCCAGGTTGTACAGCAGGACGTCGTACCCGGCGGCGCTGAACTCGCGCTCGGCGGCGTCCAGCACGGTGCCGAAGAACCAGCGGCCCACGTACGGGACCACGACCCCGATCGTGTACGTGCGCCCGCTGGCCAGGCTGGACGCGGAGCGCGAGGCGGTGTAGCCGAGCTGGGAGGCGAGGGCCGCGATCTGCGCCCGTACCTCCTCCGACACCCCCGGCCGGCCGCGCAGCGCGCGGGACACGGTGGACGCCGAGACTCCGGCGGCACGGGCGACGTCGGTGATGCTGGCCGTCACGGCGGATACCTCCCGTTGATGTCACATCGATGTGATCTGTGGGTGACGTGACCGTAGACCCGCCCATGCTGTTGCGCAAGCGTTTGCGTTCATATTTACTTGGGCCGATTCTCAGGAGACCCTTTTGTTATCCGGCAACAGCGCATGCGTTTGGGCGCTGTGGAGCGACAGGAACCGCGTATGCGATACGCCCCGCCCGGCCTCTGCGTGAACGACTTCGCCGTCCTGCGGGACGACGCGGACGGCACGTACGCGGTGCTGCATCTGCAGGGGCCCTGGACGGCCGAGTTCGACCATCTGCGGATGGAGACCTCCTTCGGCCGGGCGACCTCCACCGACCTGGTCGCCTGGCAGCCGCAGGGCACCGCCTTCGGGGTCGGTCTGCCCGGCCGCTTCGACCAGCAGGCGGTGTGGACTATGCACCCGCTGCGGCACGGCGACGGATCGGCGATGTTCTACACGGGCGTGAGCGGACTGACGCCGGACGGCTGGCCGTTGCAGTCGGTCGGCCTGGCGTACTCCGACCGCACCGACGGCACCGGCTGGCGGCGGCACGGCACCGGGCCGGTTGTCGAGGCGGACCCGCGCTGGTACCGCACCGGGGAACGGATGGGCTGGCGCGACCCGTTCGTCGTACGCGACGACGCTGACGGGACGGACGGGACGGGAGAGTCGGGAGGGGCGGGCGGCTGGGCGATGGTGATCTGCGCGAGCGACGCCTCCCTCCCGGTCGAGGTCAGCGGTTGCGTGGCCCTGGCGACCTCCACCGATCTGGAGCACTGGACCGTCCATCCGCCGCTCATCTCACCCGGTGACGTCGACGAGTTGGAGTGCCCGGTCCTGGAGCGCCTCGACGACGGCGGCTGGCTGCTGCTCGGCTCCATCGGCGCCACGCGCGGCTTCGAGTCGTGGACGGCACCGGCCCTGCGCGGCCCCTGGACCCGACGCGGTCCCCTCGGCCCGACCGGCTCCTACGCACCCCGGGTCGTCGCCGCCCCCGACGGCACCCGCGTCGTCCTGCACACCACACCCCGCCAGGTCGGCCTCACCGACACCGGGGAACGCTGCCGGGGAATGCTCGCGCAGCCCAAGTCCCTTGTCGTGGACGGGGATTCGGCGCCCCGCCTGGAGTGGTGGTCCGGCCTCGACGCCTGGCTGCTGCCCGAGACGACGGAGCCCGCGCCGCACGCGGTCGGGGACATCGACGTCGCCGGGCGGGTGGAGGTCACCCTGCGCACCGGCGACGACGGCAGCCCCGCCCTGGTCGTCGGCTGCGACGGCAAGAACCTCTGGATCACCGGCCCCACGGGCACGCCCCTGGGCGAGACCGTCCTGCCCGAGCCCGCGACCGCCCTGCGCGTCCTCACGGTCGGCGAGTACGTCGAGGTCTACGCGGACGGCGTCTTCGTCCTGACCGCCCTGTGCTACTCGGGCCGGCCCGCCCCCTGGACGGCGGTGACGGACGGACACACCCGCACCGTCCCGGTCCGCCCGGTCCGGCTGCCCGACCCCGACCGCGACGACGCGTCCGCCGTATGGCCGGGTCCGGCCACGAGTTGATGGGCCACGAGTCGAAACGCCGCGAGTTGAAAGGCTCCGCCATGGAAACGACCCCCGCCGGTCTCCCCTTCTCCTTCCCCTTCCCCGACGGCTTCCTCTGGGGGGCCTCCACCGCCGCCCACCAGATCGAGGGGAACAACGTCAACAGCGACTGGTGGCACCGGGAACACGCCCCGGACACCACGCTCCCGGAACCCAGCGGCGACGCCTGCGACAGCTACCACCGCTGGCGCGAGGACATGGACCTGCTCGCCCGACTGGGCTTCACCGACTACCGGTTCAGCATCGAGTGGGCGCGTGTCGAACCGGCCCCCGGCCGCTTCTCGAAGGCGGAGATCGCCCACTACCGCCGTATGGTCGAAGGGGCGTTGGAGCGCGGGCTGCGTCCCATGGTCACCCTGCACCACTTCACCGTGCCGCACTGGTTCGCCGAGCGCGGCGGCTGGACGGCCGAGGGCGCGATCGACCTCTTCGAACGCTACGTACGGGCCACCGCGCCGATCATCGCCACCGGCGTCCGTCACGTCTGCACCATCAACGAGCCCAACATGATCGCCCTGGCCGTCGCCTTCCGCGAGCTGGGCACCGAGGTCGCCCCCGTCGCGGGCATCCCGCTCCTCGACGAACCGACCACCGACGCGCTGATCGAGGCCCACCACCGGGCGCGGACGGCGCTGAAGTCGATCTCCCCCGACCTCCAGGTCGGCTGGTCCGTCGCCAACCAGGTCTACCAGGCACTGCCCGGCGCCGAAGCCGCGACCGCCGCCTACAGCCACCCCCGCGAGGACGTCTTCATCGAGGCCGCCCGCGACGACGACTGGATCGGCGTCCAGTCCTACACCCGTACGAGGATCGGCGCGGACGGCCCGCTGCCAGCCCCTCCCGACGCCGAACTCACCCTCACCGGCTGGGAGTTCTACCCCGAGGCCACCGGTCACGCCCTGCGCCACACCGCCGCCCTCGTCGGCGACGTCCCGCTCATCGTCACCGAGAACGGCATCGCCACCGCCGACGACAGCCGCCGTGTCGCCTACTACACCGGCGCTCTCACCGCCGTCGCCGCCGCCCTGGAGGACGGCCTCGACATCCACGGCTACCTCGCCTGGAGCGCCCTCGACAACTACGAATGGGGCTCCTACCGGCCCACCTTCGGCCTCATCGCCGTGGACCCCGACACCTTCGTACGCACCCCCAAGCCCTCCGCGGCCTGGCTCGGCGGCCTCGCCCGCACCGGACGGCTGCCACGCGCCGACTTGTAAGGGAGAGGGGGAAGGGCTGGGGGAGGTGGGCTACGGCTCCAGGGTGTCGACCGACTCGGTGACCGGCGAGTCCTGGCTCGGCGTCGGCGTCGGCGTCGGAGCCACCTCCGCCTCGCTCGCCCCCGTCGTGGCCTCCGGGGTGGCCGTGGGGGCCTGGTCGGGCGAGGCGAGGGATGCCCCGGTGGGGTCCGTGGCGGGTTCCTCGGCCTGGCCCTGCGTCGACTCCTCCGTGGGTTCCTCGGCGGGACCGCCCGAGGGGACGGCGGTGGCCGGAGCGGGGTACGCCGACCGGGACGGGGACGGCGACGGGTCGGGGGTCGCCGGGGCGGTCGAGACGGGCGGGGCCATGGGGATCGTAGGAGAGCGGGGGTTCTGGGACGACGACGTCAGGCCGAGGGGGAGCGCGATGAGCGCGGCGACCGCGCAGGCCACGCCCACTCCGGCCGCCGTACGGACTCGGCGGCGACGGGTCGCGGTGCGGCGGATCTCCTCGAAGCGGCCCGGGGGTGCGCCCAGATAGGCGGGGGCGGGGCCGAGGAGGACGAGGAGCGGATCGTCGGGGTCTTGGGCGGGGCCGGTGCCCGGTAGGCCGAACTCCCGGGCGTCGCCCTCGTCTTCGTCGTCAAAGCGTGTGGTCAAGGCTCTTCCTCAAGTGGGCGCGGAGCAGTTCTCGGGCCGCGTGGAGGTCGGCCTTGACGGTTCCTTCCTTGCGTCCGGTCAGCGCGGACACGTCCCGGATCGGCATATCAGCGTAGTAGTGCAGGAGGATCGGGACGCGCAGTCGCTCCGGCAGCGACTGGACCAGCATGCGGATGGACGGGTCCGCCGGGTCGGCGTGCGGGCGCAGCGCCGCCTCCGTAGTCACGTGCCGCATCGCCCTGCGTTCGCGTTCCGTCTTGCGCCAGTGGTCCCGGACGATGTTGGCCGCCGTCACATAGAGGAAGCCGCGCGGCTCCTCCACCGTCGTCCAGCGCGCCCACAGGCGCGTGAACGCCTCCGAGGCGATCTCGTGGGCCGTCTCGTCGTCGTCGACGAGCCGGCGGCACCAGCCGGCCAGGCGCGGATAGAGGGCGGCGAACAGCTCGGACGCTGCCTTGTCGCGGGACCGTTTCAACGCTCTCCATGGTGCTGGACGACCTGCTGCCACCGGTGCGGCGGTCGTGGGGGAGGACGGCGGGTCGGCGGCGTACGTTCCGCCGGCCCGCCATCCTTTCTGTGCGGGTACGGTCACGGGCGCGTCGAGGACGTCAGCGCCGCGAAGACGATCACGTTGTCGAGGTAGCCGTTCGCGTCGCGCGGGCCGCCGCAGGTGATGAGCCGCAGCTCGGGGCGGCTCACGTTCCCGTACACGTCCTCCGTCGGGAAGTCGGCCTTGGCCACCGTACGCAGCGAGGTCACCGTGAACTCCGTCTCCGTGCCGTTCTCCAGACGCGCCGTGATCCTCTCGCCCCGGCGCAGCCGCGCGAGGTCGTGGAAGACGCCGTCCCCGTACGCGCCGACCGTGACGTGCCCGAGGATCACCGACGGTCCGGTCATGCCCGGCGTCGGCGAGTGCTCGTACCAGCCCGCCAGGTCGTGATCGGCGACCGGCGGAACCTCCACGCTGCCGTCGGCGGCCAACCCCAGCCGCATGACCGGGGTGTCGACCCCGATGGCGGGTATCCGCAGCCGGACCGGAGCCGAACGGCCCACCGCCCGCACCGACTTGGCGGAGGTGTTGGTGGAGGCGGAAGCCGAAGGTGGTGGTGGCGTGGTGGTGCCGGGCTGCGCGGTCCCGGTGACCCGTACGCCGTCGCCGCCGGAGGAGCAGCCCACCAGCAGCGAGGCCGCAGCCGCCGTGGCCGCTGTCCCGAAGGCCCGCCTGGAGAGCACGGTCACGCCCCGGTCGCCCGCCGGCGGCGTACGACGAACACGGCCGCGCCGGCCACGGCGAACGCGGCGGCGGCGCCCCCGCCGATCAGCGTCCCCGGCGTCCCGGAGTCGGACGACTGCGGCGTGACCCCGGTGCCTGCGGCGCCCTTCGGGACCTCGGAGACCTGGGCCGGCTCCTGGACGTCGGTGGTGGGTGCCGTGCTGGGCGCCGGGCTGGCCTCCTCGGCGGGCATCTGGGTCGGCTCGGCGCTCGGGGCCGGGGTGGCGTCGGTCGGCGCGGTGCTGGCGACCGGGGTCGGGCTGCTGCCGTCGGCGAACGCGGGCCCGGTGCCCGCGAGTACGGCGGTGGCCGCGAGGGCCACGGCGCTGAGGACGGTGCGGCGCACGGTACGGCGCATGGATTCGCTCTCTTTCGTCGGTCCGTCCGGAAGTGACGGATCGTGCGAAGAGACGAGGCGGCCCGGGAGCAGGTTGTAAAGAGATGGCAAAGTCGCCGGAGTGGGAGAGGAGATGGGAGTGAGGAGATGGGAGTGAGGAGGTGGGAGTGAGGAGGTGGGAGTGAGGAGGTGGGAGTTGAGAGTGCGGGTGTGGGGAGAGGGGCGCCAACCCCCTCCCCATACCCGCTACTTGTCCGCGTCCCTCAACTCGCCCAGGAACGCGATCAGTTCCGCGTTCACCTCGTCCGGGCGCTCCTGCTGCGTCCAGTGCCCGCAGCCCGCCAGCACCACCGGCGGGCGCCGCAGGTTGGGCATCAACTGCGGGAGCCGCTCGATGAGTTCGGGTGTGCCGGGGAAGGCCGGTACGAGGTCCCGGTCGCCGTACACGTACAGCGCGGGCGGGCTGACCACCGCGCCGTGCCAGGCCGCCGTCAGCTCCCAGTTGCGGTCGATGTTGCGGTACCAGTTGAGGGCACCGGTGAAGCCGCCCGCGAAGCTCTCGGTGAGGTGGTCGAGGTCCGCCTCGGTGAGCCAGGCCGGGAGTTCCTCCGGGTCGGGCATCGTGTCCAGCCAGCCCTGGCCGTGCTCGACCAGCGGCTGCTTGCCGGAGCCCGCGTCGGGGCCGTCGCCCGAGGCGGCGTACAGGGCCTTGCGGAGGGTGAGGCGCGGGTCGCGGTCGAGTTCGGCGTCGGCGACGCCGGGCAGGTTGAAGTAGTTCCAGTAGAAACGGCCGCCGAACCGCTCCTCCATCGCGCCCAGCGGACGCCGTGTGCCCCGGAACGGCGGCGGCACGCTCAGCCCGGCCACCCCGCGCACGACGTCCGGCCGCAGCAGCGCGGTGTGCCAGGCCACCGGCGCCCCCCAGTCGTGCCCGACGACGTACGCCGTCTCCTCGCCGAGCGCGTGGATCAGCCCGACCACGTCCCCGACCAGGTGCAGGATGCTGTACGCGGACACGTCCTCGGGGCGGTCGCTGCGGCCGTAGCCGCGCTGGTCGGGGGCGACGACGCGGAACCCGGCGGCGGCCAGCGGGCCGAACTGGTGGCGCCAGGAGTGCCAGGACTCGGGGAATCCGTGCAGCAGCACGACGAGCGGGCCCTCGCCCGCCTCCGCGATGTGCAGCCGGATGCCGTTCACGTCCACCATGCGGTGCTCGATCACCGTGCCGGGCCCAACCGTCGTGTCCTGTCCGGCCACCATGTCTTGTCCGGCCACCATGTCTTGTTCAGCCATGAAGCAAAGGGTATGTGTTGCTATCGCAACCGGAAATCCGGGGTCCTGGAGGCGAAGAGTTCCGCCTGCCGGTCCCCGGGCAGGTTGCCGAGCCGGACGAGATGCGGGGCGAACGCGAGGGCGTGCGCACGGGCCGCCTCCTTCGCCGCCCACACCGCCCGGACCGTCCCCTGCACCCCCTCCGGCGGATACGACGCGATCACCCGCGCACACTCCACGGAGGCCGCCAACACCCCACCGGGCGCGCTGACTTCACTGACCAGGCCGATCTGGTACGCCCGCGCGGCCGACACCCGCTCGGCGGTCCCCATCAGCGCCATGCGGGCGATCTCCCCGTACGGCATCCGCTGCGCCATCCCCATCGACTCGTAGGCGCTGACCATGCCGTAGGTGGTGTGCGGGTCGAAGAAGGTCGCGGCCGGGTCGGCGACGACGAACTCCGACTCGGAGAGCAGGTAGAAGGCGCCGCCGCAGGCCATGCCGTTCACGGCGGCGATCACCGGTTTCCAGAGGCCGTTGGCCTTCGGGCCGATGTTTTCGAGCGGATCGTCCACCATGTAGGGGGAGTTGGGCTGCGGCACGGTCGCGGTGCGGTCGAGCCCCGTGCAGAAGGCGCGCTCACCGGCTCCGGTGAGGACGATCGCCCGTACGGTGTCGTCGAACCGCAGCTCCCGCCAGGCGGCGGCCAGTTCGGCGGCGGTGGCGAGGTCGACGGCGTTGAGTCTCGCCGGCCGGTCGAGGGTGACGACGGCGACCCCGGTGTCCTTGTCGGTGACGATCCCCAGGCTCACGGGCGCTCCAGCATCCACTGCGGCAGCCCGTCGCCCGAGAAGACCACTTGCACCCGGGCGCCGATCCGAATGCGGTCCGGGGAGAGGGAGTTGAGGGGCGCGTCGGGCCCGGTGACCAGATTGCCGACGAGCCGGATGCGCGGGGCGTCCGCCAGCTCGACGAGGATCACGTTGTACGGGGCCAGCTCGGCGTACTCCGGCAGGAGCGGCGGATGCGGGACGACGTACGACCAGACGCGTCCGCGTCCGCTGACCTGACGCCACTCGCTCGCAAAGGACTGGCAGTGCGGGCAGCAGGGGCGGGGCGGGAAGCGGGGTTCCTCGCAGTCGGCGCAGGTCTGGACGCGGAGTTCGCCCTGGGCGGCGTATCCCCAGAAGGGGGCGCCGTCGTCGTCCACGACAGGGGTCAGCATCACTCAACTCCTCGTTTCCACCACGTCAGTCAGTTACGCAGGAGCAGGGCCGAGGTCGGTACGCCCTCGCCCGCGGTGACCAGGCAGGTGCCGGCCCCGGGGACCTGGGCGGTGCTGGTGCCGCGCAGTTGGCGTACGCCCTCGGTGATCAGGTTGAAGCCATGGACGTAGGCCTCGCTGAGACCGCCGCCGCCGGTGTTCATCGGCAGCCGCCCGCCGATCTCCAGGGCGCCGCCCTCGGTGAAGGCGCCGCCCTCGCCGCGTCCGCAGAAGCCGTAGCCCTCCAGGGAGAGCGGGATGAGGGCGGTGAACGCGTCGTAGATCTGGGCGACTTGCACGTCCTCCGGGGTGAAGTCGGCGTGCTTCCAGAGGTGTCGGGCGGCGGTCCAGGCCGGGCCGGTCAGCGGGTCGTCGTTCCAGTAGTTGACCATCCCGTGGTGCTGGGCGGGCAGTCCCTGGGCGGCGGAGTGGATGTAGACGGGGGTGCGCCGGCAGTCCCGGGCCCGTTCCGCCGAGACGACGACACAGGCCAACGCCCCGTCCGTCTCCAGGCAGTTGTCGAAGAGGCAGAGGGGTTCGCTGATCCAGCGGGAGGTCATGTACATCTCGCGGGTGAGCGGACGGTCGTACATGATCGCGGCCGGGTTCTGGTTGGCGCGGTTGCGGCAGGCGAGGGCGACGTTGAAGAGGTGGTCGCGGGTCGTGCCGTACTCGTGCATGTGGCGGCGGGTGAGCATGGCGATCTCGTCGGCGGGCCGCAGCAGCCCGAAGGGCCGGGTCCACTGGGCGGGCGTGGGGAGTTGGACGGCCGTGTTCTTCCAAGGCCTGGGACCGCTGCCCCTCTTCCGCGACCGCCAGGCGACCCCGACCGTGGCCTGCCCGGAGGCGATGGCGGCGGCGAGATGGGCGACGGTGGCGCAGGAACCGCCGCCGCCGTAGCCGACCTTGGAGAAGAAGGTGAGGTCGCCGAGCCCGAGCGCCTTGGCGACCTCGACCTCGTCGGTCTCCTCCATGGTGAAGGAGGCGAGGGCGTCGACCTCGGCGGGGGCGATGCCCGCGTCGTCGAGCGCGGCGAGGATCGCCCGGCACGCCAAGGTCCGCTCGCTCTCCGGGAGTTGGCGGGCGAAGGCGGTCTGCCCGATTCCGGCGATGGCGGTGGCGTCCTTGATCCCGGCGGTAATGGCCATAGCTGTGCACGCACCTCCGCGCGAGAGCCCGGCTGGCTGCTGACAGAGCGTCAGGTTACAGCTAATCTGACGGTCAGTCAGCTCTTGTGTTCGGGGATGTTGTCGGGGAGGCCGGCCGTGCGCGGTGACGTGGAGTGGGGCAGCATTCCGGGACTGGTCCGGGCGGCGGCCGACCGGTACGGCGACACCGAGGCGGTCGTGGACGGCCGTACGCGGGTCTCGTACGCGGAGTTGGGCGCGCGGGTGGAGCACGCGGCGGCTGCGTGCGTCGCGAACGGGGTGGCGGCCGGGGACCGGGTGGCGATCTGGGCGCCCAACACCCTCGACTGGCTGGTGTCCGCGCTGGGCGCGGTCTCGGCGGGCGCGGTGCTCGTACCGCTGAACACGCGCTTCAAGGGGACGGAGGCCGCGTACGTACTGGCCCGCAGCCGCGCCAAGTTGCTGTTCGTGACGGGCACGTTCCTGGGCACGTCGTATGTGGCGTCCCTGCGCAGGGCGGCGGGCGAGGGCAGCGGTTCGGGCCCCCTGCCGGGGCTTCCGGAGCTGCGGGACGTGGTGGTGCTGGGGGAGGACGCGCCCGCTGAATTCCGTACCTGGAAGGACTTCTTGGCGGGCGGGGACGGAGTGGACGCGGGGGTGGTCCGGGCGCGGGCGGAGGCGGTGAAGGGCTCGGACCCCTCGGACATCGTCTTCACGTCGGGCACGACCGGGCGGCCGAAGGGGGCCGTGATCACGCACGCGCAGTCGCTGCGGGCGTACGAGATCTGGTGCGAGTTGGCGGGACTGCGGGAGGGCGACCGCTATCTGGTCGTGAACCCGTTCTTCCACACCTTCGGCTACAAGGCAGGGGTGTTGGCGTGCCTGATGCGGGGCGCGACGCTGATCCCGCAGCCGGTGTTCAACGTCAACACGGTACTGGCGAACGTGGCGGCGGAGAGGGTGACGGTACTCCCCGGCCCGCCGACCCTGCTCCAGTCGGTCCTGGACCACCCGTCCCGGTCGGCGTACGACCTGTCGTCGCTGCGGCTGGTGGTGACCGGGGCGGCGGTGGTGCCGTTGCAGCTGGTGGAACGGCTGCGTACGGAGCTGGGCGTGGCGACGGTCCTCACGGCGTACGGCCTGTCCGAGGCGAGCGGCATCGTGACGATGTGCCGCCGGGGGGACGGGGCCGAGGTGATCGCGTCGACCTCCGGGCGGGCCGTGCCGGGTGTCGAGGTGCGGGTGGAGGCGCTGGTGGGGGAGCCCGGGGAGGTGCTGGTGCGGGGCTTCAACGTCATGCGCGGGTACTTCGAGGACGCGGCGAGCACGGCCGAAGTGGTCACGGAGGAGGGCTGGTTGAGGACGGGGGATGTCGGCGTCCTGGACGACGCGGGCAATCTGCGGATCACCGACCGCCTCAAGGACATGTTCATCGTCGGCGGCTTCAACGCGTATCCGGCGGAGATCGAGCAGTTGCTTGGCCTCCATCCGGAGGTGGCGGACGTGGCGGTGATCGGCGTACCGGACGGGCGGTTGGGCGAGGTCGGGAAGGCGTTCGTGGTGCGGCGGCCGGGGGTGTCGCTGACCGGGGACGACCTGATCGCCTGGGCGCGGCGGGAGATGGCGAACTACAAGGTGCCGAGGGTGGTGGAGTTCGTGGGCGGGCTGCCTCGGAACGCGAGCGGGAAGGTGGTCAAGGGGGAGTTGCGGGGCGGGAGTTGAGGGAGGGGAGTTGAGCGGGGGCTGGTTGTTGCGGGTCAGGGTGTTGGTGGCGGCGCATAGTGGTGCGCGAGGTCGGTGGCGAGGTCGCGAAGGTGGGCCCTGGCTTCGGTGGGGCCGTGCACGGTGATGGCGCTCCCGAACGGCAGTAGTGCGCGCACGTCCTCCAGATGCGGGAAGCGGATGGTCACCTTGCGGCCGGTGGCGGATTCTTCGTGGTCGCCGTGGTCGCCGTGGTCGCCGTGGTTGTCATGGTCGTCGAGGTCGTCCGGGACGAGTCGCAGGCCGAAGATCCGTTGCGCTCGCTCGATCTGGCCCTGGTCGATGGTGGCGCTGACCTCTATCGCGTGGTCGTGCTCCCACTGATCGATGAGCGCCGCGGCGACGGTGGCCAGGGTCTGGCTCTCGCGGAGCTGTCGTGGCTGGTCGACCTCCTTCCACGTCGTGATCCGTTCGAGCCGGTACATCCGGGGCGCTCGGGCGCGGTCGGCGACGAGGTACCAGGTGCCGGCCTTGGCGAACAGCCCGTAAGGATCGACGACTTGGTCGCGTGGGCGTACCGAGCGTGGGCTGTCGTACTCGATCCGCAGCCGGCGGCCCCGCCGCACCGCGCCGATCAGCGAGGCCGGAGTCGGGCCGGAAGCCCGCGCCTGACGCCAGGGACGGCTGTCCACGTGCACCACGTCGGTGAGCGGCAGGAGTTCATGGACCCGGCGTGGCTGTGCGGCGGCGATCTTGGCGAGCGCGCGTCGGCCCTCGGCCGATGCGTCCAGCTCCGCACGCTGCTTCTCGTCCAGCCCGGTGAGCGACAGGTGATCGCGCTCGTCCGGTGTGAGCCGGGTGAGGTCGGGCCCGGACCCGGGCAGCATGGTCACGCCTCCGAGACGGCCCCGGTGCGCGGTCACCGGCAGACCGGCGTCGCGGAGCCAGTTCAGGTCCCGGGTGATGGTGCGGAGGGACACCCCGAGCGCCGAGGCGAGTTCCTGTGTGGTCACGGTGTCCCTCGATGTGAGGAGCAGCATCAGGGTGAAGAAACGGTCCGGGGTCACGTGCCAATTTTCTCAGGAATTGCGCCAGGATATGGCGCATATCCAGGTCAGGCTGGTGGACGCGTACCCACCTACCCACCCACCTACGACCTGGGAGAAGGAACAACCATGACCAGATCCGTCGTGTCCATCGTCTACGTGAACGACGCGCCGGCCGCGGCTCGTTTCTACGGCGGCCTGCTCAACCTGAGCCCCTCATTCGAGACTTCGGGATACATCACCTTCGACCTCGGGCCGGGCGCCGAACTCGCCGTGTGGTCCGGCCAGTTCGAGGATCTGTCACCGGACGTGCCGCGCACCGGTGAGGTGTGCCTGGCCATCGACGGTGGACCCGAGGAGCTCAACGCGACCTTTGAGCAGTGGAGTTCCCAGGGGGTCACGATCCTGCGCGAGCCTCATGACTTGGGGTTCGGGCTGACCTTCCTGGCGGCCGACCCAGACGGGAACCGCATCCGCGTCGCACCGCGGGGCTGAGTCGCACCGCGGGGCTGAAAGGCCGCGGGGTTTCACCCCCGCACACACCACGACCGCGGCGGCTCCCCCTCCGCGCCGCCGCGGTCGTTCCCCGTGTGCAGGTGTACGTGTCTGCCGTGACCGGCGGTTCAGGCCTGCTCGTCCGTCGCGTGGATGTCGTCCGTCGTGGCGGTGGCCGTCGTCGGTTCCGTCGTGGCGTGGATGTCGCCCAGGGTCGTCGCCGTGGACTTCGTCTTCTTGGCCGGCTCGCTCGTCGCGTGGATGTCGCCCAGCGTCGTGGCGGTGGCCGGCTCGGACGTCGCGTGGATGTCCTTTGTCGTGATCTCGTCGCTCATCTTGCTGTCTCCCCTGAATGGTGACCGTTGGAATGAGGGGCCCGTCCCTCGACTCCCCCGTGGATCGTGGGACGGGCCCCGAGCCGGTTCACCCCCAAAAGGTCCGGCTCCGTGTCGTTCCGCCTGCCCCCCGACGCGACGGCTCGACGGGACGAGACTGCCGGACGGCGATAAACGAACGATGAACGACCCTGGTTCCGGGCGCTTTTCACCGTTTGTCCAGGCAACCCTCAGCAGCTCGTTCGCGTCGGCCGCCCCAGCAACTCCCGTACCGCGTCGCCCTCCGGCGCCTCCAGCGTCTCGAAGATGGAGAGCGCGTCCTTCCAGCACACCTGCGCGCGGTCCAACTGGCCGATGCCGTGCAGGGCACGGCCCAGGACCGTAAGGACATTTCCGCGGCGCCACTCGCCGCCGATGCCGCGCAGTACCGTCAGCGCCTGCTCGGCGTTGGTCGCCGCGCGGGCCGAGCGGGCGGCGGCCAGGTCGACCTCGGCGAGGCGGAACAGGGTCATGCCCTCCCACAGGCGCTGCCTGCTGTCCCGGAACACCCGCAGGGCCTCCTCCAAGTGCTCAGCCGCGTCCGCCAGTTGGCCGCTCTGGGTGAGGGCCAGGCCGAGCGCGTAACGGCCGTTGGCCCCGCGCACGGTGTGGCCCATCGCGTCGTACATCGCGGTGCCCCGCTCGGCCAGCGCGACCGCGCTGTCGGTGCGGCCGGTGGCCAGATGGATACGGGACAGGTTGCACAGGGCACTGGCCTCGCCCGGACGGTCCCCGTAGGCGCGGTAGTTCTCGATCGCGCGGGCGAAGTGGGCCTCGCCCGCGTCGTGCCTGCCCTGGTAGAGCGCGATGATGCCGCTGAGGTTGGACGACCAGCACGCGGTGTACTGGTCGTCCGCCGCCAGCGCCAACTCCGTTGCCTTCTCGGCCTCCTGGACCGCCGCGTCGAAGTCGCTGCCCGAGATGTGGTGCACGAAGCCCAGCGTGATGCGGGCCCGCGCCTCCGTGCGCGGGTTCCCGGCGGCCCGCGCCGCGTCCCGCACGATCGCCGCGACCGCCTCGTACTCCCGGGAGTTGGTGCCGGACTCGGCCAGCTCGACCGCCGCCCACAGCACGTCGGCGGCCCGGCGCAGCGTCTCAGGACGGCTCGCCGACTGCCGTACGCAGGCCAGCACGCACACCGCCTCCGCGTGCACCCAGTCCTGCGCCGCGTGCCGGTCGGCGAAGGTCAGCCCCGGATACACCGCGTGCTCCAGATGGTCGACCAGCCGGTCCTCCGGTCGCTGGATGCGGTACGTCGCCGCCACCGTCGCCAGATAGAAGTCGAGCAGGCGGGACATCGCCGACGCCCTTTCGCCCGGCGGGTGTTCGTCCCGCTCGGCGCAGGCACGCGCGTAGAGCCGTACGAGATCGTGGTACCGGTAGCGGCCGGGCGCCGCCGATTCCAGCAGCGAGGTGTCCACCAGGGACTCCAGGACCTCCTCGGCCTCCTCGACCGGCCTGCCCAGTACGGCCGCTGCCGCCGCCAGCGAGATGTCGGGACCGTCGGCCAGGCCCAACAGACGGAAGGCGCGCGCCTGTTGGCGGTCCAGGGCGCCGTAGCCCAGCTCGAAGGTCGCCTTCACCGCGAGGTCGCCTGCCTGGAGTTCGTCCAGGCGCCGACGTTCGTCCGCCAGCTTCTCCGCCAGGACCGACACCGTCCACGTCCGGCGCGCGGCCAGCCGGGACGCCGCGATCCGGATCGCCAGCGGCAGGAAACCGCAGGCAGCCACCACGTCCAGGGCCGCCTTGCGCTCGGCGGCGACCCGCTCCTCGCCCACGATCCGGGTGAACAACTGGAGTGCTTCCTCGGGGGACATGACGTCCAGGTCGACCAGATGGGCGCCGGCCAGGTCCACCATCCGCACCCGGGAGGTGACCAGGGCCGCGCAGCCCTCCGTGCCCGGCAGCAGCGGGCGTACCTGGGCGGCGTCCCGGGCGTTGTCCAGCAGGACCAGGACGCGGCGGCCGTCCAGCAGCGAGCGGTACAGGGCCGCGCGCTCCTCCAGCGAGTCCGGGATCGCCGAGTCGGCGGCGCCGAGGGCGCGCAGGAAGGCGCCCAGGACCGTCGCCGGTTGTGCCGCCTGCGTTCCGGCGCCCTGGAGGTCGATGTACAACTGCCCGTCGGGGAAGGCGGATCTGGACTGGTGGGCCACGTGCACGGCGAGGGTCGTCTTGCCCACGCCGCCGATCCCGGCCAGCGCCGACACCGCCATCACCCGGCCCTGCGCCGCCGACGCGGAGGACGCGGACGACAGCACCTTGCTCAGCTCGGTGACGAAGGCGGTACGGCCCGTGAAGTCCGAGACCGTCGCCGGGAGTTGGGCCGGGCGCACGGGCGCCGGGGCGGGCTCGGGGGCGAGCGGCGCGGAGGGCTCGGCGAGTCCCGGGTCCGCGTTGAGGATGCGCTGCTGCAACTCCTTGAGCCCGGGCCGGGGATCGACGCCCAACTCGTCCGCGAGCAGCCTGCGCGTGTCCGCGTACACCGCCAGGGCCTCGGCCTGCCGGCCGCTGCGGTAGAGCGCCAGCATCAGCAGTTCGCGCAGCCGCTCCCGGAGCGGGTGGGCCGCCGTCAGAGCCGTCAACTCGCTGACGGACTCGGCGTGGCAGCCCTGCTCCAGGTCCATGTCGAGTCGTGACTCCAGGAGTTGCAGCCGCCACTCCTCCAACCGGACGCGCTGGGCGTCCGCGTAGGGACCGGGCACGCCCGCCAGCGGCTCCCCGTCCCACAGGTCCAGGGCCCTGTTCAGGACGTTCCGGGCATGGCACAGGTCCCCGGCGTTCTTCGCCTTCTCCGCCTCCGTGGCCAGATCCTGCGCCACCGCCAGATCGAGGGCCCCCTCGCTCAGCGAACGGATCGCGTACCCGCCCGCGTCGCTCACCAGCACCCAGGTGCCCAGCACCTTGCGCAGCCGCGACGCGTACGTCCGCAGTGCCGCCAGCGCCTGCGAGGGCGGTTCGTCGCCCCACACCGCGTCGATCAGCTCGGCCGCCGTGGCCGTCCGCCCGTCGCGCAGCAACAGCGCGGCCAGCAGCGCCCGTTGCTGCGGGGAGCCGTTGGGCAGCGGCGCTTCGTCGCGCCAGGCCCGCACCGGCCCGAGCACGCTGAAGCGCAGCGCAGTCGGGGAGTCCGCCGAGGATTCCACCGGAGTATCCCTGGGATCCCGCTGTGCCGGCACTCGCGGTACAGCCGGTATGTCACCCATCACCGCTCCCTGCCGAACTTCATGACCAGGAGAGCAGTTTGCCTTGTTCCCGGGGTGTCCGTCAGCTGTCGAGACAGCGATCACAGATCGGCGCACGGCATATCCACGAAGTACTACAGAGTTCTCACACTGTCTCCGCACAGAGGTGTGCGGCGGGTGAGCGGTGAGTGACCGGCGACCGCATAGCTGACGGTTCGTCAGATCAGCGCTACCGTGCCTGATATGGAGACAACTGTGGAGAGCGCGGAGACGGCGACGAGCACCTTCCCGAAGATCATCTCGGTGGACGACCACACGGTGGAGCCCCCGGGCGTCTGGCAGGACCGGCTCCCGAAGAAGTACCTGGACATCGGCCCGCGCGTGGTCCGCGCACCCCTGAAGGAAATGACCTTCCTGGGCGGCCGGTTCAAGCCCGTGATGGGCCGCCCCGGCGACGACGGCCCGATCGGCGACTGGTGGATCTACGAGGACCTGCACCGCCCCCTCACCCGCCTCGACACCGCCGTCGGCTACGACCGGGACGAGATCAAACTCGAAGTCATCACCTACGAGCAGATGCGCCCCGGCTCCTACGACGTCCCGCAGCGCCTCGCCGACATGGACATCAACCACGTCCAGTCCGCCGTCTGCTTCCCCACCTTCCCGCGCTTCTGCGGCCAGACCTTCACCGAGGCCAAGGACCACGAACTCGGACTGCTCGGCGTGAGGGCGTACAACGACTGGATGGTCGAGGACTGGTGCGGCCCACAGGCCCAGGGCCGCCTGATCCCCCTCACCCTGATCCCGCTCTGGGACGCCGAGTTGGCGGCGGCCGAGGTCCGGCGCAACGCGGCCCGGGGGGTCCGCGCGGTCGCCTTCTCCGAGATACCCCCGCACCTCGGGCTGCCCTCCGTGCACGGCGACGAGTGGGACCCCTTCCTCGCCGCCTGCGCCGAGACCGGCACGGTCATCGCCATGCACATCGGCTCGTCGAGCCGGATGCCGTCCACCTCCGCCGACGCCCCGCCCGCCGTCGGCTCCACCATCACCTTCGCCAACTGCTGCTTCTCCATGGTGGACTGGCTGATGAGCGGCAAGTTCGAGCGCTTCCCCGAGCTGAAGATCATGTACGCGGAGGGCCAGATCGGCTGGATCCCCTACATCCTGGAGCGCGCGGACGTCGTCTGGGAGGAGAACCGGGGCTGGGGCGGAGTCGCCGACAAGGTCCACCGGCCGCCGTCCGAACTCTTCGCCGAGCACGTCTACGGCTGCTTCTTCGACGACGCCTTCGGCCTGAAGAACCTCGACTCGATCGGCGTCGGCAACGTCCTCTACGAGACCGACTACCCCCACTCCGACTCCACTTGGCCCGGCTCGCGCGAGGTCGGCGAGCGGCAGATGGGGCACCTGGACCCGGAGGTCGTGGAGCGGATCGTCCGGGGCAACGCGATCGAACTGCTCGGGCTGACCCCGGACGGACTCTGGAGTCCGGGCAGTTCGGGGAAATCCGCATAACCGCATGTCGGGGGCGGGGTGTCCGGTACCGTGATTTCTCTTTGGGGGACAAGTAACCGACTTGTGCGAAAGCGCTGACCGGCGCCGACCGACGCCGGTCAGGGAGACACGGGGGCGTTCCGTTGCCGTACACCGCAGAGATCAGCCGGACCAACCCGGGTTGTTTCATCTTCCTCGTGGACCAGTCGGCGTCCATGAGCGACCCGATGGAGAGCGGTGAGACGACCCAGCCGCGCGCCGAGGTGGTTGCCAATGCCATCAACCGGCTCCTGACGGAACTGTCGGTCAAGTGCGCCAAGGAGGAAGGCGTACGCGACTACTTCCACGTCGCCGTCATCGGCTACGGCCACAACCAGGTCGGCTCCGCCTACCAGGGAGTCCTCGCCGGCCGCGACCTCGTCCCGCTGAGCGAGGTCGCCAACAACCCCGCCCGCGTGGAGAGTCGGACCAAGAAGGTGCCGGACGGGGCGGGCGGGCTGGTCGAGACGACCGTCCAGTTCCCGGTCTGGATGGACCCGGTCGCCAACGGCGGTACGCCGATGACCCGCGCCCTCGGCTACGCCGACACCCTGGTCGCGCACTGGGTCGACACCCACCCCGGCGGCTTCCCGCCGATCGTCCTCAACCTCACCGACGGCGAGTCCACCGACGGCGACCCGACCAGCGCCGCGATCGGCCTGGCCTCGCACGCCACCGCCGACGGCCCGGTCCTCCTCTTCAACCTGCACGTCTCGGGCAGCGGCGGCGCCCCGATCACCTTCCCGGACAGCGAGGAGCAACTGCCGGACACGTACGCGAAGTTGCTCTTCCAGATGTCCAGCGTCCTGCCCAGCCACATGCGTTCGTACGCCGCCTCGCAGGGCCACCGCGTCGGCGAGACCACCCGGGGCTTCGTCTACAACGCCGACATCGTCTCCATTGTGGAGTTCCTCGACATCGGCACCCGTGCGACGGAGCTGCGCTGACCATGGGGGACATCCCCGCGCTGCCGCGGGCGCAGTGGTTGTGGACGCAGAAGTCGGGCAGCGGACGGGAGGAGTACGAGGACGCCGCGTACTGCTGGCAGTCCGGCGAGGCCGCTGCCGACGGCGCCGGACGTCCCGTCGCGTCGCTGTACGTCGCGGTCTCCGACGGCGCCTCGGAGAGCCTGCTCGCCCGCGACTGGGCCCGCCTCCTGGTCCGCGACGCCGTCGAGTCGATGCGCCTGGCCGGTGACTGGTGGCAGGAACTCCCGACATTCGTACGGGACTTGATGGACCGCTCCGCCGCACACTGGGACGCCTTCCTCATCCGCTACCAGGCCGAGCGCGCCGCCCAGGGCAGACCCATCGCCTGGTACGAGCAACCGGGCCTGGAGAAGGGCGCATTCGCCACCGTGCTCGGGGCGGAGGTGCGGGCCGTGGTCCTGGCGGACGGGACGACCCGCTGGCACTGGTACGCGTTCGCGCTCGGCGACAGCTGCCTCTTCCAGGTGCGGGACGGACGGCTCCTTGAGTCGTTCCCGGTGCGTACGGTCGAGGAGTTCGGGATCACTCCCCAGCTGCTGGGCAGCCGCAACCACGACGTGGAGCTGGTGGCGCGGCGGATGCGCCTGGCGTCCGGCGAACTGCTGCCGGGCGACGAACTCCTGCTGGCCACCGACGCGTTGGCGGCCTGGCTGCTGTCCCGCACAACAGAGGCGGAACCGAGGGGCCTTGTGGACGCACCCGCCTTCGCCTCCTTCGACCAGGAGGACTTCGCCGAGTGGGTGGACGACCAGCGGGCGCGGGCCCGGATGCGCAACGATGACGTGACGCTCGTACGGGCGAGGGTGGGAGCGGAGGCGTAGATGGCGGTGCCCCCCGGCGGCGGCCCCGGACCCGGCCCCGGTTCGGGCACCGGCTCGGCCAGGAAGTTCCCGACGGGAGCGAACTACGCGGAGGCCCTGCAACACCCCGAACTGTGCTTCAGGGACCCGGACCTGAAGTTCGGCGCGGTCCAGCAGAGCCCGGTGCTCGGCCCGAAGGCGATCTCGGGGAACTTCGCCAGCGTCTTCTCCGTGACGGCGCGGAGCGGCCAGCGGTACGCGCTGAAGTGCTTCACCCGGGACAGCGCGACGCTTGGCAGGCGCTACTCCGCGATCAGTTCGGCACTCGGCGGGCTGGGCGGCACTGGTAAAGCCCTGTCCCAGCCGTGGCCGGTGGGGTTCGACTTCCTCGAACAGGGCGTCCTGGTCGGCCGGGAGTGGTACCCGGCGGTCAAGATGACCTGGATCCAGGGCACCGGCCTGATCCCCTGGATCGAACGCAATCTCGGCGACCCGTCCGCCCTGCACACCCTCGCCGACAACTTCCTCGCCATGACAGCCGACTTGGAGCGCAACGGCATCGCCCACGGCGACCTCCAGCACGGCAACCTCCTCGTGGCCGCCGGCGGCACCTTCCGGCTCGTCGACTACGACGGCATGTACGTCCCCGCTCTGCGCGGCGAACAGGCCACCGAGAACGGCCACCGCAACTACCAGTCGCCCAGCCGCACGGCCGCCGACTTCGGCCCCGCCATGGACCGCTTCTCCGCCTGGACCATCGAACTGGCCCTGCTCGCCGTGGCCACCGACCCCGGCCTGTGGACCCAACTACACGACCGCCACGGCGAGTTCCTGATCCTCTCCGAACCGGACTTCAAGGACCCGGCGACCTCCCTCGCCTGGCCGGTCCTGCTGACCCACCCGGACCGCGGGGTACGGGAGTTGGCGGGCAGGGTGAAGGGGTTCCTGGGCGAACCGGCGTCCGGGCTGCCGCCGTTGACGGTCGACGGGGTGCGGATTCCGGGCCAGCGGACGGGCGGGGGCACGGGCGGAAGCGGACGTGCGGGTGGTCCCGGGGCCGGTCTGGGCGGTGGCCGCCCTACGGTCACGTCCTGGACGCCGGCCGGTTCGGGAGCGGCGTCGGGAACAGGGCCGGGGCCGGGGCCGGGTGCGACACCGTCCGGTGTACCGGCGTGGATGGCGGGCCGGTTGGGCACCCAGGCGCCCGCGCCGAAGCCGGTGCGGCAACCCGCGGCGGGAACCGGGACAAGGGCAGGCTTCGGAAAGCGCGGCACCGGTGACCTGGTGGCGGCTGTCGGCGCGCTGCTCAGCAACTCCACGCCGGGCGCACTGGTCCTGGCGGCGGCCCAGCCGGTGGACGTCTTCCCCGCCGCACAGGGCGTGGCCCTCCTCACCTCCGCCGCCCTGATCGGCCTCGGCCGGCGCAGGCGCCCCGAGCACCGGGCGGCCCGCAAGCGGGTGCGCGAGCTGAAACGGCGCGCACGTGAACTCGCCGACCCGGCAAGCACGTACGAGCGTCTGGAGAAGGAGATCCGCGTCCTGGACGACGCTCTGGCCAAGGACAACACCGCCTCCGACCAGCGCATCCAGGCCCTGCAGCTCGAACTGCGCGACGGCCAGGCCCGTATCACCATGGAGCTGAACCGGCGTACGGACCAGGCCAAGCAGCAGCTGGCCGGGCTGGCGGCGAAGGAGCGGCGGCGGCTGGAGAAGGCGCTGGAACCGGCGGTCAGGGCGCACGTCCAGGAGAAACTGCGGCGGACGTCGATCGAGGAGGCGCGGTCGCTGAGCAACATGGGCAGCAAGATGGTCCAGGCGTTGCAGAGCGCGGGCATCCGAACCGCCGCCGATTTCATCGGCGTCGACCTCTCGCACAACCCGTCGGTGGTGTTCCTGGTACGTCCGGGCGGCCAGCGGGTCCGGGTCCCCGGCATCGGCGAGGCCCGCGCGAACGTACTGGACGTCTGGCGCCAGAGCCTGGAACACCGGGCCAGGCTCTCGGCCCCGACGACGGTGCCCGCGGCGGCGCAGGCCCAGATCAAGGCGGACATCGTCGTACTCCGCCGCACCCACAAGGCGGAGATCAAGCAGGCGGAGGGCGAGGCCCAGCAGAAGAAGACGGCCCTGCAACGCCGGATCACCGACGAACGCACCCGCCTCACCGGCCAGCGACAGCAGCGGGCGATGGACACACAGCGGAGGCGGGCGGAACTGCTGCAGAGGCAGAAGCAGTTGGCGGGCGCGGAGGTCGAACGGGGCCGGGTGGTATCGGAGTTGGGGGTCGCGCGAGACGAGGTCTGGGGGGAACTGGGCGTAGGCAGCTACGTGCGTTTTCTGCTGATCGGCCGGTGAGTGAACGAAGTTCGCTCATACGGAGAGCTGCCCGACTCCGTCATGACGACATGACGAAGGTTCCGGCGGGCGGGCATGACGGCGAAGGGCCGGGCTGCCGCGGGAGCCGTCAGTTCTTTGACTCTTCGACCAGGGAGAAGACATGCGCGGTGTCCGGCGGACCTTCGGCGTGGGAACGGCCGCGTTGGTACTCGGGGCAGGGCTCCTGGCCGGTTCCTCCGGCGCGGCCCAGGCGGCGGCGTCCGACTGCACGGGCGGCGCGGCCGGTTTCACCGACATCCCCGACAGCCTCAGCGGCCGGGGCGTGGCGGGCGCGGGAGCACTGGTGATCGGCAACCCGCACGCGGTCGCGTCGTACGCGATGCAGACCGGCAACGTCGGTGGCGTACAGGCGGGTTGGGGCGTCCTGAGCACCGGAGGACGCGACCACTGGGGACCCGGTGTCAGGGCCAGTGTCTGGATGGACGTCACCAACAACGACAAGGTGGACTGGATCCAGTGCGGCCCGTTCGAGGTGAGATCGTTCGGCACCAGGATCACCACCCCGGCCTACCCGACCAGCAGCTCGTCGAGCCGGGCCTTCCGGGTCTGCGCGATGCTGTTCAGCCCGGGGGAGACGGACGGGATCACCTGCACTCCCTGGTGGTAGGCAGGCAGTGGGCGGTCGCCCCTTGTTTCGTCGTTCCGCAGCGGTGACCATGATGCCAGCGCGCTGATGTGACGATCCGTCAGATACGAGGAGAGGGGCCCGCCCATGAGCTACGGCATGCAACTGCCCGTCCAGTCCCAGTCCACCCTCTACACCGAACCCTGGGAGGCCACCGCCACCCCGGCCACCCTCGTCGACATCGCCCGCACCGCCGACCGCTCCGGCTTCGCCTACCTCGCCTCCTGTGATCACGTCGCCATTCCCCGCCGGCTCGCCCCCGCGATGAGCACCGTCTGGTACGACCCTGTCGCCACCCTCGCCCACCTCGCCGCCGTGACCGAGCGCGTCCGACTGCTCAGTCATGTCGCCGTCGTCGGGCTGCGGCACCCCCTGCTCACCGCCAAGCAGTACGCCACCCTCGACCATCTCTCCGGCGGGCGGCTCATCCTCGGGGTCGGGGCCGGGCATGTGCGGGAGGAGTTCGAGGCGCTGGGGGTCGACTTCGAGCGGCGGGGCGCCGTGCTCGACGAGACCGTCGACGCGCTGCGGGCTGCCCTCGGGCCGGATGAATTCCCGGAGTTCCACGGCAAGTTGTTCGACTTCGAAGGGCTCGGGCAGCTGCCGCGGCCCGCCCAGGAACGGGTGCCCCTCTGGGTCGGCGGGTCGTCTCCCGCCGCCGTGCGCCGAGCCGCGCTCAAGGGGGACGGGTGGCTGCCGCAGGGGGACCCCCGGGACCGGCTTCGGGAGCAGATCGGGCGGATTCGGCGGTTGCGCGAACAGGCCGGGATCCAGGGGGCGTTCAGCGTGGGGGCGATCACCGAGCCGCTGTATGTGGGTGAGCCGGGGTGGGACGTGGGGCGGCGGACCGTCAGCGGGGCTCCGGAGGCTGTCGCCGAGTCGCTGCGGGCGTACGGCGCCATGGGTGTCGATCAGATCCAGGTGCGGTTCCGGAGCCGGAGTTCCGCCGAACTCCTCGACCAGATAGCCGCGTTCGGGGAGCAGGTGGGGCCCCTGCTCGACTGATCCGCTGTTCCGCTCATCGACTGGTCCGCCGAGCAGCCGTGCCCGGTCGGGTGGCCGGGGTTCTTTGAATCTTTGAACATGTCCACGCCGGGGCGCGTACGTATGAACGTACGGACGTCATGGTTCCGGCGGAAGGACATGCACGGTGCGCACTTCCCGGTTCGTCGAGCACTCGGCGCCCAGGCTGTCCGTCGCTCTCGCCTGCGCGGAGGGCGAGTGGCCGCACGAGAACTGGCCCGAGCCCGAAAGCCCGCACGTGGAACGGGCGTTGCACGTGGCACCGCCCTACCGGGAGCTGTGCGAGGAGGGCGCCGTGGACGTCGTCGTCCTGCGGTGCGAGGAGCCGACCAGTGAATTCCCGGTGCTGCTACGGGCCATGGGGGCCGTCAGTGTTCCGGTGATCGTCGTCAGTCCCCGGCAGGACACCGAGACCGTGGTCGAGGTGTTCCGGGGCGGGGCCGGCTATCTCGTCGAGGGCGACTACTGCACCTGCATGCTGTCCTCGGCGGTCGTGGCCGCCACCGTCGGCCACACCTACCTCTCGCCTGCCGCGTGCGCCGCCCTGCGGGACGGGGCGAAGGGCGCCTCCGCCTCCGTCGCCGGGGCGGCGATGGAACGGCTCCGGAGCCTGCTCTCGCCGCGCGAACGGCAGATCATGGAGCTGCTGTCGACCGGCCTGGGCGCCCAGGAGATCGGCCTGCGGCTGCGGTTGAGCGAGAAGACCGTCCGCAACAACCTCAGCAACATCTACGCCAAGCTGGACGCCCGGGGGAGTACGGACGCGGTGCTGAGATGGCTGGGGGCGGCCCCGGTCGTTCGCACCTGAGAACAGCTCGCGCGATACATTCGGGGCCGCCCCTTTTCCACCGGCTTCTGACGCCGTCCGGAATCCCTACTCCGCCGCGACCTCCGACAGCGGGATCTCGACGTCCGTCACATTCCCGCCGCCCTCACCGAATCCGGGTTCCGCGCGGGCACTGTTCTCCGAATTCTGGAGTCCGTTTGCCTGCGGAGTACCGCATTTCACATTGCGCAGCCACAACCGGCCGTCCGGAGTCCCGTTCTTCAGGAGCTGCGGATAGAAGACATGGACGGTCGCGGCGCCCTCGCTCGGCGCGAAGAACACCTTCTGGCCGTCCTGTTCGTCCTTGTACGTGGCGCGCAGGAATCCGCTCACATCGGTGCGCTTGGCCGACCACATGAAGAAACCGATGCTGTCCGCCTGCACGGTGTCGGTGCGGCTGAGTTCCAGGCCGGTGGTCTTGTCGTCCGTCGTGATGTTGATCTCGGAGGTGTTGAAACTGACGCCGACCTCAAGGAACGAACCCACCAGTTTCGAGTCGGCCGCGGCGACGAATCCGTCCTCCAACTGAATGAACCGGCTGACGGTCGCGGCCACTTTGAAGGTCTTCGAGGCGGTGCTCGTCGATCCGCAGTTGTCGGTGATCGCCGAGACCCGCTCGTTCGGGCCGAGGCTGTTCCGCTTGTTCTGGACGGGGACGAAATCGCAGTCCGCGAGTTTGTCCGAGTCGGAGGCGCAGTCCGCGGTCACCTCGGAGGGCGTGGCGGCACCCGCCTGGGCCATCAGCGGGACGGCCACCGCGAGGGCCGCGACCGGGGCCAGGGCGAGGGTGATGCGCTTCTTCTTGCTCCGGTGGCTCTTGGCGCGGCCGGTGCGGCTCATAGGGTTCTCCTGGGGGGAAAGGCTGCTGATCTGCGGTTTTGAAGGGTGAGGGGGAGCGGAGTGCTCGCGGGCGGCGGGAGGAGGGTCAGCAGTCCTCCAGGACCGCCTTCGACGTGCCGTCCACCAGACCGGGTGCGCCGGCGGCACCCGCCAGGACGGCCGGACCCTCAATCACATCGGGCGCGACGAAGTTCTTCTCGGGGGACGGATTCACCGCGAAGCTGCCCGGGTCGGCGTCGATCCGCACCCGCCATTCACCCGTCATCCGCTGCAGTTTCGGCGTGAACTCCATGTGGAGCACCTTGCCGACCGGCACCTCGCGCTCTTCCGTGTCACCCGCCGAAGCCGATTTCGTGGTCAGGTCCAGGGTGCCCTTGTGCTTGAGCCACGATCCGCCGATGGCCCCGAAGAGACCGCCGCCACCGCCCTGTTGGGTCACGGTGTAAAGGCCCTGGCCCTGGGCGGCGCTCGCCGACCAGGTGATCGACACCTTCGACGGTTCGGTGGCGTTCGGCTCGCAGTTCGGAAAGTCGATGGACGACTTCTCGGTGGGCCCGTCGAAGGTCTCGAACTTCGTCTCGACGAAATCACAGTTGTCGGACTCGAAACTCGGGCCGGCGATCGGGTGTCCGCCGAAGTCGAAGATGTCCTGCTGTTTACCATTGAGCACCTCGGCTCGCTGGCACAGCGTCATGATCTGCTCCGCCGTCTTCTCCTCAGCGGCGTTGGCCGACGGCAGGAAGGTGATGATCGCGCCGCCGGTCGCCAACGCCGATCCGATCGCCACGAGCCGGATCTTCTTGCTCTTCAGTCGCCTCTTGGCCATGCCGCTCCGTCCCTGGAACACTTGGGTTTCTTGGGGATCGCTTTACCTTCTCGTGGAGGATTATTGGCGTCACCTGTGGGTTCGCGACAGGGTCAAATATCCCTACTCCTCGGTCACTTTCAGTGTGCTCTCGCACACACAGCACACCCGACGCCGTCTCTGACGCATCGTCAGATACGGCGGTACGATGCTGACCTCCACCGATCCGAACTGCGGAAGGGGTCCCCGCATGGGCAAGCTCGACGGACGGGTCGTACTCGTCACCGGCGCGGCACGCGGACAGGGCGAGCAGGAGGCCCGGCTCTTCGCGGCGGAGGGCGCGCGGGTCGTCGTAGCGGATGTGCTCGACGATCAAGGGGAGGAGCTGGCCAAGGAGTTGGGGGCGCTGTACGTCCATCTCGACGTGCGCGAGGAGGCGGGCTGGCAGGCCGCCGTGGCCGCCGCCGAGAAGGCGTACGGGCGGATCGACGGGCTGGTCAACAACGCCGGCATCCTGCGCTTCAACACCCTTCTCGACACCCCGCTCGACGAGTTCATGCAGGTCGTGCAGGTGAACCAGGTCGGCTGCTTCCTGGGCATCAGGACGGTCGCGCCGCGCATCGCCGACGCGGGCGGCGGGACGATCGTCAACACCGCCTCGTACACCGGGGTCACCGGGATGGCTGCGGTCGGGGCGTACGCGGCGAGCAAGCACGCCATCGTCGGGCTCACCCGGGTCGCCGCGCTTGAGCTGGCCCGGAAGAAGATCCGCGTCAACGCCATGTGCCCGGGCGCCATCGACACCGCGATGTCCAACCCGGCCGTGCTGGACCCGGACGCCGACGCCGAGGGTGCCTCGCAGGGCCTGGACAAGCTGTACCGCAAGCTCGTGCCGCTGGGCCGGATCGGGCGGCCCGAGGAGGTGGCGCGGCTCGCGCTGTTCCTCACCTCGGAGGACTCCTCGTACATCACCGGGCAGCCGTTCGTGATCGACGGGGGCTGGCTCGCGGGTGTCAGTGTTGTCTGACTGACCGTCAGCTATTGACGGTCACAGGGCCCGGTGGAACAGTCGACCCAAGAAATCTGACGCTACGTCAGAAACGTCAGAGACGCTGACTTGGGTGACTGGGGACGGTGAACCTCCTTGGAATTCGGGCTCTTTGTACAGGGATACGTGGGCAAGCGTGCCGAGACCGATCCACTCGCGGAGCACAAGGCGCTGATGGAGGAGACCGAGTACGTCGTCCAGGCCGACAAGTCGAACTTCAAGTACGCCTGGGTGTCCGAGCATCACTTCCTGGAGGAGTACTCGCACATCTCGGCGAGCGACGTCTACCTCGGCTACCTCGCCCACGCCACCGAGCGCATCCACCTCGGCTCCGGCATCTTCAACCCGCTCGCCCCGGTCAACCACCCGGTGAAGGTGGCCGAGAAGGTCGCCATGCTCGACCATCTCACCGGCAACCGCTTCGAGTTCGGCAGCGGCCGGGGCGCCGGCTCCCACGAGATCCTCGGCTTCATGTCCGGCATCACGGACATGAACCACACGAAGGAACTCTGGGAGGAGACGATCGCCGAGTTCCCGAAGATGTGGATGCAGGACGAGTACGTCGGCTTCCAGGGCAAGCACTGGTCGCTGCCGCCGCGCAAGGTCCTGCCCAAGCCGTACGGGCCCTCGCACCCCGCGATGTGGTACGCCGCCGGCTCGCCGCCCTCGTACGCGATGGCCGCCCGCAAGGGGCTGGGCGTGCTCGGCTTCAGCGTGCAGAAGGTCTCCGACATGGAGTGGGTGCTGGAGCAGTACAAGACGGCGATCGTGGACGCGGAGCCGGTCGGTGAGTACGTCAACGACAACGTGATGGTGACGTCGACGGCGATCTGCGCGCCGACGCACGCGGAGGCGGTGCGGATCGCGGCGGGCGGTGGACTGCACTATCTGCAGTCGCTGCTGTTCCGGTACCACGACACGTTCCCTCGTCCCGAGGGGTTCCCGGTGTGGCCGGAGACGCTGCCCGAGTTCAACGAGGAGATCATCGAACTGCTCATCGCCGAGGAGCTGTTGATCTGCGGGGACCCGGACGAGGTGCTGACGCAGTGCAAGCGGTGGGAGCAGGCCGGGGCCGATCAGCTGAGCTTCGGGATGCCTATCGGGATCTCTCGGGAGGACACGCTGCAGACGATTCGGCTGGTCGGTGAGCATGTGATTCCGAAGATCGACACGGATCCTGTGCATCGGACTTCGCGGTTCCGTGGGGTGGCTTGAGGGTTCGTCGGCGGGTGCGGGTGCGTGGGGGCTGGTCGCGCAGTTCCTCGCGCCCCTGAAAAAGAAGGGAGTTGCAGTCTTGCTTGATCATGTGGTCAAGGGAGTCACCGTGGTCGACGGGACCGGGGCGCCCGCCTACGTCGCTGACGTGGGGCTGCGGGACGGGCGGATCGCCGTCATCGGGACCGTGACCGAGGAGGCCCGGACCGTCGAGGACGCCGCCGGGCTGGTGTTGGCGCCCGGGTTCGTCGATCCGCATACGCACTACGACGCCCAGCTCTTCTGGGATCCGTATGCGACGCCCTCTCTCAATCACGGGGTGACGACGGTCGCCGCTGGCAACTGCGGCTTCACGCTTGCCCCGTTGAACCCTGCTCGGCCGGACGACGCCGACTACACGCGGCGGATGATGTCCAAGGTCGAGGGGATGTCGTTGGTGGCGCTTGAGGAGGGGGCGCCGTGGAGTTGGAGCAGTTTCGGGGAGTATCTGGACGCCCTTGAGGGGCGGATCGCCGTCAACGCGGGCTTCATGGTGGGGCATTGCGCGCTGCGGCGGTACGTGATGGGGGCGGACGCCGTCGGCGGACAGCCCACCGAGCGGCAACTCGCCGAGATGCTGCGGCTGTTCCACGAGGCCATGGAGGCCGGGGCCTGGGGGTTCTCCACCACCCAGTCGTCCACCCACTCCGACGGGGACGGTAAACCGGTGGCGTCCCGGCACGCGCTGCCCGCCGAACTCCTCGCCCTCTCCAAGGCGGTCGGGGAGCACGAGGGCACACAGATCGAGGCGATCGTCGCCGGGTGCCTCGACCAGTTCAGCGACGACGAGATCGATCTGTTCGTCGAGATGAGCGCGGTCGCCGGACGTCCGCTGAACTGGAACGTGCTGACGATCGACGCGGCCGTACCTGCCCGCGTCCCCCGCCAGCTGGAGGCAAGTGAGCGGGCCCGTAAGGCGGGTGGCCGGGTCGTGGCGCTCACCATGCCCATCCTCACGCCGATGAACATGTCCCTCGGCACGTTCTGCGCGCTGAACCTGATCCCCGGATGGGGGCCGATCCTGGGCCTGCCGGTGCCCGAGCGGATCGAGCGGCTCGGCGACCCCGCCGTACGGGCGGAGATGGTGCGCCGGGGACAGAGCGAGGAGGCCGGGGTCTTCCGGCGGCTGACCGACTTCGGGCGGTACGTCATCGGGGACACCTACAGCGAGGCCAACGAGGGACTGACCGGGCGGGTGGTGCGGGACATCGCCGCCGAACGCGGCCAGGACCCCTTCACCTGCATCGTCGAGATCTGCGTGGCCGACGGACTCCGTACGGTCCTGTGGCCGATGCCCACCGACAACGACCCGGCGTCCTGGGCGCTGCGCGCGGAGACCTGGCGGCACGAGGACGTGCTGCTCGGCGGCTCCGACGCGGGCGCGCATCTGGACCGGATGTGCGGGGCGCCGTACACGACGCGGTTCATCGGCGACTGTCTGCGCGGGCGCCGACTGGTTTCGCTGGAACGGGCGGTGCAGATGCTGACCGACGATCCGGCGCGGCTGTTCGGCCTGCGGGAGAGGGGGCGTATCGAGGAGGGCTTCCATGCGGACCTGGTCCTCTTCGACCCGGAGCGGATCGACGCCGGCAAGGCCACCCTGGTGCACGACCTGCCGGGCGACAGTCCGCGTCTCGACTCGCAGGCGATCGGCATAACTGCCGTATGGGTGAACGGAGTCGAGGCCATCAGGGGCGATGTGGTCACGGGTGCGGTGCCGGGCAAGGTGCTTCGCTCGGGGCAGGACACGGCCACGGTGAGTACCAAGTGACCGACGGACAGCGGCTGTTCGTCGGCGGCTCCTGGGTCGAGCCGGCCGACGGTCACTACGAGGTGGTCGACCCGGCGACTGAGGAGGCCGTCGGGTGGGCGCCGGAGGCCTCGCGGGAGCAGGCGCACGCCGCAGCAGCGGCGGCTCGCGAGGCCTTCGAGCCGTGGTCCCGGCTGCCGGCGGAGGAACGGGCGGCGGTACTGGGCCGGGCGGCGGACATCATCCAGAGCCGGCTGGCGCCGTACGCCGCGCTCGCCCAGGCGGAGACCGGCGCCACGACGGGGACGGCGCGCGGGATGCAGGTGGGTGTGGGCGCGGCCCGTTTCCGCCGGTACGCGACGGTCGAGCCGGCCGAGTGGGCGATCGCGCCGCAGGTCAACGAGGGGGGACCGTTCGGGAAGGCCGCCGTGATGGGCGCGTTGGCGATACGCCAGCCGGTCGGCGTGGTCGCCTGCATCACCTCGTACAACAACCCCTGGGCGAACCCGGCCGGCAAGATCGCGCCCGCCCTGGCCATGGGCAACACGGTGGTCGTGAAGCCCGCGCCGCAGGACCCGCTGTCCGTGTACCGGATGGCGGAGGCGCTGGAGGCGGCGGGTGCGCCACCGGGGACCGTGAACGTGGTCAGCGGACGGGGAGTTGGGGTCGGCGAGGCGGTCGTGGACTCGCCGGACGTCGACATGGTCAGCTTCACCGGCTCCACGGCGGTCGGGCAGCGGATCGGCGAGGTGTGCGGCCGTGGCATGAAACGGCAGTTGATGGAGCTGGGCGGAAAGGGCGCGGCTCTGGTCTTCGACGACGCGGATCTGCGCTCGGCGGTCTCGGGCATCGGCACGACGTTCTCCTTCTACAGCGGCCAGATCTGCACGGCACCGACGCGGGTGCTGGCACAGCGGGGTGTGTACGGCCAGCTGGTCGAGCAACTCGCCGCGTACGCCGGTCAGTTGAAGGTGGGCGATCCGCGTGCGGCGGGCACGGTGGTCGGCCCGGTGATCTCGGGGGCACACCGGGACCGGGTGGAGGCGTACGTCGAACTGGGCCGCAAGGAAGGCGCGGTGGTGGTCGCGGGCGGCGAACGCCCGCCGTACGAACGGGGCTTCTATGTCGCCCCGACCCTGCTGGCCGACTGCACGAACGACATGCGGGTGGCCCGGGAGGAGATCTTCGGCCCGGTGGTGACCGTCATCCCCTTCGACGACGAGGAGGAGGGCATCGCGCTCGCCAACGACAGCGAGTACGGGCTCATCGACTACGTCTGGTCCGGCGACGTGGCCCGGGCGTTCCGGGTCGCGCGACGGCTGCGGGCCGGGGGCGTGGGCGTGAACACCGTCGGGCGGAACATGGAGGCGCCGTTCGGGGGGTTCAAGCGGAGCGGTGTGGGGCGGGATGTGGGGTCGTACGCGTTGCATGCGTACGGGGAGGTGCAGGCGGTCGTCTGGGCGGGGTGAGGTCGGCCAGTGGGGTCGTTGGGCTGGCTGAGGTCGGGCAACGGGGGCCGCTGGGCTGGCTGAGGTTGGCGAACGGGGCCGTTGGGCTGGCTGAGGTCGGGCAACGGAGTTCGCTGGGCAGGCTGAGATAGGTCGACGGAGGCCGCTGGGCGGCTAGTTGCTGCCGATTCCGAAGTAGCAGCGGACGGCCGTGCCGGCGGGGTCGGTGTGGACGCGGACCAGGTCCGTGACGGTGTGCACGAGCAGCAGGCCGCGTCCGCCGCGCTGGTCGCGGGTGGCGGGGCGGCGGCCGGCGAGCGGGTCGCTGAGGTGCCCGCGGTCGCGGACCTCGCACACGAGTTGCGAGTCCTCGGCCCAGACCCGGAGCGTGCCGGTGCCGCCACCGTGCACCACGCTGTTGGTGGTCAACTCTGCGACGGTCAGGGCGAGATCGTCCAGACGTATGCCGGACAGGCCGAGCTGGGCGGCCAGCGCGACGGCGAAGTGCCGTACGACAGGCAGCTCTTCGGAGCCGAAGCCCTGGGGCTCGGCGCTCGCGGGAGCCGCCGGGAACGGCCGGTTGTACTCGGCGACGACCTGGCCGGGCGCGTACGACGGACTGGGCTGCCGGATGCCGCCGGAGACGACGACCGGGTGGGTGGCGTACGCGTCGGCGAGCACGTCGGAGGCGAGGCGCTCGGCGTCGTACGGGCAGAGGATAGTTAGATCCCGGCCCTGGAAGGCGAGGTTGATGAGCGCCTCGTGCTGCACGCAGGCCGGGTACTCGACGCCGCTGCGGCCGGGCCAGATGGGCTCGCCGATGATCCGTACGTGCGTGTCGGTGCGGGCGTCGGCGAAGGCGCGCAGCACTCGCGGGATGATCCGGCCGGGGTTGCGGCCGGCCTCGGTCATGTCGACGAAGTGCACGGAGTCGGCGTCGCCGCCCAAGTGCTGCCTGAGCAGGGCGAGTCGGGGCTCGGGCACGGCGACGGCCACCGGGTCCCCCGCCTTGATTCCCTCCCGTACGAAGGGGACTGTGCCGTCGAGGTACTCCTCCTCCCCCCGGTAGAACAGGGCGGGGTGGGCGAACGGCTCGGGGGCGGCGGTCGGTTCGGTGGTGGTGTGCGTGGCGGTCATCGGGCCACCACCTCGATCGCGGGCAGGTCCGGCCAGAACATCTCAAGGAGCCGGGGGAGTGTGGCGGGCGGCCGTTCGACCCTGATGTGCCGTCCGGGCGGGAGGAGTTGGGCGGTGACGGCCAGGGCCGAGACACCGGCGACATCGACGAAGGTCACGGCGGACATCTCCAGACGGCACCCGAACTCCTGGTGCAGTGGCAGTTGCTCCAGTGTCCGCTCCCAGGCCGGGCAGGTGGCCGAGGTGATCTCCCCGACCGCCCGCCATCCCGCGCGGTCGGGCAGCGGACGCAGGTGCAGCGCGCTCCCCGACGCGACCGGCGCTGACGCGTTCACGGACACCTCCAGTACGACGCGGCGAGTCATCCCCTGCCCGCAGGGTCCCACGTGTGTGCCCCGCGCCGTCAGGACAACGGCGTCTCCCGGACCCTGAGCGGACCGAACAGCGCGTCCAACTCGGCGTCCGTGGTGGGTCCGCCGGCGCCCAGGCCCTCCCAGAGTTCCAGTTCGCGGAGGGTGCGGACGGAGAGGTGGTAGGCGCGGAAGAAGTGGACCATGAGCTGGAAGACGCGGACTTCGTCGTCCCCGGTCTCCCGCATCACCCAGCGCGCGACTTCGGAGGCCGGGCACCCGGCTTCGCCCAGGCGGCGCAGGCCGGCCTGGATGGCTGTCGGGTCGGTTGTCATGGGGTGGTCGTTTCTGCTTCGAGGCGGTGGAGGAGGGGGGCGGAGAGGGGGGTGCGGAGCGGCCACGCCACCGTATCGCCTGTCCGGAATGGATGATCAGGGCGATTGTCGGAGTCCCACCCGTTTCGATGGTGTCGAACCGAGCGGGAAACGGTCAGAATCGGTCGCTCGGTGCGTTCAGTTGAAGTTGCGGTGGGCGGTGAGTGGCAAATTCGGAGATAAATGGCGCCGAATGCACGATCCCCTTGTCTTTTCGCTCGCATTGTCGAACACGGCGAGCATTTCTGATCCGCAGGCGCATATGCGCCCTGTATGTGCGCCGGACTGCGCCACCTGTCGGCACGGCAATGCCGTGCGCTCGTTGAATCGTATTGTGCATTTATCATTGTTGCGGGGATATTTCACTCAGCGGTTCTCACCGTTGGGGAGGTACACGCATGACGAGCCACGCGACCGAAGTCAAACTCGAAAGCCTGCTCTTCCGGGCGTTACAGGCCACAGGTACGGAAACGCGTTGGGTGACCGACGTGGAAGAGACGTGGTGCCGCCTCGCGCCCCTGTCCGGAATTCAGTGCCGGCAGGGCTGGAAACTGCATGTTTCCGCGACGGCCGCCTCGGCGCCGGAAGTCCTGGTGAAGGTGCTGGACGTGCTGCTTTACGAGGAATCCGGATTCAAGTTCGTCCGGTCCCTTGAGCAGGTGAGCGCACTCAACTCCCGCGCCACGCCAATGGGAAGTTCGGGAAAGTTCATCACCGTATACCCGCCCTCGGATGCTGACGCGGCCCGAATGGCGCTGAGGCTGCACAAGGCCACGGCGGGACTTTCCGGCCCCCGGATTCTTTCCGACCAGCCCTACGCCCCGCACAGTCTGGTGCATTACCGCTACGGGGCCTTCGTGGGCCGGCGGCGCCTGTCGGACGAGGGTCTGCTGGTGTGGTTCATCGAGGACCCCGACGGCAATCCCGTGGAGGACAAGCGCACCGGGAGGTATTCCCCGCCCTCCTGGGCGGTCAGCCCCTTTCCCGCCTCGGTACCGCTGCCGCCGAAGCAGGAACAGGCGGCCAGGAAGCCGGTGCTGCTCGGCGGGAGGTTCTCCGTACGGGAGGCGATCCGGCACACCAACAAGGGCGGTGTCTACCGGGGCACCGACGTCACCACGGGCGGCGGAGTGGTGATCAAGGAGGCCCGGCCGCACGTCGAGGGAGACGCGTCCGGCTCCGACGTGCGCGACTGGCTGCGGGCCGAGGCCAGGATTCTGGAGAAGCTCAGCGACACCGGGCTGGCACCGGAGGCCCTCTCGATGTTCGAGACGGGCGGGCACCTGTTCCTCGCCCAGGAGGAGGTGCCGGGCATACCGCTGCGCAACTGGGTCGCCGAGCACTTCCGCGACGTCGGGAGCGAGCGCTACCGGGCGGACGCGCTCGCCCAGGTCGGACGTCTCGTCGAGCTGGTCGCGGCGGCCCACGCCCGCGGCTGCGTGCTGCGGGACTTCACGCCCGGCAACGTCATGGTCCGGCCCGACGGGGAACTGCGCCTGATCGACCTGGAGTTGGCCGTCCTGGAGGGCGACGCCGCGCTGCCGACCAAAGTGGGGACACCCTGCTTCAGCGCCCCCGAACGCCTGCTGGACGCCGCCGTCTCCCCGACGGCCGACTACTACAGCCTCGGCGCCACGATCTGCTTCGTGCTCTGCGGGAAGGTACCGAACCTGCTGCCCGAGGAGCCGGCCACCAGGCCCCCGGAGCAGCGGTTCGCCGAGTGGCTCGCCACCTGCGCCGCGACCCTGCGCCTGCCGGACCCCCTGTCCCAGCTGATCCTCGGGCTGACGAGGGACGACCCCGCCGCGCGCTGGGACTTCGCGAGGGCGCGTGCGGCCCTCCGCGAGCTGGAACCGGTGGCGGAGAGTGAGACGTACCCGGAACCGGCGCCGACCCGGCCCTGGCAGCGCGCCGCCAGGCCGCGCAGGGCACCCGACGCCGCCGGGCAGGTCGCGACGCAGGTCGCCGTCGCCGGGATGGTGAACCACCTGGTCGACTCGATGACCCCGGCCGACGACCGGCGGCTGTGGCCCGTGTCCGTCCTGGCCGGGGAGACCGACCCCTGCACCGTCCAGCAGGGCGCGGCAGGCGTACTGGCGGTCCTGACCAGGTACTACGAGCTGAGCGACGACCCACGGCTGCCGGAACTGCTGTCCACCGCCGGCCACTGGATCGTCGCCCGCACCGACCCCCGCTCCATCCGCCCCGGCCTGCACTTCGGCGGTCGCGGCATCGCCTGGGCGCTGTACGAGGCCGGACGTGCCGTCGACGACCGCACGCTCACCGACCACGCGCTGGCCCTGGCACTGGCCCCGCTGGAGTTGACCCTCAGCCACGACATCACCCACGGCTCCGCGGGCAGCGGACTCGCCGCCGCCCACCTGTGGCACCGTACCGGCGATCCGCGCCTGGCCGAACTGGTCGTCGACGCGGCAGACCGGCTGGTCGCCGCCGCCGAGCCCGAACCGTCCGGAGTGAGCTGGCCCGTGCCGGCGGAAGCCGTCTCCGAGGAGGCCGGGAAACGCTACCTGGGCTTCGCGCACGGAACGTCAGGCATCGGCTCCTTCCTCCTCACCGCCGCAGCCGTGACCGGCCACCCGCGCCATCTGGAACTGGCCCTCGCGGCCGGCGAACACCTGGTGGCCAACGCCGTACTGGTCGACCGGGCCGCCCAGTGGCCCTCCCAGGCCACCGACCCGCCCACCGCCCCGTACTGGTGCCACGGCTCGGCGGGCATCGGCTCCTTCCTGGTCCGGCTCTGGCAGCGCACCGGGGACCGGCGGTACGACGAACTGGCCCGTGGCGCGGCGCACGCCGTCATGGAGCGGGCCTCCCGCGCCGCGCTCGCCCAGTGCCACGGGCTGGCCGGGAACGGCGACTTCCTCCTCGACATGGCCGAGGCCACCGGGGACCCCGCCTACCTGGCGATGGCCGGGGAACTGGCCCGAGTCCTCGTCTCCGAACGAGCCCACCGCGACAGTCACGTCGTCTTCCCCAACGAGTACGGGGACGTCTCGACGAGCTGGAGCGACGGGTCCGCGGGAATCCTGGCGTTCCTGCTGCGGACCCGCCACACAGACTCCCGGCACTGGACGGTCCAGCAGCCGGGCTGAGCGGCAGGAATCCCTGTCGCCGCCTCACAGAGAAGGAGAATGTCATGGAGAACCAGGCTCTCGAACTGCTGGCCCAGCTGCACGCCCTTCCGGAGACCGACCCGGTCGGCATCGACGGCGACTCGTTCTCCGGAACGTGTGCGTGCGTCGGCGTGCTGACGCTGCTCAACACGGTCTGCGTGGGCATCAGCTGCGCGTAGCCGCGTGAAACCTCCGGCCGGTGACTGCCCGGACAGCCACCGGCCGGAGCGACCGGCGCCGCAGCCGGCACGGAAGGGCCTTCCGCAGGCATGGCGGAAGGCCCTTCTCGCAGACGCGGACAGCCCTTCTCCCATAGACGCACATGACCCCTCTCCCTCAGACGCAGACGCGGACGACCCCCCTCCCGTAGACGCGGAAGACCCCTCCCCCGTATGTCCCGCATGTTCCGTATCTCCCGCAGACGAGGACCCGGCCATGCAGCCACCAGCAGCAGGTGACGACGCCCGTACCCGAGCGCCCCTCCTGACCGCCGCCCCCACGGAACCGGGCGGCACGCGGTCCGCCGCCCAGTCGGCGTACGCCATCAGCACGCGCGGTCTGGTCAAGAACTACCCCGGCCCGGACGGGACCACCGTGCACGCCGTGCGCGGCCTGGACCTGGACGTGCGCCAGGGCGAGACCTACGCCTTCCTCGGCCCCAACGGCGCGGGGAAGTCCACCACCGTCTCCCTGCTGTGTGCCATCGCCCGCCCCACCGCCGGACAGGCCACGGTGGCGGGCGCCGACGTGGTCGCCCGGCCGGACCGGGTACGACGGTCGGTCGGGATGCTCTTCCAGCACAGCGCCCTGGACCCGGACCTGACGGCCGAACAGAACCTGTACATCCACGCCCGCCTCTACGGACTGCGCCGCCGCCACGCCCGCGCGCGCGTCACCGAGACGCTGGAAACGGTCGGGCTGGCCGACCGGAGGCGGGCCCCGGTACGCACCCTGTCCGGCGGTATGCGCCGCCGCCTGGAGCTGGCCCGCGGCCTGCTGCACGAGCCCCGGGTGCTGTTCCTCGACGAGCCGACCACCGGACTCGACCCGCACGCCCGCGCCCAGGTCTGGGAGCACCTCCGCGTCCTGCGCGACCTGCACGGCAGCACGCTCTTCGTCACCACCCACTACCTGGAGGAGGCGGAGAACTGCGACCGCCTCGGCATCATCGACCACGGCCGGCTCGTCGCCCAGGGCACGCCCCTCGCGCTGAAGTCCGAGATCGGGGACGACCTGGTGGTGCTGCGCACCGGCGACGACGAGACGGCCCGGCAGGTCGTGGGCCGGACCGTGCCGCCGGGTCTCGTCGTCACCCGGGACACCGAGGGGGTGTCCGTGCGCGTGCCCGACGGCAGCGCCTGGATTCCCCGGCTGTGCGCGGCACTTGAGGCCCACGGCATCGCGGTGCGAGCCGCGTCCGCGACCCCGCCGACACTCGACGACGTCTTCTTCCACCACACCGGCCGCAGCATCCACACGCCGCAGCCCCACCGGACACCGGCCGCCCCGGCCCCGGGCGCAACCACCCAGGCCACGGAGGAGGCCTCATGACCGCCGCCCCCGCGCACCCGGCCCCTGACGCCCCCGCACACCCCTCCGCCGACCCCGGCCGCGAGCCGGGGACCGCCCTGCGCCGTGAACTGCGCGCGGTCCACGCCCTGGTCCACCGCGATCTGCTGCGCCTGGCGGCCCAGCGCACCCACACCGCCCTCATGCTGCTCCAGCCGGTGCTCTACCTCTTCGTCCTCGGCGGCGGCCTGGCCGCCCTGATCCCGCACTCCTCGCTGGGAGTCGGGTACCAGACGTACCTCTTCCCGGGCGTGCTGATGATGACGGTGCAGGCACCGGCCGTCGTGGTCGGGATCCGCCTGATCACCGACCGGCAGAGCGGCTATCTGCGCGAACTCCTCATGGCCCCGGTCAGCCGGTCCACCCTGCTGCTCGGCAGCTGCGCGGGCGGCACCATCGTCTCCACCGTCCAGGGCGCCGTCCTGCTCGGCCTGGGCGGCACCGTCGGCCTGCCCTACGACCCGCTGCTGCTCGCCCTGCTCCTGGCCGGCATGATCCTGGCCTCCTTCACCATCACGGCCCTGTCCCTGATGCTGGCCGTGTGCCTGAGCCGGCCCGAGACCTTCCACATGCTGCTCGGCCTGGTGATGGTGCCCCTGCTGTTCCTCTCCGGCGGCTTCTTCCCGCTGGAGAACCTGCCGGGCCCGGCACGCGCCCTGGCCGCGGTCAACCCGCTCGCGTACGGAGTGGACCTGCTCCGCCGCTGCATCGCGCTGTGGGTACCGGACCGCGCGACCACCGCGGGCATCGAGTGGTACGACTGGCAGCCCCCGTTGCTCCTGGAGGGCGCCGTTCTCCTCACCACCGGGGTCCTGGCCCTGCTGTGGGCCGCCCACCGCTTCAGCCGCCCCGAATGACACGTACGCGGTCCCCGGCCCGGCCCGGGCAGGTTCAGCCCTCCAGATCCACCCGCACCGTGAGCAGACTCGTCCCCATCGCCCGTACGCCCGTGCTGTTCACCTTCGGCAGCATGCGCAGCCGGGCGACCGGATCGTCGTCCGGCAGCAGATGCGCCGTACCCACATGCCACCGCCCGCCGACCCGCACGCGCACCCTCGGGTTCGCCTTGATGTTCCGTACGTACTGGGACTTCTCGCCGAACTCCGAGACCAGCCAGAACTCGTCGCCGACCCGGCGGCCACCGAGCGGGGTGACCCGGGGGAGGCCGGACGTGCGGCCCGTGGTCTCCAGGAGGGTCTGGAAGGGGAGGCGGCGGGTTACGGGGTTGCCGATGCGGCGCTGGAAGGTGGTGGCCGCCTTGAATCTGAACTCCGTGAAGCGGGACATGTCGGTTCGGTGCCTCCTGCGTTCGTGCCACTGCTGTCGCGTGCTCTTGAATGGTCTCCCAGTGGGGCAAGGGCTGGGCGAATTGGGCGGGCGGTGGCGAGTGTGCGCGTGGTGACCTGGAACCTGTGGTGGCGGTTCGGGCCGTGGGAGGCGCGGCAGAAGGCGATTCTGGCCGTGCTGCGGGAGCTGCGGCCCGATGTCGTCGGGCTGCAGGAGGTCTGGGAGTGCGGCGGGGAGAACCTCGCCGGCTGGCTCGCCGACGAACTGGGCCTGCACTGGACCTGGGCTCCCTCCGCCGTCCCCGAGCGCTGGCAGCGGCGGATCGGCGGTGCGAAGGTCGACGTCGGCAACGCGGTGCTGAGCCGTTGGCCCGTCGTCGAGAGCGAGTCGATGCGGCTGCCGGCCCCCGACGAACTGGACGACGGACGGCTCGCGTTGTACGCCCGCCTCGCCGCCCCCGGCCATCACGTCCCCTTCTTCACCACCCACCTCACCTCCGCGCCCCACGCCTCCGCCGTGCGCTGCCAACAGGTCACCGCAGTCGCGGAGTTCGTGGCGGGACACCGTGACGGCACCGCCTACCCGCCGGTCATCACCGGTGACTTCAACGCCTGGCCCGACTCCGACGAGATCCGGCTGCTGGGCGGTTACAAGACCGCCCCCGCCGTTCCGGGCCAAGTGTTCCTGGACGCGTGGGAGTTGGCCGACCCGGCGGCTCCGTCCGCTACTTGGGACGCCGCCAATCCGTATGTGGCCGCCGGGTTCGGGCCCAGCGCGCGGATCGACTACGTCTTCGTCGGGCCGCCCGGGCGGGGCGGGCTCGGGCATGTGCGCAAGGTGGAACGGGCCGGGCACCGGGTCGTGGAGGGCATCTGGCCGTCCGATCACGCGGCGGTGGTGGCGGATCTGGCGTCCGCCTGAGGGGCGTACGCCCGAGGGGCTGTACGCCGTGGTGCCGCCTCAAACGGTCTCTGTCGGGCCGTCAGCACTCCCCGCGCCACACCGCCGACTTGAACACCACGCCGGTGTCGAAGTTCAACTTGTAGTCGCCCGGGCCGGGGTTGAAGTGGAGGCAGCGCTCGTACGTGGCGCCGTGGTAGGTGTACGTCAGCTGGATGTGGTCGGCACCAGGGGCGGCCACGCCGTTGTTGAAGGTGGATCGGCCGCCGGCGCTGCCCGACCAGTCGCCGAAGGTCTTCACCACGAGCGTGCCGGTCTGGTTCTGGCCGGAGTAGACGCAGAAGTACCCCTTTTCGCAGCCGGGCGGGTTCGGCTCGGCGGAGGCGGCGGGTGCCATGGCGACGACGCCCGCGAGGGCCGCGGACGCCGCCGTGAGTGCGATGGTGCGCTTGCGCATGAGTTCCCCTTGGTGAGGCAGGTCGACGGCTTGCCCCACCACTGTCGGCCGGCCCGCTGCAGAGGGCGCGCAGTCCCGATGCAGTTTCCCTGCAGTTCCCATGCAGTCCGCATCCGGTCCGAGCAGGGTGCGGGTTCGGCTCCCGTGCCTACCGCCCCAGGAAGATCGGGTTCGTGAACGCCGCCAACGCCCCCGGCAGCGGCGCCAGCACCGCCTCGTGCCGCACCTCCGCCCGTACGTACGCCGCGTACTGAGCCGTCGTACGCCACTCCACGACCCCCGCGCCCGCCACCGGCAGCACCGCGCTGGTGAACAGCACGCCCTGGTCCGTCACGAAGCGGACCGTGCAGCGCGGGGCGCCGGAGACCTCCAGGCGGACCGTGACCGGGACGTCCTTCGCGACCTTCAACCGGCCCCCGATGTCCGCGTGTTCGCCCTTCGGACCGGACGCCGTGAAGGCGAGGGCGACCGACTTGGACTCGGCCACGTACGAGCGGCCCGCCCGCAAGCCCTCCTGGATCGCCTCCCGGGTCAGGTCGTCGGCCAGGACGACCGTCTGCGGGACGCCCACCGGGTCGGGGTCGCGGTGGGCGTCGCTGTTGCCCATCGCCGGAATCCAGTCCCGGCCGCCCTCCCGCACGGAGGCGACCAGCATGCCGTCCCAGTCCGCCAGCGCCACCTCGTCCTCGGGCGAGTAGGCGCCGTTCCACACCTCCACCGCGTCCGCGTCGTCGAAGCCGAACTTCCAGTTGCAGCCGACGCAGGTGGCGTGCGGGTGGGCCGGGACGACCAGGCCGCCGGCGCGGCGGATCCGGCGGGCGTACTTGCCGAAGCGGTTGTCGCGGGCCCGGTAGCGCCAGTCCACGAACGTGCCCGGGTCGATCCCGAGCGCGACGACGTGACCGTTGCGGGTCGTGACCTCCTCGCCGACCATGATGAGGAGGTCGTCGCCCGCTTCCGACGCCCAATGGGCGTGCGCTGATTGGGTGTTGTGCTCGGACGAGTTGATGAAGTCCAGGCCCGCCGCCCGCGCCAGCGCCGCGATCTCGGCCGGGGTTCGGCGGCCGTCCGAGTACCAGGAGTGCAGATGGCAGTCGCCCCGGTACCAGGCCCGGCCCCGCCCCTTCGCGCGCTCCGGCGGGTAGACCGGGTCCACGACCTCACCGGGCTCGCCGTAGGTCAGCGTGATGGTGATCTCGTACGCGAGGCCCTGCGGGGAGACCGTGTACGGGCCCAGCGCGATGTGCCAGGTGCCCGCCTTCACCGGGCCGGGGATGTAACCGGGCGTCGCGTCGTCCGCGCGGACGAAGAACTCCGTGCGCGCGCCGCCCGACCAGCCCCGGAAGCCCTTGCCGCCCAGTTCGGTGCCGCGCTGGTCGAAGACACCGATGTCGAGCGCGTTGCCCGCGGTGCCGGCCGGGACGGACGGGCGGTCGTAGGTGTACGAGACCCTCAACTCCCGTACGCCGGAAGGGATTTCGACAGGCAGATAGACGAAGTCGGGGGAGCCGGTCGGGAGCGTCCCCCGTACCGTCTTCGTCTCGGTGCCGGGGGTCGCCTCGGCCGGGGTGCCGTCGGTGAAGGTCACGCTTCCCAACGTAAGCGCGGCGGCGGCTCCCGTCACGAACAGCGCGCGCCTGGCCAGGCCGTTTCCTGTGCCGGTTCCGTGGTCGTCGTCTTCGCACATGCTGCTGCTCCCAGGAAGTCGGTGTGACGTGGGTGAGGCAGTGGTGGCGTGTGTCTCTCTTCATAGCCACTCTCGGGTCCCGGAGTGAACTCCCGTACAAGACAGGGGTGTCGCCGGGATATCGCCGTCTTTCGAGCGTGCGTGACCTTCGACCGATGCCGACCGGTCGGTATGGACAGACGGCCTGCCGCCCGGTACAGATATGGACATGCGCCTAGCCGTCACGATCTTCCTCACCGACGAGACGATCACCCCGACCCGGCTCGCCCGTGAGCTGGAACAGCGCGGGTTCGCCGGGCTGTACCTGCCCGAGCACACGCACATCCCGGTCGAGCGGACCACCCCGTACCCGGCCGGCGGCGAGCTGCCGCCCGAGTACGGCCGTACGCTCGACCCCTTCGTCGCGCTCGGTCAGGCCGCCGCCGTCACCGAGCGGCTCGCCCTCGGCACGGGCATCACGCTCGTCGCCCAGCACGACCCGATCGACCTCGCCAAGCAGATCGCCACCCTCGACCACCTCTCCGGCGGCCGTTTCACCCTCGGCCTCGGCTACGGCTGGAACGTCGAGGAGGCCGCCGACCACGGCGTCGAATGGCGTACGCGGCGTGATCTGATCCGGGACCGGATGGCGCTGATGCGCGCCCTGTGGTCGGACGAACCGACCGCGTACGAGGGGGAGTTCGGGAGCGTGCGGGCGAGCACCGCGTACCCGAAGCCGGTCCAGAAGCCGCGTGGTCCGGTCGTCGGACCGCGCACGCTCATCGGCGGTTCGGCGGGGCCGAAACTCTTCGCCCACATCAGCGAGTACGCGGACGGCTGGCTGCCGATCGGCGGGCGCGGGCTGTCCGAGTCGCTGCCCGTGCTGCGCTCGGTGTGGGCCGACGCGGGCCGCGACCCGGCCGCCCTCCAGGTCGTCCCGTACGCCGTCCAGCCCACCCCGGGCAAGCTCGCCCATTACGCCGACCTCGGCATCGAGGAGGCCGTGGTGCAGCTGCCGCCGGCCGGCGAGGCCGAGATCCTGACCCTGCTGGACGGCTACGCCCCGTACCTGTAGTCCCCCGGCCGGGTAGCTCCGTGGTCGTACGCCCGAAGTCATACCCAGGTGCCACCGGCTCGGGAGAGCTTCGCCGGCGCCCGGCCGACAGTGCCGCCCTGTAACGTCCGGCCGCCCGAACGGACAGGGCGGTCCCTGCAAGACCTGATCACATCGATCGTATGCTCGAAGGATGACGACTCCCGAGACCTCCGGAACCGGCCCCACCGAGCGCCCAGGCGCCTCCGGCCCGACCGAGAACTCCATGCGTCGCGCCCTCAAACGTGCCCGTGACGGCGTCGCCCTCGACGTCAGCGAGGCGGCGGTGCTCCTCCAGGCCCGCGGCGAGGCCCTCGGCGACCTCACCGCCTCCGCCGCCCGCGTCCGCGACGCCGGCCTGGCGGCGGCGGGCCGCCCCGGCGTCATCACGTACTCGAAGAGCGTCTTCATCCCCCTCACCCGCCTCTGCCGTGACAAATGCCACTACTGCACCTTCGTGACGGTGCCCGGCAAGCTCCGCCGGGCGGGCCATGGAATGTTCATGTCCCCGGACGAGGTCCTCGACATCGCCCGTCGCGGCGCCGCCCTCGGCTGCAAGGAAGCCCTGATCACCCTCGGCGACAAGCCCGAGGACCGCTGGCCGGAGGCCCGCGAGTGGCTCGACGCGCACGGCTACGACGACACGATCGCGTACGTACGCGCCATCTCGATCCGCATCCTGGAGGAGACGGGCCTGCTGCCCCACCTCAACCCCGGGGTGATGTCCTGGACCGACTTCCAGCGCCTGAAGCCGGTGGCGCCGAGCATGGGGATGATGCTCGAAACGACGGCGACCCGCCTCTGGTCCGAGCCGGGCGGCCCGCACTACGGCTCCCCGGACAAGGAACCGGCCGTGAGGCTGCGGGTGTTGGAGGACGCGGGCCGGTCATCGGTCCCCTTCACCTCGGGCATCCTGATCGGCATCGGCGAGACGTACGAGGAGCGCGCGGAGTCCCTCTTCGCGCTGAGGAAGGTGTCGAGGGCCTACCACTCCGTCCAGGAACTGATCATCCAGAACTTCCGCGCCAAGCCGGACACGGCGATGCGCGGCATGCCGGACGCGGAACTCGACGAGCTGGTCGCGACGGTGGCGGTGGCACGGCTGCTGCTGGGCCCGGCGGCGTGTTTGCAAGCCCCACCCAACCTGGTCGACTCCGAGTACGAGCGCCTGATCGGCGCGGGCATCGACGACTGGGGCGGGGTCTCCCCGATCACGATCGACCACGTGAACCCGGAACGCCCCTGGCCCCAGATCGAGGAACTGGCCGCGAAATCAGCGGCGGTCGGCTTCGAACTGCGCGAACGCCTCTGCGTCTACCCGGAGTTCGTACAGCGCGGCGAACCATGGCTGGACCCGCGCCTGCTCCCGCACGTACGGGCGCTCGCGGACCCGGAGACGGGCCTGGCGCGGCCGGACGCGGTGGTCGAGGGCCACCCGTGGCAGGAACCGGAGGAGGTCTTCGTGTCCTCCGGCCGCACGGACCTCCACACCACCATCGACACCGACGGCCGTACGTCCGACCGCCGCGACGACTTCGACGAGGTGTACGGCGACTGGGGCGCCCTGCGGGAGGCGGCGGCGCCCGGGATGGTGCCGGAGCGCATTGACACGGACGTACGGTCGGCACTGGCGACGGCGGCGGACGACCCGACGCGCCTGACCGACGCGGAGGCGCTGGCCCTGTTCCACGCGGACGGCCCGGCGCTGGACGCCCTGTGCCAAGTGGCCGACGACGTAAGGAAGTCGGCGGTCGGCGACGACGTCACCTACATCGTCACGCGGAACATCAACTTCACCAACGTCTGCTACACCGGCTGCCGTTTCTGCGCCTTCGCCCAACGCCGAACGGACGCGGACGCGTACACCCTGTCGCTGGACCAGGTGGCGGACCGCGCCCAACAGGCCTGGGAGGTGGGGGCGGTCGAGGTCTGCATGCAGGGCGGCATCCACCCGGACCTGCCGGGCACGGCGTACTTCGACATCGCGAGGGCGGTGAAGGAGAGGGTCCCCGGGATGCACGTACACGCGTTCTCACCCATGGAGGTGGTGAACGGCGCGACCCGCACCGGGCTGTCGATCCGCGAGTGGCTGACGGCCGCGAAGGAGGCGGGACTCGACACGATCCCCGGCACGGCGGCGGAGATCCTGGACGACGAGGTCCGCTGGGTCCTGACCAAGGGCAAACTGCCGACGGCGACGTGGATCGAGGTCGTGACGACGGCCCACGAGCTGGGCATCCGCTCGTCCTCGACGATGATGTACGGCCACGTGGACCAGCCCCGCCACTGGCTCGGCCACTTCCGCACCCTGGCCCGCATCCAGCAACAGACGGGCGGCTTCACGGAGTTCGTGACACTCCCCTTCATCCACACCAACGCCCCGGTGTACCTGGCCGGCATCGCCCGCCCCGGCCCGACGATGCGCGACAACCGCGCGGTCATCGCGATGGCCCGCCTCCTCCTGCACACCCACATCCCCAACATCCAGACGAGCTGGGTGAAGCTGGGGACGGAGGGCGCGGCAGAGATGCTCCGCTCGGGCGCGAACGACCTGGGCGGCACGCTGATGGAGGAGACCATCTCCCGTATGGCGGGGTCGAGTTACGGCTCGTACAAGTCGGTGAAGGAACTGATCGCGGTCGCGGAGGCAGCAGGCCGTCCGGCCCGACCCCGGACCACCCTGTACGGGGAGGTCACGGAGGAACGGCAGCGGGCGGCGGCTGTTTCGGACGGGCATTTGCCGGAGTTGTTGCCTGTGTTGGATTGAGGGGGCACTTCGATGCCGTGAAGGTGGTCGGGGGGCTACCGGTCCTTGGCCAGGCGGAGGAGTTCCGCGAAGAGACCGCCGGCGTGGACGAGATCCTCGTACCCGCCCTGCTCGATCACCCGGCCGTGCTCCATGACCACCACCCGGTCGGCGATCTTCGTGTTCTCCAGCTGGTGGGTCACGACGATGGTGATGCGGTCGGCGGCGACGCGCTTGATCTCCTCGAAGATCTTGTGCTCGCCGCGCGGGTCCAGCTGCGAGGTCGGCTCGTCGAGGATCAGGAGTTCGGGGAGGCGGTACAGGGCGCGGGAGCAGGCGAGCCGCTGCCACTGGCCGCCGGACAACTCGGCGCCGCCGAACACCTCCCGGGCGAGCAGGGTCTCCATCCCGTTCGGGAGGTCGTCGACCGCCTCGCGCATACCGACGGCGTCTACGGCCTCCCACACCGTCGCGTCGTCCTCGGAGCGGGGCTGGCCGAGGGTCACGTTCTCCCTTACGCGCAGCGGCCATTGGGCGAAGAGCTGCGGGACGAGTCCGGTGCGGGCCCATACGGCGTCCTGGTGCACGGACGCCAGATCGGCCCCGTTCCAGGTGACTTTCCCCTTGTCCGCCAGGTAGATACCGGTGATCAGGCGGAGCAGCGTCGACTTGCCCGAGCCGTTCTCGCCGACGACGGCGACGATCTCGCCCCGGCGGAAGGTGAGCGACACGCCGTCTACGGCGGGGCGTTCCTTGCCCGGGTACCGGTACGCCGCCTCGTCGAGCCGGATCTCCTCGACCGGGAGGGTGACGCCCAACTCGCCGCGCTGCGGGGCGCGTTGGGCCGCGTCGTCGAGGAAGGCCTGCATGTCGGTGAGGTACAGGCTGGTGTGGAAGAGGGCGGCGCCGTTGATGACGACCTGGGACAGCGCGGCGAGGGTGGTCTGCACGGCGACGACGGCCAGGGCGGCGACGGCGAGTTCGATCCGGCCGGTCACGGCCAGCCAGGCCAGCGCCGCCCAGGTGAGCACGAGGAAGAGCCCACCCACCAGGGAGGACACCAGCGCGATACGCAGGGTGCGCGGGGCGACGGCCCGTAGCCGCCGGTCGATGCGTTCGGACAGCGCGCGGTACCAGAACAGCAGGTAGCCGGTCATGCCGTTGGCGCGTACCTCGTCACCGTGCTTGGGCGTGGTGGCCCACCAGCGCATCATGTGGCGTACGTTGCGGTCGGCCACGTTCGCGTAGTGCATCTCGTAGTCGACGCGGGCGGAGAGGACCGCGCCGGTGCCCGCGGGCAGCACGGCCAGGACGAGCAGCGGCACCATCAGCGGGTGGAGCACCGACAGCACTCCGCTGGCGGCGACCATCCTGATCAGGGCGGACATGAACCGCTGGGCGTCGCTGACCATGACGTGCGTACGCACCACCCCCATCTCCGCCGCCTCCTGCCGGTCGGCGAAGCCGTCCTGAGCGTAGGCGGCGGCCTCAACCCGGCAGACGGCTTCGACGAGGGCCGTATCGGCGTGAGTTGTGAGCGGTGGCGTGATCCTCCGGTCGGCGTACCAGGACACCGCACCGGCGACCCGCCCGCAGGCGGCGGCACCGGCGACGACGAGCAGCGCGGGCAGGGCCTGCTGGAACCGCTCCGCCACGGCGCCGCCCCCGAGGATCGGTTGCATCGCCCGCCCGGTGGCGGTCAGCAGCACGGCGGCGGCCACGCCGGTGACCACCTGGCAGAGCAGCAGCAGAACGACGGCGGCACGGTCGAGCCGCCAGGCCATACGGGCGATGCCGCGCAGCACGGACGGCAACTTGACGCACAGCTGCGTGAAGGACACGTCGCCCAGCGGGTTGATGGAGTGCTCGCCGCTGTAGACGATCTCCGCGGGTGGGGGTGGCGGAATCTCGGTCTGTGCTTTCTCGGGTCGGGTGCTCTTGGCGTCCTCGTCGATGGATGTCAACTGCGCTCCCCTGCAAGGTCGTTGTGAACGAGACCAACTGACGACGCACGGGTCAACGAGAGCAGCGGCGATATCGAACACACGTATTTGAGCCGGAGCGGATTCCGTGCGGTTACGCGACGGGGGTGCCGTGGCAGATGCATCGACCCCTGGGGCGCACGGGTCGACCCCGGGTCCGGGGGTGGCCGAAACGCCGGGGTCGATGGATGTGTGGCAGATGAGGTTCGGGGCCAGGCTCCTCAGGGAGGGGCGGGAGGCCCGGTCGGGGTTCAGTCGAGGCAGAACTCGTTGCCCTCGATGTCCAGCATCACGAGGCACGACTCGTTGTGCTCGTCGGCGAGCAGCAGTCGCTCACGTGTCGCCCCGAGCGGGATCAGTCGCGCACACTCGGCTTCGAGCGCGGCGAGACGCTCTTCACCCACGAGTCCGGTGCCGACTCGCACGTCGAGATGCACCCGGTTCTTGACGACCTTGCCCTCCGGAACACGCTGGAAATACAGTCGCGGGCCGACACCCGTGGGATCACCGCAGACGAACCCCGCACCCTGCCGCTCGGGCGGCAGCGAGCGCTCGTAGTCGGCCCAGGTCGCGAACCCCTCCGGGGCCGGCGGCACGACGTACCCCAACACCTCGCACCAGAAGCGGGCGACGCGCTCGGGCTCCGCGCAGTCGAAGGTGACCTGGAACTTCCTGACCGAGGACATCGGCGCACCCTAGCAGGGGGACGGCAGGGGGCCAGTGCGCTCAACTCCAGGTGCGCCAGCTCACCGGCGCGCAGAGCAGGACGACTCGCTTGGATCACTTTTGCCGACCGGGACTGTCGTCAATGATGGTCATATGACCAACCGCATCAGTGCGCTGATCTCGGCCTTCGGCGCCCTTATCAGCGTCCTTCTGCTCGTCCTGGCCGTTCGTGAGTACCGCTCCGGGGCGTCGGCCACCTGACGAGCGGCGCCTGAGGCGAAGGGCCCCGGGTATCGGGCGGTGTCGGTGCCGGACACCGCCCGGCACCGACAGCGGGTCAAGTCGGTTCAGAACCGGCCCGCCTCAGTACCCCACCCTGAAAGTAGCGTCCTGCCGCTCAGTAGCCGTAGAAACCGGGTCGATCCGCAGCACGTAATTCGAGTGCCGTATGTACCGCGTCGGGTTGTTGTACGACCGGAACGACGCCCACGAGCTGTCCGCCAGCCCCGCCGTCCGGTAGAACGTCGCGTCTCCCGCGAACGTCGACGTGCCGTCGTTCACGTCGAGTTGGAGGGCGTAGTTGTAGTGCCGCAGGTACCGCGTCGGGTAGTTCACCGACTGGAACGAGACGCCCGTGCTGTCCGCCAGGCCCGGGACCAGTTTCCACTCCGAGTCCGTGTACAGGTCGAAGGGGTACTCGTCGATGCGGCCGACGAAGTTCGCGTGGCGGATGTAACGCGCCGGGTAGTTGTACGACTTGAGGCGGTTCCAGGCCGGGGAGCCCCACTTCGCCAGCAGGTTGGTGTACTCCGTCGCCGTGATCGTCGCCACGCCGCAGTGCTTGGAGTTGACCGGCTGCGTGTACGTCTTCTGGTCCAGTGCCGTCCACGTGCCCGAGGCCAGGTCCGACGTCTGCCACGCGTAGAAGACGCCGTTCGGGGTGTAGGTGTCTCCCCAGAGGTAATACGTGCTCGACGTCAGCGACTTGAAGACCGTCGGTGCCTCCGTGCCGCCGTGCGCCACCCCCGCGCTGTACTCCGTGAAGCTCCCGGGGTCCAGGGACGTCGAGCGGGCCGATACCAGCGTCTGGTTCTTCTTGTAGAAGAGGTAGTTGTAGCCGTTCGCCCCTACCGCCATGTCCCCGTCGATCACGTCATAGCCCGGGTCGAAGAACACCTGCGGTGCCGACGCCGTCACGAAGTCGCTCGTGTAGTTGACCATGATGACGTTGTGGCCGCTGGAGTTGACCGACGAGTAGATCACCGCGTACTGGCCCCGCCCCGCGTCCCAGAACGCCTCCGGTGCCCAGCTGTGGGTGGTCATGTCGTGGAGTTTCAGGCGGCGGTAGCCGGTGAAGGTGCGCAGGTCGGCCGAGTCCCAGACGTGGATGTACTGGCTGTTGTACGACCAGTCCGTGCCCTTGAGGTCGGTCGCGATGACGACGAACGTGCCGTCCTGCTTCCGCATGAGGAACGGGTCCCGCAGACCGAGCGCGCCCGCGGTCGGGGTGACCACCGGGTCGTTCTGGTTCAGCGGCGTCCAGTTGAGGGAGTCGGTGCTCACGGCCAGGTGCAGGCCGTAGTCCGTGCCCAGGCCCAGGCTCGTCGACTCGGTGAAATAGCACATCACGTACGCCGAGTCGGCCGCGTGGGCGGTGCCGGCGCCCAGGGTCAGCACGCCGGACACGGCCAGGGGGGTTGTGGCGGCCATGCCGAGGAAGAGACGGCGGGAAGGCTGGGGTCTTGCGCTCATCTTTGTCTCCAAGCGGGGGTGGATGCGGGTCCGGGAGCGGAGTGAGCGGCTGCGTGAATTCCATGCGAAGGGAGACGTGAAGTACGCAGTCACGTAAGCGAATTGGCCGAAATTTCGAACTCGGTTCGGAAAGTCGATCAGAAGGTAGATCGCACCACCCTGCTCGTCAATCACTCCGGCAATGCTGTGGGGATTCTTTGCGCACAACCCTGCGTGCCCCTCGCCGTCGCCACCGGGCGGAACCGGCGGCCACTCTGACGAGGGGCCCCGAGCGCTCCTTCGTCTACACAGCGGCGCCGGGTCGGACCAACAAGGCGAAAGTCGACGCGACGATCGATGGCGGCCCCGGCAAGGACGCCCTCAGCGGTGGCCCCGGCCGCAACGTCGTCCACCAGGACTGACGACCCCGGCGGCACCCTTCCGGCCAGGGGCGGACCCCGTATCGGAGTACGATGATCCGACCCGCGGCGGAGCACCCGGCGGCGGGTTCCGTAGCTGAGGAGATGCGTGACCGTGGCTGCCCGACGGCTTCCCTCATCGGTCTGGGTCACCGGTCTGACCGTGGGCGCCGTCGCTGTCGTCGCCGTGCTGGCCGTCAAGGCCGAGCAGGGGCCGCAGCCCCACGCCACCGCCGCCGCCAGACCCAGCGCGTCCGCCTCGGCGCAGCCCTCCGCCAAGCCCAGCCAGGCCGCCGCGCCGGGCGTGCCCGACGGGTCGGGGGCCGGGCGGCGGGTCGTCTACTCGCTCGGGCAGAAGCGGGTCTGGCTCGTCGACGCGAGCGAGCAGACCCGGCGTACGTTCGCGGTGTGGCCGGGGTCGGTGAGCCCGGCGCCGGGGACGTACGCGGTCGGACAGCGCGACGCGGCCCGTACCGGCTCCGACGGGGTCGCCATCGAGCACGTCATGTTCTTCGCCACCGGCTCCGGGCTCTCGATCGCCTTCTCCAACGCCGTCGACGGCGCCTCGCCGCAGCCCGCGTCCGCAGGCGTGCAGACGGGCGGCATCCGCATGTCCAAGGCGGACGGCACCGCCCTGTGGGCCTTCGGCGACACGGGCACCGAGGTGACGGTCGTCAAGTAGGCCCACAGACGGCGCGGTTGCCTACGACTCGTCGTCGGCAGTCCGGGGTGCGGTGGCGCCCGGCAGATGGATCACCAGCAGCACCACCCCGCTCAGCAGGAACACCCGCGTCGCCGCGTCCAGCCCGTTCCAGTCCTCCGACTGCCACATCGCGAACCACTCCCCGCCGATCGCGATGAACCCGGCGCCGAACAGCAGCATCAGCATCAGCAGGCCGTACGTCGACACCCGCCGCGCCCGTTCGACGTCGCGGCGCACCCACAGCCACGTACCGGCGACCAGGACGAGGGCGGCGAGCGTCTCCCACGCGATGATCGCCACGTACGCCGTGTCCTGGAGGCCCTTCGACGTGATCGCCCGCCACATCAGGTCGTCGTCCTTGAACGTCGTGTCCATCGCGAGGACATGGCGCACGAACTGCTGGTTCGAGTCGAAGTCCGTGATGTTGCCCAGCGCGACCAGGGCCGTGTAGAGGGCGAGCGTCGCCGTCAGGAGGGTCGCGGCGAGGGTGAGCGCGGTGCGGGTGGGGGGTGAGGTACGGGTGGGGTGGGGGGTACCTGTTGTGGTCATGGCATAACTCTATGGATTCGTTCGGGCCCCGTCTTCTCGTTACTCGCCGGGTAGTTGGGCCAGACTGTGTACGAGCCATCAGTCCCGTCCGGACCCGAGGAGACCCGCCGATGCCCCAGCCGTCGCGCCCGTCGATGCGGCAGCTGATCCAGCAGCGCAGACGCGCCGGTTTCGTCGGCCGCGGTGCCGAACGGGCCGCTTTCCGGGCCAACTTCGAGCTGCCGCCGGACGACGAACGCCACCGTTTCCGCTTCCATGTGCACGGCAACGCCGGCGTCGGAAAGACCTTCCTGGTACGGGAGTTGGAGCAGCAGGCCAAGGAACGCGGCGCGCTCACCGCGTACGTCGACGAGGGCGTCGGCAGTGTGCCGGAGGCGCTGGCGGTGATGTGCCGTCAGTTCGCCGCACAGGGACGGCGGTTCAAGGAACTGGAGCGGCTGCTCGCGGCCCACCGGGAGCGCCGGCACGAGGCCGAGTCCGCCGTCGCGAGCCTCGAAAGCCTCGAACCGCAGCCCGAGGGGCCCTCCACCGGGAGTCTGACCGTCGCCCGGATGGGGCTCGTCGGGGCCGGACTCATCCCGGTCGTGGGGCCGTTCGCCGGCGCCCTCGACGCCGACCGGATCGCCCAGGGCGCCGACCGGGTACGGGCCGGGATCGCCGCCCGACTGCGCAACCAGGACGACGTCCAGCTCGTCCTCGCACCCGAGCGCGTTCTCACCCCGTTGCTCCTCGCCGAACTGGACGACATCTGCTCGGCCGTGCCCTGGATCGTCCTGTTCCTCGACACCTACGAGCGCACCGGGCCGTTCCTCGACGGCTGGCTGCACGACATCATGACCACCGACCGCTACGGCGACCTCTCCTTCCCCGCCAACCTCGTCCTCGTCACCGCCGGTCAACTCCCCTTCGACACCGGGCGCTGGGGCGGCTTCGCCGACTTCGTCACCGAGGTGCCGCTCGGGCCGTTCACCGAGGCCGAGGCGCGCGGCCTGCTCGCCGACCGGGGCGTGACGGACGAGCCGGTCGTCGAGGAGGTGCTGCGGCTCACCGGCGGGCTGCCGGTGCTGGTGTCGACCCTCGCCGAGGCCCGCCCCACCGACCCGGACGACATCGGCGACCCGAGCGCGACCGCCGTGGGCCGGTTCCTGAAGTGGGAGACCGACCCGGTGCGGCAGGCCACCGCGCTCGCCTGCGCACTGCCCCGGCGGCTGGACGCGGACATCTTCCGGGCCGCCCTGCCCGTCCTCGGCCTGACCGGCGACGAGACCGAACTCGACCTGCTCTTCGGGTGGTTGAGATCGCTGCCGTTCGTCGACGACCGCGGCGACCGCGGCCGGATCCAGTACCACGCCGTCGTACGGGCCCCGATGCTCAGGCTGCAGCGCCGACGCTCCCCGCGGCGCTGGACCGAGCAGCACACCGGGCTCGCCGGGACCTTCGCCCGCTGGCGTGGAGAGGCAGAAGTGCCGCTTCCTGCCGATGAGTTGTGGGCCACGGAGGAGTGGCGGGAGCTGCGGCTTGCGGAGTCGTACCACCTGCTGTGCGCGTCCCCGCGCACCGCGCTGCCCGGCGTCCTGCGGGACGTCGTCGACGCCTGCGACCAGGGAGAGGTGGTCGCCCGGCGCTGGGCGCGCGTCCTGGTGGAGGCGGGCGACGACAACGAGGCGCCGGTCGTGGGCCGTTGGGGCCGCGACCTGCTCGCCGCCCTCGCCTCGCCCGGGACCGCAGAGCCCGGCGAGGCGGGCGGAGAGGGCGGCGAGAGCGGCGAGAGTGCCTACGGAACCGCCGGCGGCGGTGACGGCGGTGTGCTCGGCGCCCTCGCGCTCCTGCTGAACCGGGGCGGCCTCGACGCGCGCGGCCAGGCCGTCGCCCGCATGCTGCGCGGACGCGAACTGCGACTGGGCCGGGAGTACGGCAAGGCACTCGGCGAGTACGAGCAAGCCGTCGCCCTGGACCCGGAGTTGGAGCGCGCCTACTACGGCCGGGGCGTCACCCGCGCCGAACAGCGCGACTACGCCGCGGCCGTCGCCGACCTCGACCGCGCCGACGAACTCGCCCCCGACACCGCCCGCATCCTCTTCGTACGCGGCGACTACCACCGCATCCTCGGGCATCACGAGGAGGCCGTCCGTGATCTGGACCGGGCCGTCGTCCTCGGGCCCGACCTCGCCGGTGCCTGGGCCTCCCGGGGTGTCACCCGGCACGGCACCGGTGACACCGAGCGCGCCCTCGCCGATCTCGACCGGGCCCTCGAACTGGACCCCGAGCACGTGTGGGCGCTGGTCCGGCGGGCCCGGGTGCACCGTTCGCGCGGCGAGCAGGCCGGTCAACTCGCCGATCTGGACCGGGCGGTGGCCCTCGGGCCGGAGCTGGCCTGGGTCGCGTGCGAGCGCGGTGACGCGCTGCGGGTCGCCGACCGCGACGCCGAGGCCCTCGCCGACTACGACCGCGCCCTCGAACTCGACCCGGAGTACGCGTCCGCGTACGCCAGCCGGGGCGTCTCGCGCAGCCGGCTCGGGCGGCACGCGGAGGCGCTGGCGGATCTGGGCCGGGCGCTGGAGCTGTATCCGGCGTACGCCTGGGCGCTGGTGCAGCGTTCGGTGGTGCACCGGCGGGCCGACGGGTACGAGGCGTCGTACGAGGACGCCGACCGGGCCGTCGAACTGGAGCCGGAGAGCGCGTGGGCGCTGTGGAACCGGGGTGAGGCGCTGCGCTGCCTCGGCCGCTTCGGCCCTGCCCGCGCCGACCTGGACCGGGCGCTCACACTGTCCCCGGACAGCGTGTGGGCGATCGGCTGCCGGGGCGCCGTACTGCATGAACTGCGGTTGTACGGCGAGGCGTTGGCTGATCTGGACCGGGCGGTCGCGCTCGATCCTGGCGGCGCCTGGCATCTGATGCGGCGGATCATGACGCTGCTGGCGGTGGGCCGCCCCGAGGACGCCCGCGCCGACCTCGGCCGCTTCCTCGTGATCGGCGACGACCTGGCCTGGGCGCACCACACCCTCGCGCAGATCCAGCTGCTGGACGGGCGCCCCGAGGACGCGGCGGCGGCGCTCGCGGAGGCCGCGCGGCACGGGCTTGCCGAGCCCGCCGGTCTTGAGGAACTGGCCCGCACCCAGCGCAGGGCGGGGGAGTGGGCGGCGGCGCGTGAGACCGCGCAGCGGATGCGCGTCCTGCACGAGGCGGGCGGCGCCTTCTGCCTGGCCCTCGCGGTCGGCGGCGAGCGGGGCACGGCGGCGGCCCGCCCGATCTGGCGCGAGGCGGACCGGCTGGCCACCGGCTGGGACCTCACCGAGGGCGCCTCCGACTTCCTGCACGCGGTGATCGCGGCGGGCCTCGGCGACTGGGCCGACCTGGACAGACGCCTCGGCAGTCTGCTCACCGGGACCCGGGAGTGGGTCGACGTGGCCTGGCTGGCCGACCTGCTGAACGAGCTGGCCGAGGCGCCGGGCACCCCTGCGGCGGACGGCGAGCGGATCGCCGTACGGCTGGCGCGGGTGCGGGAGGCGCGGGAGCGGATCAGACGGCGGTACGCGTAGCGCCGTGAGGCCTGAGCGGCGGTGACGTAAAAGGCATGTAGGGGATCACTCGTGCCCAGTCATGCCACATTCCGCATACCAATCCGGCCCCTGAACAGACGGTTCCCGGTCGATTACAGTGCTGAGCTGTCGATCGTACGAACGGTTCTGTGAGGGAGTCCGAGGTGGGCGTGATGACGTCCGGTGGTGTGACCGGTGCCGCGTCCGGCGCCATCTGGGGCCGCTCCGAACAGCAGGACTTCCGCAGCCGGGTCCGCGGGACCCTGCTCGGCGCGGCGCTCGGCGACGCCCTGGGGGCGCCGCTGGAGGGGCTCACCGCCGACTCCATCCGGGAGGCGTACGGCGCGGAGGGCCTCGCCGATCTGGCCTTCGCGTACGGCAGACGCGGGGCGATCACCGATCTCACCCAGCTCACCCTCTTCACCCTGGACGGCCTGATCCGCGCCCAGGTGCGCCGCGACACCGGCGCCTGGCACCCGCCGACCGATCTGCACCGGGCGTACCGCCGCTGGGCGGCCACCCAGAGCGACTGGGGCCCCGACGAGCGGCGCAAGGAGGACGGCTGGCTGGCCCACGAGGAGTGGCTGTACGCCCGCCGCGACCCGTCGCTCGCCTGTCTGCTCGGCCTCGGCGACGAGACGATGGGCACCCTGGACGCGCCCAAGAACCCCGGCGAGGCGGGCGCGGAGGCCGCGGCCCGCTCCGGCCCCTTCGGGCTGCTGGTCGGCTGGGAGCCGCAGCTGGTGATGCAGCTGGCGGTGGAGTGCGCCGCGCAGACCCACGGCCACCCGACGGGCTACCTCGCGGCGGGTGCGTACGCCGTGATCGTGCACGGTCTGGCGCGCGGCGAGAGCCTCGACGCGGCCGTCCAGCGGGCGCTGGCCCTGCTGGCGGCCAGGCCCGGCCATCAGCAGGTGGCGGAGGCCCTCCAGCGAGCCCTGGGCGCCGTGCGCCAGGGCATCCCGACCCCCGCGCGGGTTGACGACCTGGCCGGCGCCGGCACGGCGGAGGGCCTCCTGTCTGTGGCGGTGTACTGCGCGCTGGTCGGCGAGGACATCCGGCACGGCCTCGCCCTCTCGGTCAACCACAGCGGCGCCTCGGCCGTGACGGGCGCCCTGACCGGCGGTCTGCTGGGCGCCCTGCACGGCGAGACGGCCCTGCCGCCCGCCTGGCTGGCGGAGCTGGAGGGCCGTCCGACGATGCTGGTCCTCGCGGACGACTTCGCGATGGAGATGACCCAGGGACCGTCCCTGCACGGGCCGGCGGGGTCGTCGCCGGGGTGGCTCACGCGCTATCCCCGGGCGTGAGGCGGTGTGGACCCACGGTGTTCCGTTGCCTACGGCCCGGTCACCAAGGGTAGTAATACCAGGACGTGCAGCTGGTGTTGGCGCCGTTCACGCCGGCGCAGACCCGTGCGCTGGTGATGTAGCCGCCGCCCGTCGGCGACTCGCCGCCGCAGCCGCTGGAGCTGCCGTTGGCGTCTCCCACGATGTCGGTGACACCGTTGCTGGTGTAGTACTGCGTGCGCACCCCCCAGTTGTCGGCGTTGGTGTCGCACGCGTACACGTACCCTCCTCCGGTGTTGACCTGGCCGTAGCCCCGTCCGGAGAGCGAGATGATCGTGGTCGCCGAGGCGCTTTCGGACATCAACGCCAGGGCCGCGCACGCGGCGCCGGTGACCAGGAGGCCGCGCTTGGCCGTGCGGTTCATCTTCACAGGTTCCTGCCTTTCCTTGTGGACCACGACTTTTCGGTGAACGTCTCAAACGGTCGCAGCGGGGGACCGCCGCAGCCACGAAAGCCGCACGCAACTGACCCGCAACTGACCGGATGTGCCCTCACCCGACAGGGGTGCGGGGGTGGGACAGTTGGGGCGACCAGAGGCGGGGGCCAGGGGGGTTGCCGATGCTGGGTGAGGTGCTGCGTGACCACCGGCGCCGACTGGGGCTCACACAGGAGGAGTTGGCGGAGCGGTCGGGCGTCAGTGTGCGCACGATCTGCCATGTCGAGACGGGCCGTATCGAACGCCCGAGGCCGGCCACCGTACGGCGGCTGGCCGGCGCGCTGGCCCTGACGGGGACGGGACTGGAGGAGTTCCGCAAGGCGGCGACCGGCCTCCCGCACACACCCCGCCCGCCGCAGCCGACGTACCCGGAGACGACGTCCTCCCCGGCCCAACTACCGCCCGCCCACGCAGGTTTCAGTGGCCGGACCGCGCAACTTGACTCACTGGACGCCCTGTTGGGCGGCGAGGCGGATCAACTCCCCGCGACCGGCGCCGGCACTGTCGTCATCTCCGCCATCGCGGGCACCGCGGGCGTCGGCAAGACGGCCCTCGCCGTCCACTGGGCCTCCCGGGTGGCCGCCCGCTTCCCCGACGGTCAGCTGTACGTCAACCTGCGCGGCTTCCATCCGAGCGGGGCCGTGATGACCTCGGCGGAGGCGGTACGGGCCTTCCTGGACGCCTTCGAGGTACCCGCCGAGCGGGTCCCGGCGGGCGCCGAGGCCCAGGTCGGCCTGTACCGGAGCCTGTGCGCGGGCAAACGGCTGCTCGTGCTGCTGGACAACGCGCGCGACGCCGAGCAGGTCAGACCCCTGCTGCCCGGCGCCCCCGGCTGCCTCGCCCTGGTCACCAGCCGCAACCAGCTCACCGGCCTCGTCGCCGCCGAAGGCGCCCACCCGCTCCGCGTCGACCTGCTGACGATGACCGAGGCCAGGGAACTCCTGACCCACCGGCTCGGCCCCGCCCGCCTCGCCGAGGACCCCGGGGCGGTCACCGAGATCATCAACCGCTGCGCCCGGCTCCCCCTCGCCCTGTCGATCGTCGCCGCCCGCGCCGCCACCGACCCGCACTTCGGGCTGGCACGGTTCGCCGGTGAACTGCGCGCCACGGGCGCGGGCGCCGGCCTCGCCCCCTTCACCGACTTCACCGACGACGACCCCGCGACGGACGTACGGGCGGTCTTCTCCTGGTCGTACCACCGCCTCAGCCCCGCCGCCGCCCGCCTCTTCCGCCTCCTCGGCCTGCACCCCGGCCCCGACATCACCGCCCCGGCCGCGGCCGGCCTGACCGGGCTGAAACCCGAGCGGGTACGCCCTCAACTGACCGAACTCACCCGGGCGCACCTGATCGACCAGCACGCGCCGGGCCGCTACACCCTGCACGACCTGCTCCGCGCCTACGCCACCGAACTGACCCACGAGCACGACCCGGAACCCGCCCGACGCGCGGCACTTCACCGCCTCCTCGACCACTACCTCCGTACGGCGGCCACGGCGTCCGAGGAACTCAGCTGGTACCGCGACCCGATCCCGCCGACGGCCCCCCTGCCGGACTCCTCGCCTGAGCAACCGGGCGGCCCCGCAGCCGCGTCGGCCTGGTTCACCGCCGAACTCCCCAACCTGACGGCGGCGGTTCGCGCGGCGGCCAGGTCCGGTTTCGAGACCCACTCCTGGCAACTGGCCTGGACGATGGTCGCGTTCTTCGACCTCGCGGGACACTGGCCGGAGTGGGTCGCCACGCACCAGCAGGCGCTGGACGCGACCAGACGCTCCGGGGACACGGTCGGCGAGGCCCGCACCCGGCGCAACCTCGCCCGGGTCCGTTCCCGGCAGGGGCGCCACCAGGACGCGCTGGTGCATCTGCGCCGTTCGGTGAGGCTCGGCCGGGAGCTGGGGGATCCGGTGGTGCAGGCGCAGGCGATGCGGAACATGAGTACGGTGCTCGGCCGGATGAGCGAGGTGCCCGGGGCGCGGAGCAGGCACGCGGAGGCGCTGGATCTCGCCCAGCGGGCGCTGGGCCTGTTCCGGGCCGCCGGACACCGGATCGGCGAGGGCAGGGTCCTGAACCAGATGGGCTGGCACCTGTCCTTCCTCGGCGAGCACCGACGGGCCGTCGAGCACAGCGCGCGGTCCCTGGACATCCTCCAGGAACTGGGCGACCGCGACGGCGAGGGCGCCACCTGGGACACCCTGGCCCACGCCCACCACCATCTGGGCGCCCACCGGGAGGCGATCACCTGCTACACCCACTCGCTGCACCTGCGCCGGGAGCGGGGCGACCTGAACGAGATCGCGGAGACCCTGGACCACTTGGCGGAGTCCCACCTGGCGCTCGGCGCGCGTGCGGAGGCGACGGTGTGCTGGCAGGAGGCGGTGGGCCTCCTGGACCGCCTGGGCCACACGGACGCGACCCGAATCCGCGAACGCCTGCGCTCGGCTCAGCCGACCGGGGTGTAGCCGGCCCCGAACGGCCTCGTCCTCAATCGCCGGACGGGCTGGGTATGTCAGCCCGTCCGGCGTTTGAGGACGAAGGGGGGTCTGGGGGCGCAGCCCCCAGGGATGGGACGGGTAGGGGCGGCGGGGGCGAGGAACTCAGTCCTTGGCGCGTACGGCGTCCGCCGGTTCCGGTTCCGGAACCGGGAGTCGTGCCGCCGCCGCACCGTCGCCGTCCCCGTCCGTGTTCACGCTCTCGATGATCGCCAACCGCTCAGGCGTGTCCTCCGGCCGCAGGAACCCGATCAGGATGTACAGCACCAACGACACCGCCAGCGGTATCGACACCTGGTACTGCAGCGGCACCCCGCCCTCCACGTTCCAGTCGATCGGGTAGTTCACCAGCCAGAACGCCAGCAGCCCCATCGACCAGCTCCCCAGCGCCGCCGTCGGCCCCGACCGCCTGAACGGCCGCAGCAGGCCCAGCATCATCGGGATCGCCATCGGCCCCATCAGCCCGGCCACCCACTTGATGACGACGGTGATGATGTCCTTGAACGCGGGTGAGTTGACCTGCGTCGCCGCCGCCATCGACAGCCCGAGGAAGACGACCGTCGTCACGCGCGCGGCCACCAGCCCGGACGAGTCCGTCCACGACCGTGCCCGCTTCCAGATCACCGGCGCGCAGTCCCGGGTGAAGACGGCGGCGATGGCGTTCGCGTCGGAGGAGCACATGGCCATCGTGTGGGAGAAGAAGCCGACGATGACGAGCCCCAACAGGCCGTGCGGCAGCAGCTGTTCGGTCATCAGGGCGTAGGAGTCGGAACCGTCCGGCTTCTGCGACTCCACCAGCAGCGGGGACATCCACATCGGGAAGAACAGCACCAACGGCCAGACCAGCCACAGGATCGCCGAAAGACGAGCCGACCGCTCGGCCTCCTTAGGGCTCGCCGTCGCCATGTACCGCTGCGCCTGGTTGAGCATGCCGCCGTTGTACTCGAACAGCTTGATGAAGAGGAACGCGAGCAGGAACACCGTGCCGTAGGGGCCCACCAGCGGCTTGCCGTGGCCCTGCAGCGCCGGCTCGTCCCAGACCCCGAAGAACCCTCCGTGGTCGTCGAGTTTCAGCACCACCGCCACGAACATCGCTATGCCCGCGAGGAGTTGGATGACGAACTGGCCCAACTCCGTCAGCGCGTCCGCCCACAGCCCGCCGATCGTGCAGTACACGGCCGTGATCGCACCGGTGATCAGGATGCCCTGGTTGAGGGAGATCCCGGTGAAGACGGACAACAGGGTCGCGATGGCGGCCCACTTGGCGCCGACGTCCACGATCTTCAGCAGCATCCCGGACCAGGCCAGCGCCTGCTGCGTCTTCAGGTCGTACCGGCTCTTCAGGTACTCCAGCGGGGACGCCACATGGAGCCGCGACCGCAGCCGGTTGATGCGCGGCGCGAACAGCTTGGAGCCGATCGCGATGCCGAGCGCGATGGGGAAGGACCAGGTGACGAAGGAGGTGACGCCGTACGTGTAGGCGATGCCCGCGTAACCCGTGAACATCACCGCGCTGTACCCGGACATATGGTGGGAGATGCCGGACAGCCACCACGGCATCTTCCCGCCCGCCGTGAAGAAGTCGCTGACGTTGTCGACCCGTTTGTGGGACCAGACACCGATGGCGACCATCACTCCGAAGTAAGCGATGAGCACGGTCCAGTCGAGACCGTTCATGTGCTCCCTCCCAGGGGCGTCGAGCAGAGTCGAGCGGGCGTGTCGAGCGCCCGCTCATCGTCGATTCGCTGACATGCCAGCGACAACCGCCCGGCGAGTCAAGAGGGAGTAAAAGAGTTCGCGGAAGTGACCTCCGTTCATGTCCATGAATGAGAGCGCGAACGTCGAAGAATGGCGGAATTACTGCTACCGCATCAGTTCACCCGCGTTCACCAGCAACGACTGCCCGGTGATGGCCCGGGCCCGGTCCGAGGCCAGGAACACCGCCGCGTCCGCGACATCCCCGTCCGTGGCCAGCTCGGGCAACGCCATCCGCTCCGCGAGCCGCCGCCGCACCTCCTCCTCCGGCACCCCTTCCCCGTGCGCCGTGAACCGCACGTACGCCTCCACCGGCGGCCCCCACATCCACCCCGGCAGCACGGTGTTGACCCGTATCCGATGCGGCCCCAACTCCCTTGCCAGCGAGTACATCGCGCTCGTCAGCGCCCCCTTCGAGGCGGCGTACGCGGCCTGCCGCACCTGCGAGGGGGCGGCCACGGCGGACTGCGTACCGATGAACACCACACTCCCGCCCCGCTCCTTGAGCGCCGGCAGACAGGCCCGCGTCATCCGCAGCGTGCCCAGCAGGTTCACGTCCACGACCCGTGCCCAGGTCTCGAAGTCCGCGTCCTCGATCCCCCCGAAGTAGCTGTCCCAGGCGGCGACATGGACGACCGCGTCGATCCCCCCGAACCGCTCCGCCGCCAGCGCGGCCAGCGCCCGGCACTCCTCCTCGTCGGTGATGTCGGTCGCCCGGTACGCCGTGCGCTCCCCGTCCGGGTCCAACTCCCCCGCGGTCTTGGCGAGATGGGCCTCGGTACGCGCCCCGAGCACGGCGTTGCCGCCGTCCCGCACGACGGCCGCGGCGACCTGCCGCCCGAGCCCGGCCCCGACTCCCGACACCACCACGGTCTTCCCTGTGAGCAGCGACATCAAAGCCCTCCCCGGCTCTGGCGGATTATCTGACGGAGCGTCAGAGTATGGGCGTCCGAAGGAGGAAGGAAGAGAGGGAGAGGGGAAGGCAGTGAGCGAGCGGAACGAGAAGACGGACGGCGTCGGGACGAGCGAGGTGTACGCCGAACTGGCGGCCGTCGGCCCGTACGGAGTCCACCCGGGCCATGCGCTCATCACCATGGTCGAACCGCACCCGGGCCACGAGTACGCGTACAACCGCTGGTACGAGGACGACCACTACTACGCCGGTGCGATGGCGATGCCCTGGATGTTCTCCGGGCGCCGCTGGGTCGCGACCCGGGACCTCCAACTCCTGCGCGGGCCCGAGAAGTCGGCGGTCGCGCAGCCGGTCACGGCGGGGTGCTACCTCTCCACCTACTGGATCACGGACGGCCGCTACGCCGACCACATGCGCTGGACCGTCGGCATCAACAAGCGTCTCAACCGCGACGCCCGGGTCTATCACGACCGTACGCACGTCTTCACGGCCTTCCAGGACCACGAGGCGACCGTCTACCGGGACGGCGCCGCCGGTCCTCGGGACTTCCACGCGCTCGACCACCCGTACGCGGGGCTGGTGTTGCAGGTCGTCGACGCCGAATCCCCGGAGGGGCGGGCCGAGTTGCTGGAGTGGCTGCGGGCCCGCCACCTGCCCAAGCGGCTCGCCGGGTCACCCGCCGCCATGGTCACGGTCTTCCGCCCGACCCCGCTGCCCGGCGACCGGATGACGTATGTGAAGCAGGTCGAGGGCGTGGACGTACGGCTGACGCTGCTGTGGTTCCTGGAGGCGGATCCGCGGGACTGCTGGGAGCCGCACTTCACGGGGCTGGCGGAGGCGGTGCGGGAAACGGGCCTGGGGCGGGTGGAGTTGGTGGCGCCGTTCGTGCCGACGGTGCCGGGGACCGATCTGTACGTCGACCGGCTCAGGTGACCGGACGGGTGACGGGGGAGGGGCTGGGCATGGCCGAGCCCCCTCGGCCAGGACGGCGGGCCAGTCGAGAGGGCTCTTCCTTGCGGTGCTTATGGAGTTGTGGAGAGTGGCGGTACCACATCGGATGAAGTCGAGATCGGATGAGGTCGAGATCAGATGAGGTCGGACGCTCCCCGGCTGACCTCTGCCACGAACGAGTTCCATGAGTCGGCCGGGAAAGCCAGGGTCGGGCCTGCCGGGACCTTGGAGTCCCGGACCGCCATCGCCGCGTGAACCGGGGACTTGACCTCGACACACGCGCCGTTGCCCGTGGAGTACGAGGACTTCGTCCAGGTGCTCGTGGCGCCTTGCTGAATTGCCATGTTCGCTCCGCTTTTGACCAGTGATGAGGTGATGAGTTGCTGTCGCCGACCGGAGGCCCCCTGCGGGGCCCCGCGGCCGGATCGCGCCAACGTTGTTCCTTGATGGCCTGATCGACGCTACTCGCCAACATCCGTATGCGGACCGGTCGTTCACTCGACCGGGTGGCATATACCAGCTGGGTCTTCCACTGGCGTGAGGCGGAGGTGTACTGTGCGCCCCTTGCTTCTCCAGGGCGTCAGTGCGCGTACTCTTTCGCCAAGTCCGCGATGAATTGCCGGGATTGCTCGACATTCAGGGCCTGTGCCCGCAAATGCTCGTACATGACGCTGTACTTCTGCACGTCCTGCGCCTTCTCCAGATAGAGGTCGCTGGTGACGCCCTCGATGTAGACCACGCTGGAATCGGCCGCGTCCGGGAACTCCAGGATCGCGTACTGGCCGTTGAGGCCCGGATGCGCCCCCATGTCGAAGGGGATCACCTGGACGGTGACGTGCGGCAGCTGCGACTGCTCGACCAGGGACTCCAGTTGCTCCCGCATCAGCAGCTTGTTGCCCACGACGCGGCGCAGCGCCGCCTCGTCGAGGACCGTCCACAGCCGCAGCGGGTTCTCCAGCGCGGTGATTCGTTCCTGCCGGCGCAGCCGGACCTGGACGCGGTTCTCGACGTCGCTGGAGGGCGTCTCCGGCAGCGCGCCGGAGATCAGCGCCTCCGCGTACGGCCGGGTCTGCAACAGCCCCGGGATGACCTGGGGATCGTAGACGCGCAGTGACGCCGCGTCCGTCTCCAGCCCGATGTACACGCTGTACGGGACGTCCCCGAACGCGTGCCACCAGCCCTGCTGGCGGGAGTCCTTGGCCATCTCCATCAAGGAGTCGACCATTCGCTGGTCCTCGACCTCGTACACCCCGCACAGGTCGCGGACGTCGCGCTGGCTGATGCTGCGGCGGCCGTTCTCCAACCTGCTGATCTTCGACTGGGAGACCAGGAGCCGCTCGGCGACCTCTTCGGCCGTCATGCCCTTCGCTTCGCGGAGCCTGCGCAACTCCTGGCCCAGTCGGCGTCGCCTGACGGTGGGATTGACGTTGGACGCCATGGGACGTGCACCTCCGGGTGCGTGCCTGTACTTGCCACTTTCCGTATCTGCTGTTGAGCAGACTGCCACCAAGGTGTGTGCTACCGCTGGGAAACTGCGGATATGCGGTGCCCAGTCGGGAGATATGCGCCCGGTACACGCCAGTCCGGCGGATTCCGCTTACCGTCCGGGGGCGGTTTCCGGTCGTCCCGGGGCGCGCATGTGCCGGGGTCCGTTGCCGGGCGCGCGGGGCCGTGTTCGCGATTCGCGGGTGCGGCGGCGGTACGCGCGTCAGGGCGCGGCACGGCCACCGGAACCGGCCAGCCGGCCCACTGGAACCGACCGACCGACCGACCGACCGACCGGCCGGGCTGCGGACGTGCGGCCCTGGCTCCGGACATGCGGTCGCGCGGGACGGCGAGGACCGGTTCGGTCGTCCTCACGGACGGCCTTGCGGCCCTCGCCGCCCCGCGCGGACCAGCGGCTCCCGAACCGGTCTTGGGGACTGCGGTGCGGCGCTGATGATGCCCTGCGTGGTGCCCTGCGTGGTGCGAGGTGGTGCGGGTGCCTCGTGGACCGGGTGTACGCCGTGGGACTGCGGCTCAGTGAGCCACGGCGCGCGCCATCGATCCGCGGTGCTGGTGCGGCTGCATCGGAACGCCGCGGGCGGGCTCCGGTGCGGGCCTGGCTCCGGGTGCGGCCTGACGGCCGACCGGTGCCGGGCTGCGGCGCGGCTGGGCCGCGACGCCGTTCTGCACGTCCATGACAGCGTGAGCCACCAGGCCACCCATGGGGTCGTGCCGGATCAGGTCCCGCAGCCGGGAGCGGGACGAACGTCCCTCGTTACCCGGATACAGGTGCTTGCCGAGTCCGACCGCATGGGCCAGCGCGGCGAGCGCCGCCGTCCGCGGGTCCGGCGGGACGCCGGTGCGGATGGCTGTGTCCAGCCGGGCTCTGATCTCCCGGCTGATCTCCGTGTCCGTCGCCTGATAGCGAGTCGTCGGAAGCACCCCGCACATCTGTCCCGCCACGGCATGCACCATGCCGCACCGCTCAAGATGCGAGAGGTAGGTCTGACGCAGCCCCAGGCGGGGCCCGCCAATCCAGTTCACTGCGCGTACGGGTGCTCCGCGTCGGCGAAGCAGTTCCAACGCACAGTCCAGTGTTGGATCTCCAGTCGGCCGTGGTACGACCACGGCGATACGATCCCCGTCCGGGGCTATCCGTCCGGCCAGCGCCAGCTCCACTAGCTGCGCTCCGGCCAGACCGAGGTCGAGCGACTGCGGCTGTGCGGTGGTACCCGTGGCCGGGTCCAGCGCCAGCAGAAGAAGCTCTTCCGGAATTGATCTGCGGCTCCTGCCCATCCATGCCTCCCCGCGTGGATGAATGACAGGGTGACCCCTCTCACATTCATCTGTCGAGAGGGCGTGACCGGTTCGTAGTGGAACCAGTAGGTATGTCGTTCTCGTCTACCGCAGGAGTCAAGGTCGCGCACAGGACACTGGTAGCTCGTTCGGACAGTGTCGTCCGGGCGGCCTTTTCACGGTTCACGGTTGGTTCGGTACACGCACGAGAACGTGCGGCGCATGGAGGAGGCATCGGTGGCGGGCGAGTCCCCCGACAGGTCGAAGCAGCGCGAGTCGTCGGAAGAACCGACGTCGGGGAGCGCGGGTCCGGTTCCCGGGGCCAGGAGTGAATCCGGCACCGGGGCCCGCGATCCACGACTCGCGGTGGCCAGGGACCGGGAGCCCACACCACGCGGTGGCGTGGACACGGCGACCCGGGTGTTCTCCCGCCGGGATCTCCCACCGGAAGAAGGCACGGAGCCGACCCCGGCGGACGGCACGGGCGACGCGAGGCTGGGCACGGCGACGGCGGAGCGGGTCCCCACGGCCGACGAGGGCGAGCCCGAAGGCGCCGAGGATGCCGCCGCGGGAGCAGGCCCCGATGCGGAATCCGCCCCCGACGGGGATACGACGACTGCGGCCGACGCCCCTGAGAGCGGCGAGGAGCCCGCACGGGCACCGACGCCCGCCGCAGGGCCCGCTTCCGACTCCGAGGCCCCTGAGAAGGCCCCTGAGGCCCCGCAAGGCCCCTCGGGTGGGCCTCGGGAGGTCTCCTCTGAGCCGAAGAGCGCACAGGAGAGCACCCCGAAGCAGACGACTCCCGCCCCCGAGAGCAAGCCGACCCCGAACACGAAGGCAGCCGACGCCCCGGGCGCCACCAGGCCCCCGGCCGCAGCCGACGCCACACGGACGGACACCAAGGCGACCAGCACCCCGGGCGCGCCTCAGTCCCCGGCCACGGACGCGGACGAAGTCGCCGAGACCCCGACGACGGGCACGACTCCGGCCACAGCCACGGACACGGCCGAGACAGGCGACGCCGAGCCCCGACCTTCGGTCGCGACGTCGACCTCCGCCTCGGCGACGGATGCGGCTCGGGCCGCAGACGCAGATGCAGCCGACGAGGCCGCTGCTGCGCCCCGGCCTTCGGGCGCGACCCCGGCAACGGCTCGGGCCGCAGGCGCGGATGCGGCTGACGCAGACGGTGCTGCGCCTCGGCCCTCGGGTACGAACCCGGCCTCGGCGACGGATGCGGCTCCGGCCGCAGGCGATGCCGAGACCCAGGTCCCGGGCGCGACCCCGACCTTGACCTTCGGCGCGACCCCGACCCGTGCCCCGGCGGCGGGCGCTGCTCGGGCCGCAGCTGCGGACGCCGACGCCGAAGGCGCCTCCGTCCCGGCTGCAGGCACGGAAGCTGCCTCCGAGGCGAGCGGCGCCTCGACCCGGACCTCGGCCACGGCCGCGGTCCCGGCCACAGGCGCGGATGCCGATCCCCGAAACGCCTCCGCCCCGGCTGCGGGTGCGGAAGCCTCCGCCGAAGCGGCTGGCGCCGCGACCCGGCCTCCGGCCACCGGCGCGACCTCGGCTCCTGCCCCGGCTGCGGGCCGGAGCGCCGACGCAGAGGGCGCGGCCATCCCGGCTCCGGGCGCAGGAAACGCAGCCGAGGCCGGCGGCGCACCCACCCGGACCTCGGTCACGGACGCCGCCCCGGCCACGCCCGCAGCTGCGGACCCCAGCACCGAAGGCGCCTCCTCCCCGGCTGCGGGCGCAGCCCCCGCCGAGGCGGGCGGTGTCTCGGCCTCGGCGTCGGTCGCAGGCGGGGCAGCGGGCGCGGCTGCCGCCCGAGCCGGCGGCGCCCGTACCCCCGGCTGGGCCCGGGCCGCGGACGCGGACGCTCGCGCTGAAGCAGACGAGGTTCCGGCCAAGGGCACGACCCCGGCCACGGACGACGGAACCCCCGCTCCGCCCACGGCCGCCGACGCGGACACCCCCGCCGAAGCCGACCGCACCCCAGACACTGACCCCACCCCAGACACAGACCGCACCCCCAAGCCCCCCGTAGACCAACCCACCGCCGTCTTCAAAGCCGTCCGTCCGCCCGTCGCACCCTCCGTCGACCAGCCGACCACCATGCTCAAGCTCGGTGATGTCCCCGCCGGGAAGGCCAAGGCGGTCGGAAAGCCCGAGAGCGGTGACGAGGTCGGGGCTCCTGCCGGTGCCGGGGGCGGCAGCGCGGAGTCTGTTTCTGAGCGCACCAGCAAATTTGTTGCTCTGCGGCAGCTGGACGACCCGGCCACGCGTAAGCCGCCGGTGGCGCCCGCTGCGCCCGCCGCACCGACCGCCAACGCTCCCGCCGCCGCTGCCACCGCCGCGATTCCGCAGGTCGGGCCCGAGCGGACCACCCAGCAGCCGCTGCCGCCGCTGCCGCCGTTGGACCTGCTCGCCGAGCTGACCAACACCCCGCCGCCGCCGAACACCCCGGTGCGGACCATCGTGCGGCGGGTCAAGATCTGGACGCCGCTGGTCATTCTGCTGGCGATCATCTTTGCAGTCGTACAGACTCTGCGCCCCCTGCCGACCCCCGAGCTGACCCTCACCGCCGACGACTCCTACACCTTCGACGGCAAGGCGGCCACGCTGCCCTGGCCCTCCGAGGGACAGGGCTGGATGGACGTCAACGGCATCGGCACGATGGGCAACTTCGGCGAGCAGACGCCGGTCGCCATCGGGTCCGTAGCCAAGGCCATGACCGCCTACATCGTCCTCAAGGACCACCCGCTGAAGGTCGGCGAGGACGGTCCGAAGATCACGATCGACGCGACCGCCGAGAAGGAGGGCGGCTACTACAAGGACAACGAGTCGACCCTCAACACGGTCAAGGAGGGCGACACCCTCACCCTCAAGCAGGCGCTGTCCGCCGTCATGATCCCCTCCGCGAACAACATCGCGCGCCTGCTGGCCCGTTGGGACGCGGGCACCGAGGCGGCGTTCATCAAGAAGATGAACGACACCGCCAAGGAACTCGGCATGAAGAACACCACCTACACCGACGCCTCCGGGCTCAAGGAGACCACCGTCTCCTCCGCCGAGGACCAGGTGAAGCTGGGCCACGAACTGGTCCGTATCCCCGCGCTGATGGACATCACCAAGCAGCCGTACTGGTACGACCCGTCGGGCCAGAAGTGGCGCAACTACAACGACCTCGTCCCCTACAACGGCGCCATCGGCATCAAGACCGGCACCACCACCGCCGCCGGCGGCAACCTGCTCTTCGCCGGCACCAAGGAGGTCGGCGGCGAGACCGTCACCGTCGTCGGCGCGATCCTCGGCCAGCACACCGCGCCGATCATCGACACCGTCAACAACGTCAGCGAGACCGCGCTGATCGCCGCGGGCGAGGCCCTGCTCTCGTCGAAGATCCTCAAGAAGGGCGACGTCGTCGGATACGTCGACGACGGACTCGGCGGTCACACGCCGGTCGTGCTCTCGAAGGACGTCACGGCGGTCGGCTGGGCCGGGCTGAAGGTCGAGCTGTCGTTCGCCGCGGCCGACGACCTCCCGCACTCCGCCAAGGCCGGCACCTCGGTGGGCACCCTCACCGTCGGCGACGGCAGCGGCAGCGCCGTGGAGGTACCGGTACAGCTCCAGAAGGACCTCGTGGAACCCGGCTTCGACAAGAAACTGACGCGCGTCGGCTGAGCGGCGGCACAGAGCAGCACAGGGCAACACAGAAGTGGGGGGGGGGGGGGGGGGGGGCCCCCCCGGACCCCCCCCCCCCCAAAAACCCCACAAATAAGTGCCCCCCCCCCGGTGTCCCGCTTTCCCCTGTGTCCCACATTGTGGGGGGGGGGGCGCGGGCCCCCCCCCCCCCCCCCCCCCCACTTCTCAGTCTCGCTCCTACTTGTCCCGCCCCTACTTGTCCTTGTCCTTGTCCTTCTCCTCCTTCGCCTTCTCCTCTTCCTTCTCGCACCGCAACGTCGTCTCCTGGCTCGGCCCCCCGTACGCCGAGCTGATCCGGATGTCCCCCGGCTGCTCGACCGTGAGCTTGGTGAACTCGCCCTCGTCCGTCAGGCAGCCGTTCTCCGCCCACAGCCACGGCGAGTACGCGATCCGGACCGTCACCTCGCCCGCCTTCGGCATCCGTACGACGAGGTTGGCGCCGTCCGCGCTGACCACGGAGGCGGGCCTGTCGACCAGCGGGGTCGCGTTCTTGACCCGGTAGATCTTCCAGTTGGCGTCCTCCCAGACCGGCTGGAGATAGCTCGGCCCGCTGGTCACCAGGGCGTGCTCCAGTTTCGCCGGGCCGTCCGGTTCGCCGTTGACGAGGACGACGAAGCCCACCGCCCACTGGGAGAGCCACGCCTTGTACGCGGCGGCGGAGAAACCGCCCTCGGGCTCCTCCGTGCCGCCGTGGCCCTCGTAGAAGAGCCGGCCCCGCTCGACGTCCGCCTGCCGGTTCCAGCCCCGGGCCATGTTGATGTACGGGGCGAGGATGGCGGCCTCGCGGTGGTCGCGGGCCGGGACGACCTCTACGCGCGTCTGCTCGGCGCCGAGCCGCTTCAGCTCGTTCACGACGCCGTCCGTCTTCACGGCCCACTCGGGCACCGTGGTGTTGGTGGCGATGTCGGCGATCGTCTTGCCCGACAGCCAGCTCACCGCGATGGCCATGGCCAGCCCGAGCGCCACCATGCGCCGCCGGGCCGTGAACCAGGGGAGGGGCAGCACCAGCCGGGCCGTGAACCGGGGGAGGACGAGCAGCGGCGGCCGGACATCGGCGGCGGCCGGCACGGCACCCCCGTCCGGCTCGTCCTCCGTCCGCCCCGCGGTCTCCTCGCCCGGCCGTCTCTCCGTCGTGCGGTACATCATGATCGCGAGCAGCGTCGCCGGTGCCGCCAGCTCCGAGAGCCGCTCGACGTTCGTACCGATCGGCGTCGGGATCAGGTAGCAGAGGACCACGCCGACCGCGTACACCGCCGCGCCCAGCCGCAGGGTGCGCCAGGCGCTCGGCGCCGTCAGGACGACGATCACGCACAGCACGACCGGCGGCCATATACGGGTGAACGGCATCGGCTGCTCGCCCTCGAACGGGAACAGCAGCGTCGTCACACCCACCACGGCCACCGGGGGCACCAGCAGGGCCGCCGCCCGGCCCCAGTCCCGGGACAGGAGGTAGGCGGCGCCGACGACCAGGACGAACAGCCCGGCGACCGGGCTGCCGGTGGTGGCCAGCGTCGCGCACAGCGCGGCGGCGCCGAGGTGCCGGGCGCCGCGACCGCTGACCACGGCCAGGACCGCCGCCATCGCGAAGGCGGTGCCCAGCACGAACGTCGAGCGCCCCGAGATCACCTGGCACCACAGCGAGAACCCGACCGCCATCGCGGGCCACATGGGCTTGTGCACGCCCGTGCGCGCGACGAGTTCCGCGCCGAGGAGCGTGGCCATGACCCCGGACAGCATGGTCGTCGCGACGACCCCTATGGCGGCCATCAGGTACGGCGACATCAGGCTGTAGTTGGCCGCGTGCAGACCGCCGTACCAGAACAGGTTGTATGCGGAACCCGGGTACATCTTCGCGAACTCGGCCCACGCCACCTGGGCGGCCAGATCGCCGCCGCCGGTCGCGAAGACCGCCCACCAGACGAAGTACAGCGGCACCGCGCAGGCGGTCACCGTCAGGGCCACCCGGTGGCGCTCGTGCCACACCTCACGTGCCTGCGTGGGCTTGTCGGCGCGCATGGCAGGTCTGCGTGGGGTCAGCTCGGCAAAGGCCACTGCGATTCCGTTTCCGTTCGGCTCGGGCGCGCGCACATGACTGGCGGGTGCTGGCTGGTGTCTGTCCTGTGGAGGTCTCTCCGAGGTAGACGCTAACCGTCCCCCGGGAGTTGGCCGACAGGGCCCCATGTGACCAGGTGGTGACCGGGGTATGACGGAAAAGAGCCCCATCAGCTTGAGGCGGTTCCCGGGCGGGCGCGACCGGATAATTCAGGCCGCGCCCTTCCGGACATTCTCCTACGTCACGGGAAACGCGATCGCTCGCTCACGTCACGGGGACCGCGCCCACGCCACGGAGAACGTGCTCACGTCACGGGAAAGGCGATGTCGCACACCGCGTCGTCCGGTCCCGCCGCGTCCCAGTCCGCGAAGTACACCTCGCGGCAGGGCCCCGCCGCCTCGATCCCCTGCCCGGCCAGCCACCGCTCCACCGCCTCGAAGGCGGCGATGATCTGCGGATGGGCCACCTGCGCCTTGCTGATCCGGGTGTACGCGAGCCGCCGGGCCGGTTCCACCCGTACCGCCGTCCCCCGGGCCCGCCCGTGCGCCTCGGCCCAGGCCCGCGCGGCGGCCTCGTCGGCGACCGGGACGCACGCCTCGGCCGGGCCGTCGCTCTCCATGGACACCTCGGAGTGGTAGACGACGAACGGCGCCGCCGTCACACCCCCGCACTCCCGCGCGCCCGCCTCCAGCCGCCCGAGCGACGCCCCGATCCACGCGGGCAACTCATCCGCGAGAGTGTGCCGCGTCTCCGTCAGCACCACCCTCTCGGGTACGTCCACGGTCTCGACGACGAATTTTCCGTACAGCTCGGCCATCTCGGAGCTCCTCCCCGACAGTCGTCCACGGAGGTAGGCGGCGAGGGTGCGCCGGCGCGCGAGCCGCTCCTCGACGTCCGCCCAGTAGGCGGCGAGCCGTTCGGCGGCGGCCGGCCCGTCCCGCTCGACCAGGTCCACGACCTCGCCGATCAGGGCGAGCGGCATGTCCAGCTGCCGCAGCAGGGCCACCAGGCGGGCACGTTCGGTCTGCGCGGCCCGGTAGTAGCGGTAGCCGTTCACCTCGTCGACGTGCGCGGGGGCGAGCAGCCCGAGCCGGTCGTACAGCCGCAGAGCCTTGGCCGAGAGCCGGGCCCGGGCGGCGAACGCGCCGATGGTGAGCAGCTCGTCGTCCCCGTCCACGTCCACCCCGACATCCTCCGTCACCGGGCACGGTCGGCCCGGTGACACAGGACGCTCACCCTTGCCCCAGGGACAAGGTCAACCGGAGAGAAAGGATCGGGCCGGGCTCAGCCGAGGGCCTTCTCCAGCGCGCCGACCAGCTCCGCCGTCTCCGGCTCGGTCTGCGGGGAGAAGCGGGCGACGACCTGGCCGTCGCGGCCGATCAGGAACTTCTCGAAGTTCCAGCGGATGTCGCCGGTGTGGCCCTCACCGTCGGCGAAGCCGACGAGACGGTCGTACAGGGTGTGCCGGGCGTCCCCGTTGACCTCGATCTTCTCGGTCATCGGGAAGGTCACGCCGTACGTCGCCGAGCAGAACTCGGCGATCTCCTCGGAGCTGCCCGGCTCCTGGCCGAGGAACTGGTTGCAGGGCACCCCGAGCACGGTGAAGCCCTTGTCGGCGTACCGCGCCTGGAGCTTCTCCAGCCCCGCGTACTGCGGGGTCAGCCCGCACTTGGAGGCGACGTTCACGACGAGGACGGCCTTGCCCGCGTACTGGGCGAGGTCCGCGGAACCGCCCGTGAGGGCACCGATCTCGACGGCGAGGGGAGAGTCGGCGGAGGGGGAGGAGGAAGAGGGACTGGCATCAGTGGTCATAAACGGATGCTAACTCCGGTCGCCACCGGCCCCGCCCCCCGCCCCCGCCCCCTGTCCTTCGCCCGCCCCGTCCCCCGCCCCCGAAGCCTTGACCAAGACCTCACCGGCCGCCGTGCGCGAGTACAGCACCGACCGGCCCGCCCGCCGCCGCTCCACCAGCCCCGCGTTGAGCAGCACGCGCAGATGCCGCCCGACCGAACCGAGCGCCTGCCCGGTCAAGGCTGTCAGCTGAGTAGTACTCCGGGGTGAGACCAGAAGTACGAGCACGGTGCTACGAGCGGAGCCCAGCAGTGCCGAGAGGGCGGCCGGCGCGGCCCGCCCGTCCCGCCGGTCCCCGGCCAGCGCCCCCGCGCACGGGTAGATCACCGCGTACCGCTCCGGCTCCTCCCAGGACACCCACCCCGTCTTCGGCGTCACGGGTACGAAGACCAGCTCGGCGCCGGAGATCTCGCGGGGCGGGTACTCGTGCAGATTGACCTGGAGCCGGTCGCCGTCGAGCCAGCGCGTGCCGGGCCGCAGCGCGTCCAGTACGCCCGCCCAGCCGACCTGACCGACCCGCGCCGTCCGGGCGACCACATCGGCCTCCAGGACCCGGCGTCTCCGGTCCCAGTCCGGGCGTACGACCTCCTCCCACAGGTGGGTGAGCAGGTCGGCGGCGCGTTCCGGGAGGTCGTCCCGGTCGGCGAGGGCGGCGGGGAGCGGGCCCGCGAGGGCGCGGGTGAGGTGGCCGCGGGCCAGGGCGGGATCGACCGTACGGACGCGGGCGACGGCCTCCTCGAACGTCTCGCCGTACCGGGGGGTCGGGGTGAGGAAGTCGGCGATCCACTCCCGCCCGAGGCCCGCGCGGACGAGCAGCGCGGTGACCGGGTCGCGCGCGAGGCGCTCGCGGTACGCGGGCAGCCGGGCGGCCAGCCAGACGCGCTCGCCGGGGTGCGAGGCCGTCCCGGAGTGCAGCAGCCGCAGGCTCGCGAAGGTCTCGGCGAGCGGCGAGACGACGAACCGGCTGCGGGCGAGGGTGTCGGCGTCCACCTGCCACCAGCCCACGTCCCCCGCCTTTCCTCCGCTGCCCTTCCCCACCGCCCTGAGGTTTCGCACGTACGCGAAACAATAACGACCGCCCCACCTGTCCTCGCAGACTCCGCGCATGCGCAGCTACTCCGCCCTCTTCCGCACGCCCGAATTCACCCCCCTCTTCCTCTCCACGGCGCTCAGGACGGCCGCCTCGACGATCGGCGGCCTGGCCCTCGCGACCCTCACCTACGACGCCACGGGCTCTCCGCTGCTCGCCGCGCTGAGCATGTTCGGCCCCCAGCTCGCCCAGGTGGCCGGCGCGACGACCCTCCTCTCGGCCGCCGACCGCCTGCCGCCGCGCGCGACCCTGACGGGCATCGCGCTGGCCTTCGCCCTCGGTACGGCGGTGACGGCGACGCCGGGCCTGCCGATCGGCGCGCTCTTCGCCCTCCTCTTCGTCCTCGGGCTGATCGCGTCGCTGGGGGCCGGGGTCGGCTGGGGTCTGCTGAACGAGATCCTCGCCAAGGCGGGCTATCTGCTGGGCCGTTCGGTCTTCAACATGGCCAACGGGCTGATGCAGATAGCGGGTTACGCGACGGGCGGCGTCCTGGTGGCCACCCTCTCGCCCCGCACCACCCTCCTCACCGCCGCCACCCTCTACCTGGCGGGCGCCCTCGCCACCCGCCTGGGCCTGACCCGCCGCCCACCCCGCCTGACCGGCCGCCCGTCCATCGCCCGAACCTGGCGTACGAACGCCCAGTTGTGGTCGGTACGCCCGCGCCGCCTCACCTATCTCGGCCTCTGGCTCCCCAACGGCCTGGTCGTCGGCGTCGAGTCCCTGTACGTCTCCTACGACCCCGGCTCCGCCGGCACCCTCTTCGCCTGCGCGGCCCTCGGCATGCTCATCGGCGACATCACGATCGGCCGCTTCGTGCCACCCCGGCTGCGCCGCCAACTCGCGGTACCGCTCCTGCTGTTGCTGGCCGTACCGAACCTGTTCTTCGCCCTCACCCCGGGGGCCTGGGTGGCCGCGCTGACGGTCTGCGTGGCCTCGGTCGGCTACGGCGCGAGCCTCGTCCAGCAGGAACGCCTGATGTCCCTCACCCCGCCCGAACTCTCCGGCCACGCCCTCGGGTTGCACTCCGCCGGGATGCTCACGGCGCAGGGCGTGAGCGCGGCCCTCGCGGGCACGATCGCCCAACTCACCTCCCCTGCAACGGCGATGACGTCGATGGCGGCGGGATCGGTGTGCGTGACGGTGGGCCTGGTGCTGGCGGGACGCGGACGGCGGCCCGGCGGGTCCGGCGACGAGTGCGCCACGCCGACGGCGAGGGAAGAACTGGGCGTGACGCATGCGCCCGGCTCGCCAAGGGGGACCCACTCGGATGACGACGCGTGACGAACGTACGGAGAAGGCGGAGAAGGCAGAGAGGGCGGAGAAGGTAGGGAAGGCGGACACGGCGGAACAGGCGACCGGGGAGGAAACCGGTGCCGACGGTGGTACCGACGGTGGTGCCGACGGGGTCTCCGAGTCCGAACGGCTGCTGTTCGGGGGGCCGTTGAGGTACGACATGGGGTGGAACCAGCACCAGGGGTCCTTCCTGGAGCTGGGGCTGCGGACCATGATCGGGCGGATGCCCCGGCTGATCGGCGCCACCGTCCGGCTCGCCCACCGCGCCGACCCCCGCGCGCTGCGCACGGTCGCCGTCGCCGAGCTGGGCGGGGGAGTGGCGCAGGCCGTCGGGCTCGTGGCCGTCAACCAGGTGCTCACCGAACTGCTCGGCGGCGGCGCCACCACCGACCGGATGCGGGACGCCGTACCGGCACTGGTGGTCGTCGCGGTCACCGCGCTCGTCGGGGCGCTGTTACGGTCCGCGTCGACCGCTGGTACCGGGCGGCTCGAACCCAAGGTGTTCCGGGTGGCGACCGAGGAGTACCTGGAGCGGGTGGCCCGGGTGGAGTTGGCCGCAGTCGAGGACGAGGAGTTCCACAAGCTGCTCGACTCCGCGCAGTGGGGCGCCGAGTCCGCGCGGCGCATGATCCGGTTCTGTACGTCGGTCATGACGGCCGGGATCGCGCTGGTCGCCGCCGCCGGTGTGCTCACCGTGCTGCACCCGGCCCTGCTCCCCCTGCTCGTGCTGATGACCCTGCCCAGCGCCTGGAGCGCGATCACCATCGCCCGCCGCCGCTACGTCTCCTTCCACGCCTGGGTCCAACACGCCCGCGCGGGGCAGCTGTTGGGGCGGCTGCTGATCGACACGCAGGCCGCGCCCGAGGTGCGGGTGCACAACATCGGGCCGTTCCTGCTGCGGCACTTCCGGACCATGGCCGAGACGGGCGAACGGGAACAGACCCGGCTCGCCTCACTGGCCGCCCGTACCGGGCTGATCGCCTCCGGCTGGACCGGCCTGGTGACCGCGGGCGCGTACGGCGTGCTCGGGCTGCTGCTGTGGACCGGGGCCATGGATCTGGCGGTCGCCGGGACGGCCGTCATCGCCATCCGGACCGGTTCCGCCAACCTGGAGGCACTGGTCGTACAGCTCAACTACCTCTATGAGGAAAGCCTGTTCGTCGCCGACCTGGAACGGCTCTGCCAGGAGGCGGACCGTCGGCTGATCCCCGACACGGGCGTCAAACTGCCCGCCCGTGTCGACGCCATCCGCTTCGAGAACGTCTCCTTCACCTACCCGGGCACGGACACCGAACCCGCCCTCGACGCCGTGAACGTCACCATCCCCACCGGCCGGATCGTCGCGCTGGTCGGCAACAACGGCAGCGGCAAGTCCACGCTGGCCAAGCTGCTGTGCGGGCTGTACGCGCCCGACACGGGCCGCATCCTCTGGGACGGGCTCGACTCGACCGAGCTGGACCGCACCGACCTCTTCGACCGGATCGCCGTAGTCGCCCAGGACTTCTACCGCTGGCCCTTCACCGCCCGCGTCAACATCGCCATCGGCCGCCCCGACGCCCCGCACGACGACCAACTCCTGCACGAGGCAGCCGAGTACGCGGGCGCCGACGAGACCATCGCCGCCCTGCCCCGGGGCTGGGACACCCTCCTCGCCCGGGGCTACAAGGGCGGCCACCAGATCTCCGGCGGCCAGTGGCAGCGCCTCGGCATCGCCCGCGCCCGGCACCGCGACGCCCGCGTCCTCGTCGTCGACGAACCGACCAGCGCCCTCGACGCGGAGACCGAGCAGCGCGTCTTCGACCAGATCCGCAGCCTCGCGGCGGCCGGCCAGACGGTCATCCTGATCACCCACCGGCTGCACAGCGTCCGGCACGCCGACGACATCTACGTCCTGGAGCGGGGCCGGGTCGCCGAACACGGCACGTTCGAGGACCTGATGAGGCCGGACGGTGACGGGCAGGGGCTGTTCCGGCGGATGTATCTGGTCCAGTCGGAGCAGTACCGCCTCGACGGGGAAGAGCGGGGCGGAGAGTGATCCACATCACGCGCGCGTGATGTGAAGAAAGTGAAGCAAGTGTGGCTCGTGGGGTGCGCGGGACTGGCATGCTCATGCGTGGCTACCGAGGGGTAACCGTCCGTGCTCCGCCCCAACCCCCGTGCCCCGTCCCCCAGTTCGATCGACTCGATCCCGAGGACCCCCACGCGTGCACAAGCTCACCAGACATGCCCTGCTGGCGTCCGTCACCGTCGCCGCCCTGCTCACCACCGGCTGCTCCGCAAGCTCGTCCACGGAGACCGACGCCGTGGGCGCGGCGGCCGAGACCCCCGCCGCCTCCGCGACCCCGGAACAACTCGCCGTCGTACAGGCCCCGTTGGGCAAGTCGGCACCCACCGCCCTGGCCACCCAGGACGCCTCGGCGGCAGGTGACACGGCCCGGAAGTCCTCGCTCAAGGTCGCCTCGTACGACAAGAAGAGCGGCCGGGCGGTCATCACCGCCAAGTCGGTCACAGCGCCCCCGGCTTCCTCCGCGTCCCCTTCGGACACGGCCACCGCCCCTTCTTCTCCCTCGCCCTCCGCGTCGGAGACATCGGGGGCATCGGAGACGCCCGCCGCCGCCCCCGTGGCGGTCGGTGACGTCATCGCCAGTGCCCCGGCCCCCGGCGCCCCCGACGGTCTGCTGGCCGAGGTGACCGAGGTCGTCGGCGAGGACGCGAGCGGCGGTACGGAGGTCGTCACCAAGGAGGCCGAACTCAGCTCCGTACTCGGCGAGTCCAAGGCCGAGGGCGACGTCCCGGTCGACCCGTCCGCCATCGAGGTCGAGCCGCTCGTCCAGGGCGTGAAGGTCTCCTGGGCGAAGACCGGCGACCTCACCTTCGGCCCCGAGGGCGCCAAGCTCCCGCTGGGCAGCCTGCGCATCGACGTGGGCGCGGCCATCGCCACCGCCGAGGGCGCACCCGCCTCGGCGTCGGCCTCCGTGCAGGGCTTCGTGCAGCTCGCCCCCGAGGTCGCCTTCTCGTACGACGGCTCCGGCGGGACCGGTTCGGCACCCGGCGGCGCCTTCCTCGGGCTGACCGGTGACTGGGCCTCGAAGTGGTCGCTGAAGGGCCGCGCGGCCGGCACCACCAAGACCGACGGCAAGCCGCTGCGCATCCCCTTCGCGGAACTCCACTCCGACCCGGTCATCTACGCGGGCCCGGTCCCGATCGTCGTCAACCTCGACCTCACCCTCTACTTCCAGGTCGACGCCGACGGCAAGGTCACGGTCGACGTCGAGCAGGACCTCAAGGGCGACTTCCGCGTCGGCGGCACCTTCTCCTGGAGCAAGGGCTGGCAGTCGGTCAGCGAGTCCAAGATGACCGGCACACCGCTGGACGTGAACGTCACGGCGACCGGCGACGTCAAGGCGTCGCTGGGCGCGGAGGCGGGCATCGGCCTGTACGGCACGGTCGGCGTCGTCGCCGACCTGGCCCCGTACCTCCGGGTCGAGGCGGACGCGGCGGCGGAGGGATCGAGCGACGGGACGGGCTCGGCGACCGGCTCCTGGGCCCTGTACGGCGGCGTGGACCTCTCCGGCGCCCTCCAGATCCAGCTGACCATCTTCGGCACGCCGATCTTCCAGCACCGCATACCGCTGGGGGAGTTGCACCAGGAGTGGCCACTGGCGAAGGGCGAGGCATCGGCGGTGACGCCGAGTGTGACACCGGCGGCCTGACGTACGGCTGCCTCACGACGACAGGGGCCCTTCCGTCCAGTGGTGGACGGGAGGGCCCCTGCTGTCATGCGCTCCGGGAACCCTTCATCGACTTTGCGAACCCTTGGTAATATCCGGCCAGTTGTGCGAGGGCCGGGTCCTCGCGGGGGAGGGAAACTCACGTGGGCAGACGCGCCCTGAGACGGGGCGGTCTGACCGCCGCCGTCTCCACCACCGTTCTGGCCCTGATGGCCGGAACCCTGTACACGCTCTCCGGCCCGGTGGACGGTGCCGCCGCCCAGGCGGCCGGCACGGTGGCCGCGACCACCACGGAGATCACGCTCGCCGATCCGAAATCGGACACCCCGCGCGCCGCACGCCCGCTCGTCGCGGGCGAGACCGGGTTCCTGAGCCGACAGGCGAAGACCGACGGACTGCAGTGGACGGACTACTCCGACGGCACCAGCGTGACCGTCAGCAACGCGAGCGGCGTCTACACGCCGGGCGAGGGCTGCACGGCCCTCGCCTCCACGTGCCGTACGGCCTGGTACGGATCGGACGGCGACCTGGTCGCCCTGCCGAAGTCCCTGTCCAGCAGGTCCGTCACCCTCTGGGACCCGGAGACGCACGCACTGTCGACCGTGGCGTCCAGCAACAGCTCCAACTACTACCGAGGGCTGGCCGGGGAGACCGTCGTCACCACGTCCACCCTGATCGACTTCGTGGACGGTGAACGGCGCGAACGCGACATCACCGGTGCCGCGACCAGTATCGGCGGGAGCGAACTCAAGGCCGCGGACTCCTCCGGCGTGCTCTGGGCGTACGGCGGCAGGGTCTACTACATCGACCTCGCGACGGCGGTGAACACCGAGGTGTTCACCGATGTCCCGACCAGCGCGCACTTCGTCCAGAGCGCGGACCGGATCGGCTGGTCCAACTCCAACGGCACCGAACTGCATCTCAAGTCCCGCACGGACCTGACCGCCGCGGAACAGGTCATCACCCTCCCGGACGTCAACGAGCTGACCTACCTGGGCGAGCTCGGCGGCAACCCCGCCCTGGTCGATGACCAGCTGCTGCTGCCCATCACCAGGAGACAGGGCGGCGAGGCCGTCAAGGCGGTCTCGATCGTCGACGGGTCCTACAAGACCCTGCTCGCACGGTCCGGCGCGTACACGATCCAGGCGGCCGGTGACGACGCCCTCGTCACCGGCGGCACCGGCCCCGCCGACTGGTGGGTCCAGCGCGTGAGCCAGGCCGAGGACGGCTCGCTCAAGCTGTCGAAACTGCGCCAGGTCCCGCCGGAGGAGAACGCCAAGACCGGCATCGCGCTCAGCCGCGGCAACCTGCGCGTCGCGGAGGACGATCCCGGCGCCGACGCGAGCAACTTCGACACCACGTCCGTACGGACCCTGACGACCGACGGCGCCGCCACGCTCACCGCGTCCGCCGCCACGGAGAGCGTCCGTATCCGCCCGGCCTGCCCGTACACCGGCACCACCTGCGCGGCCCTGTGGGGCAACACCACGGGCTTCGGGCCCCGGGACGTCTACCTGGACACCGTCGACGGCGACGACCCCGGCAGCGGCAACGACACCGCGGACAAGGTGGTCTCGATCGGCTACGTCGCCTTGGAGTTCGGCACCGAGGGCGGCACGATCGTCGACGTCTCCGACGACTACGCCGTCTACAACTCCGGCGGTACGTCCCCCATGCAGTACGTCGGCGAGTACGGCCAGGGCCAGAGGCTGAAGAGGTCCATCCGTACCGCGGCCCTGGGCGGCTCCACCCTCTGGAGCGCCACCACCACCGCCGGGAAGCTCACCTCGTACAGCCTCACCGAGAACAGGACCCTCGCCACGGTGACGGTCCCCTCGCTCGGCTGCGTGCCGAGCGAACTCCAGGCGGCGGGACGCTGGTTGTACTGGTCCTGCGGGACGGACTCGGCGGGCGTGTACGACACGAAGGCCCGTACGTCCCGTGCCGTGCAACCCGGTGACGTGCTGCTCGGCGACGGCTTCACCGTCCGCCACGACCACGACGCCGACCAACTGATCCTCACCGACGCGGCCACCGGCACCACCCGCGTGATCGCTTCCGGCCTGCCCGACAGCGGCCTCGCCGTCGACCGCCGCTACCGCTGGACGGTCGACGAGTACACCGGGCTGGTCGCCTGGTTCGACGCGTTCGAGCAGACACACGTCGCCACGACCGGCATCACACCGTCCGCCCTGACCACGTTCGAGGCGGAAACCGACTTCTACTCCTACCCGGCGTCGTCGGCCCCTTGGTACGGCCGATGGATCCTCTCCCGCCCTGTCACCTCCTGGACCCTGACCCTCACCTCGGTCCAGAGCGGCGCGACGGGCAGGGCCACCCGCACCATCACCGGCTCCACGGCCGCGACCTCGGTGACGGCGACGTGGAACGGCAGGACAGCGAGCGGGAGTTACTTCCCCAACGGCACGTTCAAGTGGACGCTGAAGGCAACAGCCCTCGGCACCACCACCGCGACCACGGCGACCTCCGGATCGGGCTACCTGTTCGGAGGTGCGGCCGTACGCCACGACTTCGGCAGCCTCGACAGCGCGGACGGCCGCGGTGACCTGCTGACCCTCAGCTCCTCCGGCGCCCTGACCGTCCACACCGGCACCGGAACAGGCAGGTTCACCGCCAACACCACCGGCACCGGCTGGGCGACCACCGCCAAGGTGGTCCCCTTCGGCGACCTGAGCGGCGACCGCTGCAACGACGTCCTGGTACGGCTGAGCAACGGCGCCCTGCGCCTGTACAAGCCGGGCTGCTACGCCACGCTCAAGCCGTCGACGTCGTACACGACCCTCGCGACCAGCGGCTGGACCCAGTACGACATCCTCACGTCCCCGGGTGACGTGAGCGGCGACGGCCGCCCCGACCTGATCGCCCGCAACACCTCCACCGGGGCCGTCTACCTCTTCAAGGGCACCAGCACCGGCAAACTCTCCGCCCGAGTGAAGCTCTACGCCAACTGGAAGACGTACAAGAAGATCGTCGGCGTCGGCGACCTCAACGGCGACGGCGTCGGAGACCTGATCGCCCAGGACAAGTCCAACACCCTCTACCGCTACGACGGCACGGGCACTGGCACGGGTGGCTTCAAGGCCCGCGTGAAGCTGTTCGGCAACTGGGGCGGCTCGTACAACGCGGTCGTCGGCGTCGGCGACATCACCGACGACGGCAACTCCGACCTCGTGTCCAGGGACACGTCCGGCAACCTGTACCGCAACAACGGCGACGGCAAGGGGTCGTTCGGCGCACGTGTGAAGATCGCGAGTGGCTGGAAGGGTTACAAGTCGCTTTCCTGACGGCTTAGTTGACGCAATCAGGCGTCTGGAGGCCGGTAACTCCATACAGAGGACGGTTCAGACTCGCTGAGGCACACGCAGCCCGGCACGCACCTGCGCGACCAGCGCACGTACGCCCGGATCGGGCTGACGTGCCGACCGCTCGGGAACGCCGGGCCCACTCCCGTCCAGGCTCCGGCAACCCCGACACAACCCCCCGGGCAGCGCCTCCGGCCGCCCCGGCACCCTGCAGTTCGTGCACTCCAGCATCAGGCGGCGCCGGGGCCCGGGAGTCGGCGTTGCCGGTACGACGGTCCGCTCGGGCGGCATCTTGTCGATCAGCCGCCGCTTGACGAACGCCCGGGGCGAGTGCACGGGGTTCGGGAGCCCGGCGAGGAGGGCGTGGGTGAGGTGCTCGGGGGACGCGCCCCGGGCCACCCACTCGGCGGCCAACTGCTCCAGGGCCGCACAGTCGGCGGCGGACAGCGCGAGCCGGGGCTCCTGGAGACCGAGCCGGGCGAGGGTGTCGTACGCGGCGGAGGGGGCCGAACTCCGTTCGGGGCGGGGTGAGTTGGCCTCCGGGGGCGGTACGGCGCCGGAGGCTTCCGGGTCCTCGTCGGCGGCCGGGGGCTCCTGAACGTCCGTCTCCTCCGAGGCTGCCGCAGCCGCCCCGGGAACCACGTCACCTCGGAGGAAGACAGCCCACCATTCGTTGTCACGTGCGGTACGCGACCAGTAGGTGTGGAAGACCCACCGAGTGCCGCTCACGCTCTCACCGGAGGGGACTTGGCGGCGGACCCGGCGCAGATGCCCGGCCACCCCGAGTTCGTTGAGGGTGGTGCGCACGGCCGCCTGGCCGTACAGGGGCTGCGCCTTGGCGATGGTCTTGGCGTCCATGGCCGCGTTCTCGGAGAGCCGGTCGAGGAGGCCGGCGAGATAGGCGGCGCGGGCCGGAAGATGCTCGAAGTCGCCGTTGCGGGGCGGCGACTGGTCCGGGGCGGAGCGCTTGCCGTAGCCGGGTTTGGCGAGGGGATGGGCTGCGGGGTCGGGCGGGGCAGCGATAAAGTCGTCGTACGCCACGAGATCACTCCTGATGAATCTTGTCGGTCAGACCCCGGCGGGTGTTGGTAGCACCCGGCCGGGGTTGTTTATTGCTGCGAACGCTAGACGGTCACCACGGCGCGTCGCAAGCCGATCACGAAAAGTCACATCCGCTGGTATAGGCGGCAGTTGAGGCGCGCGCGGCGCCCGCGCCAAAGGCCAGGGGAGGGTGGGAGGGTGGGTTCAACTTCCCTCCCATTCAATACAAAAGGGGCTCGGATCTCGGCGCCTGGAGCTTGGGGCTCAGGCTTCGCGGGGTTGCGGGTGCGAGGGGGTGGGGGAGGCGGTGTCGACGCAGCCTCCCCCACTGAAACTCGGGCCCTGAGCTTCGGGCCCCGATGTCAGCCCTGCTTCTCCCCGAGCGCCGCCCGCAGCCACTCCAGTGACCCGGTCGCAAGCACGGCGTCGGCGAGTTCGTTGGCCGACTTGGTGACGAGTCGCCCCCGACTGTTGTCGATCCAGCGTTGCGCGTTCTGGTAGCCCTGGGCCTTGTACTCGACGCCCTGGATCATGCACTCCAGCTTGTCGGCGTCGCGGGCGCAGATGGCCTCGGGGGACTCCTTGGCCTCGTACTCGGCGACGATCTCGCGCACCGCCGAGGCCAACACTTCGGGCATGCCGACGACTTGGTCGTCGGTGACCGCACGAGGGTCCGCGGCGGAGGCGTACTTCTTGCCGAGGTGGTTGACGTCGCCGGTACGGGTCTCCTGGGAGTCGTGCCACACGGCGAGGTAGGCGGCGCGGGCGGGGTCGGCGCCTTCGAGTTTGGCGATGATCGTGGCGAGGAGGGCGGTACGCCAGGAGTGCTCGGCCACGGACTCGGGGTCGCGCACGCCGGCCATCCACCAGCCGGTGCGCTTGGTCTGCTTCAGGGTGCCCGCCTCGTACAGGAAGCGAGCTACCGCAGACAGGTCTTCGGCCACCGTCGGACTCCTCTCACGCCTCGGCGAGGCGGATCGCGTACCGGATGCTCTCCAGCTCCCGGCGCCCGCGCGCCGACAGCTCCCGGCTATCCAACATCACGGGCAGTTGGTCGCGCAGGGCGTGGCCCGCCGCACCGGAGCGCAACAGGTTGGGCCGGACCTGGAGCAGGGACCACACGGAGTGGATGTTGAGGTCGACATAGCCGTGATGCGGGGCGAGCCCTTGGGTGAGGTGGGTGAGCAGCTTGTCGCCCGGCCAGGGACCGGGGGCGCTGGCGGCGATGAAGTCGTCGCTCAGCTCCAGGTGCGCGGTCTCGCCGATCCAGTACGCCCAGTAGTTCAGGTTCGCGGTCTCACCGGCGTCGTCGTCGGTCAGCGCGGTGTCGATGAAGTGGGTCATACGGTCCCGGTCTCCTCGCCGGGCCGAGACGGCCGCGACGGAACGGGAGCCCAGCCATCGGGTGAGCCAGTCGCCGGGGCGTTCGGTGGTCTGCTGGTGGACGAGCCACTCTGTCGTGTCGGGCTGATCGTCGTACCCGGAGAGATAGAGGGCCTGCCGCCTGAGGAGGAACTGGCCCTCGCTTCGGGCCTGTTCCGCGGTGTTCCGCATCCGCGTGAAGAAGCGCGTCCGTTCGCAGGCCGACAGTTCCGGCCCCGTCGGCGTGGGTCCCCGGCGCTTGCGGGACGGGGCGGGCAGGTCACGGACGGGCTGGGGCGGTACGTGGTTGAGAGGCCACGCGAGCACCTCGACGAGGTCGCGCTGCATCACCCAGGCTCCGAGCGGGCTGTCCTCGACCAGGGAGGCCTCGTCACCGAGCGCGCTCGCGAGGAGGACGTCTGCTTCCAGAGCGCGGTCGAGGGTTTGGAGAAGCGCGGGAACCGTGCCCAACTGCATGAGCCGGTGCCGGTGCACGAGCATCTGCCCGACCGGTACGGCGGTCAGGGGCCGCCGACCGGACTCCCACCCCGCGATCGTGTCGGCGGACACCCGCAGCTGCTCGGCCGCTTCCTCCTGGGTGAGTCCCAACTGCTCCCGTATGACCCGGAAGACGTAGCCGGAAATGACGCCTGTTCGCGGGCGCCCGGGTGTTCCCTGACCCCCGGTCAGGGTTGGTGGTGAACTCGACCTCATCCACAGCCCCGTTTGCGTTGGTTCGCGGCAAACCACTTGTACCCGCAGTCACTTCAAGCGGTGATCACGGCTCTCTACCGTCGTATGCATCACCGGACGAGCCTAACGGGGCAGCGGCCCTGACGCTCGGTGATGAGGCCACACGGAACGCGAGCACCCCCGAGGGACGCGACGATGACCACGACGGCTGCATCGGCATCAGTAGGACCACAGCGCTACCAGGAGCGGTATCCGGCGAGGCCGGAGGCCGCCCGGCAGGCCCGCCGGGACATAGCGCGGGCTCTGGAGCGCTGGGGCCTTTCCCACCTGATCGAGGTGGCCGAGCAGATCGTCACGGAACTCGTGGCCAACGCCGTGGAACACACCGGCACTGCCACGGTCGGCACCTCCCTCACCCGGACCGGCGACGAGACCGTACGAATCGTCGTGACGGACACCTCCCGCACCAGCCCCGCTCCGGCTGCGCCGTCCTGTGACGCCGAGAGCGGACGTGGCCTACTCCTCGTGGAGACTCTCGCTCACGACTGGGGGAGCGAGTCGGTCCACGGCGGGAAGCGGGTGTGGGCAGACCTGTGCGGGAGCGGTCCGTTGTTTCCGGCGCCGGACAGTGAAAGCCCGCTCACCACCAACCAGCCAACGGAGGAACCGTGCCCACGACAGTCGTCCCCTTCGGCGCTCGCGCCGAGCGCACCCCGTACACCGTGACTCTGGAGGCAGGAGCATTCGCCTACGACCCGGTACGTCAGGTCAACGTCCTGGCCGACGGCTCCGGTTCGCTGTGGAGCCGGTCCACGACCTTGGCGGGGAGCTGCACGAACACGAACTGGGACAGCAAGAACGACGACACCTCCGACCCGTACGTGATGCGGTGACACCGCGTCTGTCCGGCGGTCCGGTGCTGGTCGTCACCAAAGAACTGGACCCCGCCGCAGATCTGGTGGTCGACGAACTGACGATCCGGCATGTGCCGGTGATGCGGTTCGACATGGGGAACTTCCCCTCGGCGGTCACCCTGTCCGCCGAACACACCGACGCACCCTGGACGGGGATCCTGGCCGACGAACACCGCTCCGTACGGCTGGAGCAGGTGAGGGCCGTCTACTACAGGCGGCCCCGCCTTCCCGCCGTATCCGATGAACTGCACGAACCCCACCGCACATGGGCGAACGAGCAGGCGCTGGCCGGCCTGCTCGGCACGCTGTACGCACTGCCGGTGACCTGGGTCAACCGGCCGGACATGGACGGCATCGCCTCCCACAAGCCGGGACAACTCCCGGTAGCGGTGGCGCACGGACTCCGCACGCCCCGATCGCTGATCACCACCGACCCGGAGGCGGCCCGGAGGTTCTGCGGGAAGTTGGGCGGCCCGGTGATCTGCAAGCCGCTCATGGGCGGCCCCCTGAAGTACCCGGACGGCCGCCGCACCGGGGTGCCGACGGCCCTGATCGACCCCGGCACCCTCGACGACACGGTTTCCCTGACGGCGCACCTGTTCCAGGAGTGGATCCCCAAGTCCCACGAGGTACGGCTGACCGTTGTGGGCACGGACATGTTCGCGGCCGAGATCCACGCAGGCAGCGACGCCTCCCGGGTGGACTGGCGCAGCGACTATGACGCCCTCACCTACGACGTGTGCGGGGTGCCGGACCACGTACGGGCGGGCGTGCTGGGCTGGCTGAAACACTTCCGCCTCAACTTCGGCGCGTTCGACTTCGCCGTCACCCCGGCCGGGGACTGGGTGCTGTTCGAGTGCAACCCGTCCGGGGAGTGGTCCTGGATCCAGAACAGGACCGGCCTGCCCATCGCCCCGCACATTGCTGACCTACTCGCCGAAGGACGACCATGACGACGCACACCGAAGAGCGTGCCGCCGAACTGCGTGCTGCGCTGGCCGACACTCTGGAAGCCGACGGCCGACTGACCGACCCCGCCTGGCGGAAGGCGTTCGAGACCGTACCGCGCCAAGCGTTCGTACCGGAGTTCTGGATTCTGGCCGATGCTGAGCGGCGGCTCGTGTCGGCAGCCCATCCCGACTGGCTCGACCTGGTGTATACGGACGACGCGCTGGCGACCCAGATGACGGATGGCGTGGCCACCTCGTCGTCCACCGCGCCCGGCCTGATGGCGTCCATGCTCCAGGCACTTGAAGTGGCCGACGGCCATCGGGTGCTGGAGGTGGCCACCGGCACCGGCTACAACTCGGCACTTCTGTCGGAGCGGCTGGGCAGCGGCCAGGTGGTCACGGTGGAGGTCGACCCCGCGCTGGCACGGCTGGCGGAGTCGCGGTTGCGGCACTGCGGATACTCGCCGCTGGTCGTCGCCGGGGACGGCCGCGACGGCTATCCGGGCCGGGCACCGTACGACCGGCTGATTGCCACCTGCGCTTTCTCCACGATCCCGACGTCCTGGCTGGAGCAGGTAAGGCCCGCCGGACTGATCGTGTGCCCGTTGGGTTGGGGCACCGTGAGCCTGGTCGTCGGCTACGACGGCCGTGCCGAAGGACGGTTCCTGCCAGGAGGCTCGTACTTTATGGCCGCCCGTGATTCCGGCACCACCGGCACCCCGGCACACCCTGGCAGGCCGAGTGCGACGAGCGGGCGGCTCACAGCCGTCGATCCGGCTGTCGTCGCCGAGGACGACGCATTCCGTTTCGTGTTGTCCCTCATCACGCCGGACACGGCGTTCGCTTTCGAGCGAGGCGACAACGGCACGGTAACGGCCTTGGAACTGTGGGCCGTTGACGGTGCGTGGGCGCGGTGCGAGGGCGGGGCCGTACGGCAGGCAGGGCCGCGACCGCTGTGGGACGCGGTAGAGGCCGCGCACGCGCTGTACGTCGAGAACGACCGGCCCAGCCGGGAACGCTTCGGCGTGACCGTGACCGTCCAGGCGCAGCGCATCTGGCTGGACGCTCCCTGCTGTCCTGTGCCGCGCGCTCCGGTCGTGATCTAGCCATATCAACGTGATGACCGTCAGAGGTACCTTCCGCAGACGTTTTCGTCTGTTCGTCCTGCTGGGGCGTGACGGCACGTCGGCCGGGTCGGTTGCGTGTGAGTGCGGAATCCGAGCCGCCGGAGAAGCCGACGGTTTCAGACGTGTTGGTGCGTGCCGACGTACCGACTGCCTGGGCACTCCAGCCGTCGTGCTGTGCGGGGCCACCCCTGTCTCTGCTCTCTGCAAAAGTGCACCCATGCCGACCGATCGCATCGACTTCGCCGACTTGCCCGACGACGTCCAGGGCTCCGTCCTCGCCCGCACCGGCCCGCTCCTGAGCGTCGAAACCGTGTCGGCCGGCTTCAACTCCGCCATCTCCGCGCGACTGACGACCGAGCACGGCAAGGTGTACGTCAAGGGGTTGCCCGTGGATCACCCTCGGATGTGGACGCAGCAGCGAGAAGCGGACATGGGCCCATACGTGAACGGCCTCTCTCCACGCGTGCGGTGGCACCTCCGGACCGGCGGATGGGACCTCGTCGCCTTCGACGCACTCGACGGCCGCCACGCCGACTACGCACAGGGCTCGGACGATCTCCCGCTCGTCGCCGCGACTCTGGAACGGCTGTCGGAGCTGCGCGCGCCGGACGGCGTAGAACTCAAGGAAGCCGGACACCGGCTGCGTGACCACGCACCGGCCGCGGCTCTCGCGCACTTCACCGGAGACGCCCTCTGCCACACCGACCCGAACCCCACCAACGTCCTGGTCGGTCAGGGGCGGGCGTGGCTCGTCGACTGGGCGTGGGCCACCCGGGGCGCCCCGTGGCTGGACGCCGGGTACTGGGTCGTCTGGCTGATCGCCGAGGGTGGCCAGTCACCCGAGAGCGCCGAACAGTGGGCTTCTCGCATCCCTGCCTTCCGTGAGGCTCCCGAGGCCGGGCTGGACGCGTTCGCGGCGGCCAACGAAAGCGTGTGGGCCGAGATCGCCGACGAGTCGCCCAACTCCTGGACCCACAGTGTCCATACGGCCGCCAAGTCGTGGGGCGCCCACCGAGCACGGGCGACCTGACTTCGTCGCGTACCCGAGCACCAGGTTCGAGCGCTCTTGGGGGAGGCCGGGCCGACCGACGTCATCGGCCGAGGTCGTCAGCAGTACCGGTCACAGCCGGGCCCAGGTCATCGGGTAGGTGGGCCACGACGAGGGCGACGGCTTCCTCTCCGTCTCGACGGTGTCGACCGCTCCGCGCCCGTGTGGGTCGGAGTCGTTCGAGTTCACAGCCGCAGTCTGGCGCTCGGCAGCCGCCGAGGAAAGCGCTCCGGGCGCGGGACCGAGCGCGGGACCGGGGACACGGGAACCCACGGGAACCAAGGTCTACGTGACTACCGTGGGCCGCATGAAACTCTCGCCGCTCGTCGCCAGGGAACGGTTCGCCACGTCACCCGTCGCCCGGCTGGCGACCGCCGACCCCCACGGAGTACCCCACGCCGTACCCGTGACCTTCGCAGTCCTCGACGACAACCTCTACTTCGCCGTCGACCACAAGCCCAAAAGCACCTGGGACCTGCGCCGGTTGCGCAACATCCGGGACAACCCCTCGGTGACGGTGCTGGTCGACCACTACGACGAGGACTGGTCGCGGTTGTGGTGGGCGCGGGCCGACGGGCGCGGTGAGGTCCTGGAGGACGGCGAGGAGAGGCTCCGCGCGGTGGAGTCGCTGTGCGGCAAGTACGACCGGCATGGCCAGTACGAGGACTGCCCTCCCCGGGGCCCCGTGGTCGCCGTTCGGGTCGAGCGGTGGAGCGGCTGGGCGTTCGCGCAGTCACGCCGGGACGACCCAAAGGATGACGGGCCCAAGTGACCAGGTCGGCCCGGGACGGCGATCGTCAGAACCGCCGTCCCGTGCAGCCTCACGTACAACCGGTTAGCCAGTCAGTCGGCCAGTCGGCCAGTCAGCTGGCTAGCCCGTGGGTCAGAGAATCCTGACCTTGTTGATGCTGACCCCGCCCGGGTGGTTCGGCCAGGTCATGACGGTCCACTTGTCGATGCCCTGAGCGGGCTGCCAGCTTCCGTCCCCGAGCCACTGGACACGGTTGTTGCCGGTCGAGATCCGGGTGACCCACCAGTTCGTGGAGATCAGGTTGGCCTCTCCGGCGTTGGCGTAGCACCGCATCTGCGAGTTCTCGCCGGGCCGGTGGATGGTGATCTGCAGGAAGTCGGTCCTGCTGCACGTGCCTTCGTTGATCGCGAACGCGCTCGTCGCGCCGACGGTGAGCGAGGCCGTTACCGCGACGGACGTCAGCGCGGCCAGGACCGCGTTCTTGGCGATTTGCTTCATGGGGGGTTGTCCACCTTCCAGGAGCAGAGGCGGAGCGACCCTTCGGGACGAACTCGCCTCGCGTGCCACTCCGTTGAGGCGATCTTCTGCCGCCGACTCGGCCGCTTACCAGCCCGAGGCGGCGGAGCTGCCCGAAGCGCCGGGAGGTCTGCCTTGCGGGCCATCGACGTCTGCCCAGGGAAGGAGCAACGCGCGAGCGCGTTTTGGACTGCGCTCTCCCGCATGTTCTAGGACAGCCCCTGACCTAGTCGGGAACTAGCGTCGTCGCCACGTCGAGGCACTCGTGCTGCCCCAGAAACCACCCCAGAAGCCACCCCAGGAACCCGCCAGGAGGCAACCGGATGTCCGTCAAACCTGTTCCCCAGGGCTACACCACCGTGACGCCATGGATCATCTCCCGCGACACGGTGCGGCTCATCGACTTCATGAAGAGGGCGTTCGGCGCTGAGGAGCTGGCGTGCCTGGCGGGCAAGGACGGGGCCATCGAGCACGCGGAGGTACGGATCGGCGACTCGGTGGTGATGATGTTCGACGCCCGCCCCGAGTGGCCGCCGACCCCCGGCTTCCTCCGCCTCTACGTCGAGGACGCCGACGCCACGCACCGCCAGGCAGTCGCGGCCGGCGGCACCTCGGTCACCGAGGTCACCCACCTCTTCTTCGGAGACCGCGTCGGCCGGGTACACGACCCGCTGGGCAATCTGTACTGGATCCAGACCCGCGTGGAGGACCTGACCCCGGAGGAGATGCAACACCGCCTCGGCGACCCGGAGTTCACCAAGGCGATGGAGTACGTCCAAAGCGCCGACTTCTTCCCGGGCCGGGTCTCCGGCCTGGACTGACCGGCTAAGCGGCTGACCGGCGGAGCGGTGGCCAGTGACTTGCCGGCTCACCACGCGGGGCGGATCGGCCCCGGTGGAGTGACGCGGGTCAGGTCGGCGACAAGTTCGCTGAAGCGTGCCTCGCCCAGCGTCTCCCGCCACGGTGCGACGGCGGCCCGGGCAGCCTGGTCGGCGGCGCGAGTGGCGGCCCAGCCCGCCTCGGTCAGCCCCAGAAGCCGGGCACGCGCATCGTGGGGATGCGGAAGCCGCACCACCCTCACCCGGGCCATGGAGATCCGCGGAGATCGAACGCGGCCGGGGGGACCTCACCCTGAGCCGTATCAGGGAGCGGTGGACGAGCTGGCGGGGCCGCGCGATCGAGCCCCTCGTCCGGGAATCCCTCGCCCGGCTCCTGCCGGACGGACCCCTGCCCGCAGCCCCGGCGATCGGCGGCTACTGGACCCGCAGCAACGACGTCGAGATCGATCTGGTGGGCGCCGACCGGCAGCCGGTCGCCAGGCGGTTGCTGTTCCTCGGCTCGGTCAAGTGGCTGGAGAACTCCGCGTTCGACAGCCACGACCTGGCCGCGCTGCGCAAGCACCGCACGGCGATCACCGACGAGCCGGTACCGCTCGTGGCGGTCTCCCGCAACGGCGTCAGCTGTTCCGGCCTCCAAGCGGCATACGGCCCCGAGGAACTGCTCGGCGCCTGGCGCAGGAGTTGACGCGCGTTCACCGAAACAGCTCGACCGAGATATGCGCAGACAGAGCCCCGAGGAACCCGACCGAGTCAAAAACCGCCCCCGCAGACAACACTCCCGCCCCCACCCCCCGAGTCCGTCCCGCCAACACCCACCCCACCGCCTCCACGGCCAACGGCGCACTCACGGCGTAGATGTCCCGCCCCCGAGCCACCGCCCGCCGCTCAACACCCCCCGCCCGTACGACGACATCGACCACGAACGTCTGCGAGGACCGCCTGTCCCCGTTCCCCTCCCCGCCCCCGACCGCGACCGGCGCCGGGGTGTCGGCCGCCGCCAGGTCCCTCGCCGCCTCGGCTGCCATGTAGCCGCGCACCTCGGGGATGGTGAGGTGGCTCGGGACGGTCACCACGTCCGCCATCGAGAACTCGCCGATCACCTCCCGGGCCCCCATCGGCTCCGGAAAGGACCACTTCAGGGTCGGCAGCGCGTCGTCGTGGTACTCCAGCCGACCCCCGCTGTAACGCACTCGGCGGCCGTCCCGACGCTCCCGGGACACAGCGCCCGCCGTGCGCGTACCGGCCGTCGGATGCCAGCTGCTCAGGCCGTACGCGATGTGCGCCTCGTCGGCCGACGTCCAGTCGCCCATGGCCGCCGTGACCAGCAGATCGCTGAGCCCGCCGAAGAACGCCATCGCCGGGATCACGACCGCCTTCGCGGCCCGCGCCCGCTCCCCGAAGTGCGCGAACGTGTCGAGGTTGGCCTCGATCTCCGCCGCCACGTCCACATACGGGATCCCGGCCCGCAGCGCCGCCTCGATCACCGGCGCGGCGGTCACCGCGAAGGGCCCGGCGCAGTTGATCACGGCCACCGCACCCGCCAGCGCGCGGTCCAGCGCCGCAGGGTCGTCGACCGGGGCAGGGCGGACGTCGAGCCCCGGGCCTGGGCCGTACGACGCGGCCAGCTCCCTCAACCGCCCCGCATCCCGCCCGGAGACGATCGGCACGTACCCCCGCTCCACCAACTCCGCCACCACGAACCGCCCGGTGTGCCCGTACGCCCCGAACACCGCGACCCGCTGCCCTGATCCCATGTCTTCTCCCCGTCGCGCTTCACCAACACCAACCGTTGCCATCCTGACCGCGCTGCCCGACCCGCGCGAGTGTCCGGAACGACACACCCCGTACAGTTCCGGACATGGACATGGACGTGGACACGAGTACGAACACCGTCGCGATCGCCATCACCGACGGCATGCTCCACTTCGAACTCTCCATCGCCTACGAGGTGTTCGGCGCCGACCTCTCCCACGTGACCGCCCCCTGGTACGACGTCGCCCTCTGCGGCCCCGCCCCCGTCCGCGCGGGCAGATTCCTCCTCGAACCCGACGCCGGCCTCGACCAACTCCCCTGCGCCGACACGGTGATCGTCCCCGGCTGGGCCGACGTCGACCAGGCGCCGCCCACCGAACTCGTCGACGCCGTACGCGCCGCCCATGAGGCGGGGGCGCGGGTCGCCTCCCTGTGCACCGGGGCCTTCGTGCTCGCCGCCGCCGGACTGCTCGACGGGCGGCGCGCGACCACGCACTGGGCGCACACCGACGTCCTCGCCGCCCGTCACCCCCTCGTCGACGTCGACCCGGACGTGCTGTACGTCGACAACGGCAGCGTCCTCACCTCCGCCGGCAAGGCCGCCTCGATGGACCTGTGCCTGCACCTCGTACGCCTCGACCACGGCTCGGCGGTCGCCAACACCGTCGCCCGCCGGCTCGTCGTACCGCCGCACCGGGCGGGCGGCCAGGCGCAGTTCGTCACCGCGCCGGTGCCCGCGCAGGACGACCATCCGCTCGCCGGACTCCTCCCCTGGGCCATCGAACGCCTCGACCGCCCGCTGACCGTCGAGGACCTGGCCCGCCAAGCCAACATGAGCTCGCGCAACCTGGGCCGCCACTTCCGTACGGTCACCGGCACCACCCCGCTGCGGTGGCTGCTCACCCAGCGCATCCGGCGCGCGCAGGAGCTGCTGGAGGCCACCGGCGACAGCGTCGACGCCATCGCCGAGGCCGTCGGCATGGGCACCGCCACGACCCTGCGCCGCCACTTCAACCGCACGATCGGGGTGCCGCCGGACACGTACCGGCGTACGTTCCGCAGCTCGCGATGACGCGCGATGTCTTGACGTGTTCCTGCCGCGATGGGTTTATGGGAGCGCTCCCACATTTCCGCTGATGCTGAAGTTCCTTCGCGCCCACTTTCTGGAGTCGCAGTGAGAACACAGAGAAGCACCACGACACGAGGCGCCACGCGAAAGAGCCCCTTAACCGTCCTGCTGACCGCGCTGGCCACCATCCTGGCCCTCCTGGCGCTGGCACCGACCCCCACCCAGGCCCAGGCCGAGCCTCCGGGAACCCTGGCCACCGGCATCCACATCTCCAACGGCCGTCTCCTCGAAGGCAACGGCAACGATTTCGTGATGCGGGGCGTCAACCACGCCCACACCTGGTACCCGAACCAGACCCAATCCCTCAGGGACGTCAAGGCGTTGGGCGCCAACAGCGTCCGGGTCGTGCTCGCCGACGGCCACCGCTGGACCAAGAACAGCGCCGACGACGTCGCCAACGTCATCGCCCAGTGCAAGGCCAACCGCCTGATCTGCGTACTGGAGGTGCACGACACCACCGGCTACGGCGAGGACGCCGCCGCCGGCACGCTCGACCAGGCCGCCGACTACTGGATCGGCCTCAAGAGCGTGCTCGCGGGCCAGGAGAACTACGTCATCATCAACATCGGCAACGAGCCCTGGGGCAACACCGATCCGGCCGGCTGGACCGCCCCCACCATCGCCGCCGTACAGAAACTCCGCGCCGCCGGCTTCGAGCACACGATCATGGTGGACGCGCCCAACTGGGGCCAGGACTGGCAGGGCGTCATGCGCGCCAACGCCCAGACCGTGTACAACGCCGACACCACCGGCAACCTCATCTTCTCGATCCACATGTACAGCGTGTTCGACACGGCGGCCGAGATCACCGACTACCTCAACGCCTTCGTCACGGCGAAACTCCCCATCCTCATAGGCGAGTTCGGCGGCCCGGCCGACCAGTGGGGCGACCCGGACGAGAACACGATGATGGCCACCGCCGAGCAACTCGACCTGGGCTACCTGGCCTGGTCCTGGAGCGGCAACACGGACCCGATCCTCGACCTATCGATCGGCTTCGACCCGAAGAACCTCAGCACCTGGGGCCAGCGCATCTTCAACGGCGCCAACGGCATAGCCCAGACGTCCAGGGAAGCCACGATCTACGGCGGCGGCACGGGCACCGACACCCAGCCCCCGACCACCCCCGGCACCCCGGCCGCCTCCGCGACCACCGCCACCTCGACCACCCTGACCTGGACCGCGTCGACCGACAACGTTGGCGTCGCCGGCTATGACGTCGTACGAGTGAACAGCGGCGGTACGGAGACCACGGTCGCCGCCTCCACCAGCGGCACGGTCACGGTGACGGGCCTGACGGCGGCCACGGCGTACACCTTCGCCGTGTACGCCCGGGACGCGGCCGGCAACCGTTCGCCGCGCTCGGCGACGGTGAACGTCACCACGTCCCCCGGCGGCGGCACCCCGGGCGTCAGCTGCTCGGTCGCCTACCGGATCGTCGGCGACTGGCCCGGCGGCTTCCAGGGCGACATCACCCTGCGCAACACGGGCACCACCGCCCTCACCAACTGGACCCTCGGCTTCTCCTTCGCCAACGGCCAGACGATCAGCAACATGTGGGGCGGCACCCCGACCCAGACGGGCGCGGCCGTGAGCGTCGTACCCGCCTCCTATACGGCGACGATCCCGGCGGCGGCCTCGGTGACGGTCGGCTTCATCGGAGCGAAGGGGGCGACGAACACGGCACCCACCACCTTCACCGTCAACGGCACGACCTGCACGACGAGTTGACCCGCAGATCCACTGATGCGAGTGAACGGGTGCAGGGCGGCCCCCGGCGACCGGAACACCGCCCTGCACCCATGAATGAATGACCGACCCTGCACCCATGGATAGAGAGGGAGATCCACCCCTGGATCGACGCGACTGCCGCCCGCCGCAGGGGAGGCTGGACCCCATGACCGGCAAGAAGCAGGAAGACGGCGGGGCGGCGTTCGTGGAGCCCGACTGGAAGACAGTGGGAATCCTGGGCGCGGCCCGGGGCGGCGCACTGGCGACGGACGGGGCGGCCATCGGCACCGAGCACCTGCTCGCGGGCATCACCACGTCCAAGGGCACCGCACGCGAAGCCCTCGCCGACGAAGGGGCCACCCAGACCGCGCTGTTGGCGGTGCTGCGGGACAGGAAGTCCCGGGAGGAGGCGTGGCACGGCACCGACGAGGCCGAGCGAAGCGTCGCCGCGCAGGAGGTACTGGGAGAGGAGTCCGGAGACCGCCGAGACCGCTTCACGGGCGCGGCGGCCAGGGCGCTCACCGCGGCGATGGACCAGGCGAGGGGAGAGGGCGCGGCGAAGTTCGGCGCGGTCCACCTGCTCCGGGCGCTCCTGGCGGAGGACAACCGCGCGCTGGAACTACTGGCGGCCTGCGGAATCCCACCACAAGCGGTACGAGCCCGCCTCGACCGCACGGACAGCAGCACCGAAACCGAGGCAGACAGGGAGGCCGAGGACCTGTCCCCCCACCTGCAAGCCACCCGCGACGTACTCCTCGGCCGCGCCCCCTACCGCCATCTGCCCTTCTGGAAGCGATGGTTGGTCAAGAGCGCCGGAACCAACCTGGCGTCGAAGCCCGCCTGGTGGGCCGGCATGGAGGCCTACGAGCAGGCACGCAGCCTCGGCGACAGAGCGGTGGGCACGGAGCACATCCTGCTGGCGATCCTGGCCACCCACGAGGTGGCGCTCAGGTACCCGCACCTGGCCCGGGAGAACGCCCCCACCCCCGACACCCGGTACGCGGGCGGCGAACGCCTGGCCGACCTGGGCCTCGACTACACCTCGGTCCGCACCGCACTGACCGACGACCGACCCCACCTGACCGCCGACCCCCGCCCCGCCGAGCGCTACATCGAAGAGGCCACGACCACGACAAGCACGACCGACCCGGGCACGGGCCCCCTGGTCGAGATCCTCCTCGGAGAGCAGACCCGCGCCAGACAACTCGTCGAGACGCTGACCGCCACGTCCTCCGCCTGACAACTCCCGCGCACACAAAGCGCGAACACAAGGAAAGGGCCCTTCCGTCCAACGGACGAAAGGGCCCTTGACCTGCGGTTCCACTCTGTGCCCTCGGCAGGATTCGAACCTGCGACACCGGCTTTAGGAGAGCCGTGCTCTATCCCCTGAGCTACGAAGGCGGGACCAGGGACAGCCTAGCGGATACGCGCGGACGGGCGTCGTCGGTATAAGCGGCAGGCGAGGGCCAGGGCATCAGTGACGGCGGCGGCCCGTCGGCCCGGCCAGTCAGGCCCGGGCCCTCAGTCCCGGACCCTCAGTCCCGGACCCTCAGTCCCGGACCCTCAGTCCCGGACCCTCAGTCCCGGGCCCTCAGTCCCGGACCCTCAGGCCCCGGTGTCCGCGTACCCCAGGTCGGCGCCCAGTTCGCGGGACGCGTCCGCCTGGGCGAGGAGTTCCCGGGCCTTGCCCTCGACGCCCTCGATGGCGTCTGCGCCGGCGACGAAGCGCAGGAGCGGCTTGTCCTGGTCGGCGATCGTGAGGAGGGCGCGGGCGAGCTTGGTGGGGTCGCCGGGCTGGCTGCCGTTCATGCTCTTCCAGGCCGTGATCGTCGCCCTGGTGCGGTCGGCGTAGTCGTCGATCGTCGGTTCGGGCCAGGTGGTGGAGGCGTCCACGAGGAGTTCGGTGCGGAAGAAGCCGGGTTCCACGACCGTGGTGTGGATGCCGTACGGCTCGACGTCGTAGCGCAGGGACTCCATCCAGCCCTCCACGCCGAACTTGGAGGCGGCGTACGCGACGCAGAACTCCTGGCCGATCAGTCCGGCCGAGGAGGAGATCGTGATGACGTGTCCTGCGCGCTGTCGGCGCATGATCGGCAGGACGGCGCGGGTGACGTTCATCGGGCCGAAGAGATTGGTCTCGATCTGCTCGCGCAACTGCGCGGGCGGGATCTCCTCGAAGTAGCCGGCGAAGAAATTACCGGCGTTGTTGATCAGCACGTCGATACGGCCGAAGCGGTCCACGGCCGCTTGTGCCGCGGCCTCGGCGTCCTCGGTGCTGGTGACGTCGAGGCGGGTGACCAGGAGGTTCGCCTGCGGTCCGCCCAGCGTCCGCTCGACCTCTTCGGGACGGCGGCCGGTGGCGACGACCCGGTGGCCGGCGGCGAGGGCCTCGCGGACGATGTCCGTACCCAGACCGCGTCCGGCGCCGGTGACGAGAACGACCTTGCTCATGAGAGTTCCTTTCGGGTGCCGTGAGGCGTTGGTGGGGCCGGATCAGGCCTGGTCGGTCGGCATGATCCAGAGTTCGCCGACGGAGGCGTGTCGGGGGCGCGTGACCATGTAGGCGACGCCGTCGGCTATGTCGTCCGGGGCGAGGACCTCGGTCTGCTCGTAGAAGGTGCGGATCGCCTCGCGGAGTTCGGGCTTGTGGTCGTTGTGCGAGCCCAGTTCGGTGTCCACCCCGCCCGGCTCCAGCACACCGACGCGGACGTGCCGCCGGGTGACCTCCTGGCGCAGGGACTCGGTGAAGCCGTTCACGCCGAACTTGGTGAGGTTGTAGACGCCGTAACCGTTCCAGGCGACGCGGCCCGCGATGGAGCTGACGTTGACGATGTCGGCGACCCGGCGCGGCCCGTCCTCGGCGGCCTTGAGGAGGTGGGGGAGTGCGGCGTGGGTGGTGTGCAGCAGGCCGTGCACGTTGACGGCGATCATGCGTTCCCATTCCGCGGCGTCCGCACCGACGACCGGGCCAAGCAGCATCAGCCCGGCGTTGTTGACCAGGGTGTCGAGGCGCCCGAAGTGTGCGACGGTCCGCTCCACGGCCGCCTCGGCGCGGGCGCGGTCCGTGATGTCCGCCGCCACGACCAGGGCCGTACCGCCGGCCTTCCCGATCTCGGCGGCCAGGTCGGTCAGCCGCTCCTCGCGGCGGGCCACGAGGGCGACGGAGGCACCCTCCTCGGCGAGGCGGCGGGCGGTGGCGGCGCCGATACCGCTGCTCGCGCCGGTGACGAGCGCGACGGTGCCGGTCAGATTCGTTGCCATGGGGTGTCCTGTTCCTGTTCCTCTTCTGCCTCTGCTGCTGCTCTTGCTTCTCAACAGAACCGTTCGTCACGGATCGGCGGGAGTCCCTGCTGAGGGGGTCACTGAGAGGGACCCCCAGGCCGCCGCGAGCGCTCGTAGAGTGGAGTGCATGACAGGCGCAAACGACCCAAACGGCATAAAAGATCTGAAAAGCCCCAGCCCTGATATTCGCGGTGATTTCCGTGCGGAGATCCGGGAATTCCTGGGCACGCGGCGGGCCAGGGTCACCCCCGAGCAGGCGGGACTGCCCCTGTACGGGGGAGACCGTCGGCGGGTCGCCGGGCTGCGCCGGGAGGAGGTGGCCCTGCTCGCGGGTATCTCCAGCGAGTACTACACGCGGCTGGAGCGCGGCAACGCCACCGGTGTCTCCGAGAGCGTCATCGACGGCATCGCGCAGGCCCTGCGGCTCGACGAGGCCGAGCGGATCCACCTGCTCGACCTCCTGCGCGGCGCCGGCCCGGCCCGTCCGTCGCGACGCAAGCCCGCTCAGCAGCGCGTCCGGCCCCCGGTGCAGCGTGTCCTCGACTCGATGACCGGCACCCCCGCCTTCGTCCTCAGCGGACGCCTGGACATCCTGGCCGCCAACCACCTCGGACGCGCCCTGTTCGCCCCCGCCTACGCCGACCCGGCGCGGCCACCGAGCAACGCCCGGTTCGTCTTCCTCGACCCGCGCGCACCCGAGTTCTTCCGCGACTGGGACGAGGTCGCAGGCGACACGGTCGCCATGCTGCGCGCCGAGGCCGGCCGGGACGCGTACGACCGTCGGCTGACCGACATGATCGGCGAACTGTCCACCCGCAGCGCGGAGTTCCGCCGCCGCTGGGCCGCCCACAACGTACGCATCCACACCACAGGTCTGAAGCGCCTGCACCACCCGGTCGTCGGCGACCTCGACCTGCCGTTCGAGACATTTCCGCTCGGAGCGGACCCCAGCCAGTTCCTGCTCACCTACACCGCCGAGCCGGGCTCACCCTCCCAGCAGGCCCTGAACCTGCTGGCCAGCTGGGCGGCCACCACCGACGCCACCGACGCCACCGACGAGCAGGCCGGGCCGACGGACGACTCCGAGCCCGCGGAGAAGTCCGAGTGACCGAGTGACCGAGTGACCGCCCGGCCGCCTCCCCGCCCACCCGACTGTCTGAGGCCACTCGGGGAAGGGAAGGTCACCGTCATGAAGAGCGAGCGGGAGTTCTTTTCACCCGAGGCCATGCCGTGGAGCGCCGGGCCGCAGCCCGGGACCGCCGAGCGGATCCTGAGCAGGGACGAGGCGGACCCGGAGGTGCTGACCCGGCTGGTGCGCTGGGAACCGGGGCTCGACACCTCGTCCTCCGGGGTGATCCGGCACGAGTGGGTCGAGGAGGTCTGTCTCCTCGAAGGCGACCTGTACGACCTCACCCTGGACCGGACCTTCCACCCCGGAGACTTCGCGTCCCGGCCCCCTGGCATGCCGCACGGCCCGTATTGGACGGCCGCCGGCTGCCTGATGCTGGAGATCCGCTACCGGCCGTAGCCCCCGTTCATCGCGGCGCCCCAGTCCTCCCTACCGCACCAGACACGGCCGCTTGCCGTCGAACTCCCAGCCAGGGACCAGGTATTGCATGGTGACCGCGTCGTCCCGTGCCCCCAACGCCCGCTCCCGGTACAGCTCGTGAGCCGCGAGCACCCGGTCCATGTCCACCCGTACCCCCAGCCCGGGCGCGTCCGGCACCGCGATCTCGCCGTCGACGATCCGCGGCGGAGCCACCGTCAGGCGTTCCATGCCCTCCTGCCAGATCCAGTGCGTGTCAAGGGCGTTGTACTCGCCCGGCGCCGCCGCCCCGCAGTGGGTGACCATGGCCAGGGAGATGTCGAAGTGGTTGTTGGAGTGGCAACCCCAGGTCAGGCCCATGGAGTTGCACAACTGCGCCACACGCACCGAGCCCCGCATGGTCCAGAAGTGCGGGTCGGCCAAGGGGATCGACACCGACTGCAGGGCCAGGGCGTGGGTCAGCTGCCGCCAGTCCGTCGCGATCATGTTGGTGGCCGTGGGGAGACCCGTCGCCCGGCGGAACTCGGCCAGGATCTCGCGCCCCGAGTAGCCGTCCTCCGCACCGCACGGGTCCTCGGCGTAGGCCAGCGTGCCGTTCAGAGGTGTGCACAGCTCGATCGCCTCGCGCAGTGACCACGCGCCGTTCGGGTCCAGGGTGACCCGCGCTTCCGGGAAGCGGTCCTTCAGCGCTCGTACGGCCTTGACCTCCTCGGCGCCCTCCAGGACGCCGCCCTTGAGCTTGAAGTCGCGGAAGCCGTAGCGGGCGTGGGTCGCCTCCGCCTGGCGGACGATCGCCTCCGGGGTCAGCGCCTCCTCGCGCCGGACGCGGTACCAGTCGACCGGGGAGTCCGGTTCACGGACGTAGTCCAGGTCTGTGCGGTCCGGGTCGCCGACGTAGAAGAGGTAGCCCAACACCCGTACCGAATCGCGCTGTTGGCCGTCACCCAGCAGGGCCGCCACCGGTACGTCCAGGTGCTGGCCGAGGAGGTCGAGCAGGGCCGACTCGACCGCCGTCACCGCGTGCACGGTGGTGCGCAGGTCGAAGGTCTGGGCGCCGCGTCCGCCCGCGTCGCGGTCGGCGAAGCGGGCGCCGATCTCCCGCAGGACGCGCTGGTAGTCGCCCACCTTCGCACCGACGACCAGCGACCCGGCGTCGCGCAGGGTCCGTGTGATCTTCTCGCCGCCCGGGACCTCGCCGAGTCCCGTACGGCCCTCGGAGTCGGTGAGGATCACGATGTTGCGGGTGAAGTAGGGGCCGTGGGCGCCGGAGAGGTTCAGTTCCATGCTGTCGCGGCCGGCGACGGGGTAGACGGCGAACTCGGTGACGGTCGGCTGGCGCGTGCTCATCGGAACCCTCTCGGTGTCTCCGTCTCTCCATACAGACGGCGTCCGCATATGAGAATGAAGATTAGATGCGTGAACAGGGGAGGTCAATGGAAGTACTTGCGACCCGCGCGTCGGCCGCGGGATCGAGACCGCCCCGCACCCCCGGTCGGGGCTACGTCAGCGGCACCCTTGTGAACCTGCCCGCCGTGCGCAGTTCCCCCTCGATCCGCGTCGCCGTCGCGTGCAGCTCGGGCAGGATCTCCTCCACGCACTGTTGCGCCGTGCGGCGGGTCGAGTGCATGGCCACGTCCACCGCCGCGACCACCCGGCCGGTACGGTCCCGGACCGGGACCGCGATCGAGCGCAGGCCCTGTTCCAGCTCCTCCTCGACCAGGGCGTATCCCTGTTGCCGTACCTCCGTGAAGTCCCCGTCCGGGGTGTCGGCCAGCAGCACCCGGCCCATCGACGTCCGGTGGGCCGGCAGGCGCGTCCCGACCGTGATGTCGGCGCTCATGATGCGCCGGGTCGCCGCCCGCGCCGTGTACTGGATCTCCCGACCCGTGCCCGTGCCCGTGCCCGAGTCCGGCGTCAGGATCGCCAGGGACGCCGACTCCTCCACCCGGTCCGCCAGTTCCGCCAGGTGCGGCGCGGCGATCTCGGGCAGGGAGGTGCGGGAGAGGGGCGGGAAGCCCAGGGACAGGACCCTAGGGGTCAGGGTGAAGGTGCGGCCCGTTGGTTCCACGTAGCCCAGGTGCTCGTAGGTGATCAGCGCCCGGCGCGCGGTCGCCCTTGCCAGGCCTGTCGCCCGGGCCACCTCCGTCAGGGTCAGCTCGGCGCGGGACTCGCCGAAGGCCGTCAGGACCGTCAGGCCCCTGGCCAGGGACTCGACGAACTCCCGGCCCAACTCCTGCTTCGACGCCCCGGTCCAGGCCGCCAGGTCGGAGGGGGGCACCCGTGCCTCGGCGGTGGGCCCCTCCCTCAGGTCCGCCCGCAGGTCCGCCTCCATCGCCGCCACCGTCGACCGCAGCCGCGGCAGCAGCTCCTCGCGCAGGCCGGTCGCCGTGCGGCGGCTCGTGTGGCTGACCACGCTCGCGACGCACGCCACCCTGCCCGTACGGGGGTCCCGTACGGGGACGGAGACCGCCACCAGGCCCGGTTCGATCAGCTGGTCGTCCAGTGCCCAGCCGTCGGCCCGGGCCCGTTCGACGTACGCCTCGAAGTCGCTGTCCGGGGCCCCCGTCCCTTCGGTGCGCGGCGGGATCGCCGGGAAGCCCAGGTCCGCCGGGTCCGCCGTCCGGCGTTCGTGCCAGTGGTGCCAGTCCGCCCGCGTCCATTCGGTGGCGAACAGCGGGCCCGGCGCGGTGCGTTCGGCCGGCAGGAGGTCGCCGATGCGGAAGCTGAGGGACATCGCGCGGCGGCGGGTCGCCTGGTGGATGAACCGGATGCCGTCCCGGTCGCCGACGGCGAGGGACACCGACTCGTCCAGCTCGTCGGCGAGGGCGTCCGCGTGCGCGTCGAGCAGGGCGGGCAGCCGGAGGGCGGCCAGATAGGCGTTCCCCAGTTCCATCAGCCGAGGGGTGAGAACCGCGTCCCGGCCGTCGAGACGGACGTACCCCATGCGGGCGAGGGTCGCCGTGATCCGGTCCACGGTGGAACGTGCCAGGCCGGTCGCCCGCTCAAGCCCGCTCAGGCTCAGCGTCCCGCCCGCCTCCGTCAGCTGCCGCAGTACGGCGATCCCGCGCATCAGCGGGGCGACGGCCTCGGCGGGGACGGGAGCGGGGGCGGACACCTGGCCGGGGACGGGGTCAATCATGGGCTCACCGTAATGCCCGTGCGGAATCGCCTGCCGGGAGCCCGGCCTCCACCCGTACGGGAGGACCCCTACCTCCGGGTGATCGTCACCCGGTGGTTCCCGTCCAGGTCGGCGCTCGCCACCGTGATCCGGATGCCCCGGCTCGGGTCCTTGAAGGACTCGCCGGGGGCGAAGGGCGCGTCGGAGAGTTCCGCGTGGACGTTCGGGCTGCGGGTGCAGCCGCCGCTGTCCCGGCGGGAGTCGTACACCGTGACCGGGCCCCGGCCGGTGTCGACGTTCGCGTCGACCTTGTAGATCAGCACGCCGGGCCGGCACACCGTCTCGTCGTTGCCCTCGCGCGTGCGCAGCTCGACGGCGTACCCCGTACGGGAGTTGATGGGCACGAAGACCAGCTTCGCGCCGCCGGGCCTGGCCAGCGGGGTGAGCGTGTACTCCGTCGTGCCCGCCGTCACCGCGCAGCCGACCTGCGAGGGGTCCAGCCAGCCCAGCTTCCACTTGTGCCAGCCGAGGAGGTCGTTGTTGGCCCCCCAGTCCTCGCTCATGATGTCCCAGTGCCCGACCGCGCCCCCGCCGTGCTGCGTGTACAGGTCGGGCAGCCCGAACACATGCCCGTTCTCGTGCGGCAGGACGCGGTAGCCCGTGGTGTCGTACGACCCGGAGCCGTCGTCCTGCCGGGAGTAGACGAACGACGCGTTGGCCACCGGCACCCCGTCCGCGACCGGCGCCTCCCGGTTCCCGGCGAAGGTGACGGACAGGACGGTGTCCAGGGCGGAGGGGCCCGCGTTCGGGGTGACCAGCACGTTCAGCAGGTCGTACGAGCGGAAGTCGACCGCCGGGTCGGCCGCGCGCACGATGTCCTGGACCAGCCGGCGGTAGCCGGGGTCGAAGGGGGCGCCGCGCTGTATGCCGTACGAGCGGAAGGTGCGCGGCATCCGCAGCCAGGTGTCGATGGGGGCCTCGGGGCGGTAGTCGAGGCGGCCGTAGGAGCTGGTGGTGAACCAGTCCCGGGTCTGCGGGAAGAACTCCGCGAGCCGGTCGAGGGCGCTGCCCTGGCCGGGGGCGTCGGAGAAGTCGACCATCAGGTTCAGCGCGCGGACGGTGCCGGTGGAGCGGGAGTAGCCGGCCGGGGTGGGCAGGCCCTCCGACATCTGGACGCCCAGGCCGCCCCTGATCAGACAGGCGCCGAGCGGGGAGGAGCGGGCCAGCGGGACGGAGCCCGCGGCCGTCGTGGAACCCTTGGCGAGGGGTCCGGTGCCGGCCGAGGTGCTGACCGCGAGGGTCAGCGCGGCCACGGACACCAGGGCGGCCACCCGGCGGGGGCGCATGGTGCCCGGCGGGCGTATCCGACGACGGCTGGTCGGCTGCTGCATGCACGGACCCTTCGCGCCACGGCAGCCGCCGGTCTCGGACTGCACCCTTTCGATCACCCTGTGTCGAGGTCGGCGGGAGCGCGCGCTGGAGGAGACCGATCGTGGGTACCCGCCCCGGATTCCCCCCGGATTCCCCCCGGGATTGATGTGACCCAGGTCACATCAAATCTCTTCGGATGCGGGAAATAACCGGGGACCGTTTCCCCGTTTAGCCATGTGTCCGAGCGAAACGGGGACTCCATCCCCGGATCGCAACACACCGTTCACGAAGAACGCGTCGATGAAGGAGTACGCCGTGCAGACCGCGATCCCCGTGCAGAAGGCGCCCCGGCCCCGTGCCGACGCCCTGCGCAACCGGGAGCGGATCGTCACCGCCGCCCGCGAGATGTTCGTCGAGTTCGGCGCCGAGGTGCCGATCGACGAGATCGCCCGCCGGGCCGGCGTCGGCAATGCCACGGTGTACCGCAACTTCCCGGACCGGGAGGCCCTCGCCCGCGAGGTCGTCTGCTCGGTCATGGACCGGATGTCCGAGGCGGCCGAACTGGCCCTCGCGGAGACCGGCGACGCCTTCGCGGCGCTGGAGCGCTTTGTGCACGTCACCGCCGACGAACGGCTCAGCGCGCTCTGCCCGATGATGGCCAGCACCTTCGACCAGCGCCACCCCGACCTGGAGGCCGCGCGGGAGCGGGTCGAACAGCTCACCGAGGACATCATGGACCGGGCGAAGGCGGCCGGTCAGCTCCGTACGGACGTCGGTGTCGGCGATGTGATGATCGTCGTGGCCCAGCTCAGCCGTCCCCCGGCGGGCACCGGGTGCACGAGCATCGACCGTTACGTCCACCGACACCTGCAGCTGTTCCTGGACGGTCTGCGGGCGCCGGCCCGCTCCGAACTGCCCGGTACGGCCGCGACTATGGAGGACCTGCGCCAGCCCTGACGGCGATCTGACCCTCGCTCCGAGCTTCTCCGCTCCCCTTCTTTCCTCGCTCCACGCTCCTCTCCCCTCGTCCCGTCCCCTTTCACGCCCTTTTTCCGTCACGAAGTCCCGAAGTGGGTATCCCCATGTCTGAAACAGTCCAGGCTGCCGCCACCAAGGCGCCGGCACCCGATGCGAACCGCTGGAAGGCACTGACCTTCATAGCGCTCGCCCAGCTGATGGTCGTGCTCGACGCGACCATCGTGAACATCGCCCTGCCCTCCGCCCAGCAGGATCTGGGGATCTCGGACGGCAACCGCCAGTGGGTCATCACGGCCTACGCCCTCGCCTTCGGCGGACTGCTGCTCTTCGGCGGCCGGATCGCCGACATCTGGGGCCGCAAGAACACCTTCGTCACCGGTCTGATCGGCTTCGCCGCGGCCTCCGCCCTGGGCGGCGCCGCGACCAACGAGGCGATGCTGCTCGGCTCCCGCGCCCTCCAGGGTGCCTTCGGCGCACTGCTCGCGCCCGCCGCGCTCTCCCTGCTCGCGGTGATGTTCACCGACGCCAAGGAGCGCGCCAAGGCGTTCGGCATCTACGGGGCGATCGCCGGTGGCGGTGGCGCCGTGGGTCTCATCCTCGGCGGCTTCCTCACCGAGTACCTGAACTGGCGCTGGACGTTCTTCGTGAACATCCCCTTCGCCGCCGTCGCCGCCCTCGGCGCGTACTTCGTCATCCGTGAGCCGTCCGGCAGCCGCAACCGCTCGCCGCTCGACATCCCGGGCGTCGTCCTGTCCACCCTCGGCCTGGTCTCCCTCGTCTACGGCTTCACCCGCGCCGAGTCCGAGGGCTGGAGCGACTCCCTGACGATCGGCCTGTTCGTCGCCTCGGCGCTGCTCCTCGCGACCTTCGTGTTCGTCGAGTCCAGGGTCAAGGCCCCGCTGCTGCCCCTGCGCGTCATCACCGAGCGCAACCGCGGCGGCGTCTACCTCTCGCTCGGCCTCGCGATCATCGCGATGTTCGGCCTGTTCCTCTTCCTCACCTACTACCTGCAGATCGTGAAGGGCTACTCCCCGGTCAAGACCGGCTTCGCGTTCCTGCCGATGATCGCGGGCATGATCACGGGCTCCACCCAGATCGGCGCCCGCCTGATGACCCGCGTCCCGGCGCGGCTGCTGATGGGCCCCGGCTTCCTGGTCGCCGCGCTCGGCATGCTGTTCCTGACCCAGATGGAGATCGGCTCGTCCTACGCGGCCCTGCTCCTGCCGGCGATGCTCCTGCTCGGTCTCGGCATGGGTACGGCGTTCATGCCGGCCATGTCCCTGGCCACGCTGGGCGTCGAGCCGCGTGACTCCGGTGTCGCCTCCGCGATGGTCAACACCTCGCAGCAGGTCGGCGGCGCGATCGGTACGGCCCTGCTGAACACCATCGCCGCCTCGGCCACCACGACCTACGTCGCCGACCACATCGGTGGCGCGTCCTCCCGCTCCCAGCAGCAGCTGGTCCAGCTGAAGGGCATGGTCGAGGGCTACACCAGCGCCATCTGGTTCGCCGTCGGCATCCTGGTCGCCGCCGCGGCGATCGCCTTCACCTTCATCAACGCCGGTGCCCCGGACGTGAGTTCGACCAGCGGTGAGGGTGCCGAGGACGAGCTGAAGGTCCCGGTGGTCGCCCACTGACCCCGGACGCCGTCCCCTCGATACCCCTTCGGGCCACTCCGTACGTCACGCGGGGTGGGGACGCCTCGTGACGTACGACTCCAGGATCTGCCCTGGTTCCGCTCAGCGGAGCCAGGGCAGATCCGCGCCCGCGTCCTTCGGCTGAAGGCCCTGGGCGACGATCTCCATCACCTCGTGGAGCGTCTTGCGCTGCTCGTCGCTGATCCGGTCGAACAGCGCCTGGCGTACGGCGGTCACATGACCGGGCGCGGTGCGCCGGAGCACCTCCTGGCCCTGGTCGGTGAGGACCGCGAACTGGCCGCGCTTGTCCGAGGGGCAGTCCTCGCGCCGTACCCAGCCGTTCTTCTCCAGCCGCGCGATGGCGTGCGAGAGCCGGGACCGGGTGATCTTGGCCTTCATCGCCAGCTCGGTCATGCGCAGCCGCCCGTCCGCCTGTTCGCCCAGCCCCACGAGCAGGCCGTAGTAGACGTGCGGCATGCCGGCGTCACGCTGGAGCTGACGGTCCAGGTGGTCCTCCAGCAGGGTGACCGCGTGCATGTAGGCCCGCCAGGTGCGCTGTTCCTCGTCGGTGAGCCAGCGGGGCTCCTCGTCGGGTGTAGATGCCGTGTTCATGTACTCCACTCTACGTTCCCCGTCCTTGAATTTTAAACCAAAACGATGTATGTTCAGTATGCGAGAAGCTTGAGACTTCAACAGAAGGGCAGTGGCCGTCATGTCCGCCGACACCAAGGAGCGCATGCCGGCGCTCTACCTCAGTCACGGCGCCCCTCCGCTGGCCGACGACCCGATCTGGCCCGGCCAACTCGCCGCCTGGTCGGCCGACCTGCCCCGCCCGAAGGCGATCCTGATGGTCTCCGCCCACTGGGAGGAGGCCCCGCTCGCCCTCGCCGCCATCGAAACGATCCCCCTCGTCTACGACTTCTGGGGCTTCCCCGAGCACTACTACCAGGTCGAGTACGCCGCCCCCGGCGCCCCCGAACTCGCCGAGTCCGTACGGAAGCTGCTGCGGGCCCCCGGAATGCCCGTCCAGGACATCCCGGACCGCGGTCTCGACCACGGCGCGTACGTCCCCCTGGTGGAGATGTTCCCCGAGGCGGACATCCCTGTCCTCCAGATCTCGATGCCGACCCTCGACCCGGTGAAACTGATGGACATCGGGCGTAAACTCGCCCCCCTCCGTGACGAGGGCGTCCTGATCGTCGGCTCCGGCTTCTTCACCCACAACCTGGCCGCCCTCAGGCACGCGGGCCCCGGGGAGCCGTCCTGGTCGCGCGAGTTCGACGACTGGGGCCGCCGGGCCCTGGAAGCGCGGGACGTGGACGGCCTGCTGGACTTCCTCCACAAGGCCCCCGCGGGCCGGTACGCCCACCCCCGCACCGAGCACTTCGCCCCCCTCTTCGTGACGATGGGCGCGGCCGAGGTGGCCGGCGAACTGGACACCCAGCGGTCCGTCATCGACGGCTTCTGGCTGGGGCTGGCCAAGCGGTCGGTGCAGTTCGGCTGACCCGGCCGACGGACATTCGGCCCTTTCGGGCAGCCGCCCGGGGGCCGAAAGTACGTACACGCGACCGGAGTTCCCTCCCGTACGGGAAGCCCCTTCCCTACGGGAGTTCCTCCCGGTGCCCGGAGTTCTCCCCGGACTCAGAGTTCCTTCTCGTACCAGGCCACGTCCCAGTACCGGCCGAACTTCCGGCCCACCTCGCCGTACGTCCCGATGTACCGGAACCCGAAGCGCTCGTGCAGCCGCACCGACGCCTCGTTCGGCGGCACGATGCCCGCCAGCGCGCGGTGCACGTCCTCGCCCGCCAGCACCGCGAAGAGCTCCTTGTAGAGCAGGGTGCCCACGCCGCGCCCGCCCGCGTCCGGGGCGAGATAGACGGTGACCTCCACGGTGGTGCCGTACGCGGGCTTCGCGCGGAAGGGGCCGGATGTGGCATACCCCAGAATCCGCTGTGAGTCCATGTCCGTGGCAACCATCAGGCGGTGCGGGCCGTCTTCAGGGTAGGAGAGCAGCCAAGGACGGCGCTCCTCCGGTGTGAAGATTTTGGTGTCGAAAGTAGTGGGTGTCTCGCGTACGTAGTGGTTGTAGAGGTCCGTGAGAGCTGCGAGATCAGCCTCGACTCCCGGCCTGACCTGCACCTCTGTACGTTCCGACGGCATCATGCCTCCTTTGTCGGCGGCACAGGGTACTGCAAGATCAGAAAAATAGGGGGGCGGCGTGGGAATTCTGTCCTGATTCCAGTCGTTGTTTCCTTCGGATGCCGGGCACGCGAGGAGTGTGCTGAGCGTTCAGTACCAACAGGGACAACCAGGACCACTCGCAAGGGAGCAAGCATGGCAACCCGTGCCGTCGCCCGTCGTACGTCGTCCGCCACCGGCGGAGCCGTCGGCGGCGCACGCAGTGTTCGCGCCCATGGCGGCGAGATCGCCGACCGCGACCTGGTCGGCATGTACTTGGACGAGATAGCGCGCACCCCGCTGCTGGACGCCGCCAAGGAGGTCGAGCTGTCGCAGACCATCGAGGCCGGTGTGTTCGCACGCCAGATCCTCGACGGCGAGGCGGAGGCCAAGGCCGACGCGTCGGTCGAGGAGCTGGAGGCGCTGGTCGCCGAGGCCGAGCGGGCCAAGGACGTCTTCATCCGCTCCAACCTCCGGCTGGTCGTCGCCGTCGCGCGCCGCTACCCCCGCAGCGGCCTGCCCCTCCTCGACCTCATCCAGGAGGGCAACGCCGGCCTGGTGCGCGCGGTCGAGAAGTTCGACTACCGCAAGGGCTTCAAGTTCTCGACGTACGCCACCTGGTGGATCCGTCAGGCCATCACCCGCTCCATAGCCGACCAGTCGCGCACGATCCGCCTCCCCGTCCACCTGGTCGAGGAACTGGGCCGGATCCGCCGCGTGCAGCGCGAGTTCAACCGGAAGAACGGGCGGGACCCGGAGCCGGCGGAGATCGCCGCCGAACTGGACACCACCCCCGAGCGCGTCGTCGACGTCCTCGACTGGGCCCGTGACCCGGTCTCGCTGAACATGTCGGTCGACGACGACGGCGACACCCAGTTCGGCGACCTCCTGGAGGACACGTCGGCGGTGTCACCGGAGCAGTCGGTGCTGACCCTGCTGCGCAGTGAGGAACTGGACGACCTGATCGGCCGTCTCGACCAGCGCACGGCGTCCATCATCAAGATGCGGTACGGCATCGTCGACGGCCGGGAGCGCACGCTGACGGAGGTCGGCAAGGAGCACGGCCTCACCCGCGAGCGGATCCGGCAGATCGAGAAGCACGCGCTGATGGAGCTGAAGAAGCTGGCCCGGGACACCGGCTTCGACGCCGTCGCGTAGGGTTCCGCAGGGCAGCGGAGCCATCACGGGGGGCGCACTTCCGTAGTCCGTGCGCCGGGTGGCGTACGACTGTTGAGGAGTGCGTGCGCGGGGTGGCGGAAGGCCGCGCAAAGAGTCTGCTGCAAGGCTGCTTCAAACCACCGGGTCCGGGGCACAAGACCTCAGGGCCCAGGAGTACGGGTCCGGGCGGCAACGCCTCGGACCCCCTGAGCCAAGTCCCGACGCACCCCCCCGCGTCGGGACCTCCCAAGCCGGGCTTCGGTACCTAACCCCCCCCAGGTACCGGGGCCCGGCTCTTTTGCGTCCAGTGCGTCAAAAAGGCGGGGCACCCCGTACCTGAACCCCGGGGTGGCCCGCCGAATGGCAGATTGTGCCACAGCGGCATAACCTGGCGTCCGTGTCCCACCCCGATATCTCCGGTTCCTCCGGCTTCTCCGACTTCTCCTCGGGCCACTTCTCGGGTTCGCTCACCGAACGGCGCAAGTACGCGACGCGGATGGAGATCGCCCGGGTGGCGGCGAGGCTCTTCGTGACCGACGGGCTGCGGGCCACCCGCGCCGAGGACATCGCCCAGGCGGCCGGGGTCGCGCCGCGCACGTTCTACCGCTACTTCGCCACGAAGGAGGAGGCCGTCGGCCCCCTGTTCGGCGCGGGCATGGAGCGCTGGGCGGAGACGGTGCGTGACGCCCCGGCCGCGCTGTCCGTGCCGCAGGCCCTGGAACACGCGGCCCGCCATGTGCTGACCCCCGGCGCCGGGGTGTCCCCGGGCTCCCTGGACTGGGCCCGCACCCTGCTCCGGCTCGCCGAGGAGAGCCCCGCCCTGCTGCGGGTGTGGGCGGAACGGTGCAGGGCGGCGGAACGCGCGCTGTCGCAGGCGCTGGCCGCCCGGGGCGCGGGCCCGGCCGACTCGCCGGAGTCCCGCTTCAGGGCCGCCGTCGCCAACGCGGCCGTACGCGTCGCCTTCGAGACCTGGGCGGCAGGCGACACCCCGGCCACCGGCCCGACCGGCCCGGCGGCACTGGCGGTACGCAATCTGGGGGCACTGCGGGACTTCGCCTGGGGCGGCGGGGCGGGGGCCTGAAACGCGGGATTCGTGGCGCGGGGCGGGTTCTTGAGGTGCGGGTTTCGTGAGGCGGGACGGGTTCTTGAGGGGCGGGTTCTGTGAGGCGGGGCGGGTTCTTGAGGTGCGGGTTCTGTGAGGCGGGGCGGGTTCTTGAGGTGCGGGTTCTGTGAGGCGGGGCGGGTTCTTGAGCCGCAGGTTCCGTGAGGCCGGGCGGTCTTGAGGTGCGGGTTTCGTGAGGCGGGGCGGGTTCCTGAGTCGCAGGTTCCGTGAGGCCGGGCGGTTCCTGAGCCGCGGGTTCCGTGAGGTCGGGCGGGTTCCTGAGGTGCGGGCCCCCGGGAGTCGGCGGCGGCAGCGTCGCTGGTCAGTTGTCCGCCGCCGCCCGGGACAGCCGTGCCCCCAACTCCCGTACCCGTTGCACCAGTTCCGCCGGTTCCTGGACCGTGAACTCGCAGTCGACCGACGCCAGCCGCACCGCCAGCCATTCCACCGCGTCGCCGACCGAGGAGCGGATGCGGCAGCTGTCCTCGCCGAGGGGCTCGGGGGTGCCCAGCCAGGCCGGGACGCGGGCGGCGACGTACGCGGCCGGGGCGGCGAACGTCGCCTCGAACTCGTAGGCCTCCTGCCTGACGTACATCGACCGGCGCAGATACTCCGCCGCGTCGCCCGTCGGCAGCTCGCGCGGGGCGAAGCGGGCGCCCGTCGCGAAGGGGTCGGCGACCCGGTCGACGCGGAAGGTGCGCCAGTCGGCGCGATCGAGGTCGTAGGCGACGAGGTACCAGCGACGGCCGGTCGAGACGAGCCGGTGGGGCTCGGTCAGGCGCTTGGTCGGGGTGCCGTCCTTGGACCGGTAGGCGAACCGGAGCCGTTCCTGCCCGGCCACCGCCGAGGCCATCACTGTGAGCGTCTCGGGGGCGATGACCGCGCCGTCTCCGCTGGTCAGCGGGGTGGTCGCGGCCTGGAGGGTGGAGACGCGGCGGCGCAGCCGGGACGGCAGGACCTGCTCCAGCTTGGCCAGCGCCCGTACGGACGCCTCGTCCAGCCCCTCGACGGCGTGCCCGGCGCCCGCCCGCAGCCCGACCGCGATGGCCACCGCCTCCTCGTCGTCCAGCACCAGCGGCGGCAGCGCCTTGCCCGCGACCAGCCGGTACCCGCCGTCGGAACCCTTGCTCGCCTGCACGGGATAGCCCAGTTCCCGCAGCCGGTCGATGTCCCGCCGGACGGTACGCCGGGACACCCCGAGCCGGTCGGAGAGTTCGCCGCCGGGCCACTCGCGGGGCGTCTGGAGGAGCGAGAGGAGCTGCAGGAGCCGGGCCGGGGTGTCTGTCGTCATGGGTACGAGGATGCCCGACCATTAGGACACGATCTGACCTAATGGGGTTCTAGGTTGAACACATGAACTCCACCGAGACCTCATCGCCCTCTTCGGGCACCCCGGCCGCCGTACCCGACCGGCGGCGCTGGTTCGCCCTCGCCATCGTGATGACCGCGGCCTTCATGGACCTCGTCGACGTCACGATCGTCAACATCGCGATCCCGTCGATCCAGCGCGAGGCCGGCGCCTCCTTCAGCCAGATCCAGTGGATCACCGCCGGCTACGCGCTCGCCTTCGCCGCCGGCCTCGTCACCGGCGGACGCCTCGGCGACATCCACGGCCGTAAGCGGCTCTTCCTCGTCGGCATCGGCGGCTTCACCCTCGCCTCCGCGCTGTGCGGCTTCGCCGCCAACCCCGAGATGCTGGTCGCCTCGCGCATCCTCCAGGGCGGGATGGCGGCGCTGATGGTGCCGCAGGTCCTGTCGATCGTCCACGCGACCTTCCCGGCGCACGAACGCGGCAAGGTGTTCGGCCTGTTCGGCGCGGTCGTGGGCCTGGGCGCGGTGACCGGCCCGCTGCTGGGCGCGCTGCTCACGGAGTGGGACCTGTTCGGCCTCGGCTGGCGCCCGATCTTCCTGATCAACCTGCCGGTCGGCATCGCGGGCCTGATCCTCGGCCACCGCTTCATCACCGAGTCGAAGGCCCCGCGCGCCCTCAAGCTGGACCTGGTCGGCGTGGCCCTGGTCACCCTGGGCCTGCTGATGCTGCTCTACCCGCTGACCCGGGGGCGCGAGCTGGGCTGGCCGCTGTGGGGGTACCTGTCGATGGCGGGCGCGCTCGGCGTGTTCGGCGCGCTGGTGGCGTACGAGAGGCGGAAGACCCGGATCGACGGTTCGCCGCTGGTCGAGCTGTCCCTGTTCAAGGTGAAGAGCTTCGCCGCGGGCATCGCCGTACAGACGGTCTTCGGGGTTGCGCTGGGTGTGTTCTTCCTGGTCTGGACGCTGTACATGCAGTACGGGCTCGGCTGGAGCCCGCTCAAGGCGGGGCTGACCGGGGTGCCGTTCTCGATCGCGGTGTCGGTGGCGGCCGGGATGTCCGTCCAGAAGCTGACGCCCCGCTTCGGCCGCAAGGTGCTCCAGACGGGCGCCCTGGTGATGGGCCTCGGCGTGCTGCTCTACATCTGGGAGTCGGGCCGGTACGGCCTGGCCATCGCCCCCTGGCAGATGGCGTTGCCGCTGGTGGTCATGGGCGCGGGCATGGGCCTGATCGTGGCGCCGCTGACGGACGCGGTGCTGTCGGAGGTGCCGAGGGAGCATGCAGGGTCGGCGTCCGGGCTGATCAACACCGTGCAGCAGATGGGGAACGCGCTGGGGCTCGGGCTGGTGTCGGTGGTGTTCTTCGGCGTGATGGCGGACCGGCTGGCACCGAGCGAGGTGGGGCCCGCGTTCGTGGACGGCTTCCAGAACGCGCTGGGGTGGGTGGCCGGGCTGATGGGCCTGATCTTCGTGGTGATGTTCGCGCTGCCGGGGCGGGCCGTGGTGGCCGAGGAGCCGGATGCGGCGGCGGAGGACGAGGAGCGGGACAAGGTCCTCGTCGGCTGAGCAGGCGCAGGCGCAGGCGTAGGGCGTAGGAGGACGGTGGAGTCGGCCCGTCGCCCCGGAGGAATCCGGGGCGGCGGGCCCCATCTTTGGGCACGTAAGCCCGTTTGTGTCTGCATCACGCCCGAACCTGTTTACTTTCCGGAAATCCGGGCGTAGCCTCCGAGTGAATCCACAAGTTCGGGCATGAGTCGGAGGCAAACGGACATGTACGCACCGGAGCGGCAGCAGGAGATCCTGCGGCTCGCCCGTGACGGCGGGCGGGTGGACGTGCTGTCCCTGGCCGAGGAGTTCCAGGTCACCGCGGAGACCATCCGCCGGGACCTGAAGGCTCTGGACCGCGCGGGCCTCGTACGGCGTGTGCACGGCGGCGCCATACCGGCCGGTCGCCTCGACTTCGAGCCGGACCTCACCGAGCGCGAGTCGACGTCCGCCGACGAGAAGGACCGCATCGCCAAGGCCGCCCTCGCCGAACTGCCCACCGAGGGCACCCTGATCCTCGACGCCGGCTCGACGGTCGCGCGCCTCGCCGCCGCGATCCCGCTGGAGGCGACGCTCACCGTCGTCACCCACAGCCTCCCGATCGCGGCCCGCCTCGCCGACCACCCCGGCATCCAGCTGCACCTCGTCGGGGGCCGCGTCCGGCACCGCACCCGCGCCGCCGTCGACGCCTGGGCGCTGCGGGCGTACGGCGAGATCCGCGCCGACGTCGCGTTCGTGGCCGCCAACGGCTTCTCCGCGGAGCACGGCCTGACCACGCCCGACCTCGCCGAGGCCGCCGTGAAGCGGGCCGCCGTGGAGGCCGCCCGCCGAGTGGTGCTGCTCGCCGACTCGACGAAGCATGGCGAGGAGCACTTCGCCCGCTTCGGCGACCTGGGCGACGTGGACCTGCTGATCACCGACAGCGGGCTGGACCCCGAGGACGCCACCGACCTCGAACGCGGCGGCCTGGAGGTAGTACGCGCATGATCCTCACCGTCACCCCCAACCCGTCCCTCGACCGTACGTACGAGGTCCCGTCGCTCGACCGGGGCGAGGTCATCCGCGCCACCGGCGAACGCATGGACCCGGGCGGCAAGGGCGTCAACGTCTCCCGCGCGGTGGCCGCCGCGGGCCGCCGAACCGTGGCGGTACTCCCGCTGGGCGGCGCCCCCGGAGCGCTGGTGGCGGACCTCCTGGACGCCCAAGGCATAGAGGTGGCACCGGTCCCGATCGCGGGGGCGACCCGCTCGAACATCGCCCTGGCCGAGTCGGACGGCGTGCTGACGAAAATCAACGCACCCGGCCCCGAACTCTCGGCCGCCGAGCAGGAGTTGCTCCTGGAGACGGTACGTGCGCAGTCGGCCGACGCGGACTGGATCGCCTGCTGCGGCAGCCTGCCGAGGGGCCTGGCCCCTTCCTGGTACGCCGACATCGTCGCCCGCACGCACGCGGCGGGCGCCCGGATCGCCCTGGACACCTCAGGACCCGCTCTCCTCGCGGCTCTCCGTGAACGCCCGGATGTGGTCAAGCCGAACGCCGAGGAGCTGGCGGAGGCGGTGGGCCGCCCCCTGTCGACGATCGGCGACGCGGTGAAGGCGGCGGAGGAACTCCGCGAACTGGGCGCGGGCGCGGTCCTGGCCAGCCTGGGCGCCGACGGCCAACTCCTGGTCAACGCCTCGGGCACCTGGTTCGCCACGGCCCGGGTCGACATCGTACGCAGCAACGTGGGCGCGGGTGACTCCTCCCTGGCGGGCTTCCTGATAGCGGGCGGCAACGGCCCCGAGGCCCTGGCCTCAGCGGTGGCCCACGGCGCGGCGGCCGTCCAGCTCCCCGGCAGCGTGATGCCGACACCGGCGGACCTGAACCCGTCGGCGGTAACGGTGACGGCAGAGGTACCGACGGACCGGGCGTTGAGGGAGCCGGTGTCATGAGGACCTCACTGCCCGACTTCGCTGGGCCGGCGCCGGTTGGGTATTCCGGTGGCGCGACTGTCCGGCGTGCGTCCGGCGCCGCCCGGCCCGTCCGCCCTGCCGGTGGCCGGCGAGGTGTCAGTGGAGCGCGTACTGGAACAGCCGCTGGCCCGCGCGTCCTCGCCGGACCGGTGCTGGCGTGGTCCTCGGCCGTCGCGGTTGCCTGCGGTGAGTCCGGCGTCGCCCTGCCCGGCCGCCCTGCCCGTGGCCAGCTGGGTGTCGGTGGAGCGCGTCCTGGCGGAGCCGCTGGCCCGCGCGTCCTCGCCCGACCCGTGTCGGCGTGGTCCTTCGTCGCCTCGTGCCGAGCCGCCCGCACCCTTCAGGCGTCCGGCGGTCTGACCCCGGCGCCCATGACGGACCCCGACCGGTGTGTCCGTCCCCCTGAACCGGCCCTGACGCGGTGGGGTTTCCCCGGCCCCGCCGCAGCCGTACCCCTCCCCATGAGCCCCCACCGCAGTACCCGTAGCAACCCCGTCCCCAGCCCCGCCCACCCCACTTTCCGGGCGATACGCGTGCGAAGGAGCCCGCGATGAGCGAGATGATCACCGCGGACCTGGTCGACCTCGACCTGTCCGCCCAGACCAAGGACGCGGCGGCCCGTGCCCTCGCCGAGCGCATGGTGGCGAAGGGGCGGGTGACCGACCTCGACGGTTTCCTCGCCGACGTGGCCGCCCGTGAGGCGCAGATGCCGACCGGCCTCGACGGCGGCATCGGCATCCCGCACTGCCGTAGCGAACACGTGACCGAGCCGACGCTCGGCTTCGGGCGCAGCGCCGCCGGGATCGACTTCGGCGCGGCCGACGGCCCCGCCGACCTGATCTTCCTGATCGCGGCCCCGGCCGGCGCCGACGACGCCCATCTGACGATCCTGTCGTCGCTGGCCCGCCAGCTGATGAACGACGAGTTCACGGCCGCGCTGCGGGCGGTCGGCGATGCGGAGAGCGCCGCCGCGCTGATCCGCGGCGACGCGGCCCCGGCCGCCAGTACCGAAGACTCCGCGGCGGTTTCGGCGGCGGCCTCCGCCGAAACCGTCGCGGGCACCAGCACCAGCACCAGCACCAGCGGCAGCGGCAGCGACGGGGACGGTGACGCGGCTGCGGCTGCGCGTCCGTTCCGGATCGTCGCCGTCACCTCCTGTCCGACCGGCATCGCCCACACGTACATGGCCGCCGAGGCACTGGAGAACGCGGGCCGCGAGGCGGGCGTCGAACTCGTCGTCGAGCCGCAGGGCTCCGCCGGCTTCACCCGCCTCGACCCGGCCGTCATCGCCGCCGCGGACGGCGTGATCTTCGCCCACGACGTCCCCGTACGGGAGAAGGAACGCTTCGCCGGCAAGCCCACCGTCGACGTCGGCGTCAAGGCCGGTATCAACAAGCCCGCCCAGCTCATCGCCGACGTACGCGGCAAGGCCGAGCGCGGCGAGAGCAGCGCGCCCGCCACCGGCGGCGGTACGCCCGTCGAGCGGGCCGGCGACTCCGGCGACAACTACGGCACCAAGCTGCGCAAGTGGCTGATGACCGGCGTCAGTTACATGGTCCCGTTCGTCGCCGCGGGCGGTCTGCTGCTCGCCCTCGGCTTCGCGATCGGCGGCTGGGAGATCAACAAGGCGCCCTCGGTCATGGAGCACTTCTCCTGGACCCAGGTCGACAGCTGGGGCGCGCTGCTCTTCCAGATCGGCGGCGTCGCCTTCGGGTTCCTGATCCCCGTCCTGGCCGGTTACATCGCCTACGGCATGGCCGACCGCCCCGGTCTCGTCCCCGGCTTCGTCGGCGGCATGATCGCCTCGAACATCGCGGCCGGCTTCCTCGGCGGCCTGGTCGCCGGTCTGCTGGCCGGTGGCATCGTCCTCGCGATCCAGAAGGTCAGGATCCCGCCGGTGCTGCGCGGCATCATGCCGGTCGTGGTGATCCCGCTGATCTCCTCGCTGATCGTCGGCTTCCTGATGTTCGTCGTCGTCGGCAAGCCCATCGCCGAGGCCCAGAAGGGCATGACGGACTGGCTGGCCGGCCTCTCCGGCACCAACGCCATCCTGCTCGGCGTGCTGCTCGGCCTGATGATGTGCTTCGACCTCGGCGGCCCGGTCAACAAGGTCGCGTACGCCTTCGCCACGGCCGGTATCGCCATCGCGGACCCCAGCGACTCCGCGATGAAGGTCATGGCCGCGGTGATGGCCGCCGGTATGGTCCCGCCGCTGGGCATGGCGCTGGCCACCGTCGTCCGCAGGAAGCTCTTCACCCCGGCCGAGCAGGAGAACGGCAAGGCCGCCTGGGTCCTGGGCGCCTCCTTCATCTCCGAGGGCGCCATCCCGTTCGCGGCGGCCGACCCGCTGCGCGTCATCCCGGCCTCGATGGCGGGCGGCGCGGTCACCGGCGCCCTGTCGATGGCCTTCGGCGCGACCCTGCGCGCCCCGCACGGCGGCATCTTCGTGGTCCCGCTGATCGGCAGCCCGTTCCTCTACCTGATCGCCATCGCGGCCGGCACCTGCGTCACGGCGGGCCTGGTCATCGTCCTCAAGAGCATGCGCAAGCAGGCCCCGGCCGCCGGCTCGCCGGAGGGCGCCGTGCGGGCGGTCGAGAAGAAGGAGCCGGTGGCGGCGTAACTCCGGCCCGGATCGGGCGAGTTCACCGAACAGCATGGAGGCCGCCACGGCCAAGCGCCGCGGCGGCCTCCCGCACGTCTACAACCGAACGTCTACAACCGAACGTCTACATCCGAACGTCTACGCCCGAGCCGCCCGCCGCTCCATCGCGTCTCGCGCCCCGTCCTCTGTCGGATACACCTCGCACATGTGCCGCCCGTCGGGCGTAGCCGTGTGCTCGACCTCCCAGAGGGAGATCTCCTCGCCGCCGGGCAGCAGGAACGCGTGCTCGTAGAGCGAGAAACCGAGGCCCGCCCGTCCCGCCCGGCACGGCCGCCCGAACGCCTGCGTGATCTGGTGCGCGAACGCCCCGCGCAGCAACTCCGCCGTGTCCGAACCCGGCCGGTCCGCGTTCTCCGCCCGGCGCAATAAGCGGCGCGCGTGATCCGCCGAGTCGTCGGGAACGTACACATGCCGGGGCTGCACCACCGGCGTGAGCTGCACCGTCACCGGCAGCTCGAAGTCCGGGTCGTCCGCGGGCAACGGGAGCCTGGCCGTGGCGGCACGCAGCTCCTCCTCGTCGACGTACACCTCGTGCTGCGCGCCCGCCCCCGGCGCCGTGTTGTGCACCAACTCCCAGAGGGTGAGCGCCGAACCGTCGGCGAGCAGCCAGGTGTGCCGGTACGTCTCGCGGTGCAGCCCCGCGCTGTGGTGCGCCGAGTGCAGCGAACTGTCGTGCGCCAGCGCGCAGTCGAGCCGCCGTATCGCCTCGTCGGGCAACTCGAAGGAGTTCAGCGCACGACCCAGGAGCCGCTCGAGATGCTCCTCCGGAGACTCGGGCGACTCGGGTGGTTCGTACGCTGTCGTCTCGTACGGAACGCTCAAGGCTTCTCCCGGCGTTGCTGCATGTCACCTTGTGGGTGCATACCGTAGCCCCTCGGTCGGACATCATGTCCGGGAACCGAGAAAACATATGCCAGAGAGACGTCGGGGACGCGCGAAAAGTTCCCGCACGACCCCGAATGCCGTCAATGATCCGTCAAGACACCCTGATCAGAAGCTACTTAGGGCGGCCTTGGCAGGGCCTCAGGAAGCGGCCCCCGCCGTCCACTCGCTCCACGGCAGATTCCAGCCGTTGAGACCGTTGTCCGGCGCGACCTGCTTGTCGGCCGAGTTCTTCACGATGACGACGTCACCGATCATCGAGCTGTCGAAGAACCACTTCGCGGGCGTGTCCCCGTTCGCCCCCTGCACGTCCTGCAGCCCCACACATCCGTGACTGGTACCCGTACGCCCGAACGGCGGATTGCCCTTGTTGTACCAGTAGTTGCCGTGGATGAAGGTCCCCGAGGTCGTCAGCCGCATCGCGTGCGGTACGTCCGGGATGTCGTACGCGTTGGCCAGATCGACCGTACGGCTGTCCATCCGCGTCTCCTTCAGCTTCTCGGAGATCACCATCTGCCCGTTGTAGGTGGTGAACTCCGGGCTGCCGGCGGAGATCGGGACGCTCTTGAGGGTCTGCCCGTCCCGTACGACCGTCATGGTCTGCGTGTTGACGTCGACCGTCGACACCTGCGAGCGCCCGATCGTGAAGCTGACGGTCTTCTTCTGCACCCCGACCACGCCGTTGGCGCCCTCGACCCCGTCCAGGTCGATCTTCATCGTGACCTTGGAACCGGCCTTCCAGTACTCCTCGGGCCGGAAGTCGAGCCGCTGCGCCCCGAACCAGTGCCCGACGACCTGCTGCCCGCTGCTCGACGTGACGGTGATGTGCGACCGCACGGCGGCCTGATCGCTGATCGCCTTGTCGAACGTGAACGACACCGGCATCCCCACCCCGACCGTCGTCCCGTCGTCCGGCGTGTACGTCCCGATGAAACTGTTCGCCTTGGTGACCGTCGTGAAGGTCGAGTCGGCGCTCCCGACCCGCCCGTCGCCGTCCTTCGCGGACGCCGATATTCGATACCGCGTCCCCCGCTCCAACTGCTCGGCGGGCTGCCAGCTCCGCCCGTCCGCGGCTATCGCCCCCGCGACGGCGGCCCCGGTCCCCGCGACGGTCATCTTCACCCCGGTCAGCGTGCCCCCGGTGACCTTCACCCCGGTCGTGTTGATCGACGCGCCCGCCGACCCGTCCTTCGCGGAGATGACGATCCGGGCGCCGGAAGTGGCGACGGAGCCGCTGTCCTTCTTGCCGCCACCCCCCTTCCCGTCACTGTCACTCCCACTGCCACCGGCACACGCGGTGAGGGCGAACGCACCGACCATCAGGACGGCACAGGCCCCCAGTGCGCGCCGAGCTGTCGTGTCCGGCGTTGTCACGGGCTGCTCCAGGTTTGTGTGATCCGGGGTTTCCGGGCTGCTTCGGGTGATCCGCTCCACTTGCGTGAAGAAAGAGGGACACACCACACACCCAGGTTCCCGACGACCTCCTTCGCATCCATCCGGTGACAGAACCGGGACAATCACCTCGACTCCGTTGCCCCCGGCAGGGCAACCTTTACCGGCGACGCCCGTACAACTCCTCGTACGACGGCCAGCACCCGCCCTTCCCGTTCCCGTTCTCGTTCCCCGTCACCGACCCCGCCGCCCGTACCGCCCGCACGATCGCCCGTGTCACCAGGTCCGCGCCCGCCTCCAGGATCTCGTTCAGGGCGAGGGGGTCCTCCTCGGCCAGGCGCCGTGTTCCCGTCGACAGGGCGAACACCGTGTCCCCGTCGGTGAGCAGGTGCACCGGGCGTACGGCGCGGGCGATGCCGTCGTGGGCCGTGCCGGCGACCTTCTGGGCCTGGGCCTTCGACAGTGCCGCGTCGGTGGCCACCACCGCGAGGGTCGTGTTCAGCGGGGGGAGGGGGGACTGGGCCGCGACCTCGGCCAGTCGGCGCTGGGCCGCCCTGTGCACATCGTCCGCCGGGTAGCCGACCCGCCGCCCCTCGAACAACTCCCCGTACAACAGGCCCGTTTCCGGATCCACCGAGTACCCCGCCGCGTTGGCCACCACCAGCGCCGCCACCGTGATCCCCGACCCGAGCACCGTGCTCGCGGTGCCCACGCCGCCCTTGAGGAACCCGATCACCGCCCCTGTACCGGCGCCCACGCACCCCTCCCGCACGGCCGCGCCCGGTTCGCTCGCCGCGGCTGCCTCGACCGCCGCCCGACCCGTGGCCGCGTCCGGCCGGGCCCGGAAGTCGCCACCCCGGCCCAGGTCGAAGACACACGCCGCCGGGACCACCGGCACGACGTGCCCGGCGTCCGGCCCGACCCGTACCCCGCGCCGCTGCTCCTCCAGCCAGGCCATCACCCCCGACGCCGCGTCCAGCCCGTACGCGCTGCCGCCCGTCAGCACCACCGCCTCGACCCCGCGTACGACGTTGCGCGGATCCAGGGCGTCGGTCTCCTTCGTGCCGGGCCCGCCGCCCCGCACGTCCACGGCCGCCACGGCCCCGCCCTCCGGCGCGAGCACGACCGTCGTGCCGGTGAGCCAACCGTCGCCGATACGGGTCGCATGCCCCACCCGCAGGCCGGCGACATCTGTCAGAGCGTCAACTGTCATGCCCCCCAGTCTTGTCCAGCCACCCTCCCCCCTGCCCCTTCCGCCCCCTCCGGCGCGCTCTCCGCCTTCTCCACCCGCCCCGCCTACGGCGCCTGCGCCGCTCCCGTCTCCTCCGCCCGGCGCTCCCCGGCCGCCGTCCGCGCCGTCAGCGTCACCCCGGTCGCCACCGCGAGCGCCGACACGAGGCCCGCCGCGAGCACCGCCCAGTCGCCCAGGAACGTGCACACGATCACCAGCAACGCCGTGCTCGGCAGCACCAGCTGCTGTGCCGTGCCCACCTTGAAGTACCGCGAGTGCAGCGCCCACACGGTGATCAGGTACAGCGCCGTCGGCAGGGTCACGGCAGCCGACGCGGACAGTGTCGAGATGTGCGCCTTGCCGACTCCCTGCTCGACCGCCACCTCCAGGCCCGCCCCGATCGCCGCCACCGACGCGAAGATCACGTAGTGGCCGTAACCCCACAGGAACGACTGCCTGTTGGAACGCAGATGCCCGTGGATGGGGACGGCGAAGTAGATCCACCAGGCCGAGAACACGATCAGCAGCCCGCCCGCCGCGATCGGCAGCACCTCGCCCAGCGCGTCGTTCTCCGCCACCCCCGACTTCACGGCCACCGTCGCCGCCGCGATCGCCTCGCCCAGCACGATGATGGTGAACAGCCCGTACCGCTCGGAGATGTGGTGCGGATGCCAGGACGTCGCGAAGCTCCGCTCCGCGTACAGCGGGACCGCCAGTTCGGCGATCACCATCACCAGGAACACCCACGCCCGGGCCGGCTCCGGCAGGACCACCAGCCCCAGCCAGCCCACCAGGCACAGCAGCACACCACCGGCGTACCGAAGCGCCATCGTCCGCTCGGCCCCGGTGGCCGAACGGGCCGCCCGCAGCCACTGCGCGGCCATCGGCAGCCGCATGATCAGATAGCCGAGCCAGACGATCACGAAGTCGTGGTCGTCGAAGGCCCGTGAGACCCCGGCCGCCAGTACCAGGACACCGGCGATCTGGACCAGCGTGACGATCCGGTACAGCACGTCGTCGTTGTCGTACGCCGAGGCGAACCAGGTGAAGTTCATCCAGGCCCACCAGATGGAGAAGAACACCATCGCGTAGTTGAGGATGCCCTCGCCCGCGTGCCCCTCCGCGACCGCGTGCACCAGCTGGACGCCCACCTGGGCGACCGCCACCACGAAACAGAGGTCGAAGAAGAGCTCCAGCGGCGAGGCCACCCGGTGCGACTCGCCACGTCCGCGCGCGGTCAGCTTGCGCAGCGGGGCGTCGCGGCCGGCACCGGCCGAGGCGCTGGATACGCCGGTCACATCGGGCACGTCGGACGCGGGCGAGGAACTGGACGTCATACGCACCAGCACAGCAGATGAGCCCAGCGTGCGCAGGCCGAAGGGCGGCGCCGGAGCGTGATCGTGATCCGGCGGGCGCCCCACGGCCCGGACGGGCCCCGCCGGGCGGGCCGTACCCTGGAGCCATGAGCAGCCCCGCCGCCCCCGAACCGAGCGCCCCCAAGCCCGTGCTGATCTTCGACGACCCGCTGGACCAGCAGTCGTCGGACGACACGGACCGGGGATGGGGCGAGCGCCCGGCCGACAGCGGCGGCGGCGACAGCGCGGCCGACCTGAAGCGCTTCCTCGACGAGAAGCCGCCCCACCACATCTGAACCGCGCCGAACCACCTGGCTGGGGCTCCTACCTCCCGTCGTGCCCGGAGCCCCGCTGGGCCACCAGGGCGTCGCGGATCTCCTTGAGGACCTCCAGCTCGCTCACCTCGATGACCTCCTGAGCGCCCTCCTTCGCCTTCTGGCGGGCGGTCTGCCGGGCCAGGTACTTCGACATCGGCAGGACCATCAGGAAGTAGACGACGGCCGCGGTGATCACGAAGCTGAGCGTGGCGCCCAGGACCGCGCCCCACATGATCGTGATGCCGGTCGCGGCGTCCCCGGTGCCGGTGCAGGGGCCCTTGAGGCAGGAGCTGTAGCTGTCGAGGTTCTTCGTCCCGAACGCTCCCACCAACGGGTTGATGACGCCCTTCACCACCGAGTTCACGATGTTGGTGAACGCGGCGCCGATGACCACCGCGACCGCCAGATCCACGACGTTGCCGCGGGTCAGGAAGGCTTTGAAGCCGTCCAAGACGCTCGGTTTCTTCTTCTCGCTCACCGCGGGGCCTCTCCTCATGCACGCAAATGGTGGAACAAGCAGTTCCGCAACCTACGTCAACCTGTGGCAGCCGTGTCCAATTGGGTAGCTCCAACGAGGGACTTGACACCAGACGGTTCGAGAGAAGCATGCGACGGCTCACCACACCGTCACCGCCAACCGCGCCGTCGCCCCCGCGCCCGCCAGCCTGGACGCCGTCGTGCGCGGCACCGACAGCACGACCAGCGCCCCGCCCTCGGCCACGCTCTCCCCGGCCGCCGGCGCCCGCGGCACCTCCGTCACCCGGACCCGGTGCGCGACCACCCGGGCGTCCGTGCCCGTCGGCGACTCCTCGGCCGCGATGACGTCGACCCGGTCACCGGGCCGCAGCAGCCGGACCGTCGCCGCGTCGGCGATCCGCACCGGCGCCGTCACCATCTCGACCGCGCGCCGCTCCCGCACCGGCTCGGCCACCGGATGACCCCGGACGTGTCCGGCATCGGGCGGCGGACCCGACGCCTCGCGCGGACCGGCCGCCACGATCGCCGCCGCCGTGACGGCGAGCCCGAGGGCCAGCGCCCGCCGCCGGCTCCGGACCAGCCGCCTCAACTGACCGCGCCCGCCGCGCACCCGCACAGGGGCGAAGTGCGGCACCTCGCAGGGCGGGGGGACGAGCGGAACGGAACGCACGGAATGCGCGGGCTGCGGGGGACGTACGGGAGCCATGGGGACCACCACCTGTGTCGAGGGATCTGCTTGCGCCCCCACGATGAGGCTTTTCGGCGAATCCCGCCGAGCCCTGTGTGTTACTCACCGGTTGTGGACAACTCGCTCACCCGAACGGGAAGTTCCGCCCCCACCAGCCCTGTTTCAGGGCAGCTCGAAGCCCGGATCCATCCCGCCCAGCGCCTTCGTGCACAGGCAGTCCCGTGTCCCGGCCGCCGGCAGCGCCGCCACCGCGTCGTAGAGCACGCCCCGCATCCGGTCGACGTTCGCCGCGAACACCTGGAGCACCTCCTCGTGCGAGACGCCCTCGCCGGTCTCCGCACCCGCGTCGAGGTCGGTGACCAGGGTCAACGACGTGTAGCACAGCTCCAGTTCACGGGCGAGGCCCGCCTCGGGATGGCCCGTCATGCCCACCACCGACCAGCCCTGCGCCCGGTACCACAGCGACTCGGCACGGGTGGAGAACCGGGGCCCCTCGATCACGGTCAGCGTGCCGCCGTCCACCGGCTCCCAGTCCCGTCCGCGCGCCGCCGCCAGGGCGACCTCGCGGCCGACCGGGCAGTAGGGGTCGGCGAGGGACACGTGCACCACGTTGGGGACGGTCCCGTCGGGCAGCGGCAGGCCGTCGAAGTAGGTGCCGGCCCGGGACCTCGTACGGTCGACCAGCTGATCCGGTACGAGCAGCGTGCCCGGGCCGTACTCGGGCCGCAGCCCGCCCACCGCGCACGGAGCCAGCACCTGGCGCACGCCGACCGAGCGCAACGCCCACAGGTTGGCGCGGTAGTTGATGCGGTGCGGCGGCAGATGGTGCCCTCGCCCGTGCCGGGGCAGGAAGGCGACCCGGCGACCGGCGACCTCACCGAGGAACAGGGAGTCACTGGGGGAGCCGTACGGCGTGTCCACCTGTATCTCGGTCACGTCGTCGAGGAAGGAGTAGAAACCGGAGCCGCCGATCACGCCGATCTCGGCGCTCGTGACGTTCGCGGCGCTCCCGGGGTTCGCCTGATTCACCATGCCCGCACCCTAGGGCCTGCCGGGGGCGGCGTGCGGAGACGCCGAAGACCCCGTCGCCGTCGGGGCGGCGACAGGGTCCCGTGGGTCAAGAGATGGTGCTACGCGGCCGAGCTGCTGGTGCTCGACGAGCTGCTGGAGCCCGAAGAGGAGCTGGACGAACTCGACGACGAGCCGGACGACGAGGAGCCCGACGAACTCGACGACGAGTCCGAGGACGACGACGAAGAAGTGGCCGTCGACGGCTTCGACGCGGGCGCGCTGCTCGACGAGGAGCCGCGGCTGTCGTTGCGGTAGAAGCCGGAGCCCTTGAAGACGATGCCGACCGCGGAGAACACCTTCTTGAGGCGGCCGTCGCAGTTGGGGCACACGGTCAGGGCGTCGTCGGTGAACTTCTGCACCGCTTCAAGGCCCTCGCCGCACTCGGTGCACTGGTACTGGTAGGTCGGCACTGTTGTCTTCCTCCTGGCACTCTCACTCGATGAGTGCTAACGATCGTCCATAGTGACGTATTCCTTCGGATCAGTCCACTGTCACCGGCGCGCGGTGACCGACGCCACGTGCCACGGTCAGGCCCGCCGGGCGGCTCGTCGCCCGTGGTGAGAGCCGTGAACGCAGGGTCACCAGGGTCGCCAGGGCCAGCAGTGTGCCCGCCATGGGGACCAGGAATCCGGCGCCGTCCCAGAGGCGGTCCTCCAGCTGGCCCGCGGCGGTGACGGCCGCCGCCTGGCCGAGGGCGACCGCGCCGGTCAGCCAGGTGAACGCCTCGGTGCGCGCGCCGGCCGGGACCAGGGCGTCGACCAGGGTGTAGCCGGTGATCAGCGCGGGCGCGATGCACATGCCGACCAGGAGGCCGAGCCCGGCCAGCGTCAGCGCGGACTCCGCCGTCCACAGGCCGGAGGCGGTGACCGCGAGGGCCGCGTACCCGGCGATCAGGCGCCGCTGCGGGGCCATGCGCCAGGCGACGGCTCCGCAGACCAGGCCGGAGAGCATGTTGCCGGCGGCGAAGACCCCGTAGAGGACGCCGTTGAGACCGGGTTCGCCGATGGACTCGCTGAACGCGGCGAGCGAGACCTGCATGCCGCCGAAGACGGCGCCGATGCCGAGGAACGCGACGATCAGCACACGTATCCCGGGGACGCCCAGTGCGGAGACGCGCTCCACGCGCGCGTGCCGCCCACTCGGTGAACCGACCGCCGCCACCGGCGGCTGGGTGCTCCGCCGGGCGGCGAACAGCAGGCCGCCCACGAGGGTCAGCGCGGCCTCGGTGACCAGGCCCGCCGCCGGGTCCACGGCGGTGCACAGAGCGGTCGCGAGCAGCGGGCCGAAGACGAAGGTCAGCTCGTCCGTGACGGACTCGAAGGCCGCCGCCGTCGGCGTCAGGGGCGAGTCCTGGAGCTTCACCGCCCAGCGGGCGCGGACCATGGGGCCGATCTGGGGCGTGGAGGCACCGGTCAGGACCGCGGCGGCGAACAGGGTCCACAAGGGGGCGCCGGTCAGCGCCAGCGCCGTCAGGGCGAGGCCGGACAGGGTGTGCAGGACGACGCCGGGGACGAGGACCGCGCGCTGTCCGTGGCGGTCGGCGAGGCGGCCCCCGTAGGGCGCGCACAGGGCCATGGAGACGCCGGTGACGGCGGCCACGGCGCCCGCGGTGCCGTACGAGCCGGTGGTGTGCTGGACGAGCAGCACGATGGAGATGGTGAGCATCGCGAACGGCTGTCGCGCGGCGAAACCGGGGAGCAGGAACGTCCAGGCGCCGGGGGTGCGGAGCAGCTGTCCGTAGGTGACCGTGGATGCCACGGCCGTGCCTTTCCGCTGCCTGGTAGCGCGACCCCACTGTGCGGGCGAGGGGCGCCGAGAGCTGTCCTCTTGCGCGGACTGCGGTAGATGCCGACGCCCCCGCAGAGGATGTCCCGGCCGCCATACGGTCGCGCCAGCTCTGCTTCAGGCAGAGTTGGTTCGATCAGGGTGCGCCTTCACTGTACAGGGGGGACGGTCCCCGCCACCTCCGAAAGGAAGTGGAGAGGTTCGTCACGCCTGTGCTCCGTCGCCGCCGGTGCCCAGCCACTGGGCGAGCTTGCCGCCCTGTCCGACGGCCCTGAGGCGTCGTTCCGCGGCGTCGCGGACCGGGTCGGTGGCCACCACGAGGAGTTCGTCGCCGCGCCGCAGCACTGTCGTGGGAAGCGGAACGAACGATTTTTCGTCGCGGACGACGAGGGTGACGGCGGCGCCCGGCGGCAGCCTCAGCTCGCCCACCTCGACGCCGTGCATCCTGGAGCCGTCGGGGATCGCGACGGACAGCAGATGCCCGCGCAGCCGCTCCAGGGGCGCCGATTCGATACCGAGGTCCGCAGGCCCCTCGCCCCCGCCCAGCTGCAGTTTGCGGGCCAGCCAGGGGAGCGTCGGGCCCTGGACGAGGGTGTAGACGACGACCAGGACGAAGACGATGTTGAAGATGCGACGGCTCTCCTCGACGCCGCTCACCATGGGGATCGTCGCCAGGATGATGGGCACCGCGCCGCGCAGCCCGGCCCAGGACATCAGGGCCTGCTCCTGCCAGGGCACCCGGAAGGGCAGCAGGCAGACCAGCACGCTCAGTGGACGCGCCACCATGGTCAGGACCAGGCCGATGACGAGCGCGGGCCAGATGTCGTCGCCCATCTCGTGCGGGGTGACCAGCAGGCCGAGCAGGACGAACATGCCGATCTGGGCGATCCAGCCGAGTCCGTCGGCGAAGCCGCGGGTGGCCGGCCAGTGCGGCAGCTTGGCGTTGCCGAGGACCATGGCGGCCAGGTAGACCGCGAGGAAGCCGCTGCCGTGGGCGAGCGCGCCGGCGGCGTACGCGGTGACGGCTATCGCCATCACGGCGATGGGGTAGAGGCCGGACGCGGGCAGCGCCACGTGCCTGAGGCCCCAGGAGCCGAGCCAGCCGACCGCGATGCCGATGGCCGCGCCGATGGCCAGCTCAAGGATGATGACGCCCAGCAGGGTGTACCAGTGCTCGACCGGGCCCGCGGTGGACAGCGAGACGACCAGGATGACCACGGGGGCGTCGTTGAACCCCGACTCGGCCTCCAGAGTGCCCGTCACGCGCGCGGGGAGGGGTATTTTCCGCAGCACGGAGAAGACCGCCGCCGCGTCCGTCGAGGACACCACCGCGCCGATGATGAAGGCCTGCCGCCATTCCAGCCCGATCAGGTAGTGGGCGGCCGTGGCCGTGATCCCGACGCTGACCGCGACGCCCGCCAGCGCCAGCGCGGAGGCGGCCGGGAGGGCGGGCTTGATCTCCTTCCACTTCGTGGCGAGTCCGCCCTCGGCCAGGATCACGACCAGGGCCGCGTATCCGATGACCTGGGTCAGTTCGGCGTTGTCGAAGTGGATGTCGCCGATGCCGTCCTGGCCCATGGCGATGCCGATCCCCAGGTAGACGAGCAGGCTGGGGAGCCCGCTGCGCGAGGAGATCCGAACCGCTGCCACAGCGACGAGGAGCACGAGCGAGCAGACGAGCAGGAGCTGGTTGAGGTGGTGGACAGTCAGCGGCCGTTCCCTTCACTGGCCCGCGGCACCGCACGCGCGCGGGTCATGTACATCGGACACGAGGTGAGGTCACCGCGCACCCAAGTACTTCGTTACCTTACCTAACTCTTGACGATTTCTTGACACTTCCCCAGGCATGATCGAACGCCCGTCCGTTCGCGTACCCGACTCCGCGTCAAGTCGCGTCGGGCCCTGCGCCTATGGTTGCTCCAGCACTCCAGTACCGCCTGCCGCTCGCGTTAGGACAGCAAGGACAGCGATGCCCCCCACCACCACCAGCTCTTCCGGTCACAAGCCCGGCAAGTCCGGCAGGAAGAAGGGGCGCAAAGCCCGACTGTTCGTGATCGTCCTGGTTCTGGCGATCATCGGAGGCGTCGCCTACGGCGCGTTCTGGTCCGTCAGCACCGTCCGGGCCTCCTTCCCGCAGACCAAGGGATCGATCACCCTCGAAGGCCTGTCGGGGCCCGTAGACGTCAAGCGCGACAGCTACGGCATCCCGCAGATCTACGCCTCCTCCGACGAGGACCTGTTCATGGCGCAGGGCTACGTCCAGGCGCAGGACCGGTTCTACGAGATGGACGTCCGCCGGCACATGACGTCGGGCCGGCTCTCCGAGATGTTCGGCAAGGGACAGGTCGACAACGACGAGTTCCTGCGCACCCTCGGCTGGGACCGGGTGGCCAAGAAGGAGTACGAGGACACCCTCTCGGCCGCCACGAAGAAGTACCTCCAGGCCTACGCCAAGGGGGTCAACGCCTACCTCAAGGGCAAGGACGGCGCGGACATCTCCCTGGAGTACGCGGCCCTCGGCTTCACCAACGACTACAAGCCGCAGGAGTGGACCCCGGTCGACTCGGTCGCGTGGCTCAAGGCGATGGCCTGGGACCTGCGCGGCAACATGCAGGACGAGATCGACCGCTCCCTGCTGACCAGCCGCCTCGGCCCGCAGCAGATCGCCGACCTGTACCCCGAGTACCCGTACAGCCGCAACAAGCCGATCGTCCAGGAGGGCGGGTACGACGCCTCGACGCAGACGTTCGTCGACGGCGAGGGCACCAGCGCGCAGTCTGCGTCCTCGGGGACGTCGGGGACGGAATCCTCTGCCTCCGTCGACTCCGCGGCGATCCAGAGCCAGCTGGAGGGCCTCTACCGGGTCCTGGACGACGTCCCGACGGCCGTCGGCGTGAACGGCAACGGCATCGGCTCCAACTCCTGGGTGGTCGGCGGCACCCACACCATCACCGGCAAGCCCCTGCTGGCCAACGACCCGCACCTGTCGCCCTCGCTGCCGTCCGTCTGGTACCAGATGGGCCTGCACTGCCGCAGCGTCTCCGCCAAGTGCCAGTACGACGTCTCCGGATACACCTTCGCGGGCATGCCCGGTGTGATCATCGGCCACAACGCCGACATCGCCTGGGGCATGACCAACTCGGGCGTCGACGTCACCGACCTCTACCTGGAGAAGCTCTCCGGCGACGGCTACCTCGTCGACGGCAAGACCAAGCCCTTCACGGCGCGCGAGGAGACCATCAAGGTCGCCGGCGGCGCCTCCAAGAAGATCGTCGTCCGCGAGACCGACAACGGCCCCCTGCTGTCCGACCGCGACGACGAACTGGTCAAGGTCGGCCAGAAGGCCACCGTCGACGCCTCCGCCCCCGACCGGGGCGACGGCTACGGCATCGCGCTGCGCTGGACCGCGCTCGACCCCGGCAAGTCCATGGACGCCGTCTTCCTGATCGACAAGGCGTCGAACTGGACCGAGTTCCGCGCGGGCGCCGCCTCCTTCGAGGTGCCCTCGCAGAACCTCGTCTACGCGGACACCGCGGGCAACATCGGCTACCAGCTGCCGGGCCGCATCCCCACGCGCGCGGCGGGCGACGACGGCTCCCTCCCGGTCCCCGGCTGGGACTCCAAGTACCGCTGGACCGGCTACCTCAAGCAGGCCGAGCTGCCCTTCGAGTTCAACCCCGAGCGCGGCTACATCGTGACCGCCAACCAGGCCGTCGTCGACAAGAGCAAGTACCCGTACACGCTCACCACGGACTGGGGCTACGGCACCCGCAGTCAGCGCATCGCCGACCTGATCGCCTCGAAGATCAGGGGCGGCGGCAAGATCTCCACCGACGACATGCGCCAGATGCAGCTGGACAACAGCAGCGAGATCGCCAAGCTGCTGGTGCCCAAGCTGCTCGCGATCGACGTCGACGACAAGTACGTCCGCGAGGCGCAGAAGCTCCTCGTGGGCTGGGACTACACCCAGGACGCCGACTCCGCCGCCGCGGCCTACTTCAACGCGGTCTGGCGCAACATCCTGAAGCTGGCCTTCGGCAACAAGCTGCCCAAGGAGGTCCGGGTCGAGGGCCAGTGCCTGTACGTCAAGCCGGTCAACACCACCAGCCCCGCCGACCCCGACCAGCGGGTCCTCGAATGCGGCCAGCGGGACGCGGACCAGGCCCAGCCGGACGGCGGCGACCGCTGGTTCGAGGTGGTCCGCAAGCTCATCGACGACCAGGACAACGACTGGTGGAGCACGCCGAAGACCCGCACCGAGAAGGCCGCGACCAACCGCGACGAGCTCTTCGCGCGGGCCATGACGGACGCCCGCTGGGAGCTGACCGCCAAGCTCGGCAAGGACATCGACACCTGGAGCTGGGGCCGGCTGCACCGCCTGTTCCTGAAGAACCAGACCCTGGGCACCGAGGGCCCCGGCTTCCTCCAGTACATCCTCAACCGCGGCCCCTGGAACCTCGGCGGCGGCGAGGCGACGGTCAACGCGACCGGCTGGAACGCGGCCGGCGGCTACGGCGTCGTCTGGGTGCCGTCGATGCGGATGGTGGTCAACCTCGGCGACCTCGACAAGTCGAAGTGGATCAACCTGACGGGAGCCTCCGGGCACGCCTTCAGCGACCACTACACCGACCAGACCGGCAAGTGGGTCGACGGCGAACTACTGGACTGGTCCTTCACCGACAAGGCCGTCGAGGACAGCACGAGCGACACCCTGCTGCTGAAACCATGAGCGGGCGGTAGCACCGGAACGGCCCTCCACGCGCACGCGTGGAGGGCCGTTCCCCGTTCCCCGAGGGGAACTTTCTACGAAGCCGACGAGGGGTCCCCGAACCGGCGTACGCCCGACGGCGTGACCACCGCGTGCACCGGCCGGTCGTGCGGCTCGGCCGGGACGAGGGGGACGACCTCGGAGTCGTACAGCATCACCACCAGGGCCGGATCGGCAGCCGACCGCGCCAGCCGGGCCAGCACCCGGTCGTACGAGCCCCCGCCGCGCCCCAGGCGCATCCCCAGGCCGTCCACGGCGAGGCCGGGCAGCAGAACGGCGTCGGCGCTCGTCACGGCGTCCGTGCCCAGGCGCTCGCCGGCCGGCTCCAGGAGGGCCATCCGCCCGCCGTGCCGCACCTCCACCAGGGACCCCTCGCCGCCGTACGCGCCCCAGTCGAGGTCGTTGTCCGGGAGGAGCACCGGCAGCAGGACGCGCACCCCGCGCGCGTGGAGGGCGTCCAGGAGGACGCGGGTGCCCGGTTCGGTGCCGACGGAGACGTACGCGGCGACCGTCCGCGCGTCGGCGAGTTCGGGCAGGCCGACCGCTCGGGCCGCCAGGGCCGCCGCGGTCTCCTGGACGTCGGCCGCCGTCAACCTGTTTCTCACCGCCAGGAGGTCCCGCCGCAACGTCCGCTTGTCAGGCTCTGCCCCCATGGCTCTCCTTCGATCGTTTCCGGTGTTCTCATGCGCTTCATATGCCGATATGAGGTTCGGTTAATCGGAGCCACAGAATCGCCCGAAGTCACCGGATAAGGTTGCCGACATGACTGAGTCGCACCCCAGGATCAGCAAGGCTGTCATCCCCGCAGCAGGCCTCGGCACCCGGTTCCTGCCGGCCACCAAGGCCACTCCCAAGGAGATGCTGCCGGTCGTCGACAAGCCGGCGATCCAGTACGTGGTCGAGGAGGCCGTGTCCGCGGGCCTCGACGACGTCCTCATGATCACAGGGCGCAACAAGCGCCCCCTTGAGGACCACTTCGACCGCAACTACGAGCTGGAGTCCGCCCTTCAGAAGAAGGGCGACGCCGCGCGACTCGCCAAGGTCCAGGAGTCCAGCGACCTCGCCACCATGCACTACGTCCGCCAGGGCGACCCCAAGGGCCTCGGCCACGCCGTCCTGTGCGCCGCCCCGCACGTCGGCCACGAGCCCTTCGCCGTCCTCCTCGGCGACGACCTCATCGACCCCCGCGACCCCCTCCTGCAGCGCATGGTCGAGGTCCGGGAGCGGCACGGCGGCAGCGTGATCGCCCTCATGGAGGTCGCCCCCGAACAGATCCACATGTACGGCTGCGCGGCCGTGGAGGCCACCGACGACGGCGACGTCGTCAAGGTCACCGGCCTGGTCGAGAAGCCCGAGGCCGCCGACGCCCCGTCGAACTACGCGATCATCGGCCGCTACGTCCTCGACCCGCACATCTTCGGCATACTCCGCGAGACCGAACCCGGCCGCGGCGGCGAGATCCAGCTCACCGACGCCCTCCAGCAGCTGGCCCAGGACGAGAAGATCGGCGGCCCCGTGCACGGCGTCGTCTTCAAGGGCCGCCGCTATGACACCGGGGACCGCGGCGACTACCTGCGTGCCATTGTCAGACTCGCATGCGAACGTGAAGACCTGGGCCCGGACTTCCGGACCTGGCTTCGCAGTTACGTAGCCGAGGAGATGTAGCAACGTTGAGCAGCGCCGCGCCCCGCACCACCGGCCAGGACCACGTGTGGTCGGTGGACGAGCACCTGGAGGACATCCTCGCGACCGTCCGCCCCCTCGAACCCATCGAGCTGCAGCTCCTCGACGCCCAGGGCTGCGTCCTGGTCGAGGAGGTCACGGTCCGGGTCTCCCTGCCGCCGTTCGACAACAGCTCCATGGACGGGTACGCGGTCCGGGTCGCCGATGTCGCGGGCGCGAGCGAGGAGTACCCGGCCTCGCTGACGGTGATCGGTGACGTCGCGGCCGGCCAGGACGGCCTGCTCCACGTGGGCCCCGGCCAGGCCGCCCGCATCATGACCGGCGCCCCGCTGCCGCCCGGCGCCGAGACCGTCGTCCCCGTGGAGTGGACCGACGGGGGCCTCGGCGAGGGCCCCGTCACCGGGATGCGCGCCCACAGCACCGACCCCGACGGCGCCTACGGCCAGGTCCGCGTACATCGCCCGGCAGCGGCACGCGCGCACGTGCGCGCGCTGGGCAGCGACGTCCAGGCCGGCGACCGCGCCCTCGCCGAGGGCACCGTCCTCGGCCCGCCGCAGATCGCCCTGCTCGCCGCGATCGGCCGCGGCACCGTACGCGTACGCCCGCGCCCGCGCGTGGTCGTCATGTCCACCGGCAGCGAGCTGATCCAGCCCGACGAGAAGCTCGGCAGCGGCCAGATCTACGACTCCAACAGCTTCGCCCTCACCGCCGCCGCCCGGGACGCCGGAGCCATCGCCTACCGCGTGGGCGCCGTCGCCGACGACGCCGAGACCCTCCGCTCCACCATCGAGGACCAGCTCGTCCGCGCCGACCTCGTCGTCACCACCGGAGGCGTCAGCGTGGGCGCGTACGACGTGGTCAAGGAGGCCCTGTCGTACGTCGCCGACGAGGACGAGCCCGGCGCCGGCGTCGACTTCCGCAGGCTCGCCATGCAGCCCGGCAAACCCCAGGGCTTCGGCACTGTCGGCCCCGACCACACCCCGCTGCTCGCCCTGCCGGGCAACCCGGTGTCGTCGTACGTCTCCTTCGAGCTGTTCGTGCGGCCCGCGATCCGCGCCCTGATGGGCCTGCCCGACGTCCACCGGCCCACCGCCAGTGCGGTCCTGGACACCGACAAGGCGCTGACCTCGCCGGCCGGGCGCCGCCAGTTCCTGCGCGGCACCTACGCGGACGGCCGCGTGACACCGGTCGGCGGTGCCGGCTCCCATCTGATCGCGGCCCTCGCGCACGCCGACGCGCTGATCGTCGTACCCGAGGACACGGAGTCCGTGGAGCCCGGCACGGAGGTCGAGGTCGTGCTGCTGGGCCGACCGGTGGGCTGAGGGGCTGAGGGGCGCGGGTTGGGAGTACCGTGTCGCGCACAACTGGCCCGACCGGGAGCGCCACAGCACATGAGCACGCAGGACCGACTGACGCACATCGACGAGGCGGGCGCCGCCCGCATGGTCGACGTATCCGGGAAGGACGTGACCGCGCGCACCGCCCGCGCCAGCGGCCGGGTCCTGGTCTCGCCCCGTGTGATCGAGCTGCTCCGCGGGGAGGGCGTCCCCAAGGGCGACGCCCTGGCCACCGCGCGGATCGCGGGCATCATGGGCGCCAAGCGCACCCCCGACCTCATCCCGCTCTGCCACCCGTTGTCGGTGACGGGTGTGAAACTGGATCTGTCGGTCACGGACGACGCCGTCGAGATCCTCGCCACCGTGCGGACGACGGACCGTACGGGCGTCGAGATGGAGGCCCTCACCGCGGTCTCGGTCGCCGCCCTCACCGTGATCGACATGGTCAAGGCGGTCGACAAGGGAGCGGTCATCACGGACGTACGGGTGGAGGAGAAAACCGGCGGGAAGTCGGGCACCTGGAGCAGGGCATGAGACCGCCCACGCTCCCCGCCGACATCGGGGGCGCACTGCGCGCGCCGTACGCCGCCCTGGTCGTGACCGCGTCCAACCGCGCGGCGGCCGGTGTGTACGAGGACAAGGGCGGCCCCTTGATCGTGGCCGGCCTGGAGAAGTTCGGCTTCGCCGTCGACGGCCCGTGGGTCGTGCCCGACGGCGACCCCGTGGAGAACGCGCTGCGGGCCGGTGTCGAAGCCGGGTACGCGGTCGTCGTCACCACCGGCGGCACCGGTATCTCGCCCACCGACCGCACCCCGGAGGCGACCCGCGCGGTGGTCGACCGGGAGGTCCCGGGCATCGCCGAGGCCGTCCGGGCGTACGGCCGCGAGAAGGTGCCGACGTCGGCGCTGTCGCGCGGACTCGCCGGGGTCGCGGGCGGCACGCTGATCGTCAATCTGCCGGGCTCCACCGGCGGGGTGAAGGACGGACTGGCCGTCCTGGAACCCCTGTTGAAGCACGCCGTCGACCAGATCAGGGGCGGCGATCACCCCAGACCCGGGGCCGATACCGGGGGTGCGAGCTGAACAGCCCATCCTGGCCCGTCGAGCTGGCGAACGGCGACGTCGTCCTCCGGCCCGTCAGGCTGCGCGACCAGCGGGCCTGGCGCGAGGTCAACCGCCGCAACCGCGACTGGCTGCGCCCCTGGGAGGCGACGATCCCGCCGCCCACCCCCAGCGGCCCGATCGCCCACCGGCCGACGTACCGCCAGATGGTGCGCCATCTGCGCGCCGAGGCGAACTCGGGCCGGATGCTGCCGTTCGCCATCGAGTACCGGGGGCAGCTGGTCGGCCAGTTGACGGTCGCCGGGATCACCTGGGGCTCGATGTGCTCGGGCCATGTCGGCTACTGGGTCGACGAGGCGGTCGCGGGCCGCGGTGTCATGCCGACGGCGGTCGCACTGGCGGTCGACCACTGCTTCCGTACGGTCGGACTGCACCGCATCGAGGTCTGCATTCGCCCCGAGAACGGCCCGAGCCGCCGGGTCGTGGAGAAACTCGGATTCCGCGAGGAGGGGCTCAGACCCCGCTATCTCCACATCGACGGCGCCTGGCGCGACCACCTCGTGTTCGCGCTCACAGCGGAAGAGGTGCCGGAGGGGTTGCTGAGCCGCTGGCAGCGGGCACGATCCCAGAACACGCCGCCTCAGAACACACCGCGGAATCCTGCGTAAATTGAATAAGTGTTCGAATGTGATCGGTTGGCGATCGACTTGAGGTACCAAATACGCGCCCTCGATGACCCGCTGATCGCACCGATCACAAAAAAAGCTCGAAATATCAGCCAGATCGTGCGACACACCGACGCAATTGGCAGATGGCCTCACGCAAACCCCTCTACCGTGTGAGGCGTGAGCAGCAGCGGCCTCATCTACGCAGTCATTGTCGGGGCCTGGGCCGCCTACTTGGTGCCGATGTGGCTCCGTAGGCAGGACGAGCTGAACGAGGCTCGTCCGACGGAACGCTTCAGCACCGCCATCCGGCTCCTGTCCGGACGGGCGGGCATGGAGCGCCGGTACGCCAAGGACCTGCGGGCGCGCTCCACCGACGAGGGGGAGCACAGCGCCGGAGACCCGGAGGGTGTCACCGACTCGGTGGACGTCCGGGCCTTCGCCATGCCCCCGACCCGCAACCAGGCGAAAGCGAAGGTCCAGGCACAGGCACCGGCACCGGTTCAGAGCCAGGTTCAGCAGGAGCGGTCACCGGCGCAGGCGCAGGCGCCGGAACAGCAGCGGGCGCCGAAGCGCGAGCAGCAGGTGTCGGCCTCGGTTCCGGCTCCTTCGAGGGAACGGGAGCGTGAGCGCGTACCGGCGGCTCGTCGGAGCGCGGGACAGTCGGCGGAAGCCGCCGCGCGCGCCCGGCGCTCGAAGGTGCTCGCGCGCCGTCGGCGTACGACGGTGATGTTGTTCTTCGCCTTCACGCTGGGCGCGATCGTCGCGGCGGTCGGCGGACTCGCCCTCCTCTGGGCGCCGGCGGTACCGGCGTTCATGCTGAGCGGCTACATCGCCTATCTGCGTACGCAGGAACGGCGCCGTTTCGCCTACCAGATGGACCGCCGCCAGGCCGAACTGGCCGCACAGCGACTGCGTGAGCGTCAGCCCCGGCGCCGTCCGTCCACCGACCCCGGCGCCGAGGAGCAGGACGAGCACCCCGAGCCGGAGACCGACCCCGGCCTGGCGGCGCTGTCCGCGCTCGCGGCTGACCGGCGTGCGCTCGTCGAGCAGACCGACCACGCGGAGTGGGTCGACCAGCAGCGCGAACGCCAGCGCCGCCCCGGCCACGGCGACAGCTGGGACCCGGTGCCGGTCCCCCTGCCGACGTACGTGACCGCACCGGTCGCCCCCCGGGCCACGTCCGACGTGGACCTCGGCGCTCCGGACGCGTGGAGTTCGGCGCGGTCGAGCACGGTGGGGCGGGAGTCGGAGGAGGCGTCGGTGACGGAGGACGCGGAGGCGGAACCGGACCTCCGGTCGGACCAGGACCCGGAGCCGGCCCACGACGGTCAGGAGGACCCCGACGGCCGCACCGACGCCCGCCGAGCGGCCTCGGCCCGCCGGGCCCGCGAGCGCGGACGCACCCCGCTGTTCGACCAGTACGAGGACGGCGAGCGGCCCCGGGCGGCCAACGAGTAGCGAACGGCACACGACCGTCCGCGACCGCTCTCGGCCGCCCTCCGGGCAGGTGGGGGACCGTGCGGCGCCCTCGACTGACCAGCGCGGAACGGATTTCCGAGCACCCGGATCGGGATGCTAGAGTTTCACTCGTTGCAAGGGCCTGTGGCGCAGTCTGGTAGCGCACCTCGTTCGCATCGAGGGGGTCTGGGGTTCAAATCCCCACAGGTCCACCGCAGCTCCGTTCATGAGTCAGCTCGTAGACGGTTCACGAGATCCCGTCCGATCACTTCGATCGGACGGGATCTCTGCGTTTCTGGACTGTCGGTTTCACCTCGACGGGTGGTGACGGCAACGGTGTTGGCGGAGATGGGACTCGGTTCTGCTGCCGCCGGGCCTGGTGCTCCTCAGCGCGTACTTCTTCCTGCACCCAGGGGCGAGCCGCAAGCTTGATCGCTGGCTGCCGGGGGTAGGGCCAGCCATACCCCCGGCCCGCCCCCTGGGCCCATGGTCCGGGCCCTGTCCACCTCCTACCGTGATCGTCATGCAGCCGAAGAGCGTGTGGCAGGCCATGGCCCGGCCGGGGTTTCTGGTGTCGTCGTGGCCCTGGCGGGCGGTCGGGTATCTCGTCAGTGGGGTCGTCGTCGGTTCCCTTGTCTTTCTGCTGGTTGTGCTTCTGGCCGTGGCCGGTGGAGGTCTCGCCTCAGTGCTTGTGGGGCTGCCTCTGCTGGCCGCCCTCGCGCTGACCGGGCTTCCCGTCGGCAGGGTCGAGCGGTTGCGGCTGCGGATCGTCGACGCGGAGCCGGTGCCCGATCCGCATCGGGTGCCCGTCGAACCCGGGTTGCGGGCCTGGGTGGTGGTGCGGATTCGGGAGCGGGCCACCTGGCGGGAGTTGGGGTATGTGGTGCTGTTCGCGGGGGTGTTGTGGCCCTTGGACGCGCTTGTTGTTGTATTTGGGCTTATTGTGCCCTTGTCCTTGGTGGCAACTCCGTCGCTCATGGCCGCTGTTGGGGGCGGGCGCGAGGCCAAGGTGCTCAAAGTCTGGACGGTCACCGACTGGCCGACCGCCTTCGGGTGCTCGGTCGGGGGAGTTGTTCTGCTGGCCTTGGGCGCCTATGTCCTTGGCGTTGCCGCCGGGGCCCGGGCCGGGCTGACGCGGTTGCTGATCGCCGCGCGGGACGTCGGGTTGGGGGAGCGGGTTGTCGAACTCGCCCTGTCCCGTGGGCGATTGGTGGACGCCTTCGAGGCCGAGCGGCGGCGGATCGAGCGGGATCTGCATGACGGGGCGCAGCAGCGGCTCGTCGCGTTGACGGTGACGCTGGGGGTGGCCCGGCTGGACGCACCGCCGGGACCCCTCGCCGATCAGCTGGCCAAGGCGCAGGAGCAGGCGGGGAGTGCGCTGGCGGAGCTTCGTGAGTTGATCCACGGGATCCATCCCCAGGTTCTCACCGACTACGGGCTCGAGGCCGCCGTGGCCGACGCCGCGGATCGTACGGCCGTGCCCGTGGACGTCGGGCTCGATCTGCCCGGACGTCTGCCTCGGGCCGTGGAGTCGGCCGCGTACTTCGTCGTCTGTGAGGCGCTCACCAACGTCGACCGGCACAGCGGCGCGACTCGGGCCGAGGTCGGTGGTGGGCATCGGGACGGGCTGCTGCTCGTCGAGGTCCGGGACGACGGGTGCGGTGGGGCCGATCCGGCGAGGGGCAGCGGGCTCACCGGGCTCGCCGACCGGGTGTCGGTGCTCGATGGCAGACTCTCCCTGTCCAGCCCGCCGGGTGGACCGACGTCGCTGCGGGTGGAGATTCCTTGCGAGTGGGATCAGTTGACGGATCGCGGCCGGCCCTCCGCGTAGTCCTCGCCGAGGACAGTGTCCTGCTCAGGGAGGGGCTGGTCGGGCTGCTCGGCCGGGTCGGGCACGAGGTCGTCGCCGCCGTCGGGGACGCGGACGCGCTGCTCGCGGCGGTCGCCGAGCACGAGCCCGACGTCGTGGTGACGGACGTACGCATGCCGCCCGGGTTCCAGGATGAGGGGCTGCGGGCGGCTGTGCAGCTGCGTGAGGCGCGGCCCGGGCTGCCCGTGCTCGTCCTCAGCCAGTACGTCCAGCGGGCCTACGCCGCCGAGCTGCTCGACTCCGGGGACGGCACCGGCGTCGGCTATCTGCTCAAGGACCGGGTCGGGCAGGTCGAGGAGTTCGTCGACGCGCTGGGGCGGGTCGCCGGCGGGGGTACGGTCGTCGATCCCGAAGTCGTACGTCAGTTGCTGCGCAGGCGGCGTGATCCGCTGGAGCGGCTGACCCCGCGCGAGCGCGAGGTGCTGGCGCTGATGGCGGAGGGGCGGTCCAACGGCTCCATAGCCCGCCGGCTCGTCGTCTCCGAGGCGGCCGTCGGCAAGCACATCGGCGGCATTCTCGCCAAGCTCGACCTGCCGCCGGCGGACGAGACGCATCGGCGGGTGCTCGCGGTGCTCACCTATCTGCGGGCCTGACCGGCAGCGGCCGTACACGGGTGTTTCTCTGCAAGCCCGTACAGCCCGTACAGCGCTTACGGGTCCTACAGGCCGCCCACACCCCCGAAAGCCCTCACGCGCCCTCAAAAACCCTTACAAGCCCTTCGCGAAGCAGCGGCTCGACTCGTGGTGGCGGTAGTAGCCGAACTTCGCGCTCGGTTCGTAGCCGCTGGAGGTGTAGAGGGCGATCGCCTCCGGCTGTCTGTCGCCCGTCTCCAGGACCATTCGGGTGCGGCCGGTGGCTCGGGCGTCCTCCTCCAACGCGGCGAGTATGCGGCGGGCCAGGCCCATGCCGCGGGCCTCCTCGACGACGTACATGCGCTTCAGTTCGGCGTCGCCGGGCAGATAGCCCTCGTCGGTCTCCTCGTCGTGGCCGCGCCAGCCGCCGGTGGCCACCGGGTGGTCCTGGTCGTCGTACGCGATCAGGTACAGGCCGGACGGCGGGTCGAACATCGCCGGGTCCAGGTGGGTGGCGTCGCCCTCGTCCTCGTAGCGGGCGGCGTATTCGGCCTGGACCTGGTCGTTCAGCTTGACGGCGTCGGGGTGGTCGAAGGAGACCCGGCGGATATTCATGTCAATTACCGTACATCTATGCATGCTGGCGTCGCCAGGTGTTTTCCGTCTCCCGGTATCGTGCCCGCGTGCTGACTGTGACCAGTGTGAATGTGAACGGGCTCCGTGCCGCCGCGAAGAAGGGCTTCGTGGAGTGGCTCGGCGAGACCTCCGCCGACGTGCTGTGCCTTCAGGAGGTGCGCGCCGAGCCTCAGCAGTTGCCCGAGGAGGTTCGTGCGCCTGAAGGCTGGTACGTCACGCACGCGCCCGCCGCTGCCAAGGGGCGTGCCGGGGTCTCCCTCTACAGCCGCCGCGAGCCCGACCGTGTCCAGGTCGGGTTCGGCTCCGCCGAGTTCGACGGGAGTGGGCGGTACGTCGAGGCCGACCTGCCCGGTGTCACCGTCGCCAGTCTGTATCTGCCCTCGGGCGAGGTCGGTACCGAGCGGCAGGACGAGAAGGTCCGTTTCATGGACGAGTTTCTCGGCTATCTGAGGGACCTGCGTGCTCGGGCCGCCGCCGACGGGCGTGAGGTCGTCGTCTGCGGTGACTGGAACATCGCCCACCAGCCCGCCGACCTCAAGAACTGGCGTGCCAACCAGAAGAACTCCGGGTTCCTGCCGGAGGAGCGGGAGTGGCTCGGGCGGGTGCTCGATGAGGGGGACGGCGGGTTCGTGGATGTGGTGCGGGCGCTGCATCCGGAGGTTGAGGGGCCGTACTCCTGGTGGTCCTATCGGGGGCGGGCCTTCGACAACGACTCCGGGTGGCGGATCGACTATCAGATCGCCTCTCCCGGGCTCGCCGCCAAGGCCGTCAAGGGGTACGTCGAGCGCGCGGCCACCCATGCCGAGCGCTGGTCCGACCATGCGCCCGTCACCGTCGTCTACGAACTCTGACCCGGCTGCTGGTCCTCAGGGGTTCTGGCGCAGTCTGCGGTCCAGGGCCAGGGACAGTTCCGCCTCCATCACCCGGCGGGCCAGCGGGCGCAGCAGGGTGGGGTCCGCGTCCGGGGTGTGGGTGCGGAGCATGTCCGTGAAGATCTCGGCCAGGGCGTCCGCGTGGTCGCGGACCCGTTTGCCCGCCGCCAGGACCGCCGACAGCGGGATGCCCTCCTGGACCAGCGCCGACGACGCCTCCAGGAGGCTGCGGCTGATGTGGACGATCTGGTCGCCGTCGGTGCCCAGGTAGCCGAGGTCCATCGAGGCCGCGAGGTTCTCGGGGGTGGCCTCCGGGCCGAAGCGGTCGGCCAGGTCCTCGGGGGTCAGGCGGATCGGGGTCTCCTCGGTGGGGTCGCCGAGGCCCAGCAGGTCGGCCACGTCGCGGCCGTGGTCGAAGGCCTCGGCCAGTTCCGCGATGCCGTTGAGGGTGTGGCCGCGTTCCAGCAGCGCCGAGATCGTGCGCAGCCGGGCCAGGTGGTGGTCGTCGTACCAGGCGATACGGCCCTCGCGGCGCGGTGGCGGGATCAGTTTGCGTTCGCGGTAGAAGCGCAGGGTGCGGACGGTGATGCCGGCCAGCCCGGCCAGCTCCTCCATCCGGTACTCGTGCTCTGCGGTGTTCTCTGCGTCTGCCACTTCGGCACCTTAAGGCGTACCGGCGGTAACTTTCCCTCTCCCGGCCCCTACCGGTCAGTACGAAGCTGCTCTACTCTCCCCATTGCGCCAGTGTTCACTGGCGCGGTCGCGCAGGGAAGGGCATCGGCATGGCCGAAGAGGAAGCCGAACGGAAAGCTGAACGCGAAGCCGGACACGAGCATGTGCGGGTGGCGGTGATCGGGTCCGGGTTCGGTGGGCTCGGGGCCGCCGTGCGGCTGCGCCGGGAGGGGATCACCGACTTCGTCGTGCTGGAGCGCGCCGGCAGCGTCGGCGGGACCTGGCGCGACAACAGCTATCCGGGGTGCGCCTGTGACGTGCCCTCCCACCTCTACTCCTTCTCCTTCGCGCCCAACCCCGACTGGCCGCGCGCCTTCTCGGGGCAGGAGCACATCCGCGCCTATCTGGAGCACGTCACCGACGTCTTCGGGCTGCGGCCCCATCTCCGCCTCAACTCCGAGGTGAAGAACATGACTTGGGACGCGGCGCGGCTGGTGTGGGTGGTCGAGACGAGCAGTGGGACTCTCCTCGCCGATCTCGTCGTCTCCGCCACCGGGCCCCTCTCCGATCCCAAGGTGCCGGACATCCCGGGGCTCGACACCTTCCCCGGCAAGGTCTTCCACTCCGCCCGCTGGGACCACGACTACGACCTGCGCGGCAAGCGCGTCGCCGTCGTCGGGACCGGCGCCTCCGCCATCCAGATCGTGCCCGCCATCCAGCCCGACGTCTCCCGCCTCACCCTCTTCCAGCGCACCCCGCCCTGGGTGATGCCCCGCGTCGACCGGGCCATCGGCGGCGCCGAGCGCGCCGTGCACCGGGCGCTGCCCTTCACCACCCGGCTGCGGCGCGGACTCCTTTGGGGCATGCGGGAGTTGCAGGTCCAGGCGTTCACCAAGCACCCGGGTGAGCTGGGTCTGGTGGAGGCGCTGGCCAAGCGCAACATGAGCCGCTCCGTCAAGGACCCGGCCCTGCGCGCCAAGTTGACCCCCGACTACCGCATCGGCTGCAAGCGCATCCTGCTGTCGAGTGCCTACTATCCGGCGCTCACCCAGCCCAACGTGGACGTGGTGGCAAGCGGGTTGAGCGAAGTGCGCGGGTCCACCGTCGTCGGCGCCGACGGGAGCACGGCCGAGGTCGACGCCATCGTCTTCGGTACGGGGTTCCATGTCACCGACATGCCCATCGCCGACCGGGTCGTCGGCGCCGACGGGCGTACGCTCGCCGAGGCCTGGGCGGACAGCGGGATGCGGGCGCTGCGCGGGGCCTCGGCCGCCGGCTTCCCCAACTGGATGACGATCATCGGGCCCAACACCGGCCTCGGGAACTCCTCCATGATCCTGATGATCGAGTCCCAGCTCAACTATCTCGCCGACTACGTACGGCAGTTGGACGTGCTCGGGGGGCGGGTCGCCCTCGACGCGCGGGCCGCCGCCGTCGACGCCTGGAACGAGCGGGTGCAGGAGCGGATGCTGCGTACCGTGTGGAACACGGGTGGGTGCAGTAGTTGGTATCTGGACGCGGAGGGGCGCAACACCACCGTCTGGCCCGGTACGACCTCCGAGTTCCGGCGGGCCACCCGGCGCGTGGATCTCGCCGAGTACGAGGTGCTGCGGGCGGCGACCGTTGGCAGTGGCGACGCCAACTCCCCTGTGGAGGTGGGCGCGTGAGCCGGTTGATGTCCGTCGCCGAGGGGCCCTACACCCCGCCCGTCCCCGTCCGCGAACTCACCGCCGTCTCCGCCGACGGGGCCCGGCTGCACGTCGAGGTGCACGGCGTCGACGACGGGCCCGTGGTCGTCCTCTCGCACGGCTGGACCTGCTCCACCGCCTTCTGGGCCGCGCAGATCCGCGAACTCGCCCCCGATCACCGGGTGGTGGCCTACGACCAGCGCGGACACGGACGCAGTCCCGCGAGCCGCGTCCACAGCACCGACGTACTCGCCGACGACCTGGAGGCCGTACTCGCGGCGACCCTCGCGCCCGGCGAGAAGGCCGTGGTTGCCGGGCACTCCATGGGCGGGATGACCGTACTGGCCGCGTCCGCGCGGCCGGGGTTCCGGGAGCACGCGGCGGCCGTACTGCTGTGCAGCACAGGGAGTTCGCGGCTGGTCGCCGAGGCGCTGGTCGTGCCGATGCGGGCCGGGCGGCTGCGGACCTGGCTCACGCGGGTCGGGCTCAGTTCGCGTGCGCCGCTCGGGCCGGTCACGCCCGTGTCCCGGCGCATCCTCAAGTACGCGACCATGGGCCCCGGTTCGTCGGCCGCCATGGTGGAGGCGTGCGCCCGGATCGTGCACGCCTGTCCGCGCAAGGTGCGGTACTCGTGGGCGCGGGTGCTGGACGGGGTCCAACTCGACTCCAACATAGGGGAGTTGACCGTACCGGCCGCCGTTGTCGTCGGTACGGCCGACCGGATGACCCCGCCCGTGCACGCGCGCGCCCTGGCCGCCGCGCTGCCCGACTGCCACGGTGTGACCGAGCTGGCCGGGCTCGGGCACATGACTCCGGTCGAGGCGCCGGCTGCCGTGACCGGCGTCATTCGTGAACTCGTCGTGGCTTACGGCCGGTTGGGGCCACAGGAGTCGTCGCAGGGCGACGTACGTATCGAGGAGGGCGCATGAGCAAGGTCAGTCTGGACGGACAGGTCGCTGTCGTCACCGGGGCCGCGCGCGGGGTCGGGGAGCTGCTCGCGCGCAAGCTCTCCGCGCGCGGGGCCAAGGTCGCGCTGGTCGGTCTTGAGGCCGACGCCCTCAAACAGGTCTCGGAACGGCTGCACACCGAGAGCCAGGCCTGGTACGCCGACGTCACCGACCACGAGGCGATGTCCCGGGTCGCGGCCGAGGTCAAGGAACGGTTCGGGAAGGTCGACATCGTCGTCGCCAACGCGGGGGTCGCGAGCGGCGGGCCCTTCGTCGACTCCGATCCGGAGTCCTGGCGGCGGGTCATCGAGGTCAATCTGATCGGGTCCGCCGTCACCGCGCGGGCGTTCCTGCCGGTGTTGATGGAGAGCCGGGGGTATCTGCTGCAGATCGCCTCGCTGGCCGCGATCACTCCCGCGCCGATGATGACCGCCTACTGCGCGTCCAAGTCCGGTGTCGAGGCGTACGCGCACTGTCTGCGCGCCGAGGTCGGGTACAAGGGTGTCGGGGTGGGCGTCGCGTATCTGTCCTGGACCGACACCGACATGGTCCGCGGGGCCGACCAGGACGACGTCATGCGGGAGTTGAGGCAGAAGTTGCCGTGGCCGGCCGGCAAGACGTATCCGCTGGGGCCTGCCGTCGACCGGCTCGTCGCCGGGATCGAGCGGAGGTCCAGCCATGTGTACGGGCAGTGGTGGCTGCGCGGGATGCAGGGGGTACGGGGGTATCTGCCGGGGATCATCGGGGCGGTGGGGGCGCGGGAGGTCGGGCGGTTCTCGGGGCGGTTGCAGGGGATGCGGACGGGGTTGGTCGGGGCGGGTGGGGCTGCTGATGAGGAGGCTCGGGGGCGGGGGTAGGTCGCGATCAGTGACCGACCGTGACTGATCGAAATGCGTGCTTTGTGTTGGCGTGTGAGTCTGGTCGAGCCCCGATCCCCTCACCCACTTACGGGAGTGAACTCACATGGGCATGAAGGACGAGATGCAGGAGAAGGCCCGGCAGGCCAAGGAGAAGATGGAGCAGGCCCGGGAGTCGGGTCAGCGCCGGGAGGGCCAGCAGGGTCGGCAGGACCGCCAGGGCCAGCAGGAGTCTCCGGAGCGCGGGCGTCCGCGGGACGAGGAGACGGAGCGGGCGGTGCGGGAGGAAGAGGATCGGTTGAATCAGGACTACGACATCTAGTCCTGGGGTCAGCTGATTTGCGTGGGGTGCCCTCTGTTTTTGAGGGCACCCTGCGTTTTTGTTTTGAGGTGCGTTGTCGGGTGCGGGTGTGTGGGGGCTTGTCGCGCAGTTCCCCGCGCCCCTTAGGTATGCCTGCGTGGAGGGAGTTTTGGGCGTGAGCGGTTGGGGACCTCGTCGTATGTCGGTGGGGTGGCCGCTGGTTTTGTGTTCAGGAGGGTCAGGGCCAGTTTGATCGCCTCGTCCATTTCGACGTGGTGGCCCTCCGCCCAGTCCAGGGGGGTGCGGAGGATCTCCAAGTCGGGGGCCACGCCCTGGTTTTCGACTGTCCAGCCGTAGGTGTCGAACCAGGCCGCGTTCATCGGGACCGTGATCACCGTGCCGTCGCCCAGGCGGTGGCGGCCGGTCATGCCCACCACTCCGCCCCAGGTCCGCTGGCCCACCACCGGGCCCAGGTCCAGGAGTTTGAACGCCGCCGTGATCATGTCGCCGTCCGACGAAGTCGCCTCGTCGGCCAGGGCGACTACCGGTCCCCTGGGCGCGTTTGAGGCGTACGACACCGGCTGGGCGTTGCGGGTCAGGTCCCAGCCCAGGATCGTGCGGGTCAGTTTCTCCACCACCAGCTCGCTGATGTGGCCGCCCGCGTTGCCGCGTACGTCGACGATCAGGGCCGGTCTCGACACCTCCATGCGCAGGTCGCGGTTGAACTGGGCCCAGCCTGAGCCGCCCATGTCGGGGATGTGCAGATAGCCGCAGCGGCCTCCGCTCAACTCCCGTACGACTTCGCGGCGTTTGGCCACCCAGTCCTGGTAGCGGAGGGGCCGTTCGTCGATCAGGGGGACCACCGCCACCCGTCTGGCCCTTCCCCCGCCCTGGGAGCCCTCCGGCGGCGTGAACGTCAGCTCAACCGTCGTACCGCCCGCCCCCGCCAGCAACGGGAACGGGCCCGTCACCGGGTCCACCGGGCGGCCGTCCACATGCGTGAGCAGTGCGCCCTCGCGGATGCCCGAACCGGCCAGCGGGGAACGGGCCTTGGAGTCCGAGGAGTCGCCGGGGAGGATGCGGTCCAGCAGCCAACCGGCCTCCCTGCGGACGAAGTTGGCGCCCAGCAGGCCCTGTCTGCGCTGGTAGTGGGGTGGGCCCTCGTTGCGGCGGGCCGCGGTGACGTATGCGTGGGAGGTGCCCAGTTCGCCCAGGACCTCGCGGAGTAGATCCGCGAACTCGTCGGGGGAGGCGACCCGTTCGACCAGTGGGCGGTACTGCTCCAGCACGCCGTCCCAGTCGATGCCGCACATCCCTGGTTCCCAGAAGTAGGCGCGGATCAGGCGGCCCGCCTCCTCGTACGACTGGCGCCACTCGGCCGGGGGATCTACCTCGTGCAGGACTCGGCGCAGGTCGATCCAGACCGTCGTATCGCCGTCGCCCGGGTCGGTGGAAGGGACGGCCCGTAGCTCGTCGTCGTCCACCACCACCAGGCGGGTCGCGTCGCCGCTCATCGCGAACCAGTCGAGGTGGTCGACGAGTTCGGACTTTTTCGCCTTGCTGATGTTGAAGTATTCGAGGGTCGGCCGACCGCTCGTGTCCGCCGGGTTCGCGAACGTCTCGCCCAGCGCGCCCGAGATCGGCCAGCGCAGCCAGACCAGTCCGCCGCCCGCGACCGGGTGCAGTGCCGAGTACTTGGAGGCGGTGACCGGGAAGGGGGTCACCCGGCTCTCCAGACCTTCGACCTCGACCGTCACCGTGCCGTCCCCGCCCTCCTCCTCCGGGTCCAGGCCGCCTGCGGCCGGGCGGCCGTCCGGGGAGAGCGCGAAGGGGGACGGGGTCGCGGAGGAGAGCGGGACCAGGTACGGGCGGCAGCCGAGCGGGAAGGAGAGGTCGCCCGTGTGGACGTCGTACACCGGGTCGAAGCCCCGCCAGGAGAGGAAGGCCAGGTAGCGGCCGTCGCGGGTGAACACCGGGTTCTCGTCCTCGAAGCGGCCGTTCGTCACGTCCACGATCAGGCGGTCCTCTCCTCCCTTCGGGGAAATACGGGCCATCTTGATCTGGCGGAGCGAGCGGCCGATGCCCGGGTGCGACCAGGTCAGCCAGGCGCCGTCCGGGGAGAAAGCCAGGTCGGTGACCGGCCCGTTGAGGGAGCAGATCAGCTCCGTCGCATCCCCGTTCGAGTCCTCTGTCGCGTCGAGCAGCAGGAGGCGGCCGTCGTGGGCGGCCACGGCGAGGCGTTCGCCCGCCGGGTCGGACACCAGTTCCAGGACCCGGCCCAGGGCGGCCGACGCCAGCCGCCTCGGCTCGCGCTCGCCGCTCGCCCTCGGGAGGTAGGCGATCTCGATCGCGTCCTCGCCCTCGGCGTCGGTGACGTACGCGACCTGGCCGCCCGAGCCGAGCATCTCGGGGAGGCGGACCCGTACGCCGGGGGTGTCGGTGATCGTCCGGGCCGGGCCGTCGCGGTGGGTCAGCCAGTACAGGCTGCCGCGTACGACGACGGCGCTCGCGCGGCCCGTCTCGTCGACCGAGATGCCGTCCACGTGCTGCGCCGCCGGCACCTGGTACGTACGTCTGCCCGCGCGCGGACCGCCGAGCCGGACGTCGAGGCGGCGGGGGAGGGAGTCGGCGGCGAGGTCGTCGACGATCCACAGGTCGCCCGCGCACTGGTAGACGACGCGGGTGCCGTCGCTCGCGGCGTGGCGGGCGTAGAAGGCGTCGTGGTCGGTGTGGCGGCGCAGGTCGGAGCCGTCGTACGCGCAGGAGTAGAGGTTGCCGACGCCCTCGTGGTCGGAGAGGAAGGCGATGCGGTCGGCGACGAACATGGGGGAGTGGAGGTGGCCGTCGAGGTCGGGGAGGAGGCGTTCGCCGTGCAGCCAGAGGCGGCCGGTGGCGCCGCCCCGGTAGCGCTTCCAGGCGGCCGGTTCGTGGGGTGGGGTGCCGGTGAGTAGGAGGGTCTTGCGCTCGCCGGCGATGTCCGCGACCTGGATGTCGGAGACCGGGCCCCAGGGGAGCCGGCCGCCGGGGCCGCCGTCCGCCGGGACGCTGTACGCCCAGGTGAAGTACGAGAAGGGCTGGCCGTGGGAGGCGACGGCGAGGATGTCGCCGTCGGGGGACCAGCCGCAGACCTGGGTGTCGGCGCTGCCCCAGTAGGTGAGGCGCTGGGCGGGGCCGCCGTCGACCGGCGCGTGGTGGATCTCGGGCACGAGGCTGCGCCAGCTCGTGTACGCGATGTGCCGGCCGTCCGGCGAGAAGCGTGGGTGTCCGACCTTCGTACGGTCGACGGTGAGCCGCCAGGCGCGGCCGGGGCCGTCGAGGGGGGCGAGCCAGAGGTCGTCCTCGGCTACGAAGGACAGCAGGTCGCCGCTGAGGTGGGGGAGGCGCAGATAGCTCACCTCCCCATGCTTTTCCGGGAACGGGGCAGCAGCAACTTCGGACACGCGGCATCTTCGGACGCCCGGGGACTCGGACGCCCGGGGACTCGGACGCGTGGCGATCCGTGAGCCAGGACACGTCCCGCAGACGTACGAAACGGTTTCGTTTCTCTCGTTCTCAGGGTATGTTCATTGACGTACGGCGAAGCTGTACGAAACGGTGTCGTCCGATACTGGAAACCGGAAGGGTGAGTGGCATGACCGAGGTCGCAACGGCGCGTCGTAGTCGGATCACGCCCGAGCGTGAGGCCGAGCTGTACGGCGCCACGCTCGACCTGCTCCGGGAGGTCGGCTACGAGGCCCTCACGATGGACGCCGTCGCCGCTCGTACGAAGTCCAGCAAGGCCACGCTCTACCGCCAGTGGGGTGGCAAGGCCGAACTGGTCGTCAGGGCGATGCGGCACTTCAAGCCGGGCGGTGCCTCCATCGCGGACGTCGACACCGGGTCCCTGCGCGGCGACTTCCACGCCCTGCTGGTCCGGGAGGACGACTGCGCCATGGAACAGAACTCCGCGCTGATGCGGGCTCTGGGCATGGCGGTCCACGGGAACCCCGATCTTCTGGTGGCGTTCAGGGAACTGCTCGTCGAACCGGAGATGGTGGAGTTCCGCGCGGTCATCCAGCGTGCCATGGACCGTGGTGAGGTCCGTGCGGACAATCCGGCGGCCGACTATGTGCTGCACATGATGATCGGCGGCTTCGTGGCGCGCACGCTCATCGACGAACTGCCCCCGACGCAGGCCTACTTGCGCGACTACATCGACGCCGTGGTGCTCCCCGCCCTCGGCGTGCCGGTCCCGTAAGCCCTGTTCTGCAAGCCCAGTTCCGTAAGCCAGTTCCGTAAGTCCAGTTCCGTAGACAGACACCCACGTACCTGACGCGACCGCTCACGTCGTCGGGCTGATCCCCCCTGCGCCCCAACAGGCCGATCAACCCTGCCCATTTGCACCTCAAACGACCTGACCGGGAGTACGCCCTCGTGGCCACGTTCCTCTACAAACTCGGCCGGCTCGCCTTCAGGCGACGGCATTTCGTCGCCCTGATCTGGGTGGCGCTGCTGACGCTCGCGGGAGTCGGCGCGGCCAGCGCGCCCGCCGCGGGCACCACCTCCTTCTCGATTCCGGGTACGGAGGCCCAGAAGGCCTTCGACCTGCTCGAACAGCGCTTCCCCGGCGCGAGCGCCGACGGCGCGACCGGGCGCATAGTCTTCAAGGCCCCCGAGGGCCAGAAGATGACGGACGCCGACAACAAGGCGACCGTCGCGAAGACCGTCAAGCAACTGGGCGACGGTTCCGAAGTCGTCTCCGTCACCGACCCGTTCACGACGAACGCGGTGAGCAAGGACGGCACGGTCGCCTACACCTCGGTGAAGTACGACCTGCCCGGCATGGAGCTGGCGGACTCGACCAAGGACGCGCTGGAGAAGGCGGGGGACGAGGCGCGGGCCACCGGGCTGACCGTCGACGTCGGCGGTGACGCGCTGCAGGCCGCGGCCGACCCGGGCGCGATCGGTGAGGTCATCGGCCTCGCCCTTGCGGCGGTCGTCCTGGTCATCACCCTGGGTTCCGTCGTCGCCGCCGGGCTGCCGCTGCTGACGGCGGTCATCGGCGTCGGGATCGGTGTCTCCACCATCACCGTGCTGGCCAAGGCGCTCGACCTCGGCGACACCACGTCGACGCTCGCGCTGATGATCGGGCTCGCGGTCGGTATCGACTACGCCCTGTTCATCGTCTCCCGCTACCGGGGCGAGCTGGCCGAGGGCCGGGACCGCGAGGAGGCGGCGGGCCGCGCCACCGGCACCGCCGGTTCGGCGGTGGTCTTCGCCGGCCTCACGGTCGTGATCGCCTTGGCGGGCCTCGCGGTCGTCAACGTACCGATGCTGACGAAGATGGGCCTCGCGGCGGCGGGCACGGTCGTGATCGCCGTACTCATCGCGCTGACGATGGTCCCGGCGCTGCTGGGGTACGCGGGCAAGAAGGTGCAGCCGACGGGAGAGAAGAAGAGCAAGAGGAGCAAGAAGAGCGAGAAGAACAAGCAGGAGAAGCAGGAGAAGCTGGAGAAGCAGACCGGGCCCAACATGGGTGCGCGCTGGGCGAGTTTCGTCATCCGGCGGCCGGTGGCGGTCCTGCTGTTCGGTGTGCTCGGGCTGGGTGCGATCGCGGTTCCGGCGACGCAGTTGGAGCTGGGCCTGCCGGACGACGGTTCGCAGCCGACGTCCACGACACAGCGCCGCGCCTACGACCTCCTCTCGGAGGGCTTCGGCCCCGGCTTCAACGGTCCCCTGATGGTCGTGTACGACGCCGCAGGCAGCGCTGACCCGAAGGCCGACGCCGACGCGCTGACCGACCGGATCAAGGGCCTGAAGGACGTCGTGACGGTGACCCCGGCGACCTTCAACAAGGCGGGTGACACCGCGACGATCACGGTGATCCCGGACTCCAAGCCGTCCTCTGTCGAGACGGAGGACCTGGTGCACGCGATCCGTGCCGAGGGCGCCGACGTCAAGGCGGACACGGGTGCGAACGTCCTGGTCACCGGCACGACCGCGATGAACATCGACTTCTCGCAGAAGCTCACCGACGCGCTGATCCCGTATCTGATCCTGGTGGTGGGCCTCGCCTTCCTCCTCCTGATCGTGGTCTTCCGCTCGATCCTGGTCCCGCTGAAGGCGGCGCTCGGCTTCCTGCTGTCGGTACTGGCGGCGCTCGGCGCGGTCGTGGCGGTCTTCCAGTGGGGCTGGCTGAGCGGTCTGATCGGGGTGGAGGAGACCGGCCCGATCATGTCGATGATGCCGATCTTCATGGTCGGCGTGGTCTTCGGCCTGGCGATGGACTACGAGGTGTTCCTCGTGACCCGGATGCGCGAGGCGTACGTCCACGGCGAGGCGCCGTCCGAGGCCGTGGTGACGGGGTTCAGGCACAGCGCCCGGGTCGTGGTCGCCGCCGCGATCATCATGATGGCGGTCTTCGGCGGCTTCATCAGCTCCAGCGAGTCGATGATCAAGATGATCGGCTTCGGCCTGGCGATCGCGGTCTTCTTCGACGCGTTCGTGGTCCGCATGGCGATCGTCCCGGCGGTACTGGCCCTGCTGGGCAAGAAGGCCTGGTGGCTCCCGAAGTGGCTGGACCGAGCCCTGCCGAACGTCGACGTGGAGGGCGAGGGCCTGCGCACCCTGGACGACGACAACCGCCCGAAGGACGAGGACAGGGAGCTGGTACGCGCCTGACGTACACCGCCTGAACAGAGCCGGCCGGTGAGGGCCCCGTGGGGACGGGGAGCCCTCACCGGCTTCTTTCCCGGCCGGAGCCGGACAGACGTGGCTCGGGCGGGCCTCCGCCCACCACCCGGAATTCGTTCGTGATGCACCGGCCCGCCCACTAACGTGCCGGGCATGACCACCTCTCCCCGTTTCGCCGAAGCCCTCGATCAGTTGGGCCTCGGTGAACTCACCTCCCGTATCCGCCGGTTCCCCGACGAGACGCGTACCGCTGTCGAGGCCGCTGCCGCCATCGGGTGTGAGCTGAGTCAGATCTGCAAGTCGTTGATCTTCGCCGCCGACGGGGTTCCCGTGCTCGTCCTCATGGACGGCGCCTCCCGGGTCGATGTCGAGCTTGTCCGGCGCGAACTCGGTGCCGTCAAGGTCACCCGCGCCAAGGCGGACGTCGTGCGGGAGACCACCGGGTACGCCATCGGAGGCGTGCCGCCCTTCGGGCACCGGACCCGGACGACCGTCCTCGCCGACCGTTCGCTGCTGGAGCACGACCTCGTCTGGGCCGCCGCCGGTACCCCTTACACCGTGTTCCCCATGGAGCCGAAGGCCCTGATCGAGCATGCCGGTGGCGTCCTCGTGGACGTGCGGGAGTCGGCCGCTTCGTGACCCCCACCGTCACCGCCGCCGTACTGCTCGCCGCCGTCACCCACGCCTGCTGGAACGCCCTCGCCCACCGCATCACCGACAAGCTCGTCGGGTTCACGCTCATCGCCGGTGGGGGCTTGGTCATCGGGCTGGTCGCTCTGCCGTTTCTGCCGGTGCCCGCCGCCGGGGCCTGGCCCTATCTCGTCACTTCCGCCCTCATCCACATCGCGTACTACGTGCTGCTCATGCGGTCGTTCCGGCTCGGGGACTTCGGGCAGGCCTATCCGATCGCGCGCGGTACCGCACCCCTCGTCGTCACGCTTCTCGCCGCCGTGTTCCTGCACGAGGTGCCCGACGGGTGGGCCGCCGCCGGAATCGCCCTGTCCTGTGCGGGACTTACCGGCGTCGCGCTCTGGGGGCTGCGCGGGCGGCGGCCCAACTGGGCGGCGATCGGGGCCGCGTTGGCCACCGGGGTCTCCATCGCCGCGTACACCGTCGTCGACGGGGTGGGGGTGCGGGCCTCCGGGTCCGCGCTCGGCTACATCGCCTGGCTCATGGCCCTTGAGGGCATTGCCATCCCTGCCTACGCCCTCTACCGCTGGCGGGGGCAATTCCTCGCCACGGTAAGGCCGTTCGCCGCCGTCGGGCTGCTCGGCGCCGCCCTCTCCGTCGCCGCCTACGGGCTCGTGCTGTGGGCGCAGACCCGCGCCGAACTCGCCCCCGTCGCCGCCCTCCGCGAGTCCTCGATCATCGTCGGCGCGGGCATCGGAGCCGTCTTCTTCAAGGAACGGTTCGGGGCGCCCCGTGTCGCCGCCGCCGGGCTCCTCGTCATCGGGATCGGGCTGATGCTGCACACGGGGTAGGGGAACCCGCTGACGGAGAGGTCACGTCGGCGCCGTGTAGCAGCGGACCTTCACCCGCTGGTCCGGGCCCCACTCCTGCTCCACCTCCGCCAGCAGCGTCCAGCTCTGGCGCTCGTACAGGGCCGCCGCCGCTGTGTCCGTCGACGCCACGTCCAGCACCGGGTGCAGGGAACGAGAGCCGGCCTCCGTCACCGCCCGGGCCAGCAGCGCCGCGCCGACCCCTCGGCCCCGGGCCGCCGGATCGACGTACAGGCGATTGACCACGGCCGTCGGGCCCCCGGTCCACAGGGCCGCCGCCGCGTCACCCTCCCCGCTGCGGGACAGGACGATGTGGCCGAGGATTCCCTCACCGCTCTCGCCGTTCTCCCCCTCCGCCACCCACGCCGCGAGCAGCGCGTCCGGGGTCAGCCAACCGGGCGGGTCCGTCGGCCAGTTGACGGGGTACGCGTTCCGCTCGTGGACCGTCGCCAGTACTCGTACGCACGCGTCGAGGTCGGCTTCCGTGCGGGGGCGGATACGGAACCGGGCTGCTTTCGCAGGGGTGTTCGCTGTCACGCGGGCATGTAAGCACGTACGCCCGACAGGTCGTGCAGGCGCATGCTGTTGCGGTCGGTCACCGCGCGGCCGAAGGCGTGGTGGGGCCACAGGCCTCCTGCCGTACGGCGGCTGCGCTCGACCCAGGCTCGGGCCGGGACGCTGCTGTTCTTGTAGTAGTTGAGGGCGTAGCCGCCGGTGTGGATGCGCAGGAGGCAGAAGCCGCCCGGGTAGTCCTTGACCGCGCTGACCTCCTGCTGGGTGACGTGCGGCGCGCTCGTCAGAGCCGTGCGCTTGTTGCGGTGCGTGTGGCCCGCGTGGTGCAGGAAGACGCCCGGGGCGGCGGCGTACGACTCGACGATCGAGCGGGCCTGGGCGCGGTCCAGGCGCTGGCCTCGGCCCATCGGGAACACCGAGTCCCTTGTGGTGAGGGGGTGGTGGCCGAAGACGATCGTCGGTTGGTCGCGGTCCGAACTCAACCGGGCCTGGAACCATGCCAGTTGCTCCGCGCTCAGGCCGCCCGCGTCGCCGCCGTTGCCGTTCTTCTCGTAGGTGTCCAGGCCGATCAGGCGCAGGCCGCCCAGGTCGCGCGCGAAGTAGCCGGGGCCGCCGGAGCCGTCCAGGAAGCCGTCGCGGAAGGCGTCGTCGTCGGGGTTCCGGGGGCGGTCGTGGTTGCCTCGTACGACGAAGTAGTCCCGTCCGTGGGTGCCGAAGCCGTCCAGGATGCGGCGGGCCTCGGCCAGGTCCCGGGCCGCGCCGGCCGCCGAGATGTCACCGGCGGCGAGAAGTACGTCCGCTCCGCGTCGGTGGGCCTCCTCGACCATCGCTCGGCTCATGATCTCCGGGTACGGGTCCAGGCCGGGGTGCTGCGAGACCCCGCGCAGCATCGGTACGCCCGCCACCAGGCCCGCTGTCGTCTCGCCGAGGTGCAGGTCGTTGCAGAGGGCGATGGAGAGGAGGTGGCGGCCGGGGGGTGGCTGCGGGGTCGTGAAGGAGTACGGGCCGCCGTGCGAGCCCAGGCCGTGCAGGGACGTGCCCACCGCGTTGCCGCGCACCAGGTGCAGCGGGGTCGGGGTGGCCGCCCTGCCCCGCGAACGGGCCCGGTAGTAGTAGGTCTGGCCCGGCTCCAGGTCCGTCAGCTCCACGTAGTGGTGGGCGGTCGGGTGGTCCTCCGATGCCGTACGGTCGAGGTGGGCGGGGTGGGTGCCGTACACCACCTCGCCCTCGGTGACCGCCGGGACCAGGTGGCCGAAGCCGTCGTCGGTGCCGGGCACGGCCGTGTACCAGGTGATGACGGCGCGGTCCTCGGTGAGCGTGACCAGCTCCAGGTTGAGGGCCGTCACCGTGTCGGGGTGGGTCCGGCGCTCCCGGCGCGCGGCGAGCGCGGAGCGGAGGACGGCGGGCGTCAGCAGCGCGCCGGAGCGGGCCAGGTCGCGCGGGGAGGGGAACGCCGCCAGGGCGGCCAGGGGAGCGGGGAGACAGCAGCGCATGGTCGGTACGTGCCCGGGGCTCGTTAACGGCTGCCGTGGGGACGGGGGCGGCACGAGGTATGGGGCACGACAACTCCTTCGCGTCGGTGCGGGACGTTCGCGGGAAGCTTTCAGCAGAGCACGGTGGGAGGTCTGAGGACACCGTAAACAGGGTCATCGCGACGAATGTCACACAACGGGCGTGCGTGCGGGGGTGGGCGGGAGCACCCTGGAATCAGCGGCACCGGTACCGGAGGTGATCGTCATGACGCACACCGCAGTGGGATGGCATGTCGAGCTGGAGTTCGAGGAGGACGAGCAGCGTACGCGGGCGGCGGCGCTCGTACGGCTTGCGGACGGGAGTGAGATACGGGCCCACGGGTACGCCAGTCGGCATCGCTCCGACGAGAACCAGCCGCGGGTCGGTGAGGAGATCGCCGGGGCGCGTGCTCTCAACGAACTGGCGATGAGGCTGCTGACCAAGGCCCACGACGAGATCGACGAGGCGTCGGGGCGGACGTCGCGGTCGCTAGGCCTCGGGTAGGTGGGTGGGCAAGGCGGGGGTGCCGGTCGGATTTTCTTCGCCCCCGCCGCCCCTACCCGTCCCATCCCTGGGGGCTGCGCCCCCAGACCCCCCTGGGTGGGTGGGCAAGGCGGGGGTG